>JBDHWG010000016.1:0-142301 GCA_039810085.1 Anaerolineae bacterium
AGTCATTCGGCGTGTACGTCGTGCCGGCCGTTGTGGCATTGACCAGGATGGTCGTGTTGTTGAGCTTGAAGGCGCTGCCCGGCGGGTTACCCGGGATAGCGTTCGTCGCGCTCGACCCGGCCGGCGGCACGACCTGCACTTGGTACGTGCCCGGTGTCAGGTTGTTGAAGGCGTAGTGGCCTGTGCCGTCTGTCGTCGTCGTCGTGATGAGGTTGCCGTTCTGGTCCAGCAGCCGCACCGTCACGCCCGACAGCTTCGGCTCGCCGCCGTCAATCGCCCCGTTCCCGTTCAAGTCGTTGTACACATCGCCCTGGATCGAGACCGTCGACAATGTCGCCGTCGGGGTTGGCGTCGGTGTGTTCGTCGGCTGGCCAGTGTTCGTCGGCGTCGGCGTCAGCGTCACCGTCGGAGTGTTCGTCGGTGGCACTGGCGTGTTCGTCGGCGTCGGCGTCAGCGTCGGCGGCACCGACGTGTTGGTTGGTGTGTTGGTCGGCGTGTTCGTCACCGTCGGCGTCGGCGTGTTCTGCGCGACGAGGAAGTCATTCGGCGTGTACGTCGTGCCGGCCGTTGTGGCATTGACCAGGATGGTCGTGTTGTTGAGCTTGAAGGCGCTGCCCGGCGGGTTACCCGGGATAGCGTTCGTCGCGCTCGACCCGGCTGGCGCCACCACCTGCACCTGGTACGTGCCCGGTGTCAGGTTGTTGAAGGCGTAGTGGCCTGTGCCGTCCGTCGTCGTCGTTGTGATGAGGTTGCCGTTGTTGTCCAGCAGCCGGACCGTTACGCCGGACAGCTTCGGCTCGCCGCCGTCAATCGCCCCGTTCCCGTTCAAGTCGTTGTAGACATCGCCCTGGATCGAGACGACACTCGGCGGCAGCGTCGCAGTCACCGTCGGCGTGAGCGTCGGCGTGTTCGTCGGCGGCGCCACCGTGTTGGTCGGCGTGTTCGTCGGTGTGTTCGTCACCGTCGGCGTGTTGGTCACCGTGGAGGTCGATGTCGGGGTCGGTGTGTTCTGCGCGACGAGGAAGTTGTTCGGCGTGTACGTCGCCCCCGGCGTCGTCGCGTTGACCAGGATGAGCGTGTTGCTTAGCTTGAACGCGCTATTGCCCGGAATGGCGTTGGTCGCCGACGAGCCGCTCGGCACAGTTACCTGCACCTGGTACGTCCCGGCCGGCAAGTTGTTGAAGGCGTAGTGACCCGTGCCGTCCGTCGTCGTCGTCGTGATGAGGTTACCGTTGCTGTCCAGCAGCGATACGGTCACGCCCGTCAGCGTCGGCTCGCCACCGTCAATCGCGCCGTTTCCGTTCAAGTCGTTGTAGACGTTGCCCTGGATCGAGACCGTCTGCGGCAGCGGGGTCGGCGTGATGGTCGGCGTCAGGGTCGTCGTCGGCGTGTTCGTCGGCGTGTTGGTTGGTGTGTTGGTCACCGTCGATGTCACGGTCGGGGTCGGCGTGTTCTGCGCCAACAGGAAGTCGTTCGGCGTGTACGTCGTGCCCGGCGTCGTCGCGTTGACCAGGATGGTCGTGTTATTCGTCTTGAACGACGTGCCCGGCGGGGCGCCTGGAATGGCGTTCGTCGCCGACAGACCACCCGGCACCACCTGCACCTGGTACGTGCCAGGCGTCAGGTTATTGAACGCGTAGTGGCCTGTGCCATCCGTCGTCGTGGACTGCAACAGGTTGCCGTTGTTGTCCAGGAGGTTCACCGTGCGGCCCGGCAGCGTCGGCTCGCCGCCGTCAATCGCGCCGTTTCCGTTCAGGTCGTTGTAGACGTCGCCCTGAATCGAGACCACGGACGGCGGGACCGTCGGGGTCACTGTTGGCGTGCGCGTCGTCGTCGGCGACGGCGTGTTTGTCGGCGTGTTCGTGACCGTCGGCGTGTTTGTGACCGTCGGCGTCGGCGTATCCGTCGGCAGGATCGGCGTCTTGTTGATGGTCGGCGACGGGGTCGGCGTGTTGCTCGGCGTCGATGTCACCGTCGGCGTCGGCGTGTTCTGCACGTCCGGGAAGTTCGCCGTGACAGTTCCGCCACCCGGTACGATCACGTCCAGGAACGGCGTGGTGGTCGTATAACCGCCCGGCGTCGTCTGCACCACGCGCACTGGGCCGGCTGGCGCGTTGTTGAACGTGTAGTTCCCGTTCGCGTCTGTCGTCGTCGTCCCCAGTGTCACGTCGTCCGGCGTACCGAGGATGCCATCAGGGCCAGGGCCCTTTAGCGTCACGGTGACACCGGGGATGCCCGCCTCGCCGACATCGCACGTGCCGTTGTTATTAGCGTCGCTGCAGACCTTGCCGTTGACGCCGCCCGTGGACGGTGTCGCGGTTGGCGTCGGCGTCAAGCTCGGCGTCGGTGTGACGGTCGGCGGCAGGTTAATCTCGAAGTCCCTGGTCGTGACCGTCGCGCCGGTGGTCAGCGGAACGATGATGCTGTTGGGGTTGCTGCCGTCGGCGTCAGAGATGTTGATGTTGCCGACCGGCAGGTTGCTCGTGCTGACCTGGTACGTGCCTGGCCCCAGGTTCGGGAAGCTGTACGTCCCGTTCGCGCCTGTCGTCGTCGTCGCGACCACGAGACCAGTGGACGTATCGACCAGCGTCACTGTGACGTTCGGCACGCCCGGCTCGCCATTGTTGCACGCGCCGTTCGAGTCGCCCGTGCAGACCGTGCCGCTGATCGTAGCGTTCGCGGCGACAGGGGACTTGAAGCCGAAGTCCTGGTTGACGTTCGTCGCACCCGAAGCGAGCGTGACCGTGCTGGACGTGCTGCACGTCGGTGTGGGGTTGTTGCACGACACCGAGCCGCTCGGCCCAGGCTGCGCGCTCTGGTTCCAACCGGCTGGCACACCGGAGGCCACCTTCACGATGTACGTTCCGGCCACCAAGCCGGTAAAGTTGTAGTTACCGTTCGAGTCCGTCACCTGGCTCGTGATGAGATTGTTCGCGTTGTCGAAGAGCTGAACGGTGACGCCTGAAATGCCCGGCTCGCCAGCGTTCTGCGTGCCGTTGCCATTGATGTCCTCGAAGATGGTGTCGCCAATCGAGCCGGTCGCAGTGAAGCCGAAGTTGGCGGTCAGGTTCTCTGCTCCGCCGGCCACCGTCGTCTGAACGGTCGTCGGCGTCGTCGGGTTCGGCACGCCAGCGCCCTGTCCAGCCGTCGGCGACACCTGCACCGTGTAGTTACCAGGGACGACGAGGAACTGGTAGTTCCCGTTCGCGTCCGTCGTCGTCGTCCCGATGGTGTTGCCTTGCGCATCCTTCAGCGTGACGGTCACGCCGGGGATGCCCGGCTCGCCGGGGTCCTGGATGCCGTTACCGTTGAGGTCCTTGAAGACCGTCTCACCCACCATGCCGCGCTCGATGAAGCCGAAGTCGGCGTTGAGGTTCGAGCCGCCAGCGGGCAGCGTGATGGGCAGGTCCTCGCCCACCGTCGAGATCATCGAGCCGAACGTAGCCGGGTTACTCTTGTTCGGGACCGTCTGAGGCTCGGCCTCGACCAGGTACTTGCCCGGCGGGAGGTTGGTGAACTGGTATAGGCCGTTCGCGCCGGTCACCGTGACGGCCTGGAGCGGCTCGCCCGGATCCAGGACACCGTTGCCGTTGCTGTCCAGGTACAGATCGACCACGACACCCGACACGCCGGCCTCGCCGCCGTCCTGGGTCTTGTTGCCGTTGTCGTCGTAGTAGACGGTATCGCCAATCGTGCCGGACCAGTTGTAGCCGAAATCGGCGTTGGTGATGTTGGCGTTGTTGATGGTCACCGCGCGCGGGTTGGTGGTGCCGGTCGTCGGCGCCATCGCCGTGCCGAGCATCGGCGTGGAGCCGTCGGGCGCGCTCACCGTGCTCGTCGTGTCCACCTGCACCACGTACTTGCCGTTCGGCAGGTTCGGGAAGATGTAGTTCCCGTTGGCGTCCGTCGTCGTCGTCCCGATGAGGACGTCGCCGGCGTTGATCTGGCCGTCGCCGTTGATGTCGCGGTACAGGCGGACGCCGATGTTGGGCAGGCCCGCCTCGCCGCTATCCAGCGTGCCGTTGTTGTTGGCATCCCGCCAGACCGTGTCGCCGATGCTGTACGTGCTCGGCGGCTGAACGCCGAAGTCGAAGGTCAGGTCCTGCTGGCCGTTCCCAAGCGCCTTGGTGATGGACACCGGCGTCGACGGGATGTCGCCGACCGGCAGGGTGGTCTGGTCGTAGGTGACAGTGTACGTCCCCGCCGCCAGGTTCGGGAACAGGTAGTTGCCGTTGGCATCCGTTGTCGTCGTCGCCAGAGTGTTGCCGTTGGAGTCCTTCAGGTACACCGTGACGCCGGCGACGCCCGGCTCGCCCGCATCACACAGGTTATTGTTGTTGCTGTCGACGCAGACCGTGTCGCCGATGCTGCCGGTCGGGCCGGTCGCGTTCGTGATCGTCGTCTTGGTCGTGTTGCTCGGCGACGACGGGATCGCGCCGCTGTCGTCCATGATGATGGCAGCATTCTGGATGCTGCTCAGCGTCGACGGGTTGTTCACCTTCGACTGGAACGACAGGGTCGGAACCGTGATCACGCTGTTGGACGTGGCCTGGGCGAACGACCCGCCGGTGCCGCTGGCGCTGGCCTGGAAGGTCAGGCTGCCGGGCGTCGTGCCCATGCTGAAGCCGCTGCACGTCCAGGTGAACGTCACCGGCGTGTTGGGCGGGACACTCGGCTGGCTGGCCGGGCTTGGGGCCGAGCACGTACCGCCGGTCACTCCGCCCGTGCGGTTGATGGTGAGGGCGCTGGGCGTGACGTTCGTCACCGTGCCCGTCCCGGTACGCAGCGTCATCACCACCTGCACCGTGTCGCCGGAGTTGATGAGCGACGGGGTGGCGGCGATGGTGTTGGACGTACTGAGCTGACCCGTGCCATTCACGAAGACCAGGGCGCCGCCCTTGTCGACCTGCCCCAGCGTCGAGGCGCGGGCGATCCAGGTGTCCGCGACCGGGTCGTAGCGGTAGAAGCCAGTTGCGCCTTTGCCTGCCGTCGCGTAGATGTAGGTGCCGTCGGTTGTCAGCGCGCCGCCGTAGTCCTCCTTGACCGGCAGGTTCGCGCGCGTCGTCCAGGTGTTGGCCGCGATGTCGTAGCGCCAGAAAGTCTGCTTGCCGTTGCCCTGGAACGCGTAGATGAAGTTACCGAGACGGACGAGCGCGCCGCCGTTATTGACGCTACTCGGGGTATCGGCGAGACGGCTCCACGTGTTGGCCGACGGGTCGTAGCGCAGGAATACGCTCTTGCCGCCCCCCTGGAGCGCGTAGATATAGGTGCCGTCGGTGGTCAGCGCGCCGCCCTTGCTGACGTTGTAGTTGGTGCTGCTCACCGTTAAGGGCGCTAGCGTCGACCAGGAGTTGGAACCAGGGGTGTAGCGCCAGAAGACGTTCTTGCCGTTGCCCTGGAGGGCATAGACGAAGCCGTTGAGGTAGACGAGGGCGCCGCCGTCCGACACCTTGTCGGGCGCGTTGGCGCGCGCCGCCCACGTGTTGGCCGTCGTATCATAGCGCCAGAAGACGTTCTTGCCCGCGCCCTGGAAGGCGTAGATGTACTGCGAGCCGTCGTACGCCAGGGAGCCGCCCTGCTGGACGCTGGCGAGGGTATTCGCCTGGGCAGCCCAGCTATTGGCCGAGATCTGGTAGTTCCAGAAGCCGGTCTTGCCGTTGCCCTGGAGGGCATAGATGCTGTTCGGGCTGCCGCCCGTATAAGAGTTGGCCGGGATGCCTGCCGTGTTGCTGCCCAGGTTCCACGTCACGATCTGGGAGCCGCCGGTCGGTGTCACCAGCGCGGTGTTGGAGACGGCTTCGGGGAAGTCGTACGGGTTGCCCGAGACCGTGCCGCTCGCGTTCGCGGTAAAGGTAAACACACCGACCGTCGTGGGCGTGCAGACAAAGGCGAAGTTCTGGTTGGCGTTCGCGGCGATGGTCGCGCTCGCCGGCGTCGGGCCGGTGCACGTTGCCTGGCCGCCGTTCACCGTGAGCGTCGGCGTGGCGTTGGTGACGGTGGGCTGGCCGGTCAGGTTAGCCAGGTTGACGGTTACGTTGAGCGTGCCGCCGACGGCCGCCGTCGTCGGGCTGACCGTGACACTGGATGTGGTCTGGCCGTCGTTGCCGCCCGTTCCAGCGGTGGAGGAGTACGTCGTCACCGTGCCGCCGGCCGTGGCGCTGCCATTGACATACGTCGTCCCGGCCGGGATTGGGTCCATGATGGTCACGTTCGAGAGCAGATCACTGCCGGTGTAGGTCGGCTTCACCGTGAACGTGATGTTGCTGTTGGAGGTGGTGCTGCCCGGGCTGGCCGTCTTGGTCAGCAGCGGGCTGTACGGGAAGTCCGCCGTCAAGACCGTCTGCCCAACGGCCAGCGTGACGTTCCGCTGCGTGACCGTCGGCGCGTAGCCGGCCGGCGCGTTGGGATCGGACGTCGCCACGGTGACGATGTAATTGCCAGGGCCGAGGCCGGGGAACGAGTAGTTCCCATTACCGTCGGTCGTCGTCGTCGTGACCAGCTCGATCCCCTGGGGGATGCCGTCGCCGTTGGCGTCGCGGTACAGGCTGACGGTCACACCGGGGACGCCTGTCTCTCCCGTATCGCACAGCTTATTGCCGTTGCTGTCGATACACACCGTGTCGCCGATGCTGCCCGGCGTCTGCCCGAAGAAGCCGAAGTCGGCGTTCAGGTAGCTGCCGCTCAGGTTCGGTACGGGCTGCGGATCGTTGGTGCTGGCGACGAAGCTGTTCGGGCTGAAGTAGCTCGTCAGCGCCGACTGGGTCTTGTCGACGTTGACCAGGTAGCTCAGGTTGGTCGCCAGGTTCGAGAAGAGGTACTGGCCGCTGCCGTCGGTCGTCGTCGTCCCAATCTTTGGGTCCGTCGGGTCGATGATGCCGTTGCCGTTGTTGTCGGCGTACAGGTCCACGGTGATGCCCGAGATGCCCGCTTCGCCACCGTCCTGGGCGCCGTTGTTGTTGAGGTCATTGAAGACCGTATCGCCGATGCTGCCCGTCCCACCCGGCTTGTAGCCGAAGTCGGCGGTCAGGTACTGCTGGTTGTTGGTCAGGCTGACGGAGAGCGGGTTGTTGCCCGTCGTCAGCGTGTAGCCGGCCGGCGCGCTGCCTGGGACCACGCAGTAGTTACCCGGCGTGGACAGGCCGGTGAACAGGTACTTGCCGCTAGCGTCGGTGGTCTGGGTCTGGATAGCGCCACCACTCGGTGGGCAGCTCCCGGCGTATACGTTCATCAGAATGCCAGGCATGCCGACGTCGCCGGGATCCTGCGTGCCGTTGCCGTTCCAGTCGCGGTAGACCGTGTCGCCGATCTGTCCGCCGCCCACCGCGACGCAGCCTTGCTGGCCCGACTGGAGGGGCACACCCGACTGGAGAGCCGAGAACTGGTTGCAGTATTGCCCTGGCGCGATATTGGCGCTTGCGGTGGCTGTGAACGTCAGCGCAAGCTGCTGGCCTGGATTCACGCCAGCGGGTATGCTGAACACCGGCTGGCTTGGGTTGCTCGTGTTGACCGTTGTGCCGGTGACGGTTGCGCCGTTGGCGGTGACACTCGATAGGCTGCTGTAGGTGAAGCCGGCCGGCAGGAACTCGGTAATCTGCGTCGGGTTGCCCGACGGTCCACTACCGCTGTTCTTGACGATAGCCGTCCACGTCACCGTGCCACCGGGCGAGATGCTGGTCGGCGAAGCCGTCTTCTCCAAAATCAGATAGGGTATCGAGCCGGACGGCGTGATGTCCTTGTCCGTCTGGGGCGGCAGCTCGTTCGAGGTAATGGTGAGGGTATCCTGGAAGGGGCCGGTGCCGGTCACCTTTACCGTCACCGTCGCCTGGAACTTCTGACCCGGCGCCAGCGTCCCGACGTTCCAGACGAGCGGGTTGGGACCGCTGTTCTGGGACGGGACGGCGCTGACGAAGGTCAGGCCACTCGGCAGCGTGTCCTTGACCACGACGTTGGTCAGGATTTTCGTCTGGCTCAGGTTGTAGACCTTGATGGGGTACTGGAGGGTATCGCCGACCTTGACCACCGGCACGTTGGCGGCCTTGCTGGCCGCAACACACCCGTTCCAGACGAAGTCGGTCGGGTCGTAGTAGCGCCAGATGTGGTCCTTACCGCCCTGGTCGCCACCCGCGTCTCCGCCCATCGTATCGGTATGGAAGATAGGGCAGCCCGTCTGGTCCAGAATGGCGCTTGTATTGTTGACCTTGAACTGCACCCACACGTACTCCGGGCGGTTCAGGGTCAACTGGCCGATGCTCCAGCGGATGGTCTTCGGGCTGGTGGTATCGGTCTGGGACGTGGTCGCCGGGAGCGGGTTCCCCGGGCTAAGGGCGTAGCCGAGAGTGCTCGCGTCGATGCCCGCCAGCCCTAAGACCGTGCTGCGCAGGCCCGGCTGGTCCTTGGAGATGTTGCTGCCGGTGTACTTGATGCGCTGCCACGGGCCAATCTTGATCGAGTTCTTCATGCGGTTGGGATCGCTCGGGTTGGCGTCCCAATAGTCCTTGTCGAACTCGTACTGGTAGCCGCTCAGTGGACCGGCCACCATGTTCGCCAGGCCCCACGGCGCGTTGCCGCGTCCATCCTGGTTGTCGATGATGGGTGTGCTGGGGTAGGAGGGGTTCGCCGAGCCTTTGATGCCGTAGGCGGCCTCCTGCTCGGCGTCCCACTTGTTCAGCAGCGTGCCCAGGCTCGTCGCCGCGCCAATCGTGTCACCGCTGTTGTTGGTGAGGGCGCCACCGGAGTACGTGCCGAAAGCCGTTTCCGGGCTGGTAGAGTAGAAGATGCCCGTATCGCCGTAGACGCCAGCGATGGTGCCGTTGGCGAGGTTTGTGCCGTTCTCCACCGCCAACGCGCTCATGCCGAGCGTGTTAGTGAGCACAAGGCCCGCCAGGGCCGGCTGCGCCTTTGCGCCGATGGGGCCATCGCCGATGGCGATCAGCGACTGCCCCTTCATGGGGGCCTTCGGGTAGCCTCCCAGCCCATCGGGGATGACGTAAGCGGCGTCGGTCACCTGCACGCCGTTCGGGACGTAGAAGTCCACGTAGCCGCCGACACCGGTCGATGTGCCAGGGCCAGCGACAATTTTGATGACTAAGCCAATGGTGTCGCCCGCTTGCAGAAGCGGATTACCGGATCCGTTGACCCGGCTGTCGAGCAGCGCCTGGCTCGCCGGATCGAGGGAGGTGTAGACCATCGTCGTATTCAGGTTGTGCGCGGATGCGACAGGCGCCTGAGGGCCAACGAAAATCTGCCCGATCATGAGCAGTGGCTGGAGGAGTACTGCTACCATGAGGGCAAGCGAGAGGGCGGCGTAGCGCCGGCTCACGCCTAACCTGAAGCGTGACCGGCGGCCGCCGCCAGGGGATCGGAAGCGGGCTGCGACACTCCCGTCGCGCCAGGCGACCGGCTGCGGCGCGGGCCTGACAGGCTGCGACACACGCCGGACGCGATCTTTACACAAAGCAATAACCTGGCGAATAGATGCTTTGGCCCGAGTGACAGAGGCGCGCACCCACGCCATCAGCCACACGGCAAACACAACAATCGCACGACGCACAGACGTAGTGTGCCGAGACATACTCTCCCCCCTTATTCAGGTGGCTCAGGAACCGAGTCGAGTCAGACCACCAGACGCGCAAGCATGGCTTTACGAGAACACAAAGGTTTACACAAGTCTGTCATCGCGGCGAGACACGTCTCGTTCGATGACCCCTTCCGCTAAAGTGTAAACGCCAGCATAGTCCACGAAACCGACCTTCACACGGTTTCATGGACCAGGAGCGATACACAAACAATTGGGCAGCTTGACAGTTGAAAACGCAGGGAAACGTGAAGAATATAAACAATACTGCACAGCCCTTATTTCATTAACGATTATACACGCCCGATGTTACGAACCGAGTTAAGATATTAAGGCTGTTGTCCCCTAAAGTCTCCATTTTGGCAGCAAAGTTTATGTTACAGGCACGTGACGGGTGTTGGTCGACGAGGGCCAACACCCGTCCAATTCGTCGCGGTAAGTCCCGTCGGAGCGGGTTTGCAACCCGCCCCGACAGTCTTGCTCACCCCTCGCACCGCTGGGCCAGACAAGCGTCGGCTGGCCTTACCGACCCGGCCGGATTGGGCCGCGTGACGTGCGCTGCGGACCAACCTCGACGCTCAGCGGCCCTTGCGTGCCGATCACCTGACCTTCGTCGCCAAGCACCTCGAGGCGGTAGTACCACGTGCCCGGCCGCGCGGCTCGGTCCGTCCACTGGTACAGGCTGCCAGCGCCGCCAAGCCCCTGGCTGCGGATGACGTCGCCCACCGGGCGGTAGCCGTCGTCAGCATGGACGCTGCGCAGGAGGCGGAAGCCTGTCACGCCCGCCTCAGCCGCCGTCGCCCACTCGACCACCACGCCATCCTCAACACTCGCCGTGAACGACATCACCTGAACCGCCGTCGGCGTCTGCTTGAGCTGGTCGAAGAAGTTCGCCACCGCCGAGCCGTTGGACGGAACCGTCACCGACACGGTGTTTGGCGTGACGCTTTGGAAGCCGACTGGGTCGGTCTCGATCACCTTGTAGTTGCCCGGTGTGACGCCGAGGAACTGATACGTTCCGTCGGGCAGAGTCGTCGTCACCCGGAGCTGCTGGTTGGTGATGGGGTCCACGAGCTGGATGGTCACGCCGCCGATCCCGACTTCGCCTGGGTTGAGCTGGCCGTTCGCGTTGAGATCGTTGACCACGATGCCCGAGATAACGCCCTTCACCCAGTTGAAGAAGTTGGCCGACGCCGAGCCGCCCGAGGGCACGGTCACGTTCACCGACGACGCCGACGTGTTTACCATCGGAGAGGCCACAGTCTCCGACACGGTGTAGTTGCCGGGCGCAACGTTCGTGAACACGTATGTTCCGTCCGCCGCCGTCGTCGTCGTCCCGATGACCTGGCCGCCCGGGTTCGTTGACAACTGGATGACCACGCCACCCAGTGGCGGCTCACCCGCGTCCAGCGTCCCGTTGCCGTTCAGGTCGTTGAACTTGATGCCGGACACCGTTCCGTTCTGGCGAATGCCGAAGTTGGCGTAGCCAGCGCCGCCCGGCGGCACGGCAACCGGCGCCGTCGTCGGCGTCGTGTTGCCGTAGCCCGTCGGCACGGTCTCGACGACGTTATAGTTGCCCGGTGGCACACTCGTGAAGATGTAGTAGCCGTCCACGGCGGTCGTCGTGGTCGCGACAACCTGGTTCGTTTGGGTATTGACGAGCTGGATGGGCACGCCGCCCACCCCCAGCTCACCCGCGTCCTGCGTCCCGTTGCCGCTCAGGTCGTTGAACACGATGCCGCTCACCGAGCCGACCTGCTGGTCGGCGAAGTTGGCGATGCCCACACCGCCCGGCGGCAGCACGACGGGCACGTTGTTGGACGACGTGCTGACGAAGCCGACGGGGTCGGTCTCCTTGACGAGGTACGTACCCGCCAGCACCGCCGTGAAGGCGTAGGAGCCGTCCGGCGCCGTCTGTGTTGTGCCAAGCAGGACGTCATCGCCGGTATTGAGCGCGTTGTCCGCGCCAGCGCCGTAAAGCCCAATCGTTACGCCACTCAGGCCCGTCTCGCCGGGGTCGGCCGCGCCGTTCCCATTGAGGTCGTTCGTGACCACACCGACAACCGAGGCCAGCTGCCGGTCGCCGAAGTTGGCGTAGCCGACACCGTTCGCCGGCACCGAGACGAGGACATCGTTCGGCGTCGTGCTGGCGTAGCCGGTTGGGTCGGTTTCGCGCACGTCGTAGATGCCCGGCGTCACGCTCGTGAAGCTGTAGTTCCCGTTGGCGTCCGTCGTCTTGGTCGCAATGATAGTGATGCCATCGACCGGGTTGACCAACTGGACGGTGACACCCGCGAGACCCGCCTCACCTGGATCCTGAACGCCGTTCCCGTTGACGTCGTTGTAGACGGTTCCCTTAATGGTGGCAGTCTGCTGGTTGCCGAAGTCGGCGCTCGCCGCCCCGCCCGCCGGCACGCTCACGGGCGCCGTCGTCGGGGTCGTCGGCGCGAAGCCGCTCGGCGTCGTCTCCTTCACAACGTACGGCCCGGGGTTCACGAGGCCGAAGCTGTAGTAGCCGTTGGCGTTCGTCGTCGTCGTCGCGATCACAGCGTTGGTCGTGCTGTTGACGAGCTGCACGGTCACGCCCTGGATGCCAGGCTCGGCCGCCTGCTGCGTGCCGTCGCCGTTGAGGTCGTTGTAGACCGTCCCGTTGACGGTTCCCTGCTGCTGGTTGCCGAAGTCGGCGATGGCCGTCCCGCCGGCCGGCGTCGTCAGCGTCACCGGGTTCGGCGTCGTGTTCGTGAAGCCGGACGGGAGCACTTCCTTAACGACATACGGTCCGGGGACCAGGCCGGTGAAGCTGTAGCCGCCGCCCGGGTTCGTCAGCGTGGTGGCGATCACCGTCCCGGTGCTCGGGTTGATGAGCTGCACTGTCACGCCACCCATGCCCGGCTCGCCTGCATCGCGCCCGCCGTCGCCGTTCAGGTCGTCGTAGACCGTGCCGGTGATGGCTGCGGGCAGCGGCGGAGTCGTCGGGGTGGGCGTCGGCGTCGGCTGAGCGAGGCCGAAGTTGACCGTCTGAGTGCCGCCCGCTGGCAGGCTCAGCACCTGGTTGACCGGCGTCGTGTGGACGTAGCTCGGCGGAACGGTCTCGCGCACCTGGTAGGTGCCGGGCGGCTGGTTGTAGAAGCCGTAGTTGCCCGCCGGGTCTGTCGTCGTCGTCGTTACCAACACGTCATCGGGGGTGTTGAAGACACCGTCGGGGCCGGCCTGGTACAGACCGACGACGACGCCGGGGATGCCGGTCTCACCCGGCTCCTGCGTCCCGTTCGCGTTGGGGTCGTTGAACACCGTGCCCTTGATCGTGCCGCTGTTGGTGGGCGTCGTCGGTGTCGGCGTGGGCGTCGCCGTCCCGGGCAAGGCCACGCCGAAGTTCGCCGTCGCCGCACCGTTGGCCGGCACATTCACACCGACCGCCACCGGCGTGGTGTTGGTGTAGCCAGACGGCGTTGTCACCTGGACGGTGTACGGGCCGGGCGCCAGGTTCGGGATGCTGTACGAGCCGTTCGGGCCGGTGGTCGTTGAGCCGACCGGCACGTTATTTGGCCCGTAGAGGGTGATGGTGACGTTGGGCACGCCCTGCTCACCGCCGTCCTGGATGCCGTTGTGGTTGGGGTCGTTGAACACCACACCCTGAACGGAGCCAAGTCCCGGCGCCACGGTGATGATCGCCGTCGGTGTGGGTGTCACGGTCGGCGTAGCCGTGGCGTTCTGCGCTAGCTCGAAGTCACGCCCCGTGACTATCTGCCCCGACGCCAGGCTTACCGTGATCAGGTTCGGGTTCCCGCCGTCGGCGTCCGATACCGTGGTGTAGCCGACGGGGGTCGTCGTCGTCACCTGGTAGACGCCGGCCGGCAGGTTCGTGAAGCTGTAGTTGCCCTGCCCGTCGGTGGTCGTGGCGCCAACGACCGTGTTGGTGGCCGTGTTAACCAGCGACACGGGAACGTTCGCCACGCCCGGCTCGCCCGCGTTACACTGACCGTTCGCGTCGCCCACGCACACCTTGCCGCTGATACTGCCGACCTGGGTGGCGTAGCCGAAGTTCTTCTGGGTCTGGTTGGCGTTGACGCCGGTGACCGTGTACGTTCCGGGCGGGATCGGTGTGGGGGCCGTCTGCGTCCACGGGGAACCGGCCGACGGCAGCGTCGCCGAGTCGGACGAAATGGTGACGTTGCTCCCGGCGGGGATGCCGCCAATGAGGTAGTTGCCATTGTTATCCGTTGGTATCGTGAACACGAAGTCCGGTATGGTGTCGCCGTTCGTGTCTACGCTGGCGCGCACGGTCACACCGGGGATACCAGGCTCGCCGCCGTTGATCGCCCCGTTCTTGTCGGCGTCGTTCCACACTGTTCCACTGACCGTGTAGGTGACGGCGTTGGGCGCGCGGTAGCCGAAGTCCTCGGTTAGAACCTGGTTGCCGCCGCTGATGGTCGCCGTCCCCTTGTTGTCGCACGTCGAGCAGGTCACGCCCGGCTGGTCCGGATCGGCCGTCTGCACCCAGCCAGCCGGGATCGTCGTCGTGTCGATGACGACAGTGTACGTCCCGTCGGCCAGACCCTTGAACAGGTACTTGCCCTGAGCGTCCGTGCTGGTCGCGCGGATGGTGGTGTTGGTCGCGTCCTTGAGCAGGACGGTCACGTTCGGGATGCCCGGCTCACCCACGTTCTGGACGCCGTTGCCGTTGACGTCGTTGAACACGGTGTCGCCGATGGTCCCGTTGTAGGCGAAGCCGAAGTCGTCGGTCGTCACCACGTCGCCCGGCGTCACCGTATTGGTGTAGCTGCCGCCGGGCGGCCCGCTGAGGTAGCTGCCCGACACCGCGTTCGGGTTGACCTTGACCGTGTACGTCCCGGGCGCCACGATGAACTCGTAGTACCCGTTCGTGGTCGTGGTCGTCGTCGCGATCTGGACGTTGTTCGCGTCGAAGAGCTGCACCTGGACGCCGATGATGCCCGGCTCGCCCGGATCCTGCGTGCCGTTGGCGTTCAGGTCGCGGAAGACCGTGTCACCCAGGGTGGCGGCTGCCGCGAAACCGAAGTCCGCGGTCAGGTCCGAGCCTTTGGGCTGGAGGGTGATGGCCTTGGTCTCGCCCGTCGTCGCCACCATGTTGAACAGGTTGGGGTTCGACGGGTTCGGAACCGTCTGGTCCTCAACTTCAACCACGTACTTGCCCGGCGGCAGGTTCGTGAACAGGTAGTTGCCGTTGGCGTCGGTGATGGCCGCCGCGAGTTGAGGCTCGTTCGGATCGACGACGCCGTTGCCGTTGTTGTCCTGGAACAGGTCCACGACGGCATTGGGCACGCCCGGCTCACCGGGGTCCTGCGTCTTGTTGAAGTTGTTGTCGTAGTAGACCGTGTCGCCAATCGAACCGCCCCAGTTGTAGCCAAAGTCGGCGGTCAGGATGTTCTGACCCGGCGTGGTCATGGTCACCGGCCGCGGGTTGACGGTGCCGGTTGTTGGGTTCATCGCCGCGCCGATGGTTGTAGCGCCGCCCTCCGGCGTCGTGACGCTGCTGTTCTCGTCAACCTGCACCAGGTACTTGCCCGGCACGAGTCCGGTGAACAGATACTTGCCGTTGGCGTCGGTCGTCGCCTGCTGCACGACCACGTCGCCAGCGTCGAGCGTGCCGTCGCCGTTGATGTCCCTGTACAGGGTGACGTCCACGTTGGGCAGGCCCGGCTCGCCCGCATCCTGCGCGCCGCTGTTGTTCGAGTCGAGCCACACCGTATCGCCGATGGCGCCGGCGCCTGGCGGCTCGAGGCCAAAGTCGGCGTTCAGG
The DNA here is from genome assembly GCA_039810085.1 of Anaerolineae bacterium. Lineage (GTDB taxonomy): Bacteria > Chloroflexota > Anaerolineae > Epilineales > JAHCIE01 > JBDHWG01. Next base: position 15,354 of record JBDHWG010000016.1, read on the forward strand.
AAGTTCTCGGCTGGCGCGAGCAGGTGCGCAATGACTGTCGGCGTCGTCGGGATATAGCCCGTCGGGGCCGTCGTCGAGTCGTAGCTCACCGTGTAGTTGCCCGAGTTGAGCAGCGGGAAGAGGTACTTCCCATTCTGGTCGGTCGTCGTCGTACACGGCGCGCAGTTCGGGCCGTTCAGGATGACCGTGACGTTCGGAATACCCGGCTCACCGGCATCCTGGACACCGTTCCCGTTCAGGTCCGCCCACACCGTGTCGCCAATGCTGCCGGCGCCGCCGGACGCGCCCTGAACTCTGGTCTGAACAATGTTACTCGGCGTCGTCGGGAAGGTCGCCGCATCGGCCATGACACCCTGGTTCGTGATGGGTGAGATGATCGGGTTACTGCCCGACTGCTGCACCTGGAACTTCAGGGGCGGCGTGACGAGCAGGGTCTCCGACGTCGCCTGGGCGAAGCTGCCCGTTGGCAGCGGCGTGCCGCTGAAGCTAATCTGGCGCGGCACGGAGCTCGCCGGCTGCGAGACGTTATAGACGTAGGTGAAGGTGGCCGGGTTGCCGGGTGACACCGTTACGGGGCCAGCCGGTGTCGGTCCGCTCGCCAAGCTCACCGTGACGTCGTTCGCGGTCGTCACGGTCAGGCTCGGCGGCGCGGTCACATTGTTGATGGCCCCGTTCGTAGCGTTCACCGTCATCGTGACCTTGATCTGGCCCGGCGTGGTCTGCAGATATGGCGTCGCCTGCAACGTCGTGACAGTGGAGACGGTGGGACCAGGATTCAGCGACCAGTTGACGACAAGCGTCGGCTTCGTCACACTGTTGTCGGTGTCATCCTTGGTCGCGTACTTGGCGTCTTCCTTGTTGGCGCCCGTGGAGATGATGCCCAGGCCGTCATTGGGCGCGCCGTTGGTAATCCAGTTCTGGACGAGCGCCGTAACGTCGCGCGTCACGTTCCCCTTCGGGGATGGTGGCACGATTGTCGCGTAGATCGTCCCGTCGTAGTCCGACGCGCTGAACGCGCTGCCGCCAGCCCACGGAGCCACGCCATCGCGTGTGTTCCAGGTCGCGCCGGTCTCGGTCCACGGCGTCAGCAGGCGGTGGATCTCATCCACGTGGTCGAGCTTGTTGCGGTCAGACGTGATATCGAGCGTCAGGGAGGCGCTGTTGATGGTCGCCCCGGCCGGAATGCTGCTCAGGTCGAACTGGACCAGGCTGTAGCTGGTGTAGTTCGTACTGTTGTTCTGGCCCGGGTTGGTGTTCATCTCCTTGTTCGTGCCATAGTTGTTGTTCGCGTTGCTCTTGTCGACGTAGGTATCGGCCGACGAGATGAGCACGGCGCCACCGGGCGGGCTACTACACCCGCCGGGCGTCGGCACGAGGTATGTCCCGGTCAGCGTGGGGCGGTAGGCCGAGTTCGACGCTTCGCCGCTGTAATACTTGGCGTCGCCGCTATCCTTACCTGTCGACACCAGCACGAAGCCGTTGTTCGTTACGCCGCCGTTCACCCAGTCATTGACCGCCGAGGTGACGCTCGCGGTTGTGGGCTTGTTGCTTGTCTTGGGAACGAGGGTCCCCAGGACGCCCGAGTAGTAGTCGGCGCTGCTGAACGCACCGGCCGCCCAGCTGTCGGTGCAGTTGGGCGCGTTCCATGTCGCGCCGCTGCCGTTGGCGACACTGCACGTCTGGTTATTCGCCGTGCCGGCCGTCCACGGCGTCTTCATTTCATGGACCTGGTCGAAGTGATCTTTCGACCGCGCGGCTTGCGTCGTGAGCTGCAAGGTGGCGGTGCTGATGGTTACGCCCGCCGGGATGCCGCTGACGTCGAACTTCAGCAGCGAGGACTTGAAGTACTTGTCCGACGGGTTCGTGAAGAGCAGCGGGTTGCCGCCGTTGCTCTTGTCCGCCTCTTTCTTGGAAATCCACGTGTCCGCGACGAGCGGCGCCGTGAACGGCACCGGACACAGCGCGGCGCCACCACCGGAGGTATAGCCGGGGCTGCCAGGCAGGTTGTCGCCGAGCGGCCAGACCACCTGGTTGTTCACGCCGTCGTAGTAACCGCCGGCGTTGGCGCTGCCCTGGACGTACGTCGATCCGGCCGGAATCGTGTCCGTCACGATGCCGCCGGTCATGAGCTGCGGACCGGGGTTGTAGGGATACAGCGCGTAGTTGAGGATCGTCCCCAACGGCACCGGCCCGGTCTGGTCCACCGTCTTAGTCAGATAGCGTGTGAACGGGAAGTCCGCGTTGGTCACGACCTGGCCGGATGCCAGCGGCACGTTGATGTTGCTGACCTGGGGCGTCGTGCCGAAGGGAATGCCGCTCTGGTTCGGGTTGATGCTGACGATGTAGTTGCCCGGCAGCAGGTTCGAGAACGTGTAGAAGCCACTGACGGTCGTATTGGGGTTGACCGCAGTTGTCTGGCTGCCGACGTACTCATTCGGGTCAGGCTGGCCGTTGCCGTTGGTGTCCCGATACAGGTCCACGACGACGTTGTTGATGCCGGTGTCCGCCGCCGTACACAGACCATCGCGGTTGTCGTCGAAGCAGACCTGGTCGCCAATCGAGGCAGGGGTTGCGCCGATAAAGCCGAAGTCGGCGTTGGTGACGCTGCCGGCCAGGTTCGGTACCACAAACGGATCGGCCGTCGTTGCCGCCGGTGCGTTCGGCGCGAAGTAGGTCGTCAACGCGCTCTGCGTCTTGTCGACGTTGACGATGTAGCTCAACCCCGTCGCCAGGCCGCTGAAGCCGTAGATACCGCTGCCGTTCGTCGTCGCCGAGGCGATCTTGGGGTCGCCTGCGTCGATAGTCCCGTTGTTGTTGTTGTCGGCATACAGGTCCACGGTGACGCCGGAGATGCCCGGCTCGCCGCCATCCTGGACCTGGTTGTTGTTGGCGTCCTTCCACACGGTGTCGCCGATGGAGCCATTGCCGCCCGGCTTGTAGCCAAAGTCGGCGGTGAGGAACTGGTCGCCGTTCTGCACCGTGACCGTCAGCGGGTTCGGTGAGGTTGTCGCGGTATAGCCGGCCGGTATGCCACCGCTCCCCGCCGCAGGCGGAGCGACGCAGTATGTGCCAGCCGGCACGCCCGCGAACAGGTACTTGCCGCTGGCGTCGGTCGTCTGGCTACCGTACAGCGAGTTCGACGGCGGGCAGGCGCCGGTGTACAGGTTCACCGTCACGCCGGGGATGCCCGGCTCGGTGTTCGCGTCTTGCGTGCCGTCGCCATTCCAGTCGCGGAAGATGGTGTCGCCAATGGTCGCGCCCGCGACGTTCACGCAGGCCACCTGGCCGCTAGTAACGACGCTGTAGGCGTCCGAGTTGAACATGTTGCAGTACTGCCCGGCGGGCGTCGTGGCCGACACTTTCGCCGTGAAAACCAGGAACAGGTCCTGCCCGGCATTGATGGACGAGTTCACGGTAAAGACAGGCTGCTGCGGGTTTGACGCGGCCACCGTCGTCAGGGCGGTGGCGACGGCGCCGTTCACCATGACGCTGTCGAGGCTCTGGTAGGTGAAGCCGCTCGGCAGGAAGTCCGACACCGTCACGGGGGTATTACTCGCCGCCGAGCCGATGTTCGACACCTGGATCTGGTACTGCACCGTCCCGCCTGGCTGGACGCTTGGGAGCTGTCCGACCGGGGCCGTCGGCTGCAAGACGGTCTTCGACTGCTGGATGATCGGCACATTGCCCTGGGGCGTGCCTTCAAAGGTACACTGCTTGGTGTAGTCCGTGCCCGCAGCGACGCACATCGTATTGACCGCGACGCCGCTCGACGTGCTCTTGACCGTGACGGTGGCGTTCCACTTCTGCGCCGGCGCAAGCGTCCCGATGTTCCACGTCAGCGGGTTGGTGCTGTTTGGAGTCGGGTTGGCGCTGATGTAGGTCACACCGCTCGGCATCTGGTCGGTCACGACGACGTTGTTAAGCGTCTGCGCCGTCATGTTGATGACGGTCAGGTTGTAGTTGAACTGGCCCGTACCGACCGTCGTGCTGGCCTGCTTGTCGGTGTAGACGCAGGCGTTCTGGGCGACGGTGGTCGGCTCGTAGTAGCGCCAGAGGTGGTCCTTGCCGTTGCTGGTCGCCGCCGCGTCGCCGCCGAAGGTGTCCGCGTTGAAGTTGACGGTACACTGGCCGTTCTGGAGCTGCGGGTCAGCATAGAGCTTGACCTTGACCCACACGTACTCAGGCTTGTTGAGTGTCGTCTCGCCCAGGCTCCAGCGAACGGTCTTGGGGCTGGTGGTGTCTGTCTGAGACGTCGTGACGGGCAGTGGGTTGGCCGGGCTAAGCGCGTAGCCAATATTCCCCGCCGGCTTCACGGCGTAGCCCAGCGTATTGTCGGTGCGGCCCGGCTGGTCGAACGAGGCGTCGCTGCCCGGATACTGGATGCGCTTCCACGGCCCGACCACAATCGAGTTCTTCATGCGGTTCGGGTCGTTGGGATGCGTGTCCCAGTAGTCCTTGTCGAAGCTCCAGGCGTAGCCGCTCTGTGGGCCGGCCACGCCGCCCGCCATGCCCCACGGCGAGTTGCCGCGGCCGTTGGGGTCGACGATGGGCGCCGTCGGCGCCTTGATGCCGAAGGCGTAGAGCTGCATGGCATCCCACTTGTTGAAGGGCACCACAACCTCGCCTCGGTTGTTGGTGATGCTCGTCCCCAGCGGCGGGTTAGAGTTCACCCAGGTCTGCCACGCTGTGGTGGGGTCGGTCGAGTAGAAGATGCCTGTGTCGCCGTAGAGACCGGCCAGGGTCCCCAGGTGAAGCCCGGTCGAGTTCACCGTCGGGCTTGTGATGCCGGTGATGCTCGGCCCAAGCGTCAGCCCGATGAGCGCCGCTGTGCTGGCGGGCGAGATCGGGCCGTAGCCCAGCGGGTCGAGGGCCGGGCCTTTCATCGGCGCGAACTGTAGATTTCCGTTCGCATCCGGCCGCATATAGGCGGCATCGATGACCTGCGCCTGGTTGGGAACGTAGAAGTCCACGTACCCACCGGCGCCGGTCGCCGTCCCGTTCGTGGGCGTGACCTTGATAATCATGCCCACCTCGTCGCCGGTTCGGAGGAGCGGGGTGCTGCCCGCCTGGGCGCGCTGGTTGATCAGCGCCACGGTCTGGGCGTCGTAGTCGACCGACGTCATGACCGTGTCGAGGTTGTGCGCGTCCGCCTCGGGCACGGGCACGTCTAAGAATATCTGGACAATGGGCACAATTGGCTGCAGGACCACCGCCGTGATGACTGCGAAGGCCAGGATCGCCTGCAAGCGCCGTGACCGCCGTCGCGTGGGGCGGGTCAACGACAACACAAAAGCCGAAAGCCAACGCCTGGTTTCCGGGAACATACTCCCCCCAATCTAGAATTGAAGAGCTACGACATCACAGCGCCAGGGCGCAGGGATGGATTTGGAAGTCTGCCATCCCTGCGCCCCAAAGCTGACTCTTAACGCTTAGGCGGAGCGCCGCGCGACGTGCGCTGCGGCCCGACCTCGACGCTCAGCGGTCCGCGCGTGTTCATCACCTGACCGTTCGCGCCGAGCGCCTCCAGCCGATAATACCACGTCCCCGGCCGCGCCGTCCGATCCACCACCTGATACAGGCTCCCGCGACCGCCGATGCCCTGGCTCGGCGCCACCGTCACCACCTGGTAGCCGCTGTCTGCGCGCACGCTCCGCAGCAGTCGGAAGCTCGTCACCCCCGTCTCCGCCGCTGTCGCCCACTCCACCACCACGCCGTCTTCCACGCTCGCCGTGAACGTCATCACGTCCACCGCCGTGGGCGCTTGCTTCTCCTGGTCGAAGAAATTCGCTACCCCCGAGCCGTTCGACGGCACGGTCACGCTCACGTTGTTCGGCGACACGCTCTGGAACCCGGTTGGATCCGTCTCCTGCACCGTGTACGCCCCCGGCGTCACGCTGAGGAACTGGTACGTCCCGTCGGGCAGCGTCGTGGTCGTGGCAATGACCTGGTTGCTCCCGTTGAGCAACGTGACCGTCACGCCGCCGATGCCCGGCTCGCCCGGGTTCTGCACACTGTTGCCGTTGAAATCGTTGACCACGATGCCGTGGATGCTCCCCTTGAGCTGGTTGCCGATGTTGACCGACGCGCTCCCGCTCGAGGTCAGGACGACCGTCTGCGGTAGGGAGGTCGTGTTGATGAACCCGCTCGGCACGCTCTCCGTCACGCTGTACGTCCCGGCCGGCAGGTTGCCGAACACGTACGTCCCGTCCGCCGCCGTCGTCGTGGTGAACTGCTGGTTCGTGCCCGTGTTCGTCAGGACGACAGTCACGCAGCAGAGGGTCGGCTCGCCCAGGTCCAGCGTCCCGTTGCCGCTCAGGTCGTTGAACTTCACGCCGGAGATCGTCCCGTTCTGGCGGACGCCGAAGTTGGCGTGGCCCGCCCCGTTCGGCGGCACGCTCACGCCGACCGTCGTCGCCGTCGTCGGGCTGAAGCCGTTCGGCACGGTCTCGATCACATTGTAGTTGCCCGGCGGCACGCTCGTGAACACGTAGTGGCCGTCTGTGGCAGTAATCCCGAAGGTCGTCTGGTTCGTGTTGACATTGACGAGCTGGATTTGGACACCCGGCACACCGGCCTCGCCCGGATCCTGCACGCCGTTGCCGTTGAGGTCGTTGAACACCACACCGCTCACGGAACCAACCTGCTGGTCGGTGAAGTCGGCGACGCCCACACCGCCCGCTGGCACGACCACCGGCAGTTGAGTCGGCGACGTGTTCACGAAGCCCGACGGCACCGTCTGCCGCACCGAGTACGTCCCGGGCGCAACCGTCGTAAACGCGTATGAGCCATCCGTCGCCGTCGTCGTCGTGCTGACCAGGACATCGTCGCCCGTGCCAGGAATGTTGTCAGAGCCGGGGCTATACAGGCCGATGGTCACGCCGCTCAAGCCTGGCTCACCCGGATTCGCCACGCCATTGCCGTTGAGGTCGTTGGTCACGACACCCACAACCGCTCCGGACTGGCGGTCGCCAAAGTCGGCCGTCGCCGCGCCGCCCGCCGGCACGCTCACCGGCACGCTCACCGGCGTTGTCGGCGTGTAGCCGCCTGGCGTCGTCTGCGTCACGATATAGCCGCCGACCGGCACGTTCGGGAAGCTGTAGTTCCCGTTCGCGTCCGTCGTCGTCGTCCCCACCGTCGTCCCGTTCGTCGCATTCTTCAGCGTGATCGTCACGCCGGGGATGCCCAGCTCAGCCGTTACGTTCTGCTGGCCGGAGTCGCGCACCCCGTTGCCATTGGCATCATAGAAGACCGTGCCGTTGACGGTACCGAGCTGCTGGTTGCCGAAGTCGGCGCTGGCCGGCGCGCCCGGCGGCGCGCTCACCGGCACGCTCGTCGGCGTCGTCGGCGAGAAGCCCGCTGGCGTTGTCTCCTTCACCATATACGGCCCCGGCGTCACGTTCACGAAGATGTAGTTTCCGTTCGCGTCCGTCGTCGTCGTCCCCACCACTGTGCCGGTCGATGGGTTAACGAGCTGCACTGTCACACCGCTGATGCCAGGCTCGCCGCCCGTCTGCGTCCCGTCGCCGTTCACGTCGTTGTAGACTGTGCCGACGACCGCGCTGAGCTGCTGCAAGCCAAAGTCAGCTACCCCTGTCCCACCGGTCGGCGCCGTCACCGTCAGCGGGTTTGGCGATGTGTTGCCGAAGCCAGCGGGGTTGGTGATCTCCACCACGTATGGGCCGGCGGGCAGGCCGGTGAAGGTGTAGCCGCCGCTGGTATTGGTCGCCGTCGTCGCAACGACTGTATTCGTCGTCGGGTTGATAAGCTGGACCGTCACGCCGCCCACGCCCGGCTCGCCCGCGTCCCGCGTCCCGTCTCCGTTCAGGTCATAGTACACGGTTCCAATGACCTGCGCGGGGTTCGGCATGGCCGTCGCGGTCGGTGTTGGCGTCAGCTGTGTGTTGCCAAAGTTGACCGTCGTCGTCCCACCGCCCGCCAGCGTGAATGTCACGTTGGTCGGCGACGTCGGCGCATACCCGCCCGGCGTCGTCTCCTGCACCTGGTAGTTCCCGGGCGGCACGTTGAAAAACGTGTAATTGCCCTGGCTGTCCGTCGTGACCGAGGCCACCACGATGTCGTCGCCCGTGCCGAAGATACCGTCCGGCCCTGCCTTGACCAGGTCCACGTTCGTATTCGGAATGCCCGGCTCGCCAGGGTTCAGCGTACCGTTGGCATTCAGGTCGTTATACACCGTGCCCTTCACAGTCCCCGTGTTGGGCGCTGTGGTCGGCGTCGCCGTCAGTGTCGGCGTGTTGGTGACAGGCGGCTGCGTCTGGGACAGACCGAAGTCCACCTCGGCGAGCTGCCCCTTGCCCAGGTTCACGCCGACGGTGATCGGCGATGTGGCGAAGTAGCCACCCGGCTTGACTTCCTGCACCGTGTAGCTGCCCGGCGCCAGGAGACCGAAGGCGTAGTTGCCGTTGGTGTCTGTCGTCGTCGTGCCGATGACGTCGCCGTTGCTGTCGAGCAGGTTCACGGTGACGCCGCTAATACCGGTCTCACCGCCGTCCAGGACGCCGTTCTGGTTCGTGTCGTTGAACACAACGCCGATGATCGAACCGACGCCACCGGCGGGCGCTGGCGTTCGCGTGGCCGTGGCCGGAAGGGTGCTTGTTGCCGTCGCCGATGGCGCCAACGTGTTCGTCGCCGTCGCCGTATTGGTCGGGACGGGCGTCTGCGTCGGCGTGCTCGTCGGCGGCAGCGGCCCTGTCGGCGTATTCGACGGCGTCAGCGTGATCGTCAGCGTGTTCGTTGGCGCCGGGGTCGCCGTGTCCGTCGCCGTGCTCGTCGCCGTTGGCGTCGGCGTCACCAAGAACGCCGATGGTGGTGAGACGTAGACACCGCTTGTCCCCGACGTCATGCTAAACTGCTTAGTCGTGCTGTACCAGCCGCCGACAAAGATGCCGTTGCTCAGCGAGTGCGTCTGGCCGGTGGCTGGATCGCCCGTGGTCAGCCAGTAGCCGGTGAAGAAGCCGCCGCCACCGAAGTTCGCGCAGCCGCTGCACAGAGCGCCCTGACCGTCATTGAAGCGCGGCCCCTGGGGGTATGGGCTAGGCGGGTTGCTGCCGCCACCCGACGAGTCGATGTCGCCGGCCACATTGATAAAGTTGGTCGGCTTCAGCCCGCCCAGCGGCACAATCGCCCCGCCACTCTGGAACTTGACCGCACCCTGATAGCCGTTATTCGGGTTCGCGTCGGTGTCCCAGCGCAGGATGAAGACGTCGCAGTCATCGCCGGTGACGTTAATCTTGCTGCTGATCCCGAAGCCCGATGTGACGTTGATGACGAACGTCTCGCAAATCCCGTTCTGCACGTTCAGGCCATTCAACGACGTCGACGAGACGCTCGTGAAGCCCGGCGTCGCCGTCAGCGCGTTGATCTGGCTGAATGCGTTGGCCAGGTCGGTTTCTAGACCAGAAATGCGCGCCGTCTCGTTGTAGCTGGCAAAGGCCTGGCCGGAGTTCTGGTTGACGATGTTTTGCCAGGCGCTCAGCGTGCTGTCGTTGGTGTAGATCGTCCCCGCGTAGGGCACGCCGCCCGACGTGCGCTCGGCGGCCTGGATGCCGTCCACGGCCACATCACCGACGAAGCCCTTGGTCGCGCCCTGCCAGTTGGCGTCGCTGCTGCCATCGGTGAAGACGAACAGATAGTTGGTCAGGTTGCCAAGGTCCACGCCGCCGATGACCGTCTGCGGCGCGCCGTGCGGGCTGAGCGGGACGCCGGGCTGAGCGCCGGGCGTCAGAGACCGGGCGGAGGCTAGGGGCTGAAAGGCGATGACCGCCACCAGGACGGCCAGCAGGACCACCGCGCCCCACACGACACGGCGCCCCACCTTCACACCCCGCAGTCGAGGCAACCTCATGCAGGGCCGAGACGCCTCATTCTTCTCATATCGGAACATATGGCCTCCCCCACTCATGGGACCGCTCACACCGAGGTTGACAAGAAGCTGTTTGACGTACCAATCGGGGACATTACCCAAACACGACAAAGTATCGTCTTCGCTAGTTCAGCAAGGCGATACGCTTGCGACGTCTATCCGACGTTCGTGGACACGCTCTCCATACTCTAGAACGTATTGTACAGCAGTGGTATTACGACCCGAATTAAGATGTTAGGGACTTTAAAGCCAATGTCTAACAATTGTATCCTTTCTGTGCCTTACCCATAGATAGGGGTGCGTCGCTTCCCTTTCAGCTCGGCGCACCCCTTCTGTGTCGCAATCCTGTTACGTGACTTACGTCATGGTGTTGGCGTTGGCGTGGGCGTCGCCATCGACTGAATCCCGAAATTCACCGCGAGTGATGAGAATCTGACATTCACCGCCACATCTCTTGGCGTGGTCACATTGTAGCCGTCCGGCGGGTCGATGTGGATCGTGTACAGCCCCTGCGGTAGCGGCGGAATCAGGAAGCCAAGCGGCAGGGCGTAAGACCCATTCGCATCACTGGTCGCCGTCATCATAACAGTCTGGCCTTTGATAGCGCTAATGGTCGCGCCCGCTACGCCCTTGTCGCAGTCGCTGATAGGCCCGTTGGGCGGACACTGCTGGCCGTTGCCATTCACGTCATTGAACACCAGTCCGCTCACTGAGACGGGGCCTGGAATGGACGGGGGTGGTGTCGCCGTTGGAATCAGGGCCACGGTGAAGTTCTGCGTATAGATGCCCACGACATTCACCACCACATCGTTTGCGGATGTCACCATGTACCCCGTTGGCGGGTCGATGTGAACCGTGTACGACCCTCCCCCAAGCCCCAATAGCGGGAGCGGAGCGTTGCCCCAGATGTCGCTCACGCCGCTCACTTGAGCGCCGCTGGTATTATTCCTCGCCGTGACTGTCGCCCCCGCGACCCCATTGCCGTTCGCGTCGGTTACCACCGCGAGAATCTGCGCGAGCGGTTCCCGTGCTGTCGGCGTCGCTGTCGGCGTCGGCGTCCAGAATTGGCTCGGGTACGCGCTGAACTCGCTGCTCCACGACCCGGAGCACTGCGAGCCTAGCGGCTTCTTCGGCGGGTTGATGGCGGGGTCCGAGCAGTTGACCCACAAAGGGTATCCCTTGGCCTGCGGGTCACGCAGGTGGAACTTCATGCGCACCCGGGCGGCCTTGTTGCCCTGCACCTCCGCGCTGAACGTGGCCTGGCCGGTATTGGTATCCAGGGTCATCGAGCCATTAGCGCCGCACAGGTCGGGCACCTGCACCATGCCCTGGTAGCCCCACACCTGGGCGTCCACATCGGGCGAGCCCTGCAGGATGTCCGGGTTCGTCTTGTCGTTAAGCGACGTGTCGCGATAGTCGGGCATCTTGACTTCGAGCGTGACCCCCCAGCCCGATTGGTTGCAGCGCAGGCCAAGCACGACCTTCGGGTGGATGACGCCGACATCGACTGGATACGTTATGTCGGTGACTTTGTAGATATATCCTACCGATAGATAGTCGCCGGGCTTAATCTTGTCGAGCTTGCCCCCCGGCAGGGCAGTGAAGCTCACTGCGGTCTGGGTCGCCGTCTCCGCTGGCCGCGAGCCGAGGGCTGCGAGCATCAAGAGCGCTCCCAGGATGGCGGCGGCTCCAATAATGATGCGTTTTAACATACGCCGACCTCCCCTACGGCAGTATTGCCGCGTTACAGATGGCCTTTCGGCCGTGTGTCCCCTCTCGTCGCCGCTAGCCCTATTCTCTTAGACCTCCACTTATGCCAACCGCTCATAGAGAGTCTGCAAGTTCACTTCGCCTAAGCGTCATTGCGAGGAGGACGATAGGACGACGAAGCAATCTCCCGATGGGCAAGAGCACCGCTAGTCCCGCTCTAGCGCATCTTTCACAAGGGCGGGAGATTGCTTCGCTCACGCTCGCAATGACAGCTTAGCGGTGTTCTCGTGTCGGCGCACGCCTTCACGGGGCGTGGGGGCTCGCAATAACCGTTTTTCTGCACACGCCCAAGCTCGGTATTAGCTTCCCCCAGCGAGAGAGAGGCTAATACCCATCCGGCAGGGCAGGCGTGTCCGCTGGTAGCGCATCGCTGCCGTCATCGACGGACGCAGGCTCTGCGTTCTCGCCGTCGATGCCAAGCGGCACGTCCTTCGCCGTTGCGTACGATTCGTTGGACAGCGGGCCTTCGCCGTACGCGTTCACCGCGCTGACCTTGTAGAAGTACTGCTTGCGCGAGCTCGTTGTGGTGTCAGTGTACGTCGTGCCGACCCCGGCCGGCTGGACCAGGAACGCCTCCCCGCCGGCCGTCAGGCTGCGATAAATCTTGTAGCCAGTGATGGCCGAGCCGTTGTTCGAGGCTGGCGCCGTCCAGCTCAGGTTGACGCCCTTCGTCGGGTTCTGCGTCGCCACAAGGCTCTGGGGCGCGGTCGGCCGGCCCGGCGTCACCTGAACCACAGTGGACGCCGTCCCCTCGCCGACGCTGTTAACCGCGCTCACCTTGTAGTAGTACGTCGTCCCGTTGGCCGCCGTCGTGTCCACGTAGCTCGTCACGTTGCCGATGGTCGCGATAACCGACTGGCTGGTGCTCGACGTACCGCGGTAGACCTTATAGTTCGTGATGGGCGCTGTGCCCTGCGATGATGGGGCCGTCCATGCCAGGCTGACCTGGGCGTTGCCGGGCGCTGCCGACAGGCCCGTCGGCTGGCCGGGCGGCGCTGGCGCGCTCGGCACAGCCGATAGAACAGCCGTCGCCGGCCCCTCGCCGACACTGTTGTACGCCGTCACCTTGAAGTAGTATGTCGTGCCGTTGGTCAACCCCGTCGCCGTATAGCTCGTTGGGCTGGCGCCGACAGTGGCAAGAAGGGTCTGGCTCGTGCTGGACGTGCCCTTGTAGACCTTGTAGCCGCTCAACGCTGGCCCGCCACTGTATGTCGGCGCGGCCCACGTCAGCGTCACCTGAGTGTTCCCGGCCTGCACCGCGAAGCTGAGTGGCGCCGTCGGCAAGCCCGGCACGACCGATGTCACTGCCGTCGCCGTCCCCTCGCCCACGCTGTTGACGGCGCTCACCTTGTAGTAGTAGGTCGTCTTGTTGGTCAAGCCGGTGTCGTTGTAGGTCAACACGTTGCCGAGCGTTGCAATGAGTGATTGGCTGCTGCTCGACGTGCCTCGGTAGACCTTGTAGCTGGTAATTGTTGCCCCGTTCGAGGCCGCCGCTCCCCAGCTCAAGCTGGCCCCAGCGTTAGCCGGCGCAACGACAAAGCTCGGTGGCACACCCGGCTTGGCCGGTGTGAGCGGCTGAGCCGACACCGTGGTCGACTTCGTGCCTTCGCCCGCGTTGCTCACGGCGCTGATCTGGTAGTAGTACGTCGTCCCGCCGGTGAGGCCGGTGTCGGTGTAGGATGTCACGTTCCCTACCGTCGTCAACAGCGGGATGTTGTTGCTGGCTGTGCCCCGGTAAATCTTGTAGTTCGTGACCGGCGAGGTCCCGCTCGACGCGGGCGCGGCCCAGGCCAGCGAGTTTTGCAGATAGCCCGCCGTCGCCGTCACGCTCTGCGGCGCACTCGGCGGCACGGGCGTCACCGGTTGCGCCGACACCTGGTTCGAGACCGGGCCTTCGCCGCCGCTGTTCACCGCCGTCACCTGGTAGTAGTACGTCGTGCCGTTGGTGACGGATGTATCCGTGTACGCGAGAACCACGCCCAGGGTCGTCAGCAAGGTCAAGTTGTTGCTCGTCACCCCCCGGTAGACCTTGTAGTTCGTGATGGACGAGCCGCCGTTGGAGGCGGGCGCCTGCCAGCTCAAGGCCACCTGGGCGTTCCCCGCCGTCGCCGCCAGGTTCTGCGGCGCGCTCGGCACTGGCGGCGGCGTCGGCGTCGCCGACACCTGGTTGGAAGCGGGGCCTTCGCCGCCGCTGTTCACGGCTGTCACCTGGTAGTAGTACGTCGTGTTGTTGACAGCCGTACTATCCGTATACGCGAGGACGTTGCCCAGGGTTGTCAGCAAGGTCAAGTTGTTGCTTGTCACCCCACGGTAGACCTTGTAGTTCGTGATGGCCCCGCCACCGTTCGAGGCAGGCGCCTGCCAGCTCAAGGCCACCTGGGCATTCCCCGCTGTCGCCGCCAGGTTCTGCGGCGCGCTGGGTGGGTTCGGCAGCGCTGTCGTCCCGGAGAACACGCCCGACGCCGCACCTTCGCCGACGTTGTTGACGGCGGTCAGCTTATAGTAATAGGTCGTGCTCACCGCAACGGCCGTGTCATTGTATGCGAGGACGTTGCCAACGCTCGTCAGGAATGTTTGGCTGCCCGCCGTTGTCCCGCGATAGATGTTGTAGCCAGTGACCGGCGAGCTGCCGCTTGACGCCGGCGCTTGCCAACTCAGCGCGACGACCAGGTTGCCCCCCACGGCCGACGGGTTCTGCGGCGCGCTTGGCGGCGCGGCCGGCATCGCCGACACCTCGGTAGACTGGCTGCTCTCGCCCAGCGCGTTGATGGCCGTGACGGTGTAGTAGTACGTCGTGCCGCCGGCCACGCCGGTGTCCGTGTAGGACGTGAGGCCCGCCCCGACGGAGGTCAGGAACGTCTCCGCGCCGCTGCTCGTGCCGCGATAGATGCGGTAGCTGCTGATGGGCGAGCCGTTGTTGGACGCGGGTGTACTCCACGAAAGGCCAATATTTTGGTTGCCGCCCGTCGCGGCCGGGTTCTGGGGCGACGTCGGGGCTGAGGCCGTCGAACAGCCGGGGAAGCGAAACGCTCCCACCCGGGTCACCCAGTTCGCGCCGTAGCCGGGCGCGACCCCCGGCGATGTCGTCGTCTTGTAGTACTCGCCGGTGAACCAGAAGGTGCAGTCGTCGCTGGGGTCGATGCTCATCATCTGGTAGTCGCCCCAGCGCCCGTTATACGTCTGCGAGCCAGCGCCGTCCACCAGAGTCGTCTCGCCCTGGGGAAGTTGGTTGAGCGTATCCGTGGCCAGCCGGCCGGCGACGCGCAGGCCGGGGTAGACCGTGCTGCTGTTGGACACGCTGTAGCCCGCACCGAAATTCCCCGCTCGGTCCTGGGCCATGCTCGCCATCCATCGAGAGATGCTCGAATCCGGCGCATACACGCCGGACTGGTAGACTGTCATCGTGGTACTCGGGTTACGCACCTCGATCCACTGGAAAGCCCCCTGTGAGCTGGCATTGCTGACGCCGCCGTTGAGGATCACCAGCATCGACTCGTGGTCGTAGTAGTTGCGGTACGACAGGCGGTACATCGGCCGGCCGGTCATCGCGTCGAGCTTCGTGGTTGTGCCGGGCTGGTCGATGCAGTTCGACGCGCCATTGCACGGTACGGGAAGCGACGGGATTGACAGCGTCGTTGGGCCGGTGAGCGTCGTGTTGGCGGGCGTGTTCCAGTCCACCTGGTACTTCAAGACGCGCAAGATGGCATTCCCGAACTGGTCGTACGAGTTCTCGACGATAAGCGCCGGCGTGCCGGGCGGCGGTTGGCTCAGGCCGTCCACATCGGCGGGCAGCATTGTGCCGTAGCCCGTCAAATCGACTTCTTGGTAACTGGCCGCCTGGCCGTTGAGCATCTGCTGCCGATTGAAGGCGACGACAGCCGTCCCATAGAAGGTGCTCAAGGTCCCGTCGAAGCGGTTGGCCGTCAGGTAATACCCGTCGCGCCAGATACCGAGCTTGGGATAGTCGTAAATCTGCGTCGCACCGTTGTTTAACTGGAAGTAATAGCGATACCACGAGCCAAGCGGATCCGACGTCGTCGTCACGGCAACGCAGATGCCGAATGGCGCTGACTGAGTGATGAATTGGGCCAGAAGCCAACGGCTCGCCTGCACATCATAGAGTACCACGCCGTCGCCGTTGTCCGCCACCTCGCATTGCCCGCCGAAGCCCCGCCAGATGGTGTTAGTGTTGGCCGGGCCATAGAGTGAGCCGCCGCTCTTGTCGAATATGTGGAAATGCACGTTCACGAGCTGGAAAAAGTGGTTCGGCCCCACGGCGCCTGCCATGTCCGCCGGCAGGGAAACAGTTGTGTTTGTCGTTCCGTCAAAATTCACGACTGGCGTTGGCATCGCGGCCACGAAGTTGGGCGACTGCCAGTGAATTTCCGGCCCTGTGCCTTGCCGCCCCGTATCACCGGGCTTGGCGCCGGGCCGCGGCGCGCTCGTCGGGATGGGCACTGGGTTCTCGATTTCAGTGATGGCCGGCGGCTGGCCCGTCGGCACGATCGGCGGAATGTCCACCAGCGGAGGTGATACGTCCGGCACGGAGACGTTTTCGGATATCGGCAGCGGTGTGGCCGTCGGCAGCGGCGGAAGGGTGGGATAGACCGGGAATGTGGCCGTCGGTGTCGGCGTATCGGCCGGCGCCTGCGCTTGCGCCGACGTCGCCAGCATGGGGAGCGAGATGAACAGTAACAAGCCGATTCCGACAATTAGTCCAGTTACCCCTCCGACTCTCTTCTTCCTCTGTGCTTTTTGCGGCGTCATTTCCATCTCCCCCTCGTCGCGCGGGTAACGGCGTGGTCCCATGCGCGACAGTACCCCCTCATGAGGAGGGTTCGCTACCTTTGTCCCTCGCGTCCATCCAGCAGGCGCACCCACTTGACTGCTGGTGGCGCGTCGAGACGCTCTACCTATCGAGTTGGCCGAGCAGGGGAGAGTATCGGAGTCGCCCGTGCGGATGCAACGAGGCTCTATCAACCATGACGCTAGCGGACATCGTGAGGCATCGATCCAGCGGATCGATCAAGGCAGCGGACATCGTGCTGTCCAACAATCGGCACGGCTGACGCATGGCTCCTCCCCCCCAGAAGTCACCATGCTCGCGGCAAGACTATCTATTGCTGTGTCTTTCCGCGTCGAGTGTGCGCCAACGGCAATGGCCGTAGATAGGCGCACTATCCCTTCACTTGTTTGAACGTTCGTGGTACAAAATAATTACGGCCCCATGCCTGCCATTTGAGCCGATTTACGCGGGAATGCGAATATTGTAAGGTTAGCAACAGCTAATAATAATGTCCGCCCAATCTCTTGATATGTCAAGATAGTGCAAGGTTGCAGGATATATATTTGTTGTACGGATAAGGGGATAACACGTTACAAACAAGCAATACGGC
Organism: Anaerolineae bacterium; assembly: GCA_039810085.1. GTDB lineage: Bacteria > Chloroflexota > Anaerolineae > Epilineales > JAHCIE01 > JBDHWG01. The sequence goes on from JBDHWG010000016.1 coordinate 32,400, forward strand.
TAAAAGAGGACGCGCTAGACAGAGCGCAGGAACGTGTCCAAAACGAGGGCGCGGTAGGCCACAGTATCCATCGCCGTTACGACGCTGGCGTTGGGCGCGCCCGCGCCGCTGCCCGGCCGCACCCAGTCTCGGCGGTCCACGACGGTTGTGCCCCGCGTGTGCTCGCCGCGCGTCTCCACCGCCACATGATACATTCCCGCCGTTGCGATGCCCGGGTCGATGGCGACGGCCATCGCCGCCGGATCGGCCGGACCGATGACGTCGGCGCTGCCCAGGTGGTCCGTGTCGCGCTCCAGCAGAAAGCGCATCAGCCGCCCGCCGACCTGACGCCACGGCGTTGGCCCGCTTTCTAGAGTGGCGATGTTGGCGGCGGTCAGCGTGCCGTAAGCCTTGATGACGTCGTATGGCACAAGGGTCTTGGGAATGCCCGACCGCATCACGACGTCCGCCGCCTCCGGGTCGCTGTGGATGTTGAACTCGGCGGCGGGCGTCACGTTGCCGCCGGTGATGTCGCCGCCCATGATGACCAGCGACGGGATGCGCTCGGCCAGTTGCGGCTCCAGGATCAGCGCCAGAGCGACGTTGGTCAGCGGCGCGAGCGTCACCAGCTCGACCGGCCCGGCCGCCGCCATGAAGGCGTGGACCAGGAACGCGACCGCCGACTCACTCTCGGCACGGCCCTGGGGCGCGGGCAAGCCCAGGTTGCCCAGGCCGTCGTCGCCGTGGACGTGCTCCGCCGTTCGTCCCCGCCCGACGAGCGATGTCGCCGCACCGGCGTAGACCGGAACAGACTTGCCGGAGTGCTCGACGACGGTGAGGGTATTGCGGACAACCTTGTCCAGCGACACGTTGCCCGCGACGCACGTGATGCCCAGCACGTTGAAGGAGGGCGAGCGCAGCGCCAGCAGCAAGGCCAGCGCGTCGTCCACGCCCGTGTCACAGTCGATGATGACGTTTCGCGGCGTCACAGCGCCCCTTCCCCTCTGAAAATAACCCCGGGCTGCCCCAGTCCAGACCCCTCGTTGGCGCTGCTCAGAACACAGACTGTGCTGTCGCTGCGAGGAGGACGATAGGACGACGAAGCAGCCTCCCGCTTAGCAACAGCGATGCCATACTGGCATTAGCCAAGCTGTTGCAAGGGCGGGGGATTGCTTCGCTTACGCTCGCAATGACAACTCGGCTATGTTCTTGTGTTGGCGCATGCCGTCACATGGCATTGAGGTCTCGGGGTGACAGCAATTTTCACCCTAGCCCAGCCGGCGGTGGGCTTTCGAGGAACGCCTTCAGCAGCGTCACCGCGCCCATCACGTCGCCCAGGTGAACCATCTCAAATGGGCTGTGGGTGTAGCGCGATGGGACGGCGACGAGCGCGGCGGGGATGCCCTGGCGGATGAACGCCCCCGCGTCGCTGCCGTAGACGCCATACACCGCGTTCTGCACCGACACACCCGCTGCCTGCGCTGTCCGCGCCAGAGCGAGCGTTAGCAGGCGGCTGTACGAGTAGAGGTCCTTGTGAACCAGCGCCGGCCCGTCGCCCAGGCGGTTGGACACGTCGCGCTGGTCCACGCCCGGCACGTCACCCGCCAGGCCGGTGTCCAGGGCAATCGCCAGATCCGCGCTCACCTGCCGCCCGATAGACTCCGCGCCGATGAGGCCCAGCTCCTCCTGCACCGTCGAGACGAACACCAACTCGTAGGCCAGCCGCGCCCGGTCCAGATCGTCCAGCAGGCGGTCCATGATCGCCAGCGCGACGCGGTTGTCCATCGCGTTGCCGTAAGCGAACGGTCCGCTCTGGCGTGTCGGCGGGTTCCAGATGACCCGGTCGCCCACCTGGACGCCGCGCGAGCGCGCCTCGGCGCGGCTGCCCGCGCCGATGTCCACCCAGACATCGTTCCAGTCTAACTCGGTCTTTTTGCGCTGCGTCGGCGTCAGGATGTGGCCGGTCAGGGTGGCGAAGAAGCCGCTCACCGGCCCGGCCGTGGTCAGGATGAGCGCCGGGTGGCCCAGCGGGAGGAAGAACGGCCCGCGCAGGCTCGGCCGCTGCTCCAGGTCGCGCTGGCCGCTGGTGATCCAGACAAACCCGTTGTCGTCGATATGCTTGACGACGAACGAAATCTCGTCGGCGTGCCCACCGACCACCAGGCGCGGGCCGTGACCACCCACATGGGCGATCAGGTTGCCGACGCCGGTCATCGCGATGCTCTCGACGCGCGGAGTCCAGTGCTCAGTCAGCCACGCCTGAACGGGGCCTTCGTCGCCGGCCGGGCCGGGCAGCTCACACAACGTCTTAATTAAGTCGAACATGCTTTTTCTCTCAGAGCTTCATGCGCGGGTCGAGGGTGTCGCGCAGCCCGTCGCCCAGCAGGTTGATGGCGAGGGCGGCGACGACGATGGCGAGGCCGGGGAAAGTCGTCGTCCACGGCGCGAGACGCAGGTAGTTGCTCGCCTCGCGCAGCATGCTGCCCCACTCCGGCGTCGGCGGCTTGACGCCCAATCCGAGGTAACTCAAGGCGGCGGCGGTGATGATGGCCCCCGCCACGCCCAGTGTCGCCAGCACGATGACTGGCGCGCTCACGTTGGGCAGGATGTGGCGCAGGATAATGGTGCGCTCCGGCACGCCGACGGAGCGCGCCGCCTCTACGTAGTCATACTCGCGCGCGCTCAGGACGTTTGCCCGGACGACGCGAATGTACGTCGGAGCGGCGGCGATGCCGACGGCGATCATGGCGTTGACCAGGCTCGGCCCCAGGGTGGCGACAATCGCCAGGGCAAGCAGGAGGCCGGGGAAGGCGAGCATCACGTCCACGGCGCGCATGATGCCCGCGTCCACCCAGCGGCCGTAGTAGCCCGCCAGCAGCCCGCCGACCAACCCGATAATCAGCGAAATGGCGACGGCGATAATGCCCATCGGCAGCGAGATGCGTGTGCCGTAGAGTACGCGGGCAAAGATGTCGCGCCCGAAGTTGTCCGTGCCGAAGGGGTGCGACAAGCCCGGCGACTGGAGACGGGCTGGCGGGTTCATCTCTACCGGGTCATATGGACTGATGAGGGGGGCGGCGACGGCGGCGACGATGAGCACGAGCAGGATGATGCCGCCGATGACCGCGCCGCGATTCCGCAGCAGCCGTCGCAGACTCATGCGCAGCATCGAGTCGTGACGCGGCTTGAGGGCGCTGACGGGCTGTGCGACGGCGCGCGTCGTCGAGGTCGTCATCGCTGGCCCGCCCCCAGCCGGATGCGCGGGTCGAGGAAGCCGTAGGAGATGTCCACGACGAGGTTGATGACAATGTAGATGACCGCGACGTACAGGATGGTCGCCTGCACCACCGGAAAGTCCTTGCTCAAGATAGAGTCCACAATCAGCCGCCCGATGCCCGGCCTGGCGAACACCGCCTCGGTGATAACAGCGCCGCCGAGCAGCGCGCCGAGCTGCAAGCCCATCACGGTGACAATGGGAATGAGGGCGTTGCGCAGGCCGTGCCCCAGGACGACGGCGGACTCACGCTGCCCCTTGGCGCGCGCCGTGGTGATGTAGTCCATGCCCATGACTTCGAGCATCGAGCCGCGCACCAGGCGCATCAGCGGCGCCGCCGTGACCAGGCCGAGGACGGCGGCCGGCATGACCAGCCGCTCCCAGCCGCCCTCGCCGGTCACGGGGAACCACCGAAGCTGCACCGAGAAGATGAAGATGACCAGCGCGCCGAGCCAGAACACCGGCATGGACACGCCGGCCATGGCGACGGCGCGCGTCGCCGTGTCGAACCACGAGTTCGGGCGCAGGGCCGAGAGAATGCCCAGGCCGCCGCCGATGAAGACGGAAATAAGGAAGGCGGCAATTGTTAGCTCGAGCGTGCTGGGCAGCCGTTCCATGATTTCGTCGCTCACCGCGCGGTTGGTCTGGAGCGAGCGCGACGCGCCCCCGCGCAGCATGCCGGTGGCGAAGTCGGCGTACTGCACCAGGATCGGGCGGTCCAGCCCCATCTCGTGGCGGACCTGGGCCAGGCGCTCCGGCGTGGCCTGGCGGTCGCCGACGTAGATGGAGGCCGGATCGCCCGGTGTCAGGTAGAGCATCAGGAACACCAGGATGCTCACCAGGACGATGGTCGGCAGCGCGAGCGCGATGCGCAGGAGAATGTAGCGAAACACTACTTCTCGATATACGCTGCATGGAAGAACGGGTAATTGCCGCTCCAGTCCATCACGACGCCCTTGAGCTTGGTGCTGCCGCCGACGATGGTCAGCGGGTCGGCCAGGTAGATCATGATGGCCTCGTTGAGCGCCTTGTCCTGGATCTGGCTGTAGATGGCGCTACGCTTGGCCGGGTCTGCCTGGGCGGCCGCGTCGTCAATCAGTTTGTCCATGTCGGCATTCTTATAGCGGTTGCGGTTCGTGCCGCCGTCGGCGTTCGACGAGTGGAACAAAACGCGCACCACGTCCGGGTCGCCGCCCGTCTCCCACCAGAACTGGACGTGGTGCTTGCCCGCGCGCACGGCGTCGAAGTACCCCGCGCGCTCCAGCCCTTGCAGGTTCACATCAACCCCCGACTTCTTCCAGTTGGACTGGAGGAATGTCGCCATGTTGCGGGTGACGGGACTGTCCGAGCGGAAGTAGAAGTCGAGCTTGAGCGCCTTGCCGTCCTTCTCGCGGATGCCGGTGCCGCTGTTGAGCTTCCAGCCTGCCTCGTCGAGCAGTGCGCCCGCCTTGGCCGGGTCGAACTTGTACTTGTCGCACGTCTTCGCGTCGTAGCCCATCATGTTGGATGTGAGAGGCGAGCAGGCGGGCTTGAACACGCCGCTGAAGACGGTGTCGATCAGACCTTGCTTGTCCGTCGCCCACTCCAACGCCTGGCGCACCTTCACGTCGTCCAGCGGCGGGTTGGTGACGTTCAGCATCGCCGACCAGCCGGAGCCGGCCTGAACCGGCGACAGGATTTGGAGGTTCTTGTCGGACGACAGGCTCTTGAATTCCTCGGCGGGCAGCGAGTCGGCGAACGTCAGCTCGCCGGACTGGAGCGTCGCCGAGCGCGTGCTATCCTCGGGAATGATGCGGAAGGTGATGGTGTCAAGGTACGGCCCGCCATTCGCCGTCAGGAACTTCGGCCCCCACTTGTAGTCCGGGTTCTTCTCCAGCACGACTTCCTGGTCGGGCTTGTAGGACTTGAGCTTGTACGGCCCGGTGCCGATGACCGTCGTCACGCCGTAGTCCTTGCCCGCCTTCTGCACCGCCGTCGGGGATTGGGGCGAGAGAACCGGCGTGGACATGGAGTTGAGGAACGGCGCGTAAGCCTGCTTGAACTTCACCTTGGCCGTGTAGTCGTCCACGACCGTCGTGCTGTCATACGGGCCGATGGCCGACAGCGCGCTCTGGGACTTGGTGGCCGGGTCCACGATGCGGTCGAAGGTGAACTTGATGGCGTCGGCCTTGAGCGGCGTCCCGTCGTGGAACTTGACGTCCTTGCGCAGCTTGAGGGTGTACTCTTTGCCGTCCGCCGAGACGTCCCACGACTCGAGCAGCCCGCCCTCGAACTTGCCCGGCGCCGTCTCCCAGACCAGCGGGTCGAATACGTTGTAGCCGATGGTGCTGACGACCGAGAACGTGGAGACCGTCGGGTCGAGGGTGTCGAACTTAGTGTTCAGACCGTAGACGAGGTTGCCGCCCTTGTTCCCCGCCGCAGGCGCGGCGGCTGCGGCGGTTGTGGGCGCGGCTGCGGCTTTGGCGGCCGCCGTGGGCTGCGCCTGTGGCTGGGCGGGTTGCTGAGCGGGCGGCTGAGCCTGGGCCGCCGGTTGCTGCGGGGCCGGGGCGGCCGGCGCGGGCGCGGGCGCCTGCTGGGCGCATGCCGTGGCAATGGCAAGCACGGCCAGCGCGAGAAGGACAACCCCTAACCTGGATAGTCGTGTCTGCATGCCTAGTCTCCTCCTGACAGGACTGGGGGGCCGAAGCCCGTGGCGGGTGAAAGGGGACACGCACCGGGACGCCTTGCCCCGGCGTCACACCGTCAACCCGACGCCCTCCCCCAGCATGGCCTGGGCGATCAGGGCGACCGGGATAGACCCGTAGCTGAGAAACGTATCGTGGAAGCGGCGGAGGCTGAACGCGCTCCCCTCCCGCGCCGCGACACTGCGCCGCAGGGCGTGGATGGCGTCCGTCCCGACGAGATACATCATCGCCGCGCCGGGGAACATCGAGTTCTTGACCACCTCCGCGCGCGCCGCGTCCACTGCCATCCCGACGCGGTCGGTGTAGAAGGCGACGGCGTCGTCGAACGTGAAGCGGCCGAGGTGGAGGTTGGGGTCCACGACGGCCCGCGCCGCCTGGCGCAGCGACGCGTGAAGCTGGGCCAGCGCCTCCAGCGGCGTATAGAAGCCGACCTCGCCCATGACGTCCGTCGCGTAGCACGCCCAGCCCTCGGCCATCGTCCCGCCGCAGAACATGGCGATGCGCGCGGCGCAGTCCACCGCCGCCATCCGCCCGACCCGCGACTCGCCGTGGTAGGCGTTGTAATTCTGGACGTGGTGGCCCAGCGCCCCGTGGTGAACGACGTGGTTGAGCTTGATGACCGAGCGGTTCGTCGCCCGCAGCCGCGCCATCTGCTCCTCGGCTGCGAAGCCCGGCGCGATAGGCGGGACGAGGTAGTCGACCACCTCGACTGGATCGAAGGGCGCGGGCGAGCGGTACGGCAGGAAATACAGGTAGGGGGCGCAGGCGCGGAAGGCGTCCGGCACGGGCGTGTAGCGTAGCGGGTAGTCGGGCCACGTGACGAGATTCGCCGCCTGGGCGAGCGTCTTGCACCCGTTCCACACCGTCCCGAACGCATTCAGGTAGCCCGCCGCCGACGGGTGGTCGTCCGGTAGCTCGGCCAGAAGCGCCGCCCAGTCGCCGTCCAGCCGCAGCCGCTGCGCCGCCTCGTCCAGCTCGGCCGCGATCTCGGTGAAGCGATGCTCAGCGTAAGCCGCGACGGCCTCACCGTCCATGTCAATGAAGTGGCCGCGCCGCAGATATAGGTCGAACATCTCGCGCCCCGCGGCATAGCCGTCCACGTGGCGCGGCAGCAACTCATCCTGCAGGGAACGCTCGTGCTCGGCGAAGGCGGCCAGCGCGACATCGGCCGCCGCCCGCAGCGCCTCTGCATCGGAGCCAGTGTCCGCCGCGATGACATCGATGCCCTGTCCGAAGAACGCCCTGGCCCCGACGCACTCCCGCAGCGCCTTGCGCGTCCACTCCTGGGGCGCTTCGTGGATGGTCGCCCGCGCCTGGGCTAGAAATGCGGGGATGGCCTGCATGCGGGCAATGGCGGAGTGGACACGCTCCGGCAGCGAGGCGAAGTCGCGCAGGAACAGGGCGATGACGCCAAAGATAGCCTCACCGGTGTAGAGCGCCGGATTGCCCGCTTGGAAGTGGGCGCTGTCCAGCTCGGCGAGCTGAATCTCAAGGAACCCCGCGGCAATCTGGCGGTCGCGGGCGGCGGTGGGCGTAAGCGCGCTGCCCTCCACCGGCTCATTCACCCCGGCGAGCAGCCGCCGCATGTCGGCGCGCAGGGCGGCGACGCCGGCCGGGCTGAAGTCCGGCAGGCGGTCGTCATAGCCGTGTACGCCGATGAACGTCGCGTTCACCGGTCGATGCCGGTAGTACGACGCGAAGAAGTCGTCTAGCCACCGGTCCCTCGCCGGTACTTCGCCCATCTCTTCCCTTCCGTGTGTTCCGTGCCTTCCGTGGTAGAACTCTTGGGGTTCCTAAGCCCTCTTGTCCCTTACCCCGATAGGGCGGCGACTCCCGCCTGCTGCGCCGCGCGTTCCAGCGGCAGGCTGACCCAACGGCGCTCGCGGAAAGATACCTCCACGGCGTTGATGACCTCCTGCACCCACGCGCCGTCGGTGAAGTTGCCCTGGTTCTCCGGGCCACCCGACAGAATCTCCGTGATGAAGTTGGCGACCAGGTTCGAGTAGAACAGCGAGCGCCAGCTCTCGCGCGACGAGCCGCCGGCCGGGTAGAAGCTGCGCGGCACACGTAGCGTCTTGAACTCCACGGCGTTGGGCCGCGCCCCCTTGAGTGTCTCGCAGATGCCGCCTTCCTCGACCAGGCGGCAGATGAGCGCCCCCTCGCTGCCGTAGACGCGCGCCTCCAGGCCAGGGTAGTTGCCGACGGTCACGAAGCTCGTCTGGACCGAGCAGATCGCGCCGTTGGCGAACTCGCCGATGAAGATGTCGCCATCGTCGATGTTCATGCGCATCATCTTGCCCGTCGCGCGCACCATGCGCTCCGGCACAAAGTTCTTCAGCGTGCCGACCACCTGGGTCAGGTCGGAGCCGATGAACCAGTGGCCCAGGTCGATGATGGGCGCGCCGTAGCCTTCCAGGGACGAAACATGGATCTGCGACTGGTCGGCGTAGGGGTCGGGAATCTGGCGCAGCGGTGTGCGGGGGTCGAGCCACTGGGAGTTCTGCTCGTAGCCATTATAGATGAAAGGCGTGCCGACGTAGCCCCGGTCGATAAGGTACTTCATGTACTGCATCGCCGGGCTATAGCGGAAGGTGAAGCCGAGCTTAGTCTTCAGCCCCTTCGACCCCGCCAGGTCCCGCGCCCGCAGTGTGTCCCGGTAGTCGTACGCGACCGGCTTCTCGCACAGGACGTGCTTCCCCGCCTCGAGCGCTTCCCACGCCAACTGGAAGTGGGTGTGGCTCGGCGTGCACACGTCGATGATGTCGATGTCGTCGCGTTCGAGGACTTTGCGGTGATCGTCCGTCACCAGGGGAATGTCGAACATGGCCGCCGCTTCCTGGGCCAGATTGAGCTGTGGGTCGGCGATGGCGACCACCTCACAGCGCGAGTCGCGGCGATAGCCAGGCAGGTGGGCCGCTTTGGCCCACGCGCCCGCTCCCAGAACCCCTACGCGCAGTTTCCCGTCTTGCATTGACTCGCTCCTCTCTAGTACAGCCGCTCGGTGTCCAGCACGTTGCGCAGCGGCTCGCCCCGCAGGTAGCGGCCGAGATTGTCGCAGAACAGCGCCGTGATGCGCGCGTTCTCCTGCGTCACCGTGCTGGCCGAGTGCGGGCTGACAATCACGTTGGGCATGTCCCACAGCGGGGATGACGGCGGCAGCGGCTCCTCCTGGAACACGTCCAGGGCAGCGCCCTTGAGCCGGCCTTCCTGCAAGGCAGCAACCAGCGCCACCTCGTCCACGAGCGTCCCACGCGCAATGTTGATGAACACGGCGCTCGGCTTCATTATCGCCAGCTCGCGCGCGCCGATGAGGCGCTCGGTCTCGCCCGTGTGCGGCGCGATGAGCACAAGATAGTCCGCCTGGGGCAGCAGCGTGTCCAGGTCATCCGGCCCGTAGACCTCGTCCACGTCCGGCAGCGGCCCAGGGCTTCGCTTTGTACCGATGACGCGCATGTCCATCTTCTTGCCATGCCGCGCCACCTCCTGGCCGACGCGGCCCAGGCCGAGAATCACCAGCGTCTTGCCCGTCAGCTCTTCGGCGCAGTAGCGCTCCCAGCGTCGCAGCTTCTTGTCGCGCTCCATCCACCAGTAATCCTTGGCGAACATGAGCATTGCCATGAGGCAGAAATCGGCCAGGGGGCGCGCATGGACGCCGCTGGCCGTGGTGAAGATGATGTCCGTCCTGTCCAGGCCCAGGCGGCGCACCATCTGCCCGATGCCGGCGCTCGTCGCCTGCACCCAGCGCAGGCGCGGCGCGACAGCCGTCAGGTCATTCAGGTGAGTGCGGTCGAAGTCGAAGAGGACGTCGGCGCGGGCCAGCATCTCCCGCCAGCGCGCCTCCTGCTCGGGCGTGCGGTTCAGGGGGCCGCCGCCGTGGTCCGCGACGTAGCGCGGCGCGGCGAGGAGACTCGGATCGTAGAGGACTTCAATGCGCGGTTCCACGGCGCGGATCTGCGCGACGTATTCCGGCTCCAGGTACGACGCGATGAGGACGACCAGCGACTCGGGCATGCCAGGCTCCCGGACTTAAGCGCGGTGGTGACGGGACAGCGAATGATGCATCTGTCGACAGTCGGCAAAGAAGTGGGCGTGATATTAGCACGTCTCGCGTGCAAAGTCAACGTCAACGGACAGTCAGTGGCATGGCTTACCAGTGGACGTAACGCGGGTAGGTGGCCTTGGCGTGCTCGGCGGCTCCCAGGTCGATGTCTACCGTGGCAAACGGCGCATCCTCCGAGGTCAACGCGAGAATCTCGCCGTCCGGGTCGATAACCCAGCCCATCCCGCCGAACGGCCCCCCCTCGCTGTTCGGCCCAACGCGGTTGGACGACAGGCAGAACGCACCGGCCAGCACCGCTGCCGCGCGCCCGGCGACGAGCCACTTGTCGCGCGTCGCGGCCTCTGTCCCCCGTGGGTTGGCGACGATGTGGATGCCCTGCTTGCCGTAGCGCCGCGACTCCTCCAGGAACCACAGCTCGGTGCAGACCTGGAAGCCAACCCGCGCCGTGCCCAGGGACACGGGAACGAAGTCGCCCGTGCCGCGTTGATACCACGACGCCTCCCAGAAGCCCTGCTCGTCGGGCAGGTAATACTTGGCGTGAACGCCCCGATAGCCGCCCGCTGGCTGCCAGACGAACGCTTCGTTGAGGCGGCGCGGGCCTTGATTGACCGGGCGCGAGCCGAGGACTGCCGCCGGAGCCAGCTCCGGCAGTCGCGCCAGCCACTCCGCGTGCGCCTCGACCGCCGCCTGCCACACGGCGGGATCGAACGCCGCCGAGCCGGGGAACCACGGCGCAAACGCCATCTCAGGCAGCATGACAAGCTCACTGCCCTGGGCGCGGACGTGGGCCACCAGCCCCTCCCAGCCCTCGCGCAGCAGTTGCGGATCATTGTGCAGCTCGCAAACAGTCACTTTCATGCGTCTCACCTCATCTAGAGTGGGTGGATTGTAGCCCGGACACGCGACACGGGCAAACCACGCGAGAGCACAACCAGTTTGGCGTACTGACCGGGATGCCGGATAATTGGGCGCGGCCCGCGCCGCCCACAATCTGTCGCAGGAGAGTCACTCATGGACATCTGTCCATCCCAAGACCATCAGAGAATAGAAACGCAAAGGCGCAAAGGCGCCGAGGCAAGACGCCCACCCGGTCATTGCGAGCGAAGCGAAGCAATCTCCCACCCTTGCGAAGGACTGTCTGGACCACATCGGCAGTTTCTTGTGGCGGCGCACGCCCTCACACGACTTGGTAGTCTCGTTAGCAACTTCACACTCGCTGTCATGCCGAGGAACGAGGCATCTGGGCCGTCGCAGTCCAGCCCCCTCCTGCGTCGGGGTGACATTCGAAAGTCTCTTGTGGCGGCGCATGCCCTCACACGACTTGGTAGTCTCGTTAGCAAATTCACGCTCGCTGTCATGCCGAGGCACGAGGCATCTGGGCCGCCGCAGTCCAGACCCCTCCTGCGTCGGGGTGACATTCGGCAGTTTCTTGTGGCAGCGCATGCCCTCACACGACTTGGTACTCTCGCAATGACACTTCTGGCGGTGATGCTCCTGGCAAGCCCTGGTCCAACCGCCCAAAGCGCGCCGACGCCGCCGAACACGCTGGGCAGCGGAACGCTCGCGCCGGTTGGGCGCGCCGGGGGTCTCCTGAGCGCCGTCGTCCTGGCGCCGGGGCGGCTCCTCGTCGGCGAGGGCGCTCAACTCGTCATCTATACCCGCCTGCCCGACGGCTCGCTCCAGTGGAGCGCCGAGGTTCCCCTGCCCGGCGTCGCCCAGGATGTCGCGTACGACAACGGCAAGGCGTATGTCGCGGCAGCCCGCGCCGGCCTCCAGATCGTCGACCTGGACGCGGCAGGCGGACCGGCCCTCGTCGGCGGGCTTCCCTTGCCCGGCAACGCGCGCGGCGTCGCCGTGTCCGGCCCGATGGCCTACGTCGCCGCCGACATCGCCGGCCTGCGCGTCGTGGATGTCTCGCAGCCGACCCAGCCGACGGAGGTCGGGCATCTCACGACCGGCAGCCGCATCCTCGCCGTCGCCGTCAGTGGGACACATGCCTATCTCGCCGACCAGAACACGACCATCCGCGTCGCCGATGTCAGCCAGCCCCAGGCCCCGGCCAGCGTCACCACCATCAGCGATGACGGTCCGGCCAGCGTCGTCCTCGCCCTGGGCGGTCGGCTCTACGTCGGCATCAACACCGGGCTGCGCGTCTACTCCCTGGCCGACCCTGCCCATCCCGCCCAGACCGGCCGCTACCCGGCCACGAGCGCCAACTACTACGAAATCTACTCTCTGGCCCTCGACGGCGACCGCATCCTCGCGGGCCACTACCAGTACGGCGTCGAGGAGTTCGCGCTGGATGCGCAGGGCAACCCGACGCCCGTCTGCCCGTCGTGCCTCGCCACCTTCCCCTATGACTGGAGCCGCGCCAACCTGACCGACATCGTCGCGGCTGGCGACAAGGTCTACATCGCCGACGGCGACACGCTGCGCACCGTCACCTTCACCAGCGGCCAGCCGTTCACGCTGTTTAGCGTCACACCAGGCTTCACCCTGCCGTCGAGTGTTGCCCTGGCCGACGGCTACGCCTACGTCGGGGCGGGGGCAATGGGCCTCGCCGTGGTCGATCTGCGCGGCTCGCATCCCCACGTCGTCAGCTCAATCTACACGCCGAAAGCGCGCATCGCGCCCGACATACGCGGCGTCGCCGCCAACAGCGGCTACGTCGTCCTGGCGGGCGGTGACGCCGGCTTCCACGTCTTCGGGCGCACCAATCCGGCAGCCCCCACGTATCTCAACCCGCAGATGGTGCTCGGCGGCGCCGCGAGCGCCGTTGTCGCCACGGGGAACACGTTCGTGGGCGGCGGCCTGAACACGCTCTACCGCATCCAGCCTGCCACGCTCAGCGTTAGCACTGCAACCGTGGACATCACCGATATCGTCGGCCTGGCGACCGATGGCAGCCGGCTGTACGTCGCGGGCCAGGGCGGGCTGGAAGTCGTGTCGTGGCCGATGGGCGGGAGCGTGACGCCCCTGGGGCAGTATGGCGTAGCGGGGACGGTGCGTGGGGTAGACGTGGACGGCAGCCTCGTGGCCCTGGCCCACAACCGCCAGGTTGATCTGCTCGCGGTCACTGGAGGAACACCAACGCTTGTTGGAACCTACGCAACCGTGGGTGTCGCCACAGGGGTCAGCCTCGTCGGCAACGACCTCTTTGTGGCCGACTCGGCGGGTACGCTCGACTGGGTCAACGTCGCCGACCCGACGGCTCCGACGCGCGTGACGCAGCAGCCCCTCGCCAACTACCCGACAGCTGCGCGTGCGAGCGGCTCAATAGTGGTGGGAACCGACAGGACCGGCGGCCTCTACGTGTGGCGCGCGCTCTGGGCACGCCTCGCCCTACCCTTGCTCGTCCACTGACCTAAGATTAATAAACGCCAAGGCGCAGAGGCGCAAAGAAGAGAAGTTCAAGTCTTTTTCTTCCTTTGCGTCTCTGCGCCTCTGCGTTACCCTTCTCTATAACCGTGACTCGAATCGTCGTGGAGGTTATTCGATAATCTCGAAGGTTTGGGCGGAGGCGCGAGCGGCGAGGCAGGCGCGGATGCGCGGCCAGACGACGGCGTAGACGGGGCCGGTGCGGTAGGCTTCCAGGTCCGCCGCCTCGTCCCACACACTCCACGTGAGGTAGTGCAGCGGGTCGTCGTTGTCCTGGAGGATATAGAGGGCGCGGCAGCCTGACACGGCTCGCACCTGGGGGTAGGAGCTTGCCAGGACATCGGCTAGCTCAGCCTGGCGGTCGGGGTGGACGCGGAGGGAGACGAGGCGAACGACCACGGCGGTCCTTCCTGAAATATGTCGCAGTTGTCATGCTGAGTGGAACGAAGCATCCCCCGGTGCTCCGGGAGGCCCTTCGTTGCACTCAAGGCGACAGGGTGAGGCAGGGCTACGTTGAGGGCGGCGGTGACGTGCGTCGCCACTGCCCCTGCACAAGGCGATAGAAGCGCAACTCTCGGTGCGTTCCCTTCGCGTCGGCCACCTCGACCTCGACCTGCGCCAGCGTGTCGCTGAGCAGCTTGACGCTCTGCAAACGGACCGTGCGAATGTCCCGGCCACTGGTGGCAAACTGCTGGCCCAGGTCCGTGCGCCACTGCGGACGCGCGCCGGGGTCCAGCGTCGTCTGGAACAGGTCGGCGTTGCCACCCTGCCAGACCCAGGTCTCCACATCGAGGGCAGCCTGGATGTCGGCGCGGGCCGCCGAGCTAGATCGCTGGTATCGCCCCAGGCCGAAACCAACGGCGGTGACAACCGCCAGCAGGAACAGGAACGCCAGGGCGATGGCGATGACACGCCCCCATCCTGAAGACGACCGTCGCGGCTGAGGCGCTTCCTCTAGCTCGACGCCGCGTTCCCCTTCGTCGTGAAATTCCCAATTCAAGCCTGAGTTTGACATTTCCGTTTTGCTGCGCGCTTTCTCACAAAGCCAGTTTATCCCCCTAAGTATAGCACCAACTGCCAGGGTTCCCTAACGCCGTATTCGCGCGGCCCGACAGACTATGCTACAATCAGGCTACCCTACTCGCCGTTCTGACCCACGAGGAGACTAGCGATGCCAACTGATGTGCAGGAGCTTGAGGAGAAATTGAACCAGGAGCGCGAGCGGCTCATGGCCGCGCTTGAGGGGATCACGGACGAGATGGCAAGCCGCCGCGTCGAGGGTGTTGACGGCTGGACGACGATTCACGACGCCATGCGCCACGTCGCCTCCGCCGAGCAGGGCATGGTGACCGTCGCCGAGCGCACCGTCGCCGGCACCTACCAGCCCGTGCCCGACTTCGACCTCAACCGCTACAATGCGCGGCAGGTGGAGAAGCGCCAGGCGCAGAGCTGGCCGGATACGTTGGCCGAGCTGACGAGTGTCCGCGCCAATACCCTGAAGGTGCTGCATGGCTGGAGCGAGGCGCAGCTCAACCTGCCCACGGTTCACCCGGTCTGGGGCGACACGACCGTGGGCGGTTTGTTCCGCATCATCGCCATCCACGACAGCCTCCACCGTAAGGACGTGGAGACGCTGCGCGCCGCGATGCAGGCAGGCGCTGAAGCATAAGCTAAGCTCCCTGCCGACTGATGATTAACAAAATAACCACGCAATCGCCCGAGCGCCTGGCTAAAGCCACGGCGCTGAGAGGACAAAGTCCTTCGGACTGCTCAAGCCCCACAGGGCTTCGCCCACTCAGCGCCAGCGCTTCAGCCTGGCGCCCGCGCTGCAGTATGGCTTCAGTCATCGCCTCCTTTCATTAATATGTGAACGTAAACATTGGCATTTCTCTGAAATCCGTTGTACAATTGTTCGGTTGAAGTTGCCCTATATCCAGCGTAAGTATTTATCCTTCGTTTGTGCCGGAGGAGGTTTGAGTGAGCGAAGTTCCGACCGTCGCCAATCCTACCAGTAGCTACACCGCTTCGAGCATCACCGTGCTGGAGGGGCTGGAGGCCGTGCGCCGCCGCCCCGGTATGTACATCGGCAACACCGATGTCATGGGCCTGCACCACCTGGTGTTCGAGGTTGTCGATAACTCCGTCGATGAGGCCCTGGCGGGCTTCGCCAACCGCATCGAGATCGTCCTGCGCGCCGATGGCGCCGTCGTCGTCGAGGACAACGGGCGCGGCATCCCTGTCGATATCCACGCCGAGGTCGGCCGACCGGCCCTCGAAGTCGTCATGACCAAGCTGCACGCAGGCGGCAAGTTCGGCGGCGGCGGCTACAAGGTGGCTTCCGGCCTGCACGGCGTCGGCGTGTCCGCCGTCAACGCCGTGTCTGAGTGGCTGGAGGTCGAGGTCGGCCGCAACGGCAACCTGTACCGCCAGCGATACGAGCGCGGCATCCCGGTCACGGATGTCGAGGTCATCGGCAAAGCCGAGGGCACCGGCACGCGCACGACGTTCCTGCGCGACCCGGAAATCTTCACCAAGACCGCCGACTACAAGTTCAACACCCTGATCGAGCGCTTCCGCCAGATGGCGTTCCTCACCCAAGGGCTGACGATCCACGTCCGTGACGAGCGCGACGGCAACGAGATGACCTTCTACTTCGAAGGCGGCATCAAGTCCTTCGTGCGCTATCTGAACCTGAACCGCAACCCGCTCACCGCGCCGTTCTATGTCAAGCGCAATGTCGACCAGACCGACGTCGAGATTGCCCTCCAGTATACCGACGGCTACGTCGAGTCGGTGCTGCCCTTCGCCAACAACATCCACACCACCGAAGGCGGCACGCACCTGACCGGCTTCCGCACCGCCTTGACGCGCTCCATCAACGACTGGGCGCGCAAGAGCGGCATGCTCAAGGAGAGCGACCCCGCCTTCAGCGGCGAGGACGTGCGCGAGGGCCTGACCGCCGTGGTGTCGGTGAAGCTGACCGACCCGCAGTTCGAGTCCCAGACGAAGATCAAGCTCGGCAACGCCGAGGTGCGCAACATCGTCGAAACCGTGATGACTGACGCCTTCCGTCAGTGGCTCGAAGAGAACCCGCGCGAGGGCAAGGCTATCGTCGACAAGTCGCTGACGTCGGCGCGGGCGCGCGAGGCGGCGCGGCAGGCGCGCGACCTGGTGTTCCGCAAGAGCGCCCTGGAAGTCTCGCCCCTGCCCGGCAAGCTCGCCGATTGTCAAGAGCGCGAGTCGGAACGCGCCGAGTTGTACATCGTCGAAGGCGACTCGGCCGGCGGCACGGCGAAGCAGGGCCGCGACCGCAAGTTCCAGGCCGTTCTGCCCCTGCGCGGCAAAATCCTCAACGTCGAGAAAGCGCGCCTCGACAAGATGCTCAACAACAACGAAATCCGCGCCCTGGTCACGGCCATCGGTACGGGCATCGGCGACGACTTCAACCTCGACAACCTGCGCTACGGGCGCATCATCATCATGTGCGACGCCGACGTGGACGGCAGCCACATCCGCACGCTGCTGCTGACGATGTTCTTCCGCTACATGCAGCCGCTCATCGAGGAGGGCCACCTCTACATCGCTCAGCCGCCGCTGTACCTCGTCAAGGACGGCAAGGCGCACCGGTGGGTATACAGCGACGCCGAGAAGGACCAGGCCATCGCCGAACTGCGCAAGGCGGGCAAGGATCCGGAGGTCCAGCGGTACAAGGGTCTGGGCGAGATGAACGCCGAGCAACTCTGGGAGACGACGATGAACCCGGAGAACCGGACGCTGCTCCAGGTCACGGTCGAGGACGGCATCACCGCCGACCGCACCTTCGACATGCTCATGGGCTCCGCCGTCCCGCCGCGCACCCGCTTCATCAACACCCACGCCAAGGACGTCCGCAACCTCGACGTGTAGCGCTTGGCTAGTAGAACCAGAGACACGGCCCCTTAGCAGGGGCCGTGTTCGTTTCCCAAATCGAGTTCTGGTTGCCAGCGTCGCCCGCCGACGAATGGAATTCGTCGTCTGATATCATCAAGCCTGCTTAAGCAGGCTGGCTAGACGAGACATGCCCATCCCCAGCCTGCTTGAGCAGGCTTTGCTTGGCTAGACACCGACTTGAGTCGGTGGCGTCGTCGGACTGAAGAGCGAATCGAAACTTTTCACCGTGCCAGTCGTGTGAGTCGGTGAGCGCTCGGTGACACGAGGAGAGTGTATGCGATATCGTTTCTATTGGCTGGCCCCCGCGCTGGCCCTGGCCCTGCTGCTGTGCCTTTTGCCCCTGCCCCTCCAGGCCGCTGACCCTGACACCCCCAAAGCCGTCATCTTCATCGACCCGGGCCACGGTGGCAGCGACAGCGGCGCTGTGTATCACGGCGCGGGCTTCACCCTGGAGGAGGCTGAGGTCAACCTCGACGTCGCCTTGCTGACGGCGGACCGCTTGCGCGAGCGCGGCTACGCCGTGTACCTGTCGCGGGAGACGATGGATCAGCCAGGCGGCAGCGAGGATGTCAACGGCGACGGCCAGAGCAACAACCGCGACGGTCTACAATCCGTCGTGGACCAGGCCAACGCCGCCCACGCCGACCTGTTCCTCTCCATCCACCACAACGGCAGCACGAACCCGAACGCCGCCGGCAGCGAGGTCTACTACTGCGCCGACCGTCCCTTCGCCGACGACTCGTTCCGCTTTGGGCAGCTCGTGCTGGATGAGGTGCTGGCGGCCCTGGCGCGCCAGGGCTACGACTCGCCCAACCGCGGTGTGATGGACGATGCCGTGCTCTACTCGCGCGGCGCGTACCACGGCCACCTGTTCGTCCTCGGCCCGCTGCGGACGCCCAATCCGAGCGCCTTCGCTCGCCCGATGCCCACGGGCAGTGAGCGCCGGCGCTGGGCGCCCAAGCTCCGCGCAACCGAGATGCCCGGCGTTCTCTCCGAGGCGCTGTTCGTCAGCAACCCCTACGAAGCCCGGCTGCTCACCCAGCCGCGCATCCGCGCCGCCCTCGCCGACGCCTTCGCCAACGCCGTGGACCGGTATTTCGCTCCTACCCCAGGCGGTTGATGCCGTCGAACGCCGCGATCTTGTAGGCTTCGGCCAGCGTCGGGTAGTTGAAGACGGTGTTCACGAAGTAATCCACGGTTCCGCCGAAGCACAGCACAGCCTGGCCGATGTGGATCAGCTCGCTCGCCCCCTCGCCAATGATATGCACGCCGAGCAGCTCCCGCGTCTCCAGGTGGAAGATGAGCTTCAGCAGCCCGCTCGTGTCGCCGATGATCTGCCCGCGCGCCGTCTCGCGGTACCACGCCTTGCCGACCTCGTACGGGATGTCTGCCTCAGTCAGCTCCTCCTCGTTCTTGCCGACGGTCGAGATTTCAGGAATGGCATAGATGCCATAGGGGTAGGAGCTAGGCATGCTACTGGCCTCCCGGCCGAAGGCGTGCGCCGCCGCCAACCGCCCTTGCTCCATCGACGTGGACGCCAGGCTGGGGAACCCGATGACGTCGCCGACGGCGTAGATGTGGGGGACACTCGTCTGGTAGTGCTCATTCACCGGAATGCGGCCGCGGTCGTCGGCGGCCAGGCCAGCGGCCGACAGGTTCAGCGACTCGGTCGCGCCGGTGCGCCCGATGCTGTAGAGCGCCTTCTCGGTGATAATCTGCTTGCCGCTCTCCAGGTGGATCTTCACCCGGCCGGTCTGCCCATCGCCAAGCGGCTCGACATTGCTCACCTCTTCGCCAAGGCGCAGCATCACGTTGTTCTCGCGCAGGTGGTAGGCAAGCGTTTCCATGATCTCGGCGTCGACGAAGGGCAGTAGGCGGTTGCGCTTGTCCACCAGCGTCACCTTGACGCCCAGCGCAGCGAACAGGCTGGCGTACTCCAGGCCGATGACGCCCGCGCCGATCACCGACAGTGTGCGCGGGAGATGGTCGAGGCGCAGAACGTCATCGCTGATGAAGATGCGGCAGCCATCGAACGGGATATGGGGGTCCTGCGTCGCATTGGTTCCCACGGCGATGATGATCTTGTCCGCCTTCACGTCCCGGTAGCCGCCCCCAACGAGTTCGTGCAGGCGCAGCGTGTGCGGATCGAGGAAAGCAGCCTCCGCCGCGAGGACATCGACGCGGTTGCGCATCAGTTGCGCCCGGATCACCTCCACCTCGCTCGTCATGACGTGGTTGGCGCGGAACATGAGATCGGAGATTGTGATATTGGGCTTGACGGTGTACGCCGCGCCGTACAGGCCGCGCTCCCGAAAGCCGGTTAGATAGAGGACGGCTTCACGCAGCGTCTTGCTGGGGATAGTGCCGGTGTTGATGCACACCCCGCCGACGACGGTCTTGCGCTCGACGACGGCGACGCGCTTGTCGAGCTTTGCCGCCTGAATGGCCGCGCGCTGGCCGGCGGGGCCAGAGCCGATAACTAGCAGATCGTATGAAGTGGCAGCGTCCATGGACCCTCCTATCGCTATGACTGTCTAATCATAGCACACTCAGGGCCACGGTTCTACTCGACAAGAACGGGGGCAGGTGGTCACGTTGCCACCTGCCCCCATACCCCAATCACGCGCTAGGCGGCGCCATCGTCACGCCATGCTTGGCCCCGATTTCCACGATCTTCTGTAGCACCGCCGGGTCCGCCGTGTCAGCAATCCCCTTGCCTGCTAGCGCGACGGCCAGCTCCTTGACGAAACTCTCGCCGGGACTGCCGGGGGACGCGATGAAGATGATGCGGCCCATGCTGTCGCCGATGTTCTGGAAGCCGTGGACGACCCCGCGCGGGACATACACCAGGTCGCCCGCGTTCAGGACGAGCTGCTGGTCGCCCAGCACGAAGCCATACGTTCCCTCGGCCACCATGTGCGTCTCATCCTGCTCGTTCATGTGCGGCGGCACGCCTAGCCCCGGCCCGGAAGCAATGTCCATCATCACGTACGCGTCGCCGGTCTCCTCGGACGTCACCTTGATGGTAAAGTCCGTGTCCAGACACCGGCACGTCTCGCCCTCTGCCACTCGCGTAATCGTCGCCGCCGCCATGTCCATCGTCATGTCATCCTCCCGATTAGCTTATCTCAGCGAATTGAGCTGTAGTTGTCTTGGGAACACACATGCCAGACGCTGTACAACGCTGTCCGGATTTCTGCTCCAGGGTGTGATGGGCTTTGACTCTATCACGAACGGTTGTATCCTTCAGCGGGTATCCAAGGGAGAGATGTTATGCTGATGCGCAACGCCTCGCGCTCCGTCTTGTGGAGCGGCACGGCAATTCTTGTCTATCTTGCCTTGGTCAAGCTCGCGGCGCACCTGCTCACCAACGGCCAATACGGCTACCACCGCGACGAGTTGGCCTACCTGGACGACGCGCGGCGCCTCGATTGGGGCTACGTCGATCACCCGCCACTCGCGCCGGTCGTGGGCCGCATCGCCCTGACCTTATTCGGCCCATCCCTCGCCGGCCTGCGCCTGTTCCCGACGTTGGCAAGTGTCGGTGTTGTCATCCTGACGGGATTGGTCGCCCGCGAGCTAGGCGGGGGACGTTTCGCGCAGGGCCTCGCCGCCCTGTGCTCGCTTGTGGCGACGATCTACCTCATCAGCGGGACCATGTTCCAGACGCTGTCCTTCGACCAGCTCATCTGGATTACGGCGACGTTCCTCTTCATCCGCCTTCTGAAAATAGGCAATCCCCGCCTCTGGCTGGCGGTAGGCGCCGTGTTGGGGCTGGGGCTAGAAACCAAGCTGACCATCGCTTTCTACGCCGTCGGCCTCGTCGCCGCGACCCTGCTCAGCCCCGCGCGCAAGCACTTGCTCACGCCCTGGCCCTGGCTGGGCGCGCTCCTCGCCCTCGTCATCTTCCTGCCCCACATCCTCTGGCAAATCGACCACAACTGGATCTCCCTCACCTATCTGCGGGCCATCAACGCGCGCGATACGGCAATTGGCCGGACAGCAGGCTTCCTGCCCGAGCAGCTTGTCTTGCCCAACCCTGTGACTCTTCCGGTCTGGGTCGCCGGGCTGATCTATCTCTTCTCGCGCCCGGGGCGCACGTTCCGCCCACTGGCCTGGCTCTACCTGGTCACAGGCGCGCTGCTGTTCGTCATGCACGGCCGGTCGTACTATCTCGGCCCCATGTATGGGGTGCTGTTCGCAGCGGGAGGCGTCGGCATCGAGCGTGTGTTGCAAAGCCGCCCGGCGTGGCTCAAGCCGGCGCTCGTGTCCCTCGTCGCCGTCGGCGGCCTCCTCGCCGCGCCGATTGGCCTGCCCATCGCGCCGGTCAACAGCCCTGTCTGGACGGTCGTTGACGGCATCCATGACAACTTCCGCGAGATGATTGGCTGGGAAGAGCTGGCGGCCTCCGTCGCCAGCGCCTATCGCAGTCTTCCGCCCGAAGAACGCGCCAAGACCGGCATCGTCGCCGAGAACTACGGCGAGGCGGGGGCCATCAACCAGTACGGCCCGGCCCTGGGCCTGCCCCGCGCCGTCAGCGCCGTCAACACCTACTACTACTGGGGGCCGGGCGATCCGTCGAACGAGACCTACATCGTCCTGGGCTATACAAAAAGCGATCTTCAAAACACCTGCGCCCAGGTGCAGGAAGCCGGCGTCGTCACCAACCGCTACGGCGTCCGCAATGAGGAGAGCGTGCGACACCCCATCATCTACATCTGCCGACGCCCGACTCCACCTTTGCGTGAGCTTTGGCCGAGCATGCAACACTTTGGTTGAGGAACCTTATATGAAAACCATCATTCTCGACGAGCCGGGGCGCTTCGCCCTGACCGACACATCATCCCCGCAGCGCCCCGGACCCGGCGAGGCCCTCGTCCGCGTCCTGCGCATCGGCGTCTGCGGGACGGACTTCCACGCCTTCGAAGGCACGCAGCCGTACTTCAGCTACCCCCGCGTCCTCGGCCACGAGCTGGCCGTCGAGGTTGTCGCGCTCGGCCCTAGCGACATGCCACTCGGCCTGACCGAAGGCGTTCACTGCGCCGTCCGGCCGTATCTCAACTGTGGGCGGTGCAGCGCGTGCCGTCGGGGCGCGCCGAACTGCTGCGAGAACCTCCGGGTCATCGGCGTCCACATCGACGGCGGGATGCGTGACGAGTTCGTTGTCCCGATAATCCACCTGCATGTTGCCCCGACGCTCTCCGCCGACCACCTGGCGCTGGTCGAGCCGCTCGCCATTGGCGCCCACGCCGCGCGCCGCCCCCGTCTCGCGCCCGGCGAGCACGTCCTCGTCATCGGCGCCGGCCCCATCGGCCTGGCGACGATGCAGTTCGTCCGGCTCGCTGGGGCTGACATCACGCTCCTGGAGATCAACCCCAAGCGCGTCGAGTTCGCCCGACACTACGGCGGCGTCGAGCGCGTCATCCAGTCCCTGGAGGATGCGCCGGCGCGCTTGCGCGAGATGCTCGGCGGCGACCTGCCGACTGCCGTCTTCGACGCGACCGGCAACCCGCGATCCATGATGAGCGCGGTGCAGTACCTGGCGAGCGCGGGCAAGCTCATTTTCGTGGGTCTCGTCCAGGGACAGTTGAGCCTGGACGACCCGGAGTTCCACCGCCGCGAGGTGACGCTCTACCGCAGCCGCAACGCGACCGCCGAGGACTTCAATCAGGTCATCAGCGCGCTCGAAGCCGACGCGATTGACCTAAATCCCTGGATTACCCACCGCGCCGCCCCGGAAGCGATGCTCGACGAGTTCCAGACGTGGATGCGGCCGGAGAGCGGCGTCGTCAAGGCCATCGTCGAGTGGGCGTGAGAGAAGGACAACATGCTATCCATCGTTGACAGCCACGCTCACTTCTGGGACACCGGTTACCTGAGCTACCCCTGGCTCCAGGAGGAGCCGTCCCTCAACCGCCCCTACCTCCCCGACCACGTGCCGACCGGCGGCGCCGACTACCGCGTCGAGCGCATCGTCTTCGTCCAGGCCGACTGCCTGCCCAACCAGGGCGTGGCGGAGGTGGACTGGGTCAGCGGCCTCGCCGATGCCGACCGCCGCATCGCGGGCATCGTCGCTTTCGCCCCGTTGGAGCACCCCCAGGCGGCCGCGCCCATTCTGGACACACTCTCGCTGCGCCCCCTGGTCAAGGGTGTGCGCCGCCTCATCCAGTCCGAGCCCCTTGGGTTCAGCAGGCAGCCCGCGTTCGTCCAGGGCGTGCAGATGCTCGCCGAGTACGGCTTCACTTGCGACCTGTGCATCAAGCACCCGCAATTGCCGGACGTGATCGAGCTAGTCCGGCAGTGCCCGGACGTGCGCTTCGTGCTCGACCACATCGGCAAGCCGGACATCAAGAATCACGTCATGGAGCCGTGGCGGCGGAACATCGCCGCGCTGGCGGCGCTGCCGAACGTGTGGTGCAAGATTTCGGGGTTGGTGACCGAGGCGGACAGAGAGAAGTGGACGGCGGCGGACTTGCGGCCGTACATCGACGCGGTCATCGAGTCGTTCGGCGTCGAGCGGGTGATGTTCGGCAGCGACGCGCCGGTCGCCTACCTCGCCACGACCTACGACCGCTGGGTTGAGACCCTGCGCGAGGCGACACAGGGCCTCTCCCCGGCCGACCAGGAGCGCCTCTTCGCCGCCAACGCCACGCAGTTCTATCGGCTTGGCTGAACAGCGTAGGATGCCAGGATTCCGCCGTCCTCGAAGCTTTCGAGGCCAAGCAGGCGAAGGCGGATAGCTTCCGCGAGATCGAGACCTCGGCCATCGCACAAAGTTGGCGCCGTCGCGCCGCCGAAGATGAGCGGGGCGATGTAGACGCGCACTTCATCCACCAGTCCTTGGCTCAGTAGGTCCGCATTAAGTGTGCCGCCGCCTTCGACGAGGAGGCGTTCCACGCCTTCGGCCTTGAGACATGCCAGAGCCTCGCCAAGATCGACGCGCGTTTCACCCACGACGACAACCTCGGCGCCGTGCTCGCGCAGCAGCGCAATCTGCGCGGGGTCAGTCTGAGTTGTCGTAAAGAGAATCTTGCGCGCGGGGCCAATCGTGAGAAACCGGCTGTCCAGGGGAAGGTCCGCCCGCGTGATCACACCGACCTTGATGGGGTTGGGGGACAAGCTGCGAGCTTCCCGCGAAGCCCGCAGTGCAGGTGATTTGACTGTGAGACGCGGGTTATCCCCCAAGAGAGTGCGTCCGCCGACCATGATGGCGTCACATTCGGCCCGCAGACGGTCGACGCGCTCCAGGTCACCCGGCGACGAAATCGCCGCACCGCATCGGGCAACCGTATCAGTTTTGCCATCTGCGGTGACGGCGACGTTCAGTATCACGTGCGGGCGGTGAGGCGAGGTCTGCATCAGAGTTGCGCAGGGAACCTAGCGTCACCGTGGTCGTCGATCAGATGCCCCGACTTGCTGGCCTTGGTTTCGAGGTAGAACGAGTTAAAGGGATTCGGCGCAATCACAAGCGGAATGCGGCCCGCGACTTCAATGCCACGATCCTTGAGACCATCAATCTTGCGCGGGTTGTTGGTGATTAGCTGAATCGAGCGCACTTGGAGGGCATGGAGCATGTGCGCCGCGATGCCGTAATCGCGTTCATCGTCCTGGAAGCCCAGCGCCTCGTTCGCCTGGACAGTATCCAGGCCGGCGTCCTGGAGCTCGTAGGCGCGGATCTTGTTCGTCAATCCGATCCCGCGCCCTTCCTGGCGCAAGTAGAGGAGAATGCCATAGTCCATTTCCCCGAGCATCTGCAGGGCGTTTTCCAACTGGTCTCGACAATCGCAGCGCAGCGATCCAATGGCGTCGCCAGTGAGGCACTCAGAATGCAGGCGTACCGGCACGTCCGTGTGGTTCCAGGGCATGCCGCGTACTATGGCAGCGTGCTCTTTGCCGTCGCGCGTATCCGAGAACGCCACGATGTGGAAGTCGCCAAACCGCGATGGCAGCTCCGCGAAGGCAACAATCTTCAAGCAGGTGTGGTTGGGACCGCCATCGGAATTGTCCTCTTGAAGCGAATTCAACATCTCTCGGATCTCGGCGTGATTGCGATATGAATCATCGTGGTGCGTGTATTCAGCTGACATCTTCTTGCTCCAATATGGGTCGACTCAGCACGACTGCAGGGCTTAACGCAAGGCAGGTAGCTTAGGTAACCCTCTTGAGTATCCGGCACCACGTGATCTTACCCGGCTGTATGCCGGGCCTACGGCTCGGCCGCGTGGCGTAGCTCGCGTAGTCTCAGCATGACGTTGTTCTCGCCCAACCCAAAGTAGTCGTGCAGGCGCTTGTACTCGGCGAAGAGCTGCTGGTAGACGGCGGTGTTGGCCGCGTTCGGCTGGTACACCTCGCCCGTGCTGGCGACCATCGACTGCGCCGCCTCGGTCAGCGAGTCGAAGCCGCCGGCCGCGCGCCCCGCCGCCAGCGCGCCCAGCATCGCTGCGCCCAGCGCCGACGCCTGCCCGCCGCCACCGACCGTGAACGGCCGGCCGGTGACGTCGGCGTAGATCTGCAGTAGGAGCTTATTGCGCTCAGCCAGGCCGCCACACGCGACCAGCTCGTCCACGCGCACGCCGTTGGCCTCGAACGTATCCACGATAATCTTCGTCCCGAACGCCGTGGCCTCGATGAGGGCGCGGTAGATGTCGGGCGGGCGCGTGCCGAGGGTCATGCCGACCAGGACGCCACTGAGGTTGGCGTTGACAAGCACCGAGCGGTTGCCGTTCCACCAATCGAGGGCAATCAGCCCCGCCTGCCCCGGCGTCTGCTGGGCCGCGTCCGCCTCCAATGCCTGGAACACGCTCAGCCCACGCGCCTGGGCCTCGCGCTCGTAGTAGCCCGGCACGCCCTGCTCCACGTACCACTCGAAGATGTCGCCGACGCCCGCCTGGCCGCCTTCGTAGCCGTAGAGACCGGGGATGATGCCGTCGCCGACGACGCCGCTGATGCCGGGCACAAGGTGCTGCTGGGTATCCACGATCATGTGGCAGGTGGATGTGCCGAGGATGAGCGCCATGCGGCCCGGCGTCGTCACACCCGCACCCGGCACGGCCGCGTGGGCGTCGATGGTCGGCGCGGCGACGGCGATGCCCGGCCGCAGCCCCATCCACGCGGCGGCCTTATCGTTCAGGAAGCCGACCCGTGTCCCTGGTGCGACGACCTCGCTCGCCGCCTTCGTGTGGTGGAAGCCGTCGAGGCGCGGGTCGAGGGCCACCAGGAAATCGTTGCTGGGGTAGCCGGTCGCCTTGTTCCACATGCCCTTGTAGCCGGCGGCGCACGCGTTGCGCTTCTCGTCGCCGGTCATCTGCCACACCACCCAGTCGCCCGCCTCGACAATCTTGTCCATCGCGGCATAGACTTCGGGCGCTTCATCGAGGATCTGGAGGGTCTTGCTGTGCAGCCACTCCGAGGAGATGCGTCCGCCGTAGAGCGGCAGCCAGCTCTCGTTGCGCTCCTGGGCCAGGACGTTGATGCGGTCAGCCTCCGGCTGCGCGGCGTGGTGCTTCCACAGCTTCACCCAGGCGTGCGGGTTGGCTTTCCACTCGTCTTCGAAGCACAGCGGCGTGCCGTCGGCGCGGACGGGCAAGACGGTGCAGGCGGTAAAATCCACGCCGATGCCGATGACATCCTCGGCCCTGACCTCCGCCGCCTTCAACGCCGCCGGTACAGCCTCCTTCAGCGTCGCCAGGTAGTCGGCCGGGTTCTGCAACGCCCAATCCGGCCCCAGGTGCGTTCCGCCCGGCAGCCGCTCGTCGATGACACCGTCCGCGTAGCGGTGGACCGCGCTGCCGACGGTCTTGCCGGTCGAGACGTCCACGACCACGGCGCGGCCCGACTCGGTCCCAAAATCAAGCCCAATGGCGAATTTGCTTTGGCTCACAGATAACCCCCTTCATGGGCGGTGATGCTAGACGCCCAACCTGCTGCGGCGGAGAATTTCCGACGTGGCCTGGAACGTGCGCGGCGTGTAGCCGGGCAGCGGCAGGATGCGCTCGTGGACGGTGTCGACGAGCCACTCCTTCTGCGGGAAGAACATGTCCTCCATCTCCGCCGCTGGCGTGATCCAGTTGCGCGCGCCGACCACCGCCGGCGGCGCGTCCAGGTAGTCGAAGGCGAGCTGGCTGATGTTAGACGCCATGGTGTGCATAAACGAACCGCGCTCGACGGCCTCTGACACGAGCAGCACGCGGCCGGTTTTGCGCACCGACGCCACAATCGGCTCATAGTTCAGCGGATTGATGAAGCGGGCGTCGATGACCTCGGCCGACACGCCCAGCCCCGCCAGCTCCTTGGCGGCGTCGAGCGCGACGTAGAGCGCCGGGCCGAGGGTGACGATGGTCAGGTCGCTTCCCTCGCGGCGGACGACCGGCTCACCCAGCGCCACCTCGTAGTACTCGACCGGCACGCCGCCCTCGACAATCGTCTCTGGCTCCGGGTAGAGGCGCTGGCTCTCGAAGAAGATGACCGGGTCGGTGCCGCGCAGCGCCAGGTTGAGCATGCCCTTGGCGTCGTAGGGCGTCGCCGGATACATGACGCGCAGGCCGGGGATGTGGGCAACCATCGCCGCCCAGTCCTGGGAGTGCTGCGCGCCGTACTTCGCGCCAACGGACACGCGTAGGACGAGGGGCATTTGCAGCACGCCACCCGACATCGCCTGCCACTTGCTCATCTGGTTGAAAATCTCGTCGCCGGCGCGGCCCATGAAGTCGGTGTACATCAGCTCGGCCACAACGCGGCCGCCGCTCAGGGCATAGCCCACCGCCGTCCCGACAATCGCGGCCTCGGAGATGGGCGAGTTGAACAGGCGGTGATACGGCAGCGCCTCCGTCAGCCCGCGATAGACGCCGAACGCCCCGCCCCAGTCGCGGTTCTCCTCGCCATACGCGACCATCGTCGGGTCCTCGTAGAAGCGGTGGATCATCGCCTCGAACAGCGCCTCGGCGTAGGTCAGCGTCTTGAGCTTGGACAGCGGCTTGCCGTTCTCCAGCCCGAAGCGGTTCTTGGCCTGGGTTAGTCTCAGCCGCGTCTCCTCCTTCGGCAGCAGAGTCTGCGGCGTCCCCTCGGCCATGCGCTCCCTAGCGCCGTTGGAGAACATGAAGCCCTCGATGACCGCGTCCTGCGAGATGCGCGGGGAGAGCTCGGGCGAGATGGCGGCGCGCAGAACGCGCGTGATGCGCTCCACAGCGTCGGCGCGGATGCCGTCCAGGGCGGTGTCGTCGGCGTGGCCGTTGGCCTTGAGGTACTCGCGGAACGTCACAATCGAATCGACTTCCTGCCACAGTTCGATCTCGGCCTTGTCACGGTAGCTCGACGCATCCGACGGCGAGTGGCCGGAGAAGCGGTAGGTCAC
Organism: Anaerolineae bacterium; assembly: GCA_039810085.1. Taxonomy (GTDB): domain Bacteria; phylum Chloroflexota; class Anaerolineae; order Epilineales; family JAHCIE01; genus JBDHWG01. The sequence goes on from JBDHWG010000016.1 coordinate 61,055, forward strand.
GGTATCCAGCAGCACCGGCCCCTGGCCCGCTTCGAGAATCTGTCGCTTGCGCTCGATGGCGTCGGCGACAGCGAGCGGGTTGAGGCCGTCCACGCGCTCGGCGTGCATCGCCTCCGGGTTCACGCCCAGCCCGACCCGCGCCAGCACGTCGAAGCCCATCGTCTCGCCCTTCGGCTGGCCGCCCATGCCGTAGAAGTTGTTCATGAAGTTGAACAGGATCGGCGGCGCGCCGCCCGCGTCTTCGGGCCACAGGGTGCGGTACTGGTCCATCGCCGCGAACATCATCGCTTCCCAGACCGGCCCGCAGCCCATCGAGGCATCGCCGATGTTGGCGATGACGATGCCGGGCTTGCGGTTGACGCGCTTGAACAGCGCTGCGCCCGTGGCGATGTCCGCCGAGCCGCCGACGATAGCGTTGTTGGGCATGACGCCGAACGGCGGGAAGAAGGCGTGCATCGAGCCGCCCAGGCCGCGGTTGAAGCCCGCCGCGCGCCCAAAGATCTCGGCCAGTGTGCCGTACAGGATGTAGTCCACCGCGAGACTTTGCGGGTCGCCCTGGCTCCACGTCTCGACCACACGCAGCGTCGCGCCGTCCAGGTAGCTTTCCATGATGCGGCACAGCTCGGCGTCGCTCGTCTTCGCGGCGGCGGACAGGCTCTTGGCGATAATCTCGCCGTGGCTGCGGTGCGAGCCGAAGATGAAGTCCTGCGCCGACAGGTGGTACGCCTGCCCGACGGCGGCGGCTTCCTGGCCGATGGAGAGGTGCGCCGGCCCTTTGTGGTTGTACTCGATGCCCTCGTACGCGCCCTCTTTCTTGATGCGGTCGAGCATCGTCTCGAACTCGCGGATGAGGGTCATGTCGCGGTAGATGCGCAGCAGGCCGTCGCGGCCATACTTGTGCGCCTCGGCCGACGGGTCGGTGACGTAGCGATTGAGGAAAATATCCGGCCCCGTCAGGACCCCCTGGCGGCGGGCCTCCATCGGATCGATAACTAATAGCTTGGTCATGGCTTAACTCATCCTGTTTACGGTTACAGCGCCAGCAGCAAGTCCAGGTTGGCGAGGTTGCGCGCGAGCGCCTGCAAGAAGCGCGCGCCGGGCGCGCCGTCCACCACCTGGTGATTGATGGTCAGAGAGAGGCCGACATGCGGTATAAATTGCACGTCGCCGTCCACGTCGATGGGCTTCAGATGAATGTTCCCCACCCCCAGGATCGCCACTTGCGGCGGGTTCAGCACGGGCGTGAACGTCTCGATACCCAGGGCGCCCAGGTTCGTGACGGTGAACGTCCCACCTTGCAGTTCGTCCAGCGCAACCTTGCCGTCCTGGGCCGCCTGGCCGAGCCGCCGCGCCGCCTGCGACATCTCACGCAGACTGAGCGTGTCGGCGTTGCGAATGACCGGCACGAGCAGGCCGCGCCGCGTGTCCACGGCAAAACCCAGGTGGACGCGCCGCGCTTGGAGCAGCGCGTCGCCGGTGAACAGCGCGTTGATGTCCGGGAACTGCGGCAGCGTCCGCGAGACGGCGAACAGCACCAGGTCGTTGACCGTCACCTCGCGCAGCCCCAGCTCCTCGGCGCTCGCCTTGAGCCGCTTGCGGTACGCCTGGAGCGCGCGGGCGTCGGCGAAGCTGTTCAGCGTGAGCTGCGCCGTCGTCTGGAGCGACGCCAGCATCCGCTCGGCGATGATGCGCCGCACATTCGTCAGCGGCACCCGCTCGAACTCGTCGGGCGGAGCCGTCTCCGGCTCTCCCCCCTTGGATAGGGGGAGATGGAAGGGGGCCGCCGTTTGCAAGTCCTTCGACGTAATCCGCCCGCCGACCCCTGTCCCTTGCGCCGGCGCGACGAACTCACCTTTGTCCACCATCGCTCGCGCCAGCGGTGTCAGCGTCGGCCGCGCCGCGAGCGCCGCCTGCACGTCGCGCTCGATGACCCGGCCGCCCGGGCCGCTGCCCTGCACCCCTGCCAGGTCCAGGCCCTTTCGCGCCGCAAGATTTCGCGCGCGCGGCGAGACACCGACCCTGTCCCCCCTCCGGCTCCCCCCAGCAGCGGGGGGAGAGGAAGGCTCAACACCGACTTCCCTCTTCTCCCCCTCTCCTTGTGCAAGAGGAGGTGATGGGGTGACGGGGTGACGGGGTGACGCTTCGCTCTCCCTCTTCTCCCCCTCTCCCATTTTGGGAGAGGGGGCTGGGGGGTGAGGGACCTCCGCCGCCTCGCCAATGGACGCGATGGTCGTCAGCACCGGCACGTCCTCGCCCTCGGCGAAGAACACGTCGAGCAGAATGCCCGACGCCGGGCTGTCCACCTGCTGCGTTGTCTTGTCCGTCTCGATCTCGAACAGCGGCTCGCCCTGGGTGACCGGCTCGCCTTTACGCTTCAGCCACCGCGAGATAATCGAGCTTTCGACGCTGTTGCCCAGCTTGGGCAGAATCACTGGAGTTGCCATGAGCCTTCTCTATCAGCGCATTTCCTGGCCGCCGGTGACGTTGATGGCCTGGCCGGTCATGTAGCTGGACTGGTCGGAGGCGAGGAAGACGACGACGTTGCACACATCGTCGTAGGTGCAGCCGCGCTTCATCGGCACCTGGTCGATGTAACGCTGGCGCACCTCGGCCTCGGTGATGCCCCACTTCTTGGCGTATTGCTTGTACAGCGAGTTGACCCACAGGGGCGAGTCGAGCAGGTTGCCGGGGCAGACGGCGTTGACGCGCACGCCGTACTCCGCCAGGTCCAGGGCAATGCTCTGGGTCAGCCCGATGCCGCCGAACTTCGACGCCGCGTAGGCCGAGTTCTTGTAGCTGCCCTTCTTGCCCGACTTGGAGTTAATCTGGATAATGACGCCGCTGCGCTGGGCCTTCATGACTCGCGCGGCGTGCTTGGCGCACAGGAAGTAGCCGACCAGGTTGACGTCGATAACCGCTTTCCACTTAGCGGCGGGGAACTCGGTAATCTCCTCAGCGATGAGGATGCCGGCGTTCGAGACCAGCAGGTCGAGCCGCCCAAACTCGGCGACCGTCCGGTCCACCAGGGCCGCCACCCCCTCCTCGTTCGTGACGTCCACCGCCATTGACTTAGCGCAACGGCTGTTTCCCTCCTCCTGGAGCATCTTCGTGATGGCGTCGGCCGTCCGCGCCGCCTGCTCGGCGTTGATGTCGGCGACCATCACGCTGCACCCTTCGCGCGCCAGCCGCTGGCAGATGGCCTCGCCGAGACCCTGCGCGCCGCCGGTGACAATGGCAACCCGGTTTTCCAGCATCATGACTTAGCCCTCCCTGTCCGGCAGCATCACGCGCAGAAATTCTTCCTCGGCCTCCGGCGTCCACGCCTTGCCGTCCTTGAGCTTCGCGTACACCGTCGGCAGCGCGTCCTTGAGGTCGGGCAGCGGCGTCAGGGGCAGCTCCTTGATGTGCGGGAAGATGACAACCTTGCCCGAAAACCGCGCATCGCGCACGGCCATCAGCCCTTCCCGCGCCGCGCTCAGCGACCCGACCGCCGCGACAGAGCGGTCCGGCGACAACTCGCCGCCCTCGACCTTGTCCAGCGTCAGGCGCAGGTCGTCGATGCTCGACGCCGAGTGGCCGATGAAGCGGATGTTGTGGAGATAGACTTGACTCAGGTCCAGCGTCGCCATCGTGCCCCGCGCGACGCCGGCGAAGATGTTCATCACCCCACCCGACGCGAGGGCCTTGGCGGCGTCGCTGACGGCGGCAGCCACCGGCGCGAGAACGACGATATCGTCGAACGCCTGCGCCCGCAGCTCGCTGAACGCCGCGCCCGCGCCATCCTGTTGGTTCGGGTTGAGGCACAGGAACTGGATGCCGCGCGCCTCGGCCTCGGCCGCGAACGTCTCGCGCAGGTCGTTCAGGCGCCCCTCGCCCAGGTCGGTGCAGACAATCACAGCCGGCGGCTGGTGGCTCTGGAGGGCGCGCTGGACGTGCATTCGCCCCATCGGGCCGCCCGCGCCGACGAACCACGCCCGCCCACCGGGCCGCAGCGACGCCCGCACCGGCACATCGCTGTAGGCGCGCGCGATGTCCGGCCCGCAGCCGCCGACGTAGAGCCAGCGGTTGTAGTGGACGCGGCCGATGTCTATCTGCACCGGACGCGAGAGAGACTGGTCAGTGACAAGCGCGACGACGCCGAAGTCGGCCAGGTGCGGGCTGACGGTCTCCACCAGGTCGGCGTCCGCGCCCAGCACGACGATGTCGTCCACCGGCGTGACCGGCGGGTTAGCCGCGTCCGGCGCGTCGATGACCTCGATGCCCAGCTCGCTCGCCCGCCCGCGCAGCCAGTCGGCGAAAGCGCCAGGAACATTCGTGAGCATCAGGCGCGCCGGGTGCGCGTCCGCGTCGAAGCCGGCGCTGATGGTGTAGTCGCGCTCGACGCCGCCCGCGCCGACGATCCACGTCGTCCCGCCGGGCTTCAGGCCCGTCCGGTACTTGAGGGCGTAGGCAGCGATGACGCACGCCCACGGCTCGGTCAGCGCTGTCTCGGCGTAGCCCGCGTCAGGTCGGATGGGGATAAGGTAGTTGCCGTCGTCGCCGTTGAGGATGCGCCCGTCGATCTTGCCGTAGAGCGACAGCCCGCCCTGGATCATGTAGCCGTAGGCGTAGCCGACGCCGTTGACGAAGATATCCGCCTGGATGATGAAGCGGTCGCCGACCTTGTACTGGTCGCGCAGGTTCTCACCCACCTGGACCACGGTCATCGAGACTTCGTGGCCCTGGACGGCTGGCTCCTTGCTGATGTCGCGGAATATGCGCGGGTGATTCTGACCGAGGGAGATTATCTTGATGTCGGAGAAGCACAGGCCGCAGGCATCGTGCCGCACCAGCAGCTCATCCGGCCCGACGTCGGGCATCGGCGTCTCGATGGGCTGGCCGTCCTTCCCGAAGTTCTCGAAGCCCGCACCGTACGTCGGCCAGACCACATTCTGCTGGGGTAGCCGCTCCTCGGCGTGGTGGTACGCAACGACCTTATCATCCATGACAACCTCCTCTGGCTGTCTCAAGCCATCAACCTTGCCAATATCTCCGACGGCGGCAAATCGCGTTCCATCGCGCGCAGCTGTGTCAGCCCGGCGCGGCCGGGGCGGACGGCCTTCCCTAGCCGGGTGTAAAAGACGTTGCGCTCGCGGCGGTCGGGCAAGAACGTCTTCGCCCATTCGCTGCCATAGCCGAGACAAACCGCGCGCCTCAGTATGGTATGCCCGTACACGAAGTACGCCCCATCGAGGAACGCCTGGCGGCAGGGCGCAAGCTCCGGCGCGTCGAAGTCGTCCACCAGCCGATTGCCGGGGCTGTTCATCTCCGTCCCAACGTTCAGCGGCAGGGCCATCTCCCGCGCCAGGTCGACCAGCGCGTACAGGTTGTGGAGCTTGACGCGCTTGATCGCCGGATCGGCGATGTTCCAGTTGCGGTCGGGCACGATGTTGATGGCAACCGTTCCCTTCACCACCAGCAAATCGAGAAGCTCGCCCAGCGCCGCCTCGCCCGCTGAGGTCCCATCCAGGAACGCGTAGCACGGCAGCGCCCCAGCGTCGAGAATGAGCTTCTGAACCGTGTCGAGAATCGGGAACGTCGCCGGACCCGGCTGGACGTAGCCGACACCGCCGCGCTTCATCAGCCGCCCGCGCACTAGATTCTGGAACGCCAGCGCGTCATGCATCATCGCCTCGACGCGGTCCCGGGGCATGTCCAGGCGCGACGCCCAGAACGCGGCGGGATCGTTTGTGAGGCGCTGCGCGGCGGCGATGTACGCCTGGAGGATGTGGCGCTCCGTGGCGGCGCCGGATGGGGTGAGCGGCAGCACGTCGCGCTCATAGTCGAGGCTGACGGGGTCGAGGTAGGCGTTGACCCGCGCCACAAGCTCGCGGTTGCGCTGCGCTGCCCGCGCCCGCAGATCGGCCAGGGCATTCGCCGCGTCGGTTGGCACGGCGCTAGAGGTGAAGCCGATGCCCATGTGGTAGAGCACCCCCGGCTCGCCCGGCGAGTTAATGTCGCGGCTGGCGAACTCCGGCACATACACCCGCGTCTCGAGCGCCGCTACGCTGCGGACGCCTAAAATGTCGGACGCGGCGAACAGCTCGTCCACGCCGTCCAGCACGTCGAAATCCACCATGCCGATGGCGCGGAAGCCGTCGCGCTTCGCCAGCCACGCCAGATAAGAGGGCGAGTAGCCGTAGGCGTTGAAGGAGAAGAAACTGTGGCAGTGCATGTTGACGATGTCCGTCTCCGGCGCGACAGCCACTGCGCCGTCGTGCATCGCGTCGGCCAGCGCCCGCACTGCGCTCAACCGCCGCTCCAGGCTCCCGTTGTTCAGTTCGCTCTCCAGCTCCGCCATCTCACGCACCATGTGCTTTCTCCTGTGCGAATCAAGCCCCGGCGCTGGGTCCTGATCAATCGAAACACGTTCGAACGCAGCAGGTTACGTTACACGTCCAGTATAGCGCCATTTACTGGGAATGTCAATACAACATACACATCTAGTTACGAATATTGTTCGAATTAGCAAGGGTCTGGATCGTGAAGGCCACGAAAGGAGCGAAAGACGCGAAAGGTCGTCTCCAACCGCTCCCCTTCGCGTCCTTCGCGGGCTTTCGTGACCTTCGTGGTCCGAAACTTTCGCTCTCGCCGTTTCACGCCTTGATGCCGTCGCCCTCGCCCGCCTCTAGCCTCGCCACCAGCGCCTTGTAGCGCCCGTAGGCATCCCCCCACACCGCCGTGTCCGTTGGCTCATACGTCGTGGTCTCAACGAAGCGGCGCAGCAGCGCGCGCCCCTCGGCGATGGAGGCGACATGCCCCGTGGCGACCGCCTGGACGAGAATGTTGCCCGTCGCCGTCGCTTCGACCGGCCCGGCGACCACCGGCCGCCCGATGGCGTTCGCCGTGAACTGGTTGAGCAGGGTATTGCGCGAGCCGCCGCCGACGACATGCACCACGGACACGCGCCGCCCTTGCACCGCCTCGATGAGCTCGAGGACACGGCGATATTCCAGCGCCAGGCTCTCCAGGATGCAGCGCACCAGAGGGCCAGGCCCATCCGGTGCGGCCCCGCTGCTCTCGACACACGCGGCGGCGATGCGCGTCGGCATGCCGCCGGGCGCGAGGAAGCGCGCATCGCCCGGCCAGATGAATGCCGCGAAGGGCGGTGCGCTCTCCGCCAGCGCCGTCAGCTCGGCGTAGGAATACGTCCGGCCGGCCTGCGCCCAGGCGCGGCGGCACTCCTCGATGAGCCACATGCCCATGATGTTCTTGAGCAGGCGGATGGTCCCGTTGACGCCGCCCTCGTTGGTCAGGTTGGCGGCCAGGCTCGCGGCATTGATGACCGGCGTCTGCGTCTCGACGCCCATCAGCGACCACGTGCCGGAGCTGATGTAGGCGTAGTCGGGAACCTCGGCCGGGATGGCGGCGACGGCGGCGGCGCTGTCGTGGCCCGCCGTGGCGATCACCTGTACCGGCGGCGCGCCTGTCTCGCGCGTGACCGAGGGGCGCAGTGGCCCTAGCGGCGTCCCCGGCGGAACGATCTCGCCGAACGGGGCGGCCGGGATGCCCAGGCGCTCCAACAACCCCCAGGCCCAGTCGCCGGTCACCGGATTGTAGGCCTGGGTCGTGCTGACGATGGTAAACTCGCTCGCCTTGACGCCCGACAGCCAGAAGTTGAGCAGGTCCGGGATGTTCAGAAAGCGCTTGGCGATGCGCAGGGCGGGCGCGTCGGCCCGCGCCAGGGCGAGGAGCTGGTACAGGCTGTTGAGCTGCATGAACTGGATGCCGGTCTCGGCGTAGATTTCGTCGCGCGGCACGACTGCGAAGGCCGCCTCCATCATCCCGTCGGTGCGCGCGTCGCGGTAGTGGTACGGGTTGCCAAGCAGCGTGTCGTCGGCGGCCAGCAGGCCAAAATCGACGCCCCACGTATCCACGCCGAGGCTTGCCAGGCTGTCGCCCGCCTTCGTCGCGGCAAGCGCCAGCCCGCGCAGCATCTCGTCCCACAGCCGCAGGATGTCCCAGTACAGGCTGTCGCCGACGCACACCGGGCCGTTGGGAAAGCGGTGGACTTCCTCCAGGCTCAGCCGCTCGTCGTCGAGGCGGCCGAGAACGGCGCGGCCGCTCGTCGCGCCCAGGTCGAACGCCAGAAATGCCGGCGCGGTGGTCATAGCATCACCCCCATCTGTCATTGCGAGCGCAGCGAAGCAATCTCACACTGGCGCTGCTGTCCCTCACCGCGAGATTGCTTCGGCGGCAAAGCCCGCCTCGCAATGACAGCTCACGTCGTCATTGCGAGCGAGAGCGAAGCAATCTCACGCTGACGCTGCTATCACTCACCGCGAGATTGCTTCGGCGGCAAAGCCCGCCTCGCAATGACAGCTCACGTCGTCATTGCGAGCGTGAGCGAAGCAATCTCACGCCCTTGTCAACGACGGTCTAGCGCGCACAGAGCATCGTTGTCACTGTCGAGAGATTGCTTCGGCGGCAAAGCCCGCCTCGCAATGACAGCTAATACTTCTTGTACAGTGGCCCGAACGTGGCGCAGGCGCGGTAGTCGGCGCCGACCGGCTCCAGCGCGCCGAAGTGGCCCCAGGCGCTCGGCCGGAACACCCCCTCCTCCGGCAGATTGTGCATCGTCACCGGGATGCGCAGCATGGACGCCAGCGTCACCAGGTCCGCGCCGATGTGGCCGTAGCTGATCGCACCGTGGTTCGCGCCCCAGTGCGCCATGACGGAGTACACGTCGCGGAACGGGCCGCTCCCCATCGTGCGCGGGACAAACCAGTGCGTCGGCCACGTCGGGTTGGTGCGCTCGTTGATGGCCTCGAACACCTCGCGCGGCAGATCCACTGTCCAGCCCTCGGCGAGCTGGAGCACCGGGCCAAGCCCCTTGATGATGTTGATGCGCGCCATCGTGACCGGCATCTGGCCCTCGGTGAGGAAGCCGGACGAGTAGCCACCGCCGCGGAAGTACTCGGTCATCGCCGGGTACCACTCGGTCGCCTCCAGGCAGCCCTTCACCTCGTCCTCGGTGACCTCCCAGAACGGCTTCATGGCCGGCTGGCCGTCGCGCTTCATGCGCCCGGTCGCGTCCAGGGTCGCGGCGCCCGAGTTGATGAGGTGGATGATGCCGTCCTTCGCCACTCCTTCGAGCGTGTAGCCCGTCACGCGCTTGACGGCTTCCGGGCTCCAGTACGTACGCACGTCGGCGAAAATCTGGGCGGTGTTGGTCAGCAGGTAGCCGAACAGCATTGTCGCGCCGTTGAGGCTGTCGTTCTCCGTGGCGAAGACGTAGGGGGCGCGGATGCCGTTCCAGTCGAAGGACGAGTTGAGGATGGCCTCCATGAAGTCGCCGTTGGGAAAGTGGTCCGTCCACTGGCGCTGGCCCTGGAAGCCGCCGGCGATGGCGTTGTGGCCCAGCGCCTCCTCGCCGTAGCCGATCTCGGCCAGGCGCCCATTGCCGACCATCAAGTCGCGGGCGATGAGCGTCATCTTGACCGAGGTCTCCCAGTCCTTGTCCTTCTGCTCGCGGGTGCGCTGGTTGCTCGGCGGGTTGTACTCGCGGCCTTCCTTGCAGTTGGCCTCGGTCCACGCCTTTGCCTTCGCGTACTCATCCGGGTCGTAGATGCCCTCGTCGATGCGCCGGGTCAGCTCGCTCATGTCGATGGCTTCGACACGCATGCCCAGGTAGCTCTCGAAGAAAGACTGATCCACAATCGAGCCGGCGATACCCATGGATGTGCCGCCGATGGACAGGTACGACTTGCCGCGCATCATCGCCACGGCCAGGCCGGCGCGGGCGAAGCGCAGCAGCTTCTCCTGAACATCGGCCGGGATGTTCGGGTCGCCCAGGTCTTGCACGTCGTGGCCGTAGATGCTGAAGGCGGGCAGGCCCTTCTGGTTATGCCCGGCCAGGACGGCGGCCAGGTAGACCGCGCCAGGCCGCTCCGTGCCGTTGAAGCCCCAGACGGCCTTCGGCATCAGCGGGTCCATGTCCATCGTCTCGGAGCCGTAGCACCAGCACGGCGACACGGTGATGGTGCAGCCGACACCGGTGCGGGCGAACTTCTCCGCCGCCATCGCCGCCTCGGCGACGCCGCCGATGCACGAGTCGGCGATGACGCACTCGACGGGCCGCCCATCCGGGTAGCGCAGATTGGCGCTCAGGAAGGCGGCCGTGGCGCGGGCCATGCCCATCGTCGGCTCTTCCAACGACTCGCGGACGCCCCGGCGGCGGCCGTCAATGGACGGGCGAATGCCAATCTTCGGGAAGTCTCCAATCCAGCGCGTCGCGCTCTGCTGCTCAGTCGTCATACGTGGCACCCTCGCATTTCAGTTATTGGCAATGAGGAGATATCAGGGAACTGCACCGGCGCTAGGCCGATGTCAGGATCATGTTCGCGTATTGAATGGTGTCGCCGGTCCGAATCAGGCCGATGGCCTGCGGCACGCGCTTCTTGAACTCGACGTGCGGCTCGTAGATGACCGGCACGCCCGCCGTCGCGTCGGCGAAGCCCTGCCGAACCGCCGGCGTATTGTTGTCCACGAACTCGGCCGCCATGTAAATGGCGCCGATGATGTAGTTGGCGCGGATCGCGGTGAGCACTTGCAGCACCGTCGGCACGTCGTCCACCAGGGAGATATCGACGGTCTCGATGGTCGGCCAGAACGGAAAGCCGCGATCCGCGATAACGAGTGTATTGGTATGCCGCACGCGCGCCAGCAGGCTGCTGACGTGCGGGTTCAGAATGCCGCTTATGAGCATGGGAGTCTCGCTCCGCGACAGGTGTGGAAAGAGGGGCTGCCCCGTGCAGCCGGACAGCCCCTCTTCGCCCCGTGAGGCTGTGAGCCGTAGATTACTGGTAGAGCACAGCCTTGATGTCGGGGCTGTCGATGTTGGTCTTGTCGTACCACTTGAAGCCGGTGTCAATGTTCTTGTCAACCGGCTGACCCTTGATGGCCTTGACCGCAGCCTCGACGCACTTGTAGCCAATGCCGATCGGGTCCTGGGTGATGGCGCCAGCCTCAGTGCCTGCCTTGATGGCGTCGATCTGCTGCTTGCCGGAGTCGTAGCCGATGACCACGATCTTGCCTTCCTTGTTCAGCTCCTTCACCGCGTTCAACACGCCGATGATCGAGCCTTCATTCGCGCCAAAGAAGCCCTTGAGGTTGGGGTGCGCCTGGATGATGGCCTTGGCGAGGTCCGTGGACTTGAGCTGGTCGCCGCCGCCATACTGGGTGTCCACAATCTTGATATTGGGATACTTGCTCTGGATCTCCTTGGTGAACCCATCGCGGCGGTCAATGCCCGTGCGGCTGGTCTGGTCGTGAACGATCAGGGCAATCTCGCCTTCCTTGCCAATCAGCTCGGCCATCTTGTCGGCGGCAGCAGCGGCGGCCTTGAGGTTGTCCGTTGCGGCAGTCGCCACGGGGATGTCGCTGTCCACGCCCGAGTCGAAGCCGATGATCGGGATGTTCGCGGCCTTGGCCTTCTGGAGTAGCGGGATCGCAGCCTTGGAGTCGAGGGCGGCGAAGCAGATAGCCGCCGGCTTCTTGTCGATGGCGGTCTGGAGCATCTCGATCTGCTTGTCGACCTGGGACTCGTTCTCAGGGCCCTCGAACGTAATCTTGACGTTGAAGTCCTGGGCGGCCTTCTCCGAGCCTTGCTTCACCGCCTGCCAGAACTGGTGCTGGAAGCCCTTGGAGATGACGGGGATATACGGTTGTGTACCACCGGCGGGGGCCGCCTGCTGGGCCGGCTGTTGCGCCTGAGCGGCCGGCTGCTGGGCGGCCGGCTGCGAGGCCGTCGGGGCCGGCGCGCTGGCGCACGCGGCGAGAGCCATGCCTAGCACCAACAAGGCCGCAATGCTGACGAGTAACCACCGAGATTTCATGTTGGTTCTCCTTTTCTCACGTGAGACGGGTGGGTATGTCGAAGCTCCACAGTGGAGCCTGCAACCAAACAAGTGGCGCAAGAACTACCTGCGCTGGCGGCGAACGATGTCGAGATAGACAGCCAGGATGACGATGATGCCGGTGATGACAATCTGCCACTCCTGCGGCACTGACATGATGCGCAGGCCGTTGGTCAGCGTGCTGATGAGAAGCGCACCGATGATCGTTCCTAGGATGGTGCCCTCACCGCCGCTTAGGGACGTGCCGCCAATGACCGCGGCTGCGATGGCCCCTAGCTCATAGCCTGCGCCCAGGGACGGCTGCGCCGAATTCAGGCGGGCGGCGATCAGGACGCCGGCGAGACCGGCGAACGTGCTGCACAGGGTAAACACGGCTGTTTTCCACATCGCCGCGTTGACACCGGAAAGGCGGGTCGCCTCCTCGTTGCTGCCTAGGGCAAACGTGTAGCGGCCCAGGATGGTGCGGTTGAGGATGAAGCCGGCAATCAGCGCCGCTACCAGCATGATGAGGACGGCGTTGGGAATATCGAGGCCGGGAATAACCGCGCCGATGACCGAGCCCATCGCCAACTCGCGAAAAATCGGCGTGTCGTTGAAGTAGATGGGATGCAGGTTGGACAGGATGAGCGCCAGGCCGCTCGCAATATAGAACATGCCAAGCGTGGCAATGAAGGGCGGCACCCGCATGCGCGAGACCACCGTGCCGTTGACCAGGCCGCACAGGGCGCCAGTTCCAACACCAGCCAGGATGCCCAGCCACACGGGCAGCCCCATGTTGGTGACGACCACGCCGGTCATGACCGCCGACAACGTCATCACCGTTCCCACGGATAGATCAATGCCGCCGGCGATAATGACGAACGTCACGCCAATGGCGAGCACGCCGTTGACGCACGTGGCAAGCAGAATGCCGATGATGTTGTCGAACTGGAGAAAGTTCGGCGACGCGACAGAGAAGAAGATGAACAGCACGATAAGCGCGGCGAACGCCAGAATTCGCTGGATCGCGTCGGAGCGAAAGATCGAGCGCCTCTGGGTCATAGTGGCTTGCATGACTCAACATCCTTTCAAGAGTTGGATTCGGCTCCGGCGTTCGTGACGACGGCCGAGGTGCGCTGCGTCGCCAGGCGCATGATGCTCTCCTGCGTCGCCTCGCTGGCGCTTAGCTCCCCGGTGATGCGACCTTCGCACATCACGACAATGCGATGGCTCATGCGCAGAATCTCGGGCAGCTCCGACGAGATCATGATGATGGACTTGCCCTGCTGCACGAGATTGTTCAGGAGCTTGTAGATTTCACTCTTCGCGCCGACATCGATGCCGCGCGTCGGCTCGTCGAAGATGAGAATGTCGGTGTTGGCGTCGAGCCACTTGCCGATGATGACTTTCTGCTGGTTGCCGCCCGACAGGTTGCGCACCTTCTGCGCCAAGCCCGGCGTCTTGATAGCGAGGGCCTGAACGGCCCGATTCGCCGAAACGTGGGTCTGGGCTGTGTTCACCACGGTCCTGCCGAGCAGATAGCGACCCAGCGTTGCCATGACAACGTTGTCTTCCACGCTCATCCCCAGCACTGCCCCGTAGCGCTTGCGGTCTTCAGAGAGGTAGCTAATGCCGTGCCTGACCGCGTCACCCGGGCTGTGAATCTCCACCCGTTGGCCCTTGACGTAGATCTCGCCCGAGTCCAGGCGATCCGCCCCAAAGATAGCGCGGCCCACTTCGGTTCGACCCGCGCCCACCAGCCCGGCAAAGCCGAGGATCTCGCCCTTTTTGAGCTGGAAGCTCACGTCCTTGATGGTGCGGCCGCGGTTCAGGTGCTTGACCTCGAGCACGACTTCCTGGCTCGGATTCGCCGGGATCTCGGGCGTCGCCTCGTAGATGGTGCGCCCGACCATCATGCTGATAATCTGGTCGATGCTTGTGGTCGCCGTCGGAACGGTGTTGACGTACTGGCCGTCGCGCATCACCGTCACCCGGTCCGAGATTTGCTTCAGCTCTTCGAGGCGGTGGGAGATGTGGACGACGCCCACCCCTTTGGTGCGCAAGTCGCGGATAAGGCGGAACAGGTCCTCGATTTCGACATCGGTCAGCGGCGCCGTCGGCTCATCCATGATAAGCACGTCGGAGTTGAACGACAGCGCCTTCGCAATCTCGACCATCTGCTGCTTGGCGACGGTCAGGTCCGCCACCTTAGCGCGCGGGTCGAGATCGAGGTTCATCGTCTTGATGAGATCCTGCGCCTTGGCATTCATGGCGCGCTCGTCAAGCATGAACCGGGCGGTGCGCGGCTCGCGCCCGATGAAAATGTTCTGCGCGACGGTCAGGTGCTGCATGAGGTTCAGCTCCTGGTGGATCATGCTGATGCCCAGGTCCTGCGCCTCGCGCGGCCGCGTGATGTTGACCTCTTTGCCCTTGTAGATGATCCGCCCGTCGTCCTTAGAATAGATGCCTGACAGAATCTTCATCAGCGTGGACTTGCCCGCGCCGTTCTCGCCGACCAGGGCGTGAATCTCGCCCGGCAGCAGCTCGAACCGGGCGTTGTTCAGGGCATGCACGCCGGGGAACGATTTATTGATGCCTTCCATCAGCACCAGCGCATCGGCCATACGTCGCTCCTCAGTTGTTCTCAGGCTTCCCACTCGGCCACGTCCGGTTGTGGATTGGCGCTAGAATCTTCTGCACCTCGGCCAATAGCGCCGTGTCCATCGCTTCCTCGACCCACCGCACGTTCTTCTCGATGTTGGCCGGGTTCGCCGTTCCTACCAGAGTCGTCGGGATATCTGGGTTGGCGACGCTGAACTGAATGGCGAGCTTGGCGATGTCCACGCCCTGGGCGCGGCAGAACGCGGCCGCCTGCGCGCACGCCACCTTTATTTCCTCCGACGCCGGATGCCACGCCGGTGTTCCCCGCTCGGTCAGCAGGCCCATGCCCAGCGGCGAGGCGTTGATGATGCCCACGCCCTTTTCCTTGAGATACGGCACCATGTCGGCCAGGGACGTGTCGTTCAGCTCGTAGCGGCAGTAAGAGAGGATGGTGTCCAGGTCGGTGCGGTCCAGCACGCTGCGGAAGATTTTCAGGGGCAGGCCGGTCACGCCGACACAGCCGACTTTCCCCTGCTCTTGCAGCCGCCGCAGCGCGGGCAGCGTCTCCTCGACCACCTGGTCCAATGAGCCAAACTCGATGTCGTGGCACTCGATGACGTCGATGTGCTCGACGCCGATGCGCTGGAGGCTCTCGTCCACACTCGCCGTGACGCGCGCCGCCGAGAAGTCGAACTCGTCCGCGCCGTAGCGCCCAACCTTCGTCGCCAGGATATAGCGGTCTCGCGCGACACCCTTGAGGGCGCGGCCAAGCACCGTTTCTGCTTTTGTCAGACCGTAATAAGGCGAAACGTCAATTAAATTGATGCCGAGGTCAAGCGCCACGTGCACCGTGCGCATCGCCTCGCTCTCGTCAATGGCGTGAAAGACGCCGCCGAGGGATGATGCGCCGAAACTGAGCGCTGACACTCTTAACCCCGTTGTCCCGAGTTCACGGTATTCCATCGGCCCCTTACCATCGGGCGATCACAGCCCGTTTTGCTATGGCTCCACAGCCACGGATGCTTTAACGTTGTGGTTGACCAGTGGGTCGCCGCTGGAGCGGCGAATGACGATCTCAGTCGGCAGCACAATCTCTTGCGGCTCGTGCGGGCCTTCGTCCACCAGCCGCGCCAGGAGCAATTCCGTCGCTTTCTTTCCCATCTCGTAGGCCGGCTGCGCCGCCATGGTAAAGAACGGAACCGTCAGGAAGTCGAGCGGCAGGTCATCGAAGCACACCACGGCGACATCTTCCGGCACGCGCATCTCCATCTCGCGCAGCGCCTGCATCGCGCCAATCGCCATGAAGTTGTGGCCGGCGAACAGCGCCGTCGGACGGGGTTGCACCGCCATCGCCCGCTGCGTCATCTCGTAGCCGGTCCGCCGCGAGAATGGGCCATAGCTGATGCGCTTCGCCTCGACGCGTATACCGGCTTCGGTGAGGGCGCGGCGATAGCCTGCCACGCGGTCCTCGGCGGTCGAAACCCCGCGTGGGCCGCTGAGGCACGCAATGCGCTGATGCCCTAGCTCGATAAGCAGCTTGACCAGCTCATGCGCGCCGCCCTCCGAGTCGCCGAGCACGGTGTCAGCTTCTGCACCGACCACGCGCCGGTCTAGGATAACCAGCGGTGTCGCATGCTTCTGGATGAAGCGCACCGACTCCGGGCTGCTCGTCGCCGGCACGAGCAGTATGCCGTCCACCTGCTTCTGGATGAGCACGTCAAGGTACTTCTGCTGCTCCGCCTCCGACTCGTCGGTGTTGCACAGGATAACCGTGTAGCCGGCTTTGCTCGCCGTGTCCTCGACGCCCCGCGCGACGGTCGTGAAGAAGGGGTTGGAGACGTCCGTCAGGACAAGGGCGAGCGTGTTGGTGCGCTTGGAGCGCAAACTGCGGGCGACGGTATTCGGAACGTAGCCTAACTCGGCGATGGCCTCGTGGACACGGCGGCGGTTCTCCTCGCTCACGTAGTCGAAGTTGTTGATTACCCTCGACACTGTGATGGGAGAGACCCCGGCTCGCTTTGCTACGTCGCGGATCGTCGCCATGTTTCACCGGCTGTTGGGAAGGCTTTTACTGGCTGGTAACGGTATCATGATACCGTTACCATGATAACGGTATCATATCACCGATTGAGAGATGTGTCAAGGGGTTTTGTGAGGAATTTCGCCCCTGTTATACTTTTCAGATACACGCATTCTGGGAGGTAAAGATGACTTCTACCGAACACTTTGACGCCATCGTCATCGGCGCGGGCCAGGCCGGCGGCCCCCTCTCGACGGCGCTTGCCCGTACCGGCCGCAAGACGGTCCTCATCGAGCGCGAGCATGTCGGCGGCACGTGCATCAACGAGGGCTGCACGCCGACCAAGACCATGGTCGCCAGCGCGAAGGTTGCCTACCTTGCGCGCCGCGCCGCCGACTACGGTGTCCACACGGGCGCGGTCAGCATCGACATGGGGCGCATCCGGCAGCGCAAGCGCGACATCGTGAATAGCTGGCGCGACAGCGGCCAGCGCCGCATCGAAGACACGCCGGGCGTCACGCTTGTGTTTGGCGAGGCCAGCTTCACGGGTCCCAAGACGCTGAGAGTCGCGCTCAACGACGGCGGCGCCCGCGATCTCACCGCCGACAGCATCTTCATCAACACCGGCGAGCGTCCTGCGCGCCCGTCGCTGCCCGGCCTCGACAGCGTCCCCTTTCTCACCTCCACCACCATCATGGAGCTTGACGTCGTTCCGCAACACCTGCTCGTGCTGGGCGGCGGCTACGTGGGCCTGGAGTTCGGGCAGATGTTCCGCCGCTTCGGGGCCGAGGTGAGCATCGTGCAGCGGGGGAAGCAACTGCTGGGGCGTGAGGACGACGACGTAGCCGACGAGATCGCCAAGATTCTGCGCGAGGACGGCGTCGATGTCCTGCTGGAGACGAGCGCCGTCAGCGTCACGCGCGGCGACGACGGCCACATTCACCTCAAGGTCGGCGGCCCGAATAGGGAGCACACGCTGACCGGCTCGCACCTGCTGGTCGCGGCGGGGCGTGTGCCCAACACCGACACGCTGAACCTCTCAGCCGCTGGCATCGAGACCGACAATCGTGGGTATGTGCGCGTCAACGATAAGCTAGAGACGAACGCGCCGGGGGTGTATGCCCTGGGCGATGTCAAAGGCCCGCCGGCCTTCACCCACATCTCCTACGACGACTTTCGCATCATCCGCACGAACCTACTCGAAGGGGGGAACGCAACCATCACGGACCGTCTCGTGCCCTACACCGTGTTCATCGACCCGCAGCTCGGCCGCGTCGGCCTGAGCGAGAGCGACGCCCGACGGCAGGGCCGCGCCTACAAGGTCGCCAGGATGCCGATGAGCTGGGTCGCGCGGGCGTCAGAGGTCGATGAGACGCGCGGCTTCATGAAGGCCCTGGTCGATCCGGCGACGGGTCAGATTCTCGGCGCGGCCATTCTGGGCATCGAGGGCGGCGAGATCATGAGCATCCTGGAGGTGGCGATGCTGGGCAAGCTGCCCTACACCGTCCTGCGCGAGGCCATCTTCGCCCACCCGACGCTGGCCGAGTCCCTCAACAATCTGTTCAACAACTTCGTGGAATGAAAACGGGCCTGAGAGCGGTTGCCGAGAGCGGCTCGGACGGACGTGTCACGGGGATGAGCGTGCAATGGACGACACGGGAACCTTCGGTCAGTGGCTCAAGCGTCACCGCAAGGCCCTGGACCTCACCCAGGCCGACCTGGCCGACGCGGTCGGCTACTCCCTCTCCACAATTCGCAAAGTCGAATCCGACGAGGAGCGCCCGTCGAAGGCGCTGGTGGACGGGCTCGCCGACACCCTGCGCATTCCCAACGCCGAGCGCCCCGCCTTCACGCGCTTCGCCCGCGACCTGGGCGCCGACACCACCGCCGTCGCGACGCTCCCGCTCCCATCCCTGCCCACCACCCCCGCCTCGAGCGGCGCTGTCGTCGTCGCGCCGCACTCGAACCTCCCTACACCGCCAACGCCTCTCATTGGCCACGAGACCGAGCGCGCCGCGCTGCTGCGGCTCCTCCGCGACCCGAACATCCGCCTACTGACCCTCACAGGGCCAGGCGGCACCGGCAAGACCCGCCTGGCGTTACAGATTAGCGCCGACCTCGTCGCCGACTTCGCCGACGGCGTCTTCCTCGTCAACCTCGCGCCCCTCACCGACGCCACCTGCGTCATCCCGGCCATCGCCCAGACCCTCGATGTCCGCGAGCAGGACGGCCGCCCGCTCATGGACAGCATGCGGGACTACCTGCGCGAGAAGCGCCTGCTGCTCGTGCTGGATAACTTCGAGCAAGTCGTCGCGGCCGCCCTGGATGTCGCGCGGCTGCTGGCCGGCGCGCCGTTCCTCAAAATCCTGGTTACACCTTGATGCTGCGAAGCCGTCCTGCTAAGCGAAGTATCCCAGCCGGTTGGAACCACGGAATACACGAAAAGGAGATATCTGTCTTCTTCCGTGTATTCCGTGCTAGACCTCTTAAGCCATGTCGTCGACGAGGGGCGTGATCGTCTCGTGAACATACGGGTGCAGCGGGAACGACGCCAGCACCTCGTCCAGCCCAGCCCGCGACGCCACCGCGAACACCTGCCACGACCGCGACTGGTCCGCCGCGACATACAGCTTTTCCCGCAACCCCTGGCCGTCCAGCTCCATCCCCCGCGCCGCCTCGGTCGGGATCAGCGCCAAAATCTCCGGCGTCGGCGGCTGATTCAACATGCTCTCCACCAGGAAACGCATACGACCTCCTTGCTTGTCTCTCCGATACGTTAATTAGCGTTACACCCACATTGTCTCGCAAGGAGGCGAAGCGTTACAGGTCGCCCGACGGTCAACCGTCGGGCGACAAGATGCAAGCCCAAGGGGCTTCCCTAAGCCTCTCAGGCTTCCATCTCGTAGCCAGACGCTGGAAGCGTCTGGCGGTCCCCCGCCCAGCAGCCCATCCTTCCCCCGCCGTCGCACCGCCCGACGATTCGCCGCGTCGGAACCCTTCCCCCATCGCCCATCCGCCCGACGGTCAACCGTCGGGCTACGAAATGCAAGCCCAAGGGGCTTCCCTAAGCCTCTCAGGCTTCCATCTCGTAGCCAGACGCTTCCAGCGTCTGGCGGTCACCCGTCGGGCGGTCGCACACCCACCTCGCCATCCTTCCCCCGCCGTCGCACCGCCCGACGGTCAACCGCGTCGGACGCATTCGCCTGCCGTCGCACCGCCCGACGGTCAACCGTCGGGCGACAAGATGCAAGCCCAAGGGGCTTCCCCAAGCCTCTCAGACTTCCATCTCCTAGCCAGACGCTTCTAGCGTCGGGCGGTCACCCGCCCAGCAGCCCATCCTTCCCCCCCGTCGCACCGCCAGACGGTTCGCCGCGTCGGAACCCTTCGCCCATCGCGCATCCGCCCGACGGTCAACCGTCGGGCGACAAGATGCAAGCCCAAGGGGCTGCTCCCAGCCTCTCAGGCTTCCGTCTCGTAGCCAGGGGCTTCTAGCCCCTGGCGGTCCTGGCGGTCCTTGCCCCTACGTGCCACGTCTGTTATACTTGCGCGACATTTGGACAATCGCCCGAGGAAAGCCATGCGCCAGGTTGTGATTGAGAACCCCGTCCTCAATTCCCCTTACGAAGAACCTAAGCGACATTTCCGGTTTACCGAGCAGGGCATCACCGACGAAATCGTCGATGCGCGCCGCGTCAGCTCCTATTTCGTCCCCATCCCCCAGCCAAAGAAGCGAGGCAAGCAGGCCGCGCTCCCACTCACGGAATGGACCGAGGACCGCCTGGAGGAGAACACATTCATCAACCAGGTGCGCGAGCGCGTCGCCCGCTGGCGGCAGAACGGCTATCGCGGCGTGACCGCGACGACGGCCTATCTCCTCGACTACTGGCGGCGGCCCGACCGCGAGCGCAGGCTCTTCTTCTGTCAGAGAGAGGCGATCGAGACCGCCATCTACATCACCGAGGTTGCCACCAAGGACAACGCCGCCTGGATCGAAAATGCCCTGCGCGCTGCCAACGACAGTTCCAACCCTGGCCTCTACCGCATCGCCTTCAAGATGGCGACCGGCAGCGGCAAGACCGTCGTCATGGCAATGCTCATGGCATGGCAAGCCCTCAACAAGCTCGCCAACACCCAGGATGCCCGCTTCTCCGATGCCTTTCTCATCGTCACGCCCGGCATCACCATCCGCGACCGTCTGCGCGTCCTCCTCCCAAGCGACCCCGACAACTACTACCGCAAGCTCGACGTCGTGCCGCCAGACATGATGGAGGCGCTGGGGCGAGCGCGGTTCGTCATCACCAACTTCCACGCGTTCAAGCCGCGCGAGCATACCCAGGCGGGCAAGCTCACCAAGGCCATCCTCGACCAGGGCCAGGTCAGCCCGTTCACGGAGACACCGGACCAGATGGTGCGCCGCGTCTGCCGCGAACTCGGCAGCAAGAAGAATATTGTCGTCCTGAACGACGAGGCCCACCACTGCTACCGCCGCAAGCCCGACGCCGACGCCGACCGCCTCAGCGGCGACGAGCGCCGCGAAGCCGAGCGGCGCGAAGAGGAGGCCCGCATCTGGATCTCTGGCCTCGAAGCGGTCAAGGCCAAGCTCGGCGTCAAGGTCATCTACGACCTGTCCGCGACGCCGTTCTTCCTACGCGGCTCCGGCTATACCAAGCTCACTGCCGACGGCAAGCGCATCACCGAGGGTATCCTGTTCCCGTGGGTCGTGTCGGACTTCTCCCTCATCGACGCCATCGAGAGCGGCATCGTCAAAGTCCCGCGCGTACCCGTCTCCGACGACTCCATGATCGGCGAGCAACCCACCTACCGCGACCTGTGGCTGCGCATCCGCGATGGTCTCCCCAAGAAAGGTCGCGGTACGCAAGAGGTCAGCGGCGAGCCGAAGCTGCCTGCCGAGCTAGAGGGCGCGCTCCAGAGTCTCTACGGCAACTACGAGAAATACTACGCCGCCTGGGAGCGCAACACCGCCGCCCGCGCCGCCGGCCTCACCCCGCCGGTCTTCATCGTCGTGTGCAACAACACCAATGTCTCGAAGCTCGTCTTCCAGTACATCGCTGGCTGGGAAAAGCCCGTCGGCAACGGCAGCACGGCCCTTGTGCCGGGCCAGCTCAAGCTGTTCAGCAACGTCGTCGACGGCCGCTGGCTGCCGCGCCCCAACACGATCCTGGTCGACAGTGAGGAGCTAGAGTCGGGCGAGAGCATGAGCGACGAGTTCAAGAAGCTCGCCGCGACCGAGATCGAGGAGTTCAAGGCCGACTATCGCCGCCGCTTCCCCGGCCGCGACGCCGACACGCTCACGGACGAGGACCTGCTGCGCGAGGTCATGAACACGGTCGGCAAGCCGGGCAAGCTGGGCGAAGGCGTGCGCTGCGTCGTCTCCGTCTCCATGCTCACCGAGGGCTGGGACGCCAACACTGTCACCCACATCCTGGGCATCCGTGCCTTCGGCACCCAACTTCTGTGTGAGCAGGTCGTTGGCCGCGCCCTGCGCCGCATGAGCTACGCCATCGACAACGACGGCAAGTTCGCCCCGGAGTACGCCGAGGTCTACGGCGTCCCGTTCTCCTTCATCCCCAGCGAGGGCGCCGCCAAGATCACGAAGCCGCCCGCTCACTTCACCCGCGTCCACGCCCTCGACGACCGCATCGCTGCCGAGGTGACCTTCCCGCGTCTTCTGGGCTACCGCTATGATCTACCCGGCGAGCGCCTGGTTGCCGAGTTCACCTCAGCTTCGCGCTATGCCCTGTCCACCGCCGACCTACCGACGCGCACCGACATGAGCTCCATCATCGGCGAGAGCACCTACCATGACCTCTACGACCTCAAGCTCCGCCGCGAGCAGGAGATTGACTTCCACCTCGCCAAGCGCGTGCTGGAGACCTATTTCCGCGACGGCGAAGGCGCGATCCGCCCGTGGCTCTTCCCCCAGCTCCTGCCCATCGTGAACCGCTGGCGGCGGGAGTACGTCACGTGCAAGGACAACGCCTTCCCCCAGATGCTCCTCATCGTCGAGTTCGCCAACGACGCCGCCGGGCGCATCTACCAGGCCATCGTCCACGCCAACCACGGGCCAAAGACGCTCAAGCCCATCCTGCGCCCCTACGACACCCTTGGCTCGACCCGCTACGTGGACTTCGACACAGCGCGCGAGACCTATCTCACCAGCCCCGCCCTATGTCACATCTCCCACGTCGTGCTCGATAGCGGGTGGGAGGCCAAGATGGCCGAGAGCCTGGAGGAGATGCCTGAAGTCGCCGCCTACGTCAAGAACCAGGGCCTCGGCTTCACCATCCCCTACACCTTGAACGGCGAGGAGCGCAGCTACATCCCAGACTTCATCGTCCGCGCCCACGACGGCGGCAACGACCCGCTGAACCTGATCGTCGAGGTCAGCGGCGAGAAGAAGAAGGACAAAGCGGCGAAGGTCGCGGCGGCCCGAGAGATGTGGGTCCCAGCCGTCAACAACCACGGCGGCTTCGGCCGCTGGGCATTCATCGAAATCTCCGACCCGTGGGACGCTAAGAACACCATCCGCGCCCTGCTGGCGGGCGGCCTGTAGCCGTTCACGTCACCGATACAGAGGCTGATCATGCCCTACTGGCAGCTGTACTATCATCTCATCTGGGCGACGAAGGAGCGCGCGCCGCTCATCACGCCGGCGTTCGAGCCGAAGCTGTGGGACTATCTGCGCGGCAAGGGGCTTGACCTCGGCGGTAAAGTGCATGCCGTCGGCGGCATTGCGGACCACGTCCACGTGGCCGTATCCATCCCGCCGCGCATCGCCGTCGCCACCTATGTCGGGCAACTCAAGGGCGCTAGCACGCACTGGATGAACCATATCGCGGGCTACCCTGCGTCGTTTGACTGGCAAGACGGCTACGGCGCATTCTCGTTCAGCAAGCGCTCGCTGCCCCAGGTCGTCCGCTATGTGCTTCACCAGCACGAACACCACTGTAAGGGGGAGTTGATTGAGGAGATGGAACGCATTGAGGTGGAGAACTATGGGCCTTGAGTTCGCCTGCCGCCCATCCGCCCGACGGGCCGCTGCGTCGGAACCGTTCCCCCACCGCGCATCCGCCCGACGGTCAACCGTCGGGCTACGACATGCAAGCCCAAGGGGCTTCCCTAAGCCTCTCAGGCTTCCATCTCCTAGCCAGACGCTTCCAGCGTCGGGCGGTCACCCGCCCGGCGGTTGCACGCCCCACGGTCGCACACCCACCTCGCCATCCTTCCCCCGCCGTCGCACCGCCCGACGTTCCGCCGCGTCGGACGCATTCGCCTGCCGCCCATCCGCCCGACGGTCAACCGTCGGGCTACGAAACGCAAGCCCAAGGGGCTTCCCTAAGCCTCTCAGGCTTCCATCTTGTAGCCAGACGCTTCCAGCGTCTGGCGGTCACGCGTCCGGCGGTTGCACGCCCCACGGTCGCACACCCACCTCGCCATCCTTCCCCCGCCGTGGACCCGCCCGACGATTCGCCGCGTCGGACGCATTCGCCTGCCGCCCATCCGCCCGACGGTCAACCGTCGGGCTACGACATGCAAGCCCAAGGGGCTTCCCCAAGCCTCTCAGGCTTCCATCTTGTAGCCAGACGCTTCCAGCGTCGGGCGGTCACCCGTCCGGCGGTTGCACGCCCCACGGTCGCACACCCACCTCGCCATCCTTCCCCCGCCGTCGCACCGCCCGACGGTCAACCGTCGGGCTACGACATGCAAGCCCAAGGGGCTTCCCTAAGCCTCTCAGGCTTCCATCTTGTAGCCAGACGCTTCCAGCGTCTGGCGGTCACGCGTCCGGCGGTTGCACGCCCCACGGTCGCACACCCACCTCGCCATCCTTCCCCCGCCGTGGACCCGCCCGACGATTCGCCGCGTCGGACGCATTCGCCTGCCGCCCATCCGCCCGACGGTCAACCGTCGGGCTACGACATGCAAGCCCAAGGGGCTTCCCCAAGCCTCTCAGGCTTCCATCTCGTAGCCAGACGCTTCCAGCGTCGGGCGGTCACCCGTCCGGCGGTTGCACGCCCAGCATCCGATCCTTCCCCCGCCGTCGCACCGCCCGACGGTCAACCGTCGGGCCACGACATGCAAGCCCAAGGGGCTTCCCTAAGCCTCTCAGGCTTCCATCTTGTAGCCAGACGCTTCCAGCGTCGGGCGGTCACCCGTCGGGCGGTCACCCGTCGGGCGGTCACCCGTCGGGCGGTCACGCGTCGGGCGGTCACCTGCCGGGCGGTCACCTGCCGACGCCCAATGTCCGCCCCTGGAGATCCTAGAAAGAAGCTGCTACATGCCGCCTAAGAAAACCACCGGCGCCCCCGCCCCCACCCCCGTCACCGCCATCAAGCACCGCGACACGCGCATCAACATCCCCACCGAGGAACTGCGCGATTTCGTCGCCGACGACGAGCGCGCCCCGCAAACCATGCGCTACCCCCGCGACCCCTCCCTCGACCCGCAGCTCGTCTGGAAGGGCAAGGACGAGCAGGACGCGGCAGACCTCGCCGTGGACAACGTTCCGGTCTACATCCAGGAGAAGGTCCACCCCCAGGCCCTCGTCGAAGACCTGCGCGCCTACGCCCGCGCCGAGGCCGACACCGGCCAGCCGGCCCTGTTCGCCGACTTCAACGGCCTCACCTTCGAGGACGCCATCGACTTTTACCACCACGAGCAGCACTGGGCCAACCGCCTCATCCTGGGCGACTCGCTCCTCGTCATGACCTCCCTCGCCGAGCGCGAGGCCCTCAAGGGCAAGGTCCAGATGATCTACATCGACCCGCCCTACGGCATCAAGTTCGGCTCCAACTGGCAGGTCTCCACGCGCAAGCGCGACGTCAAGGACGGCAAGGTCGAGGACCTGACGCGCCAGCCGGAGCAGATCAAGGCGTTTCGGGATACCTGGGAACTGGGCATCCACTCCTACCTGAGCTACCTGCGCGACCGCCTCACCGCCGCCCGCGAGCTTCTGACGGAGAGCGGCAGCATCTTCGTCCAGATCGGAGACGAGAACGTCCACCTCGTGCGCTGTGTGATGGACGAGGTCTTTGGAAGTGAGAATTTCGTCAGTTTGATTTCCTTCGTCAAAACCTCCTATCAAGAAACGCGCTATCTGGCCAACGTGACGGACTATATCTTGTGGTACGGCAAGGACAAGCGCGAAACAAAAGTGCGCTCCCTCTACTATGACAAAGTAGAGGGCGATTCGCTGCGGCTGTACCGGTTGGCTCAGAACGAGCAAGGCGAGGTGAGAGTATTATCGAAAGCCGAGATGGAAGGTGATCAGCGTCTCGAAGCAGGTTGGCGACGCTTCAAAATGTCGGACATCACCAGTCCCGGCCGCTCTGACATAGGTAGTCAGCCTATCATGTTCCGTGGCAAGACGTATGAGTTGAAGGGTAATCTGCACTGGAAGACGAACGTTGCCGGGATGCAGAAACTGATGGCGGTCAATCGTATCGTCGTTTCAGGAAATAGTCTTGCTTTCGCTAAATATCTTGATGATTTTGCCTACTCCCCGATTGCGAACGTATGGAGCGATACGTTGACCGGTAGCTTCGCCGAACCGCGTATCTACGTTGTCCAGACAGTTCTGCGAGCAATTCAGCGTTGCATGCTCATGACCACGGACCCCGGCGATCTCGTCCTCGACCCGACGTGCGGCAGCGGCACCACCGCCTACGTCGCCGAGCAGTGGGGCCGCCGCTGGATCACCATCGACACCAGCCGCGTCGCCCTCGCCCTGGCCCGCACCCGCCTCATGGCCGCCCGCTTCCCGTACTACCTCCTCGCCGACTCACCGGAGGGCGTCAAGAAGGAAGCCGAGCTGACCGGCCGCTTCCCCGACGCCGTCTCGACCGGCGGCGACATCCGCAAGGGCTTCGTCTACAAGCGCGTCCCCCACGTCACCCTCAAGTCCATCGCCAACAACCCGGACATCCACGCGGGCATGACGCGCCAGGAGATCGACGCCGCCATCGCCCGCCATGCTGAGACGGAATTGCTCTACGACCAGCCCTACGAGGACAACAAGCGCGTCCGCGTCAGCGGCCCGTTCACCGTCGAGAGCCTGTCGCCCCACCGCGTCCTGGCCGCCGACGAGGAGCGCCCGGCCAGCGAGGCCGACGGCCGGCGCGACGCGGCGGGCGAGTACGTCCCGATGATCCTGGACAATCTGCGCAAGGCGGGCGTCCAGAACACCAAAGCGGGCGAGCGCCTGAAGTTCGACCGCCTGGAGCCATACGCCGGAACGTGGCTGCACGCCGCCGGCGAGTACACCGACCGCGACGGCAAGCCGCGCCGCGTCGCCGTCCACGTCGGCCCGGAGCACAGCACCGTCAGTCCGGACGCCATCAAGGAAGCGGCGAAGGAAGCCGTCCAGGGCATCGGCTTCGACCTGCTGCTGGTGTGCGGCCTCGCCTTCGACCCGCACGTCTCGGAGGAGGTGCGCCGCTATGGGCGGCTGACCGTCCAGACGGTACGAATCAACGCCGACTTGACGATGGGCGACGAGGTACTGAAGAAGACGGGCGCGGGCAACCTGTTCATGATCTTCGGCGAGCCGGACATCAGCCTGACGCCGCAGCCAGATGGGCGGCTCGTCGCTGAGCTGCGCGGCCTCGACATCTACGACCCGACCACGGGCGAGATTCGCTCGGCGTCCACCGACGACATCGCGTGCTGGCTCATCGACACCGCCTACAACGGCGAGAGCTTCTTCGTGCGCCGCGCCTACTTCACCGGCGCCGACAAGCCCTACGAGCGCCTCCAGCGGACGCTGCGCGCCGATATTGACGAGGCAGCCTGGTCAACGCTATACTCCACCCAGAGCCGCCCGTTCGCGCGTCCGCCGACGGGCAAGATCGCCGTCAAGGTCATCAACCACTACGGTGACGAGGTGCTGAAGGTGTTCAACGTCTAGGCGCGAGGTGGGTATGGCGAACCTGGCTGGCAAAGTAGCGTTTGTGACGGGAGCAGGGTTGGGGATTGGCTACGCCGTCGCCCACGCCCTGGCGCGAGCGGGTGCAGCGGTTGTCGTCAACGACGTGGCGGCGGAGCGGGCGGAGGCAGCGGCGGCCAGCATCGTCGGCGAGGGCGGGCGAGCCGCCGCGTTCGCGGGCGATATGTCCGTCGTGGCGAACGGCCGCGCGCTGGTTGCGTTCGCCGTCGAGACCTACGGCCGCCTCGACATCGCCTGCTGCAACGTCGGCATCACGAGCTGGGGCGGCTTCCTCGACTACACCGAGACGCACTTCGACGAGGTCGTGGCGCTCAACCTGAAGGGGACGTACTTCACCGCCCAGGCGGCAGCGCGGCAGATGATCACCCAGGGCAGGGGCGGGCGTATCATCCTGACATCCTCGGTCACCGGCAACAAGGCCGTCCGCAACCTCTCGGCGTATGCCATGACCAAGGGCGGCTTGCAGATGCTGGCGCGCAACCTCGTCCTGGAGCTGTCGCCCCACGGCATCACCATCAACGCCGTCGCGCCCGGCGCTATCGTCACCGAGCGCAACCTGCGTGACGACCCGGAGTACGCCGAGCACTGGGCCGCCGTCGTGCCCCTTGGCCGCGCCGGGCAGCCGATGGACATCGCGCCGGTCGTCGCGTTCCTCGCCTCCGACGAAGCGAGCTACATCACGGGCCAGACCCTCATCATCGATGGCGGCGTCACCGCCGTCGGCCTGACCCCCGACCAATACACCGACGCCCAGCAAGGCCGGATTGGGCAATAGAACCGCCAGACCGCCAGGGGCCGGTTCGCCCGGCGATGATCCGCCAGGGGCTACAAGCCCCTGGCTAGGAGATGCAAGCCTGGGAGGCTGGGGAAGAGGCGGCGTCCGCCGCCGCCCAGCCCCTTGGGCTTCCATCTCCTAGCCCGATGGTTCACCATCGGGCGACGACGCCCAGCCCCTTGGGCTTCCATCTCCTAGCCCGATGGTTCACCGTCGGGCGGCCGCCCGCCAGGCAAATGCCCCGCCAGGCGACCATTCGCCCGACGATGATCCGCCAGGGGCTACAAGCCCCTGGCTACGAGATGCAAGCCTGGGAGGCTGGGGAAGAGGCGGCGGACGACGATGCCCGCAGCCCCTTGGGCTTCCGTCTCCTAGCCCGATGGTTCACCGTCGGGCGGCTGCCCGCCAGGCAAATGCCCCGCTAGGCGACCATTCGCCAGACGATGATCCGCCAGGGGCTTGTAGCCCCTGGCGACGAGATGCAAGCCTGAGAGGCTGGGGAGGAGGCGGCGGACGACGATGCCCGCAGCCCCTTGGGCTTCCATCTCCTAGCCCGATGGTTCACCGTCGGGCGGCCGCCCGCCAGGCAAATGCCCCGCCAGGCGACCATTCGCCTGGCGATGATCCGCCAGGGGCTACAAGCCCCTGGCTACGAGATGCAAGCCTGAGAGGCTGGGGAAGAGGCGGCGGACGACGATGCCCGCAG
Organism: Anaerolineae bacterium; assembly: GCA_039810085.1. GTDB lineage: Bacteria > Chloroflexota > Anaerolineae > Epilineales > JAHCIE01 > JBDHWG01. The sequence continues at coordinate 89,996 of JBDHWG010000016.1, forward strand.
CCCCTTGGGCTTCCGTCTCCTAGCCCGATGGTTCACCGTCGGGCGGCTGCCCGCCAGGCAAATGCCCCGCTAGGCGACCATTCGCCCGACGATGATCCGCCAGGGGCTTGTAGCCCCTGGCTACGAGATGCAAGCCTGAGAGGCTGGGGGAGGAGGCGGCGGACGACGATGCCCGCAGCCCCTTGGGCTTCCATCTCCTAGCCCGATGGTTCACCGTCGGGCGGCCCCCGCCCGGCAAATGCCCCGCTAGGCGACCATTCGCCGGGCGATGATCCGCCAGGGGCTACAAGCCCCTGGCGACGAGATGCAAGCCTGAGAGGCTGGGCCATCGTCCGCCGCTTCCCCAGCCCCTTGGGCTTCCATCTCCTAGCCCGATGGTTCACCGTCGGGCGGCCGCCCGCCAGGCAAATGCCCCGCTAGGCGACCATTCGCCCGACGATGATCCGCCAGGGGCTACAAGCCCCTGGCTACGAGATGCAAGCCTGAGAGGCTGGGGAGGCGGCGGCGGACGACGCCGCCCAGCCCCTTGGGCTTCCATCTCCTAGCCCGATGGTTCACCGTCGGGCGGCCGCCCGCCAGGCAAATGCCCCGCTAGGCGACCATTCGCCCGACGATGATCCGCCAGGGGCTTGTAGCCCCTGGCTACGAGATGCAAGCCTGGGAGGCTGGGGAGGAGGCGGCGGACGACGATGCCCGCAGCCCCTTGGGCTTCCATCTCCTAGCCCGATGGTTCACCGTCGGGCGGCCCCCGCCCGGCGAATGCCCCGCCAGGCGACCATTCGCCCGACGATGATCCGCCAGGGGCTACAAGCCCCTGGCTACGAGATGCAAGCCTGAGAGGCTGGGGAGGAGGCCGCGGCGGGCGACGACGCCCAGCCCCTTGGGCTTCCATCTCCTAGCCCGATGGTTCACCGTCGGGCGGCTGCCCGCCGGGCAAATGCCCCGCCAGACGGTTCACCGTCGGGCGGCCCCTGGCGACGAGATGCCCCGCCCGATGGTTCACCGTCGGGCGGCCCCCGCCAGACGAATGCCCCGCCAGACGGTTGACCGTCGGACGCTCACCCACCGAAAGGACTTCCATCATGCCTCAGCTCTACGGACGCGCGTATACCCAGGAAGAATTGCGCCAGATCACCGGCCACCTATCCCAGATCGCCGGTGTCCGTCTGGTCGAGCTGGCCGACGGCAAGCCGCGCGGGATGCGCGTCGCCGAGGTCACGACCGGCAGCGGCTGGCAATTCGACGTCCACCTGGACCGCGCCCTGGACATCGGCGCGGCGTCGTTTGCGGGCAAGCCCGTCGCCTGGATCCACCCGGCGCTCGGCGGGCCGTGGCACTACGACCCCTATGGCTTCGGCTGGGGGCGGACGTTCGGCGGCGGGCTGATGACGACGTGCGGCCTGAGCTTCTTCGGGCAGCCCGAGGGGGACGGCGCCCAGGCGCTTGGGCTGCACGGGCGCATCTCCCACACGTCGGCCGAAAAGGTATGCGTGCGCGAGGCGTGGCAGGGCGATGACTACGTGCTGACGGTCGAGGGGCAGGCGCGCGAGTCGGCCCAGGCGGGCGAGAATCTGCTGCTGATACGCCGCATCTCGACGCGGCTGGGAGCGAACCACCTGCTCATCGAGGACACCGTGCGCAACGACGGCTACCGTCCCAGCCCGCACATGATCCTCTACCACTGCAACTTCGGCTTCCCCATCGTCAGTCCGGAGTCGGAGCTGCTCATGGACGACGAGTCGGTGCAGCCGAAGGGCGAGTCCATGCGGGAGGCGCTCGCCCGCCACAAGCAGTTCGAAGCGCCCGTCGGCGACTACGAGCAAGGCGTGTTCTTCCACAAGCCGCGCGTCGACGCCGAGGGCTTCTGCCAGGCGGCCATTGTCAACCGGGCGCTGAGCTTCGGCGCGTACGTCCGCTGGCGTGCCGCTGAGCTGCCCTTCATGGACCAGTGGAAGCAGATGAGCGCCAGCGACTACGTATGCGCCCTGGAGCCGTGCAACGTTTGGGAGACACCGCGGCGCCAACTGCGCGAAGAGGGGCAGCTGCGCATCCTCCAACCGGGCGAGGAAATCCACTACCGCGTCGAGCTAGGCGCGCTGCCGGACGCCGACGCGATCCGCGACTTCGAGGCGAGGTTGTAATACCCGTGCCACGCAGACTTCCCTACAGCGTGACCTCGCGGCCCTCGGCGGCGGAGCGGTAGATGCCGTCGATGATGCGCATCAGCGCCACGCCCTGCTCCGGCGGCGCGGGGTTCGGCTTCTCGCCCTGCGCCATCGCCACGAACTCCTCGATCCCAATGACGTGTGATATCCCCGCCGTCACCGTGGGGTGAATCTCCGCGCCCGCGCCGGCCATGTCGGTGTACACAGTCAGCGTGCCCACGTCGGCGTACTCGCGCACGTTGATCTGCCCACCGCCCTCCGAGCCAAACAGGTGGACGTAGAAGTCGTCCTTGTGCTGGCCGTAGGCCGCCCAGCTCGCCTCCAGGTAGAGCGTCACGCCGTCGGCCAGGCGAATGAACGCCGCCGCTAGGTCTTCCACGTCATACCCACCGCCGCTGCCGGCCCACACCGACCGGCCCGGCCACGTCCCGCGCCCGCGCGGCCCGAACTCGGCATATGTCGCGCCGGAGACGGCGACCGCCTGGGGATAGTCCAGCAGCCACATGCTGAGGTCGAGCATGTGGACGCCCAGATCCACCAGTGGCCCGCCGCCGGACATCGCCTTCTGGGTGAACCAGCCGCCGATACCGGGGATGCCGCTGCGGCGCAGCCAGCCCGCCTTGGCATAGTACACCCGGCCGAGCGTGCCCTGAGCCATGTAGCGCTTGAGCGCCTGGGCGTCGGCGCGCAGCCGCCAGTTGAACATGACCATCACCTGGCCGCGCGCGTTCTTAGCCGCCGCTGCGATGCGTTCGGCATCCGCCAGGTTGTGCGCCAACGGCTTCTCGACGCATACGTTCAAGCCGCGCTCCAGCGCCGCCAGCACAACGTCGGCGTGCAGGTAGTTCGGCACGCACACGCTGACCATATCCAGGTCATCCCGCGCCAGCAGGTTCTCGTACTCGCCGTAGATAAAGGGGATGTTGAACTCGGCGGCCACGTTGGCGCAGCGCCCCGCGTCCAGCCCGGCCAGCGCCACGACCTCGACGCCCGCCGCGCGGTAGCCCTGGATGTGGGAGCGGCCCACGCCGCAGCCGATGACCCCGGCGCGCAGCGGCCCCTTCTTGTCTCGCCCCATGCTGTCCTCCCCCCTCAGCCTTCCAGGGCCGGGCGATTGCCGAAGCTGCGCGGCGCGCCGGGCGTCGGCGCGGCCCAGCGGACGGCGTTGGCGATCACCTGCCGAATCTCATTGTTGTAGTACGTCGGGAAGCTCTCGTGGCCGGGGCGGAAGTAGAAGATGCGGCCCGAGCCGCGCGTGTAGCAGCAGCCACTGCGGAAGACCTCGCCGCCGGTGAACCAGCTAATGAAGACGAGGGTATCGGGGGCGGGGATGTCGAAGACCTCGCCGTACATCTCCTCGCGCTCGAGCTGGATGTATTCGCCAAGGCCCTGGGCGATGGGGTGGCCGGGGGCGACGACCCACAGCCGCTCGCGGTCGTTGGCCTCGCGCCACTTCAGGTCGCACCCCGTACCCATCAAGCGCCTGAAAATCTTGGATAAATGCGCTGAGTGGAGCACAATTAGTCCCATACCGTCGAGAACGCGCTTGTGGACGCGCTCCACGACCTCATCAGACACTTTGTCGTGCGCCATGTGGCCCCACCACGTCAGGACGTCGGTGCTATCCAGCACATCCTGGGTCAGACCGTGCTCGGGCTGGTCGAGAGTGGCCGTGCGCACGTCGAAGCCCTGCGCTTTGAGGCCGTCGGCAATTGCGCCGTGAATGCCGTTGGGGTAAACGGCGGCAATCTCAGGGTGCGTCCGCTCGTGGACACCCTCGTTCCAAACAGTGACCCGAATACTCATTGCGAAACTCCTTCCGCCTTTCTCAATAATTACGCCCAAGGAGGCGTCAATGAACCCGTTCACGCGTTTTATTCGCGCCCAATCCAACGACAAGATTCCGGCCAACGTCCTCGCCTTCGTGGACCACTGGGACCGCCTGGAAGCCCTGGTCATCAACACGTACCGCCAGAATCATGCCGACGAGGAGACCGAGGGCGTCTACGCCGATCTGCGCGCCTGGCTCCAGAAACACTATCCGGCCCTCGCCCCGGCCCTTGCCCCCTACTGGCGCAACGCCCGCGAAGGCGACGCGCTGCCCGCCTCGGACCCCTTCGAGCGGCTGTTCGCGCCGGAGTCGGCGTGGGCGTTCGTCGGCACGCGCGCCTACATGCAGGCGCTGCCGCCCGCCCGCGAAGCCATCAACACCTATCTGCTGACCCTCGCCTGACACGCCCGGGGATTATAGGCCATCCTCCGCCGCCCGTCGAGTCTCGCCGCCCGTATCTCGGGTGACGAGGTGAGACCGCCGCCAAGCCGTCATTGCGAGCGTGAGCGAAGCAATCCTCCGCCCTTGCGATGGACGGGCTAGAGATGGAACGGCATGCCTATCACCTGCCGGGAGGCTGCGCTGTCAACGGATGGAAAAACGGATAAACGGATAGATCGCAAGGCAGTATAATGCTGCCTTGCAGATACTATCCGTTTATCCGTTCCCCTATCCGTTGACAGTGCTAGGCGGCAATCTTCTCGCTGGCCTTGGCCTCGGCCTGGAACTGCTGGCGGCGGCGGCGCGGCGTGGGCATAATCATGCGCACGCCCCGGTCATACGTGAAGTAGTTCCACACCCAGTTGACGAACACGCCGACGCGGTTGCGGAAGCCGACGAGGAACCACAGATGCAGAAAGACCCAGGCGGCCCAGGCCAGGAAGCCCTTGAGCTTGATGCTGCCCGGCAGCTGGGCGACGGCAGCGTTGCGGCCAATCGTCGCCATCGTGCCCGGGTCCTTGTAGATGAACGGCTCGCCGGGCTGCCCTTCGAGGCGACGGCGAATCATGCGCGCCGCGTGCGCGCCGCCCTCGATGGCGACGCGGGCGAGCTGCGGGTAGAGGACACCGTCCGGGCCTTTGGTGGCCGCCAGGTCGCCGATGACGAACACCTCCGGGCGCCCGGGCAGGCTCAGGTCGTCGTTGGTGACGATGCGCCCACCCCGGCCGACCTCGACGCCCAACGCATTCGCCAGCGGCACGCCGCGCACGCCCGCGCCCCAGATGACGGTGTGCGTCGGGATCGCGTCGCCGCTCTTGAGGGTCACGTGATCCTCGGTCACTCGTATCACCGCCTCGCCTAGCCGCACGTCCACGTGGCGCTTGCGCAACTCGTCCAGGCTATAGCTGCGCAGATCGGGCGCGAAGGGCGCGAGGACGTGCTCGGCCGCTTCCAGCAAGATAACCTGGGCGCGGTTGATGTCGAGGTGCGGGTAGTCCTTGCGCAGCACCATGTGGAATAGCTCGCTCAGCGCGCCCGCCATCTCAACGCCCGTCGGGCCGCCGCCCACGACGACGAAGTTCAGCCAGCCCTCGTCGATGAGTCCCGGATCGGCGCTCACCTCTTCGAAGACGCTGATGATGTGGTTGCGCAAGGCGTTGGCCTCGTCCACCGTCTTCATCGGGAACGAGTACTTCTCCGCGCCATCGATGCCGAAGTAGTTCGTCGAGGCGCCCGCCGCCAGGATGAGATAGTCGAAGTACACGGGCGGCTCATCCTCGATGAGCAGCGCCTTGTTCTCCCAGTCCACGCCGACGACGTTGCCCAGCTCGAACGAGAAGTTCTTCTGATTGTGAAAAATGCCTCGCACCGTCGAGGCAATCTCGGCCGGCTCCAGCGCCGCCGTCGCCACCTGGTAGAGCAGGGGCTGGAATGTATGATAGTTGAAGCGGTCAATGAGCGTGACATCGACCGGCGCGTTCTTGAGGGCCTCAGCGGCCTTGAGACCGCCAAAGCCTGCGCCCACAATAACGACTCGCGGTTTTGCCTGCACGGCGCAACTCCTTTCATGAATCCTGTATTGACTCAGCGCCGCACCATTGCAGCTCACAAACGTTCCATCGTTCACCCATATAGATGCCATCGCGGCGATACATCATACCTCTGATGCTCGCCGCCGATGCGTAGTGTAGTGCTCTTCCACCTTAAAAGCATTCTCCGTGCCAGGTACGCTACGGCGTCTTACAGATCGTCGCCATCATCCCCGTCGTGTTCGTCCCATTGGCGACCTGTTGGATTGTCGCCGACCGGATGCCGATGGGCTGGTACGGCGGCACGCCCTGCGCCGACGGGCTGCCCAGGTGCAGGATGTAGCAGCCGACGAACGTCTGCGTCGTGCCGCCCATGAGGTGCGAGATCAGCGTCACCGGCACGCGGTAGTACGTCTGGCCGGCGCCCTGGTCCCGCGTCGGCGTGCCTGTCGTGAGCTGCACCGACTGGGTGTTGGCGTAGCCCTGCTGGAACTGGTCGAAGGGCGGCCGCTGCGCCGCGTTCGGCTCCCAGTAGCCGTAGGCGCGGGCGTACTCGTGCCGGTTGACGGCGTTGAACAGCGAGCGCACGACCTGCACGCCATCGCTGCGGTCGTCCAGGTAGCGCCCGGCGCTGATGTCGCCCGGCGCGTAGACCGGCGACGGCGGCACAGGGCTACCGGCGCGGCCGCCCGGCCCATTGCAGATACCGGCCATCAGCGGCCCTGGATCCGTGCCCGGCGGGACTTGCTGCACCACGGCTGAGCGGATGCTGAGCGACTGAAACGGTGGCCCCTGGATGCCCGGGTTGCCGAGGTGCAGCGTGTAGCAACCGACGAAAGTCTCGATGCTGCCGTTCTTCTGCTGCGACGAGAGCGTGACCGGCACGGTGTAGAAGAAGTTGCCTGCGCCCGCGTCGCCGTAGATTTCGCCCATCGTTATCTGCACTGTATTGGTGTTGGCGTAGCCCTGCTGGAACTGGTCGAACGGCGGCAGTTGCGCCGCGTTCGGCTCCCAGTAGGAGTACGTGCGGAGGTACTGGCGCTGATTGATGGAGTTGACGAACGACAGCATGAGCGACTCGGGCGTGCTGCGGTTGTCGTAGTACAGGTTGCCAGGCTGGCCGTGGCCGTCGTTGAGAACGGGCAGCCCCTCCAGGTTGGCCTCCCAGGGGAAGCGCCCCGTGTTCGGACGGTTCTCGACGCCCCAAGGCCCGTTGATCCAGGTTCGCGCGCCGTTGGTGAACGCCGTCCAGTTGTCGGCCTTGCGCCACTGCATCAGGCCGTTGGTCGTGTTCTGGTAGCCGTTCCCGACGCCGTCGTGATACTCGTTGTTGATGCACTGCCCGACGACGTTGGGGATCAAGTTGTGCAGCGCGGCGAAGCCCAGGACGAACTGGCAGTTGGCCGCCGACGCAACCGACGCAGCCAGGGCGAGGACAAGAATGACGCCGAATGATAGAGACAACAGATTGAGGAGCGTGCGCGCACTCATCGTATCAACCTCCTGGTGGAAACGAATATCGGGGCGACACCGGAGCGCGAGCGCGGCGAGTCTCGCTACCTTGACGACGCCCAATTTTACCGCGCCCTTTCCATGAAAGCGAACCCGTCCTTCACCCTGCCCTCTCCCAGAACGAGCGAGGGAGAATTGACTGTTGCGCGCCCGGCCACAATCTCGTATACTAATGCACCCCGACATACGGAAAGGCCGGCCCTCGTTGCAACGTCTCCTCGCATAAGTCCGGCTAATCGCACAGACAGCAAGGATGGATGGCATGAGCCTTGGCATGACCGGAGAGGGCCAGATCCTTCTGCTCATCATCTGCATCGTCGGCTTCGTGGGCGTGCCGCTCCTTCTGTGGGTGCTGGCCCTCATCACGAGCCTGATTCGCCGCTTCCTGCACATCGACCTGAGCTACGTCTGGACCTTCGGCTTCTTCGTCGGCATCCCGGCCGCCATCCTGGGCGCATCCCTCGCCATCGACACCGTCGGCCAGACGCGCATGGCCCAGGTCATCCAGAAGACCGAGCCGGTGCGGCTGCACACCTCGGATGGGACGTGGAGCCAGGGGATCAACCTCGACGTGCGCTACGACGTCAAGGGCCAGCCGCTGCCGCCGTTCACTGAGTATATTATGGCGGTGATGGACGCGCAGCGGTCCGGCGGCACCGTGGAGATTGCTTCGCTCAACCCGCCGGTCGAGGACTTCGACCGGCTACACGCCGGCGACTTGTACGAGGTGCGCTTCTTCCGCATCGCCGACTTCGCCAGCCTCGTCCGACCGGCCAACCAATCAACGTGGACAGCTTTCCCCTGGCTGTGGATCGAAGGAGCCATCCTCGTCGCCGGCGCGTTCATCCTGGCCTACCGCCTGCGTAAGACGCCGCTCGGCTACTGGCCGCTGGCGATCCTCATCCTCATCGGTCTGACTATCCCACCGCTCCAGGGCTTCTACCTCTGGCGACAGCGCGACGACCTGAGCGCGGACACGCAGCACGCCTCGGCGCAGGTCAAGGACGTGACGCGCATTACGCGGATCTTCCTGGGCCGGGGCAGCCGTGGGAATACCTATGACCTTGCCCAGCCGTTCGACATCGTGCAGCTGACGTTCACCCCGCCGGGCTACCCGGACCCGGTCACCGTCGTGGATGCGGTTGACGCGAATCCCAGCCAGCCCACGCCCTTCGACAAGGGCGCGTCGGTCGATATCGTCTACGCGCCGGACGACCCGCGTGACGCGCGCATCGTCGGGCAGACGCGCACGCACCACCTGCGCACGCCGCTCAAGGTCTACACCGACGATGCCCTGCTGTTAGGGCTGTTCGCCGCCATGATTGTGGGCCTGAGTCTCGGCGGCCGCTGGCTCGGCCAAGCGCTCTCGTCGCGCCGCCCCACGCCGCCCTGATGCGACTTACGCCTGGCGCGCGGGTTGCTATAGCGTCTCCTGAAGGCTCACATAGGGAGGCGCTGCAATGTTGCGACGGGTCGTTTGGGGATGGGCACTCATGGTATCGCTGGTGGCAGCGCTCGCGGCCGGCTGCCAGGGGGCCGCCTCCACATCAACGAATGAGGTCCAGAGCCTAGCGCTGCCTGCTCTCGATACACGTCCAACGGCGTCGCTGTCTCAGACTCTCGCGCCCCCGCTTCAGGCCCCCCTCATAACCCCGGCCGCCTACGCGACAGCGCAGCTGCCATTATTCCTGGTCACACCCGTTATGCTGACACCAGCCGCACGGACACCGGCGCCAACAAGCGCTCTGCCCGCTGTCACCCCATTGCGACTGCCGACGAGCGCGCTCCCTGCCGCCACTCTCACGCCGGAGCAGACGCTTGCCCGCGCCATGCTTGTAGCGGTGAACTTTGAGCGCACCCGCTCCGACCCTGTCACCCCGGCCTGGACGCGAGGGAGTCCGGCGGCCCAGCCGGCGCCACTAACGTGGGATAATCGGCTGGCCGAGGTCGCTGTCGGGCACGCGCAGGACATGATAGCGCGGGGCTACTTCGCCCACGACACGCCGGAGGGCAAGACAGTCGAGAACCGCGTGCGCGAGGCGGGCATCGTCCACGAGCTGGCGACGGAGAACATATACGAGACGTCGGGGGACACACCGGTGCAGGACGCCATTGACTGGCTGATGCACGACCCACTGCACCGCGATATCATTCTCAACCCGCGTCTGACTCACATCGGCATCGGCGTGCGCGTGTCCAAGGGGCAAACAGTCTTCGTCCTGGACTTCATCCGTCGCGTGGATGCCACACCGACGGCGACACCATGAGGTGTCAGACAGGCGATAGTACAATCGCGAGTCGAGGATATAGCGCCTAAAACCCTCTTTCGCCATAAACAGGCTATTCGCAGGTCCCTGTGCTTTTGCGCGGGGACCTATTTTTGTGGCCTTCTGCTGATGTTTCGGGATGTACTGGCATATAAGTTGCTTGTGAAGGACGACGTTGACCAGTATTTCCATTGAAAAAGGAGTAGTTAGCCCATGCGTGTATCACCTATCATGCGAGTTTTCCTTGCCGCTGTTGTGGCCCTGCTAGGGTTGAGTCTGATCGCGTCCGCGACCTTTGCTCAGCCAGCCCCCGTGCCCGCCGCTCAGGCCGGCACTACAACCCCGGCGGCGACCACTGCCGTGAGCACACCCATCGCAACGGCTGTAACGGGCGCTAGCACCGCTGTGGCAACGACGACCACCGGGGCGGCGACGGCTGTCGCGACGACGACGACCGGCAGCACGACGGCAGCCGCGACCCCGCGCGCCACCACCTCGGTCTCCGGCGCGACGGGCGCGACGGCGGCCAGCACCCCGGCCGCGCTCCCGACCACAGGCGCGACCCCGGCGGGTGACAGCAGCTTCCTCGTCCTCGTCGGCGTTCTGCTGCTCCTGGCCGGTCTTGCTCTCGCCATCTATCGCCCGGCGGCGGCGCGCCGCTAAGGGCACGTCGTTCGCGGAGCGGACCGAAAAGGAGTAGGTAGTCCATGCGCCTGTCCCATATCCTGCGATTGTTTCTCGCTACGGTCATAGCGTTGAGTGGGCTGAGCCTGCTGGCCTCGGTGTTCGTTGCCTCAGCGCAGACGAACACCGGCGACATGCAGACCCTGACCATCCCGGCCAACGGGAACGCCACGGTGAATGTCAGGGCCTTCTGTCTGGAGTATGGCAAGCCATTCCCGGCGAACTTCCCGACAAGCCTCGGCGCCAAGACGGCGGACCCCAAGGTCGTTAGCATCCTGCGCTACGCCGTCAGCCAGGGCTACACGGAAACCAACCCGTACCAGGTGCAGCTCGCCCTCTGGCGGCAGACCAGCGGCGAGTGGAAGTCCACTGACAACGCCCTGGCCCAGCAGATCTACAACGCTGGGACGCAGGCGTCGAACAACCAGGCGGCGCCGGCTAGCGGTCAGACCCTGCTCCAGGCCGCCGGGGCCAACAGTGTGCAGGTGAAGGCGACAAGCTGGACTCCTTTGCCCGCGGCTCCAGAGAAGAACCCGTGGTCGGGGCAGGGAACGCTACAGATCACCAATCCCGGCAGTAACACTGCCACCATCACTGTTCCGCTCGGCATTGTCGTGTCGGGCGGCGGGACGGACCAGGATGTGATCATGTACGCGACCGGCGGCAACGCCCAGGGCGGCGCGCAGGCGGCGGCCCAGACAACGCCAGCGGCGACGACGACCAGTGGTGGGGGTGCAGCGGCCCAGGCCACGACGACGACCACGACCGCCGCGAGCACGCCAGCCGCGACGACTACGACGGGCGGCACCGTCGCAGCCCAGGCGACGCCAGCTGCGACGGCAACGCTGGCGACGACAACGACCGCCGCGAGCACACCGGCGACAACGGGCGGGACAGGCGGGGCGCAAGCGCCGACGCCACGTCCGACGACGGCCAGCTCAACGCTGCCCCACACGGGTGGCGAGCCGCTGGGCGACAGCAGCTTCCTCATCATCCTCGGCGCGCTGCTCCTCATCAGCGGTCTGGCCCTGGCGGTTTATCGCCCCGCCGCAAGCCGCTAAGAGACGGCCTACCGAGACAACCGCATACTGAAATAGATGACGCGGTACGCAATGGGTGCGTACCGCGTTTTTATGTCGTTCTGTCATTGCGAGCGTGGGCGAAGCAATCTCGCGCCCTTGTAAGAGGTAGCCTTGGCAACGTAGCGTAGCTCTTGCCCACCGCGAGGTTACTTCGTCGTCCTATCGTCCTCCTCGCAATGACTCGCCTTCAATGCTCTGTCTTCAACTGATTATCGAAGAAGGCAATACTCCGCGACATCATGGCGTTGTACGCAGCGCCGCCGATGCCGAAACTGTGTCCCGCGCCAGGGTATGTGTACAGTTCCACGTCCTTGCCGTGATCGCGCAGAGCGGCGGCGAGGCCTGTCGCCCAGCGCAGCGGGGCGGTATCGTCGGCTGTGCCGTGATGAATCTGCACCGGGGCGGTGATGTCGTCAAGGAAGCTGCTCGGCGAGGAGAGGCGGAACGCCTCGCGGTCGCGCCATGGGCTGAACGGCCCGTCGAACAGGAACCAGCCGCCCGCCCACTTGGTGTTGATGAGATTCCAGTTCTCCCACGAGTCGGCGCTCATCGAGCCATACAGCACTGCCGCGCGCACGTCCGGCGTGGTGACCAGGACGCGCAGCGCCACCTCGCCGCCCATGCTGTGGCCGAAGAGACCGATGGCGTCGCCGCGCACATCCGGTGTGGCCTTGAGGATCTCGACCAGGTTGAGCACGTCGATGGCATAGCCAGAGCGCATCGGGTTCGGCCCCTCGCCGGACGCGCCATAGTTGCGGTAATTTGGGTGGACGACGAGGTAGCCCGCGCGGGCCAGGGCGTCGGCATAGGGCGCGCTGTAGGGCATCAAGGTGTAGCTGTTCGGCCAGACGAAGCCGTGGGCGACGACGATGGCTGGGTACGGCGGCGCGACGTTCTTCGGCACGTCCATGAAGCCGGCGATGGTGATGTCATCGCTGGGGTAGCGGATGGCGTAGCGCGTGAAGTCGTCGTTGTCCTCGATGACACGCAGCCGCTCGATGCTCCCGCCCCCATAGGAGCGTGCCCGCAGGTTCTCGATGAACGAGATGCCCGTCGGGTCGCCGACGACACGCGGCCCGCTGTGCGCGGCAGGAGCCGGGTCAGCAGCCACGTCGTCGCCATCGGCCGGCCCCTGGGCAAGCGCGGGGGACGTGACGAGCATACTGAGCAGCAGGGCTAGCGCCACAATAAGCGCGGCGCTAGCCAGATAGGAAACGCAGAGACGCAGAGGCGCAGAGAGAAGAAGACTTCCGCTGTCATGCCGACAGCGGAGCGACTCCTCGCTCCGCTCGGAGTGACAGCCAGGCTGAGGCGCTGGAAGGGGTAGGGTGCTCATAGGGGCATATCTCCGCTGTCATGCCGACGCAGGAGGCATCTCTCTGCGGTTGGACGGCAGAGGGACTCCTCGCTATGCTCGGAGTGACAGCCAAGCTGAGGTGCTGGAAGGGACAAGTAACTGCGCGTAGTATACCTATCATCAGGAGCCGTGGCAAGATGACGCGGTGTGGTATAATGAGGGTGACACAAGGAGGACGATGATGAAGTCCCGAGAGTTTGCGGCTCAGCCGCCGGACGTTGTTCTCAACCAACCGCCCCCGCTGGAAAACTACAACCTGTACGCCGACGACACGCCGCTGCGCGAGGCGGTACAGCGCGAGGGCGGCGGCTGGATCGAGGCGCGGGCGTGCGACTTCGGCGCGCTGCTCGGCCGCGCGGAGACGCTGCGCCTGGGTCAGCTCGCTAACGAGTACACGCCCGTTCTCCACAGCTACGACCGCTTCGGCCGCCGCATCGACGAGGTCGAGTACCATCCGGCGTACCACGAGCAAATGCGGATGGGCGTCGAGTGGGAGTTGCACTCAATGCCGTGGACGAGCGGCCAGCCTGGCGCGCACGTCGCCCGCGCCGCCTTGAACATGCTGCGCCACCAGATTGACGAGGGGCCAAGCTGCCCGCTCACCATGACCTTCGCTGTCATCCCTGCCCTGCGGCTCCAGCCCGACGTGGCGGCCGAGTGGGAACCGCGTGCCCTGTCCACCGTCTACGATGAACGCTTCATCCCCGCGTCCCAGAAGCGCGGCGTCCTGTTCGGGATGTCCATGACCGAGCGCCAGGGCGGCTCCGACGTGCAGTCGAACACGACCCGCGCCGAGCCGACGGGCGCGCCCGGCGAGTACCGCCTGACCGGCCACAAGTGGTTCTGCTCTGCGCCGATGTGCGACGCCTTCCTGGTGCTGGCCCAGGCGCCGAGGGGTCTGTCGTGCTTCCTCTTGCCGCGCTGGACGCCGGACGGCGAGCGCAACGCCTTCCACATCCTGCGCCTCAAGGAGAAGGTCGGCAACCGCTCTAATGCGTCGAGCGAGATCGAGTTTCGCGGCGCGTGGGCGCGCATGGTCGGCGAGGAGGGGCGCGGCGTGGCTACGATTATCGAGATGGTGCGCCACACCCGCCTCGACTGCGCCCTCGGCTCTGCCGCAACCCTGCGCCGCGCCGTGGCTGAGGCGACGCACCACGCCGCGTACCGCTACGCCTTCAGCCACCGCCTCATCGACCAGCCGCTCATGCAGAACGTCCTGGCCGACCTGTGCCTGGAGTCCGAGGCGGCGACGGCCCTGGCGATCCGGCTGGCGCGCGGCTTCGACGAGGCGGCGACGAGCGAGAGTGAGAGCCTGTTCACGCGCATCGTCACCGCCGTTGCCAAGTACTGGATTACCAAGCGCGCCGTCGCCGGCGTGGCCGAGGCGCTGGAGTGCCTGGGCGGGAACGGCTTCGTCGAGGAGTCGCCCCTCGCTCGCCTGTACCGCGACGTGCCGGTCAACGCCATCTGGGAAGGGTCGGGCAACGTGCAGTGCCTGGACGTGCTGCGGGCAGCGCGCAAGGAGCCGGGGACGGTTGAGGCGTTGCTGACCGAGGTGCGGCTGGCGACAGGCGCGAATGCCGACTTCGACCACCTGGTCACGCGACTAGAGCGCGACCTGATGACCACAGATGACGTGGAGGTGCGCGCCCGCCGCGTGGTGGAGGAGATGGCCCTGGCATTGCAAGCGTCGCTGCTCCTGCGCCACGCTCCAACTATCGTGAGCGATGCATTCTGCGCGGCCCGACTGAGGGACGACGCGCGCCTGATGTTTGGGGCGATACCGGCGGGCATAGACTTTGCAACTATAATTGAGAGGGCACGACCCAAATTAAACTAACAACGGAGGTTCACAGTGGCACTGAGCGCGCGTAACCAGCTCAAAGGGACGGTCAAGTCGGTGAAGGAAGGCGTCATCACCGCCGAGGTGGTGGTTGGGCTGCCGGGCGGCGAGGAAATCGTGTCGGTGATTACCGTCGACTCGGTGCATCGCCTGGGCATCAAGGAAGGCATGCCGATTACGGCAATCATCAAGGCGACTGAGGTTCTTCTCTCAACGGAGAGATAACGCACATTGGAGACGACATCGTGGAACGCACCCTGTTTCTAGTCAAGCCCGACGGCGTGCAGCGCGGGCTAATCGGCGAAATCATCGGCCGCCTCGAAGGGCGCGGCCTCAAGCTCGTGGGCATGAAGTTCATGCAGGTCCCGCAATCCCTGGCGGAGGAGCACTACGCCATCCACAAGGGCAAGCCCTTCTACGCGGGCCTGATCGAGTACATCACCTCGTCGCCGGTCGTGGCGTGTGTCTGGGAAGGTCCCCGCGCCATTGAGATCGTGCGGCAGACGGTTGGGGCGACGCGCCCCCACGAGGCGGCGCCAGGTAGCATCCGCGCCGACCTGGCGGTCATGGTCGGCCGCAACCTGGTACACGCGTCCGACGGCCCGGAGACGGCGCAGACCGAGGTCGCCCTCTGGTTCAAGCCCGAGGAGTTGACCGACTGGGAGCGCACCCTGGATAAGTGGATTCTGGAGTAGCTTCTGCCTTTCTTCACACATCGCGGCCATCGCCTGCATTACCGCATGCAGGGCGATGGCCCGCTGTTGCTCATCCTGCCGGGCAACACCGCCTCATCGGCCTGCCACACGGGTGAGCTAGACACCTTCGGCCAGGACTATCAGGCGGTCGCGCTCGATTTTCTTGGCGTCGGCCAGTCCGACCGCCTCGACCCGTGGCCATCGAGCTGGTGGGAAGATGGGGCGCGGGACGCCGTCGCGTTGATCGAGCATCTCGGCCCCGGCCGCGCCATCATCATCGGAACGAGCGGCGGGGGTGTAGTTGCGTTGCTCATGGGGCTTCTCGCGCCTCAGCGCGTTGCGGCGATTGTCGCCGATAGCTGCGTCGCACGCCTGTCCGCCGACGCCTTGCGCGCGTCCGTGGTCGGGCGGCAGCTGGAGCTGAACGGAGGCGGCGATTTCTGGCGGATGGCGCATGGCGACGACTGGCGGGGCGTTGTGCGCGCCGACAGTAACCTGCTGCTAGGCTGGGCGGAGCGCGGGGGCGTCGACTGGTTCCCGCATGGGCTGTCTGGGATTCGGTGCCCGGTACTGCTCACCGCCAGCCTTGACGATCCTTTGCTGCCAGGCGTGAGCGAGCAGATCCCCCACATGGCGCGCGAGATCGAGAACAGCCGGGTGTTCCTCGTCAGCCACGGCGACCACCCACTGATGTGGAGCCGCCCCGACGAGTTCCGCGCCATCACCCACTGGTTCCTGGGAAGTATCAGGGCTTCGGAGTAGCGAGGTTGAGGCCGCGCACCGAGAAGCTCAGCGTCCGCGTGTCGTCCATGCCGTAGTCAGCCGGGCGGAAGTTACTCGCCTCCAACGTCAGCGTGATCGTCTGTCCGCCAGGCACGAGGCTCAGCGGCACGTCCACCGTCTGCCCCGCTCGCGCATCCACCGTCTGTATCTCATCTCCCACCTGTACCCGCAGCCGACCTGTCGAGCCGATGCCGCTCGGCGACGCCACGTCGTGCATCTGTCCCATCGCAATTTGTAGCACCGCTTGCCTGCCTGTCGGTGAGGTTACGTAGAGCGTCGCCGGGGAGCGCGCCCACCGCTCGCCGTTGTCGCGCTCCTCCCAGCCGTCGCGGGTCTCCATCGTGACGGCGATGGGTGCAGCATTTGCGGGAACGGCATAGACCGTCGCCAGGTCGTCGTCGGCGACGGGCGACGCGCCGGGCAGGGCGGCGTCTACGAAGGCGTGGGCCGCCTTGTCCGCCCACGAGCCGGGCTTGAGGTCGTTGAAGTCGGGAAAGTCGGGCTGCGCCTTGTGCAGAACAACGTAGCGGTAGCCGGTGCGCGCCAACTCGTACTGGCCGTTGGTGAAGCAGCTCACCTTCTTGCTATCGACGGTCACATCCGGCGGCGTCTGGTCGTCGGCGAACCAGCACGGGAACAGCGGGTGCTGCTGGTAGACGAAGGACAGGTAGCCCGACGCGATGCCCTTGCCGTGGGTCATCTGATCAAGCTGATAGCGCGCGGTGAACTGAATCTGGTGCTCGCGGTTCTTGTCGCGCGGGCGCAGTGGCAGGTCCAGCACGCCATACTGCGCCGGGTCGGCGGCAATCTGCTGGTAGAACGTGGGCGGCGGGCGCAGCGCCTCCTGGGGCCAGGGCTGCGGCCAGGCCGGCATCAGCGTCAGAACGGCGGCGACGGCAACCGTAGCGACCTGTCCCCTGGGCCAGCGCATCATGAGCCACGCCAGCCCGTAGCCCGCCAGGACGGCCAGGACGACGGACCCGAGCATCATGAACCGCCCCGGCGTGCGCATGAACGACAGGCCGGGCAAGCTGCTGACAAAGGCGTAGGGTAGGACGACAGGCAGGTTGTACTTGGTGAAGGTGCGCTCGCCGAGCAGGCTGAGCTGCGGCCCCAGCGCCAGCAACATGCACACGGCCAGGAGCAGCGCCCACGGACGGGTCCGCCGCCACGCCGCCACAACCCCGACCAGCGCCAGCGCCAGCGGTATCCAGCCCAGACCGATGGCGCTCTCGATAGTCCAGGGAATCTTGTGTGCGGCGAGCAGGTCCAGCGTCGGCGCGCCGAACAGGCGGCTGAAGCCAGACGGCAGCAGGAACTGGACGGCGTCGGGCTGGAGGTAGAGCGAGGTCTCGGTGCGGTTGAGGGCGATCTGCGGGTTGGCCGAGGCGCGCAGTGTGGCAACCAGAAACGGCCCGACAAGAACCGCCACCAGGACAAGGAAGAGCGCCTGGCGTCGCGCCAAATCTTTGCGCTTCCCCATCGGCGCTAGCCAGGCGACCACCCCGAAGAAGGCAATCGCCAGCATGGCCTGGATGAAGTGCCAGCCGCCATGCAGCGTGGTCAGCAGGACGACGAAGGCGGTCGCGGCAACCCAGCCGACGCTCCGCGTCGGGTCCAGGGCACGCCGCCACGTCAAGAGCGCCAGGGGCAGCAGGGCGATGAACACCTTGTCCATGTGGATGGGCAGCCCGCCGAGGACCATGGGCGCGGCCATGAGGACGCCGCCGCTAAACAGCGCCACAAGACGACTCATGCCCAGGTCCCGCGCCAGGAGGTACATCGACACACCAGACAGCCACAGCCCCAGGAGCAGCGTCGCGTTGTACGCCGCCGCGAAGCCTAGGCCCCAGAACGGCAGCCCCAGCAGCCCCAGCAGCGGCCCTGGGCTTTGCGTCAACAGCGACGTGCCGAGGGGGTAGTAGAGCAGGTTGGCGTAGAAGAGCGGCTGCCGCCCAAACAGCGCCTCCTTGGCGTGCCAGAGTACCCACATGTTGAGGGGGATGTCCATGCCGCCGTCGCTAACGACCTTCGTGGTGAAGTCACGCGCCAGCGGCCAGGACAACGCGAGGGCCAGGGCGAAGAGGACGAGGAGAACAAGGCTGCGCGTGAGCCACAGCGTCTCCCTCACCCCCTTCCCCTCTCCCGTTCTGGGAGAGGGGAGATGAGATGTGGCTTCTCGTTCCCCTTCTCCCTTTGTGGGAGAAGGGGCTAGGGGATGAGGGAGACGAGTCAAACGCCACCCAGCCACGTTACGCGTTCAACACCTCGGCAATGCGGTCCAGCGCCTTGCAGATGTTGGGCAGCGAGTTGGCGTAGGACAGGCGCAGGTAGCCCTGGCCGTACTTGCCAAACGACGTCCCCGACAGACACGCCACGCCGCCCTTCTGCAACAGGTCCTCGGCGAGCTGCTCCGACGTGCGGCCAGTGCCCTCAATGTTCGGGAAGGCGTAGAACGCGCCCTGGGGCATGGCGCACTTGATGCCAGGGATATTGTTCAACCCCTGAACGATGACGCTGCGCCGCTCCAGGAAAGCAGCATTCATCGCGTCCACGCTGTCCTGCGGCCCCGTCAGCGCCTCGATGCCCGCCACCTGGGTGAACGCGGCGGTGCACGAGTTGGAGTTAATCATGAGTTGCGTAATGATCTCGGCGATGTCCGGGCGCATCACACCGTAGCCGAGCCGCCAGCCGGTCATGGCGTATGTCTTGGAGAAGCCGTCCAGGATGATGGTGCGCTCCTGGAAGCCGGGAAGGCTGGCGATGCTGTGATGCTGGCCGTCGTAGATGATGCGGCTGTAGATTTCGTCGGACAGAATGATGATGTCCGGGCGGTCGGCCAGGATCTCGGCCAGCGTGTCGATGTCCTCCTTGGTCATCACGCCGCCGGTTGGGTTGGCGGGCGAGTTGAGGATGATCATGCGCGTGCGCGGCGTGATGCTGTCGCGCACGTGGTCGAGGTCCAGCCGGAAATCGTTCTGGATGGTCAGTGGCATCGGCACCGGCTTCGCGCCGGAGAAATTAATCATCGACTCGTAGATCGGGAAGCCGGGGTTGGGGTAGAGCACCTCATCCCCGTCCTGCGTCAGCGCGAGGAGCGCGTAGAACATCACCGGCTTGCCGCCAGGCGTGACGACAACCATGTTCGGCTCGACCTTGAGGCCCCGCGTGCGGCCGATGTACTCGGCGATGGCCGCGCGGAACTCCGGGATGCCCGCCGCCGGGGTATAGTGGGTGTAGCCGGAGTGGAGCGCCCGGACGCCCGCGTCAATGATGTTGGCCGGCGTGTCAAAGTCCGGCTCGCCAATCTCCAGATGAATCACCTCGCGGCCCTGGGCCTCCAGGGCCTTCGCTTTCGCCAGGACTTTGAACGCGGTCTCCGTTCCAAGTCGGCCCATTCGCTCCGCAGTCTGCATGCATCCTCCACTAAAGAGAGTTATTGGGCGCTCGATGAGATTGCTCGACCTCCTCACGGACGCTGCCCATGTCCTGAGCTTCTTTGAAGCTAATCCTGGGGTTGTCGAAAAGGGTTCGGGTCTCGGCCTGCAACTTGTGGAGCGCCATTTCACAGTAAGCCGGATCGACCTCAACGCCTACACTGTTACGACTTGCTTTTGCGGCAGCAACCATCGTCGTCCCCGTACCACAAAACGGGTCAAGAACTGTATCGCCCGCGAACGAAAACATGCGTACCAGGCGATAGGCCAGCTCGAGAGGAAAGGGCGCCGGATGATAGCGCGTCGACGCTCCAGTTATGTTCCAGAATTGCTGGAACCATTCGTCATACTCTTTCTTGTCTATCATCGATAGACGGCGTTGTGCCTCTGTTGGCTTTCTATATCCACCTGGCTTACGTTGCATCAAGATGTATTCAATGTCATTCTTAATAATCGCATTCGGTTCATACGGCTTACCCAGGAACTTCGTGCCATTTTTAACTTCATAATTGGCGTTAGCAATCTTGTGCCAGATAATCGGGTTGAGGTTGTCGAAGCCTATTTTCCGGCACGCTACCATGATATCGGCATGCAGCGGGACGACCACGTGTCGGCCATGCTGTCGGCGCGACAAACACACGTCACCAACAACGCAGACAAGCCGCCCTCCCGGTGTCAACACGCGATAGCATTCACGCCAGACCTTGGTCAGCTCTTCCAAAAACACTTCGTAATCGTCGATGTGACCCATCTGCTGTACATGCTCATTGTACTTTTTCAGTGTCCAGTAGGGGGGAGACGTAACAACAAGATGAACACTCTCAGTTTCAAGAAAGGAGAGATTTCTGGCGTCTCCATGTACCAACAGATGGGTTGTCTGTGGCTCAGTGCCCATTCGCGTCTTCCCCTAGCATAGCCAGAAGCAATCTTACCGCTGTCTCAATCGACTCATCTGTCTCGCCTGCAAAGACAACGCCGTCGATCCACGGAGAGTGCAGGCGGGCCTGGATGTTGATATGTTCATCAATGAACGGGTAGTATATCACTGCGCCGAACTTTGCGCCAGGAAAAGCCAGCCTTAGCTTGCCGGCCTTATTGACAATTTCGTCGCATCGCTTGTGAATGTCTCGACGCGCCTCGATGCGCTTGATATCGACTCCAAATTGCACATCCCCGCGCTCGGGAGCCGCTGCATCAAGTTCAAATTCCTCGCCGTCTGCTTTGAAGTGCCGCTTGCGAAATGGCTGACCTCCATACCGGCTCAAAGCTTCGATAATTCGACGCTCCCACCGGCCCTTTCCCTTGCGCACTTCCTTATCTACATACTCGACGCGATCGACATGCGCCAGGGCCGGCAGAGCAAGGTAGGGAGGCAAGAAAGGCTTGAGATAACCCGCGATTACGTTGGCCTGATCGCGAGACAAGTGGGGATTATAGGTGTCGAGATTGCGGATACCAAGGTCGCGCTCGACGGCTCGGCTCGCCACATTGGCGCTGGCGAAAAGAGCTTTCAGAATCACTGGCTGGGCGAGAATCGCCTCGGCGAGATCAAATGCACTCATGCTTGTGAAAACAACGACCTCAACCTGGCGAAGCTCGATAAAGGGCGAAAATGCTGCACGCAATGCAGCTTCGATTCGCTCCTGACGCAAATCAGCATCGGCTTTGACCCATTCGATATAATCTCGTTGACTACTAAAGCCCTCAGGCATACCGACGTACCTGCTGCGAATGTTCGCATATATTATGAGGCATTGACTGCTTCCAACCTTGCAGGCATTCCCTTGAACGCGCTAGTCGAACTCCTCCACCGAGCGCGGTGCGATGTGCAGCGTGCGCTCACCGCTGTACGTCACCAGCCCCGGGCCGCCACCCTTGAGCCGCCGTACCCGCCGCGCCTCGGTCACGTCCACCGCCACGCTCGTCGAGCCGCGCGACGCCGAGTAGTACGCCGCCAGGCTCGCTGCCGCCTCGACCGTCGTCTCTGGCGTGGGGCGGCCCTCGGTCTTGACGATGACGTGCGCGCCGGGGACGGCACGGGCGTGCAGCCACAGGTCATGCCCGGCGGCGCGCTCGAAGGTGACGTGCTCGTTCTGGCGGCTGTTGCGCCCGACGAGGATGGTCAGCCCGTCCGGCGACGTCACCTCGATGGGCGGCGCGGGGCGGGCGCCGCCCTTGGTCGTCGGCGCGCGCTCGCCGACCAGCGCCGCGATCTGCGCGTGAACGGCGTCGATTTCTGGGCGGTTCTCCGCCAGCGCCAGGTCCGTGGCGAGCTGGCGCAGCGTGGCGATGTTGATGTCTACGCTCTCGCGCCGCGTCGCGATGTCGGCGGCGGCGCGTTTCGAGCGCTCGTAGTCGCGGAACATGCGCTGCGCGTTCTCGACCGGCGTGAGCGTTGGGTCCAGGGGGATGGTCAGCGGGCCATCGCCGGTGTCGGGGATAGTCAACTCGCGCGCGCCGGGCGGCACGGTCGAGGCGTAGGCCAGCAGCCACTCACCCCACACCCGCCGCTGCTCTACGGCCTCCGGCGGGAGCACCTCGCGCTCCAGGGCCGCCCGCTGGCGCTCGGCGCGCTCCAGGGCGTCGTCGATGAGCGCCTGCACGCGCCGCCGCGCCGCCGCGTAGGAATCCCGCCCCACTTGACTGCTGTAGAACGCGGCGATGGCTTCGCTCAAGCTCGGCGCCGGTTCGCCGTCCAGGTGGGTGAGCATGTAGGGCGCGAACTCCACGACGGCGTCGTCCTCGCGCACCCAGCTCGGCGACCACGCCCCGCCGGAGACGAGCGGGCCGCACACCTCGGCCATCGCCTTGAGAAGTGGGGACAGGCGCTCCACGTCGCCGACGTAAGCTTCGGTGTCGCCCAGGGCGCGGAACGCGATCTCCCGCGCGGCGAGTGGGCTGAGGCCACGCAGTCCGTTGAGCAGCGTCCGCCACACCGGGCGATCCGCCGTCGCGCCGGCCAGCAGTAGCTCAATCTGCGGCTCGGCGATCTCGTCGGGCGCGGGGCGCTCGATGGGCGGCGGGGGGATGTAGGGCTGCTTGGGGAGCACGACGCGGGCGCGGGTCATCTCTGGCGTGATGCGGCGGGCGCTGTCGCGGATGGTGTTCGACGAGTCGAGCAGGATGAGGTTGCTGAGGCGGCCCATGAGCTCAGCCACAATGCGGCTTGGCCCCTCGGCGCCGTCGAAGTCGAGCACGAGGATGCGCTCCCATCTCGGCGTCGAAACGTTCACGAGCCGCGCGCCCTTGACGTACTTGCGCAGCATGAGCAGGAACGGCGTCTCTTTCTCCACGCCGCGCCGCCCCTTCGCGTCCGTGAGGTGGACGCGCGCCGTTTGGGGATCGGCAGAGAGGAGTAGGTAGTCGCGGCGGCCGTGGTAGATTTCCAACGCCAGCGCCAGGGCGTCCACCGGCACGACGGCCTGCACGCGGCCGCCCACCAGCGACGCCCCCAACTCGTCGGCGAGCGCGGCCAGGGTCAGCGCATCGAGGGGCACAGCTTACTCCAGCGGCGTGGCGATTTCCACGCCCGTTGGCTCCGTCGCCAGCTCGCGTACCGAACCGGCCGGCATGAAGAACGACGCCACGAGGCCAAGGGCCGTCACCACGGCGGCGATGACGAACACGGGCTGGATCGCCAGAACAAGAATCTCGCGCAGCGGCTCCAGGGCCTGCGACGGGATGTTCTGGGATGCGATGGGGTCGAGCAGCTGCTCCGGCGTGATAGACAGGCTGCCGCCGAGGCTCTGCATGCCGCCCAATAAAAGCGCGGCGAGGACAGCGCCCATCACACTCACACCCACCGTCCCGCCCAGGCTGCGGCTGAAGGTCAGCGTGGAGGTCGTTGCGCCCATCCGCGACCGGCTCACACGGTTCTGGGCGGCGATGAGCAGGGTCGTGATGGAGATGCCCATGCCAGCGCCGGCCAGGAACTGGCTGAGGATGAGATACCCGACGCTCGTGTCGATGCTCAGGCGCGTCATCATGAACGCGCCGATGGTCATCACCGTCATGCCCGTCAACAAGATGGGGCGGTAGCCGAGGCGGAGGATGAAGGGCGCACCCGCCGTGCTGGCGATGACCCAGCCGATGATCTGCGGCGTCAGGATCAGGCCGGCTTCGGCCGGTGTCTTGCCGAGCACGGCCTGGGCGAACAGCGGGATGAACGCCGAGCTGCCGAAGAGGGCGAAGCCAGTCAGGAAGCCCTGAGACGAAGCGACGTCAAACACCCGGTCGCGGAACAGGCTCAGGGGAATGAGTGGCTCCGGCGCGCGCCGCTCAACGCGCAGAAAGACGAGAAATGAGGTCACAGCGGCGATGAGCAGTAGCGCTGTCTGCCACGATGCCCAGGGCCACAGGTTGCCGCCCTCCATCATGGCAAGGAGCAGCGCCACGACGCTGATGCTCAGGGTCAGCGCGCCCAGATAGTCGATCTGTACGCGGCTGCGGTGGGGCGCTGGCTCGGTCAACCCCCACCACACCATGCCCACCGCCAGCAGGCCCAGGGGCACGTTGACGTAGAATACCCAGCGCCACGACGCATACTGCACCAGCAAGCCGCCGATGACCGGCCCGACGAGACTGGCGACGCCCCACACGCCGGAGAACAGCCCCTGGATGCGGGTGCGCTGCTCGACGGTGAAGATGTCGCCAGCAATCGTGAATGAGAGAGGGAGGAGCGCGCCGGCACCGACGCCCTGGATAGCCCGGAAGATGATAAGCTGCGTCATGGACTGGGACAAACCGCTGAGGGCCGAGCCGACCAGGAAGATGCCCATGCCGACAAGGAACACCGGCCGCCGCCCGTACAGGTCAGACAGCTTGCCGAAAATGGGTGTCATGACGGCGCTGGTGAGCGCGTACACTGAGAACACCCAGCCGTACTCAGCCAGGCCGCCGAGCTGCGAGATGATGGTGGGCATGGCGGTGCTAACCACCGTGGCCTCAATCGCGGCGAGGGCCAGGCCCAACATGATGGATGCGGTGACCATATACAGACGCGTGCGCGGCACTCTAGTACCCCCACTCTGAATTCATGGCTCTACCCGGAAGCCTGCTTGCACAAAATGCTTGTCGAACGTGAAGGCCACCCCGATGCCGAGTTTCTGCATGACCGTGAAGGAGACGCAGTCGGTAAGCGAGTAGCGCTTGTCAGCATGGCGTTGAAAATAGGCCCAGCCTTCATAGAACATGGCTTCGTCAATGTGAACAAGCTGGATGGAAGGGCTATGGAGCAGAGTCCGTCCGACCTGAACAGCTTTGGCATGATAGCCACGGCTGTTGAAGAACGTCACCACCTCGTCAAAGACATAAGACGTTGTGACCAAGGCTGGCAACGCAGTAAATAGTCGCCGCCAGTGCTGGGCGGCGATCTGATGGTTCTGGTCGTTGCCTAGCTCCAGGGCAAGCCAGTAGCTAGTGTCCACGAAAACGGAGTTCATGTGCCGTAGAGATAGCGATCATGGTTAATTGACGCGTCATCAATATCGATCGTCACAGGATTCTTGCCAAGCTCTTGAATTGGATCTGAATCCGTTACAGGCACAATGACGATGACGTCCTGCTCCTGGCGGATATCGACCTCATCAACGCCTTCAAGCCATTGCTTTGGAATGACGACGCCCTGGTCAGTCACTTTCGCTCGCATTTGGCCCTCCACTTTCGGCCCTCGTCCGAACACAGTCATGCAATTATAGCACAGCTACGGTCGATGGTCCTCTAGCTGGCGAGTTATTGCAGCAGGAGCAGTAGCATAATCATGTCAGTGAGGGCCAGGACGCGGTGGGTCAGGTTCGGCGTCATCTCGATGAGCGACCCCGGCCCGACCTCGAACGTCTCGCCGCCCAGGCCGATCTCCGCCTTGCCCTGCAACACCTGGATGATGGCCGCCTTGGCCGACGTGTGCTCCGACAGCTCCTGGCCCGCGCCGAAGCTGAACACGACTGCCGTGACCTTGTCGGTCCTGGACACGGTCCGGCTCAGGATGCCGTTCGGGACGATATTCACCATGCCAACGATGTCGGGTAGATACACGAAGCCTTTGTCTGCCACAGGGCCTCCCTTTCACTATTCAGATCTGTTCAGACCTGACAGGTTTTGAAAACCTGTCAGGTCTATTCGGGACTGTTTCTAAGAAGAGCATCATATTTATTGTTGCGCGAATCGTGCCACGACGGTATAATTCGTGGTGTATGCCATCATCAACGACCATGCCTAAAGACACCACGACCGAGCCAAGAGCCGCCGCAACGGCCACGATGCAGGACTACCTCAAGGCGCTGCTCCGCCTGGAGAAGGCGCAGTCGCCCGTGCCCACGTCGGCGCTGGCCGAGGCGCTGGCCGTGTCGCCCTCGGCGGTGACGGCGATGTCGTGCAAGCTCCACGTCGCCGGTCTCGTGCGCTACGCCGCCTATCATGGCATGGCCCTCACCGACCACGGGCGGGGCGAGGCGCTGCGGGTGATGCGCGCCCACCGGCTGGCCGAGGTCATGATGGTGCAGTGGATGGGCTACGGCTGGGAGGAAGTGGACGACGAGGCCGACCGGCTAGAGCATGTCTTGTCGCCGGAGTTCGTCAACCGCCTGGAGGCCCAGCTCGGCTACCCCAAGACCTGCCCCCACGGCGACCCCATCCCCGGCCCGAACGGCGAGATGCCCGACATCGCCGAGATGCCCTTAGCGTCCCTCACGCCAGGGCAGTCGGCGGTGGTCTACCGCGTCACGTCCCACAACCCGGCGCTGCTGGTGCATCTCCGCGACCTGCGACTGGTGCCGGGTACGCGCGTCGAGCTGCGCGAGGTTGCGCCCTTCGATGGGCCGCTGACGGTGCGCGTGGACGATGTCGAGCGCAACATCGGCCGCGCCGTCGCCCAATCCGTCCACCTCCACCGCGCCACCCTCGAACCGAACTGAGCGACACGCGCGCGAATGCGTCCCAAAGCGCTTTCTGTCGTTGGCCTGCTTATTCTCCTCGGTCTTACGATTATCTTGATTGTGATAGTGCTACCGCCAGCGCGTCATGGCGAGTCTGGCGTAATAGTAGAAACGGCCACGAATGCGCCGATACGCTCCTCGATTACGTCAACGGCTACGCCGCCTGCCCTGAGTCCACAAGGTGTCCCTGCCATTCCTGTCACGCGCCCTGGCGACATCCCCGCCTTTACGGAACAGGACGTGCGCGCCTGGGAAAGCAGTCATGCCCACGAGTACCAAGACCCGGCGGAACCTCCACCCGTCGTAGAGAAGGTAGAGTGGATCACCAGCGGCGAGGTGAAAGCCCGAGTTGGGAACACAGGGCTTCCAGACGACGCCCTTCTCTGCGTCGTCACCCTGCGCAGCCACTTCATCGTGCATGGGCCGGCGGGAGGAGCGCCTTACACCGGCACTACCGAAACGGACGTGTATGATGCCCGCACCGGGAACTTCCTGGTGTTGGGAATAGGTCCATGATATGAGGAGTATAATTTAAGCATAAGGCATTCCGATTATGAGCAGAATAGGAGTGATCATGGCAAGCTCTGAGTCCATGTACCGGGCGCAGGTATTGGAAGAAGTAAACAGAATCCCCAACGAATACCTGGCGCCCCTGCTCCAGATTCTCCGCGCCTATCGAGAGAGCGTTACGCTTCTTCCAGCTGAAGAGAGCTTCCGCCAAGGCTGGCGCGAGGCGATAGAAGGCGATATTCACCCCATCCGGGATCTATGGACGGGTCTAGCCAATGACTAGCACCTCCCAAGACGAGGCTAGTCAGGAGACTCAGCAGCCTTCCCAACACGACGTGCAGGTCTTTTTCACGTCTGAGTTTCGTCGCAATGTACGACGATTAAGCAAGAAGTATCGCCGCCTTCAAGTGGATGTGCAGCCTGTTATTGACCAGCTGCAGGCAGGACAAACGCCAGGCGAGCAAATTCCCCGTGTAGGCTATAGGGTTTTCAAGGTTCGCGTACAGAACACTGATATTGACAAGGGCAAGCGCTCGGGATACCGCATGATCTACTATGTACAGACTCCAAGCGCAGTCATCTTGATCACCATCTATTCCAAGTCCGACCAAGGCGATGTGACACCTGACTTTGTTCGCCGCGTGATAGGCGAATATGAGGCAGACGAAGAGCGCAGCTAAATTGTAGCCGTGCTCGCTCTTGGCGCTTCGCGCGTGCCGGCGACGAGGGCGCGGCCGACGAACGGCGCGACGCGCAGCAGCCGCAGGCCGACGGCCAGGGTGCGCGGCTGGAACATAAGCGGCTGCAACACCCGCCCCAGGCGGAGCCGCCACGCGAACCGCCCCCGCCACTGTCGGGTGTATTCCCTCTCCAAATCTGCCTGCGACAGCTTCCCATCCAGGTACGCCAGAGCCAGCGGCGCAACCATCTCCGCGCTCGCCAGGGCCATCGCCATACCGTTCCCCGCCAGCGGGCTGATCAGACCGGCGGCGTCGCCGAGCAGCAGGACACCGTCCACCACCTGCTCTTTCGGCGAGAACGGCACCTGGCTGATGGCGATAAAGCGCTCGTGGATGCGCTCAGCCCCAGCGAGCCACGCGCCCAGCGCTGGGTTGGTCGGCAGGACGGCGCGGGCGAAGGCATCGGGGTCGCCGCCGTGGGCGCGCAGCAGGCGTGTCTCGGCCAGGAGACACAGGTTCACCTGGCCGCCTTCCACGTCCGCCAGGCCGCAGTAGCCGCCATCGAACGCGTGCAGCTCGACACGGTGGCCGACCGACGGGCCGTGGTAGTGGGCCTTGAGCGCGAACGTGTCGTGGTCCTGGAACAGGAAGCGGCGGGCGAGGGTGCGGTCCAGGGGCGAGCGCTTACCCCACGCGCCCAGCACGAGCCGCGCTGAAACCTCGCGTGTTCCGCCGTCGCGCAGCCGATACGTGACCCGCCGCGTGCCGCCAGGTGTCCCCACGACGTTCGTCACCCGCGCTGGCGCCAGCGTGACGGCCCTGGCCGACGCCGCATTCTCGAACAGCAGCGCATCCAGGACGCGCCGGCTCAGGCCCATCGCCGACGCTGGCAGACTGGCCGACCACACAAGGCCGCCCGGCGAGGTGATGCGCGCTTCGGTCATGCGGCTCGGACCGGCCGCGGCAACAGCAGCCGATGCGCCAAGCCGCGCCAGCATCGGCGCGGCCTCCGGTGACAGGAACTCGCCACACATCCGGTCGTGGGGGAAGGCATCGGCTTCGAGTAGGAGCACGCACACCCCTGCCCGTGCCAGGTGAGTGGCGGCGGCGCTGCCCGCCAGCCCCGCGCCGATGACAACGGCGTCGAAGGGGCCGGGCACGGTGTCGGTATTATCGGTTGGGTGCGCCCACGTCGGCGTCGATGAGCTGGAAGTCGAAGGCATTGATGACCTCGGTTTTGCCGTGCATGCTCCGCATGGGTAGGCGCGGGTCGTAGCGATGCATGTGGCCGTGGATGAAGTAGCGCGGCTGGAAGCGGTCCAGCAGCCAGCGCACGGCCAGGAAGCCCTGGTGGGCGTAGTCTGTGCCGTCGTTGATGCCCGCCGCAGGCGAGTGAGTCAGCAGGAAGTCGAGGCGGCGGCGGCGCTGTATCGTGGCCCACATGATTTTGACGGCGAGCCTGAGCGCCTGCTCCCACATCTCGTTTTGGGAGTACTGGAAGGGCTTGCCGGGGTTATAAGCGATGGAGCCGCTCAGCCCGGCGACGAGAACGCCGTCAGTCTGGACGACGCGGTTCGCGGCGTAGACCCAGCCACGCGGACCGCTCTCCGCTTCGCCGAAGCGGTCCCACGTCAGGGGCTTGTCGTGGTTGCCCGCGACGAACACACAGGTGCAGTTGAACTTGTCGGCCAGGAAGGCCAGGTAGGCGTAGGGCAGATCGCCCGCACCCAGCAGAAGGTCCACCTGGCCGGTGCGCTCGTGGGCATCGGGCGCTTCCAGGCGGCGGTCAACGCGGTCCGCCACGGCCAGGACCCGCATTACGATGGCGCGCCGGCCGACTTGCGTTCCAGCCGCGCCAGCCGGTGGCGCAGGGCGTCCAGGGTCGCGGCCCGCGACAGGCTGCCGTCGCGCACGTCGCTCGTCTCCACCAGGACCAGCGCCTGCCGCACGACATCCATCGCGGCAGGGTAGTCGCGCCGCCGGTGCTCGTAGAACTTCGCCAGCTCGACGTAGGGGTACAGCCGCCGCGTCGTCCCGGCTTGCACCGCCGCCGCCCACCCGGCGACGGCCTCATCCCACGCCCCCTGCCGCTTGCACAGCGCCCCGTAGCGCTCCTTGGCCTGCTCGTGTAGCTCCGGCGGGAGCGCCGTCGCCATCGCCCGCTGGTACGCCTGTCCGGCCAGCGTCTCGTCGCCGACGGCCTCATACACGATGCCCAGGCTGAGCCAGTCCGCGCCGTGAATGACACCGCCGCCGTCCGGATCGTCCAGGATGGCGCTCATGCGCGCCAGCAGCGCCGCCATCGTGACAATGTCCAGGGCGTTGTGGTAGAAGACGCGTTCCAGGCGCTCGACGCGGCCCGTGCGCACGTAGTCGAAGTAGAGGTAGGGGATAATCATGCCCGGCACGTCGTCCACGCGCTCGACGCCCAGGATGCCCCGCTCCAGCGACCCCAGCGCGCAGCTCCCTAGGCGCGCGCGCCACAACCGGCGGGCGGGGAGGAGCAGGTCCAGGTGCGGCGCATCGGCCAGCGGGATGCGGCGGCGCTGCAAGCGGAAGCGCGTCGTCAGCAGGGGCATGTCGAAGGAGCGCCCGTTGAACGTGACCACCGCCTCATAGCCGGCCGTGGCCTCGGCCAGCGCATGCAGCAGGGCCGGCTCAGCGCCAGGGTCGCGCATGAAGAACTGCCGCACACAGAAGGCGTCGCCCTCGAACGTTCCGATGCCGACCAGGAACGCGAACGTGCCCGTTCCGCCGCTCAACCCAGTCGTTTCCACGTCCAGGAACACGGCGCGGCGTAGGTCCACGCGGCCCAGCGCCTCGTCGCGTAACAGGCGCGGCAGGAGCGCGGCCAGCGGTAGGGGCATCCCAACGGGCAAGCCGCCGTGCTCGGCGTAGCGTGTCTCAGCGGCGAAGCACGCGCCGTGGGGCGTCTCGATGTCCGCGCCCGCGACGACGTCGGAGATGTCCTGGTGGCGGCGGACGGACCGAGGCGCCGAGGGCGTTTGCGCTGGCGCGCCGGAAAAGACCTCCGCGCCGCGGCGAATGCCCAGGCCGCGCAGGCGCTCCAGCCGGTCGCGCATGCTCATTGGCTCGCTGCTCACGCCGGCTCTCCCATCAACGCGCTGACCAATCGCAGCGCCCACGCCTTCGCCTGCGGGTCGGCCTCGGTCGTCGGCCCGATGCAGCCGGGGCAGCCCTGGGGGCACGCGCATGCCGCAATGAGGTCGTAGGCATCGGCCATGAGCCGGGCGTGGCGCTCATACAGGGCCGCCGCGAAGCCAAGACCGGCCGGTATCCCTTCGTAGATCGTCAGCGTCGGCAGCCCCGTCCCGACGGCTTTGACCTCCGACAGTACGCCTAGGTCACGGGGGTCGCACATGAGGTACAGCGGCGCGAGGTTGCCCATCACGTGGGCTAGGCCACTGAGCGCGCCGCGCACCACCTGGCGCTCCTCGGCGCGGCGGTGGCAGCTCGGACACAGCGTCACCAGGTTCTCCAGGCGGTTGGCGACCAGGTCGTGGCGGTTGTGGCCGCGCGCATAGCAGAAGGTACGGAACGGCTGCAAGTGGTGTACATCGTGGCCCCGCCCGGTCCGCTCCGGCGCGCCGCACGCCCGGCAGCGGTAGCCGTCCCGCGCCCGCGCCTTGTCTCGCTGCGCCGCCCACGTCGGCCCGTAGTCGTTGGGGTCGAAGCGCCACCAGCCCTCTTGGCGAAACTGATTGATGGTCGCCTCGTCCAGTTGCAGCCAGTACGCCGTCGTCAGCATCGTCTGGGCCGGCAGGTCCACCTCGCCCCAGCCGAGCGTCTCGCCGGTGCTGAAGCGCACCTGGCGGTAGCCGGTCGTCTTCGCCGTCACCTCGACCTCACCGTGGGCGATGACGCCGCCCGGCACAACGCGCCGCTCGGCCTCGGCCACAATCTCCACATCCACCGACCCCATCGCATCGGTGTAGTAGTCCACCGAGACCGGGCGGACGAAGGCGCGGCCCGCCTCCCACTCCAGCCGCTCGACCTCGTACATCGCGCCGTCGTGGAGGTAGATCGCGCCTGCGTGGACCATGCCCGGCGCGCTGCTCCGGTCTACCTCGCCGATGGTGCGCGGGGAGGCGGCGTCGTTCAAGATGACGACGCGGTCCGCGCCCGCCGTACGCAGGCTGACGCCCTCGGCCGGGTAGGCATCGGCCAGCCAGTGCCACTGGGCGCCGCTGCGATACACCTCGCCCTCAGACGCGAGGAACTCCAGGATGTCCTGGGTGAGCTGACGGCGGACGTGTCCCTCACCCCCCTGCCCCCTCTCCCATACAGGGAGAGGGGGAGAAGACGAATCTTTCTCTGGCTCCCCTCTCCCATTTTGGGCGGGGGGAATGGGGGGACGAAGCGCCTCTTCCTCCCCTCTCCCAAAATGGGAGAGGGGCTGGGGGTGAGGGACAGAAGCTCCAAACGCTTCGTCTACCGCGAAGGGCAGCTCGAAGGCGGCGCAGCGGATGTGGTCGGTGAGGATGAGAGCGTTGTCGGGGTTGACGAGGGCGTGCTCCGGTGAGGGTATCGCGCCATCGGCTGTGCCGAGGATATACTCCGGATGCGCGACGAGGTACTGGTCCAGCGGCATGCCCCGCGCCACGAGCATCGCCGCCGCCAGGCTCCCGCGCCGCCCGGCGCGCCCGGCTTGCTGCCAGGTGCTGGCGATGGTGCCGGGGTAGCCCGCGATGATGACGGCGTCCAGCCCGCCGATGTCCACGCCCAGCTCCAAGGCATTCGTGCTGACCACGCCGCGCACCGAGCCATCGCGCAGCCCGGCCTCGGTCGCGCGGCGTTCCTGGGGCAGGTAGCCGCTGCGATAGCCGCGCACCGGCGTCTGCGCCGCGTTCTGGAGGTTGTGCAGGATAACCTCGGCGCTCAGGCGGCTGCCGGCGAACACGGCGGTCTGCACATCCCCGGCCAGGCAGTGGCGTGCAAGGGTAGTGGCTTCGGCAGCGACCGAGCGGCGGATGCCCAGCTTGTAGTCAACGATGGGCGGGTTGACGAGGATGAAGTGGCGCTCGCCACGCGGCGCGCCGTCGTCGTTCACGACCGTCACCGGCGCTTCCACCAGCCGCGTCGCCAGGTCGGTCGGGTTGGCGATGGTCGCCGAGGAGAGGATGAACTGCGGCTGCGCCCCGTACCACGCCGCGATGCGCCGCAGCCGCCGCAGGACGTTGGCGACGTGGCTGCCGAACACGCCGCGATAGGTGTGCATCTCGTCCAGGACGACGACGCGCAGGCCCTCGAACAGTTCAGCCCAGCGGGTGTGGTGGGGCAGGATGCCGGTGTGCAGCATATCGGGGTTGGTGACGATGACGCGGGCGCTCTTGCGGACGCGGGCGCGCGCCGACGCAGGGGTGTCGCCATCATACGTGGCGGCAGCGACGGGCGCATTGAGCGTCGTCTGCCAGCGGCCTAGTTCGGTCACCTGGTCCTGGGCCAGGGCTTTGGTCGGGAAGATGTACAGGGCGCGGGCAGCGGGGTCGTTCAGGAGCGCCTGGAGCGTCGGCAGGTTGTAGCACATCGTCTTGCCGGACGCGGTCGGGGTGACGACGCAGACGTGCTCGCCGTGCAGCGCCGACGCGACGGCCTCGGCCTGGTGGGTATACAAAGCAGGGATGCCGCGCCGCCGCAGGCCATCCTTTAGCGCCGGGTGGAGGGTCTCCGGCGTCGGGGCGCGGCGAGCCGGGCGCTCCGGGAAGTGCCGCCAGGCGGCAATCTGGGCGCTGTGCGCGGCGCGTAGCTCGGATAGCACTTCCAACAGCGACACGGGCAGCCTCGACAGGTGAGGGGGATAGACTCGTTCGGCGCAAAGTCTAGTCCGTGTAGCTCAAATGTGCAAGGCAGGCCTAGCACCAATTAATCATAGACAGGGCGTCATTGCGAGCAGGGCGAAGCAATCCCCCGTCCTTGCATCAGATGGTCTAGCGGGGGGAAAGCGCGTCTTTCACCCACTTCGAGATTGCTTCGTCGTCCTACCGTCCTCCTCGCAATGACAGCCCGCCACTCGCGCCTAGTCCGCCAGAGGCGTGTCCCACCACTTCGACAGGCGGTTGGTGCTGCGCACCGGCTCGCCGACGTAGTGGGAGACGTCGTTGAACAGCATCAGGCGCGCCCGGACGGGGTCCTTGAAGTCGAGGATGTTGAGGCAGCACGGCTGCATATCCAGCCGGTCGCGGTAGCCGCGCGGGTCGAAGCCGAGCAGGCTGCTGATGAGCAGGCGGATGGTCGCCTTATGGGAGACGATGGCGACGTTCCCGCCCGGACAGTCGGCCACCAGCTTGCGGATGAGGGGCAGCGCCCGCGCCAGCACGCTCACCCCGGACTCGCCGCCGCCGGGGGCAAAGGTGAACGGGTCCTCGGACCAGGCAGCGTACTCGTCGGCGTACTTCGTCTCGACCTCGCTGCGCAGCAAGCCCTCCCAGTGGCCGTGGTCGATCTCCCGCAGCCCGTCATACAGCTCCGGTTGGAGACCGTGGGGACGGGCAATAATGGTGGCGGTTTCGATAGTGCGCCGCATCGGGCTGCAATAGATGGCGGAGATGGACTCATCCGCCAGGCGCACCGACAGGGCCTCGGCTTGCCGCCGGCCCTCGTCGGAGATGTCGATGTCGATGGAGCCGGAGAAGCGGTCCTCGGTGCTGGCCGGCGTCGCGCCGTGGCGGATGAGATAGAGGCGAGTGCTCACAACGTTCTCCTTACGTATCCTGCAGTCAATAGTAGAAGATGGTTGGACCACGAAAGGCTCGGAAAGGGCGCGAAAGGCACGAAAAGGAGTCGCCTCGCGCGTGCCTCCTCTGAAAATGGGATGGCAACGCCAGGACGCAACGGCGCAATGACGCAAAGGGAGATAAGTCCTTCGTCTATTGGAGGCGTTGCGCCTGTGCGGCTTGGCGTTCTCCTTCCCCTCTGAAACCTGTGGGGGCGACGCAGGCCATTTTCATCCAACCATTGGTGAACGCAAGTTCATGGCTGACTTTCGCGTTTTTCGCGTCCTTTCGTGACCTTCGTGGTCCAGAGACTCATCAACAACATAAGTCCTGTTACTGTCCAGGCGCGCCCTCCCCCCGGCGGCAGGTCCGGACACGTCTTGTGGTACGGGGTCTCCAGGCTAATGGTTTAACGAACACGTTGTACTGGACGTGATTATAGATGAATCCAGCCAAGGTAGGCAACATACCGCCTGGCGCACCAGAGGCGGGTTATTCGCCCACTTGACGGTGACTTGCCACGTGATATAATGAGCGCGTGGTCAAGAGGACTGTGTTATGACTTGATTAGCCTGTCATGTTGCCACCGAGTTGTGTTGCAACACATCCAATGGAGATATCTCATGGGACGGGTCTTAATTTCACTCGTAGGCGGACGAACGGTTCCGAATGTCCTTCTGGCCTTGCACTTCAAACCTGACCATCTCTACTTCATTGTATCTCAAGACTCAATGCGACCAGGAGGGGACTACGAGAAGACCTGCGCGGCCTTGCCGACTGAGTTGAATGTACATCCTGAAGAAGTTGTGAGGCCGTATGCGCTCCAGGAGACCGTGACAGCGTGCCAAAAGATACTCGCCAATCACCGCGCAGATGAGGTGATTATTAACACGACGCTTGGACCGAAGACGATGGCCTTCGGGGCGTACGATGTGGCCAAGGAGATGCGGCTGTCCCATGTTGCTGTTGACCTGTGCTATCTCTCGCAAGATGGTCTTGTCTGGGTATTCAAGGATGAGATAGAGCCTGTTCAACTAAAGCTCAAGGATTACTTTGCCTCATATGGGCGTGATGTAGAATGGAAGACCGATGCTCCGGCAAAGCTCCATGCTTTTTCGATGCTCATGGTCGAACGATCGCCAATTTCACAGCGCCTACTCTCTAAGCTACGAAGTCAAACTCAAAATCATCCGCGCGACCAGCGCAAATTCTCTATCAAGGATCAGCTCCTGGATGACGAATACCAGTTGTTCCAGGAGATCGAAGATTTGCAGATAGTCAATGGTGTGACGCGAGAGAACCAAAGCCTACATTGGAGGGCCACGAGCACCGAGGATGTTGACTTCCTGCTCGAAGGCGATTGGCTAGAGTATTATGTCTATCACACAGCGATGCAGTTGAAAGGGCCGAAGGGAACACCGCTCTTTGATGAATACGGGTGGGGAGTGAAAGACGTAAGTGGCAAAGGCGAGATAGATTTCGTCGGCGTATTCAGCGGGCAGGCCGTCTTGATCTCATGCAAGACGAGGGACATCAAGCGGACTGACTTCGAAGAATTGTATGGACATGCCGAGCAGCTTGGCAAAGGCATGTGCTCAACCCTGTTGGTTAGCACAGTGTCGCGGAGTTCGAGAAGTCAGAAAGATCTCGACGAGTACCAGAAGTGGTCTCGGGAACGGCAAATCGTT
The DNA here is from genome assembly GCA_039810085.1 of Anaerolineae bacterium. GTDB lineage: Bacteria > Chloroflexota > Anaerolineae > Epilineales > JAHCIE01 > JBDHWG01. The sequence goes on from JBDHWG010000016.1 coordinate 126,166, forward strand.
TTGGTGATGGCCGAAGATATCCCACGCCTGGGGGATATCTTGAAAAAGATAGTTTCAGGTGATGCTAAGGCCGAACCTCGAGAGATCCCATACTATGCGCGCATATAGCCGACAGCTCAACCAAGACTGTGAAGAGGCGCTATGATCATCCTCAACTTCGCGCACCCGCTGACCGACGAGCACCTAGCGGCGATTGAGGCGTTGGCGCGACAGCCGGTGGAGCGCGTCATCGAGTGCCCGGTGCAGTTCGATACGGGACAGCCCTTCGTGCCACAGGTCGAGGCGCTGGTGGAGGAGGCAGGGTTGTCGCCACGCGAGTGGCAGACCCTCCCCCTGCTGGTCAACCTTCCGTCGCTGAACTACATCGCGGCGATTGTGCTGGCGGCGATCCACGGGCGGACCGGGTATTTCCCGGCAATGCTGCGGCTGCGGCCGGTCGCCGGCGTGACGCCGCCCAGGTTCGAGGTGGCCGAGTTGGTCGACTTGCAAGCAGTGCGCGACGCAGCGCGCACGAGGCGCGTGTAGCGCGGCCAGACGTAGGGGGTAATGGAGGGGCAGATGTCAGCCTGGTCACGACGAGTTGTGCAGATCGAGCGGTGGTCCGCGACGTTAGCGGGCATCGGCTTCGGTCTCGTTCTGGCCTTTATTGGCAATCATGTTTCGGAAACTCAAGTGCCCTGGGTGGCGATCCTCGCTCTCGTGTGCTGGGTTTTCGCGGTGCTCGTCCGCCGCTTTCTCCCGAAGCGTATCGAAGTCACAACGCGGACGCCGCTCTCCTTGCGAAATGAGCACGAGTGCGCGGCGAACGCCCGGCAGGCTTACATCGGCTTCGTGCCGTTGTACACTCCAAAATACGGCGCATCAGGGGCCAAGCTGACAGCGGAAGAGCGCAAGGAGGCGGTCAAGCTCCTAGACTTCGACCGCCTTAACCTGGAGGACTCGAACCTGGAGCCGACGATTACGGCTATCGTCTGCCACAAGAGTCGGCTGGAGCACTGCTGGCTGCTGTCGACTGTGGATGCCGCCGGAGAGGGGTCAAGCCAGTATGCCGAGCTGCTAGCAGAGTATCTCCGGCAGCGCAAGGGCGTCAAGTGCATCTTTCACTGCGGCTCCCAGTACACCATTAATCTCGACGACGATGCCCTAGTTTTCGATAAGACATATCAGAAGGTGCGGGACGTCATCCAGGAGGCGAAAGGTGCTAGAATTCCGGCGAAGGAGATGGTCGCCGACATCAGTACCGGTGTGAGGAGCATGACCATCGGGATGGTGCTGGCGTGTCTCGACGGGGACCAGGATGTGGAGGTTGTAGGAACGCGCTATGACGCGAACGGCCATCCCACGGGACCGTTGTTTCCACTTATTTTCCGCTTCAAGCCCGAAATACAGGAAACGTAAGTCATGCTTGCCAGCTTTATCGTTTCGTTGCGGCCGTACCGCGAGGCGCCGATTGGGAAGACGATCGGCCGCAGTTTGCACGCGCTGCTGTTGAACATGATCGCGGAGGTCAGCCCTGAGATGGCCCAGACGCTACACGACGATGCGCGGGTCAAGCCGTTTACGGCTTCGATGCTCCAGGGGCGGTTTATCGAGCGCGGCTACAGGCGTTTCGTGCGTCCTGACGAGACGTACCGGGTGCGCTTTACGGTACTGGCGACCGAGGTCTTCGAAACGCTGAGCTACGTCCTGTTCGAGAAACGGCTCGACCAGGACGCGGTCATTATCGACGGCCAGCCATACCACGTCGTCGGGATCAGCGCCGAGCCTGAAGCGACCGACGGCTGGGGCAGGCTCATCAGCTTCGAACAGATCATGGAGAACGCCGGGCTAGACGATAAGGTCATCCTGGAGTTCAAGTCGCCGACGACGTTTCACCAGGGCAAAGTGCAGATGCTATTCCCCCTGCCGCAAAACGTCTTCGGCAGCTATGCGCGCCGCTGGAATGGGACAGCGCCCGTGGAACTGGATACCAGCAAAGTGCTGGACGCGGCCGCGGAGTACGTCGTTGCCGAACGCTACCGGCTAGAAACGCGCGTGGTGCCCTATGGTGAGGCGCAGTACAACGGCTTCGTCGGCTACTGCCAATACCGCATTCTCACGGATGACGTCGAGATGCGCCGTGTATTCAACTTGCTCGCCGACTTCGCCCTCTTTGCTGGCACCGGCCAGAAGACGACGCAGGGGATGGGGCAGACGCGGCGGCTTGCGCAACTTCCGCGTTAGCCCCTCCCCTCGATTCGGCTAGATTGTTCGCTCGCGTCGCATGGTTCGAGCCTTTACGACGGCGTACCTGATGAACAATGCAGCGGGTGCGCTGGCTGGTCGAGCAGGCTCTCCGCAAACGCCATGAACCGATAGACATCGGCGAACGTCGTCGCCAGGCCGACGGAGACGCGTACCGCGCCCGATGCCCGCCCGTCCATCGCCTCGATGAACTGCTCGAACGTCATGCGGTCGGCGTGGTGGAAGTACGGCGCTAGGTCCGCCGGTGAGAGGGCATTGATGACCTCGCCAGCGCCCGGGTTGCAGAAGCAGCCCGTACGGAGCGAGATGTTCGCGGCATTCGCCTGCGCCTCGATCCAGCGAAAATCGTACAACGTCCCCTGGTTGTCGTAGAAGTTCACCGTTACCGTCCCGCCGCGCATCCGCGTGTCCAGCGGGCCGTAGACGCGGACGAGGGGCTGGCCGTTCCTGTGGCGCAACCGGACAAGCTCATCCAGCAGCCAGCCCGCGAGGCACATCACCCGCTCGTGGATTACGTCAATACCGATCGAGGCAATATGGCGCAGGCCAATCTCGACCGCCGGTATGTTGAGGTAGTTGATCGTGCCGTCCTCAAAACCGACTTCGCCCTCGGCCAGGTAGTAGCCGTCGCCCTGCACCGAGGCAATGGTAATCGTGCCGCCAGCGAACCAGGGGCGGTGGAGCTTGGTCAACCCCTTCTTGCGCACAATCAGCGCCCCGATGCCGGTCGGGTAACCGAAGATTTTATAGAAACTCAACGGAATGTAGTCAGGCTTCCATTGACTGAGGTCCAGGCGGTTGGTCGGCGCAAAGGCGGCGGCATCCAGCAACACGTCCCATCCCCGCGACTGCGCCGCTTCGATCCACGTCAACGGGTGCTGGACACCGGAGAAGTTGGACTGCGCTGGGTAGGCGAACAGATTGTTCTTCGTACGATCGCTGTGCTCTAGCTCTGCGAAGAGGTTGGCCTCATCTGTCCGCAGATCCGGGGGGACGATGGGAATATACGTGACCGATGCGCCTTTCGCCCGGGCAAACTCGCGGATGCCATTCACCGAGTTGTGATTGTCAAACGTCAGGGCGTAGCGGCCACCCGGTTCAAATGGGTACGCCTCGCCGACGAGCTTGAGCGCGCCGCTGGCGTTCATCGTGAAAATCACCACGTATTCGTCAGGTGAGGCATTGAAGTACTCCAGGACATAACGCCTGGCATGCTCATCCAGCTGGGTGGATGCGAAGGACGTCGGATTGGAGGAGTGGGGATTGCCGTAGACGCCCCGCGTCAGCAATTCCATGTGCTGGCGCACCTGGGAGTCGGCGTAGAGGCCGCCGCCTGTATAGTCGAGGTAGACATGGCCCTGGTCGTCGAGGCGGCGATACTCGGTCGCGCGTAGGGCGTCCAGGACATGCGTCCTCTCAAACGCCGGGTAGCGGCGACAGAAGTCCTGGTAGGCGGCGTCTAGAGTGGTGTCGGTGGTGAGCGTTGTGGCAAGCGTCATAGCCAACCTCTCCTGCAAGCACACGAGCAGTGTGTGCTATTTTTACTTGAAGACCTATCGAGGCCAGCAAAAGCTACACCAGCGGCAGAGCGCGGGTCGTAGCGACGGCCGCGTGCAGCACACGGTCGGGCGTATCGGGAGCCGTGGTGCAGCCGGGACCGACGAGGAGCTTGCGCCAGCCGGCCTCCGCCACGGACGCGCGAATATCGGCCTCGACCTCGGCGACGCTCTGCCGCGTCATCTGCACCTCGTTCATGCCTCCCACAAGCGCCGCCTTGGTCAGCCGACGGGCCTCCGCCAGGCTCGGCGCCGTGTTGAAATGGGACCAACTGAAGGCTTCGACCGGGTAGCCCGCGCAGCGGTCGAAGCGCAGGTGGAAGCCGTGGACGTGGCATATCCGCGTCATGCCCTCGGCAGCGTCCAGGATGCGCCTATCGTAGGGCGTCACGAAGCGGGCGAACTGCTCGTCGGTCAGGCCGCCGTGGGCCGGATCCACCGCGCCGTTGATGGAGTAGAACAAACCGTCAATGCCCTCGGCCTGGAGAGCCTGAACGTAGGCCACCAGGGTCTCGGTGATGGCTTGCAGAGCCGTGTCGCCGGCCTCGGGGTTGGCGAGAACGGTCTGCACCGCGCTCTGGCCCGCGCCCCGCGCCAGGGTCTGCAACGGGTTGAACAGCGTCTCAATGAGGGGTGTATCGGGTAGCTCGCGGCGCAGCTTACGCAGGCAGCGCAGCTGCTGGTCGAACTGGTACGCGGTCATGGCGACCGGCTCGAAGCGGCGCAGGTTGTCGGCGCTCTGGACGTTGGCCACCCCCTGGGGCAGCGGGTAGCGGTAGTCGTTCATGACTTTGAGGTAGTCGAAGTCATAGGCGGCCAGGTAAGCCAGGTGGCGGTCGGCGACGGCTTCGCCCGACAGATGCTCGGTCGCAAAGTGCAGCCACACCGACACGGGCAGGTGGTCGAGATCAGTGCCCGCCAGGGCAGCGCGGAAGCGCTCGGTCTTGGTCATCGAGTTCACAACGGGTCTCCTTGCATTATCGTTGTAATGTCTTCAAGCACTTGCTGACCCTGCGCCTCTCGATTACTGAGTCTCCTTCTCCTTAACCCCAGCAGCTTCCACCACCAACTTCTTGTCAGCAGGATCACGCCGCATAAGCATATGGGCTGTCGTGTGGCACGCGGGGCATTGGATATGCCGTTCCCAGTGAGAGGGGTCGCTAGGATGGGGAATATCGGTAACAATAAGCGCAGCCTGCCCGCACTTGGGGCAAACAATCTGCGCAGCAGGATTAACCGCAAGCAACTTTGCTGCTTCAAGCCACTGTTTCATCCTATTGTTCATTGCTCTCCTGCAATTCCCTCATTTCTGCAGACCGCATGATCGCTTGAACCTCCGCAATGATAGCAGTCTCCAAGTCGTTAAACACGCGACTGCTCCTTATGCGTTGCTCGACCGCTAGCGCATCTGCTGTCGCAGTATCTGAATCAGTTCCTCAGCCTCCTCGGCGACGCTCTTGCCCTGGTCGGTGGGGTAGACGATGTCGGCGAAGCTCAGGTAGAGGTCGGAGGCCGTCGTCCAGATGGTCGTCAGGTCGTCTTCGATGCTGACGCCGGGGTTGACACGGGGCCGGTCGTTGATCCGCACCCGGTCGGCGTGAACGTCAATACCGGCTGTCAGCAAAATCACGACGCCTGTGCCGCCTAGCACGTCGCGGTTCCACTCGTAGCGCACCGTCCCGCCGCCAAGCGCGACCACCGTCCGATCCTGGGCGGCGAAGCGCTTGCAGATGCGGTACTCGCGGACGCGGAAGCCTAACCAGCCCTCGTCGGCCACGACCTGGCGGAAGTCCTTCCCCGCGTCCTTGAACATCTCGTCGTCCAGGTCACCGAAGGGCCAGCCTAGACGCTGGGCAATGATGCGGCCCACGGTCGTTTTGCCTGCCCCGATCATGCCTGTGAGGTAGATGTTATGCATGACAACCTACTCGCCCAGGTATGAGGCGCGCACAACGTCAGACTTCAGGAGGGCGGCGGCGCTGTCCTCCATCACGACGTGGCCGTTCTCCAACACGTAGCCGCGCCCAGCGATGCGCAGCGCCATGTTAGAGTTTTGCTCGACCAGCAGGATGGTCGTGCCCTGACTGTTGATTTCCTGGATGAGGCGGAAGACCTGGCGTACCAGGATAGGGGCCAGGCCGAGGGATGGCTCGTCGAGCAGGAGCAGGCGCGGCTGGGACATCAGCGCTCGGGCGATGGCAGCCATCTGCTGCTCGCCGCCGCTGAGGGTTGAGGCGGTCTGAGTCTCGCGCTCCTTGAGGATGGGAAACAGGTTGTAGCAGCGATCGAGGGACTGGGCCAGGGCAGTCTTGTCGCGCTGCGTGTACGCGCCCATGAGCAGGTTCTCGTAGACGCTCATGTCAGGGAACAAGCGGCGCCCCTCCGGCGACATGGCGATGCCGAGAGTGGCAATACGCTCGCTCGGCTTGCCATCAATGCGCTCGCCCTCGAAGGTGATGCTGCCCTCAGTAGGCCGCATCAAGCCGGTGATGGTTCGGAGCATGGTGCTCTTGCCCGCGCCGTTCGCCCCTACCACCGTCACGATCTCGCCCTGGTCAACATGCAGCGAGACGCCCTTGAGCGCCTTAATGGAGCCGTAGGCGGTGTGGACGTTATCAAGCTGCAACATGATCCACCCCTCCGCCCGGCGCCAAATCGTCCACGTCCTCACCCAGGTAGGCTTCGATAACGCGAGGGTGGCGTTGAATCTCGGCTGGGGTCCCCTCAGCGATTTTCTCACCGAAAGCGAGGACGACGATGCGGTCGCACAGACGCATCACCAGCTTCATGTCGTGCTCGATGAGCAAAATAGTCTGGCCGCTCTCCCGCAAGCGGGCCAGGAAAGCTCGCAGGTCGTCGCTCTCGACACGGTTCATGCCTGCGGCAGGCTCGTCTAGCAGGAGCACCTTTGGCGTCGTCGCCAGGGCGCGCATGATCTCAAGCTTACGCTGGTCGCCGTAAGGCAAGCTCGTCGCGGGCTGATCGGCGAAGTGGGTCAACCCCGCCATGTCCAGCAGGCGGTCGATCTCCTGGGCCGTCGCCGCTCGCTCGCGGCGGGCGCGCGGTGAGTGGAGCAGGGCATCGAACAGGTTGGCGCGGGTGCGTGGGTGCGTGCCGATCCGCACGTTGTCGCGGACGTTTAGCGTCTTGAACAGGCGCGTTGTCTGGAAAGTGCGGCCAATGCCGCGCTGAACGATATCGGCGGTGCCGCTGGTAGTGATGTCCTCGTCGAGGAGCCGCACACGGCCTGACGTGGCGGGGTAGACGCCGGTGATGACGTTGAAGATGGTGCTCTTGCCCGCGCCGTTGGGGCCGATGAGGCCGACAATTTCACCGTCGTTGACGTCGAAGGATACGTCGCGCAAGGCGGTCAGGCCGCCAAAGCGACGCGTCACAAGGTCAAGGCTTAGCAGCGCCACGCAGCCCTCCCCTCACGGCGCGTCGCAGTGTCGGGAGACGCAGGGCGGGCTTGGTAAATGCCGTCGAGCCGAGGATGCCCTGAGGGCGGAACAGCACGACCAGCACCAGGACGATGCCGTAGATGAGCATGCGGTACTCGGCGGCAAAGCGGAAAAACTCGGGCAGGGCGGTCAGGATGCCCGCGCCCAGCACGGCGCCGGCTGTGCTGCCCAGGCCGCCGAGGACGAGCATGCTCAGAACGATGAAGGACTCGTTGAGGGTGAAGCTGTCCGGGCTGATGAAGCGGGTGTAGTGGGCGTACAGGCTGCCCGCCATGCCCACAATGAAGGCCGCTGTGACGAAGGCCAGCACCTTGTAGCGGAAGATGGGGATACCGCACGCCGCCGCTGCTTGCTCATCGTCGCGGATGGCGAGCAGCGCGTCGCCGACGCGGCTGTGAACGATGCTCTCGACAATATAGACGGCGACCAGGAGCAGGACGAGGGCAAGGAGGAACACGCTGAAGTCACTGGTTAACTTGACGCCGAATAGGTCAGGCGACGGGATGCCCGGCAGACCGAAGGGGCCGCGCGTCAGGTCCTGAAGGTTGATGAGCATGAGGCGCACGATCTCGGCGAAGGCCAGCGTGACGATGGCCAGGTAGATGCCGCGCAGGCGCACCGATGGCAGGCTGAGGAGCAGGCCGAACAGCGCCGCCACGGCGGCGGCGCTGATGAGGGCGAGGGGAAAGGGCCAGCCAAGGCGCAGGGCGAGCAGGGCAGAGGCATATGCGCCGATGCCGTAGAAGGCGGCATGGCCCAGGGAGAACAGACCCGTGACGCCGTTGACCAGGTTGAGGCTGACGGTCAGGACGGCATACAGCAGGGCCAGGATGCCAACACGCATCAGGTACGACTGGTCGCGGAACAGCAGGCCAAACAGGACGACGGCCACGGCGAACACGCCCCAGCGCGCCCAGATTGGTAACTGTCTCATAGGCGCTTCCCCATCAGGCCGCGTGGGCGGAAGATGAGCATGAGGATGATAATGGAGAAGCCGACCACATCGCGGTATTGGGCGTTGAAGTAGGCCGAGGTCATATCCTCCGCCATGCCCAGAAGCAAGCCGCCCAGAACGGCGCCGGGGATGCTGCCCAGGCCACCGAGGACCGTCGCGGCAAAGGCCTTCAACCCGGCATCGACGCCCATCATCGGCGAGAAGGCGTTGTAGTACAGGCCGATGAGCACCCCTGCGACACCGGCGAGAGCCGAGCCGATGCCGAAGGCCAGGACAGTGATGCGCGTGGTGGGGATCCCCATAAGCCGCGCCGTGTCCAGGTCCTGGGACACGGCGCGCATGGCCCGCCCCCAGCGCGTGCGGGCAATGAACAGGGTCAAGGCGAGGACCATCGCCAGCGACACGCCAATGATGAGCAATTGGAGGACCGAGACGCGCGCCGGGCCCAGCATGACCTGCCCCAAGCGGGGTGGGTCGGGCAGGGAGCGCGTCTCCGCGCCCATCAGCAGCACACCCGAGTTGAGCAGAATGATGGAAACGCCAAGGGTGCTCAGCAGGGTAGTCATGTGGGGCGCGCCGTGGAAGGGGCGGAAGGAGACACGCTCGATGACCAGCGCAATGAGGAAAGCGCCCGCCGCGCCGGCGGCGATAGCCAGGGGGATATTCCCCGGGATAAGCCGCCAGACGAAGTAGCCTGTGAAAGCGCCCACCATGAGCACCTCACCGTGGGCGAAGGTGACCAGGTTCAGCACCCCAAAGATGAGGGAGAACCCAATCGCCAGCAGCGCATACACGCTGCCGAGGGTCAGGCCGTTGATGAGTTGCTGTAGGAAAGTATCCACGCTACTTGGTCCACAACACGAACTTACCGTCCTTAATCTGGAGCGGCACGTACTTCTTGACGACAAGGCGCTCGTCGTTGAACTTCATCTCGCCCGTCACGCCGTTGTAGCCCGACACGAAGTTGACCAGGCCGTCGCGAATCTTGGTGCTGTCGGTGCCGGTCTTGGCGATGGTGTTCGCCAACAACTGGACGGCATCGTAGGCCAGGGCCGCGAACTGGTTAGGCTCCTGGCCGGCGACAGCCTGGTACGCCTTCACGAAAGCCTGCACCTTGGGGTTGGGGTCGGTAGGGAAGAAGACAGCCGCCAGCTTCTCACCCTCCGCCGCTTGCCCACCCTGCTCGATCATCAGCGGTGAGTAGCAGGACGAGGGACACAACACGCTCACATCCCAGCCCAGGTCGGCGCGCTGCTTCTGCATCAATGAGACCTGGTCGTAGAAGCCCGCGACGAACATGAGGTCAGGCTTCTTGGCCTGGAGGCGGGTCAGGGACGCCCGGAAGTCTTTGTCAGTGGGCAGGTAGGGGATTTCCTCGACGATGCTGCCGCCGTTCTTCTTAACACTGTCCACGAAGATGTCCTTGGTCACGCTGCCCCAGTCATTGTTAATGTACAGGACGCCGATGTTCTTGCCGCCCATGTTCTTGAGGGCCATGTCGGCCAGGAAAGGGGCCTCACCCTTCTGGCTGCCCACGATGCTGAACATGTAGTCGCCCGTGGCGGCAAACTTGGGGTCGGAGGCTGTCGGCGAGAGCTGGACTTTCTTGGCGGATAGGAGGATGGGGGCGGCGGCGAGAGATGCCGAGCTGCTGAAGTCGCCGATGACGGCCACGATGTTCGGGTCGTCGGCGAACTTCTTGGCGATGGTCGCCGACTGCTTAGGGTCGGACTGGGTGTCCTCGATCTGGAGGCGCAGGGTCTTGCCGGGGATGACCTTCTGCTGGTTGACCTCATTGACAGCCAGGTCCATAGCCTTCTTCCAGATTTGCCCGTACTCGGCGTTGTTACCCGTCAGCGGGGCCATCACACCAATGACGACCTCCTGCGTCCCCTGGGCGGCCGGCGCCGCCGGAGTTGGGCCTGTCGCGCCGCTACAAGCAGCAAGGACGAGAGGCACGAGGATGAGGCACAGAGCAATAAACCGTTTCATCGGAAGTTCTCCTTCTCAGTAAAGCCGGATTTGACAAATGAAAGTCATGCGCGCGTCGGGGCGATTTGGTAAGGACGAGCGACATTGGGGAATTATAGCACAAGGCAAAGGGCGCGTAGAAGGATGCGGTTCAGGATAATATTGTCGAGTCGGTTTGAAATCTGAAACCTACGTGCGCGCGTCTACCTTGCAGATACGTCCGAAGGCAACTGACAAGGAGGATAACATGCGAAGGGTTATCGGATTCGGTATTGCGTTGTGCTTGCTTGCGCTAATCGCGGCATTTTCCGCCGACACTACTGCCGCCGCCGGGCCGTCCAACACCTGCACCGCCGGCTTGACCATCTACACGACGAGCACTGGAACTGTGACCCAGGCAGGCCAGGTTACGATCTACCAGGGCAGCGGTGTGGGCGGCGGCTACACGTCAGGCTTCCTGAGCGGGTACACGCTGAGCGGCGCCCAGGACATCCTGATGAACAACGTCACCCATAAGTCGTACCTGAAAGGCTCGTTCGTGGCGACGGGGCCGGGCGGCACGCTGAATGTCAGCTACGTCGGCCAGGCCGACTTGAGGACCGGCGCAGCGACCGGCTTCTTCATCGTCACGGGGGGGACAGGCGAGTTCGCCAACTTCCACTGGTCGGGGAATATTATGGCGCAACTCACCTCCCTCGCCCCCCCCACCTTCGTCGCGACGGATTCGGGCATGTGTCACCCGGCTCCGTAACCGATCTGTAAGCTGCATCAATGTCGCCCGCCGATATCGGCGGGCGACATTGCTATTCCCACGCTCCTCAATCTTATCAGCAAGACGACCGCAACGAACCTCACCCTCAGGACCACCCCAGCTATTCTGCAAAGCATTTCTATAAGCAGTTCGATAAGCGTTTCTATCAGTGGACTGTGATAAATTGGAAACAGACGCCGCGCCACACAGATTGACCATATTTTTGAAAGGACACGCCATGACGACCAGAACCCCCCTTGTCACCGGCCTCGGCGGCGCAATCGGCAGCGACTATGTGCAGACCACCCACCAGTTGTTCTTTGTCGAGTACGCCGGGAAGATTTCGCGCTTCGACCTGCTGCGGCCTCTCGAGGCGACTGTGTTCACCGGAACGGCGACGATGCCCCCGGACTCGAGCCTGGACCTGCAGGATGGCACATCAGTCCACGGGGGCCACATCCGCTGGGACCACACTGACCCCAGCCACGGCCGCGTGATGCGCCCCCAAGGCAACTGCGACATCCTCAACCTAGGCCCCGTCAACTTCGACGCGCTCACGCACGCCGAGCTGCAGAACCTGGACGGCTACTCGCGGACAACCGACATTCACGGCGACCCAGGGCCTGCCAATCAGCTCACCGATGGCGATGTGTTCGCCATCCGCAACGATTATCGCCAACCCGCCGCCAACTTCGACTACGCCAAGGTCCAGGTTGTGCATTACGGCGACTCCCTCCAGGTGCGCTGGGTCAGCTACCGTCTGAAGCCCGCCTACCAGGTCCTTGGCACGGGCTACAGCGAGTTGGAGGATATCGTCGTCGCTGCCGACGGCCAGCACGCCTATGTGACGGAACGCGGCGGTACCCTGTGGTACGTGGACCTGGCGCACGCCAACAAGGCGAACGCCACCCCGGTCTACACAGGGATGACAGCGCCGCAGCAGATCGCGTTGGACGAGGCGCGGGGGTATGCCTATGTCGTGGAGTATGCCTCGTCGGCTCGCATCTGGCGCATCGATATCCACACCCACACCGCCACGCCCGTGGTCAGCGGCCTGGACCACGCCGTCGGCCTGCTGGTGACGGCGGACGGCCAGTTCGCCTACGTCAGCGAGCAGGCGAGCAGCGGCGGGCGGGTGACACGCATCACGCTGGCGAGCGGCGCACGCCAGGTTATTGCCAGCGGGCTGACAGCTCCCTTCTTGCTCGAATGGACCGATACGGGGCAGACCGGCATCCTCATCACCGAGCGCGACCCTGCCAACCGGGTGACACTCATCGACCTGACGAAGACGCCGATTGCGGCGACAGCGGTCGCGACGGTAGCGTTCCGCCCCTCCAGCGTCGCCGTCGTCTCGCCAGAGCGGCTGCTCGTGTGCTGCGACAGCGAGATTGACGAGCTCGACCTGACGGCCGGCATCTATACTGTGGGCGGTCCCGCTCTGCTCGGCGTCGGCCTCGTGCCGAAGACGGCGATTTCCAGCGACGGCTACGCGACCACGGCGTCGAACTATATCTTCCCCGTTGTCGATGCGCCCTTTGGCGGCAGTCTGGCAATCATGGTCAACCACGCCCACGCCTGGAGCGCCGGCGCGCAGTACTACCAGCTCCTGGTCGATGGCGTGGTCCAGCATCAGGCGTGGAACGACTACCTTTGGAGCACAACCCTCAACGCCTTCGAGCTGCAAACGACTGCGCCTTTCAACGGCTCCTTCTACCCGGTCCGTCAGCCGGGTGAAATCTGGTACAACGCCTGGCTGGGCTATGTGCTCGACTCCACCGCACTGCCAAACAGCCCGCATACCATTACCGTGCGGTTGTGGCGGAACGCTGCCGCCCTTCCCGGCACCGAGGTCGGCAACGCCGCCGATCCCAACCAGAACATGGTTTTGCAGATCGACAACCAGTGGCCGCGCGCTGTGATCGAGCAGATTATCTACCACGACCCGGCGAACCCGAACCCGGCGATGCGCCATCGCGTGGTGGACGCGTGCGGCATCGTCGAGGGAGTGAGTGACGAGTTCAGCTTCTTCATCGAGGCCGACGACCCGACGCAGCAGCACCTGAAGAGCTGGAATCTCGGCGTGTGGTGGGGCGACAACAAGTCCGCCGCCATCGCCGGCGACAGCTACGTTCCCGGCCACGTCTCCCCGAGCCACCAGTGGGCCGGCATCCACGCCGAAGTGCCCCCGTCTCATTGGCACGCGACGGTGATGGACCCGGTGACCCATGCCGTCGATCCGACATCGCGCCGCTGCGCGCATACCTTTGTCCTGAGCGTGTGGGACCGCGTCACCAACGGCTATACCCACCTTCACTATGTAGAGTACCACAAGTCCATCACCCTCCTGCTGAGCTAGCCCCACCGGAGCCTCATTCACTCCGCAGGCGTCCAAGGCTCAAAAGGCAATGAACGTAGCTAGACCTGCTCGATTAGAAGAGATCGAGCAGGTCTAGACTTTCTGCAACGTGAAATCATCGGGCAGCGTTTGAGCCTGCTACCCGGCTTCGTCAGGCAAACGACTCTTGCCGCGCTCGTACGTCGGGGAACGGGCGGCTGTCGCCGTCGTAGACGGCCAGACCGTCAAAGATGCGAATGACACGGTCGGCCAGCGCCGCCACCTTCGGATCGTGGGTCACCAGGACGATGGTCAGCCCCTGCTCCCGGTTCAGCGTCTTGAAGATGTGCATCACCTCCGCGCCAGACTTCGAGTCCAGGTTGCCCGTCGGCTCGTCCGCCAGCAGAATCGCCGGCTCCGTCACCAGCGCCCGCGCAATCGCCACGCGCTGCATCTGCCCGCCCGACAATTCGTTCGGCTTGTGGTCGATGCGCTCCCCCAACCCCACGGCTTCCAACTTCTCCACCGCCCGTGCCCGGCGCTGGCCGGCGCCGCCGTAGATGAGCGGCAGGGCGACTTGCTTCCAGGCGGGCATGCGCGGCAGGAGGTTGAAGCTCTGAAACACGAAGCCGATCTTCTGGTTGCGCACTACGGCCAGCTCGTCGTCGCCCATCTCGCTCACGTCGATGCCGTCGAGGCGGTAGACGCCGCCGCTGGGTTGGTCCAAGCAGCCGAGGACGTTCATGAGGGTGGACTTACCGGAGCCGCTGGGGCCGGTGATGGCGACGAACTCGCCGCGGTCGACGGCGCAGGAAACGCCGCGTAGCGCGCGCACCTCCATGTCGCCCATCTGGTAGACCTTGGTCACTTCGTGAATCTCGATAACGCGGTCGTTCATGTCGTCTCTCCATCGGAAACCGGGCGGGGTCGAGGAGCTGCCTCGCCCAACCCGGAGAAGTGTCACCATTACATATCGTGTCATTGCGAGGAGGACAATAGGACGACGAAGCAATCTCTCGCAATACCTTAGCACCGCTATTCCTACACCAGACTGTCCGTCACACCGCCGTGAGATTGCTTCGCCCTGCTCGCAATGACGGGCGTATTAGAACCCTGGGCCGCCGAAGCCGCCGGGCCGTGGACCGCCACCGGGCGCAGCAGTCGTCGCGCTGATGACGACCTGGTCGCCTTCCTGCAAGCCGCCGCCGGTGATCTCAGTGTTCGTTCCATCGGTCATGCCCGTCTCAACCGGAACCGTAATCTGCTGCCCTTCGTGCATCACGGTGACCACCTTCTGCCGGCCCTGCGTCCGGATGGCGCGGTTCGGCGCGACAAGCGCGTTGTCCCTCTGGTCCACAATGACGTTCAGGTTGGCCGTCATGCCGGGCTGAATGGCCGGATCCGGGTTGGCGAGCTTGATCGTCACCGGATAGTTGACCACGCCCTGGGACAGGGTGCCGGCCGGGCTGATGCTGTCCACCTTGCCCGTCGCCGTCACGTTGGGCAGCGCGTCGAACGTCATCTGCACATCCTGGCCCACCTTGAGCTTCGCCCGATCCAGCTCGGATACATTCGCCACAACTTCCAGCGTGCTCAGGTCCGAGAGCTGCACGGGGTTGGACGCTGTGCCGATAATCTGGCCGTTCGTCACGTTAACGGCGGTGATCACGCCATCGAAGGGGGCGGTCAGGGTCGTCTGGTCGAGAGCAAGCTGCGCTTGCTTCAGCGCCACATTCGCCTGGTCCACCGCCGCCTGCGCTGCCTGCACCGCCAGGTCATCCGGCCCCGACTTGACGGCCGCTAGGTTGGCCTGGGCCGCCGTGATGCCCGCCTTCGCGTTCGCCACGTCGGCCGCCGTCGGACCCTGGCGCAGCTTCGCCAGCGCCGCCTGAGCCTGGGCCAGCTGCTGCTCAGCCACGGTCACGTCGTTCGGGTCTGGCCCGGCGAGGAGCTTGTCCAGGTTGTTCTGCGCGATCTGAACGTTGCCTTCCTGCTGGTTGACCTGCGACCGCGCGCTCTGGCAGGCCGTGCTATCGTCGGGGTGCTTCGCCTGGCCGCAGACGGCATCCCGGTTGGTTTGGGCCGCCCACAGCGTGTTCTTCGCCTGCTCTAACGACTGCTTCCCATTCGCAACATCCGTGTCGGTCGGTCCGGCCTTGACCTTGTCAAGATTCGCCTGTGCTGAGGCTACCTGCGCCTGCGCCGACGCGATGTCCGCCGGTGTCGTCGTTTGATACAACTGGTTCAGGTTCGCTTGAGCCTGCTGCACCTTCGCCTGCGCCTGGGCGATGTCGGTGTCCTTCGGACCTTCCTGGGCCTGCTGCACCTTCAACTGCGCTGACTGGAGATCAGACGTGGCCGAGTCCACGGCCAGCTTGGCGTTGGTGTTGTCGAGCTGGACGAGCGCCTGGCCCTTCTTCACCTTGTCGCCCTGGTTGACCTTAACGTCCGTCACCGTCCCGCCAGTCTGGAAGTTCAGGTTGACCTGGCTGATCGGCTGGAGGTTGCCCGCCGCGTTGACCGTCGCAATCAGGTTGGTCCGCGACACGGCGGCTGTTGGTACGCTCGCAGCAGCTGCCGCTTGCCGCGCCGTATACTGTCGGTATCCGAAAAAGCCTAGCACGGCTGCGCCGAGAACGACAAGCGCCATTGCCAGCCAACGCCCTCTGCGTGCCTTCTTGCGCCGACCTGACGCCGGCAGGGTCGTTGTCGCCATCACTAACTCCCTATGAGATCGCGTTACTTAGAGCCTATCCGAATAACCCTGCGGCGCGCAGGGCGATGAGGGCGCAGGCGAAGTGCAGAAAGGCGATGTAGTGTTCAGGCTTCTTGTCCCAGCGCACCAGAATACGCCGAAAGC
>JBDHWG010000017.1:0-134888 GCA_039810085.1 Anaerolineae bacterium
GCTTTCGGCGTATTCTGGTGCGCTGGGACAAGAAGCCTGAACACTACATCGCCTTTCTGCACTTCGCCTGCGCCCTCATCGCCCTGCGCGCCGCAGGGTTATTCGGATAGGCTCTAAGAGGTGCCGGCGTCACGGTAACGGCCGTCTGTCCTGGCTTTGCGGACACGGCAATGGTCCGCGATGCCCTGGCGGCTCGAGACGTCCTTAAGATTCCCTCCTGGTTGCTGCTCGATTCAGAGGGAGTCGCGCGTGAAGGCTATCGGGCGGCCATGCGGGCGAAAGCCATCCAGGTAAATGGTTTGCCATACAAGCTGTCTGCACAGTTGGTGAGGCTTCCGCCGCGATGGCTGACCCGGACAGTCGGGGGTCTCGTAGGGCGATTGGCGCTGGGTGAATATTGATTGAAGACCAGGCTCGTTAGGGGCATTCGAATGAGCAAGCGTAGATTGCAGCGCCGGCTTACGACGCTCGACGCAACCTTCCTGTATTACGAAAAGAAGTCGGCGCCACTCCACATCGGCAGCGTTTCGGTGTTCGACGGTGAGATTCCGTATGCGCAGTTTGTGGCGACCGTTGAGGCGAAACTCCATCTTCTCCCGCGCTACCGTCAGGTCGCCGTCGTGCCGCCGCTCCACCTGGGCCATCCGCGCTGGGAGGCGGACCCCAACTTCGACATCCGCCGACACCTGTTCGAGCTACATCTCCAGCCGCCGGGGACAGAGGACCAGCTGCGCGAGATAGCTAGCCGTCTCTTCAGTCAGATGCTGCGCCGCGACAAGCCGCTTTGGGAGCTCTACCTTATCCATGGGCTTGAGGGGAACCGCGCGGCAGTGCTCCTGAAAGTACACCACGCAATGGTGGACGGCATCTCCGGTGTGAACTTCCTGACGACGATCCTGGACACGTCGCCCGTTCCCGACCCCGTTCCGAAGCCTGAGCCGTACGAGCCGCCGCCCCCGCCCCATCTCCAGACAGAGATCATCGATTCCGTTGTCGATACCACCGAGGAAACCGTGAGGGGCTGGGTGGAGGTCTGGCGAGAGCTAAGAAGCATGCGCCACGAGCTCAGGACGGAGGCGGCACGCGCGGGGCTGTGGCGCATGCGGGGCAGGCTGTCGAGGCTCTTTGTCCCGCCGTCGCCGCTGCCCTTCAACGGCCCGCTGAGTGGTCGGCAACAGGTCGCGTGGAGTCAGTTCCCCATGCCGGAGGTTCGCGCCATCCGGGCGGCGCTCAAGGGCACCGTCAACGATGTCGTGCTCACGGTATTGTCGGGCGCTGTGGCACGCTATATTCAGACACGCGGGGTGCAGCCCAAGCGCCGATTTCTGCGCTTGATGATCCCGGTCAGCATGCGGCACGAGCAAGAGCGCGGAGAGCTGGGCAACATTGTCTCCCTCCTGCCCCTCGATATTCCGCTCGCTCTCGCCGATCCGGCCGCGCGCTTCAACTACATCCACGAGATGAGCGTGGCGTCGAAAGAAGTACACCTGGCGCAAGGCGTCAATCTCCTGAGGTACCTGGCCGCAAACGTCCCGCCGCCAATCCAGGCCACCGTCGGAGCGGTTGGGCGCACCGCGACACCGGTCTTCAACATGGTCTGCACCAACGTGCCGGGGCCTCAAAGTCCCGTCTATCTCCTGGGCAAACGAATGATTGCCTACTACCCGTACGTACCCATCGCCCACCGCGTCGGCTGCAACTGCGCCATCCTGAGCTACGACCAGAAACTAGCGTTCGGCCTCACCGCTGACACGCGGTTGATGCCGGATGTCGAGCGGCTCAAGGCGTTTCTGGATGAGGCTTATCGAGAGCTGCGAACGGCCGCAGGTGTGCTGCTGACTGAGGCAGGGGACGTACAGCCGAAACAAACGTCTCCAAAACCTCCGGAGATGAGTACTCAACCCGGCGACGTAGAAGAAACCCGCTCATCAAGGCCACGACGAGGAGGCCGCTAGGGCGATGGAAGGCAAAACATCCGTCTCGATCCCCTGGTGGCGAGAAAACCCGCTGGTCGTCTTGTTCGAGTGGCTGGCCCTCCGTTTGTCGCTGGTCTATCGCGGCATGGGTATCCCACGCGGCAATGGAGCGCCGGTCGTGCTGATTCCCGGCTACCTGGCGAGTGATTGGTCTCTCCGCGAGATGTTCCACTGGCTGCAGCGCATGGGCTATCGCCCCTACCTGTCGGATATCGGGTGGAACAACGACTGCTTCGATGTCCTGGTCGACCGGCTGCTGGAGACGGTCGAGAAGGTGAACGCCCAGACGGGCCGAAAGGTGGTTCTCATTGGACAGAGCCTCGGGGGTGTTTTCGCTCGGAGTGTGGCGACGCGGCGACCCGATCTTGTTGCCTCGGTCATCACGCTAGGATCGCCGTTTCGCGGTTTCCGGACCAATCCTTTCGTCCAGTGGCTATCTGACTTGACGAAGACGTGGGTCCTCTGGCGCCGTCGGCCCCACGTGTATCATCAATGCTGCACGCTCGACTGCCCCTGCAAGACCGTCGCGGCGTTGCACGCGCCCTTCCCGGCGAGCGTGCCGCGCCGCGCCGTATATAGCAAAACCGACGGCGTCGTCGACTGGCGCTACTGCCTCGACGACGACCCCACGACCAACTTTGAGATTCACTGCACACACATGGGAATGGGGCTCAACCGGGCGGCCTATCGCTTTATTGCCATAGAATTGGCCCGCGAGGCTATACCGCTGGATCCTCAATGCCAATCAGAATAACGACTCATGACTCCACAACGTCCAATTCGAGCTTGTTGGAACGCACCTCGCCTACTTGCCAGTAGATCTCATGTCGTCCCGGCGTGTCAAAGGAATAAGTTGTTATATCGTAGTTGTAGTCCACATTCGGGCTGTCCAGCACAAGCCCATCGTACACTTGTTGGGGGTGCGCTTCTGGCGTCACCAGTTTACCGTCGACGTATTCACCGTAGACCTGCTTCGGTCCCATGACAAACATCTTGTGGCCGGGTTCTATGACTTCCATCACATGGATGACACGGACTTCCTCGTTGACCCGATAACAAGTCTTCTTTGTGAGAATCGTGAGTCTTATGCCTCCAACCGCTCTGCCTTTGACTTTGGCCGTCGGGTAAGTCTTGGCCACGACGACGTCTTCCGGTAGCGCCTCAACGATCTTGTCCCCTTGTCTCATGTATAGGCCTGGCCAATGCCTTAGATACTCGGCGATGCCATCGGCTTCCTGACCCGCTTGCGCTTCATCTTCATTCTTCATGGCGCTCATCATTCTGGTCCAGCTATCATACGAATAGACTTAAACCGCTTGTAGGCCACTAGTGACTGTGCCCGACCCCGCGGCGGATGCAAACCCATTAGCGCTCGTTGCCGTGCCAGCTTTGGTCGTGGTAATGAAACGAGAACCGGCGATCGGCTCAATAACCACCCGCGTTAGCCGGAAGCCTGAGCGTGTCGCAGGTATGTTGACAGCGCCCGTTCGGTCATCCTTAAAAATGAAAGTTTGTTCGGCGACGATACTCCCTGGTCCGGTCAGAAGGCCGACGGGGGCAGCATGGTGATCAACCAGCGGTGGACTATTTGCAGGGCGATAGCCGGAGTTGTTTCCGGTCACGCCCGCAAAGCAGCCCGTGCCAGTTCCGTACTGCACCTGTTCGGAACGCTGCGCCTGATCCAAATCAGCGACGTTCCCCGAGTCTGATTCCCAATTATTGTTCACATCAATGCCACGTTCTGGACCAGTGACCAGGCTATTCAAAGTGACAGACCAGTTCTGAGGAATGGCCGAAACTGAGAACCCGGCGCTGGCGGCAAGCCGTGTCCCGCCATGGTCGGCTACCAGTCTGAGATTCCCTGCCTTGCCCACATCGGTCTGATTCACGCCCCTTAATTGAACAGTTGCACTGGCTCCGAGATTGGCTGTGGCAGCGCCGTTGATAGTTGCAGTCCCATTACCACCGCCAGCGCCCTCGATAGACAGGGTTACGTCTCGCATCGGTATGGTCAAACCAGTGATAGTCACAGCCACTGGTGTATCGACTCTTGGGGGAATTCTGTCGGGCATAGCTGCGGGCGATGAGGCGCCTCGTATATGAGTCGGGAGGGTTGCAGTGGGGCCTGTTGCTACTGGTGGGGCGAGAGGTGGGGGCACTTGCTGGGGTATAGCATTCGGCGGGGCAGTATTAACCTCTTGATCGATCAAGGCCGTTGGATCTTCTGTAGCGGGTTCCTCCATGTCGCGTGGATGAAGCGCCGCCGATTCCTTCGGTGTGGCGTGCGTGCGTGTCTGGCTTGGGTGTAGGGGTATCCGACTGAAATTGTGGGAAACAGCCCGGAGTGCGTCAGTATCACTCTGCACCAACCGCTGTACTGATTGATTCCCGATTGTTCGCCCTAAGTGAAGCATCGGATGCACGGCACGGTTTCGCTCACCGTGTCCCCAATCGGATATGGTCGTCCTGCTGAGCTTGGCTTGCCGGGTTGCCTCTGGTTTCGCTGTGAACGTGCGCACGGTGACACCCTTTCTCCGTAGTCAATACACGACTAGCGTGCGACTGCTCTCGCTCGGCGTACCCAATCCAACTTGCTCTGGTCAGGCCCAAGTAGACGAAGACCAGTATTCGCTCATAGGCAATTGGAGAAGGACGAGACCCAATCGGAACGCGGCTTCTTCGGACGATAAACCGTTGTCAGCAGGGCGGTGAAGGCCAGCCAGAGGCGGGAGAGCATGGAGCAGGATGTGAAGAATAGCTTTGCCACAGTCTGTTCCTGATGCCATTATAGGGTCTCACCGAGGGGTTGTCAAGGACTTTCGGAGAGAGAAATAGGGCAATCGTATTGAGTAATGCTTGAATGACCATGCGTTTGAGGTTCCAGGGAGAGAGGTAATTTCAGTCGGCTGCCCCACCTCTGAGGAAGAGAGAAAATCCACTGGAGGTGGGCGACATGACAAATACAACGCCGCACGAGGCTTTCCCGAACCTGGACGGTCACGAGTTCATGAACCTGACAACGTTTCGCAAGAGTGGGGCGCCGGTTGTTACGACCGTGTGGTTCGCGGCACACGACGGGAAGCTGTACGTCACGACGCGCGGCGGCTCGGGCAAGGCCAAGCGCATCCGCGCGACGCAGCAGGTCACGGTCGCGCCGTCGACGGTGCGCGGGGAGCCGCTGGGCGAGGCGCTGCCGGGCGCCGGGCGCATCCTGCCCGCCGAGAACACCGCGCTCGCCCACGAGGTCTTGCTGCAAAAGTATGGCCAGCAGATGCAGGCCATCCTGGACCGGGACCCCGGCGCGGACAGGGTCTACCTCGAAATCAGCCCGTCCGCCTGAATGCAGGTTACAGCATCACGAGCCAGCCACCGCGATAGGACGATGGCTGGCTCGTGGCACGTTCTCCCGTTGACGGCAACATAGGCCATCTGCGCGAGAGCCTTACGCGTGGGTTGGCTTAGCGCGCGGCTGCTTCGCCCTCAAGCTCGGGTTCCGCATTGCGGCTCTCGCGCCGCGCCCTGATGAACTCGACAATCACCGGGACAACCGAGATGAGAATAATGGCGACGATGACCAGCTCGAAGTTCTTCTGGACGAAGGGGATGTTGCCGAAAAAGTAGCCCAGCAGCGTGAATAGGGCAACCCAGGTGATGCCGCCGATGACGTTCCAACGGAGGAAGAAGGGGTAGGACATCTCGCCGACGCCAGCCGCGAACGGCGCGAAGGTGCGCACGATGGGGACGAAGCGGGCGAGAAAGATGGCCTTACCCCCGTACTTCTCGAAGAAGGCGTGGGTGCGCTGCATGTACTCCTTCTTGACCCACCTGACCTCGCCGCTGTAGGCCCGCTCGCCGATCTTGTAGCCGATCCAGTAGTTGACCGTATCGCCCAGAATGGCGGCAATGGACAGCACGATGAACAGTGCCCAGGGATTGAGCACGCCGCGCGCCGCGAATGTCGCTGCGGCGAAGATGAGCGAGTCGCCCGGCAGAAAGGGTGTCACCACCACGCCAGTTTCAAGGAAGATAATGATGAAGAGGAGGGCGATGGTCCAAGCGCCGTATTGAGCAATGATGTCGGCGAGGTACGTATCCAGGTGGAGGAAGACGTTCAGGAGTTGCGACATAAAATCCAGTTGTTCCTTGTTCGTGTCAGTTTGCGCCGCAATTATACAGTGTCTATGCGCTTTCCACGAAATTACGGTTGCGGTTAATGCCCCAACCCCGCCTCAATGGCGCGCACAATTGCCTGGGCGCGGTCGGCCACCTGGAGCTTGCTGATGATGTTGCTAACGTAGTTCCGCACGGTCTTGGGGCTGAGGGAGAGGCGCTGCGCGATAGCATCGTTGTTCAAGCCCTGCGCCATGAGGCGCAGGACGGCCCGCTCGCTCTCGGTAAGATCGGGGAAGGGAACGGCGGCTGTGGCGGGGCGGGCGTTGAAGAAGGTCATCAGGCGCGCGGCGATGGCCGGGCTGAAGATGGCCTCGCTCCGGCTGACGGCCAGAATAGCGCGGGAGATGTCCTCGTCGTCGGCATCCTTGAGAACGTAGCCGCGGGCCCCGGCGCGCATCGCCGCGAAGACGGAGTCGTCGTCCTCGAACATGGTGACGATGAGGATGCGGATGTGGGGGCTTGTATCCACGATGCGCCGCGTGGCCGTCAAGCCGCCGCCTTCCAGCATCTGGAGGTCCATCAGGACGACGTCCGGCTGCAACTCTTCGGCCAGGCGCACGGCTTCCACGCCCGTCGTCGCCTCGCCGACAAGCTCAACGTCGGGCATGGACGCCAGCAGGGCGCGCAGACCTTTGCGAAACAAGGGGTGATCGTCGGCGATCAGGACGGCGACTTTATCCATGAATGACACCTGTCGGCAGTCGCGCGATCACGCTCGTGCCGCCGCTTTCGTTTGATTGGACTGAGAGCGTGCCGCCTAGCTCCGCCGCGCGCTCTCGCATGGACCGCATACCCACTCCCGCCGCCGCATCTGCTGCGAAGCTCTGCCCGTTGTCTACCACGCTCAGCGTCAGGTAGCCGTCGTTGACGGCGATGCACACGCGACAATCCGTAGCCCCGGCATGCTTCACCACGTTCTGCATCGCTTCGCTGGCGATACGATACACAGCCACTTCCACGGCGGCCGAGAGGGGAGGCATCGGCTCCGGCGCCGTGACCTCCAGAGCAATCGCGGCGTTCTGGAGCTTGAAATTTCGGATGGCCCCAACCAGCCCCAGGTCGTCCAGCATGGGCGGGCGCAGGTCGTAGACGAGGCGGCGGATTTCGGCCGTTGCCTGGCGCAGGTCCTCACGCAACTCGCCCGCGATGGCTTCGGCTTGGTCTGGGTCACGTCGAATGAGGGAGCGCAGCGCGCCCAGCTGCATCAAGAGGGCTGAAAGCGTCGGCGCCAGCTCATCGTGCAGGTCGTTGCGGATGCGGCGGCGTTCCTCCTCGCGGGCGATGACCAGGCGCTCGCGTGTCGCCTGCAAGTCGGCAGTGAGCTGTGCCGCCCGTAGGGCGATGCCGAGCTGCTGTGCCACATCGCGCAACAGCGCCAGGTCACTGTCGGAGAGGGACTGGCCCGGCAAGCGGGCCGCGGCGATCAATGTGCCCATCGGCTGCCCAAGATAGGCGATGGGCAGGTGGCTGAGCGGACCGCCGGCCGGCTCGACCCCAAAAGTATAGCACGCGGTGGGATCGACATGCGCCGTTTCGATGGCGATGTAGGGGAGCCGAAGTTCGCGCGCTATCGTCTCGGCCAGAATGGGGAGAGTGAGCTGTGTGTTTGTCATCCCCTGCAACTGGCTGTTGATCTTTGTAATCAGCGTGTACGGGTCGTCGTGCTGTGCGTAAACCAGGTCATTGATGCGATTACGCAGCCAGCGCGTCATGGGCAGGATCGTGGCGGCAATTGGGATCAATGCGATAATATTCACCCACCACGGCGGAGCGAGATCCAGAACATACTGCGAGTCGCCTACCTTGCCTACCGCCATAGCCATAGCAATGACAACGGCGTAGATCAGGGCGGCATACGCCACGCCCAGCAACACCAACAGCCCGCCGCTCAGCAGGCTGTTGGTGTCCCATCGCGTAGTGGCGCGTTGTCGGGTTGGCACGATAGTAGAGCCTCTAAGCCTTGCAATCAGGCGGGCGCTGGCTTCCGCCCTCGCCACAAGACGAGAACGAGAATGGCGAGGTAGATGACGATGCCCACGGCGGCGGCAGCCTGCATTGCTGGGGGCGCAACCAGCAGTGGCACGACACTGTACAGTATCTGCAGCGCCATGAGTCCCGTCGTCAACACCTTGCCCCACTTCTCGTTTCGCCACAGACCGTAGGCAGCAAAGAGACCCGCCACGGCCAACGTGAAGCTGATGACTGTCATGAAGAACGGCGCTTCGTCGGGTCCAGTCGCCGTGCCGCGCGTGAGGTTCTGGACTTCGCTCACCATGTCAAGGAGACTGACCGCAAACAGAAGGATGGCCGCAATCGTAATAGTTCGTGGACGTGTCATGGTCAATTCTCCTTAGGCCGTCGCCTGGCTGGTCTTCGACCCGCGCCAGGAGTAGATGATGCTGTAGACGCTCAGCAGGACGGAGAGAACCGCTGCAATCTTCAGAGCCGTTGAACGGGACAGGGCTTTCATGTGCATGCCTCCTTGGTGTGCTGCGAACGGTTGATGGAGCCAGTATAGCATCCCAATGTCCCAACATCACGAGGCTGGTATCCCAAGATTGTGGGAGCATTTGTCCCAAGCCCGCAGCAATGTGAAACGGTTGCCAGAGGTGGGCTAGCTGCTTTGCTCCTGTTCCATCTCGTCGCATCGGACGCAGTTGAGCGTCTTGCCGAGCATGCTGTTGCGGCCTTCCTCCGTCAGTACCCACGGCCGGTTCGTCCAGGGGGGATTGTGGCGAATGTGCTGCGGGTGGCCGCAGCTGAGAATCGCAATGGGCACGCCGTCGGCGTCCGTCCCGAACCCCACAATTGTTTGTTCCACGCTCGATTTCCTTCTCTGAAAATAAGCCCGCTCTGTCATGCTGAGCCCCAGGCGAAGCATCCCCTGGCACTACAAGAGGCCCTTCGCGTTGCTCAGGGCGACGGTGTTCGGTGTCACGCCGAGAACTCCATGCCTACAATGGCATGCGACAGCGTGATAACACGTCAGACCGTCATTGCGAGCGCAGCGAAGCAATCTCCCGCCCTTGTGATGGACGGGCTACAGTCGGACCGGCATGTCTATAACCCGTCGGGAGGCTGCTTCGTCCTCCTGGCGTCGTCCTCGCAGCGACACCAGAGGCTGTGCTCCAAGCAGGAGCGAGGCGCCTGGGCGGTAGTTCAGACCCCTCACTGCGTTCGGAATGACACCGATTCTTATCCATCTGCCAAATGCCCGCCCTACGTTGAGTCGCCCACGAGCCATGCGGTCGCGCTATCTCTGTCCTCGGACATGTGGAAGTGGTTACCGTTGTTCTCCTCGGCGGCCATCTCGGCGAAGCGCGCGGTGTGCGTCACCTTGGCCGGTGTCCAGACCACGGCAAGCTGGATCCGATACTGGCGGAACTTCTGGAGAAGCTCGCCGGCGACACCGGTGCTCAGGTCGAAGAACCCGGCCGGTAGGTTGTCCGAATGCAGCAACAGACGGCTGCTGCCATGCTCGAAGCAAAAGCTCAGCACATCGTTGACGTCCCGCATCTGGAGAGGCTCACGATCAGCGGCCTCAGCATACGACTGCCCATGATAGTCTGCGACACGCAAGTCCATGAACACCCCTCGCACATCAGTAGGGCGCTACACGTGCGTAGCGCCCTTGGCTCATGTCCTATGTGCTCGAGTCTACAGTCCCCAATCTCTCAAAATGCGCTCGGTCTCCTCGGCGTGGCCGCTCTCGTCGCGCACCATGTCTTCGAGCTGCACCATCAGACCCTTGTCGCCGAACTCCTCGGCTTCCTTCGCACGCTGCGTGTAGTCCTTCGTAGACTGGCGCTCAGCGGCGAGGACGGCTTCGAGCATCTCGCGGTTGTTGTGGGCAGGCGGCACGGGCCTCGGCTGGGTCGTCGGCTCGCCACCCAGGGCGACGATCTTGTTGGCGAGGAACTGAGCGTGCCCCTGTTCATCCGGTACTTCGGCCATGAAGAACTGCACCAGCTGCGGGCGGTAGGGGCCGGTGACTTTCGCGGCGTAGGTGAGGTACTGGATGATCGCACCCAACTCACCCGCGAGATCCTGATTGAGGTTGTTGATCATGCTTTGCTTGTCCATCATGCTATCCTTTCGAAGTTACAGCATTAGCATAGGTCGTGTCACTTCTGGAAATTATAGGTACTACGTGAAATCTTAGCCCGAGATAGCCACGACATGGTGCATGAAGTGCGGCGTTTCGGCTTCGGTGAGCAGAAAGTGCGCCAGGCTTGCACGCGAGAGGGGCTGGTCGTCGTCGAAGTTTCGGTCCGGCGCGAGGCGATAGTCGGTGCGCAGAGGATTGTCGGTCAGTCGGTGTCGCCCGTGACACCGAGAAGAGCAAGGCGCATTCAATCCTCCAGGATGCTAAGGCGCGTGGGCGCGCGAGATGAGCGGCAGGTATAGGAGGGCGGCCGGCGCAGCGGTGGCCATCGGGGTCGCTGTCGTGTTCGGAGTGACAGGCGGCGTCGGCGTGTCGGTCGGCAGAGTGGTTGGCGTCGGTGTGTCGGTCGGACTACTGCTGCCCAAGGCCAAGAGAGTGAAGGCGGCGTCGCCAGAGCCTATATAGTAGCGGAAGTCGCCGATGCCTGCGGCGCGGACGAAGTGGCTGCCGTTGCCGCCCGTTCCCGCTGCCAGGCCCCAGTCAGGGATGCCATGCTGCCAGCCTTCGATCTGCACCCAGTATTTCACGCCCGGCTCGGCGTGGAATGGCCGAGGCAGGACGAAGGCGTAGTCGTACATGGCGGTAGCGCCGAACCTGCCTGCCGGAGTCTCACCTCCATTGCCCGTCTCGTAGCGCGCCAGAGGCGGGTTGATGACATCCGGCTGGATACCCGCCGCGATAGACGGGTAGATGGCGACGGTGAAGCTGATGACCGAGCCACCCATGCCGAAGTGGGTCGGGTCGTAGCCGCCGCGCCAGCGAATTTCCGAGATGTCGTGTGGGGCATTGAGGGTAAAATCGTCCCAGACGTATTGGTCGTAGTCGCTGCCGTCGGGATCCCACCAGGACGATTGAAAGAGTGTGCCCGTCAGATTGTGAGGCTGGTCGTAGACAATAATGCCATCGCCAGGTCTCGTGAGGCGAAAGGCGTTACTATCGGCCGCAGCGCTTGTGTGGTCGCCTGCCCACGCGAGCCAGATGGCGGCCAGCATGAGCAGCGCCGGAGGGGCTAGTCGTCGCATTTGTGTTCTCACAAAGATGCACGAAGTGCTGCATCAATCAATATAGTTCTATATCTTGCTTGACGTTCATTGACGCCACTGGTTCGCCCTAATGTTGTGGGCAGCAAGGCGCGCCGTTTCCTCCACCCGCTTGGCGCGCGTCTCCGGCTTCTTGGCGTTGCCAATCCATTCCAAAATGCCCCGCTTGACCGAGCGCGGGAAGGCGTCGAAGTACGGCGCGGCGGTATCGTACTGCGCCAGGGCGTCTGCCAGGTCGGGCGGGATTTCCAGCTCCTCGACCTTGTCCAGGGCATTCCACGAGCCGTCCCCCTTGGCGGCCTCGATTTTCGCCAGGCCGGCGGGCGTCATCCGCCCCTCGGTGATCAGTCTCTCCACGCGCCCCTTGTTGAGTCTGGACCAGCCCGCGCCGAGCTTGCGCGGGGCGAACCACACCATCGATCGCTCGTCGTCGAACTTGTTGGGTTTGCTGTCGATCCAGCCGAAGCACAGCGCCTCCTCGACGGCTTCGTCATACTCGACACGCGGCTTGCCGGTCGCTTTCTTGTAGCTGATGAGCCACACGCCCTCAGCCTGAGTGTGGTTCTGTTCGAGCCAGGCGCGCCATGCCTCGCGTGTTTCAGGATGGATGGCGTTCGGCGGCGGGTTGTCTGGCATCTCGCTGGCCTTTTCTCAAGTGTGGGTTACGCGCTGAGCATGGATGGCGCAGGCAGGTTTTCCAGGTAGGTCGCAAAGTTGCGGTTGTAGAGAGCGCCCTGACGCTTGAGTCGAATCAGCTCCACCGCCTGCGGCCCTGGTACGCCCAGGTAGTTGAGAATCAGACCCGCCAGCAGAGCGGAGCGATTGTGCCCCATCCCACAGTGGCACAGCACCCGGTTGCCGGATTGGATCATCCGCGCGCCGAGTCGCGCCAGTTCGTGCAGGCCCTCCAGGTCGGGTAGGTCCTTGTCGTCAAAGGGAAAGAAGAGGTACATATAGATGGACTGCTCGGTCAGGCCCGGAACGCCAATGTCGCAGTCATCATCCAGGTCGAAGACAACGGTAATCTTGTGGTCGCGGACCGGCTGCCAGTCGTCGATGTTCGGGCCAATGAACAGCTGGCCCTGCTCGTCTATCTGAAACAGCTCCATCGAATATGCCTCCCTACTTTGGCACAAACTTCACCGAGCGAGAAGGGAGGATTGTAGGCCGATTTCCGCTGTCGTGCAAAGAGTCGGCCTTATTCGAGCCGCACATAGAGGCGTTTGTTAATCTTCCCCTTGTTCTCAATGCGGTAGATGGAGAAGTGTCCAACCTCCGATGTCCAATGCATGTGGGTCCCGCCGCATGCCTGGGCATCGAAGCCCTGGATCGCAACGACGCGAACACGCCCGTCGATCACGGGCGGCTCGGCGTCCAGTGTGCGGCGCAGGTCATCGCGGGCGCGGAACTCTGCTTCGCTGATTGTGTAGGCTATCAGGGGGTAGTTCGCTTCGAGGACGGCATTGACCTTCGCCTCAAGCTCCGTGACCAGGGCCGACGAGAAGCCGTCGATCTTGAAGTCGATGCGGGAGTAGTTCGTCCCGATCTGAACGCCGGTGATCCAGCCACCGTAGTCGCGCAGGGCAATCGTGTTCAGGACGTGCAGGACGGTGTGGTAACGCATCAGGGCCAGCCGCCTCGCCAGGTCGAGGCGCAGGTGAACCGTCTGGCCGACGAGGCTGGGCGGAAGGGATGCCGAGGTAGCGTGCCAGATGACTCCCCTGTCTAACGTGGCTGAGGTGATGTCTATCGACTCCCCGCTGCACAGCGTGACCATGCCCTCGTCGGGCGGCTGCCCGCCACCGCCGGGGTAGAAACACGTCTGGTCGCACGCGAAAGCAGTGTCACGGACGCCCACGACAACGGCGTCGGCGTCAAAGCAGTGGTCGTCCTGCCAGTAAAGGCGGCGTGTCGGATGGAGCGGCGTATCGTAGCTCATACCCTGTGTTGACTGGATCGCGAATGGCGGTCCAATTAAACGGTTCACTGCGCCTACTATATCACGACTTGGCCCCGCCCGCAATAGCCCCTGCGTGCATCCTAACGTGCGGGCAGGCTCGCAACAGTGCGACAACTGCAACCTTCATGCTCCAGTCAACGTATTACCTTCACAACGCGAGCACGGTGGAGGCGCGAGCGCAGGGCATGGCGAGCGTGGGCATAGAACTTGTTAGAACGTTCCAGGGGGCAGGCGGAACTCTCGCGCCTGGCGACATAGAGGAGATCATATGCTTCCCATCGGGGACGACAACAGCAATCGGCGATCGAGGCCGATTATCACGTATATTCTGATTCTGCTGAACATCGCCGTGTTCTTGTATGAGCTTGCCAATGGCGCGCTCGCGTCTGAGTTCTCGCCTCTGCTGAACGTCTTCGCGGCCCACGGGGACGAGATTCGGCAGGGGCAGGCGCTCTACACCCTCGTCACGTCCACATTCCTGCACGCCGGCTGGATGCACCTGCTCGGCAACATGCTCTACCTGTGGATTTTCGGCGACAATGTCGAGGACGCGTTGGGACATTGGACTTATCTGGGGTTCTACCTGCTTGGCGGCATTGTCGCCGGATTGGTCAGCACCTACATGAGCGGTGTGTCTCACGTCCCGAATCTCGGCGCGAGTGGCGCAATCGCGGCGGTTTTAGGAGCTTACCTCGTGCTGTTCCCAGGTCGTCGCGTGCGGGTGATCGGCTTCATCGGGATCATCGGCATCGGGTACATTCCCGCCATTATTGTCATCGCCTTCTGGGCTTTCCTCCAGTTTCTCAACGGGTTGAACGTCATCGGTGCGACGACAGGCGGCGTAGGCTACTGGGCCCATATTGGGGGCTTCATGTTCGGCCTGGCGGTGGGTCTGATGTCACGCGTGGTAGTCCGTCGGCAGGCGCGCATCGCCTAGAACCAAACACAAATTCTGTGCGGCGGCAGAGCACACCAGAAGGGTGCTCTGCCGCCCTTTCTTGCTATTGACATTCTGGTTGTCTTCTGATACGGGAGAGTCGACACCGTCTGGCTCGAACTGCGCGCAGACGCCCCTGACGCCGCGCTAATTGTCGGGCTTCGCGGGGAGGCAGATGGGCAGAGGTAAGATTCGGGGGGTGTCACACCTCAAGTTATACGGGTAGCATTACCAAGGGTTGGGGAGTAGCCGCTCGCCTAGGCGAGTGTGCCGGTCGTCAAGACAGAGTTCAGGCTCTCGGCCGGCACGACTGCTGCATGCAGGACAGGCAAGACCATCACGTTCAATGGCGTGGTTGTCTTGCCTTTTTCTTTGCCGAGCGAGTGTCTCCGCGCAAGAGAGTAGGCTTCGAACGGAAGACCAGGGAGGTTTCGTGGCGGTACAAGTTCCTACACAGATGGCGACGGGCGTGTCGGCGGCCGAGCGCGAGTGGTATCAGATGCCGGCGAGCGCGGCTCTGGCGGCGCTCGATGTGGGCGTGGACGGGCTGATCGGCGTCCAGGTCCGCGAGCGGCTGGCAAAGCATGGCCCGAATGAGCTGACCGACCGAGGCGCGAAAGCGCCGCTTGCAATTCTCTGGGAACAAGTGACCTCGGTCATGGTGCTCATCCTCATTGCGGCGGCGGCGCTGTCGCTCTTCCTGGGCAAGTACCCGGAGGCGGCGGCGATCTTCGCCATCGTCATTCTGTTCGCCATCCTGGGCTTCATCCAGGAGTACCGCGCCGAGCGCGCCATCGCGGCGCTGAAGAAGCTCGCTGTGCCGGATGTGCGCGTGCGCCGCGACGGAGCGGTCGTCCAGATACCCGCCCGCGATTTGGTACCAGGCGACATCGTTTCGATTGAAGCGGGCAACATCGTGCCCGCCGATTTGCGCCTCATCGAAGCGGCGAACCTCCGCATCCAGGAAGCCGCGCTGACAGGCGAGTCTGAGCCGGTCGAGAAAGACACCGAGGCAATTCCACTGCCGGACGTGGGGCTAGGCGACCGCCTCAACATTGGCTACATGGGCACTGTCGTGTCCTACGGGCGCGGAGCAGGCGTCGTCATTGCGACGGGCATGCAGACCGAGCTGGGCAAGGTGGCCGCGCTGATCCAGGATGCGCCCGCCGAGATGACTCCCCTCCAGCATCGCCTCGATACGGTGGGCAAGCAGCTCGCCCTGGCCGGCGTCGCTGTGGCCCTGCTCATCATGGTGATTGGCTACTTTTCCGGTGAGACCTTTTCTGAGCTGATTCTGACGGCTATTGGTGTCGCCGTCGCCGTGATCCCGGAAGGACTTCCCGCCGTCGTGACGTTCACGCTCGCCCTCGGCGCGCAGCGAATGTTGCGTCGCAATGCCCTTATCCGCAAGCTGCCGGCCGTCGAGACCCTGGGGTCCGTGACCGTCATTTGCTCTGACAAGACCGGCACGCTGACCGAGAACCGAATGACGGTGACCGTCGTCGATGTGGCGGGCCACCGTCTCGACCTGATCGAGCGTCTGCACGGCAGGAGTCCTGCGATCCAGCCCCAGGACGTTCACCCCGACCTGGTGGACGGCCCGATGCCCATTCCACTGCTCCTGGCCGCTGGCGCCCTGGCGAATGATGCGACGGTTCAGCGCGACCACGAAGCGGGCCGCTTTCATACGCTCGGCGACCCAACGGAGGGGGCGCTGATCGTGGCGGCGATGCAGGGAGGCATGACGAAGGCCGACCTGGAGGCGGCCATGCCGCGCGTGGCCGAGCTGCCCTTCGACTCGGACCGCAAGCGCATGACGACGGTGCATGCTCGGCCGACAGGCGCGCTGCCTATGCCGCTGCTTAACGTGTGGGGGTCGAAGGGGTTTGCGCCTGACGCGCCCTACGTCAGCATCACGAAAGGCGCTGTGGACGGTATGCTAGACCTGACGGCCAGTGTGTGGCAGGGAAGCGACATAACTCCACTCGATGCCGAACTACGGGCGCGCGTCCTGGCAGCGAACGAGACGATGGCGCGCAATGGGATGCGTGTCCTGGCGGTGGCTTTTCGCCCGCTGACTGAACCGACCGCCGACGCCAGCGTCGAGGCCGACCTCATCTTGCTTGGGTTGGTAGGCATGATCGACCCGTCACGCCCCGAGGTGCGCGCCGCCGTGGAGAAGTGCCGCAGCGCGGGCATCCGGCCGGTCATGATTACCGGCGATCACCCCCTGACGGCAAGCTACATCGCCCGCGACCTCGGCATCGCCCAGAACGACCGGGTGCTGACCGGAGCGGATCTCGTCCGCATGTCCGACGCCGACCTGGCGCAGGCCGTGGATGACGTCTCCGTGTTCGCGCGCGTGTCGCCGGAGCACAAGCTGCGCATCGTCGGGGCGCTCCAGGCTAAAGGCAACATCGTCGCCATGACCGGCGATGGCGTGAACGACGCGCCGGCCTTGAAGCGCGCGGACATCGGCGTGGCGATGGGCATTACCGGCACCGACGTGTCGAAAGAGGCGGCGGACATGGTGCTGCGCGACGACAACTTTGCCACGATTGTCGCAGCGGTGGAGGAGGGGCGCGTTATCTACGATAACTTGCGCCGCTTCCTCCAATTTGCGACGGCGGGCAACCTGGGCAAGATTCTCATCATGCTGGTCTGGCCGCTGGTCCTGTACCTCACCGGCCTCAAGTTCATCGACCCCACGGCGCTGCTGCCGCTGCAGCTGCTGTGGCTCAATCTCATGACCGACGGCATCCTGGGCATGAGCATGGGCTTCGAGAAGGCGGAACAGGGCGTGATGAGCCGCTCGCCGCACAGCCCATCGTCGGGCATCTTTAGTGGCGGCGTCGGCGTGCAAATCCTGTGGATCGGCGCGCTGATTGGCGTGCTCGGCCTGGGTGTGGGCTTCTTCTACGCGCAGGCGGGCCTGCCGCAGTGGCAGACGATGATCTTCATCTCGATTGCGTTCATGCAGGTTTTCCAGGCGCTCGGCACGCGCTCCAGCATCCAGTCGCTGTTCCAGATTGGCGTCTTTTCGAACCCGGTCATGTGGGCGGCGATTGGCCTGGTGCTGGCCCTGACGCTGGTGGTGCTGGCTTTCCCCAGCATCGGCCAGAGCTTACTCGGTCTCACCCCCCTCGCGCCAGGCGACTACGGCGTGGCGCTGGGTCTGGGCGTTATCTTGTTCGTCGCCATCGAGGTCGAGAAGGCCATGCGGCGCCGGCGAGCGGGCGAGCGCAGGTGAGCTACTCAATTGGCTAGGGGAGAGGCGCGCAAATCTGGTCGTATTTCTGTTGAAAGTCTACCACTTTGGGCGTACCGTCCGAACGTAGAGAGGAATATAATGGGGTGAGACCTCGTTGACCATAGACATAGGGGGCGGTCACCATGAAACAACGACCTATCATCCTTGGCATTGTAGGCGACAGCGCCGCCGGTAAGTCCACCATCGCCGCCGGTTTGGTGCGTATTCTGGGCGCTGACCGTGTCACCCACATCTGCACCGACGACTATCACAAGTATGACCGCAAGGAACGCGCCGCGCTCGGCATCTCCGCGCTCCACCCGGACTGCAACTATCTCGACATACTGGAACTGCATCTGGAGCGCATGCACTACGGGCAGCCAATCCTGAAGCCAGTCTACGACCACGCCGATGGCACCCTCGTTCGGCCAGAGTACGTCCGACCCAAGGAGTTCGTGATTGTCGATGGTCTCCTCGGGTTCTCGACGCCGGTCATGCGCCAGTTCTACGACATCAAGGTTTTCCTGGACCCACCGGAGAACCTGCGTCGGGTGTGGAAAATCAAGCGCGACACGTCGAAGCGCGGCTACACAGTCGAGGACGTCCTGGCGAGCCTCGAAAAGCGCATGGACGACTCGATAGAGTTCATCCGGCCGCAGCGCGAGTTCGCCGACATCGTCGTGCGCTTCTCGCCGCCGCCGGGCGTGCGGCCAGAGGACGCGGGTCCGAATCTCAATGTTCGGCTGGTGCTGCGGCCCACCATCCCCCACCCCAGCCTCGACTACCTGTTCAACCCGGCCAGCGTCGCCATCTCGCCCATCCGCCTGGCGTTGGGCCGCGACAGCGGTCGCCCGGTGGACTTCCTGGAAATCGACGGCCACGTGACCGCTGAACAGTCGGTACGCCTGGAGGATGCGATCTGGGATCACCTACCGGACGTGGAGGTGGTGACCGAGGACGAGTTCGGCGACTACCAGGACCGCGCCGAGATCAAGCACAGCCACCCGCTCGCCCTGACGCAGTTGCTGCTCACGTACCAGCTGTTGCGGCAGTATACGGATGTCAACGCCATCCCTTTTGCGCCGCCGGTGGCTGCCCTCAGCCGTCTGCGCTCGACCCCCCTCGGCGTGCCCGATCCCGCGTGATGCTCCTACCGATGTAAACCCAGGGCCGCGAACGTGTGCGTTCGCGGCCCTTCGTATTTCGCTCAGGAAGAGGAACAGCGCCTTTACACATCCTCGAGTGTGAACCCAATCTTGAGCGTGACTTGCCAATACGCCAGGCCCCCTTCGTCCACGTAGCCCCGCGTCTCCGTCACCTGGAACCAGCGCATGTTGCGCACCGTCTCCCGCGCCCGTGCGATCGCGTTTTTGACTGCGTCGTCGCTGCTCGTGCTCGACGACCCGACGATCTCGATCACTTTGTAAACGTGGTCATTCATCTTGTGCTCCTTGTTGTGGGTGTGGACGCGCTCAGGTTCCGGAGTCTGTCGTCCGGCGTGGAGCGAGGATAGCAGACCCCATGCGCGCGGTCAAGGAGCCTGTGGCAAGTTCAGTGCCCTCACATATGCTATAATGCTCCTTAACGATACTACCCCAGGGAGCGTATCATGTCTGATATCGTGTTTTTGACCGCCACTGAGATGGCGCGGCGCATTCGCGCGGGCGAGCTGTCGGCGCGCGAGGTGATGGAGGCGCACCTTTCCCAGATCGAGCGCGTGAATCCCCAGGTGAACGCCATCGTCACCCTGTTACCGGAGCAGGCGATGGATGCCGCCTGTGCCGCCGATGAAGCCCA
This sequence comes from Anaerolineae bacterium, assembly GCA_039810085.1. Taxonomy (GTDB): domain Bacteria; phylum Chloroflexota; class Anaerolineae; order Epilineales; family JAHCIE01; genus JBDHWG01. The sequence continues at coordinate 19,299 of JBDHWG010000017.1, forward strand.
GGCGAATGCCCATCCCCTCGGTCCTTTGCACGGTTTGCCCATCGCCCACAAGGACCTGGTCCTGACGCGGGGCATCCGCACTACCTTCGGCTCGCCTATCTTCAGCGACTTCGTGCCGGAGGTCAACGCCCTGATCATCGACCGTATCCAGGCCGCCGGCGCTATCACCATCGGCAAGACGAACACGCCGGAGTTCGGCGCTGGCTCGCAGACGTTCAACCCGGTGTTCGGCGCGACGCTCAACCCCTACGACGTGACCAAGACGTGCGGCGGGAGCAGCGGCGGGGCGGCGGTGGCCCTGGCGTGCGGGATGCTGCCCATCGCCGACGGCAGTGACATGGGCGGCTCGCTGCGCAACCCGGCCAACTTCTGTAATGTCGTGGGCTTCCGGCCGTCGCCGGGTCGCGTGGCATCCTGGCCGCGCTTCGATGCCTGGGCGACGTTATCGGTGGAGGGGCCGATGGCGCGGACGGTCGAAGACGTGGCGCTGTTGCTCAGCGTCATGGCCGGGCCTGACCCGCGGTGTCCGATCTCACTCGAAAGCTCCGGGCGAGAGTTCGTCGGCGGTCTGGAGCGCGACTTCAGCGGCGTGCGCATCGCGTGGAGCCGCGACCTGGGCGGCCTGCCCGTCGATCCCCGCGTCACGCAGGCCATCGACGGACAGCGCTCGGCATTCGAGAGCTTGGGCTGTCGGGTCGAGGACGACGCGCCGTCGTTCACCGAGGCCGACGAAGTGTTCAAGACGATGCGGGCGCTGGCGTTCGAGCTGTCTCACGGTGATTTGATGGAAGCGCACCGCGACAAGCTGAAGGACACGATTGTCTGGAATATCGAGGCCGGGCGGAAGTTGACGGGCGCTGCCGTGGCCCGCGCGGCGCGGCTGCGGACGGCGCTCTATGAGCGCGTGCGCGTGTTCATGGAGCGCTACGAGTTCCTGGTCCTGCCGGTCAGCCAGGCGCCGCCGTTCGATGTCACCCAGCCCTACATCTTGGAGATCAACGGCGTGCCGATGGAAACGTATATCGACTGGATGAAGTCGTGCTACTTCATCAGCGTTCTCGGTCTACCTGCCATCTCGGCGCCGTGCGGCTTTACGCCGGAGGGCCTGCCGGTGGGCGTGCAGATTGTCGGGCGCTGGCACGATGACCTGGGCGTGCTGCAACTCGCGCATGCCTTCGAGCGTGCGACGCGGGTTGGCGAGCGGCGGCCCCCGCTGGCCGTGTCAGAGTCCGTCGGCTGAGTGTTTGTCATGCTGAACGGCGTGAAGCATCCCCTGACCATCGGGGTGCTTCGTTGCACTCAGCACGACAAGGGTGGGAAGGTGGATCCTTAAGAAAATGCGAGGGACGGCGGATATGGGTATCCATCGTCCCTCCTTGTACGTCCAATACGTGTGAGCGGCTATTGTACGCCGAGCAGCTCAACGTCGAACTTGAGCGTGGCATTCGGCGGGATAACGCCACCCGCGCCTTTTGGCCCGTAGGCGAGATCGGGCGGGATGATGAGCGTGCGCTTGCCGCCGACCTTCATGCCCGCGACGCCCTCGTCCCAGCCCTTGATGACCCGGCCAGCGCCCAGGTTGAACTGGAACGGTTGGCCGCGGTCCACCGAGGAGTCGAACTTCTTGCCGTCCATCAAATAGCCGCTGTAGTGGACGGTGACCACCTTGCCCTTCTCAGCGGTCGCTCCAGTGCCGACCACGGTGTCGGTGTACTTGAGACCCGAAGGCGTCGTGACTTCCTTGCCGCCCTGGTCGCCGCTGCTGGCCCCCTGCGTCGAGCACCCGGCCAGGGCGACGAGGAGAAACGTGACAGGAATCCAGACCCATTTGTTCATGCTGCACTTCCTCGTTGTCTAGAATAGATGTTCATTGTAGCATCGGTTGCGTGACACGCCAAACTCTTGCCGCACGTTTAGCCGTCGTTGACGGTTCCTGTGCCTTTCTCTGACGCGCTACCTTACGTTTTGTGAACGCTCTTCATATATTGGGTTCCGGACTTCACTGCGAGAGTAACGTTCGTGAAAGTGTCATCGTTATCTATGTAGGTACACTGCCTGGTGTCACCACAGCGTCGGCTTATCCTGCTAGGGAGGTACTGTTCATGTCCGTCCACCTCTTCACCCATGCGTGGCGCAGCGTCGCCGCCGCTGTCCTAGCCATCTTTGTGGCGCTCTTGCTGAGCGGCAGCCAGATGGTCGCCACAGCCCAAACATCCTGCGTCCAGGTCTCCCTGTCGCCGCTCAATCTCAGCGTCCTGCCGGGTGCTACCTTCACTGTCAATGTTCTTGTAAACTCACCCGATGTGTCGTTCTCCGGTGCAGACATTGACCTTCGTTTCGACCCGGCGGTTCTTCAGGTGGTCGATGAGAACGGTACCCCTGCGTCCAGTGTAAGCCAGGGAAATTTCGGCGGCCTGGCGCCCATCAACACAGCGAACAATACGACAGGGCAGATACGGTATGTCGAGGCGCGGGTTGGGCCGCCTGTCACCGGCTCGTATACGCTCGCCACCGTCCACTTCAAAGCCATCGGCGCCCTCGGCACGTCGAGCGCGTTGATATTCAACTCGGTTAACACGGCGTCGACTAGCTCGAATGTCAATCTGACTTGTCTGCCCCTGGTCAATGGCAGCGTCGTAATTTCGGCGGTACAATCGACGGCAACGAGTACAGCGACGAGCACACCAACCAATCCCCCGACGAGCACACCAACAAATACGCCGACCAACACGCCAACAAATACGCCGACCAACACGCCAACAAATACGCCGACCAACACGCCAACGAATACCCCAACGAACACGCCGACCAACACCCCAACGAACACCCCGACGAACACGCCGACCAACACCCCGACGAACACGCCGACCAACACCCCAACAAGTACCCCGACCTCCTATGTCGTGCCCGCTCCAGGGTCGCCAACCCCAACGGCGACGACGACCCCCACCAACCCGCCGGTGGGAGTAGGCTGCGAGAACTGGGTCGCGGACCCGAGCTTCGAGGGCAACATGGCGTGGCAGCATCCGATCACGCCCGCAACGGCAAACTACACAACGGCGATTGCTTTCACGGGCAAACAGTCGATGCGTCTGGGCATCGTGCCGCCGAACCGCAACGTCTACGCCTACAGTACGGCCTACCAGGCGGTGACCATACCGGCCGATGCCCCTAGCGCCTACCTGTCCTTCTGGTATCTTGGGGCGAGCGAGGAGCCGGCGTGGACGGCGGCCAAAGATGATGCGTCGAGCCTGTACGACCCGGCGGACGTTATCCTGGGCCACACCGACAAGCTGAACGAGAACGTGCCCGGTGCTACCGCCGCAGCGGACATGCAGGAAGCGCTTATTCTGGACACGCAGTACCATATCCGAGCCACCGTCATGCGCGGTATCTGGAACGATGGGCAGTGGCGCTACGTCACGTACGACGTGACGCGCTTCCGCGGCCAGACCATCAATGTCTACTTCAATGTCTACAACAACGGCGGCGGGACGGGCCGCACCTGGATGTTCGTGGACGATGTATACCTGTACACTTGCCCGCAGCCGCCGCCCCCGGTATTCACGCCGACGCCGACGGCAACACCAACTGTCACGCCGACGACCGGCCCTGCCTGTACCGATATCATCTTGAACGGCGGCTTCGAGAGCAACGCTGTCTGGGCGCACCCCATTACCCCGTTCCAGGCCAATTACACCACCGACCAAGCGCACACCGGCGCGACCTCGATGCGGCTGGGCATCCCGTCGAACGCCGCGCCGAGGTATAGCCACAGCTCGGCGTATCAATCCGTCGTCATTCCTTCGAATGCGCAGAGCGCTGTGCTGACCTTCTGGTACAAGGCGTATAGCGAGGCGGCGCCACGCTCGACCGTAGCGGGCGACTGGAGCAAGTACCAGCCGAGCGCGGTCATCCAGGGCGACCAGAACGCGGCATCACCAGCGGCTGGCAGCGGCGACTACCAGGAGGCGCTCATCCTGGACCGCAACTACAACGTGCTCCAGACGCTCTTCCGCATCACATCGAATGACGGCCAGTGGCAGCAGGTGTCTGTCGACGTGTCGGCTTTCCGCGGCCGCCGCATCGCGCCGTACTTCAACGTGTTCAACGACGGCAACTCGCAGCGCTCGTGGATGTACGTCGACGACGTGTCCCTCGTCGTCTGTCTCCCCGGCGCGTCCGCCGCTGGCTCAGTAAGCGGCCAGGTGATGCTTCAGGGACGCAAGACTTTTGGCGACAGCACCGTGGGCGTGGACAACATGCCGTGCAGCGATACGGACCCCAGCGGCGCGTTCCAGTGCGATGTCGCCGCGGATGAGCCAGGCGCGTCCAAGCTCACCGCCAGCCACGACGGCTATCTGCGCGCCGAGACGCCGCTGACCACGGCGCTGATATCGGAGTCGACGACGGCTGAGCTTGTCGCGGGCGACGCCAACAACGACTGCTCGATTGACATCTTCGACCTTGTTCTCGTCGCGGCGGCGTTCGACCAGCCGCTTGGCGACGACCACCGCGCCGACCTGAACAATGACGGCCAGGTGAACATCCTCGACGTCGTGCTCGTCGGCTCCAACTATGGACAGAGCTGCCCGACGCCCTGGACGGCCAGCGCCGCCAAGCGCACAGCGCCGCAAGGCAAGGCGGCGGTGGCTGTGCGTGTGCCGTCGCTTTGGAGTGTTCAGCCAGGCGAGACGGTATGGGTGGATGTCGTCGCCACAGGCGTGTCGGTTTACGGCGCAGATGTGCGCCTGACGTTCGACTCGCGCCGCCTGACGCCGCTGGCCGATCACGCGCAGCTTGGCAGCGCGCTGGATGGCGCATATGTCCTCCGCAACGAGGTCAGCGAAAAGGGCACGGTTCGCGTCGCCGCATCTCGTGTCGGCGCGCCGTCCGACGCTGCTGGAAACGTCCTGTTCCGTGTGCCGTTCCAGGTCAACAAGGCGATGCTGGGCCGTTTCCTCCCGCTGACACTTCGCGTGGCTGATGCGCAGCTGCTCGGCTGGGGCGGACAGTCCCTCGACGGCAATTAGCCCGTCTCGCGTGGTCTTGGCCCGGCAGGTTTCACAAAACCTGCCGGGCCTGTCTTGTCTGTCGGCTTGACTTGCCTGAGACCGTTCCCTAGACTTTTGGAAGACGAGACTATCGCCGCGTAGGTCGTCGGCGTGATTTTCTTGGGGAGAGAGATGAACGGGCCGCAGGTGGGCGAGCAAGCGCCGAGTCTGCTTGTAAGAAACGCTGTGGGGCGGACGGTTCCGCTGGCGAACTACTGGCGCGATCAACCGATCGTGCTCGTTTTTCTGCGCCACTTTGGCTGACCGATGTGCAAGGCCATGCTGGCGCAGTTGCGTCAAGCTTACCCTCCGCTGCAAAAGCAGGGCGTCGAGATTGTCGCCGTGACGATGGGGCAGCCGACGCAAGCGCGCGAGTATTGCCAGGAGCAAGACTTACCCTTCGTCTGTCTCTCGGATGCCCATCGGCAAGCGTATGCCGCGTATGGTCTGGGGTCCAGCCTAGTGGGGACAGTGCATCCCACGACCTGGGGCGCGTACGCGAAGTCGCTGCTCAAAGGGAATGTACCCGCGCCGGCGTCCTCGAGTGAGGAAGCGGCGCAGTTGTCGGGGGTGTTTATCATCGACCAGACAGGCATCGTCCGCTATGCCTACCGCAGCCGGACGGTGGCCGACTTCCCCGACGGCGAGGCGCTCGTCGCCGCTGTGGGTGACTTGAAGGCATCGTCGGTTGTTGAGTAACACAATCTTAATGAGGATGAATGGCTGACAAGAGATTGTTAGGGGTGTTTGCCCACCCGGATGACGAGTCGTTTGGGCCTGGCGGGACGATGGCGCGCTATGCCGACGAGGGCGAGGTACACTTGGTGTGTGGCACGCGGGGGGAGGTGGGCGAGGTCGACGACCATCTGCTGGAAGGTCACGCCAGCATTGCTGACCTGCGGACGAAGGAACTGGAGTGCGCGGTGCAGAAGCTCGGCGTCCAGCGCCTCGACTATCTTGGCTACCGCGACTCGGGGATGCCGGGCAGTGAGACGAGCCGCCATCCGGAGTGTCTCGCCCAGGCGGATGTGACACAGGTCGCGGGGCAGATCGTCGCCCACATTCGGCACTTCCGGCCCCAGGTCGTCGTGACCTTCGACCAGTACGGCGGCTACGGCCACCCGGACCACATCGCCATCCACCAGGCCACGGTCATGGCGTTCAAGGCGGCGGGCGACCCGACGCAGTTCCCGGAGGCGGGCGAACCCTACGCGCCGCAGAAGCTCTACTACCACTCGTTCTCCAAGACGATGCTGCGCCTGATGGTGCGGCTCATGCCCTTGATGCGCAAGGACCCCACGAAGTTTGGGCGCAACGGCGACATCAACCTCAAAGAGATTGCTTCGTGGGAGGTGCCGACGACGACGCGCATCGACGTAGGCCCGTGGTACGCCGAGAAGATGGCGGCGGCGGCGTGTCACGTCAGCCAGGGCGGCGGCAGCGGCATGTGGAGCATCCTGCCCAGGGCCATTCAGCGGCGAATGCTCAGCTCGGAGACGTTCTACCGCGCCGCCCCCAACTTCCCGAAGGGTGCGCCGCTAGAGAGAGACCTGTTCGCCGGCGTGTTCCTGGGCGAGCAGGTTAGGGCAGAAGTATCCTACTGAACCCCAACATCCCTACAAAGGTAGACGAGGGCTAGAGGTTGGGAAGTATGAGCCGCTCGACGATGACGACGTCGCGCCAGACGCCGTCGAGTTGGGCGTGCTTCTCGTAGCGACCGACTTCGCGGAAGCCGACGGAGCGCAGCAAGCCCAGGCTGGCAGTATTTTCCGGAAACACTCGCGAGACGAGCTTCCAGAAGCCCGCCGCCTGAGCCGCCTCGATCAGCGCGAGCATCGCCACGCGGCCCGCGCCCTGCCCCCTCGCTTCGCGCGCGACATAAACGGAGAACTCGGCGATGCCGGCGTAGCACTCGCGCGGGCGGTAGGTAGAGGTGGCGGCCCAGGCGACGACGCGGCCCGCGTCCTCGACGACAACGATGGGGTGGACGCCGTCGAACCAGGTGTGGATGTCCTCCGGCGTGCGGAGGCGCGTCTCGAATGTGGCGACGCGGTCGGCGATGCCTTCGTTGTAGATGCGGGCGATGTCAGGGGCGTCCGCAAGGGTGGCAGGGCGGCTGGTCAAAGAAGTCATGGGCCGTAAGGTTTTGCTGTCGCGTAAGATGTCGCGCCGCTACTTTTCAGTGTCGTCCTCATCTTCCAGATGCGCTTCACCGATCCGCTGATATAGGTCCTGAAGGAGTGCCACTGCTCGCTCTGCCAGACGAAACCACTCCGGATTCTGAATCGACGCAGGATGCCAAAGTACACTACGCTCCAGTAAGTCCGCCACGAGAGCCGTCCGATCCAAGAGTTCGTGGCAGCCAAAGGAGCTGGGCTCATACTCCTTGAGCCAGTCCTCGCCATGCTCCGCGATCAAGTTGGCGAGCGCATCGCGCCTTTCCTGTTCGAGATCGAGGTTCTCAATGTGCGTGACCATGCTTACTCCTCCAAGCCTGCTTGTCGTAGAATACTTTTCATCGTCCCTATAGGAATATCGTCTGACAGTTTTCCGGGGACCGTTACTTTGCCCCGTTTCGCCGGGTGCTTGAACTGGCGGTGACTCCCTTTCTGTCCGATTTGCACCCAGCCGTCCGTTTCCAGCAGTCGAATGATATCTCTAACTTTCATGTGCCCACACTGGAATATTACGCTCAACCACGGGGTAGTCAACCAGCGTCGTTGCCCATTTCGGACACCAGGGTAAGCTCCACGGGCAGGCCGTCGCCCCAGCCGTATTTCTCGCGGCCGAGGCGCTGCGCCGTCTGCCACGCCTCCGCATCCTCCGTCTCGTCCAGCACGTGTGCCATCGCCCGGAACTGGCGGCCCGCGATACGGACGCTCACCTGCGGCCGCCGCCTGATGTTCTTTACCCACTGCGCGTTGTGGAAGTGCTCAGCCAGGACGTAGAACTTGCCGCCGTCGAAGACGTACCAGATCTCGATCTCGCGCGGCAGGCCGGTGACCCGTCCGATCGTGGTCAGGTAGAGGTACTGTTCATTCGTCAGGTCGGTGGTGTTTATGGCCATTATCCCTCAGTTGCGCCACCAGGCGTCACGTAGGCTGCCCTGCGGCTCGGCCGGCAATGCAGGTGAAACTTGAGCATTCGCTGTGCAACTCCTAGACTTCTTTGTAACGGCAATCCTGATATCAGGGCGCGGCGTGTTGCGCGCCCTATCGCCGCCCCATATCGGAGCATTCTGTGCGCCATTGCGTTGCCCGATGCGCGCAACGCGATTAGAATTATACCTATGACAGAACTACTTCTCATACGCCACGCGGTGAACGATTTTGTGAAGACGGGCCGCCTCGCAGGGTGGACGCCAGGTGTTCATTTGAATGACGAGGGCCACGCCCAGGCCGAAGCGTTGGCGACACGCCTCGCCGAGCTGCCCATCGCTGCTATCTACAGTAGTCCGCTGGAACGCGCGATGGAGACGGCGGAGCCGCTGGCGCAGGCGCGCGGGCTGCCGATTCGAATCGTGGATGCGGTCGGTGAGGTCAAGTACGGCGAGTGGACGGGGGGCGAGCTTAAGGAGTTGTCCAAGCACGAGCTGTGGCACGGCGTGCAGTACTTCCCCAGTATCACGCGCTTTCCGGCCGGCGAGACGATTGCCGAGATGCAGGCGCGTGCCGTGGGGCAGTGCGAGGCGATCCACGTAACACACCCGGACGATATCGTCGCCGTCGTCTCCCACGCCGACGTCATCAAAGCCATTGTGGCCTATTATATCGGCGTACACCTGGACTTGTTCCAGCGCCTGTTCATCGCGCCCGCGTCCGTAACCTGGGTGCATCTCGGCAAAGGCGGGCCGCGGCTAGTCGTCATGAATGACACGGGATCGCTCCCCACGCCACCAGAGCGCAAGGCGCAGGATACGGCGACGGTTGGCGGTGTCGAGCCTGTTGTGGCCGAGAATGGCGCAGATGGTAAGGAAGCGCCAGCGCCGGTGGGGGAGCCGGCCGGGGATTCGTCGGGCGCGGCCGAATCGCCCCCAGGAGAGGGGAAAGAGTAGTTGCCTATGGCCTCCAACGTTATTGAGCTGAATCCTGTGACCCACATCACGGCGGGGTATACCGGCGTGCCAGGGTCACGCACCTTCTATCTTCAGATGCGCAAGGGGAGCACCATGATCTCCCTGCTCATGGAGAAGGAGCAGGTGGCCGCCCTCGCCCAGAGCGTTCTACAGCTCATCGAGCACCTGGACCAGAACTTCCCGAGCGTCTCCACCGCGCCGCTCCCGCGCAACATGGCGCTCGAGCACCCCATCAATCCACTGTTCCGCGTCGGTCAGATGGGCCTCGGCTATGACCAGGACCGCGACCTGCTCGTCCTGGTGGCCCAGGAGGTGCCGACGGCTGACGAGGAGGACGAGGAGGAGGAGTCGTCGTCCGAGAGCGAAACCGGCGGTGTCGTCCGCGTCTGGGCTAGCCGGGGACAGATGGAAGCCATGGCTCGCCACGCGGCCGAGGTCGTCAAGCAGGGCCGCCCGATCTGCCCACTGTGCGGCCAGCCCATGAACGCAGAGGGGCACTTCTGCCCGCCGCGCAACGGTTTTCGCCCGAAGCTTAGCGAGCAATGAACGCCACGCATCCCTCACCGACTGAAGATGACCCGGACGAGTCGGTCGCCATCACCGTCGAAGAAGTGCTTGAAACCCTGGCGGAAGGCAAGATTGAGGAGCAGGGCATGTTGCCCTGGAGCTCGAACTATACCTTCCTGGTGATGGTATCGGCCGGGGAGCTCAAGCTGCCGGCGGTCTACAAGCCGCGTCGTGGTGAGCGCCCGCTGTGGGACTTCCCCCAGGGGACGCTCTGCCTGCGCGAACGCGCCGCCTATCTCGTCAGCGCGGCGCTGGGCTGGATGATCGTGCCGCCGACGGTGCTGCGCAGCGGGCCACGTGGCTTTGGCTCGCTCCAGTTTTACATCGACTGCGACCAAGAAGAGCACTACTTCACCTTCCGGGAGACGTGCCAGCCGGAGGCGCAGCGCATCGCCCTGTTCGACATCGTGGTCAACAACGCCGACCGCAAGGCGGGCCACATGCTGCGCGGCCACGACGGGCGCATCTGGGCCATCGACCACGGCATCGCATTCCACACCGACCCGAAGCTCCGCACCGTGATCTGGGACTTCGCGGGGCAGCCGGTGCCGGACGACTTGTTGGATGACCTGGAGCGTCTGCAAAGGATGCTCAAGCCTGGCATGGCGCTGCGCGAGGAGTTGGGCCAGCTTCTGTCCAACGCCGAAATTAGCGCGATGGAGCGCCGCCTCAAGCGTCTCCTCACCGACCACGTCTTTCCCGACCCCGGCCCGGGGCGACACATTCCCTGGCCGCCCGTGTAAGCGAATTTTCGTCCACCGCGCCCCACAGACTCACTTATCCTTGACCCAAAACGAGTTTCGCATACACTTCCACGCTAGGTCGTATCTTCCCACCCCCCTTTCGCGTCCCGCCGCGCTTTCTGGCTGCATCCTTCCCACCTTCGCCGTGCTGGGACGCCCTGAAGGAGATGTTTCCGTGCTACCTATACGTTCGATGCCCTGGCGCCTCGGCCTTGTGGTCATCGGGTGTCTGGCGATACTGGCCCTCGGAGCCGTATCTGCCAGCGCTGATCCTGCATCAGCACCCGGTTCAATCGATGCCAAAGTCGAGATCGTCTGGCCCCACAACAATGCCCCGGTCAGCGCCGCCGATCAGGTCAACATCACAGCCTACCTGTTCCAGGCAGGCGGCCTGACGCCCGTCGATCCGAACTTCGGCAACAAAGTCGTCCTCTGGAAGGCGCTGAACAGTGATCCCGCCCAGCCCGTCGGGAACGGTTCGAAGCGCATGATCGACGTCAACGGTAAGCCAGTCCCTGTGTGGGACTTCAACGACGTTGATGTCTCGGCCGCCAAAGACCCCGTCAACAAGTACTACTTCTTCGTGACGGTGGACGGCGCGCCTTCGCAGTACAGTGTTTGGAGTCACGGCGCCGATGGGCGCACCTACCTGCCGCAGCCCGTGCTGCCTACGGGTACAGCCGGCGCGAAGGCCGTCGACTCTCGGATTAGCATCGTCTGGCCGCACGACAAGGGCGGCAACCAGCAGACGGTGACGAGCGCGGATTTGGCGAACGTGACCGTGCGCGTTTTCAATCGAGGAACGCAGAACTCAGTGCCGACGAGCTTCGGCAACGCCGTCAAGCTGCTTCGGTCGGTGAACAACGGCCCATTTGAGGTCGTCGGCACCGGCGAGAAGAGCACCAGCAAGGACGGCGGCATTTCGCATCCGGTCTGGACATTCAACGACGTGGATGTGAGCCTGGCGCGCAACCGCGCCAACAAGATTTACTTCACGGTCGCCGTGGACGGTATCGACAACCACAGCACAGTCTGGTCGCATGCTTCGGACGCGCGCAGCTACGTCCCGAACCCCGACGCGCCGTTCGGTGAGGTCGTGCAGGCTGCTCCCCCACCGGCAGGCCCAGCGTCTACAGATGTCGCTGCCGCCGTGCCTGCGAGTGGCCCCGTCGCGGCTCCACGCCCCGGCGGCGTCGGCTTCGACTATGGCATCCAGGGCGACTTCATTAGCGATGGCAACCACGCCCGCTCGATGGGCGCCGTCAACCAGCTGGGCTTCAATTGGATCAAGCAGCAGGTTGAGTGGAAGCGCTTCGAGCCGTCGAAGGGTAACATCCAGTGGGGTGAGCTGGATCGCTTGGTCAACGACGCGAATGCCAAGGGGTTGAGTGTTCTGTTCAGCGTGGTGAAGGCGCCGGCCTGGGCACGCCCGGCCGATGACCGCTCAGTGGACGGGCCGCCGGCCAACCCGCAGGACTTCGCCAACTTCATGGCTGCCCTCGCCAACCGCTACCAGGGTAAGGTCCAGGCGTACGAAATCTGGAACGAGCAGAACCTCTGGTACGAGTGGGGCGGTCGGGATGGCCGCATCAACGCGGCGAATTACATGAACTTGCTGCGCGCAGCCTACAACGCTGTCAAGTCCAATGACCCGAGCGCCATCGTCATTAGCGGCGCGCCGACGCCGACGGGTGTCAACGATGGCAACACCGCGGTTGACGACCAGGCTTACCTGCGTGCGATGTACGCCAACGGTCTGCGCGGCGTGTCGGACTGCGTCGGTGTGCATCCCAGCGGCTTCAACAACCCACCGACGGTGGACTGGACGCAGGGCGGCGACGGCGACTTCAAGGGTCACCCGAGCTTCTTCTTCCGCAGCACGATGGAAGGCTACCGCAACATCATGCTGCAGAACGGTGACGGCAACAAGAAGCTCTGCCCGACGGAGTTCGGGTGGGCTTCGGTGCAGGGGCTAGGCGCTGGTCCAGCGGCGGGCTACGGCTACGCGGCGCAGATTAGCGAGGGCCTCCAGGCGCAGTACATCACCCAGGCATACCAGATGGCTCGCAACTGGGGCTGGGTTGGCCCGATGTTCCTGTGGAACCTGAACTTCGCCCCGGTGTCTGGCGCGGCTGACGAGAAGGCCGCTTTCGGCATCGTTCGCTCGGACTGGTCCCACCGTCCGGCGTTCGACGCGCTCGCTGGCATGGGCAAGTAGTCTCGCACGAGTTTGGTTCTGGCTCGCCCACAAGGGTGAGCCAGAACCGCCAGTAGGCCGCGCGCGAGCATGCGCCCGTGGCTTAAGATTTGCTAAAATTCCCCCCACAGGCGTACCAAAAAAGCGCCGTTCCGTGTTATTATTTACGGAGGCGCTGACAGCTGTCGTGCAGCGTCTACTGTTTCCTGGAGGTGGAGATGTCCATACGCTTCAAGCTGATCCCCGTCGTCCTTGTTCTCGTCTTACTTGCGTTTGCCGTGCCTCTAGCGCTGGCTGACTCACCTGGCACAAGCACCTCGGCCGACCCGCAGCCCAACGGGGCCGAGCGCCCGGCCGTGTTCACGCGCTGGGCGCGCGTCGTCCAGCCCTCATGGTCGTATGATGCGCCAGGCGGCAACCAGGTCGCCGCGCTCGACGACTGGGATACCTGGCTCAGCATCAAGGGGTCGGCGAACGTGGCTGGACAGACGTGGTATCGTACTTCACGTGGCACGTGGGTCAACGCCAATGACGTCGCCATCATGAACCCCTCTGGCTTCGAGGGCGTTCACTTCGACGGGAGCGAGCAAGGCGTGCTCGGCTTCGTGACGGAGAACAACACGTGGGTACTCAACCAGCCCAATGGTAACGCCCGAGTGTTGGGAACGTTGAACCGCTATACGCCCGTTGGGGTGGTCGGCGTCGACAACGGCTGGCTCCGCATTTCCGACGGTCAGTGGGTTAGCCCGAAGCTCGTCCGCATCGTCAAGCCGATGCAGCCGCCAGCGGGTGTTGGCCCGGGCGAGAAGTGGATCGACGTCAACCTGACGCAGCAGACGCTCACGGCGTATGAAGGCGACACGCCGGTGTTTGCGACGCTGGTCTCGTCGGGCAAGGGCCTCTTCCCCACGAAGAAGGGCCTGTATCCCATCTACGAGAAGCACATCAGCCACACGATGGCGAGCAGCGCGTCGATGTACGACCCGTCGAAGCCGAAGGGCGAGAACAACGACCCGTACACACTGGACGAGGTGCCGTGGAGCATGTACTTCACCGAGCGCTACGCCATCCACGGCGCGTACTGGCATGACATGTTCGGCGCCGTGCGCAGCCACGGCTGCGTCAACATCACGCCCGCCGACGCAAAGTGGCTGTTTACGTGGACGGGACCGGTCGTGCCGGCCGGCGCGAACACAGTGTACTCGTCGCCGTCGAACCCCGGCACGTGGGTCTGGGTTCACGATTGAGAGACAAGCAATAGGAATAACAAGGGCCGACTGATAAGTCGGCCCTTTGTCTATTTCGCTACACTATCACACGGTTGTCGCGTCTACTTCCGTCGGATTCGGCAGGTTGTGCTCGACCACCCGGCCGCCCTCCATCCTGATCCGGTAATCGAACGCCGACTCGTCGACGCGAACGTGGCTGACCAGGAAGATCTGGTCGAAGGCCTGGCCGATCTCGCCGTCGGTGAGTAGGGTCAGCAGAGCCTCCGCGCGCTCGTCGTCGAACGCGCCCAGCGGCTCGTCCAGGAAGATGAATGATGGGGCGGCACCGCGCTCCTCCGGCAGCGTCGCGAGGGCGAAGCTCAGGCGCAGCGCCAGGGAAACCTGGTCGCGGCAGCCACCGCTGAACACATCCTTGGGGCGGAAGCCGCCGGTGTCGCCGACTCGCTCGTCCATGACCTCGATCTTGAAGTCCGGCGAGAGATGGACGATCTCGTAGCGGCCGTTCGTCAGCTGTGGCAGGATACGGCCCATGTAGGCGACGGTCGCGGGCAGGACTTTCTCCTTGATGCGCGTGTGCGCCTGCTCAATGATGCGCCGCCCGCGCTCGCGCACTTCCATCTCGTGCTGCATGCGCTCAAGCTCGGCCTGGCACGCCTCGAGATTCAGCGCCTCGTCGCCCAGCCGCAGCTTGCGGTCAAGCTCAGCCTGGCGGTTCTCCAACGCGCCTATCGTGCGCAGGGCTTCGCGTTGTGCTGCGCCTAGCGCCTCGGCGTCCAGCCGATGCTCGGCCAGACTCGCGTGCGCCGCGCGGATCGTCTCTATCTCGCTATCCGACAGCAGGTCTTCCAGGCAGGCTTGCCGCAGCCGTTCTTTGGCGACCGCCATGCCTTTCGTGACGCGCTGCTGGGCCTGAAGCCGCGTCGCCTCCGCGTTCCCAATCTCGCTGGCGACGCGCATGCGCTGCTCGCGGATCGATGCGCCGCCGAGCTGCCGATAACGCTCCACCATCACCGCACGGAACGGCTCCAGGTCGTCGGACGACAGCGTCTCTGACCACACGGGCAGCGCCGCATCCGCAGCGCAGGCCGCCTGGTAGAGTGAGGCTGTCTCGCTCTCTAGCTCAGCCACGGCTTTATGGTCGCGCGCATGCCGTTTCTGAATCTCGGCCAGCGCATCTGCTTCGGCCTGCCGTCGCGCTACCATGCCCTGCGCGTCCGCAAGAGCTTTAGCCAGGCTATCCCGGGTGAGCTTTCGTGCGCCCAGGGTCGCCAGGGCGACAGGGAGGTGACGTTCACTAATGGCAGTCGCACGCTCCCCTCGCTGGCGCGCGACGCCGGCGTCATCTTCCAGGTGCGCTGCATCCTGCCCCCGCACACTCGCTGTGAGGTCCACCACACGTCGGCGGACGGCGTCACGCTCGCCGTTCAGGCGACTCAGGCTTGTGCGAGCAGCATTGGCAGCCGCCTCCAGGTCTGTCTGAAGTCGGCCTGCCACAATCGCTTCTAGCTGGGCCAGCCGTGTATTGGCCGCTTCTTCATCCGCCGGGACCGCAACTCCGATCTCGCGCAGCCGCCGCTCGGCCGCCGTCTGGCGCTTCTTCTCACTCGCTGCTTGCTGATCGAGCGTTTCCTTCGCGCCTTCTAAGTAGCCGACGCGGTAGGCGACGTCGTTCAGGCGGCGGAACATCGCCTCGAGCTGTGTCAGCAGCGCTTCGACACTCTCCAGCGCCGTTGCGAGGGATTTGGGTGAGGACGTGCGGAAACCGGCGATAGCGGCTGTAAAATCACCCAGCAGCGTCGCCCGCGTCCCGCGGGCCTCCGTCAGCTCGGTTTGCGCGCGGCCCGGCGCCGTCGCGCCTCGGTAGGCGTCACGCCAGCGCGTCAGCTCGTCCATCTCCTGACGCCCGCGTAGCGCGGTCTCGGCGTCGGCCAGCGCCGTTTCTGCCTGCCGAATGTCGGCGTCTAGCTTCTCGCCCCGCGCCGTTTCTGCATCTAGCTCAGCCTGGCGCGCGCGGGCGTCCGCCGCCTGGCGCGTTAGCTCCTGGGCCTGCATTCGGCTGCGCTCGCCAACAGCGGCGACGAGATCCAGGCGAGCAAATCGATTTGCCAGGCGACTAAGGGCGCGCGCCTCGGCCTGGGCCTGGGGGAGCGCAGCGGCTGCCTCCCGCGCCGCCGTCATC
Source organism: Anaerolineae bacterium (assembly GCA_039810085.1). Lineage (GTDB taxonomy): Bacteria > Chloroflexota > Anaerolineae > Epilineales > JAHCIE01 > JBDHWG01. The sequence continues at coordinate 35,343 of JBDHWG010000017.1, forward strand.
TGCGCGGCATCGGCTGCGAGGTTCTGACGCTGGCGGGCTAACTGCTCTAAACGCCCCTGAACCTCCTTGAGCCGCTTGCCGGCCTCGGTCACGGCCTCGACCTCGGCTTGCCGCTGGTCGAGCTCGATGGCGCGCGCCTGGAGATCGGCAAGTTCAGTATCCAGGCGGCGAATGTCCTCGTCCGCGGCCAACACGCCCGCCAGATCCGCCGTCGCCTGGGCCAGCAACAGCCGCGTCTCGATCTCGCGCAGCTCGGCTTTACGGACCGGCAAATCGGCTTGCACGGCGGCGAGATCGCGGCGCTGCTCGTACCACGTCAGCTTCTCGCGCTCCTCGCCCTTGATTTTCAGGCTCTCCGCCAGCTCCTGGAGCTTGTCGGTGTTCAGCAGGCGGGAGAGAGCTTTCTCGCGCTCGTTCTTCGCCAGACCCTCCAGCTTGTCGAGGCGCTTCTGCTCGACGAAGCACGTATTGAGGAGCGAGTCCGCGTCCAGGCGCAGTTCGCCGATGATGCGGTTCGTGACGGTGGTCGCGCCGCGCAGTTCCTCATGCCGGCCATCCGACGTGTCAATTTCGAGGATTGCGCTGTTGCCGCGGCCCGTGCGGGAGACGGTGCGCGTAATCTTGAGCCGGCAGTCGCGGGCTTCGAGCCAGACCTCGACGTATAGCTTCTCCTGGCCGTAGCCGATGAGGTCTTCTTGCTTACCGATGAGTCCTTTGCCAAACAGGCCGAAGTACAGGGCTTCGAACAGCGAGGATTTGCCGGCCTCGTTGCGCCCCTGGACGAGGAAACGCCCCGATGGGGGCAGCGTCAGGTCAACATTGTCAAGCTGCTTAAAGTTGTTGGCAACGATATGTCGAATACGGATCATAGCGCCTCAGATGCGCCTGTCATTGCGAGCATTGGCGAAGCAATCTCTCGCCGAGAGATCGCTACGCTCCACCGTGATAACAGGCGTCGTTGTGTTGCAGAGACAATCGGTGACCCTAAGCATAGCACATTAGGGCCATTTCGGCAAGGGTACGCCGAACATTTGACCTAGGTCCAAGCGTTTGCCCGCCATCGACAGATGTGTTAATCTTTCAAAAAGGAGTCTCAATGAGTGATTATCTACAGTTTGTCCGCGAACTGGCCCTGGCGGGCGGCGAAGTGCTGCGCCAACGGTACGAGGGGGATTTCGAGGTCTCGTCGAAGAGCAGCGCCGTCGATCTCGTGACGGAGGTAGACCACGAGTGCGAGGCGCTGCTGCTAGGCCGCATCCGCGAGCGCTACCCCGACCACCAGATTTACGCCGAGGAGAGCGCCCGCGACGCGAGCGTGCTGCGCGGCTCGACACCGGTGTGGCTTGTCGATCCACTGGATGGCACAGTCAACTATGCCCACGGCGTCCCGGTCTTCAGCGTATCCGTCGCCCTGGTCGTGGCGGGCCAGCCAGTTGTGGGCGCTGTCATTGATCCGATGCGCAACGAGTTGTTCTGGACAGAGTGGGGCGGCGGAGCCTGGGTCAACGACCGCCGTCTGCGCGTGTCGCGCGCTGCAACGCTCGGCGAGGCGCTCCTGGCAACCGGCTTCCCTTATAGTCGCGCTACGAACCGCGACAACAACCTGGCCGCGTTCAACGCGCTTGTGCCGCGCACTCAGGGCGTGCGGCGCGCAGGCTCGGCGGCGCTCGACCTCTCGTGGACGGCGGCCGGTCGCTTTGACGGCTACTGGGAGATGTACCTGAACCCGTGGGATTGGGCGGCGGGCTGGCTGCTGGTCGAGGAGGCCGGTGGGCGCATGACCAACTTCGCCGGTGAGGCGTGGACCATCGACCAGTCGCCATCGCGTCTGGTCGCCAGCAACGGCCTTATCCACGATGAGCTAGTGGCCGTGCTCGCCGAGGCACGGCGGGAGCTAGACGAGGCGCAGGTGTAGACGATGCGCAAGGACATCATCGCGCTGATGCGCGCGTTGGAGGCGCGGGACCGCGAGGAGCGCGCCCAGGGGATGCCGCGAGAGTTACGGGCGCGCAACCTCAAGCCGGATACGGGGCGCTTCCTCAATCTGTTGATACGCGCTGCCCGGTCGCGGCGCATCCTGGAGGTCGGCACGTCCAACGGCTACTCGACGCTCTGGCTGGCCGAGGCGGCGCAAGCCGTCAAGGGCCACGTGACGACGATGGAGTTGCGCCCTGAACGCCACGCTGAGGCGCTAGAGAACTTCGCCCGCGCCGGTCTGGCCGATGTGGTGGATGCGCGCCTCGGCGATGCCCACGCCATCATCCCGACGCTGCCGGACGACTTCGACATGGCCTTCATCGACGCCGAGAAGGACGACTACGTCCCGCTCGCGTCGGCCGTGCTGCCGAGGGTTGCATCTGGCGGACTACTCGTCGCCGACAACATCACGTCCCACGCCGAGACAGCCGCCTACGTGGGTTTCGTCAATGCGCAACCAACGCTGGTCACGTCTATTATTCCCATCGGCGAGGGCGTGAGCGTCAGCATCAAGCTGCCGAAGGCTCCGAGCGAGACCTTCTGGCGCGGCCTGGCGGCCCAGGAGGAACGGGCGCGCGTGCAGAAGACTGTCGAGGGCGTCTCCCGCGATGCAGGCGCGTTCCTGTTCATTCTCGTCGCGGCCATGCAGGCGCGGCGCATCCTGGAGATTGGCACAGGCGCAGGGTATGCGACGCTGTGGCTGGCGGAGGCGGCGCGGCTGGGCCGGGGGCGGGTCGTGACTATCGAGCGCGACACGGCGCAGGTGAATCTCGCGCGGCGCAACCTCAGCGCCGCCAATCTCGTATCTACGGTAGATGTCCAGATTGGGGATGCGGCACGACTCTTGCCTCGTCTCGATGAGACTTTCGATCTTGTGCTGTTCGACGAGGACCGCGAGGACCGGCTCGATTTCCTGAAGGCGCTGCTGCCGCGCCTGCGCATCGGTGGCGTGGCCCTGTCCCACGGCGGCCTGAGCCACCCGGCCGAACTGAGCGCGTACACGGCATTTGTGCACTCCGCGCCAGGGTTAGAGAGCGTGCTGCTGCCGGTGGGCAACGGGCTGGAGATGACGTGGAAAGTTGCCGAGGTTCCAACATTCTAACTTGCGAATTGTAAGTGAGGGAAAGTAGCGATGTCCGACCATACTCCCAACGAAATCATGCCCGGGGGCAACCAGGCGGCCAACGCGACGGCCAACGGCAACGGCTCGCCTGGGGCGCCGCGCCCCGACGTTCGCACGCGCGCGGCTCAGGTTGTCGCCGGCGTCAATAGCTCGCTGGACAAGATTGAGGCGGCGCTGCCCATGGACCAGATCCAGGGCGCTGGCTCCCGTATGCCTGGCGCTGTGGGCATGCTCTTCAAGGTGGTAGATTCAGTTGATTCTGAAGAAGCCGCCCAGCGCGTCGCGGAGGTCAAGGCCAGCCACCCGAGCATGAACAGGAAGCAGCTCGCTGACATCCTGATTCGGGACAAGGCGAAGAAGACGGCGGTTGTCGGCGGCACAACGGCGGCGTCGGCCGTTATCCCGGGCATCGGCTCCATCGCGGCCTTAACGCTGGGTGTGGGCGTCGACATCGTCATGACGTTCCGCTACCAGGCCGAGCTGATCCACGAGATTGCGCTTCTGTTTGGCCGCGATCTCTCGCGCGCCGAGCGGCGCAACGCCGTCATCGCCATCATGGGCGTCGGCATGGGGCTTGACATGGCCGTGGAAGCCATGACGGCTCGCGTCGCTACACGCTTCGGGCAGGAAGCGGCCGAGCGCGCCGTCCTCAAGGTGATTCCAGTTGCGGGGCTGATTCTCGGCGCCGGTTTGGACGTGGCCTCGACCTACTTGATCGGTAAGCGTGCCGTGAAGTACTTCGGCGGCGAGGAGTTGAAGAGCATCGAGGCTGAGACGAAGGCGCTCAATCCGGAGGAGATCAGCGCCATCGACCGCCTTCGCGCCCAGGCCGGGAACGTGGGCACAGCTATGGCGCCGAGGCTCGACGCGGCCAAGACGTGGAGCGCCGAGCGCGCTGCGGACTGGGGGCCAAAGGTGGGCGGCGCCGCAAAGACCGCTGGGCAGAAGATTGGCCCGACGGCCGCCAGCGCCGCAAAGACCGCTGGGCAGAAAATTGGCCCGGCTGCCGCCAGCGCCGCGAGGGGCGTCCAGGGCGCTCTCAGCCGTGTCCGGAAGAAGAAACAAGACGAAGAAATCGCTTAGTCGGATAAGTGTAAGCGCAAGAAGTCGAGGGTCCGGCGCCAGGCGAGGTCAGCGGCCTGGGCGTTGTACTCCGGCCGGTTCGGCTCAAAGAACCAGTGGCTCGTGCCTGGGTAGGTGTAGAAGGTGACGTCACGGCCTGCCCTGCGCAGGCTGTCCTCCAGGCCGCGCACGTATTCGGCCGGCTCATAAGGGTCGTTCTCGGCGAAGTGGCCCTGGAACGCCGCCTTCGCCCAACTCCATTCAGGGTACGTCGTGCCGTAGAACGTGACAATGGCCGCGACCGGCCCTCCCATCGTCAACGCAAACCCCGAACCCAGTGAGAATCCAATCACGCCCATGCGGTCGCCGCGCACCCCTTCATGCTCGCGGAGCCGCTCCACCGCCGCGTTGACAACCTTGGACGTTGCCTCCGGGTCAAGGGATTGAGCTAGCCGCTCCGCCTCCTCAATCTTATCAGCTGTCTGACCGTTGTAGAGATCCGGCGCGAGGGCCACGAAACCCTCCCGCGCCAGGCGGTCGCACACGCCAGTGAAGACGGGCGTGAGGCCCCACCAGGCGTGTAGAACGAGGACACCTGGCCCGTCACTGTGGGATGGCGCCGCCTGATAGGCGCGAACGGGTCGGCTTTCGACCGCAAACTCAATCATGCTCATGGCTCTTCGCGCTTTCCTCTCATCTTAATGGGACACGGTCACAGCGACCTGTATCGGGCGGCTCAAATTGCCGGGCGCGCCCGGCGCGTCGTTGATACGTAGGGCGAGAGCGCCTGTTTCCTGAGCGATGACATAAGACGTGGGCGGCACAGGGAATGTTTGACTGCCGATACGGGCGACAAGTCCATTCGCCTGGTTGAGCCTTCGCGCACTACCGTCAATGCTGAAGCTCACTTTGTCGCCCTTCTCGACCAGGATGTCGGTTTCCTGCCAGCTCCCTTGAGCATTTACGATTACCGTGTGTTGCTGCTGGAAAAGGCCCGGCGCCTCAGTCGCTAAATCATGCACGCGGCTCTGAGCCTCGACTGCCAGGTCGTGCATGCGGCCGGGGACGGTCTGCGCATAGGCGATAACGCCCGGCGTGGCGGCAGCCGCACTGCTCCACGTCCATGTCCACATCGCGCCGGGGCCACCCATCGAGACCCATAGGCTGATGACCATGGTCACTGCCATCACCGTGGCGAAGCTCTGCCGTCGGTAGCGGTGCGCCACGTCGCGCATGCGATACGGTAGCGGCGCGATGTCCACGGCCCAATCCCACACGAAGGCCGAGACGGCGGCCACAATAGCGCCGACCCATTGGCGGATGAAGCTCCGCCGCTGCGGCGCCGACGCCCGCGTGAAGGGCTGGAGCAGCGAGCCGAACAGCAGAGTGGCGAGCGGGTTGGGCCGGGGGGCAGTGGCCGTCTGCGACTGGCTGCGTGGCGCGCTGCCCCACGATGGCGGCGGCGACGAGTACGTTCGCGGTCCACTGGAATATGAACTGGTCGTGCGCTGGCTGCCCCTCGGCGGTGGAGTGGAACGGCTACCCCAGGGGTTGGATGCGCTGTTGGGGGGCGGCGGGGTGGTGTTCGCGCCTGGACGGGCGCCCGCTGCATTTCCTGGCGCGTTCGGCCCCGGTTGTGTCGGTGCAGACGGGGCGGTGGGCGCGGCTGGGCGTGGTGTTGCCGTCGATCCGGTCGGTGCAGGCTGCGGCGTCGGCGCGGCAGGCGACGTCGGCGTGTTTTTCGGCGAGGATGTCGGTGTCGGGGTTGCCACGGGCCGGGCGCCGTTCATCGATGGGGCAGCCGGGGCCGGCGTTGCAGTCGCGCGCCTGCCGTTAGCGGCTGCGACAGTGACCCCAGGCCGCAGGACCGACGGATCGCATTTCGGGCAGCGCGGGAGGTGGCTGGAGAACCAGTGGCCCTTGGGACACACGATGAGCGCCGCCTCAGCCTGCTTGAGCGCCTGCTCCCACTCTTCGGGCTGCGGGCGCTGCGCCGCGTCGCGGTAGCCGCTCGCGAAGCAGCGGTAGACCAGAATCTCCACCTCCGGATGCAGGATCTTCAGGCTGGGTATGGTCGTCGGCGGCTGAACGGGGTCGGCCAAGAGCGCAGAGTATGGGAACAAACCGCGAGAAATCTTCTCCGCCACACTCGGCGGGTCGCCTTGCCCATGCCAGCGCGAGCGGAACGGATGGCTGCCATCCATGAGCAGTTGGAACACGAGCACGCCCAGGGCGAAGCGGTCGGCGGCCGGGCTGCGCCACGTTGTCTGGAATGTCCTCCCCTGCAGCTCCGGCGCGGTGTACTCGGGCTTGCCGACCGGGCAATAATAGGGGACGGGCTGCCCGTTGTAGGTGGCCTGCACCTGGAAGGAGTCGGTATCGATGAACGTGACCAGGGCGGCAGGCGTGACCAGGACGTTGCTCTCGTTCAGGTCGCCGACAACATAATCGCGAGCGTGAATGGCGCTCAATGCCGACGACATGTTGCGCGCCGTGCGGTGCAGGTAACGCCAATCGAAACCGGGCAGCGTTTGCATGCGGCGGCGCGGGTTGAACACGTTCAGCAGGGGGATGGCCGTGCGGATGCGCGGCATGACGTAGCCGATGAAGGCGCCGCGCTGGTCATACAGCAGGTCGCTCGGCCAGGCAATGGAGGCGTGACCGGCCGGCTGGCGCGGCTGCACCGGCGGGTTGTGCATCATCCACAACAGCTTGCGCTCATAGTCGCTGCGGGGTGTCTTGTAGACTTTGGCGAGCAGTCCGCTCTGGCCCTCGATCTCGTAGACCGAGCCTTCGCCACCCTGGGCAATGGGCTGGTTCTTGAGCGAGGCGCGCTGGCGGCGCGAATTGTAGACGATCATGCTCCGTCCTCGCCCTCATACGCGGCTTCCGTCTCTGTGTCGAAGCTCTCGCCGTCTGTCTCAGGCTCACCAGACGGCCGATGCCCATTCAGGCTCTCGGCCACCGATGGGGTTGGCGCAATGGGCCTTGGCTCCCAGGTATCTCGGACGGCCAGCACGAGGGTCGTGTCGTCGTCGGTGCGGGCGCGGACCCGCTCTGACGCGAGAAAGCTCGCCAGCGCGATTTCCGCCTGGCATGGGTCAGCAGCGCCGGCGGCGAAGGCAAACAGCGGCGCGAAAAATGGGCCGTAGGGGACGACGTCAGGCATCTTGGCGGCCAGCCTCAGCAGCCCGTCCGTTGTCACAGCGACGGCCTCCGGCGGCCGCCCGGTCACCTCGATAGCTACATAATCCAACAAGTTATTCATCGTCAGAAACGCCGATTCGTTGGCGTACTCCCCGCGCTGTGGGCGAACAACGACCGTTAGCTCGCCGCGCTCCTCGGTCACAACAATGCCGTCGCCAATCTGCCCGACGACGAGCCAGATGTCAGTCACGACGACACACATGAGCGTGGCCGAGAACTCGCGTAGCGGCGTGTCCGCTTCGTCAGCGATGGCGGCGATGACCTCTCGCGTCACGGTGAACGTGTCTGCCATGAGCGTGCGCCAGCCGTCCGCGTCCTCCGGCTCGCCCGTCTCCAGTGCGTCGGCAAGCCACGCCAGGGCGCACAGAACGGCGTTCTGCGCGCCGTCCTGCGCCCGCTCGGCTGACCCTGCGCCGTCCGCGACAGCGACGAGCAGGGTTCCATCCTCCAAAACGCGATAGGCGTGCGCGTCCTGGCACGGCACGCCTTGCACGTCATGGGTTCGTCCCGGCGACGATGCGCCGACGACGCGCCAGGTATCCATGCCCATCATTAGTGGGATGTATCCACCTGCGCCCAGCCAACCGGCGGCAGGGGGGCCTGCTCGCCCGGCTGCGAGTTGGCGACGGAGGACAAGCTCTTGGAGAGCCACATGAACAGCTCGCGGAATGCCAACCCCTTGAGCTTCAAGGCAGGGCGGTCCTCGGAGAAGCGGCCCAGGGTCTTGAGGTCCGCGCCCTCAACGCCGACAGCGTAGAAGGATACGCCCTTGCGCGCCTCCTCCTGCTTGGCCTGCTCGGCGGCGGCTTCCCAGCCGTTGTCCGTCGGGCGGCCGTCGGTGACCAGGAAGATCCACGGGCGGAAGTAGTCCAGGCTGTTCTGCTTGTAGATATTCTTGCGCTCCTGGATCAAGGCCAATCCCTGGCGTACGGCCTCGCCCATGGGCGTCTCGCCGTCGGCCGAAAGCGTGGGCGCCTGGAAGCGGTCCGCTGTCACGAACGCCTGCTGCGCGTCGAAGGGGATGCCGCCCTTGCCATTTACCACGTCCATTACGCTGACCTTGCCGCCGAAGGTAATGACGGCGACTTCGACGCGTAGGGACGCAAGCGCGTCAGACTTGAGAGTCTGCTCAAAGTCCTTGAGGCCCGCGTTGAGCTCGGCGATGGGCTTGCCCATCATAGAGCCAGAGGTGTCGAGAAGGAGGACGACGGGGCAGCGCGGTTCGGGGTTCTGCTGAAACTGTACCAATTCAAGATGGTCCACGGCCATGTTTCACTCTCCTGGGTGTGAATTCGAACATCTATTCCGTTCTCACCCATATTACGAACCGTCTGCCCGAAAGTTTCCAACACTGCGCGTTCGAGCCAATTCCTAGACGACCTGGTCCTCGGCCAGCAGGACGACAATCGGCCCGCCGGTCGAAATCTGCATGGCATGCTTGCCTACGTTTCGGTTTGCTTTCGTGCCCATCGCCTCTTGGAGCGCCTCATTGGATGGAAACTCGATCTCGGCGATCATGTAGTAGGGAGGTGTTCCCATGGGCGACCCGACGACTTTGTTTGCTACCATGCGGCTCATCGTCGGATAGGCTTCCTTGCACAATGGGATATGCTCGGCCTCGTAAACCCGGTCAAATTCCGCTAGATCCGCAGGCTGGGGGTAGAGCACCATCATCTTGGCCATTGCTATTCTCCTTGCGGTATGATGTGGGTAAATCGGCTATGTGGTGACGGGTAATCCCGACAACCACAGACAATTATAGGCGACGGCTTTGCGCTAGTCTAACACTCATCCATCGAACGGCGGATGCAGCGGTCGTCCTTTCTGCGCTTGACCCCAGGGAGGGGACATAGGTATAATTGAGGCACAAGGCGATGATAGAGAGAGTAGGCGTGATCGAGCAGCCAGGGAGGCGCGGTCGGCGACTGGAAGCCGCGTCCTGCGGAGGCGCGCCGAAGTTCACTCTTGAGCCGGACAGGGGAAAGGCGCGAGCCGAGTAGTTTGTCCCGGCAGCCCACCGTTACCTGGGCGCCCAATCGGCCGGCGCGATGCTGTGACCGGCCCGCTGGGAACTGAGAGGGTCGTGCGCAAGGCGCGGCCAATCGGGGTGGCACCACGGGAGCATGCTCTCGTCCCCATGCGGGACGGGGGCTTTTTTGTTATCTACGGAGGTGGCGATGGAGAAGAAAGCACAGGATATGGCGGCGATGCAGGCGGACGCGCTGGCGCGGCTGGCCGAGGCACAAGATGATGCGGCGTTGGCGGCATGGCGGAACGAAATCTTGGGGCGCAAGGGCGTCATCAGCGAGGCGATGCGCGGGCTGGGGCAGCTTCCGGCGGTTGAGCGGCCGGCCGCCGGTCAGCGTTTCAACGAAGTTAAGACGGCGCTGGAGACGGCTTACACCGAGGCCGAGGCGCGGCTGAAGGCGCAGGCGCTGGCGGCGTCGCTGGCGAGCGAGACGATTGACGTGACGCTGCCGGGGCGGCCGGCCGGCGTGGGTGGGCTGCACCTGATTACGCGGACGCTGCGCGAGATCCGCGAGATCTACGGCCAGATGGGCTTCCAGGTGTACCGCAGCCGCCAGATCGAGACGGATGACTTCAACTTCGGCTTGCTCAACATGCCGAAACACCACCCGGCGCGAGACATGCAGGACACGTTCTATGTCCTGCCGCCGGAGGCCGACCTGGATGCGGACCTACTGCTGCGCACGCACACGTCGCCGGGTCAGATTCACGCCATGCGCGAGTACTATCCGGAGCCAATTCGCGTCATCCTGCCCGGCATGGTCTTCCGCTTCGAGCCGGTGACGGTGCGCTCGGAGATGCAGTTCCACCAGGTCGAAGGACTGGCCGTTGGCCGCCATATCACGATGGCCGACTTGAAGGGCACGCTCATCAACTTCGCCCATCGCTTCTTCGGCCCACAGTATGGGGTGCGCTTCCGCCCGAGCTACTTCCCGTTCACCGAGCCGAGCGTCGAGATGGACATCGAGTGCATCGTGTGCGGTGGCAAGGGCTGCTCCATTTGCAAGCGGTCGGGCTGGTTGGAGATTCTTGGCGCGGGCATGGTGCATCCGACCGTCCTGCGCAACGGCGGCTACGACCCGGACGTGTACAGCGGCTTCGCCTTCGGCATGGGCGTCGAGCGTCCGGCCATCTTGAAGCACCGCATTGACGATATTCGCCTGTTCTTCAGCGGGGACCTGCGGTTCCTGGAACAGTACGCCTAAGGACAGCCCCGCGAGGAAGGAGAGGAACACATGCTCGTGCCATTGTCGTGGTTGAAAGACTACGTAGACATCAACGTTTCCATTGATGAGCTGGCCCACCGCCTCACCATGTCTGGCCTCGCCGTCGAGAAGATCGAGCGGCTAGGCGCGGAGTGGGAGCGCGACAAGATATTCGTCGGGCGCATCGTGCGCATCGACCAGCACCCGAACGCCGACCGCCTCGTCCTGGCGACGGTGGACTACGGCGCGCCGGAGCCGCAGACCGTGGTCACGGGCGCGCCGAACCTCAAAGTAGGCGACACGGGGCAGAAGGTGGCGTTCGCCGTCGTGGGCGCGCGGGTTATCGACGGCCACAAGGATGACGGCAGCATCCTGGTCATCAAGCCGGCCAAGCTGCGCGGCGTCCAGTCGGCGGGCATGGTGCTGTCGGAGAAGGAGCTAGGGCTGTCCGACAGCCACGAAGGCATCATCATCCTGCCACCTGACGCGCCCGTCGGCGTGCCCCTGGCCGACTATCTGGGCGACATCGTCCTGGACATCGAGCTGACGCCCAACCTCACGCGCGCCTCGAACATCGTCGGCACAGCGCGCGAGTGGGCGGCGATCTCCGGCCAGCAGGTGCGCTACCCAAACACCGAAATGGTGGCCGAGGGCGAGCCGGCGGCGGGCAAGGCGCGCGTCGTCATCGAGGACCCAGATCTATGCAGCCGCTACTCGGCGACGATCATCGAGGGAGTCACGATTCACCCGTCGCCCCAGTGGATGGGGCGGCGGCTGACCCTGACCGGCATGCGTCCTATCTCCAACATTGTCGACGTCACGAACTACGTCATGCTGGAACTGGGCCAGCCGCTCCACGCGTTCGACTACGACAAGCTCGTCGCGCGCGCCGGCGGACAGCCGCCGACTATCATCGTCCGCCGCGCCAAGCCGGGTGAAGAGATGCGAACCCTTGACGGCGTGCAGCGCAAGCTCCTGCCCGACATGCTCCTCATCTGCGACACGGCTGGCCCCATCGCCATCGCCGGCGTTATGGGCGGCGAGGAGACCGAGGTGTCGGCGGAGACGACGCGCATCCTGCTCGAAGCGGCGAACTTCAACAATCTGAACATCCGCCGCACGGCAGCCCTGTTGAAGCTGCCCAGCGAAGCGTCGGCGCGCTTCGGGCGCGGCATCCACCCGGCGCTCACGGTTACGGCGGCGCAGCGGGCGACCGAGCTGATGCGCGAGCTAGGCGGCGGGACCATCGCTGGGGGCGTCGTCGACGAGTACTCCGTCCCGGCCGAGACGGTCGTGGCGGCGCTGGCGACGCGCGACGTGCAGCGCATCCTGGGTATGGATCTTCCGGCCGAGCGCGTGGTGGAAATCCTGCGGGCGCTGGAGTTCGAGGTCGAGATTGCCGACCAACACGGCGACGACTGGCGCATCCGCGCCGTCGTCCCGCCGCACCGCCTCGACGTGTCCCACTCCTACGACCTGCTCGAGGAGGTGGCGCGCATCGAGGGCTACGACCGCATCCCGGCCACCTTGATGTCGGACGAGCTGCCGCCACAGCGACCGAGCGGCGACATCGACCGCGAGGAGCGCGTGCGCGACTTGCTGGCCGGGGCGGGCTTGCAAGAGGTCATGACCTACGCCATGACCAGTCCGGAGCGCGAGGCGACCCTGCATCCTGGCCTCTCCGCCGAGGCCGTTGACGAGCCGCCGTACCTGGTTGTGGCGAACCCGATCCGCCCCGACCGCGCCGTCATGCGCCACACGCTGTTGGCGAGCGCGTTGGAGACCCTGGCGAACAACGCGCGCTACCGCGAGCGCATCGCCATCTTCGAGGTCGCGCCGGTCTACCTGCCGCTGCCTGGCGAGGCGCTGCCCCAGGAGCCGCGCCGCCTGGTCATCGCCCTGGCCGGCCCGCGCCAGTCCGCCGCATGGTCGGGGACGTCGGCGGAGCTGTTCGACTTCTACGACCTGAAGGGCATCATCGACATGCTGCTGCGGCGCATGGGTCTAGAGGGAACTTGGGCGCCGCTGACCGACCACCCGACGTTCCATCCGGGGCGCGCGGCGCAGGTTTGCTTGGCGGACGGACCCGCCCTCGGTCCGGCGGGTGAATTGCACCCGCTCGTGCGCGACGCCTTCAACGCGCAGTCGGGCGCGGACCTGCCGGCAGCGCCGATCCTGCTCGCCGAGTTGGACCTGGACGCTATCCTGGCGCGGGCGACGATGGACGTCATCCACACGCCCATCCTCAACCGCCCACCGGCCAAGATCGACCTAGCAGTGGTGGTGGATGAGGCTGTCCCACAGGCGCGGGTGCTGGACGCCATCAAGGCGTCGGGCGGCGAGCTACTGCGCGAGGTTGGGTTGTTCGACGTGTACCGGGGGCCGCAGATTGGCGCGGGGAAGAAGAGCCTGGCCTACGCCCTGGTGTTCCAGGCCGCCGACCGCACGCTCACCGACGCTGAGGTCGCCGCGCAGACGCAGCGCATCGTGGACCGCCTGGCCCGCGACCTCGGCGCGACGCTCAGAGCATAGCGGGGTTCTCGTCAGGCGAAACGGGGGGATGCCACAGAGGCCTAGAGGACACAGAGGAGAGCATATTTTGTTACCCTCGGTGTCCTCTGCGGCCTCGCGCCGATTGCGGCGCTCTCGCTTGGCGACGCCACCGACTCGAAGTCGGTGGCTGAGATAACGAAGCCTGCTGAAGCAGGCTCCGCAGCCGACCTATGAGGATTCGCGCAATTACGCCTTCAGTCTCTTGAAGGCGGCAGGCTAAGACCGCGTCGCTCAGTAGGCAAAGTCCCCTCGGGACTCAAGCAGTCCGTAGGACTTCGCCCTCTCAGCGCCAGCGCTTCAGCCTGGCGTCCGTGCAGGAGGCGCGGCCCACCCCCGCTGGCGCGATTAGTTCGTTGACTTGTATGAGCGGCAGCCTTCGCCAGAACGTCACCACCGATCTCGACGTGGACTCGGTTTACTCCCCCTTCTTACCCCCGCTGAGGCGCTTGAGGGCGTCGGCACGCTCTTTCGCCAGGCGCGCTTTCTCCCCGGCGAGTTGGGCGCGCATCTTCTCGGCCTGGGTGCGGAGGCGGCGCTGCTCTTCCAGCAGGCTCTCGTCCACCTGCGTCTCCGACTCGCTCGCGTGGCTTTCGCTCGCCAGGGGGTTGAAGTCGAGCGATTGAGCGGCGCGAGCCGCAGCCAGGTCCGCCTTGAGCGCGGCAGCCAGGGCATCATCTTTCGATGAGCGCTTGACGCCGAGCTTGGACGCTTCGTTGTGCCCGGCGCGCTCCAGAGCGGCGCGCTCCTCGTCGGTGACGCGGATACCCGCCTCCTCCAGGGCACCGAGCGGGTCGAGCTGGAAGCCACTCCACAAGTCCGGCCGCTTCGCCAGTAGCCGGTCAATCAGCGCGCCAATCACAACATCGTCCGACATAATCTCCTCCCCAACAAGGCAGTGTATCTCACGAACCTTTAGCTGGCCGATGATTCTAGCCAGGAATGCGGCGTGGGCAAGCAGAGCGGACAATTGGACCGCGAACGGCACGAAAGGTGCGCGAAAGGCGCGAAAGGATACGCTTGGTGAGTCGCTTTCGCGTTCTTCGCGTTCTTTCGTGGCCTTCGTGGTCCAGGTGTTCCCCCGCGAGCTAACTTCTACTCTCAGTTCTATCGTGCTCGCCGCTGCCGGTCTCGCTCGTAGAGAACGATGGACGTCGCGCAGGCGACGTTCAACGATGTCGCCGAGCCGTAGATGGGGATCCGAACGATGGTGCTGCACATCTCTCGGTAGTAGGCGCTCATGCCCGCCGCTTCGTTGCCGGCGACGACAATCGATGGCAGAGTGAAATCCTGGTCATCTATGTCTATCGTCCCAGTTTCATCTGTACCGACAATCTGCAACGCGCCGAGGCGGGACCTGACCGTCTCAAACCAGGGGACGAGCTGGGTCGGCGTAGACAGCCGAACAACGGGCACGGCGAAGAGAGAGCCTGTCGTCGCGCTGATGGTTTCGGGATCGTAGACGTCGACGGCGTGCCCCGTGATGATGACGCCATCGACTCGCAAAGCATCACACGACCGGATGATGGCCCCAAGATTGCCTGGGCTAGCCGGGCGGTCCATGACGACGACACACACCCCGTCGTGGACCGGGATGCGCGACAAGTCATCGTCGGGCATGGCGACGAGGGCAATCAATTCGGATGGCTCGCTCTTGTTGCTAAGCTTCTCCATGAGCGCACCGTGTAGCTCGAAATGGGTCTTGGCGGTGGAGTCCGCTAGGATGCCTTCGGCCCAGCGCGAGAGACGGCGGTCGCGGGAGTAGAGGAAAGCGTTGATGGTCCAATTGTGCGCAAGCACCTGGTTAATGGGCCGCACGCCTTCGACGAAGAACTCCCTGTGCTTGTGCCGCTTATGCCGGTTTCGGCGGAGCGTCTCCGCGTATTGGAAGTCGTTGTTCTCAGAATAGATGGGCTGGATACGAGGTTTCATTGAGTTCGCCTTGTCCCAAGCATGCAGCAGATTGGCCGCACCGAGTGGATGATTATAGTGCGCTGTCGACGGTACGACAATGTCAGCCACGCTATGAGGTTTTGCTCGCATCTGTCGGATGAGATAGACTACAGCCACTATAGCAAATCTATGTGGAGACAACGCCACAAACTGAAGGTAATCATGATTGACACCCTCATCTTCGACCTGGACGATACACTGCTCATCAACCCGATTGACCGCTTCCTCGCGGCGTACCTGCAGGCGCTGAGCGCGTTTCTGGCCGACTACGTTCCGGCTGACCGGCTCGTCCCGCAACTGTTGCGCTCGACGCAGGGGATGATCGCCAACCGTGACCCACAGCACACCAACCAGCAGGTGTTCGCGGCGTCGTTCTACCCGGCCCTCGGCCTGACGGAAACCGAGATGGCGCCGGTCCTGGCGCGCTTCTACGAGGAGGAGTTCCCGAAGCTGCGGGTGTACACGGAGCCCGTGCCGGTCGTGCCGCCCCTGCTCGCGGAGGCTACCGCTAAAGGCTACGGGCTGGTCGTCGCCACCAACCCCCTGTTTCCCCTGCGCGCCATCCAGCACCGCATCGCCTGGGCGGGCGCGGCGGACGTGCCGTGGCTGTTCGTGACGAGCTACGAGACGATGCACTTCTGCAAGCCGCACCCGGAATATTACCGCGAGATTCTGGACACCATCGGGCGGAGCGCCGAGCGCTCCCTGATGGTGGGCAACGACACCGTCAACGACATCGCGCCGGCGAAGGCAGCGGGGATGCGGACGTTCTGGGTCACAGAAAACCCCCGCTCCACTTTAGGAGACGGGGGCGAGAGCATAGCCGACTACGAGGGGACGCTGGACGACCTGCGGCGACTGATTCAGATGGAGGATCTGCCAAGGACCTAGTCTGCCTGGTTTAGCCAATCCACAAGTCGCAATCTTATGCGCCGCAACCTCTCAGAACCTATTTCGCCGGTGGCTCCCAGTAGCATTCTCTCCTCAACAACGGCAAGCCGCCCGACACGAATGAGGCTTGCCGATTTTAAACCGGAGATTCCGAAATCGGAGTCTCCCACCTGAATGATTTCGTCAAATTCAGCTATGTAGTGGCGAGGCTGAGTTGACAACATGCAGGTCAACCAGTCCTTGTATGGGCCGGGAAGCTCGCCCAGGAGTAAACACGGACGCAGCTTCCCTTCCATAAGGTCTGTTTGGGGAAATGCGAACAAAGCAATCTGGCCTGGGCTTGGCATCAGAACACAGTTTTCAGGTCGTCAAGGCTGTAGGCCGGCCCTTCCTCGCCCTCCATGCCTCGCATTGCCAAAGCCAAAGACAAGTTTCGCTCGTTGAACTGTCTCTCATGTATAGCTTCGCGCTGCAATTTTGCAACGAGATACTCCGCATAGTCCAAGACCTCTGCCTGTAGTGACACCGGCAGCTTTTCCAACGTTTCCCGCAGCTTCTCTGCAATTGCCATCAGCACCCCCCTGTCTCGGAACAGTAAACGGAGATAATCAGCGCACAGCCACGTCGTAGGTAGCTCGCGCGTGCCTTGTAGGAGCACCAATATCCTACCTTGATGCTCCAACGTTGTCAACCTACTGTGTTACTATGCGGCAGTAGCTCGCGCCAACTTGCGCTCTGCGCAATCCTACTTCCCGAAAATTACGCCGCCGTGCGCATCCGTCATTTCCTGTAAACCCCATCTTGCTATGTCGACCTCTCGCGGGTGGTCACGCTTTTCCTGCGGTAACAGTTAGAATACAAACCCAAATCTCAAGGTTTTATTGCGGAAAAGCGGTGAAAACGCTGTTATACTTGTGAAAGACGTTCACAAATTGGGTACGCGCCGCCGAAGAGGGGGGCTGGCGTGCGTCATCTACTTCAAGAGCGTCTTATCACAATTATAGTTTTCAGGTCCAGCATGCCTGGGCCTGCGGTGTTGCTCCGTTCCGCCACTCGGAGGCGCCCGCACAGCGTTGGGCGTCTGCTCCCTGCGTGTTGACGACACACAGGTATGCAGGTCGTTCAGCATGGGGGAATCTATATGATGCGCGCTTCGTATCGTGCATGCCTCACCGCGCTCATCGCCGCAACCGCCAGCCTCCTTCTCGTTGGTGTGCTCTTGTGGCCCGCTGCTCAACCTCCCGCATCCGCCAGTGGTCCATATCGTCTCTACCTGCCCCTGGTCTCGCAAGCAATGGGCCAACCAGTGATTTTGCCTGTTGACGGCGTCTCCATTGGACCCCCCTGGCAGCACTATGGGCCGACGGATGCTGTGCCAGGCCGAATGCTCGTTCGCTGGCGCGAGAATGTCGGCGTCAACAGCATCAGCCGCATCAATGCTTTGTACGGCGTCCAGACTATCGCCAACGTCGCGGGCCTTCGTCTCCAGGTCTTGCAGGGGCCTGAAAACTCAACGGTAGACCTGATCGCAGCGTATAACGCTCTCCCTGAAGTTCAGTACGCTGAGCCAGACTTCATTGCCCACGCCCTGCCGGTCAACGCAAGCTCGCCGACGGTCGCGGATGCGCCGCCTGCGCAGCCGCAGGGTGAGCCTGGACCAACCCTCGAACCTGGCCCGATTGTTCCTCAAGCCTCAGTCAACGACCCGATGTTTGGGCAGCAGTACAGCCTCTCCAAGATGTCGGTTCCAGCGGCGTGGGATGTGAGCAAGGGCGACAACGTCGTCGTCGCCATCGTGGATACGGGGGCCGACCTCACGCACCCGGACCTCAGCGCCAAGTTCGTCTCCTCGGGGCGGGACTTTATCACCGGACACGCGAACGCCCAGGACGACCACGGGCATGGCACCCATGTCTCAGGCATCGTCGCCGCCATCACAAACAATGGAACGGGCGTGGCTGGGGTTGGCTACAATGCCAAGCTGTTGCCCGTCAAGGTTCTCAACTCGGGTGGGTCGGGCGACTACAGCGCGATTGTCCAGGGCATCACCTGGGCGGCCGACCAGGGTGTTAAGGTCATCAACATGAGCCTTGGCGGCTCCGGCGGGACACAGGCGTTGCAAGACGCCGTCGATTACGCCTGGAACAAGGGCGTCGTCGTCGTGTGCGCTGCTGGCAACGATGGGTCGTCGTCGCCGAACTACCCCGCCGCTTTCCCCAACTGTATTTCGGTCGTGGCGACGGACCAGAACGACCAGAAGGCGTCGTTCAGCAACTACGGCTCGACCGTGGACATTAGCGCGCCCGGCGTGAGCGTGCTCAGCACTGTGATGGGCAGCGGCGGATCAATCTCGAACCCCTCGGGCTACCAGACGCTCAGCGGCACAAGCATGGCGTCTCCCAACGTCGCTGGTGTGGCGGCCCTCGTCTGGGCGGCCCACCCGGACTGGACACAGGCCCAGGTGCGGGCTGCGCTGGAGAACAATGCCGACAACATCGGGAACTCCTACTATTTCGGGCATGGCCGCGTCAATGCCGCCCGCGCGGTAGGCAGCACAGCGCCCTCGCCGACGCCAGGGCCGGGGGGGCCGACGGCGACGGCAACGCCGCTACCGTCGCCAACGCCATCGGTGACGCCGGCGCCGAACGACTACGCAGGCCAGACGGCTGTGCTCATCAACCAGCAGCGCGCGGCCAACGGGTTGCCGCCCTTGAACGTCGATCAGCGGTTGGCGAACGCCTCCGATTTCCACAACCGTTGGATGCTGCAAAACAACTGTTTCGATCACATCTGCGCGGGCGAGCCGGACCCCATGCAGCGCATGAAGAATGCCGGCTATCCGGTCACGAGCGGCAGCGAGAACATCGGTCGTGGCTATCAGACACCGTCAGACATGGTCAGTGGCTGGATGAACTCATCGGGGCATCGCGCCAACATCCTCGGCAACTCCACCGACATGGGCTGTGGCTTCCTCCAAGGGGACTCTGGCTCTTACATGGACCGCTACTGGACGTGCGACTTCGCGCGCGGCTCGGGCGGAACACAGCCGCTGCCGGCCACTGCGACGCCGACGGCTACGCTACCCGGTGCGCCGACCCGAACGGCTACACCGACCGGCCCCACGGCGACGACGACGCCAGGGCCGCCGGACCAGGCCGATTGGGCGGCGCGCACCTTTGCCGCCATCAACGTCCAGCGTGTCGCCAACGGCCTGCCCACCGCCGTCTTCCACCCAGCCTTGCAGCGCGCAGCCCAGGACTACAGCCAGTACATGTACGACAACAACTGCTGGTCGCACTACTGCTATGGCACGCCGTGGTCGCGCATCCCGGCGGCGGGTTACGATGCAACCGCGTACAGCGAAGTGATCGCCCGCGCTGCTGTGTCGCCGGATAACGTTGTACAAATCTGGATGGATAGCCCGCCGCACCACGACATCATCATGAGCGTCAAGGACGGCAATCAGCTTGAGATCGGCTGCGGATGGGACAGGAATTTCTACTATACGACGTGTGACCTCGGCTGGCGCGCCCTACCGACGACGGCGACGCCGACCGTTCCACCCACAGCGACCGCGACACGGACAGTGACAGTCCCAGCGCCACCGACCGGGACGGCGACGCCGACGATCACGCCAACGTCTCCCATCCCGGGCGCGGTGGTCCTGGCAATTACGCCAGCGCCGGGGATGGTAGGCTGGATCGCGGATACCGCCGCAACAGGATGGAGTGACACAGATATCTACGCGGGCTGGTGGTCCAACCAGCGCTATCTTGGCGGCATTCAATTCCCCCTGTCGAGCCTGCCGCCGAACGCCACCCTGCTCTCGGCGCAGCTCGAGCTGGTGGGGCGCAACGCGTATTTCCTGACTCAAGGTGTGGGGGCGACCTGGGGCGCGCGCTGGCTTGAGCCAACAATCGACGGCGGGTTCCCGAACTTGACTTACGCGGCACTGCGCGATGCCACTGTTCACGAGACGGTTGGCAGATTGGTGACAACTGACAACCTTGGCGTAGGCGTCACCAATACCTTCCTCTTCGCGTCGCCGCAAGTGGCAGGGTTGGCGAGGCAAGCGACGACGTCAGGCCGCGTCACTTTCCGCATCGAAGGCCCGATGAACGGGCCTATGAGCAACGTGATGAGCTGGTCAACGGGCTACGGGTCCGGTGGCAGTGGGCCGTCGGTCAAGCCCGTGCTCCGCATTGTCTATACGACGGGCACGCCGACAGCGACCAGCGTCGCGCCAGCGACGCCAACTGGCACGGCGACTGCGACGCCAGTTCCGCCGACAGCAGCGTTTACCGCAACCCCCACGGCAACACGGGTTCCGCCCACGGCCACGTTCACAGCAACGTCGGTTCCCCCGACGGCGATCTTCACAGCCACGTCGATTCCACAGACTGCGACGGCCACAGGAACCGCCATTCCTACGGCGACAAGCACGCCGGTTCCGCCGACGGCAACACCAACCATTCCTGCTCTGCCGACGGCCACGCCAACCGCCGAGCTGCACACTCGGGCGTTCGAGATCACGCCAGCCGCCGATGGCATCGGCTGGGTCATGACCCTGGACACGACCACGCCGCGCCTGGGGGATAACGCTGTCTATTCGGGGCAGTGGGGGCAGTGGCGGTACTACGGCCTGGTGCAGTTCGCCCTCCCACAGCTTCCCAGCGATGCAACCATTATCGGCACGCAGCTCGTGCTCTACACGCAGTCAGAGTCGAATGTCAACGGCGGCGACTGGGTGGTGCAAACGTTCTCGCCCGACGTTGACAACGCGTTTACCTCACTGACCTATCCAGTTGTCGAAAACGCGACGCTCCTTGGTCCCGCCAGCCCCTCGCTCGACGCGACGCAGCTCGGCGCTCAGGCCCAACCGAGTCGGTTCAACTTCAACGGAGATGGTGTCACACAGCTACAGGTGCGATTCGCGTCGACGCACAAAGTCACCTACCGCCTCGACGGCCCGACCAATGGCTACTCTCTGCAACAGTGGGACTCGGGCTACAGCGTGGGTGGGCTTGGCCCGGCGTTCAAGCCCGTCCTGCGCGTGACGTACACCACCGCTTCTGTACTTGGTCCTGGTGGCTCAGACCTGACTTTGCTGCCCTGACGCACTCCGAAATTAGCGGGCTGGAGAACTCGGTTTCTCCGGCCCGCTTTTTGCTCATGTAAGGTCAGAGGGGGGTGAGCCGTCAGATCGGTAACAAGATTGGCTGAACTTCCAACAAAACTCGTATCAGACTCGCTTTTTCTACGTTGTAAGCTATATACTATAGTTAGCTCTCGCCCCTGAGAGCTTTTCTGCAATATTCTGTGGAAAGGAGGTAGACCTATGATGCTGCGTGACATGACTGTCCTCTCACGCGATTCTCGCTCAGCCACTGGCGTTTTCCGCCTCGACGGCCATCGCCGCCCGTACTACTTTGTTGCCCTGCGCAACCCCAGTGGTCATTTCCGCGTCCAGCGCGTCTATCCCAACGCGCCAGCGGATGCGAGCGCCGCCGTCTCTCAGGCATTGAATGGAGACGGCGACAACCCGCCCGAACGTAGGCGCGGTGAGGCAGCGAATCTCCGGCGGGTCTGCCTCGCCGCGCCACCCATGAGGGTGGAAATGCGTTTCGTTTAGCCAACGACGCTCCAGATTTGCACAGCGCGGGCGATGGCCTTTGGGTCATCGCCCGCGCTGTGTGGTCATTTGTCAATGTGCCGTGGCCTGATCTCTACCCCTGTTGCTTGCGTCGGGTCTGCCATTCGCGGTATAATGGGAATGATATGGGCAGCGCGACGCAGATTTCGAAGACAACTCACGGTCGATACACCACGACCCCGCGTACTCTCATCTTTGTGACCCACGGCGAGGATGTCTTGCTTCTGCGTGGCGCAGCGCATAAAGGCTGGTGGGCTGGCCGCCTCAATGGCGTCGGCGGCCACATCGAGCGCGAGGAGGATGTTTGGTCCTCGGCTCAACGCGAGCTACGGGAAGAGACAGGGCTGGAGTCTGTCGCCGATCTCCATCTGGCAGCCATCATCAACGCGGCGCTGGGCGATGCCGGCAATGGTATCATGCTGTTTGTGTTCACAGCCCGCAGCCTCACGCGCAACGTGATCGAGTCGCCGGAGGGATCGCTGGAGTGGATTCCCCAAGCCGACCTGTCCAATTATCCCGTTATCAACGACCTTCGCATTCTGCTTCCCCGCGTTCTCAATCGATCGATGGATGCTCCGCCCCTGTTTGCCCACTACTGGGTCGATGAGCAAGGTGAATTGGTCGCCCAATTTCAAGGCGAGCCGCCGGTGAGGCTCGCTTTCCCAACAACATAACCCAATGAATTGAGAGGTGCAATTATGAGCTCAAACGGAACCCCGCACGCGACGGTACACGACCTGGCGGAAGCGCTGGCCCCCGCAGCGCACATCAAGGGCGACAACCTTCTCGTGTCGGATGAAGGCAAGCTGCGTGCAGCGATGGACTGGCTGATTCGGGATGCGGTGTTCGGGCCAGACCCGGTCAAGGCGTTCGCCCGCTGGGTCATCTGGGAAGCGGGTATTGCCCTCAACGCCGTGCCGGCCTCAATCAACGATTTCTACATGGCCCGCGGGCGCAATGAGTATGGCAACCTGACCGTGCCGGCGATGAACCTGCGCGGCCTGGCCTACGATTCGGCGAAGGCCGCGTTCCGCGCCGCCAATGCCCGAGGCGTCGGCGCCCTCATCTTCGAGATCGCTCGCTCCGAGATGGGCTACACCGACCAGCGTCCGACTGAGTACGTCGCCGCGATCCAGGCCGCAGCCCTCAAGGAAGGGTTCCAAGGCCCGGTGTTTATCCAGGGCGACCACTTCCAGATGAGCCTCAAGAACTACGGCAAGGACCCCGCCAAGGAATTCCAGGCGGTGAAGGACCTGATCGACGAGGCGCTCGCTGCGGGCTTCTACAACATCGACATCGACTCGTCCACCCTCGTCGATTTGAGCAAGGCGACTGTGCCGGAGCAGCAGGAGCTGAACTCCTCCATCGCCGCCGAGCTGTCCGCCTACATTCGTGAGCGTGAGCCGCAGGGCATCACCACCTCCCTGGGCGGCGAGATCGGCGAAGTGGGCGGCCACAACTCCAACATCCAGGAACTGCGCGCCTTCATGGACGGCTACAACGCCATCCTGCAGCGCCTCGCCCCTGGCGCCGTCGGCCTCTCCAAGATCAGCATCCAGACCGGCACGGCGCACGGTGGCGTGATTATGCCGGACGGGACGCTTGCCTCAGTGAAGATCGACTTTGATGTGCTGCGCGAGCTGTCGGACGCAGGCCGTGCCGAGTACGGCATGGGTGGCGCAGTGCAACATGGCGCTTCGACCCTGCCGCCGGAGGCGTTCGCCAAGTTTGTCGAGGCTGGCGCGTGCGAGGTTCACCTGGCGACCGGCTTCCAAACGACCATCCTGACCCACCCGGCGATGCCGACTGAGGTGAAGCAGGCTGTCAAGGACTACTGCTTCGCTAACCTGACCGGCGAGCGCGGCGCGAAGGACTCGGACGAGCAGTTCGTGTACAAGACCAGCAAGAAGGTCTGGGGTCCGATGAAGCGCCAGTTCTGGGATCTGCCCGAAGAGAACATGAGCCAGATCATGGCCGGTCTCGAGGCGCAGTTCGGCTTCCTGTTCGAGCAGCTCAACGTGGTCAACACCAAGGACCTGGTGGTCCGCTTCGTCAAGCCCGTCGCGATCCACAAGCCCCGGCCAGAGGCGGACGCCGCCCTGGTTGAGATCGTGGATACGGCGACCGACCTGGCCGACTAAGCCATCGCGTTCAAAAGAGGAGACACGCGACGCCTTTTAGCGTTGCCGTGTCTCCTCTGCGTTTGCGCCTCTTATGCTCAACCATCGCCTACTAAAGCGCTTTGCCGCATGGCTAATGCGCTTTTTCCCCCATTGGCTGTATCATCTGCTCGTCATGTTGACCCAGGCCCCCTTCCGCGTGGGCGTGACGGCCTTCGTGTTCGACCCATCCGGGCGGGTGCTGTTGCTGCGGCACGTCTTCCGCTTGACCTACTCGTGGGGACCGCCGGGCGGGTGGCTCAAACGGGGTGAAGACCCTATCGTCGCGCTGCGCCGCGAGCTTCAGGAGGAAACGGGGCTGGCCGTCGTTGTCCATATTCCGCTGCGCGTTGTCGTGCGAGGTGGCGAGATGGAGATTATCTATCTGGCGACGTGCGCTGGCGGCGAGGTGAAGCCCAGTGGCGAGATTCTGGAAGGCGACTTCTTCGATCCCGAAGCGCTACCGCATCGGCTCCGCCCAGACTATTATGCCGTGCTGCCGCCAGCCCTTGCCGCGTGGCGCGCTGCTTACGCGGCGTCGCTCTGAGCCAAGACGAAACCCGCAGGGACAGCCCTGCGGGTTCTTGTTTGCCCCAATGAGGAGTTGCTGAGGCTTAGTGGCCGGAGTGGAAGAAGCTCACCCGGCGTTCGGTGCCGTGGCGGATGCGCTGGATGTTGGGGCGCAGGGCGATGAGCACCAGGATGAGCTGCACCACGCCATAGATCGTATAGGCCCACGGAACCCAGCCAAGCCAGGCGAAGACGAACAGCATAATCATGGCCGTCGTGCAGCCCGTCATGGTCGCCACGGACGCCATCCCCGAGGTCAGGAAGGCGATTGCGCCCATGCCGATGGAGATGACTGCGGCCAACGGGTTCAAGGCCAGGACGATGCCGATGTTGGACGCGCCGCCTGCCCCACCCTTGAACTTGATGAAGATGGACCAGATGACCCCAACCATCGCGCCGATGCCGGCGACGGCCGCCGCCAGGGGAATGTCAGGAAAGGCGAGGCGGGCCAGCATGACCGGAATGAACCCTTTTAGAATATCGCCCGCGCCGACCAGGAAAAACGCCTTGCGTCCTGCGGCGCGCATGGCATTGGTGCCGCCGGTACGTCCACTACCTACGGTGCGAATATCGGCGCCCGTGATCTGCTTTACAACGAGTAGTCCAACCGGTATCGAACCGAATAAATAACCAATCAGAAAAACCAGGGCCAGAGGGATGATAAGCTGCATTGCTCCTGAAGCGCTCCTTTCGCTGTCGCGCTGCCGACGTGAGTCGGCGACGTTTCCAACATTATAACACCGTTTGTGTCGATTGGGTACGCCTTGCCAGAGTCGAGGGTCTCCGTCTATAATCGGCGCATGCTGCGCGCCACCTGGGCTGGCCTCGTGCAAGCCGTTTTTCGTCTCCTCTATACCCGCCTCGCCTGGACGTATGATGCCGTCGCCTGGCTTGTGTCGCGCGGCGAGTGGCCCTTGTGGGGACGCGCCGCCCTCCCGCATCTCCATAAGGGGCGCGTGCTCGAGCTCGGCAGCGGGCCGGGCTATCTTCTCGCTGCGCTGGCTGACCCGTCTCCCCTGGCCGTCGGGCTAGACCTGTCGCCGGACATGCTACGTCGGGCGCAGCGAAGGCGGGGTCGGGCCAGGTTGGTGCTGGGACGCAGCCAGGCGCTACCGTTCTGTGGCGGGGCTTTCGCCACGGTTGTGAGTGTCTTTCCCGCCCCGTACATTGTCGATGCCGATACGGTTGCCGAGGTGGACCGGGTGCTCGCATCCCATGGTCACCTCATCGTGGTCGATCATGCTGTGTTGCGCGGCCGCGACCTGTACACCTGGATCGTCAACCTGGCCTATACCCTAACGTCGCGCCCGCTAGACAGCTCGCCATTGCCCACGCTGCTCACGGCGTGCGGCTTCCACGTGCAGCACATTCCCCATGAGATGCAGCGCGCCCGCGTCATGGCGCTGGTGGCGGAGAAAACTGGCATCCCTCATGATATGGACAGCCCTGACCATAGTGTGTAGCCGTCGCCGCTGAACGTCCCCACATCGTCCTGATCGACCTCGGCCATTGTGTCGCGTTGTGTGGTATACTGATAGAGGAGTATGGGCGCGTGTACCAGAAGGTCTCGGTAGTTCTCCCACGAGCATAGGAGGGAGCCATGCTGCGCTTGGGATCTATGCTATCGCTCAAACAGGATTGGGAAAACGTTCGTAACCTGCGCGGCATCGTGCGTGACGCGGCGACCGGCATGCCGCCGCTCTACTTCTTCTCCATTTTCGGCTGGCCGTCAACGTGGCTGACGCCCGATGAGCGTTTCTCCGAGTTTCGAATCATCAATCCCTGGCGGCTCGGCCGAACCATTCGCTTCTTATGGCAGATCAGCGTCCCGTCAATCCCGCTCAACCCGCCGGTGTTCGGGCCGCCGATGCTCAACAGATTCTTCTGGGAGCCATCGGTCATTCTCCAGCGGCCGGATCACATCGGGAGCTTCACGTCTTTTCCCCAGGAAGCCTGGTTCTGCGTCAACGGCATCATGACCAACGACTCCGTCGCCCAGATCAACAGCGCGTACCTCGCCGACCTGTTCTACCGACCCATCACCATGATCTGGAACTCGACCGACTCGCTTCTGGTGGACCTGTTCGAGTGCGCCATCGGCAAGCAGTGGTACTACAATGTCGAGCCGGCCATCGTCGCTTTCCCGCCCCTCTACGACGCGCTCAAAGACCCATGCAAGGAGCGTGTGGTCGTCATTGCCCATTCCCAAGGCACCATCATTATGGCGAACATCCTGCGCCTGCTGAAATCTCTCTATGTAGGGCCACGGCCGAGCGGTGGCGACCGTGGCTTGCTGGATGAGCTGATCCCATCGGGATTCGCGCCGGCCGAGTTCGTGTATCCCGACCAGACGCCGGTCGACCTGGGTGACTTCGGGCCGATCTACGACGACGAGCTGGCGAAGCTCGAGGTCTACCTTTTCGCCAATTGCGCGAACACGATGGCGTATCTGCGTCCACCCGCGCCGGGCAAGCTGCCGCTGCCGTGGATCGAGAACTACGGCAACGAGTACGACCTCGTCGCTCGGTTGGGCATGCTCGCGCCGGACGCCGCCACGCACGACATCGAGATTGCCGGCCCGATCTACCAGCGGAACAATGCCTGGGGGCACTTGCTGGGCGCGCACTACCTCTATCCGATTGAGAGCCAACAGCGCCACGGGCGTCGACGCGGTGGCGAGGGGACAGCAGACCCCTTCGTCCTGCTCAATCCAGAAGCGCCGCACTACCCATCGCCGAGGCTGTTCGACTACATCAACGGTGGCTCGCCGAGCGCCGACAGCGCGCCAGCCATCGAAGCCCCTGTTGTGGTTGCCAACGGTCACGCGCAGACCTAACGCCTCGGCTGCCATTCGTTTATACATCTTAACAATTTATGAGGAGATACGATGCCAACCCAATCCGCCCCTGACTATGCTCTCGTCCACGAGAAGACGGCCCAGGCTACTGCGTGCCTGCGCGAGTTGAATCTCGACGCTTGGCTGCTCATGGGGCGCGAGACGCTTGAAATGGCCGACCCCTCTTTAGCCCTCGTGGTTGGAACCACTGTGACGTGGATTTCGGCATTCGTGATCCCAGGCCAGGGCGAGAAAACGGCCATTGTCGGCACCTACGATGTGCCCAACCTCCAGAACACCGGCAACTTTGAGCGCGTCCTGGATTACGTTGGCTCGCCGAAGGACGCGCTTCTGGACACACTCCGCCGCACCGACCCGCAGTCCATCGCCATCAACATCTCCAAGTCCGATAAAATGGCCGATGGCTTGACGACGGGCCTCTACCTCAAGCTGCTCGAATACCTCGACGGCACGCCCTACGCCGAGCGCCTCGTGCCGTCGGACAAGCTCGTGTCGGCGGTTCGCGGGCGCAAGTCGCCGAGCGAGATCGCCCGCATCCGCGCCGCCATTGACACGACGCTGGGTATCTTCGACCAGGTGGCTGCATTCATCAAGGCGGGCCAGACGGAGGCCGAGATCCACCGTTTCGTGACCGACATTGTCGCGGGCAAGGGGCTGACGATGGCGTGGGACCCCGAGTACTGCCCAACGGTACACAACGGGGCGCGGCCCATCGGGCATACAACGGCGGGGGAGTACACGGTGACGCCGGGGACGATTGTTCACATGGACCTGGGGGTGAAGCAGAACGGCTACTGCTCGGACTTGCAGCGGGTGTGGTACGTCTCGCGGGGGCCGGGCGACACGCCGCCTGCGGAGCTGACGCGGGCGTTCGAGACGGTGGTGACGGCGATCCAGGAGAGCGCGAAGGCGCTGAAGCCGGGGATCGCGGGCTGGGAGGTCGACGCCGTAGCGCGCAAAGTCTGTACCGACGCGGGCTATCCGGAGTATCTGCATGCGCTGGGGCATCACGTCGGGCGAGCGGTACACGATGGCGC
Source organism: Anaerolineae bacterium (assembly GCA_039810085.1). Classification (GTDB taxonomy): domain Bacteria; phylum Chloroflexota; class Anaerolineae; order Epilineales; family JAHCIE01; genus JBDHWG01. Next base: position 63,615 of record JBDHWG010000017.1, read on the forward strand.
AGGCATCCTGGGGCCGCGGTGGGAGCGCTACGGGGACACGCCGTACTACCCAGTCGAGGTGGGCAACGTGTTCACGCTAGAGCTGGGCGTCGAAGTGCCGAACATCGGTTACGTGGGGCTGGAGGAGGACGTGCTGGTGACGGAGAACGGCGTCGAGTGGCTCGCCCCGCCCCAGACTGAGCTCATGGTTGTGTAGGGCCAATCTCCGCTGGATTTGACCTTGCTTTGCACAGGGCGCTATCGTATAATGAAAGGAGAAATGACGCATAGCGTAATGGCGGACAAAGGAGGCAACATGACCCATCCCGTAACCGTTGCTGATATCATGACCCATGAGCCTGTGGCCATCGAGCCATCGGCCACGGTCGAGCAAGCGCTGCACACAATGCGCCAGCGCGGGATCTCCAGCATTCTCGTCAAGCCCGATCACCCCCATGAAGACTGGGGCATCATGACCAAGCGCGACATCATCTCGAAGGTCGTCGCCAATGACCTCGACCCGTCGGCGCTACAAGTGCGCGAAATCATGACAACGCCCGTCCTGCGCATCCCACCGGACATGAACCTGCGCCAGGTGTCGGCAATGATGTTCGAAAACCGGGTCCGTCGTCTGCCGGTCTTCGATCACGGCAAGCTGGTGGGCATTGTGAGCGACACGGACATCTTCCGAGTGATCGAGGAGGGCGGCTGGGGGCATCACTAAGGCGACTTTGGACCCGATTCAGACTCCTGGTTTAGACAACCGGGGCGTATAAAGTTGCGTTTAACTGTCGGCCTTGGTATACTTGCGTTATGGGGACGTATCGGTTTTCGAGGCCCCGACCCGGGAAGAATCGTGGAACTATTCGCCTCGCTCGCTGTATGCCGCCGCACCAACGGCGGGTTTCATAATTGTGTTCATGAATAGTGGCGGAATTCGAGCGCGGGCTGTAAGGATGGCGTTAATCTTGCTTGCCATCTTCATAGGGCCTTTGCTTCTGGGGATCGTCCTCGATAGCCGATTGGGCGTCTGGCCTTGGGGCATATTGGTGGCCCTGATGCTCAGCATCCCTGCGGCAAGCATCTTCATCGTGCGATATACGCTCAATGCTTATCAGCAGATTGAAGAGAAAAACTTAGTCTCATCCACTCGAACATACACCTCGGTCAAGGAGGACGAGCGCGCGTGAGCCGAATATTCTCCCCGCGAAACATTCTCATCATAGTTGTATTGATTGCCTTAATCGTCGGCGCTAAGTTCCTGTTCCCCGCCCCATTGCCGACGATTGTGCTGGCCCCGGAAAAGATTCCGGGCTGGGCGATCCCCATCACCAACACCCAGCTTGCCATGCTGCTGGCCGACGCCACTGTGTTGCTTATCGGCTTCCTGGCGGTTCGGAAGAGGAGCTTGGTGCCCAGCGGCATCCAGAACTGGGTCGAGGGCATCTTGGAACTGTTCCTCAACCAGGCGCAGGACCTCGTTGGGCCTGCCCATGCCCGGCGCATGATCCCCATTGCCATGACGGTCTTTAGCCTCATCCTGGCTGCGAACTGGTGGGGCCGCGTGCCCGGCTTCGAAGCCATCGGCGTCATTGAGCAGCCCCACGTCGGCGGGCTGCCGCTCTGGCAGACACAGCGGTTGCTGCCCGGTGTCTATACCGTCACGGCCAACCAGGTTGGGGTATCGAAGGGGACGCCGGCGACTGAGGGGGCTGCACCCGAGGGGGCTGCGGCGACTGAAGGCCACGGCGTGCCGGAGGCGGGCATCCTGGTGCCGTACCTGCGTGGCGCGACGACCGACCTTAACTTCCCCATTGCCCTGGCGCTGATTGCCTTCATCTATATCCAATACAACGGATTCAAGGTGAACGGCTTAGGCTACCTCAAGAAGTTCTTCAACTTCACTGGGTTCATACCCATCTTCGTCGGCATCCTAGAGTTGGTTTCGGAGTTCGCCAAGATCATCTCGTTCAGCTTCCGTCTTTTCGGCAACATCTTCGCCGGTACGGTGCTGGTGTTCGTCATGTCCTTCCTGCTGCCGTGGCTGGTGCCCATGCCCTTCGCCGCGCTGGAGTTGTTCATGGGCCTGGTGCAAGCCGCCGTGTTCGCGCTGCTCATCATCGTCTTCTCAGCGGGCGCGATGGAAAGCCACGAGCATCACGAGGTGCCGGTGGCAACCGAAGGCGGCGCGATGGAGGCGGCGGTGGAGGACGAGCGGGCGATGCGCCAGCGGGCGCACGCCTAATGCAAACGGCGGGCCTATCGCTCGCCGCTGAACTTGTGCCTGTGAGACGATCCCCTGAAATGTGTTCGTCTCTGCAAGATATACCTAACCATATCACTTTTGCCCAAGGAGGCAACGTCTCATGGATCCCCTTGCTGCATCTCAGGTTGGCGCAGGTCTTGCCGTCGGCCTCGGCATGATTGGCCCAGGTGTTGGGATTGGTCTGGTGGTTTTGGGTGCGCTCCAGGCGCTCGGACGAAATCCGGAAGTAGGCAACGACATCCGTACCAACATGATTCTCGGTATCGTGTTCGCGGAGTCCATCGCCATTTACGCCCTGGTCGGCTTCCTCCTGCTCAAGTTCCTCGCTCCCACGGGCGGCTGATCAGAGCAGGACGATGGCCGAAGCAGACGGTATTCTTGCTGCGCCGGCCACCGGCCGTCATCTACCACAACCACTAGGAGGTGGCGATGGAAGCGCTAGGCCTCAACCTAAACTTCCTGATCTCACAGATCATTAACTTTTTGATCATCCTGTTCATCCTGTGGCGCTTCGTCTGGGGTCCGCTCGTCCGGTTGATGGATCAGCGCAAGCAGCGCATCCAGGAAAGCCTGGCCGAAGCGGAGCGCGTTCGCCAGGAGGCTGCGCAGGAGCAGGCCGCGTTCGAGAAGCGTCTCGCTGAGGAGCGCCAGAAGGCAACCGCCCAGGTGGCCGAGGCCGCCAAGCAGGGCCAGCAGGTGCGCGAGGAAATCGTCGCGGCGGCGCAGCGCGAGAGCGAGCAGATTCTCGCCAACGCTCAGCGCCAGGCGACCGACATGCAGGCCCAGGCCCTGGCTGATGCGCGCCGCCAGATCGCCGATCTGGCCGTGCTCGCGGCGCAAAAGGTCATCGGCACTTCGCTCGACGAGAACCGCCAGCGCCAGCTCGTGAACGAGTTCCTGGACAAGGAGCTTGCGTTGCGGGGTGTCGGCGCGGGCGCGAACGGTAGCTCAGGGGGAGGCGCCCCGTGAGCGAGTCTAACCGCGCTCAAGTGTACGCGCAAGCTCTATTGCAGAACGTGACCGAGAGCGTGGCGGCGCAGCTGGATGCCGTCGAGCGGGGTTTGCGCGCCGATCCCCAGGCGCGACAGGCGCTGAGCGACCCACTGGTTGAGTTTCGGGACAAGGCGGCCCGCTTGACGGGCTACCTGCCGGTCGACGCCTACCCGGATGTGAAGAGGTTCTTGCAGTACCTTCTGAGCGAGTCGGCCTTGGATCTCCTCGGGCCGGTCGCGGCTGAGCTTCACTTTGCGGCCAGCGGCGGCCAGCGGGCGACAGAGGCGGTGATTACCAGCGCCATCCCGCTGACCGACGTGGAGAAAGAGAAGATCCGCCAGAAGCTTACCCGGGAAGTTGGCGGCGACATCGACTATCAGTACCTTGTCGATCCCAATCTCATCGGCGGGATGGTTGTCCGGGTGGGCGACCAGGTCATCGACGGCTCCGTCGCGACGCGTCTGCGGCAACTACGCGAGAGTATTTGGAACGCGCTGTAGCCAGGAACGGTAGCCAGCAGCCTGGGCATGGGCCAAAACGTGGCGCCGACAATCGAGGCACAGGTGTTCCTCAGTGGCGCACCGGTTTGAGCCACGCCTCGGCGGCTGGCTACTGCTGTTTGACCGTATTTCTAGAGGAGTGAGACAAGTATGGCTACCAACCTGGCCGACGTAACCGAAGTCATTCGACGCCAAATTATGCAATTCGAGGCGCCGGTCCAAACGGTGGATGTGGGTACGGTGCGCCAGATTGGCGACGGCATCGCGCGCATCACCGGCTTGACCCAGGCGCGGCAGGCTGAGCTATTAGAGTTCACCAAGACCGGCGTTCTTGGGCTTGTGTTCAACCTGGAACGCGACAACGTGGGTGTCATCATCCTGGGTGACTACACTGAAATCGAAGAAGGCGACCTTGTTCAATCTACCGGCCGCATCGGATCCGTGCCGGTGGGCGACGCCCTCATCGGGCGTGTCGTCAACGCGGTTGGTCAGCCGATTGACGGCAAGGGGCCTATCGAAACCACACGCTTCCGGCCGCTGGAGCGCATCGCGCCGGGCGTGGTCAAGCGCCAGAACGTGGACACGCCGGTGCAGACGGGCATCAAGTCCATCGACGCCCTCTTCCCGATTGGCCGCGGCCAGCGTGAGCTTATCATTGGCGACCGGCAGACGGGCAAGTCGGCCATCGCCATTGACACGATCATCAACCAGAAGGGCCAGAACCTCATCTGTATCTACGTCGCCATCGGCTTGAAGGAGTCGCAGGTCGCCAACCTCGTCGGCACACTCGAGGCCAACGGCGCGATGGAGCACACCATCGTCATCTCGGCGACGGCCTCTGAGCCGGCCTCGCTCCAGTATATCGCGCCCTATGCGGGCTGCGCGATGGGCGAGGAGTTCATGGAGACCGGCCGCGACGCCCTCATCGTCTATGACGACCTGTCTAAGCACGCCTGGGCCTACCGCCAGGTGTCGCTGCTGCTGCGCCGCCCGCCGGGCCGCGAGGCTTACCCTGGCGACGTCTTCTACCTGCACTCGCGTCTGCTCGAGCGCGCGGCTCGCCTCAACGCCGAGAACGGCGGCGGCTCGCTGACCGCTTTGCCGCTGATCGAGACGCAGGCCGGTGACATCTCGGCCTACATCCCGACGAACGTCATCTCCATCACCGACGGCCAGATCTTCATGGAGAGCGACTTGTTCTACGCGGGCATCCGCCCCGCCGTAAACCTGGGCCTGTCGGTGTCCCGCGTCGGCGGCGATGCCCAGACGCGGGCGATGAAGCAGGCCGCCGGCCGCATGCGCGCCGAGATGTCCCAGTTCCGCGAGCTGGCGGCATTCGCTCAATTCGGCTCGGACCTCGACCCGGCGACGAAGCGCACGCTGGAGCGCGGCATGCGCATCCAGGAGATTCTGAAGCAGCCGCAGTACCGCCCGGTGTCGCTGCCGCACGAAATCGTTATCCTCTACGCCGTCAACAACGGCTTCCTGGATAGTGTGGCGGTCAAGGACGTGCAGGCGTTCGAGAACGACCTGTATGGGTTCATGGACCGCAACTACGGCGGCCTGTTGCAGACCATCGTGTCGGACAAGCGCCTGACCGATCCGACCATCCAGCAGCTTCGCGCCGCCATTGACGCATTCAAGGCCCAGTGGCAGCCACCGCAAGCCTAGCGTCGAAGCGAGCCGCGTGAGCGTGGAGCGCTTAGCCTTCCGCGCCCACGCGGCTCATGGAGCGAACCGTGCCAAGTTCCCGCGAAATTCGACGCCGTATTCGTAGCGTCAAGAACATCAGGCAGATTACCAAGGCGATGGAGACCGTGTCGGCCTCCAAGATGCGCCGTGCCCAGCAGCAGACCCTGGCCTCGCGTCCTTACGCGCAGAAGGCCCAGGAGGTCCTCGGCTCGCTGGCGCGCCAGTCGCGGGGCGGCAGCTCCCTCCATCCCCTGTTGCAGCAGCGTGACGAGCGCAACGTCGTACTGATCCTTGTCACCGCCGACCGCGGCCTCGCCGGCAGCTTCAACTCGAACATGCTGCGCGAGGCGCTGCGCTGGATGCGCGAGCAGCGTGGGACGGTGAGCGTCATCACGGTCGGCAAGAAGGGGCGCGACTTCATTCGCCGCATCAACCGCCCCATTCTGGCTGAGTTCACGCCACTGCCGGAGCCGCCGACGCTCAACTACGCTCTTCCCATCGCCCGCATTGCCCTCGACGAGTTCCTGAAGGGCAACATAGACGCGGCCTACATTGGCTACACCGATTTTGTCTCGGCCTTGCGACAGCGGCCGGTCATTCGGCGCATCCTGCCCCTGGAACCCGTATGGGAGGGGCAGCGCCCGGCGATGGTGGATTACATCTACGAGCCAAGCCCGGAGGCGATTCTAGACGCGGTGTTGCCGCGCTTTACCGAGCTGCAAGTGTACCAGGCGATTCTGGAGTCCGTGGCGAGCGAGCACAGCGCGCGCATGGTGGCGATGCGCAACGCCAACGAGGCGGCGGGCGAGCTGATCGACGGCCTAACCCTGACGTACAACAAGGCGCGTCAGGAAGGCATCACGCGCGAGATTCTGGACATCGCTGGCGGCTCCGCTGCATTGGAGCAGGCGCGCTAACGTTGGGCATTGGGGCGACGCGCATTTGTTTGAAGTGAAATGGCAAAGCCCTTCGGGGGCTGGAGGATAATACATGACAGCGCAAGCGACAACAGCAGGGACGGATTCCCGAGCCGCTCTTGGGCGGGTCGTTCAAATCATTGGAACGGTGGTGGACTGCGAGTTCCCCGAAGAGCATCTGCCTGAGATTTACGATGCTATCGTCATTGAAGGCGACCGAGGCGAGGTGACGTGCGAGGTCCAGACGCAGCTGGGCAACAGCGTTATTCGCGCCGTCGCGCTGACCTCGACCGACGGTCTGCGGCGCGGCATGAACGTGCGCTCCACCGGCGAACCCATCAAGGTGCCGGTCGGGCCGCCGACGCTGGGCCGCGTCTTCGACGTGCTCGGCCACCCGATTGACGAGCGCGGTCCGGTCGACGCCGACACGTTCTATCCCATCCACCGTCCGGCGCCGGCGTTCGTGGACCAGATTACGCGCACCGAGGTGTTCGAGACGGGCTTGAAAGTCATCGACCTCGTTGCCCCGTTCACGCGCGGCGGCAAGACGGGCATCTTCGGCGGCGCGGGCGTCGGCAAGACAGTGACCATCGCCGAGCTTATCCGCAACATCGCCGCCGTCCACTCAGGCTACTCCGTGTTCACCGGCGTGGGCGAGCGCACCCGCGAGGGGACGCAGCTCTACGGTGAGATGCAGGAATACGGCGTGCTCAACTCGACGGTGATGGTGTTCGGGCAGATGAACGAGCCGCCGGGCGCGCGTCTGCGCGTGGGCCTGACCGGCCTCACTATGGCCGAGTACTTCCGCGATGAAGGCCGCGACGTGCTGCTCTTCATCGACAACATCTTCCGTTTCGTGCAGGCTGGCTCTGAGGTTTCGGCGCTCCTGGGCCGCATGCCCTCGGCGGTCGGCTACCAGCCGACACTGGCGAGCGAGATGGGCGCTCTGCAGGAGCGCATCACCTCGACCAAGCGCGGCTCCATCACCTCGATGCAGGCCGTATACGTGCCCGCCGACGACTATACCGACCCGGCGCCGGCGACGACCTTTGCCCACCTCGACGCGACCATCGCCCTCGAGCGCTCGGTCTTCGAGCAGGGCATCTTCCCCGCCGTGGACCCGCTGTCGTCGACCAGCCGCATCCTCGACCCACGTGTCGTGGGCGAGGAGCACTACCAGGTGGCGCGCGGCGTGCAGCGCGTGCTCCAGCGCTACAAGGACTTGCAGGACATCATCGCCATCCTCGGCATCGAGGAGCTGAGTGAGGAAGACAAGCTGACGGTCGCCCGCGCGCGTAAGATTCAGAAGTTCCTGAGCCAGCCGATGTTCGTCGCCGAGCGCTTCACCAGTCGCGAAGGGCGCTACGTCAAGATCCCCGACACGGTCGCGGGCTTCAAGGGCATTCTCGACGGGAAGTATGACGACATCCCGGAGCAGGCGTTCTACATGCAGGGCACCATCGAGGATGTGCTGCAAACTGCCGAAGAAATGAAGCAGGTGCGCTAAGCGGAGCAGACCATGCCTATTCATCTGGACGTCGTGTCGGTGGAGCGGACGGTCTATAGCGACGAGGTGGACACGGTCGTCGCGCCCGGCATCGAGGGCGAGATGGCGATCAAGCCGCGTCACGCCTCGCTCATGACGGCGCTCAACTATGGCCAGCTCGTCATCAAGAAGAACGGGTTGCCGGACGAGATCATCGCCATTGGCGGCGGCTTCATGGAAGTGCGCCCCGACCGGGTGACAGTTCTCGCCGACAACGCCGAACGCAGCGAGGACATCGACATCGCCGAGGCTGAGGCAGCGCGGAAACGCGCCCAGGACCTCCTGGCGCAGCCGCTCGAGCCGGAAGACGAGGAGCGCGCCCTGGCGGCCCTCAAGCGTGCCCGGCTGCATCTCAAGATCGCCGAGCAGCGGCGCGGCCGCGAGCGTTCTCGCCCGTCGCAGCAGTAGGGGCCTGGGTTGTCGCTCTGAGCCGCGCGAAGTGCCTCCCAGTGTACTGGGGGATGCTTCGTTACACTCAGCATGACAATGCTGTTCAGAGCACACAGGAGATAGCGTCATTGCGAGCGTGAGCGAAGCAATCCCCCGCTGGGTGATAGTCACGCTATAACCGCTCAGACCACCTATCGCAAGGGCGGGAGATTGCTTCGCTCACGCTCGCAATGACGGCTTGGCGGTGTTCTCGTGTCGGCGCACGCCGTCGCACGACGTGGGGGTCTCGCAAGACGCGGACTATGACTTGAAAGGCGTAGGGGCGCGCCCCGCCCCTACGCCTTTTTGACTGTCTGCACGCCCAACGCTATACTTGTGCGGTTGCAGTCTTACTTTGAGGTAAAGGTGCATGTTCCAGCGGTACATCGGTATTGACCTCGGCACAGTCAACGTGCTGGTACACGAACGGGGTCAGGGAATCGTCCTGAAAGAGCCGTCCGTCGTCGCCATCTCTATCAACGACAACCGCATTGTCGCGGTCGGTCAGGAAGCCCTCGAAATGCTGGGGCGCACGCCGGATACTATCGAGGTGGCCCGCCCACTCAAGGACGGCGTCATCGCCGACTATGTCGTGACGGAGAAGATGCTGCGCTACTTCATCCAGAAGGTGTGCGGGCGCTTCCGCATGTTTAAGCCGGAGGTCATGGTTTCAGTGCCCGTCGGTGTGACATCCGTGGAGAGCCGCGCCGTCCACGACGCCGCCATCCAGGCCGGCGCAGGGCAGGCGTTCCTCATCCCTGAGCCGCTGGCGGCAGCGATTGGCGCGGGCCTGCCCGTGGCAACGCCGACCGGTAACATGGTCATCAACCTGGGCGGCGGGACCACCGAGGCGGCGATCATCTCCGTCAACGGCATTGTGCAGTGGGCATCGGTGCGCGTCGGTGGCAATAAGGTTGACGAGTCCATCGCGGCATACGTCCGCCGCAAGTACAACCTGCTCATCGGCGAGCGCACGTCCGAGGACATCAAGATTACCATCGGCAGCGCCATCCCGCTCGAGGAGCCGCTGACGATGGACGTGCGCGGGCGTGATCAGGTGGCTGGCCTGCCACGAACCATCAAGCTCTCGTCTGCGGAAGTGACCGAGGCGATGCAGGAGCCGCTGGCGGCGATTGTCGGCGCGGCCAAGGAAGTGCTGGAGAAGACGCCGCCCGAATTGGCTGCCGATATCGTGGACCGGGGCGCAGTGATGACAGGCGGCGGGGCGCTGCTGCGCAACCTGGACCGCTTGCTGACCGAGGAGACGGGCATCGCATTCTACCCCGCTGAGGACCCAATGGGCTGCTGCGCCCGGGGCGCCGGGCGCGCTCTGGAGTACTACGAGGTGCTCAAGCGCACCATGCGGCCCGTCTACTAGCCGAACGCATCGAAATTCGCCCATCAGCGGGAATTGTGGTATACTCATCTGTCGTTGTTGTGCGCTCATTCTTTTTGAGGTGATGACTCCATGCGCGTGATTCTAATTCAAGATGTCCCCACCCTCGGCAAGGTAGGCGATGTCAAGGAAGTGGCTGACGGCTATGGCCGTAACTATTTGATTCCAAAGGGTCTGGCTATCCTCGCGAGCTACGGCGCGCTGAGGAACATTGACGATCTGCGCCGCGCGCAGGGCAAGAAGATGCAGCGCCAGATTCATGCCGCCGAGGACCTGGCGAACACCCTCGGCCAGCTCAACCTGGTCTTCAAGCGTCGCGCTGGCGAGGATGGCCGTCTGTACGGCTCGGTGACGAATGCCGACATTGCTGAGGCAATCCAGGCTCAGACCGGCCAGGAGATCGACCGCCGCCGCATCGAGCTGGACGAGCCGATTCGCAGCCTGGGCGATCACCAGGTGGATGTTCGCCTGATGACGAACGTCACGGCTCACCTGAACGTCGCGGTGCAGCCGGAAGAGTAAGGGGCGCGACCGCCGATACGCGGCGGACCGGCGCAAAAATCTGAGACGGGGCCAGTGGGTGAAATGCTCGCTGGCCCTTTTTCGTTGTTCAGACCATATCCATTCACACCCCCTTCACGTCTTGGGTAGTGTACACCACTACCACGCTTGGAGAGGGAGAGCGTTGAACACTATGTCACCGCGCGTTGCGAGGCTCCTATGGCCCTGGAGCGTCGCGCTCTTCGTTGCTGCTGCCGTATCGCTGGCGCTCGTTGGGGCCGGGGCGAGCGCTGCCCCATCCTCACGGAACAATTCTGTCGCAGGTTCAGCAGTTCTCGCACAGGCCGAGGCTGGCCTGGCCGGGCAAGTAACCGATGCGGTGACGGGCGCGCCGCTCGCTGGCGCTGTCGTGAACGCAGCGGGCGCCAACGCACTCTCGGATGCGTCGGGCGTCTATCACCTTCCGTTACCACCGGGTACGTATGCTGTTCGTGTCGAAGCTTCCGGCTACATAGGAATGACCTATCCCCATGAGGTCGTCACGCCGGACCAGGCGACGCAGCTCGATGTCCAGATGATCCCCTCATCGCCAGACGACAGAGCCCGGGCGTGGCTCGCCGAGGCGCTGCCGCGCGCCGAGGAGGCGAGTGGCAATGGGACGGCTGCCCCAGCCGAGCCGCTAGGGCCGATCACGTCCGTTCCCGCGACCGTGCGCATTCTCATGCCCGACGGCCACATCGAGACGATGGACATGGACGACTACCTCAAAGGTGTCGTGCCGTTCGAGATTGGCGCGGGTTCGCCAGCCGAAGCCCAAAAAGCTCAGGCCGTCGCCGCGCGTACCTACGCGGCGACCCACTGCCTCCCCGATAGCGCCGGCGACCCGACGCGCTGCGAGCCGGGCGTTGACGCCAACGTCGATACGACGACGCGCACGCAGGTGTGGCGGCCCAGCCCGCGCTATGACACGTCGAATGCAGCGGTGGACGCGACGAGCGGCGTCGTGCTGCGCCAGAACGGCGTCCTGGCCTCCTCGACTCTCTACTTCGGCCACGCGACCCAGGCGACGCGCAACAATGAGGATGTCTTCGGCGGCGCGCCGGTGTCCTACCTGCGCTCGGTGACGTCGCCCGACCCGTACAACCGCCTCTACGGCCACGGCGTTGGCATGAGCCAGGTCGGCGCGATGGTGCTGGCCGACTGGGGGGCAAGTTACGCCGACATCCTGCGCCACTACTACACGGGCCTGTCAGTGGACCGAGCCGTCGCGACGCCAACGCCGACCGCTACAGCTGGGAGCGAAAAGGCTCCTGATACCGCGCCAAGCGTTGGCAAAGCTGGCGTGCTGCACAGCGAGTGGAGCATCCACGGCGCGGCGTGGGCGGCCGGCGAGAGCAAAGGCGCGCGTGTGGCCGACGGGCAGCTGGCGCCCATCGGCTTGGGTCAGGTTGCCACATATACTACGGAAGCTCTGAAGGCCGACTTCGAGTTCCAGGCGTTGAGCGTGCATTGGGAGCCGCCAGCGCCACAAGGCAGTCGCGTGGGCGTCCAGGTACGCATCAGTAGCGACGGTAAGTCGTGGACCCCCTGGCGTGATGTGCCGGCTCCAGACGATGGCCCCCAGGACATTAGCGACCGCGCTGCCGATCTGTACTTCGAGACCGGCCGCTTCGCCCAGGTACGCTTAACCCTTGAGCCTGGCACAGGGGGCGTTGTGCCGACCATCGACCGCCTGCGTGTGCACTACTTTGACGGGCGGCAGGGGCCAACGTCGGCTGACCTGGCAGCACAGGTGGCCTCGGCGGCTAAGACAAGTGACTTGCAGCCGCCCATCGTCTCGCGCGTGGCGTGGGGTGCGCCGACCGACTATGTGCTGTGGGATGCGTGCTCTAGCAGCGGGCGCAGCGACCAGGCAGGCTACATCCGCCCCAACGCGTTCGCCGTCCACCACACCGCCGATAATCACACCGATATCGACGGCGCAGCCTGGGTGCGCATCGTGTACAACGAGCACGCCGTGATTCGCGGCTGGGGCGACATCGGCTATCACTACGTCGTGGACCGCAACGGTGTCATCTACCAGGGCCGCACGCCGGGTAATCCGCCGTCGGGTTACGTGGCGGAGGGCGGCCATGCCTTGCAGTATAACTGCGGCTCCGCCGGCATCGTGGCACTGGGCAACTACCAGCCCAACATCAGCATTCCGCTCACGCCACTGACGCCGCAGACGCGCCAGGGCCTGGTCAGCGTCATTGCCTGGCTGATGCACGACTATGGCGTGCGCCCGTGGGACCAGCGATTCGTCGTCGACAAGACCGTCCTCGGAATGTGCGGCCACCGCGATCTCCTGGCGACGCAGTGCCCCGGCGACGACCTGTACAACCTCCTCGAGGGGATGCGCAACGATGTCCAGGCGATCCTCGATGCGCAGCCCTCAGACCCACCACCGACCGCGACGCCCATTCCAACCAATACGCCCACGCCGCGCGTCGTGGAACCAATTCCGGCCACGCCGATTGCGACGCCAACGTTGGGCGCTGGGTGTCAGTCGATTGTTCCACAGGGCGACTTCACAGCCTACGACCAGTGGACGCTCAACGGGGCCTTTGTGACGCAAACGAGCGCCCACAGCGCGCCCCTGGGGCTGTTCCTGGGCCATACAGGGGCGCAGCAGGACAACAAAGAGTGGTCGAGCGCCACGTCGGCTGCGGGGACCGTTCCGTCGTCCGTCGTGCGCGCGCGCCTCGTGTTCTGGTACGCGCCCTACAGCGACGGCGTCGATGGCGATCGGTTCCGGGTCGAGCTGCGCGACGGCAGCGGCGCGCTGCTGCCGGGCGGTCGCATTGTGGATGACAAGCCACCCCACAACTATCGCGGCTGGGCGTACTTCGAGCGAGATGTGACGAGCATTGTTCAAGCGGCTGCTGGTGGATCCGTGAGCGTCTACCTGGCTGTCTACAACGACGGCAACGGCCTCAAGAGCTACGTTCGCGTGGATGATATAACTCTCGAAGTATGTGGCGCTCCGACGGCCACTCCAACGCCCACCGCGACGGGGACACCGACGCCGACGATAACGCCAACCCGCACACCATCGCCGACGCCGACCCCTGTGCCGATGACGTGCTCGAACTGGACCATCAACGGGACATTCGAGGACCTGGACGGGGATACACCCCGCGCCTGGATTTTGCAGCCCTCGAACCTTGGCGCGGGTGTGGGGACAGAGCAGGCGGCGGCTGCAAACAACACACTTCAATTGGGCGGGAGCGGCCTGGGCTTCGGCTACGCGGCGGCGTGGCAGGATTTTATCTGGCCGAGCGGAGTGACGTCGGCGACGCTGAGCCTGTCCTACAAGGCGCAGGGCGGCGCAGACTCCGACATACGTGTCGTGGAGTTGCGCGACGTGCTGGCGGGGCAGCGAACGAACTTGCTGCGCCTGTCTGGCGCGGGGGATGGGGTGTGGCATCAGGTGGCGATTCCCATCGCAGTGCGGCCCGACGGCCACCCGGCCCAGGTCTACTTCGCCGTGACGCGCAATAGCGCAACGCAGCCGTCGCTGCGGCTCGACAACGTTTCGCTCCAACTGTGCGGGCGTGGGCTGGGCGGTCCGTATCGCCTCAGCTTCCCGTACATCGCCACAGGCGGAGGTGGTTGACTCGCGCAAGACGTTCTCCTATACTTTGTCTCGACAACGGAAACCCCGTTGCCCTGGGGGAGTCTGGTTAAGCCAGGCTGAGAGGGAGGCCAGGCGTGTGCGCCACAGCCTCCGACCCCACGAACCTGATCTGGATCATGCCAGCGCAGGGAAGGGCCAAGCACGACTCGGAGCCGCTGACCCTTTCCAAAGGCAGCGGCTTCTTCTATTGGACGCTGACAGCCGTTGGTCCGTGACCGATCTTCAGATGAGTCAATCCTGTTTCGGAGGAGGGATGATGATCGCGGAACAGAGTCAGGCGGTGGAACGAGGGCCGTTGTCCCACGACTGGGGCATCGATCCGATTCCGCAGGCGGCCCGTCGTCTGCAACTATGGGACTACAGTATCCTATGGGCGGATCTCGGTGTCGGCATGCTGGTGCTCGTGGCGGGCAGCCTACTCGTGCCGGGTCTCGGACTCAGCCAGGCGCTTGTCGCCATCGTCGTTGGGACGGTGGTCGGAAACTTGCTGCTGGCGATGGCGGGTGTCGTCGGCAGCGATACCGGCGTGCCGACGATGGTCTCGCTGCGCCCTTCGCTGGGCTTGCGCGGGTCCTATCTTCCGTCGGTGTTGAACATCGTGCAGCTTGTCGGCTGGGCGGCGTTCGAGGTGCTCATCATGGCCCAGGCCGCCAACGCCATCGCCCAGAGTCTGCTGGGCGTGTCTAACTACCTGGTGTGGGTCGCCTTCTTCGCCGTGCTGTCCACGGTCATGGCGGTGCTTGGCCCAGTCACCATCGTCAAGAAATGGCTGGAGAAGGTAGGCGTGTGGGCCGTTCTGCTGACCACACTCTACCTGACGTGGTACATCGCCACGCATTTCGACATGGCCGCGCTCTTCGCTCAGCCCGGCGCGGGTGACCTGAGCTTCTGGGCGGGCGTTGACCTGGTGGTTGCCATGCCTGTGTCCTGGCTGCCACTCGTGTCGGACTACTCGCGCTTCGCGCGGCGCTCGGGCGAAGCTTTCTGGGGCACGTACATCGGCTACTTCATCGCTAACGTCTGGTTCTACGCCCTGGGCGCGGTCATGATGATGGCGCTGAAGCTCAGCGATTCGATGGAGTTGATACCGTCTATCGCAACCCTGGCCGGTGGCACGCTCGCCTTGCTCATCATCCTGGTGGACGAAACCGACAACGCATTTGCCAACATCTACTCGACGGCGGTCTCGGCGCAGAACATCGTGCCCAGGCTGTCGCTGCGCACCGTCGCCATCGGCATCGGCGCGCTGGTGGCTATTCTGGCGGCGGCGCTGCCCCTGGCCGACTACGAGTGGTTCCTGCTCCTTATCGGCTCGATCTTCGTGCCGCTGTTTGGCATCCTGGCCGCCGACTATTTCATTGTGCGCCGCCGTCGCTATGCCACAGCCGACCTGTTCCGACCCGAAGGCGCGTACTGGTATCACGGCGGCTTCAACATCGCCGGTATCGTGGCATGGCTGCTCGGTGTCGGCGTCTACCAGTGGATTTCGCGGGCGCTGCCTGAGCTTGGCGCGACGATCCCAAGCTTCGTGGTCTCGCTCGTCGCATACATCATCCTGGCGTCGCTGCTCCGTGTCGCCCGCCGGTCGCCCCAATCGGAGCAACAGGCGTAGCGTGCTCAACATTGGGATGAATCGTTAGTGGCTATAGTGTGGAAGAGGGTACTATGTATAGCCAGTCACTTGCTCAGCAGGCGGCGGCGCTCCTGGAGAAGTTGCGCGAGCGCCACCCCTTGATCTACCACATCACGAACTACGTCACCGTCAACGACGTCGCCAACATCACGCTCGTGAGCGGCGCGCTGCCCATCATGGCGCCCTCGTCCCACGAGGCAGCGGAGATGGCGGGCCACGCCGACTCCCTGGTGCTCAACCTTGGCACGCCCAACCTCGACCAGCAAGCGGCGATGTCGCTCGCAGGCGAGGTCATGAACAAGCGCGGCTGTCCTATCGTTGTGGACCCCGTGGGCATTGGGACAACTGCGCTGCGCACTGAAGGCGTGCGGCGGCTGCTGGCGCGATTGCGCCTGACCGTTGTGCGCGGCAACGCGGGCGAGATTGGCCGCCTGGCCGGACTGGGCGGCGACGTGCGCGGCGTCGAGAGCATCACTGCGCCTGACCCGGTCCAGACAACGTCGCGCCTCGCCAAGGACCTCAATCTCGTGGCAGCGGCGACCGGCCAGCGCGATGTTGTGGCCGGGGTGAATGGCGTGCTCGTGGTGGATAACGGCCATCCGCTCTTCTCGACCGTCGTCGGGACGGGCTGCATGGCGACGGCCATGATCGGCTGCTTCCTGGCGGTGGCGGATGACCCAGCCGTCGCCACAGTCGCGGCCCTGGCGTGCTTTGGGGTGGCCGGTGAGCTGGCGGCCGCCGACGCCAGCGGGCCGGGTAGCTTCAAGGTGGCTCTGTTCGACCGTCTCCACAGCATGACACCAGAAATTCTGTCGAACCGGGCGCGGATCGCCCGATTAGAGGAAGCGCCGCGTGTCTAAGCCTATCGTCGACTGGTCGCTGACCGTCATCACCGATGCGGCGCTTAGCCTCGGCCGGTCTGATCTAGAGATCGCGCGAGCGGCTATTGCCGGCGGCGCGACGGTTGTTCAGCTCCGACAGAAAGTCGGCGCCACGCGGGACATGGCGCTGCTCGGCCACGCTCTCCGTGCGCTCACACGTGAAAAGGGCGTCACGTTCATCGTGAACGACCGTCTCGACGTGGCGCTCGCGGTCGACGCGGATGGGGTCCACGTCGGCCAGGATGATCTACCGGCGGACGCGGCGCGGGCACTTCTCGGCCCTGACCGTATTCTCGGCGTGTCAGCCGCGACGCCAGAAGAGGCCCGCGCGGGGGAGGCCGCCGGCGCGGACTACCTCGGTGTCGGCGCGGTGTATAGTACGGGAAGCAAGGCGGACGCGGGCGCGCCGATTGGCCTGGAGGGATTGGCGCTGGTGGCGCGCTCGACCCGACTGCCGGTCGTCGCTATCGGCGGCATCGGGCCAGGGCGGGCCGCGCCGTGCATGGCGCATGGCGCGGTGGGCGTGGCCGTCATCTCCGCGATTGTCTCGCAGCCCGATCCCGAAGCGGCGGCGCGGCTTCTACGCGCAGAGATTGACGCGGCCCGCGCTGCGCAGCAGGTATAGATAGAGGAGAGGGAGAATGCAGGTCAATACCCGTAAAGTGGCCTATGCCATCGTCCTGGCGGCGCTGGGTGTCGTCCTCGGCTTCGTGTCCATTCCGACGGGCCTCGCCAAGCTCAACCCTGGCCAGGCCATGATTAACGTTCTGAGCGCGGTATTGCTCGGCCCGTGGTACGCCGTGGGCATTGCGTTCGTTATCTCGCTGATCCGCAACGCCATGGGCTGGGGCACGTTGCTGGCGTTCCCCGGCAGCATGATCGGCGCGCTGCTGGCGGGCCTCGCCTGGCAGTGGACGCGCAATCTCATCCTGACTGCGGCCGGTGAAGTCATTGGCACCGGCATCCTTGGCGCGGTCGTCGGCGCCGCGATTGTCGCGCCGATGCTGATGGCAAGGCCGACGGCCCTGACCGCCCTCATTATACCGTTCTTGCTTAGCTCCCTGGCGGGCGCGGCCATCGCTGTCGTCGTTCTATTCGCCTTGCGTCAGGCGGGCTATGCCACGGCCCTGACCGGGGAGACGGCGAGCGAGCGCCCGTAGTGAACGACGTTGGGATTGTCGCCGACGGCCTGGGCTATCGCTATCCGGGCGCGTCGCAGTGGGCGTTGTCTGATGTCAGCGTGACCATTGCACCGGGCGAGTACGTGCTGCTCGCCGGGTGGAGCGGATCGGGCAAGTCTACGCTGCTGCGGACGTTCAACGGGCTAGCGCCGCACTTCTATGGCGGCGAGATGGTGGGGCGGCTGAGCATCGGCGACTGGGATGTGGCGATGACGCCGACAAGTCGGCTGGTGGAGCGCGTCGGCGCCGTCTTCCAGAACCCGGCGGCGCAGCTGTTCAGTAGCTCAGTGGCGCGGGAGATCGCCTTCGGCCCAGCGAGCCTCGGCCTATCCGTCTCTGTGATCGAGGAGCGCGTGCGGTGGGCGGCCGAGGTGACAGGCGTCATGCCGTGGCTCGAGCGTCCGCCCCACGCCCTGTCCGGTGGTCAGCAGCAGCGCGTGGCCGTCGCCTCAGCCCTGGCGATGCGCCCGGCGATTCTCGTCCTGGATGAGCCTTTCGCGCACCTGGACGCCGACGGCATCGACGACCTGTGCGCCGTCCTGCGCGAGATCCACGGCACCGGCACAACCATTGTCATCGCCGAACATCACATGGGGCGGCTCGTCGCCGACGCGACGCGGATGCTGGTGATGCAACACGGCGCCCTCGTCGCCGATGGCCCGCCGCGCGACGTCTTGGCGGGCGCGGCCGTCAATGGCCTGAACCTGCCACCCCTGGTGCGCCTGGCGCGGGAGCAAGGCTGGAACAGTATTCCGCTCACCGTGGACGAAGCTGTACCCTTGGCTCGCTCTTCTGGCATCGCCTTGAGTGGGTTGAAGCCTTGTCTGTCGGTGATGACATCCAACGGCCATGGCAGCGCATCCGTGGTCCTGGCTGAAGATGTGTTTCACAATCTCGACGGTTGGCCTGCGCTCAAGGGGTTAAGCCTGACAGTGGGGGCGGGGGAGCGGGTCGCCGTCCTGGGCCGCAACGGGTCGGGCAAGACGACCTTCTTGAAGCACCTCAACGGGCTGCTCAAGCCGGATCGCGGGCGCGTGGTCGTGCTGGGGCAGGACACGCGACGGGCGCGGGTGTCAGAGCTGGCGCGGCGCGTTGGGCTTGGCTTCCAAGACCCGACCAAGCAGCTCTTTCGCCCTACCGTCCGACGAGAGGTCGAGACCGGCCCGCGTGCTCTCGGCGCTCTCGATGTAGCTTGGCTTGATCAGCTCTACGAATGGATGGGGCTGGTTCCCCTGCTCGAGCGCTCGCCCTACCGTCTCAGCGAGGGCGAGCGCCGCCGTGTGGCCCTGGCGGCGGCTCTGGCTGCCCGACCGGCCATTGCGGCGCTGGACGAGCCGGCGCTGGGCCAGGATGGCCGCTATCGCCAATCCCTGGTCGAGCTTCTCGATAGCCTGGTCTCAGCCGGTGATGCAGTTGTGCTGGTGACGCACGACCTGGACCTGGCGAGCGCCGCCGACCGTTGGGTTGCCCTGGCTGATGGGCGGGCTGTGGCCGAAGGTGCGCCGGATACGGTGATGCGGAACACTCAGGCGATGGCCGACGCGGGCTTGCGGCCAACTGATTTATTCGAGCTGGTGCGGCGGCTTGAGGCGGCGGAGACGGCGGATGGAGCTGCCAGGACGATGGGTGGCGCATAATGTTGTCGACTCGCTCTGACGGCCTGCGGCCGGAGACGCGCCTGGCCCTGGCCGTCGGCGCCGGCGCTCTGGTTCTTGGCACAGGGCTGCCGGTGGCTCTCGCGGTGGAGGCGGCAGCCGTCGCCGTCGTCATCGTGGCGCTGCGCCTGTTCCGTGCCTGGCTACAGCAGCTGCGACTGCTGCTCCCGATGCTCGCGCTGCTGGCGCTCATCACCTGGCTGACAATCGACCCCGCCGAGGCGGGCGTGGCCGTGGCGCGGCTCGTGCTCCTCTCGGCGGTGTTCCTCGTCCTGTTCCAGACAACAGCGCCAGAAGACCTGGGCGACGGGCTGACGCGGCTGGGCCTGCCGCGCCACCTGGCGTTCATCCTAACCAGCGCCATCCAATTCGTGCCGGTGTTGCAGCACGCAGCGTCAGACGTGGTGGACGCGCAACGCTCCCGCGGTATTCGGCTGGAGGGCGACCTGGCAAGCGTCCGCAATTACCCCGCCCTGCTCGTCCCGCTCATCGTCCACGCTTTCAAATTGGCCGACGATCTGGCCGAGGCGCTGGAGAGCCGGGGCTACAGCCGTGCCGCCCGCACTCCACTGGGCAACCGCAAGTTCAGCGTTCTTGATTATTTCGGTCTCGCTGGGGCAGCCGGATTGGTTGTCTTGGCATTCTTTGTGTAGGTGAACGGGAGGGATTTCGATGTACACGGCGCTTACTATCGCCGGATCTGATTCGGGCGGCGGCGCTGGCATCCAGGCCGACTTGAAGACGTTCGCGGCGCTCGGCGTGTTCGGCATGAGCGCCTTGACGGCGATCACAGCGCAGAACACCCAGGGCGTTCACGGCGTGCTCGAGTTGCCGCCGGAGTTCGTCGGCCTCCAGATTGACGCCGTTCTGAGCGACCTGGGCGCCGATGCCGTCAAGACAGGCATGCTGTCGAGCGCGCCGATCATCGAAGTGGTCGCCGACAGGATTCGGAAGTACAATGTGCAGCGGCTCGTGGTCGATCCGGTAATGCGCGCCAAGGGCGGCGATCCGTTGCTGCGTCCAGAGGCGCGGGACGCGTTGATTGAGCGTATCGTGCCGCTGGCGTTTGTGATGACACCCAACTTGCCAGAGGCCGAGACCCTGGTCGGTTTCGAGATTCGCACCCTGGCCGAGATGGAGGTTGCGGCGCGCGCTATCCATGCGCAGGGCGCTCAGCACGTTGTCGTCAAGGGCGGCCACCTGGAGGACGCCGACAGCATCGACGTCTTCTTCGACGGCGTGGATTTCATCCACTTTCCGGCGGCTCGTATCGCCACGCGCAACACGCATGGGACGGGCTGCACGTTTGCGTCCGCTATCGCCGCCGGGTTAGCGAAAGGGATGCCTGCGCGGGACGCCGTCGCGCAGGCCAAGCGCTATCTCACCGATGTGTTGACAGCGTCGGCCGATCTGCGTTTGGGTCAAGGGCCTCATGGGCCGATGAATCATCTGGCGCTGCTGACGACAGCGTAATACGTATGTTGGTGGGGGGAGTCAGGCGCGCCAAAGGAGCGTAACCAGCCAATGCATAGTCTCATAGTTGCCAATGGTCCTGCCCCCTCCCTGGCTCTGCTGCGCCGCGAAGCGGAGATCGCCGACCTCGTCATTGCGGCCGACGGCGGGACAGCGCACATCCTGGCCGCCAAGCTCTTCCCCGATTTGGTGATTGGCGACCTGGATTCAGTCTCGCAAGAGGCCCTGGATGCCCTGCGCGACGCCGAGGTCAAGGTGCTCAAGTTCCCGACGCACAAGAACGAGACGGACCTCGAGCTGGCCGTGGCTGAGGCAATAAAGCGTGGGGCGTCGTCCATCACAATTGTCGCCGCTATCGGCGGCCGCCTCGACCAAACCCTTGGCAACGTGTTTCTCCTGGCGCTTCCCCAGGTCAGCGGCATACCCATCCGTATCGTCACCGAGCGCGAGGAGGCGTTCCTTGTCCGCAACCAGGCGCTCATTCATGGAACCGTGGGCGACACGGTGTCCCTCATCCCGCTGACACCCCACGTGCGGGGCGTCACGACGCGCGGCCTGGAGTACCCACTCGAGGATGCCGTCCTGCGCCTGGGGCCGACGCTCGGCATCAGCAACAAGCTCTACCATGACGAGGCGATGGTCGCGCTGCGCGAGGGCCTGCTGCTGGTGGTGCATGAGATGGCTGCGCCGACTCCCTCTGCGCCTGTTGCCCCGACTGCGAGTGAAGCTGCCTCGGACAGCAACAATGGTGGCCCCGACCACCTCGCATCTACTGGGTAGAGGTAGTACGGCTGATTGGTCATGCGCATAGTTTCTCTCGTTCCTAGCACAACTGAGACGCTGTTTGCGCTTGGCGTCGGCCCTGCCGTCGTCGGGCGGACGGCGTTCTGCGTGCTGCCGCGTGAGGCGCTTGCTGTTCCCGAAGTCGGCGGGACGAAAACGCCGAACATCGCCCGCATCGCTGACCTTCAGCCTGACCTCATCCTAGTCAACGCCGAGGAGAACCGCGCTGAAGACGTGGCTGCGTTGATGCGCATCGCGACGGTGCATTCGTTCTACCCGCGCACCGTCGCCCATGCCATCGCGGACCTGGTGATTCTCGGCCGAGTGGTCGGGCGCGAAGCAGCGGGCGCGGCTCTGGCTCAGGAGGCGATGGCCAGGCTGGCGGAGGTATGCGCCGGGGCCAAGCCGTTCCGCTACGCCTATCTCATCTGGATGCGGCCCTGGATGGCTGTGGCGGATGGAACCTACGTCACCGACTTGATGGCCCAGGCGGGCGGCGTCAATGTCTTTGCTGAGGCAGGGAACCCGTACCCGATGATTTCGCTCGACGAGCTATTCGCCCGCGCGCCCGACGTCATCTTCTTGTCGAGCGAGCCGTATCCCTTCGCGGCGCGCCACGCCGACGAGCTGGCGCGGCTGTCACCCGATCCCGATTATTGGCGGCCGAGAATTCGGCTTGTGGATGGACGCGCGTGTGGCTGGCATGGCGTGGCGCTGCTCGATGGCCTCGCGCTCCTGGCTTCACTTGCGCATCAGGCGCAAAACGTATAATATTCTCTTCACAGCCTGGCGCGCAGCCGCCAGGCTGGATAGTTTGCTCGACAAGACTCAGGAGGCCCAATGCCCACCCCTGTTACGCTCATTCCCGGCGACGGAATTGGCCCGGAGGTTACCGCCGCTGCTCGCCGTGTCATCGATGCGGCGGGCTCCGACATCGAATGGCACGTCCACGAGGCAGGCGGCGATGTCATCGAGAAGTATGGGGCCGTGTTGCCGCCGTCCACGATCTACTCTATCGAGCGTAATCGTATTGCGCTGAAAGGGCCTATCGCTACGCCCATCGGCAAGGGGTTCAAGTCGGCCAATGTTCAGCTTCGGCAGGCCCTCGACCTGTACGCCAACGTCCGCCCGGTGCATAGCCTGCCCGGCATCAATACGCGCTTCGAAAACGTGGACCTTGTCGTTGTGCGCGAGAACACGGAGGGGCTATACTCAGGGGTGGAGCACGTTGTCGTGCCGGGCGTCGTGGAGAGCCTCAAGATTATCACGGAGAAGGCGTCGCTGCGCATCGCCCGCTATGCCTTCGAGCTGGCCCGCCGACAGGGGCGCAAGCGCGTCACAGCCGTGCATAAGGCCAACATCATGAAGCTGAGCGACGGCCTGTTCCTGGACTGCTCGCGCCGCGTGGCCCGGGACTACCCGGACATCATCTACGACGAAGTCATCGTGGATGCGATGACCATGCATCTCGTGCAGCGCCCGGAGACATTCGACGTGCTGGTGATGGAGAATCTCTACGGCGACATCATCTCCGACCTGGCGTCTGGGCTTGTCGGGGGCCTGGGTCTGACGGGCAGCGGCAACATTGGTGAGCACGCAGCGGTGTTCGAGGCGGTTCACGGCACTGCACCCGATATCGCAGGGAAGGGCCTCGCCAACCCGACGGCGTTGATTTTCAGCGGCGTGATGATGCTGCGCCACATGGCGAAGTACGATGTGGCGGACCGCATCGAGAAGGCCGTTCTGGACGTTTTCGCCGAGCACCAGCACATTACCCGCGACCTGCGCGGCACGGCCTCGACCCAGGAGTACGTGGACGCCATCATCGAGAAACTTCCCCGGCCGTCTGCCCCGCCGGTGCAGCAGCAAGTCAAGCAGCCAGCCTAACGTGGGAGGCTCCCATCGTTCGCCTGATCTTCTCTGCCGATAACCACCTCGGCAAGCACTACGCCCGCATGACCCCGGAACAGCTCGCTACGCGCCGACGGCGGCTGCGGGAGGCATGGGCGCAGACAATTGACTTTGCGCTCCAGAATGACGCGGCGGTGTACCTGCACGGCGGCGACCTGTTCGATACCGCCAGCCCCCGCTCGGCGGAGCTTGTCTGGGTCGCGCGGCAGTTCCAGCGCCTCCGTGACGCCGGCATCCAGGTATTCGCCATTGGCGGCAATCATGATGTCCCGCGCTCCATGAGCGAGGGCGCGACGCCGCTGCGCATCTTCCACGAGCTGCGCGCCGCCTACGTCTTCACTCATTCTCATGAAGTGATGTGGGAAATCGTCGAGGTGGACGGTGTGCGCCTCGCCATCGGTGGCTTGGCCCCGGACCCGACGCTCGGCTACGGCGACGACCCGCTCGACGGCGTCGAGGGGCTAACGCCGCCGCCCGACGTGGACCACGCCATCCTGATGATGCACTACGGCGTCGAGGGCACGATGATGGACGACGTCAACGAGGCCATCATCTCCAAGGCGCGCATCGCGGCCCTCGCCGGGGTTGACCTTCTGCTCGTCGGCCACGTTCACGAGCGCGATGAGCAGACCATTGGCGACGTCAAGGTCACCTTCTCGGGACCCACGGAGCGCATGACCTTCGGCGAGTACAACGTCAAGCCCGGCTTCATCGAGGTGCGGGCGGATCGCAACCGCCTCGAAGTGAAGTACCACGACATCGCCGGTCAGGCCATGTACCGCGATACGCTGCGCACGACTGACCTGCCCACCGAGGAGCCAACGGAGCGTCTGCTCGACTACGTGCGCGCGTATTCGCGCGAGGGGCAGCTTTTCCAGCTCCGCCTCGAAGGCCCGATGACGATGAGCGCTTTCCGCCGCGTCCGCTGGTGGGATGTCCGCAACCTGGGCAACAGCCTCAACTTCTACTTCGACCTGGACCGCCACGGCGTATATCTCGTGCGCGAGGACAATCTACCCCTGGGTGTCGGCGGCGAGCGGGTCAGCCCCACAGGCGAGATTGAGATGGTCGCCAGCATGTTGCTCGGTGAGACCGACGACCCGGACGAGCAAGCCCTGATTCGCGAGGCGCGGGACCTCGTGTTGCGCCGCTATGGTGGAGACAGTTAAGCGAGCTGCACTGCGTCGGAGTTATCGCGCATGAAACGTCTTATCCTATTCCTGGTTCTCGCCGTGAGTGTATCTGCCTGCCAGAGCGCCGCGCCATCCCCACCGACGATAGGAACGCCCGCCGCTGCGCTTGTCCCAACAGCCGCGCCAGCGGCTCGCAGCAGCGCCGCGCAGCCCCCGACCGCAACGCCCGATACCCCGAAGGCATCCGGCGCTACGTCCACTCCCGTCGGCGTCCGACCGACCTGGACGCCCCGCCCCGACCGCCCCACGTTCGATAGCTATACCATCAAGTCCGGCGACACGCTGAGCGGCATCGCCGAGCGCCTGGATGTCCCGATGAGTGCGCTCATCAGCGCGAACGGTATCACCGACCCCGGCAAGATTCGCATCGGCCAGGTGCTCAAGGTTCCCGCCCAGGTGGACTCCTCCGCGCCGACGGATCCGCTCATTCCCGACAGTGAGCTTGTGTATGGGCCGACCGCCCGCGACTTCGACGTGACGAAGTTTGCTGAAAGTCAGCCCGGTTATCTCAAGAGCTATAGCGAGGTGGTGGAGGGCAGGCAGCTGACTGGACCGCAGATCATCCAGCTTGTTGTAACGCGCTACAGCGTCAACCCGCGCCTGCTGCTGACCATCCTTGAGATGAACGGCGGCTGGCTCAGCAACCCGTTGCCAGAGGGGAACGCCAAGGTCTACCCGATGGGCCGCATCGACGGCGGCCGGCCGCGCCTGTACCTTCAGACGACCTGGACGGCCAACGCTCTCAACGAGGGCTACTACGGCTGGAAGGGGCGCGACCTGGCGATGCTCACGTTCAAGGACGGCAAGCGCGCCAAGCTGAACCCGGCGTTGAACCCGGGCAGCCTGGCTGTGCAGTACATGCTGGCGGCGGTCAACACGTCGGACGCGTTCGGTTCTGTCGTAGCCAAAGACGGCGCGTTCCGCCAGACGTATCAGCGCCTGTTCGGCGACCCGTTCGCCAACGCGCTCGATCCCGTCGTGCCACCCGACTTGAAGCAGCCGGAGATGAAGCTGCCGTGGACGGCCGGTGAGTGGTGGTACTACACCGGCGGCCCGCACGGCGCCTGGGCCAGCGGCAGCGCGTGGGGCGCCCTCGACTTCATCCCCGGCCGCGACACCATGGGCGGCTGCTGGGACGCCTCGAAGTACTGGGACACGGCGGTCGCGCCGGGTCTTGTGGTGCGCAGCGAGAACGGCGAGGTCGCCGAGAACCTCCAGGGGGAGAACACCGAGACGACGGGCTGGGTCGTCTTCTACATGCACGTCGATAACGACGACCGCGTGCCCGTCGGGACGCAGCTCAAGCAGGGCGACCGTATCGGTCACCCCTCGTGCGAGGGCGGCGCATCCAATGGGACGCACCTGCACATCGCGCGCAAGTACAATGGTGAATGGCTGCCAGCTTACGGCCCGATTCCCTTTGTGCTTTCCGGCTGGACAGCGCAGAGCCAGGGCGTCGAGGAGTACGATGGCACACTCGTGAAGGGCAGTGAGAAGCGCGAGTCGTGCGAGTGCCGCGTGGACGACACCAACGGGCTGGTCTCAGACAACCGCTAGCTTCTATACCTCAAACTTCTATCTCGTCGAGCACAAGCACGCGCAACTCAGTTACGCGGCGTAACGCCGAGTCGTTCGTCATGAACACCTCACATCATTCTCTCGTCGGGTACGCGTGACCCACTCTTGCGCATCCTCGCCCAGAAGAGGGTAGGACGCGATGCCTTGGATCTCTGACCAACGACGACGGCGCTGCGCCTGATAGCCTTCACGCGCGCTCTGCGCCAGGCGCGCGATAAGTTCTAACTGCTCGTCGGGAGACAGCTCTTCGGCTTGTTGAAGAATAGCAGCTAGTTTGCTGGAAGCCATAGCTTTTGCTCCAATCAGCATTATCCCCGGCAATTATCTAATTCCAATTATACGACAGTGTCGTGTTTGGAACAGGTCCGACACGGCTTGCCCTGCTTGTGTCCGTCAAAACACTCGGCCGCCTTACTCGCGGCGTGAAGGCGGCTGAGTCTTCTCTAAACTCAGTTTGTCGTTACGGGCACGCCTGATTGAGGTGCGAAGACACCCATAGCACGTCGCCGACGTCTACCCGGCCATCGTGGTTCAGGTCGGCGCCCGAGCCGCCTGGCGTATGCCACTGGCTGGCTTCTGTTCGGACGTCGCTGGAATCCCACACGCCGTTGCCGTTCGCGTCGCCGGATAGATTGCAGGCCGGCTCCGTCGTCGCGCCGAAATCCTCGGTCCAGTAGTTGGTCCCCTTGGAATCAACAACGTGCGCTGCGCCAAATTCCTTGAACTCTGGCCGCAGGATGTTCTCGCGGTGGCCGCTGGACGCCATCCACGCATTGTGAACGGCCTGCGGCGTGCTGAAGGACGACGGCCCAGCGGCAATATTCTCGCCGCATGTGATCCACGGATAGCCGATGGCGTCGTAGCGGTCGTTGTTCGGCCCGACGGCGCACTGGACAAGCTCGCCCGGCACCTGGTGCAACATCTGACCGGCCTGAGCCATCGCCGATGTATGCGCCTGGGCAGCGTGGATCAGGCGGCAGCTTGCCTTGAGCGGCGCGACTCCAGCGGCGGCGCGCGCCTGGTTCGTCAAGTCGAGCAGGGCCAGCGCGTCGGGGGTCATGCACGCTTCATTGAGTTGGGCAGCTTGTGGAGTGGAAGTGGGAACGTAGACGAGGGTGAGAAGGACGGTGGCAGCGATGAGAGTACGAAGGGGGGGTAGCTTTCGTAACATTGTCTCCCTTTCGAGCCCAAGCGAGCTGCCACAGCGATGTGGCGAACTTGCCGCCAATGGGCGGCTCACTTGGTCCGGGTAGAGGCAATCTCGCCTTCGCCGACCTCCCCTAAGTTCGAAGAAAGACTTGCCAGGTTGATGGCGGAGCCTGGCGCATGTCCAGGCTCCCCTTGTTGAGCTACGCGACGACGATGGGGTCCTTGGGGTAGTGGGACAGCGGCTCGCCGCCGTTGTCGCGCACGACAACCACGTCTTCCACGCGGACCATCCACCGGTCGTCCAGAATTATACTCGGTTCGATGGTAAAACACATACCATTCATGAGCACCGAGTCGTCGCCCTTGTTCAAGAAGGGCGGCTCGTGTACGTCCATGCCGATGCCGTGGCCGAGGCGGTGGCGGAAGCCAGCGCCGTAGCCAGCGTCGTCGATGACGCGGCGGGCGACCGCATCCAAGTCTGCCGCCGTAATCTGCCCGCTCTTCATCGCCGCGATGCCCGCCGCCTGCGACTGCATGATCAGCTCGAACGTGCGCAGGTACTCCGCCGGCGGCTCGCCTACCCATACCGTCCGCCCGAAGTCGGAGCAGTAGCCGTGGTAGACCGCGCCGAAGTCGAAGGGAATGGACGTGCCTGTCTCGATGGGGCGGTCGACGCGGCCTTTCGTGGCGAAGCCGGTTTTGTCGTAGCGCGGGTTGATGATGTACAGGGACGTGGGGAACGACGGGGCTTCGGAGCCGAGGCGCGCCATCTGATACTCGACCTCGGTCAGCAGTTCCAACTCGGTGATGCCAGGGCGCACGTGCTTCAACACCTCGGCCATTGTCTGGTCTACGATGTCGCCTGCCTTGCGCATCAGGGCGATTTCCTCCTCGTCCTTGACCCGCCGCAGCGGCTGCATGACCGTCGAGGCCAAGACAAGCTCGGCATTCGGCGCGAGCTTCTGGAAGTTGACGACGAAGCTCGCCCAGGCGCGGTCCTCGATGGCGACTTTGCCGCCGTTGAAGCCGACATCCTGGAGCACGCCGCGCACCATGTCGGCCGGGTCGCCTCGGTCGGGGAGGACGCGCATGTCGAGGCCGGGGATCGCGCCCATGTCGAAGTCAGCGACCATGCGCGGGACGGTCAGGATGGGGCCGTGGTTGCGGCTGATGAACGCGCCGTTGAGCCAGCCGCCAGGGTAGGTGGTGTACGTGAAGCCGGGAATCGGGCGCTCGATGCCGAGCGCCCACTCCTGATTGGCGGACCAGGGGAGGAACATCAGGTCAACGCCCAGCTTCTCCATCTGGGCGCGCACGCGGTCGAGTCGATTGGCGTAGTCAATGGACATTCGAAGTCTCCGTGACGGTGTGAGGGGGTGACGATGTGACGAAGTGGCGGTGTGACGAAGTGACGGTCACGTTCCCTTTCTCAACCGCGGGTCGAGCGCATCCCTGAGGCCGTCGCCGACAAAGTTGAACGCCATGACCACGGTGAGAATCGCCAGGCCGGGGAAGGCCGAGACCCACCACTGGTCGAAGGCGTTAATGCCGTCGGCGACCATGCGGCCCCACTCCGGCGTCGGCGGAACCGCGCCGAGGCCGAGGAAGCTCAGGCCCGCGAAGGTCAGGATCGCAGTTCCTAGGCCGAGGGTTGACATGACAACGGCGGGACCGAGGGTATTGGGCAGCACACTGCGGAAGAGAATGCGGGCGTGGGACGCGCCGACCGCGTGGGATGCGGCGACATACTCGTTCTTTTTAACGGACAGGACAAGACCGCGCACGACGCGGGCATAGCTGGGCCAGGCGACGATGATGAGGGCGATGGCGGCGTGGTTCAGGCCCGCGCCGAGCGCCGCCGCCACGGCCATCGCTAAGATGATGGGCGGAAAGGCCATGACAAGGTCCGTCAGGCGCATTAGTCCGTTGTCCCATGCCCCGCCCGCGTAGCCGGCTGTCGCGCCCAGCAGTGCCCCGATGACGGTCGCGGAGATGACCACGATAAAGCCGATGGGCAGCGAGATGCGGCCGCCGTAAAGGACGCGGCTGAACACGTCGCGGCCCAGCTCGTCCGTGCCCATAATGTGCTGCGCGCTTGGGGCCTGAAGGCGGTCGCGCAGGCTCTGCTTGAGCGGGTCATACGGGGCGATGACCGGCGCGGTAATGCTCACCACAACCCAGAATATGATGATGACGACACCGATGAGGGATAGCACGTTGTGGCGCAGGAAGCGGAATGTGGCGCTGAGCGCTGACGGCCCTTTCGGGACGGGGCGCCATCGGCTATCGATGGTCAAGCCTTGCGGGCTGGCTGCGGTTGCGGGTGTGTCTGCCAAGTCTGCCCCCATGTTACGCCGTTCGCAGGCGCGGGTCCAGGAAGACGTAGGTGATGTCGACGACCAGGTTCGCTAGGGCGAAAACGACGGCGATAAGCAACGTAACGCCGATGATCGATGGGAAGTCGAGGCTGACCGTCGACTGGAAGGCGTAGCGGCCGATGCCAGGCCAGGCAAATATCGTCTCGGTCAGGACGGCCCCCGACATGATATCCGCCAGCGCCAGACCAATCACGGTGACCGTCGGAATCATGGAATTGCGCAGCGCGTGCTGGATGATGACGCGCCCCTCGCTGGCGCCCTTCGCCCGCGCCGTGCGGATGTAGTCGCTCGACAGCACTTCGAGCATGCTGGAACGGGTCATGCGCGTGACGAGGCCTGCTGTCGCCATCCCAAGGACGAGGGCGGGCAAGAACAGGTGGCGGACAGCCGAGGCAAACGCCGTCATGTTGCCGGTGATGAGACTGTCCACGGTGAACATGCCGGTGATGTGGGTTGGCTCGGTCATGCCGGTATCGAGCCGCCCCGGCCCGGGCAGCCAGCCGAGACGCAGGTAGAAGACATAGAGACCGACGAGGGCCAGCCAGAACACCGGCGCTGAGACGCCGAGGAGCGAGACGACGCGCGCTCCGTGGTCGACGGGATGGTTGCGCTTGACGGCGGAGATGATGCCGAGCGGGATGCCAATGAGGATGGCGAAGAACACCGCCGTGACTGCCAGCTCGATGCTGGCCGGGAAGTAGCGCCCCAGGTCGTCCATCACCGGCTGCTTCGTGTGAATCGAGACGCCGAGGTTGCCCTGGGATAGATTCTTGAGAAAGGTCAGGTACTGAACGTACAGCGGCTGGTCTAGCCCCCATTCCTGGCGGAACGCGGCCACAATCGCCGGGTCTTCCATGGACCGTTGCCCGAGGTGTGCGGCGACGGGATCGCCTGGCAGCATGTGCGACACCAGAAAGACAACGAGCGTCAGCCCAATAATGAGCGGGATGACGATCAGGACGCGCCGGATAACGTAGTCAGTGACACTCATAGAAACACATCACAGTCTGTGAGCAGCCAGCGGTCCGTTAAGACCGCTGGCTGCTGTGCTACAGGGAACGCTACTGCTGCTTCGAGAGAAGGAGCGGTTGGACCAGGAACTGGTTGTTGAACGTATAACCACTGACCTTGTTGCTCACGGCAACGGCGCGGTTGGGCTGGATGAGCGGGATGAACGGGCTATTGTCCATTAAGTACTGCTGGATGTCGTTCCAGACCTGGACGCGCTTCTGCGGGTCGGTCTCGACCGCCGCCTGGTCGCGCAGCTTCTGGATGTTGGGGTCGGAGGTCGCGTTGGTCCAGCCGGCGCGCTTGCCGACGATGCCCTCAGGCAGGAACGCGAGGCGGTCGTTGGTATCCGGGAAGTCCGCGCCCCACTGCCAGAGGCTGAAGCCTTCCTTGCCAGCGCGGTAGTTAGCCAGGACCGTCTGGAGATCGCCCGGCTTCAGGTTGACCTTGATGCCCGCCTCGGCCAGGTCCGACTGAACCTTCTGCGCCATCGTGTCCCAGTCGAGGCCGTCGCGGTTGAACTTGGTCGGGTACTCCATGTCGACTTCGAAGCCGTTGGGATAGCCCGCGTCGGCCAGGAGCTGCTTGGCCTTGGCGACGTCGCGCTTGGGGGTCTTGCTCTCATCCCACGAGCCGAGGAAGCCGAGACCGACGATGGTCGGGGGAACGCCAGACTTCGTGCCGGACAGATCCTTGAAGGCGTCGCGGTCGAGGGCCAGCTCAACCGCCTGGACGACCTTGGGGTCCGACATCACACCCTTGGGCGACATGGACTTGTCCTTGTTAGCCAGCAGGAAGAAGATGTCGGTCGTCGGACCCTGAACGATCTTAACATTCGGGTTTGACGCCAGGGCCTTAGTCTGGTCGGCGTTGAGCTCCAGGGCGATGTCGATGTCGCCGCCCTCGAGCGCCAGCTTCTGCGAGGCGCTCTGGGGCAGGTTCTTGTAGATGACGCGGTCGAGCTTGGACGGTGTGCCCCAGTAGTTCGGGTTCTTCTCAACGGTGATCTCGTTGTCTTTCGTCCAGCTCTTGAGCACGAAGGGGCCAGTGCCAGCTGAGTGCTGGTCGAGCCACTGCTGCGCCTTGTCGTTGGCCTTGGCGTCGGCCCCGGTGACACCGCCCTGGGCCTGCACAGTCTTGCTGTCGAGCACAGCGAAGGCCATGAAGGTCATCTTCGCCAGCAGCGCCGGGTCGGGGCTGTCGAGCGTGATGACGACAGTGTTAGGATCCTTGGCATCCACCGACTTGATAGTGCTGAACAAGAACGAGGGGTTGCCCTGGAGGCCCTTGACGCGGTCGTACGACCACTTCACGTCGTTGGCGGTCATCTCGTTGCCCGACGAGAACTTGACACCCTTCTTGAGGTTGAAGGTGTACGTCTTGCCGTCCGACGAGATGTCCCACTTCTCGGCGAGACTCGGAACGATCTTGGTGATATCGTCGGGCGCTGTCGTGACGAGCGTGTCGTAGATCGCCTTGTGTGCAAGGCCGCCAGCGATTTCATACCCCCGGCCTGGATCGAGGGTGGTCAGGTCGTGGGCGATGCCGACAACCAGCTGGTTGCCGGTGCCCGCCGGGGCCGCCTTGGCGGCGGCTGTCGGCTGCGCCGCCGGTGCGCTCGTCGGCGCAGCTTTGGGAGCCTCAGTCGCCTTCGGCGCTGCGGCTGGAGCCTGCGTCGGCGCGGCAGCCGCCGGGGCCTGTGTCGCAGCCGGCGCTTGCGCCTGGGGAGCCGGGGCGGGAGCAGCAGGCTGCTGCGCGCAGGCCGCCGCGAAGACAGCCACTATGGCCAGTGCGATCAACAGCATCGACCAGCGTTTGATGGTGGAATGTTGCATGGTCTCCTCCTAGTGTCAGGCGGGTGTCGAGTGCCGACAATCCTACTTAAAGCCGCGCGCGGCGTCAAGCCCATAGATATAGAGCACAGCTTCTATCAGGACGTTTCGGCTGGGTCCGAAGGCATCGGGACTGCGCTGGTTTCGCTGTGGCGGAAGGAGTGCTGGCGGACGCGGTCGATGCGCATGATGAGGCGGCAGTAGGGGTCGGGGCAGGTGATGCGGGCGTCGGTCGCCATCCAATCGGCGGCTTGGAGCGGGCGCTGCTTGGCGGGCAGCAAGGGGATAGCGCTTTGCAAGGCGTACAGGCAGAAGGATTGGCCGTCCGGCAGCGAGAGCTTGCCTCCGCGCACCTCGAAGCTGTCGCCGACCCGCATGTTGCATGTACACTGCTCGCCCACGCTCTCGACCACAACGCGCAGGTCGTAGAGAACAAACTCGTCGCTGGTCATAGGCAAAGCTCCTTAGTGCGCAATCAAGGACGTGTTCGCAATGGCGCGTCCGCACGACGCTCGAAGCGTCGCGCTACGAGATGGAAGCCCCGCTGGGGCTGGTCCGAGCCTCCCAGGCTTGCATCTTGTAGCCGTGCGGCTTTAGCCCACGGCGGGCGTTACGCGGGCAGGACGCGCTCGCCGAGCAGCGAATCGCTGCCGACTCGAAGCGTCGCGCTACGAGATGGAAGCCCCGCTGGGGCTGGTCCGAGCCTCCCAGGCTTGCATCTTGTAGCCGTGCGGCTTTAGCCCACGGCGGGCGTTACGCGGGCAGGACGCGCTCGCCGAGCAGCGAATCGCTGCCGACTCGAAGCGTCGCGCTACGAGATGGAAGCCCCGCTGGGGCTGGTCCGAGCCTCCCAGGCTTGCATCCTGTAGCCGTGCGGCTTTAGCCCACAGCGGGCGTTACGCACGAAACGCGGGTAAGACACGCTCGCCAAGCAACCGAATGGCGTTGGCCTCGTCAAAGCCATGCGGCGTGCCCAGCTCGACCCGAGTTGCGCCGGCATCCGCCAGGTCCGCGATCTGCCGCTCGATGTCCTTTGGCGTCCCTGCGAAGGCGAAGCGCTGCAACGTCGCGTCGGAGATGGCCGCAGCCGCGCCCTCGCGATCATTGTTGGCGACGGCGGCTTTGATGCGCGCCAGCTCGTCCAGATCGATGACATACGTTGGGTCCAGCGCCGCGACGACGGGCAGGTACAGCGCAACTTCGCGCCGCGCCAGGGCATGCGCCGCCACCCGGTCTTCGTCCACGACCGTGACCGCGCCGACGCAGATGCCAATCTCGCTCGCCGCTTTCGGAGCGCCGTTGGCGGCCACCCCACGCGCGATACGCGCCTGCATCACGCGAGCCATGTCGGGGTTCGCCGTTCCGCCGACCTTGACCTCATCGATGAGGTGCGCCGTGGCAGCGATGAGCCCTTCGCCCCAGGTCCCGAGCAGAACAGGCACCCGTGGACGAAGGACAGGCCAGCGCAGGTGCTCACCGGCTACCAGGTGGAACACCGCGCCGTCGTAGCCGCTGACGTCACCCCTCAGAAGCAGCGAGACGATTTCCAACGCCTCGCGGATGGCCTGAATCGGACGCGTGGGGTGCAGGCCGAGAGCATCCAGCCACGCGCCACGGGCGATGCCGAGGTAGGCGCGGCCCTGGCTGGCGGTGTCGATGAGGGCGATGTGCCCCGCCATATTGATGGGGTGGCAGGTGAACGGATTGACGGCGGCCGGTCCCAGGGTGACGCGCCCCGTGTTTTGGGCGATGACGAGCAGCGGCAGCCAGGCGGGCTGGTAGAACAGGTCGTTATAGACGGTGATGCCATCGAATCCCATATCCTCAACGAGCCGAGCCAGCTCACCGTACTCAGCGAGCGACTTGTCCGTTTGAAAGGCGATGCTGATGAGAGGTGCGTGTGACATGGTGTCTTTCTCAGAAGCCCGCCGCGGCGTGAAAGCCACGGCTACAAGATGCAAGCCGAAGCGGCTAGAGGCATGTTCTCAGCCCTTTGGGCTTGCATACATAGCGGCGGGCTTCAGGCCGCCGTGGCCGCTAGCGTATCCCGCACTACCGCCGACAGCGCGCGGGCTCGTTCCGGTGCATCGCCAACGTAGTCGGTCGCGTCGAGGAGGACCAGGACGGTTTCGGCGGGAACATGCTGTGTGAGGCGCTCGTCGGCGGCGAGCAAGCCTGGCAGCGGGTTCGGCTGCCCTTGCTGGAGCGCTGCCCACGCCGCGAGGCTGTGCTCGCGGATAATCTCATGCGTCGCCTGACGGTCGCCGCCGGCCTTGACCACCGCCATCAAGACGCGCTCGGTGGCCGAGAAGACGCCATACGTCTGCAATTGGCGGTCGATGGCAGCCTCATCGACGCGCAGGCCGCGCACGATGCGCCGTGCCGTGCGGACGATCTCATCGCAGGCGAGGAACGCATCGGGCAGGACGAGCCGCCGGTTGGCGCTGTCGTCTAGTGTGCGTTCTAAGAGGTTGTTTGCGGCATCGTGCCAGAGCACGGTCGGCAGGGCGGCGACATAGCGCGCCAAGCTATCAATCTTCTCGCTGTTGATGGGGTTGCGCTTGAAGGGCATCGCCGACGAGCCGACTTGCAGGCGCCCGAACGGCTCTGCCCACTCGCCGAACACAGGCGACTGGAGGATACGGATGTCGAAGGCGAGCTTGTGCAGCGTCTGGGCGACACCGGCCAGGGCGTTGAGCACGAGCCAGTCCTGTTTGCGCGGGTAGACCTGGGTCGTGACCGAGAAGGCGTCGAGACCCAGGTCGGCCAAGGCCAGGCGTTCCATCTCCGCCGCTGTCATCCCTGTCCCCTGCAGCACCTCGGCATAGCTGGCCGACGTGCCCACCGCGCCTTTGAAGCCCTTGCCGCGCACTGTTGCTCGCAAACCCCGCAGCGTCTCATGGTCGGCCAGGAGGTCCTGGGCTGTCTGGGCCAGGCGGTAGCCAACGGTTGTCGGCTCGGCGGGCTGAATGTGGGTGTAGCCCATGCACGCCCGGTCCGCCCAGCGCTCGATGCCGTCTGTAAGCTCTCCCAGCAGCCCGGCGACTTCGGGCAGCAGCAAATCCAGGGCAGCGCGGATGCGTAGGGCGTCGGCATTGTCTTCGATGTCCTGGCTCGTCGCGCCGAGGTGGATGATGGGGCCGCCGACCGTCGCCTGCTCGGCGAAGACGCGCACCTCCGACATCAGGTCGTGGTGGATTTCGGCCTCGATGGCGTGGGCGCGGTCGATGTCAACCTCGTCCACGAGGGCTGCCAGGTCGGCGACCTGCTCGGCCGTGACAAGCCCGGCCACGTGCTGAGCACGGGCCAGAGCCAGCCAGACGCGCCGCCACTGCCGTCGTTTCTGAACTTCCGACCACACCGCTCGCATGGCTGCGCTCCCATAGCGCCAGGCCATCGGGCTGAGGTACGTGTCGTGGGTGAATGTCATAGGGTGATGATGGCCTCGCGCTGCGGCCCGACAGAGACAAAGCGCACCGGCGTCTCGGCCAGGTCGGCGAGGCGCTCGATGTAGCGGCGCGCGTTGAGGGGCAGGTTGTTCCAGTGGCGCGCGCCCGTGGTCGGCTCCTTCCAGCCCGGCCATGTCTCGTAGATGGGGGTAGCGTGCTCCATGAGGCGCGTGTCGGGCAGGCTCGTGACGCGCTCGCCCTCCATCTCGTATGCCACGGCGATCTTTAGCTCATCCCAATTGTCGAGAACGTCGAGCTTGGTGATGGCCAGGCCGGTGAAGCCGTTGAGCCACGCCGAGTGGGCGACGGCGACGGCATCGTACCAGCCGGTGCGGCGAGGCCGCCCGGTCGATGCGCCGTATTCCTGCCCAACATCCCGCAGACGCTGGCCGTGAGCATCCGATAGCTCCGTTGGGAAGGGACCAGCGCCGACAGCGGTGGTGTACGCCTTCGCCACGCCGATGACCTCGCCCAGGTAGCGCGGTGGGATGCCTGCGCCCTGGCACAGTCCGGCCGCCGTCGGGTTGGAGGACGTGACATAAGGATACGTACCCCAGTCTAGATCGCGCAGGGCGGCAAGCTGGCCTTCGAGAATGATCGTCTGGCCGTCGCGCACAGCGTCGCGTGTCAGCGGTAGGCTGTCGATGATGTACGGCGTGAGTGTCTTGGCCCAGGCATCCGCCTGCCCCATGAGGTTGTCCAGCGAGAGGGTGGAGTGGCCGTACTCGCGCAGGCGGTCGTTGCGGGCGTCGAGGGTCAGGCTCAGCCGCGACTCCAGGTAGGGTAGGTCCAGCAGGTCGCCGATGCGGACGCCATTGCGTGCGGCTTTGTCGGCGTAGGCCGGGCCGATGCCGCGCTTGGTGGTCCCGATGCTGCCCTTGCCGCGCCGCTCGTCTTCCAGTCCGTCCAACTCCCGATGATACGGCCAGAGGAGATGGGCGCGCATCTCGATGCGCAGGTTGTCGAGGGGGACGCCCGCGGCGCGTATCTCGTCCATCTCCGTGAGCAGCGAGGCTGGGTTGACGGCCATGCCCGCGCCGAGCAGGCTTACGCACGCCGGGTGGAAGATGCCCGAGGGGATGAGGTGCAGCCGGAACGTGCCGAACTTGTTGACAACCGTGTGGCCCGCGTTGTCGCCGCCCTGTCCGCGAATCACCATGTGCGCGTTGTTCGCCAGATAGTCGATGATGCGCCCTTTTCCTTCGTCGCCCCACTGGGCGCCGACAACAGCAGTCACAGGCATGGGAACTCCTTGGTGAAAAGTGTCATGCTGAACGGAGTGAAGCATCCCGTCAGCTTTGGGGACGCTTCGCGCTGCTCAGCGTGACAGAGACGGGTCGTCGTCCGCCACGATGAGCGTGCCGCCGGTGTCGCGGCCAAGCAGCGCGTCACGAATCGCGTTCGTGCGCAGGCCGGATAGCAAGTGAACGCTGATCGACGGCTGCGCCCGCACCACGTCGAGCATCGCCCGCACCTTTGAAGCCATGCCGCCAGTCACATCGACGCCCGCTGCGCCTTGTAACGCGTGGGCGATGCCGTTCCAGGCGGATGGCGTGAGGCCCGGCAGAGGCTGCGCTGACGGGGCGCGCAGGGGGTCGTGGCTGAAGACGCCATCCACCTGGCCCGCCAGGATAATGCGACTTGGCCACATGCGCTCGGCCAGGTACGCGAAAATCGTCTCGGTCGAGATGATGCAGTACGAGCGCGCCGTATCGACCGCTACGTCGCCGTAGACCAGCGGAATGGCGCCCGCGTCCAATACCCGCCGCAGCGGTTCGAGCGCCATGCCCGCGATTCGCCCGTTTTCGGCGACGGCCGACGCGGAGGGCTGGATCGTTACGGCGGGGAGTTCGGCGGCGAGCAGGGCGTCGGCGACATGCCGGTTCAAGCGGGCCGCCGCAGCGCCAACCTCAGCATAGGCTCGCCAGTTCACCCCACCGTCGAGCATGCGCCAGCGACGCGCGGCGACATGCCCGAAGGAGCCGCTACCGTGACCGACCACGAGGCGCAAGTCCGGATCAGCCGAGAGGGCGACGCGGATTTCGGCTGCGACGCTGGCAAGGACTTCTCCCCGCAGCGCCGCCTCACCTCGCTTGTCGGTGATGAGGGAGCCGCCGAGCTTGAGGAAGACGAGGGACACTGAGCGCCTCGGCTAGCGGATGGCTGGGCGCTGACGGCCCATGTTCGTCATGATCTGGCGCAGGATATTGGGCCGATCCGTGATGATGGCGTCAACCTTGAGCTTGAGCATGCGCTCCATGTCCTCGGCTTCGTTGACGGTCCAGACGTTGACGCGGTAGCCGTCTTCCTTGGCCCGTGCCATGAATGCTTCATCAACCATGTCGAAGCGCGGATGGAGCGCCTCCGGGTGGACGAAGCGGCGCAGCCAGGCGCGGCGCAGGTGGATCGGCTGGTCGGGCGAGTACAGGAGACCGAGCGGGAGCTGGTCCGAGAGATTGCGAACCCGCATCAGGCTGCGCGGGTTGAACGACGAGAGGATGACCATGTCTACCATGTGGCTGCGCTTGATCTCATTGACGACCGCCTGCTCGAGGCCATCATCGAAGAATGAGCGCGTTTTTAGCTCGATGTTCACGACCATCTGCCGGTCAAGGAGTTGGAAGACCTCAGCCAGCGTCGGGATGCGCTCGCGGGCGAACTCGGCATCGCGCCACGAGCCGGCGTCCAGTCGCTTGAGCTGGTTGAGCGTCTGCTTGCGCAGTGGCCCAGCGCCGTTGTTCGTGCGCCCCAGGTCGAAGTCGTGGTGGACAACGAGCGCGCCGTCGGCTGAGAGCTGCACGTCAAGCTCGATGCCGTCGGCGCCCATGTCAAGGGCGGCGCGGAACGCGGCCAGGGTATTTTCGGGCGCAACCATTCGAGCGCCTCGGTGAGCGATATTGAGCTGTCGGCCGCGGTAAATGTAATCGAGCATCGTTCCCCTCGAAAGGGACTACTCATCGGGGCGTAGTGTCGCGCCCAATACGTTCACAGCCCCAGCCAGGCGAAGCGCCTGCGCGACGCCATCTGCCTGCGCCGGATCCACCAACGCCAGGGCAATTCCGCCGCGCCCGCCGCCGGAGAGCTTTGCCCCAAGCGCCCCAGCCTGCCGCGCAGCCGCAACCAGGCTATCCAGCTCTGGTGAGGACACGCCGATTTCCATAAGACACGTGTGCGCCGCATCCATTGCCTGGCCGAGCGCCGCCGCGTTCCCTGCGGCAATGGCGGCTCGCGCTGAGTCGACCGAGGCCGCGATGGCGTCGAACAGGGCTTCATAGTGCGCTGGCTCCGCCTGCCAGCCGGCTCGCACGTCGCCGACCGCCAACCGGGTTGGACTGGCGACACCGGTGTCGGCGATGAGGAAACGCAATGGGCCGCCAATGTGAAGCGGCTGCGGGCCAGCGCCGCGAGTGAAGTAGATCGGCCGGCCGTAGGCGACGACAGTATTGTCGATGCCGCTTGGTGTCCCGTGGAACAGGACTTCCGTGCGGTAGACCAGCGCCGAGACTTCGTCCGGTGCAATGGCGCGCTCGAAATACGCTGCTATGGCGCGCACGATGGCCGTGGCGATGGCGGCGCCGCTGCCCATGCCCCGCGCTAGCGGGATCGCCGAGCGCAGCGTCAGCGCGAGATCGGGCGGCTGCGCAATGCCCAGGTAAGCTAGGGTGTTGGCGACGGTCACAGCCAGCGGGTCATCATCCGCCGTCGCGCCGACGAGAATGACACGGTCGAGATCGGGAGCGAAGATGCGGATGCCGCTACCCAGGTCGCCGGCTGTAATGCCTACCTCGGCGCGGATATCCGGTAACGGAATGGCGATGGCGGGCCGACCGTAGACGACGGCATGCTCGCCGATCAGGATGGCTTTCGCGGGCGCGCTGGCGCTGACCATGGTAGCTGACGACCGGGACGTGAATGTTCCCTGCACAACAGCAACTATACCACAATCGCAGCGGAGTATGAAAGAAAAGGTGAACGGTCGTTCCGCCGTCGCTTGCAGCGACGTGATATAATTTCTGTTGATATAAGCGAATTGCTCAATGTCGTTAGGGACGTATGACTCTAGGTGAGATACTACTGCGTTTAGGCGCTGTTGCGGCGCTGTTGTTTGTCAACGGCTTTTTCGTGGCTGTGGAGTTTGGCCTGGTTGGCACACGGCGCACGCGCATCGATGAGCTGGCGGAGAAAGGGGACGGCGTGGCCCGTCTGCTGCGGGTCATGCTGGGCGACCCGGACCGTGTCCTCGCGGCGTCCCAGCTCGGCATTACCATGGCATCCCTGGGGCTGGGCTGGATTGGCGAATCGACCGTCGCTGAGATCGTCATGCCCTTCATCGAGGAACTGCCGTTTGGCCCCACGATTGCCCACAGTATCGGTCTGGTCATCTCGTTCTTCCTCATCACGTCGCTCCACATCATTGTCGGCGAGCAAGCGCCGAAGATCGTGGCGATCCGCAATCCGGAGCGCATTGCCTTGACCACCGCGCGGCCGGTCTGGCTGTTCGACAAGGTTTTCCGCCCGTTCATCTGGTTCCTGGACGCGGGTACGTCAACTTTTCTGCGCCTCGTCGGCGTCCAGCCCGTGAGCCACCACGGCACGGTCTACACGCTGGATGAGCTGGCGCGTCTCCTGGTGGAGAGCCGCGAGGCGGGCGTTGTCGAGCCGGTCGAGGAGCAGATTATCTCGCGGGCCTTCGAATTTGGCGACCGCCAGGTGCGCGAGGTCATGATCCCGCGCACCGCCGTGGACGCCCTGCCGGCGGAGAGCACCATCAGCGATCTGCTGACGGCGTTCCAGGCGACGCCCCATGCGCGCTTCCCGGTCTACGATGAGAACCTGGACAACATCATCGGCGTCGTGACCATCAAGGACGTCGTGCTTTACCTGGCCGAGCACCGCGACGGTTACAACGAGCCTCTGCGCGGGCTGCTTCGCCCCGGTTTCTACGTCCCAGAGACCAAACCCATCGACGATCTTATGACCGAGATGCGCCAGCGGCGGGCGCAGATTGCCATCGTCATTGACGAGCACGGTGGGACGGCAGGAATTGTGACGGCGGAGGAATTGACCGAGGAGCTTGTCGGTCCGCTGGGCGACGAGTTGGCTGAGGAAGAGCCGCCGGTGCAGACCATCGATGAGCAGACGGTTCAGGTGGATGGGGAGATGCGCGTCGATGAGTTGAACGAGACGCTGGGCTTGTCGCTGCCGGAGCATGAGGACTACGAGACGGTCGCGGGCCTTATCCTGCACCAGCTTCAGCGTATCCCATCAGCCGGTGATGAGACACACGTGGGTGATGTTCAGCTAACCGTGGCGGGAATGCGCGGGCCGAAGATCGAGGCTGTATTCATCCACCGGGGCCGGGAGTTACCACTTTCGGAATGATGATGATCTCCTGGCCCGGCTTAAGCACGCGGAGACTGTCCATGTCAGCTCGGTTCATGGCAATAATATTACCCGGGAACAGGCGGCGATTGGGAGTGCTACATAAGGTAGCTACCTTTGCTAGAGTATCGTTCGGCTGCGCAATATAACACGCTATGGCAGTAGGGTTGAGGGTACACGTTCTCTTGCAGTCGTCGCGAAGGTCGGCGACCTCGGCAGCCACACTAGGACTGAGGTTATTTGCACCAACAGTTGGAATGACTCTAAGCGTGCGTGTCGGCGTTGGGGTGCGTGTCAGTGTGGGAGTGCGGGATGGGTTGGGGGTGCGTGTCGGCGTGGGTGTGACTACGCGCGGCGTAGGACCACCGGCTGGCGGGATGCACAAATCGTCACCGGCGACGATGAGGTTGGGGTTCGATATACTATTGGCAGCGGCGATGGCCTGCACCGAGACACCATACT
Organism: Anaerolineae bacterium; assembly: GCA_039810085.1. Taxonomy (GTDB): domain Bacteria; phylum Chloroflexota; class Anaerolineae; order Epilineales; family JAHCIE01; genus JBDHWG01. The sequence continues at coordinate 105,461 of JBDHWG010000017.1, forward strand.
GCTTCGCAATGCCGCTGAGCGTGTCGCCGCACTGCACTGTGTAGTGCGTTTGGCAGGTCGCGGGCGGCGTAGTTGTGCCATCACAGCAGGGGGGCGACGGCTGGCAGCACGGGCCGGGGAATGGACCGCCAGGGGCCGCCACAACTTGCCCGTTATAGACCGAGGGCAAGCCCGGTGTCGGGTTGATGAGGACGACGGCGTTGGGGACGACGGTCTGGGTAGTGTTGCAGCCGGCAAGCGCGAGCAAGGCCAGCAGCGCCAGCCCGCTCCATTTTCCGAAGCTCAGTATGCGGCTCAACCCTGCCCGCATTACACCCTCCGACCACAAGTAGCAACACGTAGCAACTCGTACTATACTATACTCTGCACTACATAATTTGTCAATGGCGAGTAGGAGATAGACGCCATGCCTGAACGCATCATCTATATGGACCACGCGGCCACGACGCCAGTTCACCCGTCGGTCGTCGAGGCCATGCTTCCTTATATGACCACGTCCTTCGGCAACCCGTCTAGCGTCCACGCCCAGGGCCGCGCGGCGCTCGCCGCCCTTGACGAGGCCCGCCGCACCGTCGCCGATATTCTTGGCTGCGCTCCCCGCGAGATTGTCTTTACCGGCGGCGGCTCCGACGCGGACAACCTGGCGATTCGCGGCGCGGTCCTGGCGGCGCGGGAGAAGGGGCGCGGCGCTCACATCATCACCACGGCGGTCGAGCATCATGCCGTCCTGTACACGGTCGAGGCGCTCGGGCGCCACTTTGGCTTCGAGACGACGATCCTGCCCGTGGACAACACAGGGCGGGTCAGCGTCGCCGATGTGGCGGCGGCACTGCGGCCGGATACGGCGCTGGTCTCGGTCATGCTCGCCAACAACGAGATTGGCACACTCCAGCCAGTCGCCGAGATTGCGCGGCTTGTCCACGAGCATGGCGCACTCATGCACACCGACGCAGTTCAGGCGGGGGGTGTCCTCGACATCGACGTCAACGCCCTCGGCGTCGATCTTCTGAGTCTCGCGGCTCACAAGTTCTACGGGCCGAAGGGTATCGGCATCCTGTATGTTCGTCAGGGGACGCCGCTGCTGCCGACGATCACCGGCGGCAGCCAGGAGCGCAACCGTCGGGCGGGAACGGAGAACATCCCCGGCATTGTCGGGACGGCGACGGCATTGGCCTGGAGCCAGGCGCAGCGCGGTGAAGGCGTGCCGCGCATGCAGCGCTTGCGGGACCGCATCATCGAGGGCGTGCTTGCGCAGGTTCCCGATGTTGTGCTGACCGGACACCCGACCGAGCGCCTGCCGGGTCTTGCCAGCTTCGCTCTCGCGGGGCTAAGTGGCGCCGAGGAGCTGCTCCTGGGGCTAGACCTGGCGGGCATCGCAGCGTCGAGCGGCTCAGCGTGCACGTCGGCTAGCCTGGAGCCATCATACGTGTTGCGGGCGTGTGGGCTATCGTCGGCGCTGGCCGTAGGCAGCCTGCGCCTCAGCCTGGGCTACGACAACACCGACGCCGACGCGGACCACCTCCTGGCGACCCTCCCGCCCTTGGTGGGCAGACTTAGGGCCCTAGCCCAGATGATGCAAGAGCGCTAATGACAGGTGATAGCAAACATGAGCGGAACGCCCCGACAACTCGAACTAATATTTGCGGAGAAAACTAGCCCGGCTGCGCATGGTCTTCAGTCAAGGGCACTGGAACAGCTAGAGTTCCCTTTCGAGCAACTCAGCAAGATCGCGGAGTTGGAGAGTTGGCGCAAAGAGATTAACCGTCCGATTTACCATTTGCACAAATGGTGGGCTCAGCGCCTGGGTTCGGTCTTTCGCGGAATTCTCATTGGATGTGTGGAACAAGACCCCGTTAACGTCATGTCCGCGTTTTATGCCCCGAAACGATATCCGGATGTGGTTGTCTACGATCCCTTTATGGGTAGCGGGACAACAATAGGCGAAGCGCTGAAGCTTGGGATGCGTGGTATTGGTCGGGACGTTAATCATGTTGCGTACTTCTCCGTGCGAAATGCGTTTTCCCGCCAATCGCTGAGCCAGATTGAGAGCACGTTTACAGCTATAGAGCAGGCCGTGTCGTCAAGGATGCGGCACTATTATCACACCCGTCTAGAAAATGGCGAGGATGCCGAGGTTCTCTACTACTTCTGGGTGAAAGTGATTCACTGTCCCACGTGTGACCATGTGGTAGATCTGTTTTCTTCTTACGTCTTTTCTCGCAACGCCTACCCAAGCCGAAAACCTGAGGCACAAATACTGTGTCCCTCGTGCGGAGAGATCATCCGAGGGCGCTATGATTCGAGAGAGATAACATGCTCCAATTGCGAACTGCATTTCGATGCCCAAGCTGGCCCTGCCTCCGGGGCAAAGGCCCACTGTCCCAGTTGTGCGTCTAGTTTCCCGATTATCGAAGCGGTTCGTAGCCGACAATTCCCGCCAGAGCACCGTCTTTACGCTAAGCTACTCCTGCTTCCGAACGGCACCAAAGCTTATCAAAGGGCAACAGCATATGACCTTGCTCTTTTCAACGAAGCTGTCAAAGATCTCTCTCACCAAGATAATCCCTACCCGTTGACTGCAATAGAGCCCGGATACAATACTAACCAGGTACTCAACTACCAGTATCGGTACTGGCACCAAATGTTCAACGCTCGTCAACTTCTCAATCTGAGTCTCTTAGCGGGTGAGATTAGAAAGATCGATGACCTCAACTTACGTGAGCTGTTCACTTGTCTATTCTCGGGGGTGTTAGAGTTCAATAATATGTTCGCCACCTTCAAGGGTGAAGGTACGGGAGCAGTGCGCCATATGTTTGCGCACCATATCCTGAAGCCCGAGCGGACTCCTATCGAAGCCAACGTATGGGGAACGCCGAAAAGCTCTGGCGCCTTCTCGACACTCTTTCATAGTCGCCTGTTAAGAGCTTTGGATTATCGTGACCGTCCTTTTGAGCTTCGTCCGGTGGAGGTTGAAGGAACAAAGACGAGCATCAAAGTCTATGGACTATCCGCCTCGATGAGTCGAGAAATAGCCGAGACGTATTCGGATTTCAGGGAACGTCTTGACTCTGTCTATCTCTCGTGTGGAGACTCAGCGAATACGGATATAGCAACAGAGAGTGTTGATCTCATCGTTACCGACCCACCCTTTTTCGACAATGTACACTACTCGGAGCTGGCTGACTTCTTCTATGTTTGGCAGCGACACTTGCTGAGAGACTTGGATCCCGAATTACCGAGTACGACACGATCAAAGCGTGAGGTACAGTCACGGGAAGCAAGCGCATTTGTCGCACGACTCAGCCAGGTTTTCACTGAATGTCGTCGTATTCTACGTCCTGACGGCTTATTTGTCTTCACATATCATCATTCTCGCCCTGAAGGCTGGTATTCGCTTCGTGATGCCCTTGTTGAAGGCGGCTTTGTGATCACAGCAACTCATCCTATCAGGTCAGAAATGTCTACCGCCACTCCAAAGTCCCAGGCGCGTCATCCGATCAATCTTGACGTGATTATCGTCTGTAGACGTGCAGATACCTACGTATCGGGAGCTACATCATTTAGTGAGGCGAAGGCTGAGGGGTTGCAACTGGCGCAGGATCAGATATCTCGACTTTGTCGGGAGGGCTATTCCTTGAGTCGTAATGACGTACGGGTAATAGTCATGGCGCAGCTTCTCCGGGTGATTTCGCAGCAGATGTGCGCGGGGGGGAGAACAGATAATGATGATAGCCTTGAAGTTGAGGCAGAAGCTGCGATTGACGAGCTATACGGTCATCAAGTCACTGATAAGGGAAAGGCAAAAACTTCATGACCGTCAACAGTTACTGCATTGAAGTCTTCCTGGCATGTCAGACGGCGATTGTGAATCGCCAACTTATAAAACGCCTGAGTAGAGGTGACAAGGAATATCACTTCCAGAATTGGTTTGCGCAGCGCCTACGCGATGGCGGCATTCTCTTCGACCACAGCGGCCGCAACTCATATCCGGACTTTGTGGCAACACAGCTTCCAGAAGGCTATGAGGTTAAGGGTCTGGCTTGGCCCGGGCGAGAAGCATCTTATGACGCGAACAGTCAAGTACCAACTGGCTTGCATAACGGGCGTACGATCTACTACGTTTTTGGACGTTACCCGTCAGCTGCCGTTGACGATGAATACCCCGTTGTCGACTTCGTGATGTGCCATGGCGATTTTCTTAACGCGCGCCACGAGTACGTTCACAAGAATCGGAGCATTCGAGGCTTTGGCAGTTATGGAGATATTCTGATTCGAGATCGAAAGATGTATGTGGCGCCAACGCCATACGCCTTGGCGACGGGTACTACCGGTGAGCGAACCCTTATATTGCCTGCTAATATGATTGTCAGTGACCGTTTGGAACCAGTCGGAAGGTTAATGCGGATTGAAGCAGCGAACGTTGTCGTCGGGTACGAGTTTGACCTGACAACGAACACGCTCAAGCCTCGTTATATACCCAACCCCAACGCGGGTCAGGCGCATAACTTCATCGCTTACCGAGTGCGGGGAGAGGGAGGGTCAACTGTTGCTATGGCCTCCAACTTGCGGTCAATAGAGGATGAAGGAGAATGATGACAAATGATATCGTAATTCTGTTTTGTCAACGGGGCAAGGGGGGGCGTTGACAGGGTGCGTCATGCGGCTTATACTTGTGAAGTGTGAGGAAAGCCTCATATTGCCCACAAAACCCTGTAATTTTTGGTTGACAAGCTAGAAAGGCGCGTTTATAATCAGCAGCCAGAGTCGTAAGACGACGGCGTGGTTGTAAACGAGGATAATAGAGTCAATGTCAGATATGTCTGCAGAAAACGGAATGAGCAATCTGCCTCTAATGACCGAGGAAGATTTCGCTCAAGACCAGCAGGGCATCCTGGTCACGTCCTTCAACAAGCTGCTGGACATGGTCAACCCCCTGTACAACTGGGGGCGGCGCTACTCGATGTGGCCGATGCAGTTCGGCCTTGCCTGCTGCGCCATCGAATTTATCTCGATGGCCGCGTCCCGCTACGACTTCGACCGCTTCGGCTGGGGTCTGACCCGGCCGTCACCGCGCCAGGCCGACGTCATGGTGGTGTCCGGCACGGTGACCAAGAAGATGCTTCCCCAGATCGTGCGCCTCTACAACCAGATGGCCGAGCCGAAGTATGTCATCTCGATGGGGTGCTGCGCCAACGGCGGCGGCCCGTTCAAAGAGGGCTACAACGTCGTCAGCGGCATCGACAAGTACCTTCCCGTCGATGTGTACATCCCCGGCTGTCCGCCCACGCCCCAGGCATTTCTTCATGGCCTCATGAAGCTGCAAGAGAAGATTGACGCCGAACGCCTCAACGAAGCGCCTTGGTATCGCCGCGGCCACTCCGAGGAGATTCCGGTGCCGATTCTCGGCCCCGACATTTTCGACCCGCGCCAGATGCCCGAGCTTGAAGCGGCCATCAAGGCCGCGCGGGAGAGCGAAGGCGTGTCCCAGGAGGCCGTGCAGCAGCAGCAAGGCGCGTGACGGGGAAGTTGCGAGTCCCGTTGCTACGCGACAACGTTGCGCCGCTGCCCTCGCGTGCGTTGCGTCGGGCAGCCAGATAAGGGAATGAGTTATGGCAGTGGTGACGCCCGTTGACACAGCGGATAGCCGCCCGATAGAAGAAGTTTTTGCCGGCGACGTGGCGAAGGACGCCAGTGGCGCATACGTGGTCCAGCCGAACAAGCTGGTCGACGTCGCGCGGCGCCTGCGCAACGAGCAAGGCTACACATACCTCTCCATAATGACGGCGGTGGATTACCCCGACCGTCTCGAATGCGTTTACTACCTCTACCCCATGCGGGTCGAGGGCAACACCGCGACGACGCCCCTGGTGCTGAAGTCCAGCACGAGTGACAAAGATGACCCGGTCATCCCCAGCGTAACGCCGGTCTGGCCGGGCGCCAACTTCCAGGAGCGCGAGGCCTACGACATGTTCGGCATCCGCTTTGCCGGACACCCGTACCTCCACCGCATCTTGATGTGGGACGGCTTCGAAGGCTGGCCGCTGCGCAAGGACTACCACGAGGCGTACTACGAGCAGGACCAGAAGCCCTTCGGTAGCCGCTGGCCGGGCGGCCACTTCAAGCGCGCCGAGGAGCGCAACCCGTGGGGCAAGAACGTCGTCTACCCCGACGTGTGGTCGCCGGAGGAAGCCAAGACGCCCAAGGAGATGATGCCGGTTGTGGACGTGGACCAGCTTGGCACGATCCACAGCCAGAAGTTCGTCATCAACATGGGCCCGCAGCATCCTAGCACCCACGGCGTGTTCCGCATGCAGGTGACGCTCGACGGTGAGACGGTCGTGGATGTCATGCCCGTCATCGGCTACCTGCACCGCAACCACGAGAAGATCGGCGAGCGCAACCTGTGGCTGGGCAACATGCCCTTCACCGACCGCCTCGACTACTTCTGCTCGATGGGCAACAACACCGGCTATGCCCTGGCCGTCGAGCGGTTGATGAAGGTCGAGGTGCCGGAACGCGCCGAGTACATCCGCATCATCATGCAGGAGCTGACCCGTGTGCAGAACCACCTGTTCGGCATCGGCCAGTTCCTGTCCGACCTAGGCGCGTTCTTCACGCCCATCCTGTACAGTATCGAGAACCGCGAGCTTATCCTCGACCTGTTCGAGATGACCTCCGGCTCGCGCATGATGTGCAACTACATGCGCTTCGGCGGCTGCGCGTATGACCTGCCGCCGGAGTTCATGCCCCTGGCCGAGGACCTCGTCTTCAACCGTTTGCCTGCCGAGGTGGACCAGTTCGAGGAGTTGCTGACTAACAACGAGATTTTGCGCAGCCGCTGCATCGGCGTCGGCATCATCCCGCCGGAGACGGCCATCGACCTGAGCCTGTCCGGTCCGATCCTGCGCGCGTCGGGTGTCAAGTACGACATCCGCCGCCACGAGCCGTATGGCATCTACGACCGTTTCGACTTCGATATCGTCATGGGAGAACGCGGCGATCTGTACGACCGCTACATGGTGCGCATCGGCGAGACGCGCCAGGCCATTCGCATTCTCCAGCAGGCCCTTAAGGACATCCCGGAGGGGCCGGTGATGGCCGGGCGCAAGGCGTGGCAGATCCGCGTGCCGAAGGGCGAGAGCTACGGGCGTGTCGAGAACCCCAAGGGCGAGACCGGGTTCTACGTGGTGAGTGATGGGTCCGCCAACCCATATCGCTATCACGTGCGAGCGCCCAGCTTCGTCAACATCCAAGCGCTGCGCGAGATGTCCATCGGCTACAAGATTGCCGACATCATCGCCAACCTGGGCAGCATCGATATTGTTCTCGGCGAGTTGGACCGCTAGAGGACGGAGGCGAGATGTTTGGAAGTGGCGTGCTACGCGGCATGATGGTGACGCTGAAGCACTTTGTCGAGACATATACCGAGGACCCGCGGCGGCGAGCTTATATCGCCAAGTCGCCGGACGCTGTGCGCCAGAACGCCAGCAACACCAAGGGTCTGTTTACCGTCCAGTACCCGGAAGAGAAGCTCGCGATCAACGAGCGCTTCCGGTTCTTCCCCATGCTCATCGTCGATGGGCAGACCGGCGAGGACTGGTGTACCTCCTGCGGTATCTGCGCCAAAGTTTGCCCACCGCAGTGCATTTACATCGTTCGTGGCACGAAACCTGACGGGAAACCGAAGCCGGAGCCGGAAGAGTTCTACATCGACACGACGATCTGCATGCAGTGCGGCTTCTGCGCCGAGTTCTGCCCGTTCGACGCGATCAAGATGAACCACGACTACGAGCTGTCCGTCTTCGAGCGGCTCGAGTCGGGCATCTACGACAAAGACACGCTCTCGGTGACGACGACCTACTATGCCCGCACGCACCCGCGTGCGTGGGCTGAAGAGTCGGCGGTGCGCGAGGCGAAGGAAGCCAAGGAGAAGAAGGCGGCGCCGGCCGCCGCGCCAGCCGCGCCAGCGGCTGCGCCTGCGAAGCCGACACCGGCTGCGGCGCCAGCGCCTGTTGCCGCTGCGGGAGCCGCAGCAACAGCTGGGGCTGAGGCCGTTCCTGGCGCGAAGCCGAAGCCGATGTCGGGCAAGATGGCGAAGCAGTTGCGCGAGCAGGCCGCAGCAGGCGGCGCTGGCGCGGAGCCGCCTGCTACACCGCCACCGGCGGCGGCTACAACACCGGCCGAGCCTGGGCAGGCGACGCTACCGAGCGGCAAGCCGAAGCCAATCTCCGGCAAGCTAGCGAAGCAGCTGCGTGAGCAGGCCGCCCAGCAGGCGGCCGCGGGCGGCGGTGAGACGCCGCCTACAGAACCGCCGACGGCCGCCGCTCCAACCGCGCCTGCGCCAGCGGCGCAGCCAGGCCAGGAATTGCTGCCGAGCGGGAAGCCGAAGCCGATCTCCGGCCGGTTGGCGAAGCAGATGCGCGAGCAGGCCGCCCAACAGGCGGCCGCAGGTGGCGCCCCTGAAGCGTCTGCGGTCCCGCCGGTCAGTGAGCCGCCCGCTACGCCCGCGCCGAGTGCGCCTGAAGCCCCTGCGCCCACAGCGCTGGGCCAGGAGTTGCTGCCAAGCGGTCGTCCGAAGCCGATCTCTGGCCGATTGGCGAAGCAGCTGCGCGAGCAGGCGGCTCAACAGGCAGCCGCGGGCGGGGCGCCTGAAGCCTCTGCGGCTCCAGCGCCGAGCGAGCCAGTCGTTCCAGCCGCGCCCGCACCAAGCGCGCCCGAGACCGCTGCGTCCACAGCGCCCCCGGCCCAGGAATTGCTGCCGAGTGGTCGTCCGAAGCCGATCTCTGGCCGATTGGCGAAGCAGATGCGCGAGGAGGCGGCCCGCAAGGCGGCCGAGGAGGCAGGCAACGCGTCGGCCTCCGATGCCGAGAGCAGTGAAAGCGGCGCCGGGGACACCAGTGAGTAATCGGGGCTAACCAGACGGCAGCGCCCACACGACGTTGTTGGGGCTAGGCTGTGTCAGACCCGATGGTCCTGGACAGCTTAGCCCCGTATTCTTATCCGTTGGAGATGAGATTATGCCATCAAGTTTTCTGCCTGTCCTGGTAATGTTCATCCTGGCTGTTGGGCTGGGCGTGCTGGTCGTGATTGTGGCGAACCTGGTTGGCCCGAAGGTGCCGACCAAGGCGAAGATGATGCCGTACGAGTCGGGCATGCGCCCCTTCGGCCAGGCCGTGCGCCGCCTGCCCATTCGCTACTATCTCATCGCTACGCTGTTCATCGTATTCGACATCGAAATCGTGTTCCTCTACCCGTGGGCCGTCATCTACAAGCACATGAATCCCATCTGGTTCGGCCTGCTGGAGATTGCCCTCTTCTTCGTGCTCGTGGTCGTTGGCTTCCTCTACCTCTTGAAGAAGGGCGCGTTGGAGTGGGAATAGCTTTCACGGATCACTATACTATAAAGAACGATTCGAAGGATAGGGAGAACGACTCTCAGGAGAGGTGACTATGGGGCTGGAACAGAAAGCTGGTAATCTCGGAATTGTTACAGTCTCGCTGGAACAGGCGCTCGGTTGGGCGCGCAGCAAGTCTATGTGGCCGGCGATGTTCGGCCTGGCGTGCTGCGCCATCGAGATGATGCACGCCCAGGGGCCGCGCGAGGACATGGCGCGCTTCGGCCTGGAGCTGATGCGGGCCTCACCACGCCAGTCGGACACGATGATCGTCGCCGGGCGTGTCTCGCGCAAGATGGCGCCGGTGCTGCGCCAGATCTACGACCAGATGGCGGACCCCAAGTGGGTCATCGCCATGGGCGATTGCGCCTCATGCACCGGTATCTTCAATAACTACGCCCTCATCCAGGGTGTGGACGAGGTCGTGCCGGTGGACGTTTACCTGGCCGGCTGCCCGCCGCGCGCGGAAGCGCTCATGGACGCTTTCATGGCGCTCCACGCCAAGATTCAGCGCGAGAAGCTGACGGGCAAGAAAGAGCCACCCATCCAGGTGAGCGACGTGATTCGGCCCGAGACGATTGGGATACACGACAAGAAGCCGGCGTGACACGTCGGTTCCCGCGATAGGTGGAGGATTCTATGGCCGATGTCCAGGCGGCATTGGAGAAGCTGCGGGCGCAGTTTGGCGAGCTGGAGACGGAGGAGTTCCACGGCTACAACCTGGTGGTCGTTCCGGCGGACAAGCTGGTGGCCGTTGTCAGGTTCCTGCGCGATGACCCTGACTTGTCGTTCGAGCAGTGCGTCGACGTGACGGCGGTGGACTGGTACGACCTGGTTCCGCGCTTTCAGGTTTTTTATCAACTCCTGTCCCTGAAGAAGTACATGCGTCTGGCGCTTCGCGTTCCCGTCGCCGAGGATAACGCGACAGTGCCAAGCATTACGGCGCTGCACCCAGGCGTCAACTGGTTCGAGCGGGAAGTGTACGACATGTTTGGCATCACGTTCGACGGCCATCCCGACCTGCGCCGCATCCTGATGCCCGCCACCTTCCGCGATTTCCCGCTGCGCAAAGACTTCCCCCTCGGCTATGAGGACGTGGCGTTCTCCTTCAACGCCGAGGAGATCCACCAGCGCAAGGCGTTCACGCCCCAGGGGCTGGAAGAGGCGGCGAAGGCGAAGGCCAAGACCGGCGCCCTCGTCGGCGCGGAGACACCGTCCCCCGACAAGGACTCCCAGGACGGCTACCAGATGTGGGTGCAGCCGGTCGATTCGACGGGCGGCATGCGCCAACACGTCGGCCCCACGCTCGACGATGTGACCGGCGTCGGCCCGCTGGCCGAGGCAACGCCGTCGGAAGATCCGGACGACCCGTTCGGCGGCAACATGATCCTCAACATCGGCCCGCACCACCCCAGCACCCACGGCGTGCTGCGCCTGGTGACTGAGCTGAACGGCGAGCGCATGGTGCGGCTGATGCCGGACATCGGCTTCCTGCATACGGGCATCGAGAAGACGATTGAGACCAAGTCCTACCTCAAGGCGCTGCCCTGCACGGACCGCACGGGCTACGCCGCGCCGCTGCACTGCAACATGGCGTATACGGGAACGGTCGAGAAGATTCTCGACGTCGAGGTGCCGCCGAAGGCGCAGTGGGCGCGCATGATCATGCTCGAGCTGGACCGCATCTCCAGCCACCTCCTCGCCGTCGGCTCGACAGCGATGGACCTGGGCGCATCCAGCCCCTTCCTGTGGTCCATCCGCGACCGCGAGCGCGTCTATGACATCAACGAGTTTGTGTCGGGCGCGCGCATGATGACGAGCTACATCCGTCCTGGCGGCCTGGCATATGATCTGCCCCAGGGCTTCGACCACGTCGTGCAGTCGTACGTGGACTACCTGCCCGACCAACTCGACATGATCGCCGACGTCCTCATCAACAACCCCATCTTCTTGGAGCGCATGCAGAACGTCGGCGTTCTCCGCAACGAGGACGTTCTGCCCTGGAACGTCTCCGGCCCCATCGCCCGCGCGTCAGGTCTGGATTGGGACTTGCGGCGCGACATGCCTTACCTGTTCTACGACCAGGTGAAGTTCGATGTGCCCGTCTACACCAGCGGCGACTGCTACGCGCGCTTCATGATCCGCCTGGACGAGATGCGCCAGAGTCTACGCATCATCCAGCAGGCGCTCGATGCCTTGCCGGAAGGGCGTTGGATTACCGCCGACCGCAAGATAGCGCCACCTCCCAAGGAGGAGATCGCCATCAGCATGGAGTCCCTCATCCACCACTTCAAGATCTGGACGGAGGGCTTCCGCACGCCGCCTGGTCCGTACTACTTCGCTGTCGAGTCGCCGCGTGGCGAGATGGGCTTCTTCATCCAGAGCGACGGCTCGGCGAAGCCCTATCGCGCCCACGAGCGCTCGGCGGCATTCTCGAACCTGCAATCGATGCCCCTGGTGTGTCCGGGCCAGTTGATCTCCGACCTCATCCCAATTATCGGGACATGGGACCCCATCATGGGCGAGATTGACCGTTAAAGGTGACTTATGCTGAGCGAACAATCAAAACAGACCCTAGCCGAGCTTCTGACGCACTATCCACCCGACCGCAAGGCTTCGGGGGTGCTCTTCGCCCTCTACCTGGCTCAGCGTGACTACGGCTACGTCACTCTTCAGGCGGCGCGTGAGGTCGCAAGCCTGCTGGACATGGACCCCACTGAGGTCATGGGCGTCGCGGGCTTCTACAGCCTGCTACACACCGAGCCGGTCGGGAAGTACGTTATCGACTACTGCAACGACCTGCCCTGCGCTCTGCGCGGCTCCGGCGCCATGCTGAAGAAGATCGAGGAGAAGCTGGGCATCAAGGCGGGCGAGACGACGCCAGACGGCCTATTTACCCTCAACGACGTGATGTGCATCGGCGCCTGCCATCGCGCCCCGTGCATGCAGGTCAACCTGGAGTTCCAGGAGTTCCTGACCGAAGAGAAGCTCGACCAGATTCTCGACATGCTCCGCGCGGGCGAGGAACCTGGCTTCAACATGGCGACGGAGAAGGTCGTCGAGCCGTGGGCGCCCATCGGCTGGCCTGAAGACGACGGGTCGTCGGTCGAGGGTGAGGCTGAGGTGACGACCGCCAAAGACGGCGCGGACGAGACGCCGCCCATACCGGGCGTGGGATGAGGATGACTATGAGCGAGAGCAAGTATATTCTGCTGCGGGAACGCGATATTCCAGGCCTCGACAAGATTGACGTTTATACCGACAACGGCGGCTACAGGGTGTGGCAGGATACCGTCGCCAACGCCGTGCCGCCGCAGCAGATTCTCGATACCGTCAAGGCGGCCGGGCTGCGTGGGCGCGGCGGCGCTGGTTTCCCGACCGGTGTCAAGTGGAGCTTCCTGCCCAAGGGCGTTTACCCACGCTACATGGTGGTGAACGCCGACGAGAGCGAGCCGGGCACGTTCAAGGACCGCGAGCTGATGGAGGGCAACCCGCACCAGTTCCTTGAGGGTGTGGCCCTCGGTAGCTATGCCATCGAATGTAACGTTGCCTACATCTACATTCGAGGTGAGTACCTCAGTACCGCACGCATTCTCCAGCGCGCTATCGACGAGGCCAAGGCCAAGGGCTTCCTCGGCCAGAACCTCTTTGGGACGAAGTACAGCCTGGAGATGTATGTCCACCTCGGCGCGGGCGCGTATATTTGCGGCGAAGAGACAGCGCTGCTGAACTCCCTAGAGGGTCTCCTCGGCCAGCCGCGCCTCAAGCCGCCCTTCCCGGCCGCCGTCGGTCTGTATGGCAAGCCGACCATTATCAACAACGTCGAGACCCTCGCCAACGTCCCACCCATCATCGAGCACGGCGCGGCGTGGTACAAGAGCATCGGCACGGAGAAAAGCCCCGGGCCGAAGCTGTTCTGCCTGAGCGGGAACATCAAGCGGCCTGGCAACTACGAGCTGCCGCTGGGTACGCCGTTCCGCGTCCTCATCGAGGAGCTGGGCGGCGGCACACTCGACGGGACCCCGATCAAGGCCATCCTACCCGCCGGCGCGTCGGCGCCCATCCTGCCCGGCTCCGTCCTCGACGTGCCGATGGATTACGAGTCCGTCGCGGCGGCTGGGTCGCAGCTTGGCTCGGCATCCATGATTATCATGGGCCAGAACGACAGCATCCCGTGGGCGGCGTACAAGATGGTGAGCTTCTTCAAGCACGAGTCGTGCGGCAAGTGTACGCCGTGCCGCGAGGGAACGTACTGGGCCAAGAGTGTGTTGGACCGCATTATCCACGGCCAGGGCATGCCGGACGACGTGGGCCTCGTTGAGACGATTGCGAACCAGATGGTGGGCAAGTGCTTCTGTCCGCTCGGCGAGTTCTCGACCAGCCCCATGCTCTTCACCATCAAGCACTTCCGCGAGGAGTTCGAGGCCGAGGTCAAGGGGCGCGGCATCGCCCGCAACTGGCGGTCGGCCGTCCCGCAGCGCCTGGAGCCTATCCTGCTCGAGAAGGAATTGTGATTCCCGCGTCGCCCGTGCCTGGCGCGGTTTCGGAAGGATTCTTATGGCGAACTACGTAAACGTCACCATTGACGGGCAAGAGATAAAGGTGCCGGCGGGAACGCTCATTGTCGAGGCGGCCCGCCTGGTGAACAAAGAAATTCCTGTTTTCTGCTATCACCCACGGCTGGAGCCGGTCGGCATGTGCCGCATGTGCCTCGTCGAAGTTGGCACGCCGAAGATGGATCCGGCGACGCGCCAGCCGGTGCTGGACGACAACGGCAAGCCGGTCATCGCCATGATGCCTAAGCCGCAGACGGCATGTACTATGCCGGTCTCGCCTGGGATGGTGGTCAAGACCACGACCCAGGTGGTCGCCGACGCGCGCCGCAGTGTGTTGGAGTTCCTGCTGACCAGCCATCCCCTCGACTGCCCCATCTGTGACAAGGGTGGCGAGTGTCCGCTGCAGGAGTTGACGTTCCTGTATGGCCCCGGTGTCTCGCGCATGCCCCTGGACGCCAAGTTCCACTTCTACAAGCCGATTCCGCTGGGCGATCTTATCATGCTCGACCGCGAACGCTGCGTGCAGTGTGCGCGCTGCATCCGCTTCCAGGATGAGATCGCGGATGACCACGTGCTCGAGTTCAAGAATCGCGGGCGCGGGATGGAAATCATCACCGTCTCGACGCCGCCGTTCGACTCGAAGTGGTCCGGCAACACGACGGATATTTGCCCCGTCGGCGCGCTTACCAGCCGCGACTTCCGCTTTGGCGGGCGGCCCTGGGAGCTGAACAACACGCCAAGCATCTGCCCGCACTGCTCCGTCGGCTGCAACATCGTCATTGCCGACCGCTACGACGACATCAAGCGCATTATGCCGCTGGAGAACAACAACGTCAACGACATCTGGATCTGCGACAAGGGCCGCTTCGGCCACCACTTCGTGAATGCCAAGGACCGCCTGACTCAGCCCCTCGTCCGTCGGGGCGATACGCTCCAACCGGCGACGTGGGATGAAGCGATGTCTGTCGTCGCTGAGCGCCTGAGCACGATTCGGGCGACGAACGGCCCGGATGCAATTGGCGGCTTGGCGGGCGACCGCGTGGCGAATGAGGACTTGTATCTGTTCCAGAAGCTCATGCGCGGCGTCATCGGCACGAACAACGTCGACCACCCGACGCGCCTCGCCCTGGCCCCCAACGCCCCCGATCTCATCGCCCAGGTCGGCGTCGGCAGTGGCAGCAACCTCGAAAACATGGGCAAGGGCGACGCTATCCTGGTCATCGGCGCGGACCCCGACGAGGAGCAGCCGGTTATCTGGCTGCGCATCAAGCAGGCGGCCCACAAGCGCGGCGCGTCGCTCATCGTGGCAAACGCTCGCCCGACCAAGCTCGACCGCTATGCGCGCCCCAGCCTGCGCTACCCCCTCGGCACGGCCGACCACATCGCCCTCGGCCTGGTGGCCGCCGTGCTGGATCGCGGCGAGGTGGACGCAACGGTGGCTGCTGACCTGCGCTCACTGGCAGGAACTTACTCGGTTGGTACGGCGGTCGAGATGACGGGCATTGCGGCAGATACGTTCAAGGCTGTGGCGGAGACGCTCGCCAAGTCGCCGGACGCTGTCATCTTCTTCGGTTCTGAGCTTTCGGAAGCGGGTGTGCAGGCGCTGGCGAACCTCGCCATCCTCATCGACCACGTCGGGCGGCCCAACAACGGCCTGGTTGCCCTGCTGCCCCACAACAACTCTCACGGCGCGCTGGACATGGGCGTGCGCCCCGACCGCCTGCCCGGCTACCTGCCGGTGGAGGGGGATACGTCCGCGTTCGCGTCGCTGTGGGGCGCGCCGCTCCCGACGAAGGCCGGTCTCCACGCCGGGCAGATGCTCCAGCGGCGGGCCGTCCGCGCCCTGTACGTTATGGCGGCGGACCCGCTGTCGGAGAACCCGGAGAGCGCAAGGGCGTTGCAGAACCTGGATTTTCTGGTGGTCCAGGATTTGTTCCTGACCGAGACAGCGGCCCAGGCGCACGTCGTCCTGCCGGCCGCGAGTTGGGCCGAGCGCGACGGCACGTTCACGACGACGGACCGCCGCGTCCAGAAGTTCTCGCCCGCCATCCGCAAGCTCGGCCAGACGCGCCCAGACTGGGAGATCCTGAGCGAGGTGGCCCAGCGCGTGCGCGCCACCGACGACCGCCACGAGGACGGCAACGGCCACCGCTCGGTGGGGCGAGACTGGACCTATGTGAGCGTGGAGCAGATCAAGGCGGAGATTGCCGAACTTGTGCCGATGTACGCTGGCATGGAGACGGCCGACGAGTACATGTCGACAGTGCGCGGGCGTCCGCCGTTCGAAGCCATCGTCCAGACCGGCACGTCCTTCAAGTTCCAGTCCGAGAGCGACTATCAGTGGCCTACGGCGGCTGATGCGGGCAACGTCCCGGCGCCACATTGGATTGTCTCGAAGAGTGAGGCCCTCAAAGCGCCGGCGGGGCAGTTGCTCCTCGCGCCGGTGCGCCTCCTGTTCGACCACGGCACGATGATTAGCAAGTCGGCGCTGCTGGCGCGGCGCGCGCCCGGCCCGTTCGTCGCCATCAACCCGGCCGACGCTGAACGCCTGGGCGTGGCAATGGATGCGCCTGTGCGGCTGACGACCACCGTCGGTCGGGGCGACTTCACGGCGCGTATCACGGACATGGCTCCCCAAGGAATGCTGCTGGTGGCTGAGGACATGGGCGCGCCGGTGCGCGGCGTCCTGCTCGGCGCCCACGGCCGGCCGGCAGGGGTGACGCTCCAGGTGATTGGCGCGAGTGTGGCGGTAGACTAACGATACATTCGCGCGGGCCGCGACAAGAGGATGCCGGTTGCGGCCCGCTCGGAGGCGGATATGGTTGCATTGGTGATCGAGTGGGTTATCAAGGGCCTGATTATCATGTTCGTGCTGCTCACAGCCTTCGCCTATGAGACGTGGCTGGAGCGCAAGATTGTCTCCAAGATGCAGTTCCGCATCGGCCCGAACCGAGCCGGGCCTTTCGGCCTGCTGCTGCCGCTGGCCGACGGCATCAAGCTCATCTTCAAGGAAGAGCTTGTGCCGGCGCTGTCTGACAAATGGGTGTTTACCCTCGCGCCCATTATGTCCATGGTCGTCGCCCTACTCGTCTTCGCGGTCATCCCGGTCGGGCCGGTCGTCAACCTGTTCGGGCGCGATGTGCCGCTGTACCTGGCCGACCTGCCGGTGGGCCTGATGTACATGCTGGCTGTGTCGTCCCTGGGTGTATACGGCATCGTGCTGGGCGGGTGGGCCTCCAACAACAAGTATTCTCTCATCGGCGGCTTGCGCTCCTCGGCGCAGCTCATCTCGTATGAGCTGGCGCTGGGCCTGTCGCTCATGGGTGTGGTCATGCTGACGGGTACGCTGAGCATGGTGCAGACGGTGGACTTCCAGGCGGGCAACTTCTGGAACTGGAACGTCTTCTTCCAGCCGCTCGGCTTCATCCTGTACGCTATTACGGCGCTCGCCGAGACGAACCGTGCGCCGTTCGACCTACCGGAAGCCGAGCAGGAGCTGACGGCGGGCTATCACACCGAGTACAGCGGCATGAAGTTTGCGCTGTTCTTCATGGCTGAGTACATCAACATGATCAACGTCAGCGCCATCGCCGCGACGATGTTCCTCGGCGGCTGGCGTCCGCCGTTCGCCTTCATCCCGGGCTGGACTGGCCCGCTGTGGCTGTTCCTGAAGATTATCATCTTCATCTTCATCTTCATCTGGCTGCGCGCAACGCTGCCGCGCCTGCGCTACGATCAGCTGATGGCGTTTGGCTGGAAGGTGCTCCTTCCCGTCGCGATTGCCAATGTGATTGTGACGGCCATCGCAATGGCGTTGGGCAGCGTCTTCACGCCCAACCTGGCGGTGCTCGTGACGCTGGGCAGCCTCATCCTCATCGCCGCGCTCATCTGGCTGCGGCGGGGCTGGCTGTCCGTGGTGCTGGAGCGCCGCCGCCCATCGGCCTCGGCGTCCCGCGTCGCCTCGTGATGACAACATCGCTGCCACAGAGAGGAACCCGACATGCTGTTAGTGTTTGAGTTTGTGAAGGGCCTGGGCATCACGCTGCGCAACTTCTTCAAGCCGCCGGTGACGGTCCAGTATCCAGAGGAGCGCCGCCCGGTCGCGCGACGCTTCCGTGGGCGGCACGAGCTGCGGCGCTACGACAACGGCCTGGAGCGCTGCATCGGCTGCTCGCTGTGCGCTGGGGCCTGTCCAGCGGATGCCATCCTGGTCATTGCCGGTGAGAACACGGACGATGAGCGCTACTCGCCGGGTGAGCGTTACGCGGCGGTGTACGAGATCAACATGATCCGCTGCATCTTTTGCGGCTACTGCGAAGAGGCGTGCCCGACCAACGCGATTGTGCTCGGCCCGGCCTTCGACCTGGCCTCGTACACCCGGGACCAGATGATTTACACCAAGGAGCACCTGCTGGTGCCCGCGCCGCCGGGTACACCCGGTACACCGCAGAAGACCGCACCGGGTGAGTTCGAGCGGTCCATCATTCCTGGCACGCTGTCCAGCGACCCGCGCACGGGCGTCGACATGGCGCCAGGACGCCCCGACGTCGAGCGCGAAAAGCAGCAGCAGCGGAAGGGCTGAGTCGGGAGCAAATTATGACTCTCATCTTTTTCGTCATCGTCGCCGCCATCGCGTTGGTGGGCGCGTTCTTCATGATTACGGCGCGCAACTTGATGCATGCCGTGCTGTGGATGGTGCTGAACTTCGCCAGTGTCGCGATTCTGTACATTACCCTCAGCGCGCCGTTTGTCGCCATGGTCCAGGTGGCTGTGTACGCGGGCGCGATTATGGTGCTCTTCCTGTTCGTCGTCATGCTCCTCGGCGAGCGCCAGCTCACGTTCCAGGAGCATCTCGCCGGACAGCGCGTGTGGGCCGGGGCGCTCTCCGTGCTACTGCTGGCGCTGCTGGCGGGCGCGCTCCTCTTTGGCGTGTACGCCGCGCCGGCTGCCAATGCCGTCTCGGTCGAGCAAATGGGGGCGCAGAACCCGCAGCTTGTCGGCAGTCTGCTCTATACCGACTACCTGCTGCCCTTCGAGATTACGTCGGTCCTGCTACTTATTGCCATGGTCGGCGCTGTGGTGCTTGCCAAGCGCCGCCTTCTCTAACGTTTCTGGTACTGGGGGTTCGTCATGCCCGACGCTGGTATGCCCGCGCCAATCCAGGCGTACGCCATCCTGAGCGCTTTGCTGTTTTGCATGGGCGTTCTCGGCGTGCTCGTCCGCCGCAACATTATCATCGTATTCATGTCCATCGAGCTGATGTTGAATGCCGGCAATTTGCTTTTCGTTGCGTTTGCCCGCTATCAGCAGAACTTGAGCGGCCAGGTCGTGGTGTTCTTTGTCATGACCGTGGCGGCTGCTGAAGTGGCGATTGGGCTTGCCCTCGTCATGGCGCTGTTCCGCACCAAGCGGACGACAGACGTCGATGACGTGAGCATGCTCAGGGGCTAGACCTATGGCAAACTTAATCCCTGTCGTTCTTCTGCTCCCCCTGCTCGGCGTCGTCATCAACGGGTTCTTCGGCTACCGCTTAGGGCGGCGGCTTGTCGGGCTGGTCGGGACGGGCGTGGTCGCCCTCGCCTTCCTGCTCTCCTGCGCCATCGTCTACGGGCTGTCGCAGATCCCGAATGCGGAAGAGCGGGTCTTCTCGGTGACGCTTTACGAGTGGATTGGGGCAGGCTCTTTCCGCATCCCGATGACGCTCACGGTAGACGCGCTGTCCGGCCTGATGATCCTCATCGTCACCGGCATCGGCTTCCTCATCCACCTCTATTCCACAGGGTACATGGCGGCCGACGCTGCCCACGCCCACGCGAACAGCCACGAAGCCTCGGACGAGCACGGGGCGCCTGAGCCGGGTTACGCGCGCTTCTTCACCTACCTGAACCTGTTCATCTTCTCGATGCTCATGCTCGTCCTGGGCGCGAACTTCTTGCTGCTGTTCGTCGGCTGGGAGCTGGTCGGTCTGTGCTCCTACCTGCTGATTAGCTTCTGGTTCTCCGAGACGGCCAACGCCGACGCGGGCCGCAAGGCATTCATCGTCAACCGCATCGGCGACTTCGGCTTTGCCCTGGGCATCATGGCAATCTTCAGCGTTTTCAAGACGCTGGACTACACCACGGTCTTCGAGCGCGCGCCGGATCTGCTGCCCTACGGTAGCTTCATGGTGACGATGATCACCCTACTGCTGTTCATCGGCGCGGTCGGCAAGTCGGCGCAGATCCCGCTGTTCGTCTGGCTGCCCGACGCCATGGCCGGCCCGACGCCTGTCTCGGCGCTCATCCATGCCGCGACCATGGTCACGGCGGGCGTCTACATGATTACCCGCGCCAACGTGCTGTATAGCCTCGCGCCGACAACGCAGGCTGTTGTCGCAACCGTCGGGATTGCGACGGCCCTCGTCGCCGGGTTCATCGCCATCACCCAGGTGGACATCAAGCGCGTTCTGGCGTATTCCACGGTCAGCCAACTGGGTCTGATGGTGCTGGGCGTCGGCGTGGGCGGCTACGTCGCCGGCATGTTCCACCTGTTCACCCACGCCTTCTTCAAGGCGCTGTTGTTCCTTGCGGCGGGCGCGGTGATGCACGCCCTCATCAGCAAGGAGAACCCCCACGGCGAGCAGGACATGCGCCGCATGGGTGGTCTCCGCCGCTACATCCCCTGGACATCGACGACGTTCATCATCGGCGCAGTGGCCCTCGCCGCCATCTTCCCGCTATCTGGCTTCTGGAGCAAGGACGAGATTCTGCACGACACCTTCGCGCGCGGCGGCTACTTCTTCATTCTCGGCCTCCTGGGCCTGGTGGTGACCGGGTTCACTGCGTTCTACTCACTGCGCCAGGTCGGCCTGGTGTTCTTCGGCCCTGAGCGTTGGCGCGAGAAGCCCGCTCCGTCCACCGCCGGCCACGGGGCGCCTGCCGCTGTGCCTGTGGTTCCGCCCACGACAGCCGCTGCGCCCACGCCGACGGTTGCGCCCGCGCCTTCCGCGCCCGCCGAACCCGCGCCCGGCGAGAAACCGCGTCGTCCGCGCCCCGGCCAGCCGACAGGGGCTGTGCCGTCAACGCCACCGGCGGCGCCAGCCGAACCGACACCACCCGCCGCTGCCGAACCACCGGCGGCTGAGGCTCCTGCGGCCGGCGAGAAGCCGAAGCGCCCGCGCCCCGGCGGGGCCTTCAGCGCGCCGCCGCCTGCCGCGCCTTCGGCCAGCACGCCTGTCACGCCCCCCGTGTCGGAGCCACCGGCGGCTGAGATCCCGTCCGCTGTTGCGCCCGGCGAGAAGCCGCGTCGTCCGCGCCCCGGCCAGGCCATAGGCGCGACGCCCGTGACGCCGTCCGTGAGCGAACCCGCTCCGGCTGCGCCCGAAGCAGCGTCCACGACGGAAGCGTCGGCGGGCGAGAAGCCGCGCCGTCCACGTCCCGGCCAGGCCCCCGCTGCGCCTGCCGCAGCGCCCGCAAGCCCCATGGCTCCGGCCGCCCCCGTGGCGAAGGAAAGCGCTGCCGCCGTCGAGACGCACGCGCCTGCAGGCGGCGCACAGGAAGCCCACGGCGGCCACGATGATCATCACGGGCAGCCCCACGAGTCGCCGTGGAACATGGTCGGCCCGCTGGTTGTCCTGGCAATTGGCGCGGTTGTCGCTGGCCTGGCGGGTCTGCCGGGCTTGATGCCGCTAGAGAACTGGCTGGAGCCAATCATCCGCACGCCGGCTGGCGCCGAGGTGGCCCACACCGACATCTCACCGCTACTGACGGCCATCATCAGCCAGCTGGTCGCCATCCCGGCGGCTCTACTTGCCATGTCGATGTACGGCGTGCCGCTGTTCGGCATCAAGCTGCCGCAGATTACGACGCCCGAAGCCATGGGCGCGCGCTTCCGCGGCCTGTACGCGGCCTCCTTGGGCAAGCTGTACTGGGACGAAGCGTACCACAGGCTGTTCGTCGTGCCCTTCACCCGGGCTTCTAGCTGGTTTGCGACGGTGATGGATCGCGGCGTCATCGACACGGTTGTCAATGGGGTGGGACGCGGGGCGCTCAATCTGGGTAACTCGCTGCGTCGCGGACAGACGGGCTACGTGAGGAACTACGCCGTGACCATGCTCGCGGGTGTGGTCGTGCTCCTGGTGTGGTTCTTCTTCGCCCGCCGATAACATACCTACTGAGGTCGCCATGACCACGTCTAACACGTTTGGCTTTCCGCTGTTAAGCCTTATCATCCTGATGCCGTTGATCGCGGCCGTCGCAATTGCTCTCGTCCCGCGACGTAACCTCGGCGTCATTCGCGGCGGGACGCTCGTCTTCACCATGGTGCTGTTCCTGCTGTCGCTGCTGTTCTACATGGACTTCAACTGGGAGCAGCGCGGCTTCCAGTTCGTGGACCAGGTCGCCTGGCTGCCGCAGCTCGGCATCTCCTACTTCGTGGGGCTGGACGGCATCAGCATGCCGCTCGTCATCCTGACGACGCTGCTCACCGCCGTTGCTGTGTCGGCGGGCTGGCCTGTCGAGACGCGGGTCAAAGAGTTCATGATTAGCATGCTCGTCCTGGAGACGGGCATGCTGGGCGTCTTTTCCAGCCTCGACCTGTTCGTGTTCTTCGTGTTCTTCGAGGCCGCGCTGATCCCGATGTACCTGCTCATTGGCGTGTGGGGCGGCCCCCGGCGCATCTACTCGGCCATCAAGTTCATCATCTATACGATGGCAGGCAGCGCCTTCCTGTTCGTCGGCATCATCGCCCTGGCCGCCGTCCACGCCTCGACCACCGGGCGTTTCACGTTCAACCTGCTGGAGCTGATCGGGACGCCGGTCACCGGGGCGCTCGGTATCGCCCTGTTCCTGGCCTTCGCGTTCGCCTTCGCCGTCAAGGTCCCGCTCTTCCCACTGCATACCTGGTTGCCGGATGCCCACGTCGAAGCGCCGACGGCCGGCAGCATCATCCTGGCGGGCGTCCTGCTGAAGATGGGCACGTATGGGCTAATCCGCTTCAACCTGACGCTGTTCCCGGAGGCGAGCGCGAGCCTGGGCTGGCTCATGGCGGCGCTGGCCGTCATCGGCATCATCTACGGCGCGTGGGTCGCTTTCGCGCAGCGCGACGTCAAGAGCCTGGTGGCCTACTCGTCCATCAGCCACATGGGCTTCATGGTGCTGGGCATCTTCGCCCTGCGTGACGTCGGCATCCAGGGCGCGGTGCTGTACATGGTCAACCACGGCATCAGCACGGGCGCACTCTTCTTGCTCGTCGGCTACATCTACGAGCGCCGCCACACGCGCGACCTGGACGCATTTGGCGGGCTGTGGAAGGTGATGCCGCTGTACGGCGTTCTGTTCATCATTACGACCTTTGCGTCGGCGGGCCTGCCGGGCTTGAACGGCTTCGTGGGCGAGTTCCTGACGATGCAGGGCGCGTTCCTGCACAACCCGCTCTGGGCAGTGCTGGCCGCAGTCGGCGTCATCCTGAGCGCCGTTTACCTGCTGCGAATGTTCCAGGGGATGTTCTTCGGGCCGGTGACGCACGACGAGAACCTCCACCTGCCGCGCCTGTCGGGCCGCGAGATTGTGACGGCGCTGCCGCTGATTATAGCGATGTTCGCGCTGGGCATCTTCCCCAACATCGTGCTTGGCCCGATGCAGGCGAGCGTGGCCCAGGTGCTCGACATCGTTGGGCGCGCCGTGGCCCTGACGCACTAGTCGTATATTCTGATGCTAGGATTGAATGGCAACGATGGGGGTGCCCTGCGCGAGCTGATGGCGCAGTTGGAAGCGGCGCGGGCTGAACTGCGGGCTGCAATTGCGGGATTGACGGCTGCTCAAATGGACTCCAGCCACGTCCTGCCCGGCTACACCGTTAAGGACCTGCTGGGCATCATCGCGGCCTGGGACCATGAGGCGCTGGCGGCGCTGGAAGCCTTCGGCCACGGCGACACGAACTACCGCGTCCAGATCAACGATGTGGGCGCGTGGAACGCTCAGGTGCGCGACCGACGGCGGCCCCTGGCGTCCATGCAGGTGCAGATGGACTGTCTGATGGTGCGCGGCGAGATTGTCTCGCTGCTCACGCTGATGCCGCCGCACCTATTCGACCGGGAGATCGAGTATCCCTGGGGCGAGCGCGGGACGGTACGCCATTTGATCGAGGCGTACGCCATCGCCAACGACCGCGAGAATGCGGCGGCCATTCGAGCGTGGCGCGTGCGGGAGGGGGTGTGATGGCCGACGGCGTGAGTCTGAGTGGGGAGTTGGGCGCGTCGCGGTTGGCCGTGCTGGAGGAGCTGCGCCGCCTGCCCGACGACGCCTGGGCGCCGGGCCAGTGGGTTGCGCGCGGTGTCGTCGCGCACCTGGCGGCGTGGGACGAGATCGGCACGGCCTATCTCAACGCCGCAGCCGCCGGCAAGATGGCGCCGCCGCCCGTCACGAACTTCGACGAGTTCAACGAGGGGGCGGTGGGGGAGACGAACCCGCTTTCGGCGGTGCAGGTGGTGTTGCGCTTTCACGCGGCGCGAGCCTCCCTGGTCGCCACGGTCAGCCGCGTCGATGAGGAGATGCGCCTGGCGTTTCCGTGGGGCGGCGAAGGCACGGCGCGCGAGATGGTGTTGGACCTGATTTCACACGAGCGATACCACGCGGGCGAGCTGGCGAAAGCCATCAACGCGTGATGGGATGAGTTGACCTATGCTGCGCGGGACACTTCTCTATCTTTCCAACAATCGCCCCCTGCGCGCCTCGGCCGAGAACATCGGCCTGGCGCAGCGAGCGGCGCGCCGCTTCGTCGCCGGCACAACCACCAGCGATGCGATCCTGGTCGTGCGGCGGCTCAACCAGCAGGGGATGCTGGCGACGCTGGACCACCTGGGTGAAGGCGTCGAGAGCTACGAGGACGCCCACAAGGCGGCGGAGGAGTACCTCAAGCTCGTGGACAGCATCGAGGCGGCGGGGCTGCGCTCGAACGTGAGTCTCAAGCTCACCCACTTCGGCATCGACCTCGGCGAAGACCTGGCGTACAAGCTCGTGCGTTCGGTGGTCGAGCGGGCGGGCGCTTACGGCAACTTCGTCCGCATGGACATGGAAAACTTCCCCTACGTTGATCGCACCCTGGACCTCTACCGCAAGCTGCGGGCGGATGGGCTAGACAACGTCGGCGTGGTCATCCAGGCGTACCTGTACCGCAGCCAGGACGATATTCGCAACCTGGTGGAGATGGGCGCGCGGGTGCGGCTGTGCAAGGGCGCGTACCTCGAGCCACCGGAGGTGGCCTTCCCGCGCAAAGCCGACGTGGACGCCAACTACATCGGCCTGGCAAAGATGCTCCTGGCCCCGGACGCGCTGGCGAAGGGCGTCTACCCGGCTTTCGCCACCCACGACCCGTCGATGATCCAGGCCGTTAAAAGCTACGCCGCCAACCAGAAGATCGGGCCGGAGCGCTACGAGTTCCAGATGCTTTACGGGGTGCGGCGGGACTTGCAGCGTGAGCTGGTGCAGCAAGGCTACCGCGTGCGCATCTACGTGCCGTTTGGGCGCGAGTGGTACCCGTACTTCATGCGCCGCCTGGCCGAACGGCCGGCCAACGTGATGTTCATTCTGCGCAATGTGATTGCCGATCGGTGATTCTGTCTCGGCTCGCTCGTCGGCCCCGCTTACTTGGCCGGTGGGCGTAGCGCCAAAGGTATGACTATGTTTACTGTCACAATGCCCACAGATGTGAGCTTCCTGCCCATCCTGCCGTCGGCGCTCGTCGCCCTCACCGCCGTGGTGGTGATCCTGGCGGACATCTTCCTGCTCCGCGACAAGCAGAAGCACTGGACGGCGTGGCTGGCGATGATCGGCCTGGGCCTGAGCCTGATGGTCACGCTGGCGATGTTCAGCGGCTTGAACCACGCCTCGCTGCCCTTCTTTGGCGGTTTCGTCATCCTGGACGACTTCGCTCTCTTCGTCGATATCCTCGTCATCGTCGTCACGCTGGTGGCCGTCCTGATGTCGGCCGAGTACCTCGTCGAGCAGGGCATCGAGCACGCCGAGTTCTACGTGCTCATGCTGTTCGCGGCGTCGGCGATGATGCTCATGGGGACGAGCGCTGAGCTGATTACGCTGTGGGTCACCCTGGAGACGTTCTCCATCGCGCTCTACGTCCTGGCGGCGTATGCCCGCCCACGCGTGGAGAGCGAGGAGGCGGGCCTCAAGTACTTCTTCCTGGGCGCGTTTGCGGGCGCTTTCCTGCTCTACGGCATCGCCCTGCTCTACGCGGCGACGGGGACGACGGGGCTGGCCGCGATTGGGCGCTTCATCCAGGCGAATGGCCTGGCGGCGGGGGGCAATGCCCTGATCCTTCTCGGCCTCGGTCTCGTGCTTGTTGGCTTGAGCTTCAAGTCGGCGTTCGTGCCGTTCCACCAGTGGACGCCGGACGTGTATGAGGGCGCGCCGACGGCGGTCACAGCGTTCATGGCGACGGCGACCAAGGCCGCCGCATTCGCCGCCCTGCTGCGCGTCCTGCTGGTCGCCTTCCCGGCTCCGCAGATGACGTCGGCCTGGACCGTCGCCCTCGCCATCATCGCCGTCCTGACGATGCTCGGCGGCAACCTGATGGCCCTCGCCCAGAACAACATCAAGCGCCTGCTGGCCTACTCGTCCATCGCCCAGGCGGGCTACGTGCTCATCGCCGTCGTCGCCGGCGCTAGCTCGGCGGCCATGTTCTACCTGCTGGCGTATGCGATGATGACCCTCGGCGCGTTTGCCGTCGTCATCTCGCTCAACAACTACGGCTCCGAGATGCTCGACCTGGACAGCTACGCCGGTCTCGCCGGCCGCGCGCCCGGTCGCGCCCTGGCCCTCGCGCTGTTCATGTTCGCCCTGACCGGCTTCCCACCCCTGGCGGGCTTCGTCGGGAAGTGGTTCATCTTCAGCGCGGCTATTGCCACGGGCTGGACCTGGCTGGCGCTCATCGGCGCGCTGGCGAGCGTCATCTCGGCGGCGTACTACCTGCGCGTGGTCGTACTGATGTACATGCGCCCGGCGCCAGCCGAAGCGCAGCCGCTGGGCGCGCCGAGTGGCGGCGCGACGTGGGCGTTGGGGATCACCGCCGTGGCCGTGCTGTTGCTGGGGCTGTTCGCCTCGCCGATTGTGAACATGGCCCAGTCAACGCTCCTGGCCCTGCGGTAAACTGGCGCGGCCGAGGAACAAAGATATGGAACGCAGAGGCGCGGTTTTGGCGTTCGCCAGCCGCGCCTTGCGCTACCGCCTGCTATATCCGTGTCATTGCGAGGGGAATGACAAAGCAATCCCTCGGCGGGCGATAGTCACGCTATAACCGCCCAGACCATCTGTCGTAAGGGCGGGAGATTGCTTCGCCCTGCTCGCAATGACAGCCTGGCGCGTGAAGAAATCCGCTGTTCTTGTGGCCGTTTGTCCACTTGTAACGCGCCGCGCTATGCTGTATCATAGGAAACGTACCAGCGCTCATCAAGGGAGGCTGGACCGTTGGCGCCCATTGTCCTAGAAGGAGCTCCTTGTGGAAGAACTTGGGCTGCAATTCTGTGAGAATAACATACCGTGTCGTATCAACTTCTGGGGCATTCCCCACTGGGCCGAGCTTGTCCTGTACGGGATTGCCACGTTTGCCATCATTGTCATGATGTTCGGCATCTGGCAGCGCATCCGTCTATGGCGACAGGGGAAGCCTGAGTTCCGCCTGGACCGCATTCCGGAGCGCCTGCGCCTGCTGTACGTCTACGGCTTCCGCCAGGACCGCGTCACCCGCCAGCCCTACGCCGGCCTCATGCACGCCGCCATCTTTTGGGGCTTCGTGTCCCTGCTCATCGGCACGGCCCTGGCGACCATCGACGCCGACATCGCCATGCCCTTGATGGGCTACAAGCTGCTTGTCGGTCCCTTCTACCTGACGTACAAGATCATCCTGGACATCGCCGGCCTGTTCTTCGTCGTCGCCCTGGCCTTCGCCCTGTGGCGGCGCTACGGGCAGCGCTTCCCGCGCCTCGGCAGTGAGCGCGCTTTCCTGTACACGCTACTGCTTCTATTTAGCATCAACCTGACCGGCCTCCTCGTCGAGTCGTTCCGCCTGGCCGTGCAGCGCCCCGACTGGGCCTGGTCGTCGCCGGTCGGCAACACGCTGGCGATGCTGTGGCGCGCGATGGGCGCGTCGGACGCCGCCCTCACCAACGTCCACCTGGTGTTCTGGCTCACGCACTTCGCCCTGGTCGGCCTGTTCATCGCTGCCCTGCCCAGCACCAACCTGTGGCACATCATCACCTCGCCCACCAACGTCTTCTTCTCCAGCCTCGGTCCGCGTGGCGCGCTGCGCCCCATCCCCGTCGAGGGCGTCGAGAGCTTCGGCGCCGGGAACCCGGATGACTTCACGTGGAAGCAGCGCCTCGGCTTCGACGCCTGCACCTACTGCGGGCGCTGCCAGGCGGTCTGCCCGGCCATGGCGTCGGGGACCATCCTGTCGCCCAAGAACATCGTCGTCAAGCTCGGCTTCGCCATGGGCCTGCCGCAGCTCAACACAGCCGACCTCGCTGCGGCCAGCAGCAACGGCCACGGTGTGTCGGGCAGCTTGGGCGCATCCCACGGCACGTCGTCCAACGGCCACCGCAAGGACCTCAAGCTCCACGGCGACATCATCGAGCCGGACGAGGTGTGGGCGTGTACGACGTGCGCTGCGTGCATCTGGGAATGCCCAGTGTTCATCGAGATCGTGGAAGACATCGTGGACCTGCGCCGCTACCTGACGATGACCGAGGGCACGCCGCCGGCCGGCGCGGCCATGGCGTTGACCGGCATCGAGCGCCAGGCCAACCCGTGGGGCCAGCCGCTCAAGGAGCGCCACGCCTGGGCCGAGGGCCTCAACGTCCCGTTCCTGGAGCCGGGCAAGCCGGTGGACTACGTGTTCTGGGTCGGCTGCTCGATGGCCTACGACATGCGCAACCAGAAGATCGCCCGCGCCATCGTCAAGGTGCTCCAGCAGGCGGGCGTCTCGTTCGCCCTGTTCGCCGAGGAGCAGTGCAACGGCGACCCGGCGCGCCGCCTGGGCAACGAGTACCTGTACCAGCAGCAGGCGAGCAAGAATATCGAGGGCTTGCAGCAGTACCAGTTCAAGACCATCCTGACGGGCTGCCCGCACTGCTTCAACACCATCAAGAACGAGTACCCGCAGTTCGGCGGCAACTTCAACGTCATCCACCACAGCCAGCTCATCAGCCAGCTCATCGCCGAGGGCAAGATCAAGCTCACGCCGGAGCTAAGGCAGACAATCACGTTCCACGACTCGTGCTATCTGGGCCGCTACAATAACATCTTCGAGGCTCCGCGCGAAGCCCTGGCGGCCACCGGCGCGAACCTGGTCGAGATGCCGCGTAACCGCGACAAGGGCTTCTGCTGCGGCGGCGGCGGCGGCCAGGTGTGGATGGAAGTGCCGTCCACGCAGCGCATCGGCTACCTGCGCATGGACGAGGCGCTGTCGGTCAACCCGAACATCGTCAGC
>JBDHWG010000018.1:0-133319 GCA_039810085.1 Anaerolineae bacterium
ATTCGGCTGGTAGGTCATGGTGTGTCTCCTTTCGGCTTAGAGAACCTGAGGATACACCCTGACCTACCGCCTTTTCAACTCGGCGGCCCATCCAATTCTACAGAAAGCATTTTACACTAACACGTGGCCGACTTATGGTAGCTCAATCAAGGACAATAGCTTCACAATTTGGGCTGAGGCTAGTGATAACGCCGGTGGCAGCGGGGTGAGTCATGTAGAGTTTTACCTCTGGCCCCCTGGGGGCAGCCAGTTCACGAAGATTGAGGACGATTGGAATGGCAGTGATGGATGGTCAGCCCACTGGGACCGAGGCGGCTATCCCGACGGGGTGGTATCCGTCGAGATAGCAGTCTATGATAACGCTGGCAATTCATGGCGGGGTGGAAAGGTCATGTTTGTCGTGGACAATACTCCCCCATCCGGCCGTATCACCTGGCCGAGTTGGGGAGCAAATGTAAATGGCAATGTTACCACCATTTGGGCGCAGCCCGACGATGCTTGGTCCGGTGTCGATCACGTCGTCTTCTATGCCTGGCCTCCGGGTGCAACTGGCTTTACAAAGATCGGCGATGACTGGGACGGGAGTGATGGCTGGTCGGCAAGGTACGATCATACAGGGAGTGCTGATGGCCCGGTGACTGTGGAAATCGAGGTCTTTGACAAGGCTGGTAATGCGTGGCGGGGCGGAAAGAGTCAATTCACAGTTGATAACTCGCCACCATCCGGGCGGATCACCTGGCCTAGTGATGGGGCAACACTAGACGAGAATATCACCACAATCTGGGTCCAGCCCGACGATACCCTGTCCGGCATCGATCATGTTGATTTCTATGTCTTGCCGCCCGGCGCAAGTGGATTTATCAAAGCGGGCGATGACTGGAATGGGGGTGACGGCTGGTCCTTTAAGTACGACCACACATCAGTACTAGACGGCTTAATTGCGATTGAAGTTGAAGTCTTTGACCACGCGGGTAATTCCTGGCGTGGCGGAAAGGTCAACATCTGGATTTCACGGCCAACGACCCATCCTGCAACCGGGGCAATCAGTGCGCCTGCCAGCGGTCAGATGATCACCAAAGCCCAGATTACGTTGACCGCTGCTGTTCAGGATAACAGTGGTTCGGGCATCAACCATGTAGACTTCTTCCTCTGGAAGCCCGGGGCTACGTCCTGGTCGCCATCGGGGGATGATTATAACGGCGCTGACGGTTGGAGCAAGGATATCGATATCGGATCAGGTCCCGATGGATACTACTCGGCGGAAGTGG
This sequence comes from Anaerolineae bacterium, assembly GCA_039810085.1. Taxonomy (GTDB): domain Bacteria; phylum Chloroflexota; class Anaerolineae; order Epilineales; family JAHCIE01; genus JBDHWG01. The sequence goes on from JBDHWG010000018.1 coordinate 1,269, forward strand.
GTGTGGCGGATAACGCGGGTCACTATTGGCAGGGTGGCGAGACAACCTTTATTGTTGACCGCACGATGCCATCAGGTCACGCAACCTGGCCGCTCGACGGCACCAGAATGAACACAAGTACCCTCGGCCTTTGGTTCGATGCTGCTGACAATCTCACGGGTGTCCAGCGGGTCAATTTCTTCGCAATACCCCCGGGATTCACCCAGGCGATATATATTGGCTCCGATGCAAACGGAAGTGATGGATGGAGTATCAACTGGGATTTCTCACCCTATACAGACGGAGATGTACTCACCGGCTACATCGTCGTCGATGGGGCCGGCAACATGGTATGGATTGGCGGGATACGCTTTACTGTCGATCGGTCGGCACCTACGGCCTACTTCACGTATCCGCCTGAAAACCAGACCGTCGCAGCCAACACGATCACGCTGTGGGTTCAACCGGATGATAGTGATCTGACTGGTATTACCCGGGTGGCCGTGTACGCTTTGCCGCCCAACGCCACAGACTGGGTGCTGGTTGGAGAGGATACGAATGGCAAGGATGGCTGGTCGTTTCCGTGGGATATGACCAGCATGCATGACGGATGGGTAACGGCTGAAATCGGCGTTACCGATGGAGCTGGCAATTCGTGGAGAGGCGGTACGCGCCACTTCCTCGTGGATCGCACACCACCGACCGGCCGCATCTCCTGGCCTTGGGATAATGCCGATCTTACCGAGAACAACACGACCATCTGGGCAGACGTAGGCGATACCTACTCGGCGGTAACCCAAGTCACCTTTTATGTCTTGCCGCCGGGGGCATCGGATTGGATCGAGCTGGGAACTGATTCGAATGGGCTCGATGGCTGGAGTATGTCGTGGAATCACCCTGGCGTTAATGGAATAGTCTCCACCGAAATCGGTGTGCGTGATTGGGCCGGCAACTATTGGCGCGGAGGTGGCACGCACTTCATCGTCCGTCAGCCTGCAACGGAAACACCGACGGCCACCACTACACCGACCCTCACGCTCACGCCCAGCGCGACGTGGACACCAATGCCAACACCGACCAACACTGCCCCACCAACGATGACATCGACGCCGTCATCAACGCCCAAGCCTGGAAGTACTGCCACGATAACCAGAACACCCACCAAGACGGCCACAGCGACGCGAACCCCAACGCGGACGCCAACCGTACGTCCAACACCGAGTCGGACGCCGACTCGCACGCCAACTCGTACGCGTACGCCTACGCCTACGCCTCGGGCAAAGACTGTGCTCGCGGAAATGGGATGCTATGATCTTACCGGGGATGGGCAAGTGGACTCAACAGATATCGCCGTTATTTCCGCGCGTGTTGGCGCCATAGATGGAGAAGCAGGATATGACGCGCGGCTTGACCTAGATGATAATGGCGTGATCGATGGAGCGGATGTAAACATCGTTATTGCAGAACTGGGAAAAGAGTGTCCCTAACCCATCTAGGGAGCGGCGCTTACCCAATTTACGGCAATGCGAGACGACAGCGGCCTTGCATATAGCAAGATTCTATGTGCTGTCCCATCGTTCCGACACGGGTAATTTTGACCGGCTACCTACATGGTGAGGTTCGTTGCCAGTACTACACCGTCTGGAAGGACCGAGGTCATCAAAAAACGTATATTGCGAGTATCCCTGCCCATGCGGTTGGGCCAATGACTCTGAGAAAGAATGCACCTGTAGTCCTGGAGCCATCGCTCGCTACCAAAAGCGCATCTCCGGCCCCCTCCTCGACCGCATCGACATCCACATCGACGTCCCCCGCGTCGACTACGACAAGCTCCTCGCCGACCGCCTCGGCGAACCCAGCAGCGCCATCCGCGCCCGCGTCGAGGCCGCCCGCGCCGTCCAGCGCGACCGTCTCGCCAAGCCCCTGCCCGAAGACACGCTTTCCGCCCAGCGCAACGGCGGACTGCTGAACAAGTCAAACGCCGACATGGGACCGGCCGAGGTCCGCGAGTACTGCAAGCTCGACGAGGCGGGCAAGGCGTTGGTGAAGGCGGCGATGACGCAGCTCCAGCTCAGCGCCCGCGCCTTTCATCGCATCCTCAAGCTCGCCCGCACCATCGCCGACCTCGACGGCAGCGATGCCCTCAAGACCTACCACCTCGCCGAAGCCCTCCAATACCGCCCAAGGCGGCAGATGTAGTATACTTGTAAGTGGGATGCGATTGTTGACGGCGGAGGAGGCATCAGATGGTGGTAACTAGAATTGACTCTGATTATACAGTCCACATCCCCGACGCTTTGCGCGAGGACTTTCAAGTAGGGCAGGAAGTGGCGGTGAGCATTGATGCCCAGGGGCGTCTCATTATCACACCCGTTGAGCAGATCCGCGCACGGCTACAGGAAACCTTTGGCATGTGGTCCGAGGAGCCAAAGGCGCCTCTGGATGGCATCGAGTACATGGACAGCATGCGGCAGGGACAGCGATTGAGCGAGGCTCGGTCACAACTCGATGAAACTGATTGACACCGACATTGTCATTGACCACTTCCACGGACATGCCGCCGCCCTTGAGTACTTCACTGAAAACCTGGCAGCGGGAGAAACGCTGGCTGTCTCGGTCATCACTCTGACAGAAGTCATGGCCGGGCTGCGTCCAGGCGAAGAGGAGCGTACCGAGCGACTGTTTCAACTGTTTGCCATTCAAGACGTCAACGAGCCGATTGGCCGCCAGGCTAGCCTCTATTTACGGCAGTTCCGCCGCTCTCACGGTCTGGAACTCGGCGACGCCCTCATCGCAGCGACTGCCCTCCATCATGGAGCTGAACTCATCACGCGCAACCTCAAGCACTACCCCATGACGGACATTACGGTCGTTGCACCCTATGAACGAGGTCGTCACTAAGCTTACGCGAAGGCAGATGTCGGAAGGCACAGTCAACAGTATGCTCGAAGGACCCGATCCGGTATCTGCGCGAAATGACGCCAAGCGGGAGTATGCCGGGGCTGCAGCACCGTTGCTCGCCGAATTGGAGGCAGCAGGTTTTCATATTGAAACAATAGGAGATCTATATCGGAGCAAGATGAACTATCACACGGCAATCCCGATTCTTCTGCGCTGGTTGCCAAGAATCGAGGATCGATTTGTTAAGGACGATATCATTCGAGCACTCACAGTTAAGTGGGCAAAACCGGTTGCTGCATCAACATTAATCGATCTATTCCGCCAGGAAGATGATCCTTCCGGAACTGGTAGCAAGTGGGTCATCGCCAACGCTCTATCAGTCGTTTCCGATGAAACTGTGCTAGACACCATTATCGAGTTAGTCACTGACTCAAGACATGGAGCAGCGCGTCAGATGTTAGCTTTGGCACTATCGAATATGAAGCAACCAAAGGCTATAGATACTCTCATTGAGCTTCTCTCAGATGACGTAGTCGCGGGACATGCGATCATAGCCTTAGGCAAGCTTCAGGCTATGAAGGCTCGAACGTTTATCGAGCCTTTTCTCAATCACCCAAAGGCATGGGTTAGGCAAGAGGCACGACGAACCCTCAAGAGCTTGAATACTCAAGACATTTCATCTGAGCAACGAGGCGCGTAGCGTCCAACCTTTTGGGCCGAGTGCGACGTGGACGGACGCGAGTGGCAACCTCAGCGCATCGGCCTGGAAGAGGATACCGTTGAGTACATCCGCGTATAGGCGAAATCGGATATTGCGAGTATCCCTGCCCTTGCGGGTGGTACGGGGATAGTCAGCACGAATGCACGTGCAGCCCCGGCACCATCGCTCGCTATCAGAAGCGCATCTCCGGTCCCCTCCTCGACCGCATTGACATCCACATCGACGTCCCCCGCGTCGATTACGACAAGCTCCTCGCCGACCGCCTCGGCGAGCCCAGCGGCGCCATTCGCGCTCGCGTCGAGACCGCCCGCGCCGTCCAGCGCGACCGCCTCGCCAAGCCGCTACCAGAAGACACCCTCTCGCCCCAACGCAACGGGAGCCTGCTGAACAAGTCCAACGCCGACATGGGGCCGGCTGAGGTGCGCGCGACCTGCAAGCTGGACGAGGCCGGCAGGGCGCTGGTGAAGGCGGCGATGACGCAGCTGCAGCTCAGCGCCCGCGCCTTCCACCGCATCCTCAAGCTGGCCCGCACCATCGCCGACCTCGACGGCAGCGACGCCATCAAGACCCACCACCTCGCCGAAGCCCTCCAATACCGGCCAAGACGACAGGGGTAGTGTGCCTGGCTGATGACGGTGATTGGTACTTCAGGATGTAGCGGATATACTTTGTCATGCCGAAGCGCGTTGTGAACATAATTACATCTCAGTCTCTCTAAGGAGGAGAGGCACGCATGAAGGGTAAACTGCTCGTTCTCGTGATCGCTCTGACCGTAGTAGCCCTGTTCGCCGGCGCGTGCGCGCAGGCGCCAGCCGCTCCCTCCCCCGCGCCGGCTACCAGCCCGCCTGCCGCTGCGCAGAAGCAGGCGGCAGCGACTGAAGTTCCGAAGGCCGCGCCGACGCAGGTTCCCGCAGCAGCAGCAACAGCGGCGCCCGCCGCAGCCTCCAAGATCACCAGCGGCGGCAAGGAGTTCCACGCCGCGTGGCCGTACACTCTACTGCCGAAGGGCCACTTCAACCATTTCGTGACCGACTACCTCCTGGGCGGCGGCAGCATTTACGACGACGCCATACTGCCTCCCCTGGCCATGTACGACTGGGCCGACAACAAGTACATCCCCTACCTGGCGACTGAGTGGAAGAACGAGCCAGGTGACTGGTTCACCGTTAAGCTGCGCGACGGTGTCAAGTGGACTGATGGCACCGACTTCACGTCTGCCGACGTTGTGACCACCTTCAACGTGACCCGCCTGCTGGGTCAGTCCGTGTGGAAGTATATTGACAAAGTCGAGGCCCCAGACAAAAGCACTGTCCGCTTCCACTTCGCCACCGCGACGAGCGTCGCGCCGCGCTTCATCCTGAAGAGGCGTATTGACCCCAACTCCGTCTACAAGGACTGGGGTGACAAAGCCGCGGCCCTGTTCGCCGCCGGCAAGACCCAGGACTCCGACGAGATCAAGGCGCTGCGCAAGGACTTCACCGAGTTCCGCCCCAAGGAATTGGTCAGCAGCGGCCCGTACAAGCTCGATCCGGCTAGCATCACCTCGTCGCGCTTGGACCTGGTGAAGCACCCGCAGGGCCTGTTCACGGACAAGGTCCAGTTCGACAAGATCGTCGTGTTCAACGGCCAGACGCCGGACATCACGCCGGTAATGCTGAGCAAGGGCGCTGACTACGCGCCCCAGGGCTTCCCGCTGGCGACGGAGAAGGCGTTCCAGGACAACGGCATCCGCATCATCCGCCCGCCGACGAACAGCGGTCCGGCATTATACTTCAACTACACCGACAAGAACCTGGCCAACCCGGCTGTCCGCCAAGCCATGGCGTACAGCTTCAAGCGCGACGAGAACGCTACCGTCTCCCTCGGCAAGTCCGCCGTCGCCAGCAAGTACATGACCGGCTTCTCGGACAACGTCGTGCCAACGTGGCTGAGCCAGGAAGACATCGCCAAGCTCAACACCTACGACTACGACTTGAAGAAGGCCGAAGACATCATGACCAAGGCCAGCTACAAGAAGGGCTCGGATGGTTTCTGGCAGGATCTGAGTGGCAAGACCCTGGAGTGGGAGATGACCGTCCCCGCTGAATGGACCGAGTTCGCGGCCGCCGCCGAGAACCTGGGCAAGCAGCTCAACGACGCGGGCTTCAAGATCACGGTGCGCGGCGTCCAGTTCCAGCAGCACGCCCAGGACGTGCAGCAGGGCAAGTTCCAGCTCGCCCTCCGCACTTGGGGCGGGGGCAACCCGCACCCGTTCTTCGCCTACGAATGGGACATTCTGGCTCAAAACCCGCCTCTCTCGCCTGGACCTGGCATGAGCCTCCCCTTCAGGCAACAGATCGACGGTAAGGAGGTCGATTTCAGCGACATGGTCAAGGCGACCGCGGTGGGCAGCGACGAGGCGTCCCAGAAGCCCGCTGTCACGAAGCTGGCGCAGACATTCAACCAGTTACTGCCCATCATCCCGATTTGGGAGCGTTACGGCAACAACGCCGTCGTCGAAGGCGTGCGGGTGGCTAGCTTCCCGCCCGACAGCGACCCGATCTGGAAGAACGACGTCTACGGCGACAACCCGATCGTGATCATGCTCATGGACGGTCGCCTGCAGGCGAAGAACTAGTCCGAGTTCGCCGTGGGTAGGAGCGATCCCTTGTGGTCGCCTTAGTTGCCCAGGGTAGCCACAAGGGCTCCCCTACCACTGTCATCTCGATAGTGGTAGGGGAGCCTGAGGGAATCCGATCGCTCAGGCTCTATCGGGTAGGGGGAGCATCATGGATGTGGCAGACGCGGCAGGGGACCAGGTGACGGTCTCTTCCATTAGCCCAGTGGAAGTTTTTTACTTGAGCGAGAGGGCCGTATTCAGCTGCAAGCGCTAGAGCGTATTCTGGTAGAACTGCGGAGGCCAGTGGGCGAGATTGGTCGAGGTTCCACTCGACCATGTCATTGTCGAAGCCATGCGAGGGGTAGACCGAGTGAGGGCGCCAGATATGCCAGATCGGATCATAGCCGCGACGGCCCTCCAGCTAGGTATACCTTTCATCAGCAAGAATCGCAAGATTACAGTTGTCGGGCCTCACGACAATCTGGTGAGGAAACGTACTGTTGCGCCGCGAAACGGAACATGGCGTGCTCCTCCACGAGAAAGAGATGATCATGGCTAAGAGAAAAACCGGATCGAGCAAGGCCCCGCACAAGCCATCATCCTCTACCCCACCACCCCTGCCTCCATCAATGGACCGCCGTGGGTTTGAGAAGACCCTGGCCGATCTTGCCCTATTGATGAGCGAACAGAACTTCGAGTCGATTGACGAAGCCAACGCTTTTCTGCAACAGTACATGATGGCCGGGGGCATTCCTCCCCAACGGGCACGCACGCCGCTCGAAGAGGCCCAGGACATCATGTACGAAGCGTGGCAAGCTACAGACGGCGGCGCGTTGACCTGGCGCGTAAGGGCCTCTCCATCTCGCCCGACTGCGCAGATGCGTATGTTCTCCCGGCCGAGGAGACCGCCCGCAGCCTTGTCGAGGCCAGGATACTCTATGAGGAAGGCGTCAAGGCAGGCGAGCGCGCCCCCGCTATGTCGCCCAGCGCCAGTCGCACGCGTGACACGATAGCTCGGCTGTGAGCGAGCGCCGCTGCATGACCCCCTCGCTCGCTCAGCTCAAGCCCGCGCTCGGCAAGCCGCCGGGCTGCATCCAGCTCGCCCCACTCGTACAGGACGCCACTGTAGTTACTGTACACACCTCCCCAGGCCGACGAGCGCGCGGACAGGGATAGGGAGGGAGACGGGGATCGCCCGGTCTCTTCGATAGCCTGCCGGCAGGTGTCCGCTGCCGCGTGGAGGTGGCCCTCGACGATGTGCAGCATGGCTAGGTTCCCGGCGATCAACATGCACGCGGTCGTGTTGCCCACCACCCGGCACAGCGGCAGCGCCTCCCGGTAGGCCGCGATGGCCTGCGTCCCTTTCCCGGTGTAGTGGCAGGTCGTGCCGAGCGCGAACCAGGATATACCCCGCAGATAGGCGTCGCCCAGCGGCGCCCGGTCCACCGCCGCCTGGGCAAGCTCGCAAGCCCGCTCGCCATCGCCTATCACTGATTCCACGATGGCACGCAGGGAGCCTGCTTCGGTCAGGATCGCATTGGCCTCCAGCCGATCCCCTGAACGAGTGCGCGCGTCGGCCGCGGCTTCGGCATTGTGTAGGTACAGCTCGACTTCGTTACCGTAATCCTCGGCCGCAAACGCCTGCTCGATAGCCTCGGCAATCATGCCTGGTCGCTGGTACCAGTCGCAGGCCCTCGCGTGGAGAGCGGGGACGAGACCGGGCTGTGTGCGGCGAAGTTGAGACAGGAGCATCTCGGCAAAGAGGTGATGGTAGCGGTACCACTCGTGCCTCTCGTCCAGCGGGATGACGAAGGCGTTTGACGTGTACAGATGCTGCAGATGATGAAGTAGTGAGTCCCTCCCAGGTCGGCGATCAGGCCGGCGGGATCGGGGCGATGTTGCATTGATAGGGCAGCGAGTTGCAGCCTGGCTACCCACCCCTCGATATGGGCGTCGAGTTCCTGTATGTCGCGCGCGTCCAGCGCCAGCCCCATGACCTCACGCAGGAAGAGACCGGTCTCCTCAGGCGAGAAGCGCAGGTCGTCGGCGCGCAGTTCGGTGAGTTGGCCGAGCGCGCGCAACCTCGCCAAAGGCAGCGGCGGATCCTCCCGCGTGACAATGACCAGATGCATGTGGGGTGGCTGGTGAGCGACGAGAGTCTGGAGAGCTTCGTGGATAGCGCCATCGTCTATGGTGTGGAAGTCGTCCAGCACCAGCAGGAAGTCGGCTGCTCGGGGAGCAAGGGGAGGGGAGGAGTTGCGGTCGAGGCCCACGTGCTGACCACAGTGGTCTTGCCGAAACCAGCGGGCGCGCAAACCAGGATCAACTGATTGCGCAGACCCGCATTCAGGCGCTCGGTCAGGCGCGGGCGCAAAACCAGGCTCTGGCGCATCTGTGGAATGAATAGCTTGGTAGCCAGGATGGGGATCCCGGCCGGGTCTCTTTCTGCCATAGAGATGGTCGTCGGGATGGCCAGTGTCAACGCTCAGGCGGCGCCGACCACGCGGGGCCTGCACTCATCGCCGCAGCCGAGCGGCGGGCGACGTATTGTGGCTCTTGGCAACATCGTGTCGGCCATGGCTCTGAAGCCCAATAACCCTTATACATTGTAGCACGGCTAATACAAGATAAACGTTGAAAGACCTCTATACTAGGTCCAGATATCTTCACGGCGCACGCCTAGGCATGATGTATCATAGGGGTAGACACACAGCACAAGCTGGGCGAGGGTGGCCCTTCCTGCCCGACCATAGCCCGCACCAGGTTGACGCTAGGTTGGACGTGGCACACTACCAGAGCTGACCCGGCGCTCTATATTGCTCAGCACAACAGGTTGGCGTATGTCTGCCCCGGTCCTGGCTACGAAGCTTTTCATCCCTCAACCGCGGTCTGGAGCCGTCCGTCGGCCTCACCTGCTCGCACGGCTCAATGCAGGCTTGCGCCAAAACCAGAGCTTCGTGCGCAAACTGACCCTCGTCTCCGCGCCGGCCGGCTTCGGCAAGACTACGCTCGTCAGCGAATGGGTAACCGGGTTCGAGCAGATCGAGCCGAATGTACGCGTCGCGTGGTTGTCCCTGGAGGTGGCGGACAGCGATCCCGCGCGCTTCCTCGCGTACCTCATCGTCGCTCTCCAGACGATCGAGACGAATTTCGGGGCGGACGTCCTCGTTCCGCTCCAGACGGCGCAGCCCCCCCCCATGGAAGTCGTCCTGACCACGCTGCTGAACGACATCACCGCGATACCGGCCGATGTCATGCTCGTCCTCGACGATTACCATCTCGTCGATTCGAAGCAAGTGGATCAGGCCGTGGCCTTCCTCGTCGAGCACCTCCCGCCCCATATGCACCTCGCCATCGTCACCCGCGAGGATCCGCAGCTCACTCTCGCTCGGTTGCGTGGCCGGGGCCAGTTGGCCGAGTTGCGAGCCGCCGACCTGCGTTTCACCCCGGCTGAAGTGGCTGAGTTTCTCAATGGGGGAATGGACCTCAAGTTATCGGCCGAAGACATCGCCGCCTTGGAAGACCGCACCGAAGGCTGGGTTGCGGGCCTACAGCTAGCGGCCCTCGCCCTGCAAGGGGTAGGGCCGACGCAGGGCGAGGGCGACAGGACGAGCTTCATCCACTCATTCACCGGCAGCCATCACTTTGTGCTGGATTATCTGTTGGAAGAAGTGCTGGAACAGCAGCCTGAGAGCATCCAGACCTTTTTGTTGCGTACCTCCATCCTCGACCGCATGTGCGGTGGGCTATGCGAGGCCGTGGCCTACGGCGACGGCGGACCACTCCTCCCTGCGAGCGGGCAGGCGATGCTGGAGTATCTCGAACGAGCCAACCTGTTCGTCGTGCCCCTGGACGGCGAGCGTCGGTGGTACCGCTATCATCATCTCTTCGCGGATTTGCTGCGGCAGCGGCTGCACGCGCTTTATTTGCAGCAGCCGGATCACGTGGCCCAATACCACATCTGCGCCAGCCAGTGGTACGAAGACAATGCCCTGGACATCGAAGCCTTCCGCCATGCGACTGCCGCCCATGACATTGAACGCGCCGAGCGGCTGCTTCAGGGAGGGAGGATACCGTTGCACTCACTCCCCGTGGTCACCGCCGTCCTCAACTGGCTGGAAATGCTGCCCAAGACTGTCTTGGACGCCAGACCCTGGTTGTGGGTCAGGTCTGCCACGTCGTCGCTCATGGCGGGACAGACAACTGGTGTCGAAGACAAATTACAGGCGGCTGAGAAAGCCATGCAAAATGCAGAGCTTGACGCCAAGACCCGCGACCTGATTGGACAGATAGCCGCCATACGAGCTACGTTGGCGCTCCTGCGCTACCAGCCGGACGCCACGCTCATCCAGGCGCGTCGCGCCCTGGAATACCTGGACCCAGACAACCTGCCCTTACGCAGCCGGGCGATGTGGACGTTGGGGTTTGCTTGCCATCTCCAGGGGAATCGTGCTGCCGCCCGCCAGGCCTATGGCGAAGCGATCCGACTGGCGTCCGGGAATACCTACTACACCGTCCTGGCGTCAACCTGTCTAGGCCAGCTCCAGGAAGCCGAAAACGAGCTTCATCAGGCGGCCGAAACCTACCGGCGCTCCCTGCAGATGCTCAGTGATCAGGGGCCTCCGAATGCCAGCGAAGAGTATAGTGGCCTGGCTCGCATCTTCTACGAATGGAACGATCTGGATGCGGCTGAGCAGCACGGCCAACAGAGCCTTCAACTGGCGCGTCAGTATGATCCCGCGATTGACAGATTCATTGCCAGCGAAGTGCTCCTGGCCCGCGTGAAACTGGCCCGAGGCGATCTGGACGGCGCTACAGCCGTGTTGGCGCAGGCACACCAATCGGCATGCGAGAGGAGCTTCACCCAACCGCTGCCGGAGATTGCCGCCATCCAGGTCTTGACCCTGCTGCAACAGGGCCAGGTCACGGCCGCCGTTCAACTGACTCGGCAATACGACCTCCCGCTCAGTCAGGCGCGTGTGCTTATCGCCCAGGGTGACCCATCGACCGCGCTGGCAGTTCTGGACCCTTTGCGTCAGGAAGCAGAGGCTCGGGGTTGGGCCGATCAGCGGCTCAGGACGATGGTTCTCCAGGCGGTTGCCCGACACGTGGCCGGCGAAAAAGATGAAGCGGCGCACGTGTTGGGCGAAGCGTTGGCGCTGGCCGAGCCGGGCGGCTTCATCCGTCTCTTTGTGGATGAAGGCGAGCCTATGCGCTCCGCGATTTTCGATTATCGCAACCGAGTTCGTCCACAGAGCGGTTACGTCGATACACTCCTGGCTGCCTTCGCACAGCCAAAGGCTGAGCCGAAATCGAAAACACCAGCAGATGTCAGCAGCCCGAAACCCGAGTTCATTGAGCCACTGAGCCAACGCGAGATGGAGATATTGCGACTCATTGCTCAAGGGCTCTCAAACCAGGAAATCGGCGTGCGGCTGTTCCTGGCCTTGAATACGGTCAAAGGGCACAACCGCGTTATCTTCGAGAAGTTGCAGGTCGCCAGACGAACCGAAGCCGTCGCCCGCGCACGCGAACTCGGTCTGCTCTGACCATACCTCCCTAGACCCCCCACAACAACACCCCAAACCATACTTTGGTGTCTTCACGGACACACCTTTCCGGCGATACGATGTGAGTGTATATCGATGCAATCACTGGAAGGAGAATAAACACATGAACCTAAGACGACTCGGTGGGCTGTCCGCCCTGGCCCTCGCCACGGCGTACGTGGTGGGGTGTGCGCTGAACTTCACTCTGCTGGATACCTCCAGCATCGCTGATGGGGTCGAAAAGGTGTCTTTCCTCGTAGACAAGCAAATGCTGTTCCACATCTGGATCTTCTTCATCTACGTGCTGTTTGGCGTCTGCCTTGTGTTCCTGGCAGAGGCGCTCGACGAGCAGTTGCGCCCCGCCGCGTCGGCCTGGGCCCGCCCGGCGAAGGCGTTCGCGCTCATCTGGGCCGGCCTCCTAATAGCCGCCGGGAACGTCTACATTGCCGGTCTGAACAATGTCGCTGCTGCCTTCGCTCAGAACCCAGTTCAGGCGGCCACTGCCTGGCTTGCGATAGACACGGTCCACCAGGGCCTCTCCGGCACGGCCGAAATCCCGGGCGGATTGTGGACTATGCTGGTGGGCCTGGCCGCACTGCAAGCTGCGCGATTCCCGAGAGCGTGGAGCTACCTGGGTATCGCGACCGGTATTGCGGGTCTGCTCACGGCGATTCCGGTTCTGTTCATCCCGGCCGTGGCGGTCTATGCGCTGGGCCACTGCGCCTGGTGGATATGGCTCGCGGTTCTTTTACTTCGCAAGAATCCTTTGGAGGCGGCGCAAGGGCAGCGCGGACTCGTCGCAAGTCCTGGCGCACAGTGAGAGAGTACAGAAAAGGAGTGGCAAATGAACGCTGATAGGACGACGACAGGGTTCGAGCGCCGGCGAGACATGCTTTCAACCCTTTGGATATTCGCGGTTCTCAACTATATCTATGCGGACGTCTACACGCTGTTCTTCAACCCGTTGCTACGGCCGGAAGCCGCCAAGAGGTTTGCGGAAGGCTACGTGGGGGACATTCAGATTACGCAGGGGTTTGTTCTGGTGACGGCGATCCTGATGGAGACCGCCATTGCCATGGTGTTCCTGTCCCGCGTGTTACCCTATCGCGCCAACCGCTGGGCGAACATCCTGGTAGGCGGGTTTCATACCCTGTTCGTCGCCTGGTCGCTGATTGGCGACACGCCGAACGGCTTCTACCTGATGTTCGCGGCGATCGAGGTCGCCTGCACCCTGTTCATCGTGTGGTATGCCTGGACGTGGCACGCCGACGCGAGCCAGACGGAGAGACGCCACGCTGCCGCGCCCGATAGCCAGAAACTCGAAGGGACTCGGTGACCAAGTGGCACGGCCAGTGGGACGGTGTTGCCAACCGAGGCCCAGAAGTAGGTGAGGGTCATGTCAAACGAACGCGAACACAAACATGATCCAGGTGCAACGATGGTCTATCAGATCAGGCTCAAAGGTTATCTCGGCCCGCAATGGACCGATTGGTTCGAGGGCCTCGCCATTACCCTTGAGCAGGACGGCGACACGCTCTTGACCGGCCCAATCGTGGATCAGGCCGCGTTGTATGGCCTGCTCAAGAAAGTGCGTGACCTGGGCATATCGCTGGTCTCGGTCAATGTCGTTGAACCTGGACCGGCAGACATATGAGGAGGCAGTCAATGAACACCTACCGAACGAACGCCACTATCGCTGGCGTGTTGTACATCATCGGGACCGCGGCCGGCGTGCTGAGCCTGGCCCTGTCGCAACCACTCCGCGATGCCCGCGACCCTCTTGTGGGCGCCGCTGCAAACGCAGGCCAGGTGACCATCGCAGCCCTGCTTGTCTTGCTCATGGGCCTGGCGCTCGCCATGGTGCCGGTCGTCCTGTACCCTGTGCTGAAAAGGCACAGTGGGGTCCTGGCGCTCGGCTATGTCGTCTTCCGAGGCGCGCTCGAGACGTTCACCTGTTTTGTGACGGTGATCGCCTGGCTGCTGCTGGTGGCGCTGGGTAAGTTGTCTATCCAGGCCGGAGATGCTGCGGCGCCCGGCTTTCAGGCCGCCGGCGCCTTGTTGGTGCGAGCCGGAAGCAGCGGCGCAACCACAGGGATTGTCTTCTGCCTGGGCGCCCTGATGTTCTACGCGGTGCTGTACCGGTCGCGGCTGGTCCCACGCTGGATCACGGTGTGGGGGCTGGCGGCTGTGGTCCCGTACCTGGCCGCCGAATTCCTGGTGGTGTTCGACCTCCTCGACCCCGTGTCGTCGACTGGCGCCCTCCTGTTTGTGCCGATGGCGGTGCAAGAGATGGTTCTAGCGGTGTGGTTGATCGTGAGAGGGTTCAATGCGTCGGGAGTTGCGCCCAAAGCTGCGAAACCAGCGATGAACGACCTCTTGGGCGCTGCATAGTTCTGCTCAGCAACGGCAAGCGTTTAGCGGGGAGCCTGATAGCTGAACGCTTGCCGTGGACAACGGCGCCGGGCCCTCAGGTCGAGGGACGGCCAAAGCCTTGACTTCCATTATGCGGAGGAAGACCATGAGCTCTATCAAACAGGCCGCGAGATTGGCGGGGTTCCTGTATCTCGTCTACATCATGGCGACGGTTTTTGCGTCGTTCGTTCGCGGCAGGCTGATCGTCCTCGGCGATGCTGCGGCAACGGCGGAGAATATCGCGGCGTCGGAGGAACTATTCCGGCTCGGTTTCATGAGCGATGTGCTCGCCGCACTGCTTTTTGTCCTCTCGGCCTGGGCGTTGTACGTGTTGTTGAAGCCGGTGAACAACGACCTCGCTTTGCTCTTCGTGCTCTTGAACCTGGCTGGGGTCGCGGTCCAGAGCCTCAACATGCTGAATCAGTTGGCTCCGCTGCTGCTTCTGAGTGGTACAGCGGCCTTCAGAGCGCTGCCGGCTGATCAGCTGCAAGCGCTGGCCATGGTGTTTCTCGAGTTTCGCAAGAACGGGTTTATGATCGCTCAGGTCTTCTACGGCGCCTGGCTCTTTCCGCTGGGGTATTTGGTCTACAAATCGGGCTTCCTGCCCCGGATGCTGGGCATCTTGTTGATGCTGGATTGTGCTTTCTGGCTGATGACTGCTCTTCAGGCCTTCCTTCTCCCTGGCTTCGACGTAATAACCTATGTAAGTTACCCACTTGGATTCATTGCGGAAGTTGGGCTTAGTTTGTGGCTCTTAGTTAAGGGTGTCCAGGATCAGCCGGCTGCTTCGCTTATGACCGGGCGGCGGCCAGACACGCAAATACCGATCTCTCTGTAACTATGAAAGGGAATGCACAATGAAAAACCTGCAAAAAATGGGCGGCTTTGCCGCACTGATCGGGGCCGCAACGAACCTTCTCGGCATAGTGGTGTTCGTTACCTTGCTGGCGCCGAAAGGTCTCGATTTCACAAACTCTGATCCAAGCCAGGCCGTGGCTCTTCTTGCGGACAACCAGACTGCCATGCGCCTGTGGTATCAAATCATCTACCTGGCCTTCGGCGTGAGTCTGATCTTCCTGTCCCTAGCGCTCTATGAGCGATTGAAGGCCGGCTCACCTATGCTGGCTCAGGTAGTGACCACTTTCACCCTGATCTGGGCCGTCCTAGTCATAGTGGTCGGCACACTCTCGATCAACGACCTGAGCACGGTCGTCAGACTCTTCGGCGAGAATCCGGCTCAAGCTGCAATGGTCTGGTTGACACTCGGCACTGTGGAAACCGGCTTGGGCGGAGGCGGCGGGGAAACGATGGTTAGCGCCTTGTGGTTTCTGCTTCTAGGTTGGGCAGCCTTGCAGGTAGGGGAGCTTCCCAAGGTATTGAACTATCTTGGGTTGCTGATCGGTGTAGTAGGTATCCTCTCGGTTGTCCTGGCCTCAGCTGTCCTGATGTCTGTTTATGGGTTGGGTCTCATCATCTGGTTTGTCTGGCTCGGCATCGTTCTGTTGCGATGGAAGCCAGGGGTGGCGGCCGCAGCAGACGCTCAGGTTGCGCGTTCTTGACCTGTCCGTTTGAGGTCAGCAGGGCTTGACTGGAGGCAGCGAGATGAACACGAAGCACACGGTACTTCTCGTTGGCGGCACTGGGCGAACCGGCAGACGTGTCCTGGAGCAGCTTCTGAGTTGCGATATCAGCGTCAGGGCCATCGTGCGATCCGCGGATCGGCTCCCGAAAGGCGTCGCGCAAAACCCGCGCCTCGAGGTCATAGAGGCCGATCTGCTGTCCCTGAGCGACCAGGATCTCCTACGGACTGTTCGAGGCTGCGACGCCGTCATCTCGTGTCTTGGCCACATTCTCAGCCTCAAGGGGGTCTTCGGCCCGCCGCGCGACCTCGTCACCCAGGCCACACGGCGGCTCTGCCAAGCAATCGCAGCAGCGCGCCCCACCACGCCGGTCAAGTTCATCCTCATGAGCAGCGTCTCGGTGAATCAGCCAGCCGGAGGTGACGAACATCGCGGCACATTCGAGAGGGGACTCATGTGGATGCTCCGTGCTGTGCTACCGCCAGCGCGGGACAATCAGGAAGCAGCAGACTTTCTCTGGGAAAGCGTCGGTACATCGAGTTCGTTCGTACAGTGGGCGGTAGTTCGCCCGGACACACTCCTGGAAGGCGACGTCTCCGAATACACGCTGCACGAGAGCCTTGTGAGTAGTCTATTCCGTCCGGACAGCACCAACATGGCGAACGTTGCGCACTTCATGTGCGAGTTGGTGAGAAGCGATGTAGCGTGGGAGCGCTGGAGCGGAGGGTTCCCGGTCATCGTCAACGCCAACATTCCAAACCGCTGACTCTTGTAGGTTTAACTGGTGCATCCGCTAAATAGGGATCACATTCAAGCTAGCTGTCGTCTGTCATGTCGAGTGGAGCGAGGCAGTCACGGCGGCGGCAGCGGGCGAGGTACGCCTCGCGACGAAAGCGGCGGCCCGTCTCATGCGCGAGGTCCGCGCGCCAGACAGCCCGGAAGCCTTGACGGAGCGCGAAACGGAGGTGCTCAAGCTCATCGCCCGTGGATACTCACGGCCTCTTAACTCACACTTTTGTACGAGAGACGGCCACGGGTGAAGACGATGACGAGCAGCGCGACGACGGCGCCGACTTTGAAACCAAAGAACGGGTCATCCAAGGGGTGCGGCAAGACCTGGCCGAGAAAGGCCGAGTTCGCGTTGCTCGTCGCGTGGACGAACATGGCGAAGAACACGCTGCCCGAGGCGTTGTTGAACAGCCAGGTCCAGATAAGGCTGAACGCGACAATCGCCAGCGAATTGCCGACAAACACCGCGGGGCTGAAGCCGGTGTCCGAGATGGCGCCAGGGATGAAGTAGGCCGGCAAGTGCCAGCAGGCGTGGAGAGCGCCAAGGATCAGGCTGGCAAGCACGGGGCCGAATCGGACTTGCAGGCGGGGTAGTGCGAAGCCGCGCCACCCCGGCTCTTCGCCGATGGCCGGGTACAGCAGGCCGAGCGGGATCAAGGGGAGGTAGGCGCTGAAGATCAGCGGCCACTTTTGAGCCAGGTCACTCCAGAACGCTGCGCCTAGCGGGACGGTCAAGCCGAGCAAGAAGATGAGCGGGTAGCCAAGGGTGACGAGGATATACCACTTCAAGCCCACTCGCCACTGGGCCATCCGTCGAAGCCACTGCACGACCCCTGGTCGGCCCTCGGTAAGGCCCAGAACGATGAAGGCGGCCGGGGTCGGCCCGATGAACGTCGCCGCGAGGAACAGGACCAAGAGCAGCGGATCGGGCAAGGTGAACAGCCCGAGGCCGCGCTGTGAGAGCATGATCGGAATGGAGAAAACCCACGAGAAGGCGTAGGCCAGCACGAAGAAGGACGCGAGCGGGTGTCGCTTGATCCAGGCGATGGGGCCGAATGTATCAGGCTCTGGCGTTGCCAGACCGCTACCGATGGCAGACATGATCTATTCTCCTGTGAAGAGCCTACTCGTTAATGCGTGCGCCTATTCTATCAGGGAGTAGGCAGGAGCGTCATCCGCCGAAAGGACTATTCTGTCTCCCCCATCGGCCATCCGCTGCCACCCGGCCGTCCGAGCTGAAGCGCGTGTCAAAAACAGCTTGTGACCGAGGGCAACAGCGAGCGGATCGGTTGAACCCTTTGGTGATGAGCCGGATGGCAAGTGTCACCTCCCAGGCGAAGATCGGGACCACGAGGATCGCCACCCACGCCGGAAGCTGCTCGGAAAGGCCGAACATCAGGGCGGTGTTATAGGCGAAGATGAGTGGGCCGCCAATCAGTCCCAGCATGGGGATGAACCGTGGGACCAGGCGCGACTGGTACATCAGGTACGCCATCAACACCGTGTTCGCCCCGCAGACAAGTCCGGGTCCGATGAGGCGCGTCCACTTGTGGAACTCTACGAGGGCATTGGCAAGGGTCACGAGGGCGACTGTATCCGTGCCGGCGGTTCCCGCGAGGTGCTGCCGCAGCGTCACGACAGAGAGCAGGGGGATGACGCCAACGGCAATAATGCCGGCTTCGAGCGTGCGCAGGCCCATGTAGCCGAGAGCTATGCTTTCGTTCTGCCGCTTGACGACGGGGAACAGCGCAACGGCGGTGCCGATAATGCCCAAGGCACAGATCACTTCCAGGAACGCTCCCAACAGGACCTGAGGGTCCGAGCCTGAGCCGAGGACGTAGTCGGCACGGTTGAAGATCGGAGCGTACAGAAATGGCGCAGGGATTGAGGTCACGTGGGTGATGAGGTAGCACAGGCCGGCAGCGATCGCGAGCTTTCTCAGTGAGGTCATCGGAACTCCTTTTCTTGTGGTTCGACCGGCGGTCGTCATGTCAGTCTCCCTTCCAGAGAATGGATGAGCGGTCCTGTGACCGCTCATCCATTCCCTGTCGTTTCCAGCCGCCTTACTCGATTCCGTCAGGCGAGGCTAGGGCTTTCGCGGCCCGGGACGAGGTTAGCGGCCTGCTCCCGCCGTTCAGACCAGAGCGCGTAGCCTAGCCAGGCCAGTGCGAGCGCCACCGGCACCGCCGCGAACCGCTGGATCTCGTGCGGCAGCAGCGCAGCCGCCGGGGTTACTGTAGCCGCGACGGCTAGCAGACCAGCCGGCCAGCGCGGTAGGACGGCGGCGCGGAACGTCGCGATGCCAAACAGCAGGCCGCCGAGCATATAGCAGATCCCAAGTAGCCCATAGATCGCGGGCAGGGGGCCGATGTTCATCTCACCGGGGTGCTGATTGACGATCCCCAGGAAGCTGTCCACGAACTTCGGCGACGCAGTTGCGAGCACCGGCAAGATGAAGTCTTCGGCGAAAACGTAGGCCGTCTGGAGCCACCACGACAGGATCAGCAAGAGAAAACCGGCCAGACCCAACCACCCAGACTCTTTCACTTGCCGGGCATATAGCCCGGTGATGCCGACCAGGAAGAAGAGGCACATGACCCACTTCAGGGTGATGATGATGGCCCACGCGGGCGTGGTGACGGACGGAAGGAAGTCAGGTGGATGGATTGGCTGGATGCCCGCGAAGATGATCCCCGCCGCCACAGCGGCCAGACCGCTCCAACGGATGAGATTCGAGGCTGTTGGCTTCATGTTACTCTCCTTGCTAATGCTGTGCGAGTGGTTGTTGTCTGCCGTGACTGTAGTCTGACGAGTGGTATTCATCGCTTTGTCTCCTTGTTTGAACAACCCTGATCTGTGTCCGCCCTAACAGCCGCCCCAGTCGCCTCTTCCAACTCAACCCGAATGACTGAGACCAATGGCAGCCCGAGATCACGCACTTTCCGCAGCAAGCCATGCAGCGCCGCCTGGTCGATGCCCACGCCAGAGATGATGGTTGTGCCATCGCTGCCCAGGATAAGGCTCAGGCCGTCGAACCAGGTCGCCCATCGACCATCAAGATGTCCTTTGACGCGGATTTCGTAACCGTCGGTCTCGTGATGAGGTGCCGAAGTTGCTTTTCGCTCATTGTCCTCCCTTCGCATGTGGCTCACCTGGAAGCGTCTCCCCGTCGTTGCTGCTGTCCTTATCTTGGGACACACTATACAGCGTGATGTGGTGAGTGGGCATCACCAGATGTGGTGATTGATGTGGTGATTGGCAGAGGGGGAGATCGTGAGGGCGCGAAAAAACCCCGGCGCGTGGTGCGAGCATATGCCGGGGCTGGAGGTGGAGCGGCGCGTTCGCTACAACAAATGCAGCTCTTCAGCCACGCGAACCGCGGCCCGTCGGTTGCTCACGCCGAGCTTACTGTAAACGTTCTTGGTGTGGGTACGCAGAGTGTTCAGGGACACCATAAGCTCGCGCGCCATCTCCGGCCCGCTCAAGTCGGTTGCCAGCAGCCGAAGGACGTCAAGCTCACGCTCGCTGAGAGGTTCTACCATACCCTGTGTGACGGTTGTTCTGTCCGCAGCCCTCCCAAAAGCTGACAGGAGTTGACGCGCGTAGTTCCGTCCGATGCCCTGTTTCATGACCTTTTCCAGCAGTGCCCCCATGGTCGGCCCTTCGTCCACGAAGAGGCGGACGTAGCCCTCCGGCTCGGCCAATGCCAGGGCGCGTCCCAGCGCCACCAGCGCAGAGGCAGTGTTGCCTTGCCTCTGGTAGGCAAGCGCCTGCAGCACCAGGATTTCGATGACACTTCCCATCCGTTCGCCTGCCTCCGCCGCTTGCCGCAGACGCTCCAGCAACCCCACGGCCTCACGAACAGTGCCGTCTGCGCCGTCACTCCTATACTGCGCCAGGAGCACCCTCGCCAGGGTGATATGGTCGAACTCGCGCACGTAGCTGAGAGCATCGTGGGCCGATACGCCCTGCTCCCGCGCCCAGTCGAGGGCTTCACCTAATCGCCCCTGCGCGACCCACACGCGTGTTTTCAACGCCGCGATCGGGCGCATATTAGGGGAAAAGTCACTCATGTACAGCCGCTCTGCCTCGTCAAGCAGATCGAGCGCGCCGTCGGGGTCTCCCTGAGCCTCGCGTAGGCGAGCCATCGCCACGCGCCAGCGATGCCGATTTTGGGGGAAGCCGGTGTGCTCCCCCAGTTCCTTGCTCTTGAGGAGGTGCTGCGTCGCCGCAGGCAGATCGTTATGCTCACGGTAGAGTTCACTCATTCCCACGTGCATGTCCGCTGCGCCACGCAGCACCAGCGCCCCCGGCGCCGTCGCGAGCCGCAATCCCCGCTCATAGGTCCGCATCGCCTGGCGCAGACGACCTTGTGCCACCCGTATCGCACCCAATGTGACCGCGCCGTTGATGACGTCGGAGACGTTGCCGGCCTTTTGCAGACTCGCCATGCCCTCGGCATACGTCCGGTGCGCTGTCTCGAGATCGCCGCTCGTCCAGGCGGCCAGCCCCAGGAAGCCGGCTGCCCCACCGCGTGTCAAATGATCGTCTCGTGGTGCGAGGTCGAGCGCCTGGCGGGCATACGTCACGGCCCCTGCCACATCGCCTCCCGCCAGGGCCAACCCGGCGCGAGCAATGGCGATCGTACCGGGCAAACGGCGAAACGCCTCGTCGTCCACGACCACCATTCCAGCCGCTGCGAAGTCGAGCTGTTCACGCGTCGCCGCCATCGTGTCCAGCCAGCGTTCGGCATCCCGCAGTCGCTCCTCGACCCCCTCGATCTCGCCGCTCGCCAGTAATACATGGGCATATGCCGCGCTGAGCACCGGCCGGCTGGGAAACACCTCATCGGGGAGCGCCGTCAACCAGCCAAGTAAGGTGGCGTCCTGCCGGCTCCGTCGGATGGCGGGCCACGCCAGCTCGACCAGGTCCGCCATGTGCGGGAAATCCCCAGCGGCGAGCGCGTGTCGGATGGCATCGGCCGTCAAACCATGCTGCTCATACCACGCGCTGGCACGCCTGTGGAGAGCGGATACCTGATCGGGTTGCTCTGCCTTCAGGTGCGCGGCGAGAACTTCGGCGAAGAGGTGGTGGTAGCGATACCACTGTCGTTGGTCATCCAGCGGCGATACAAAGAAGTTGTTTCGATCCAGCGCCTCGAGGTGCGCCTGGCCCCGCTCCTGGCCGGTAACGGCATCGCACAGGGAGCCGCTCAGACGCTCCAGGATGGAGGTTTGGAGCAGAAAGCTGCGCACCGCTTCGGGCTGACGCTGCAAGACCTCCTCCATCAGATAGTCCACGATATAGCGGTTGTCGCCGGCGAAAGCCCTCACAAACTGGCTCATGTCCTCTCGTCCGCGCATCGACAGCGCCGCCAATTGGAGGCCGGCAATCCAGCCTTCCGTGCGGTCTTCCAGAGCGGCAATATCGGCCGGCGCGAGGCTCAGGCCCATGACGTGGTTGAGGAACTCAGCCGCTTCAGCGGGGGTAAAACGCAAGTCGGCCGCTCGCAGCTCGGTCAACTGGCCTCGGACGCGGTATCGCGCCAGCGGCAACTGTGGATCCTCGCGCGTTGTGATGAGCACGCGCATCTGGGGCGGCAGGTTGTCGAGCAGAAAGGCCAGGGCCAGGTCAATCGCTGTGTCGTCAATGAGGTGGTAGTCATCCAGGACGAGGACGACACGCTCAGGGAGCGTCGTCAGCTCATTCAACAGGGCAATCAGAGTCGATTCCGTGGGCGGTGGCTGCGGGGATTGGAGCGCGGCCATGACCTCTTGCCCGATGTTCGCGGCGACTGTCTGTAGTGCCGCCACCAGGTAAGCCAGAAACCGCGTCGGGTCGTTATCCCCTTCGTCCAACGACAGCCAGGCAGTTGGCCGCCCGATGCTCGCGACCCACTCGCTCACGAGTGTGGTCTTGCCGAAGCCAGCGGGAGCCGAGATGAGGCTGAGTCGGCGGCCGGGAGCGAGGCCCTCGTTCAACCGCTCGATCAGCCGCAGCCGCGATACGAGACCCGGCGGGGGCTGAGGCAGGAAGAGCTTCGTGACGAGGACTGGGAAAGGTGTATCACGTCGAGACGTCATTGCGCCGTCTGTCGGCGAATCTGCTCAACCATCGTCACGATGGCCCCAACCGCCACATCGACCAGATGGCTTGGCGGGGGAGCTGTCGGTTGCTCATGATGTGCGTCTCCTGTACTGGCGATACAACGAGTTGGGTTATGAATCGCTAGGAGACGCAGCAACCCTTGTGCCACCCCCTCTGCCATCCCTACCTCACACTGGGTTCTGCGCTTGCGGGGCGACATTCAGGAGGAGAAGCGTGTCTTCCGCGAGCAACTCCTCGCTCACGCGCCACTCGTCGCGCACATCCAACGCGTGCTCGCCACGCGGCCAGATCATCGTGCCCCTGTCACAGCCGCTGCCCCGCGCTGCGAGGTAGCGGCTGTCTGTCGTGCTCACAATACTCTACGACCTGTCCCTCGGCTCCATGCGCTAAGGCTCCGTCGGCGCGGGTCGTGTCGGCTGACGCAAGACGCTGAAGGCCACCAGCAGGAACCCCACCTCGACGACCAGGGACAGGATGCCCAGCGGGTCCAGCCAGTCGTCCGGCGGGATGCCGGGCAGCCCGATGGTGCGGCTGATGACATAGCCGACCAGCGCCCCGCCCGCTACCAGTATTCCCAGCAGCCAGCTCCACCGACTGGCTTGGGCAATCCCATACACAACCACGACCGCCGCAATGCCGTTGAGCAGGAACAGCAGGCCCTTGTACGGAGCATCCTGAAAGCTGCTCGGCATGTCGATCCAGTGGACCAGCCCGATGACCGCGATCAAGGCGGCGCCCGCTCCGGCCAAGGCGGAGCCAGCCGGCGTGACGTTTGTCGTCAGGTGCTTCATCGTTGAGTCTCGACTCATATCGAGGTCTCCTTACTCCTTCGCTTCTTGACACTCGTTTAGAAGTAGGCGCAGGCCAGGAGTGTCGGGTGGGTCGGGCTATCGTTGAGGCGCACCGACACGGAATGGATCTGATCGAGGTTGTCGTCAACTCGCCCCTCGGTCTCGCCGCGTCCACGACGATTGGCCATGTAGTGGCCGATGACGTCGTTGGGGATGGAGTCACTCGCTAGTTGGCAGGCGTTGTTATCGTAGTAGATCGAGAGGTACTGACGACCGGGCTGGAGGTTGCGCGCGTTCACTTCGATGAACGTACCGCTCCCCGCGAGTTGCTTGAGCACGACCATGCCCGTCACATGTGAGCCTCCGACAGGGTATAGCCGGGCGACAACGGTATGGCGGTGCATGGTATCAGCGCTGGTGGCGCTGGCCATCATGAGCAGCAAAACGATGAGGGTCAGCAAGGCGAACATCTTCTTCATGGACACTCTCCTGGGTTAGCTGAGACATGGATGAGGCGGAAGACTGATCGGGTCACGCCTCGGTGATCGGGCCCGTTGCTCTTCTCAACGCGCCGTGTGCCGCCGTTTATTCCCGCGCGCTGGGCTGCTTGCAGGATTGTAGCTATCGGCTTAGAATTCGACGCCGAGATGGATAATTCGAATTGCCATCGCCGAGTCTCACGCCGCCAATATGTTGCCTCTTCAACAAACAGCCGCCCTGTCCGACAATCTCCCCCCCCTGCTGACGTCGTTTGTCGGGCGTCGCCGGGAGCTTGGCGAGCTGCATCGGCTTATCAAGTCCCATCGCCTCGTCACCTTAACTGGCATCGGGGGCTGTGGCAAGACGCGGCTGGCCTTGCGCGCCGCCGAAGACCTGCGCGATGACTTCCCATCAGGGGTCGTCTGGGTTGACCTGGCCCCACTCGGCGACCCCGCCTTGGTTCCCCAGGCCGTGATGATTGCCCTGGGGGTCCACGAGGAGCCGGGGCGGCCTGGGATCGAGGCTGTGATTGAGCGGCTGGGATCGAAAAAGGCGCTCCTGGTCCTCGACAACTGTGAGCATCTCCCGGCGGCCTGCGCTCACCTCACCACAAGGCTACTCACCTCCTGCCCACGCCTGCACATCATCGCTACCAGCCGAGAACGCCTGAGCGTGGCGAGTGAGTACGTCTGGGCGGTCCCACCGTTGTCGCTCCCCGAGCTTCCCCTCCATGCGCCCCAGGACATTTTGGCAGGGCATCCCCCACGGCGTCGGCCCGAGCTTGGCGACGCGGTCCGGCTCTTTGAAGAGCGAGCGCGTCGGGTAGCCTGGCGATTCGGGGTGACCGAGGCAAACCTCTCAACCATCATCGATATCTGCCGCACCCTGGAGGGCCTGCCCCTCGCCATTGAGCAGGCGGCGGTCTGGGTCAATGTCCTCACGGTCCAGGAGATTCAGCAGCGCTTGCGGAATGCCCTGTCCTTCCTGTCGCGCACCCCCTCACCCGACGCGAGGCATGGCACGATGAGAGCGACGCTGGCCTGGAGCTATCGGCTCCTCACTTCCGAACAGCAACGCTTCTTCCGACGCCTCGCCATATTCGCGGGCGACTTCTCCCTGGAAGCGGCCGATGCCGTGACCTATTCGAACACGGCTGCCGATACTGCGGCCCGGGACGCCACAACGACCTTGGATAGTCTCGCTACTCTCATAGACAAGTCGTTGCTCACTGTGCCTCAGGTAATCGAGGGTGCCAGCCGCTACCGTCTCCTGGAGCCGGTGCGCCAATTCGCCTGGAGTCAACTTGTCGAGACACAGGAGGTCGAGGAGGTGCGGCAGCGGCATGCCCTGTTCTATCGTGACCTGGTTGTGAGCGTTGACCGTAAGCTGCCCACCTCACAGCCGGAGGTGTGGAACAAAAGAATGGAGGTGGAGCGTCACAACCTGCGGGTGGCGCTGGTGTGGGCCGCCGAGCGCGGCGAAGGCGAGATCGAGCTACAGTTAGCCACGTGCATCAAAGCCACCTGGCGGGGGCAGGGGCGCTTAAGTGAAGTACACGCGATCCTGGAGGCGACGCTCGAACGGACACAGGGTATCCAGTCAGCGTGGCGAGCGCGGGCCTTGGCCGACCTGGCCGACGTGGTGGCCGAGCAAGGCAACTTTGCGATGAGTGCGGCTTACATGGAGCAGGCGCTCGCGTTGTACGACGCGCTAGGAGACACGGCCGGCATCATGCGGCACAAGGCTATGCTGGCATTCCGGCTGGTCCAGGAGGAGCGTCTTGACGAAGCTATCGCCCTGATGCGGGACGTGCGCGAGTTGGCGCGGGAGCGTGGCGACCTACGCCGAGAAGCCGCCATGCTCAGCAACCTTGGTCAATGTAACTTGCGCGCGAGCAGACTCGCGGACGCCGAGGAAGCGCTCGCCGAGGCTTTGGCGCTCTTTCAACGCATCGACGACACGCGCGGTGTGGCGGTCGTCCTGGAAAACCTGGGGCGGCTGGCGCAACTGCGAGGCGATCTCGTCCGTGCGCGTACTTTGATGGCCGAGAGCCTAACGCTCAACGAGTCTATCAACGCGACGATTGGAGAGATCGAGAGTCATCTAGGGTTAGCCTCACTCGCGTGTCTCCAGGCGGACTATGCCCAGGCCCTGGAGCACTATCACGCTGGCCTGACGCTGTGCATCACAGAAGACGCGAAACCACATCTGATTGCCTGCCTCATCGGCCTCGCCGCCGTCGCGGCGGCGACCAGCGCGACGAAGCAGGCCGTGCGCCTGTTCGCCGCCGCCCGAGCGCTGCGAGAGCGGACGGGCGTGGCGCTGGCGCCGACCGAGCGGGCGCTTGAAACGGCTGGCCTGGAGGCAACGCACACGCGCTTGCCAGAGAGCGAGTGGAATGCGGAGTGGCAGCTAGGCCAACTCTTGCCGCTCGAACGGATAGTGGAGATGGCGCTAGCGACAGGGGCACGCGGCGATAGCCCAATGAAGACAGTGGAGGGGAGCGTGCCGTTGCTTAACCCGAATTCTTCGCCAGGGGTAATGCTCCCTGTGCGCCTGTATGCCCTCGGCCCGGCGCGTATCTACCGCGGCGAGGCCCTGCTGACGCGCGCCGACTTTAGCTATGAGAAGCCTAAGACCCTCCTCTTCTACCTTCTCACGCACAATAACGTGACCAAGGAGCAGATTGGCCTGGCGCTGTGGCCCGACGCCGCGCCGAAACAGGTCTACGACCGCATTTATGACGCCGTCTCGCGCCTCCGCCGCGCGTTGGGCAGCCGAGCCTCGATTATCGTCGAGGAGGGGCGATTCAGGTTCAACCGCGACCTGGACTACTGGTTTGATGCCGAGATTCTGGAGCGAGCCGTCCAGGCGTGGCTGCACCACCAGAGCTTGGCGGCTCCGCAGAAGGAGATGCTGGATAGACGGCGTGAAATCCTGGCAATGTATCAGGGTGAGTTTCTGAGTGATTTTCCACCCGATGACTGGATCCTGGCAAAGCGAGCCGACTTGCAGAACCTGTGGCTGGCCGGAGCACGCCAGGTCGGGAATGCTTACTTCTCGCTCGATTGCATCCAGGAGGCCGGCGACGTGTTTCGGCAGATCATTGCCGTCGATAGGTATGCGGAGGATGCCCATCGCCAATTGATGCGCTGCGACAAGCGTCTGGGCAATCGGTCCGCCGCGATCCACCACTACCATACGCTGCGCGAGTCCCTATTGAGTGATTTAGGCGTGCTGCCCGACGATGAAACCACCGCGCTTTATGAGCGGATTGTCAACGAGACGGAGGTCTAATCTGCACAACTGGTGAATTTTGGTAAAGTTTTGGATCGGCCTGCTATACTGCATCTCACTCCGGGGGGAGGTCACATGCCCGTGGGCTAGAGAACGACAGCGGGCAGCCGTACACCCCCCATTCATGCGTTGTGGGCTTACTATAGTAGGCGGATGGGGGGACTGGTTAGCATGTCCATCGCCCTTGAGCGCCCCATGCTCCGGTTACGATTGCTCGGCTCGCCGCAAGTTACTCTGGGCTCCGCCGCCCTCCGCTTCACTCGCCGCAGCGCGCTCGCCTTACTCACCTACCTCGCCGTCACAGGGCAACCCCACACGCGCGAAGCTCTGGCGGCCCTGTTGACGTATGAAAGCTCGCCCGAGCACGCCAGCATGCACCTGCGCAATGCGCTGGTCGATCTGAACCGCCAACTGGGCGATTACCTGGTCGTCACGCGCCAGGCTATCGCCTTCAACCAGGTCGGGCCAGCCTGGGTCGACGTGCGGGCGTTCAAAGACGGACTGGCAAAGACAAAGGGCAGCGAAGATCCGGACGACCTTCACGCAGCGGTTGACCTGTATCACGGCGAGTTCTTGGCCGGCTTTACACTGCCTGCGTCGCCAGACTTCGAGAGCTGGGCTTTCGGCGAGCGCGACCGCTTGCATCATAGCCAGATTCAAGCCCTGCGGAGACTCCTCGATCAATACGCCGCCCGGTCCGACTTTGAGCCAGCCATTGCTGTCGCCCAACGCCTGCTCCAGCTTGACCCCTGGGACGAGGAGACGCATCGCCGTCTGATGATTTTCCTGGCCCGCGACGGCCTGCGCAGCGCCGCCTTGGCGCACTATGAGACGTATCAACACCGCCTGAAAACCGAGCTGAACGTCGCCCCGCTCGACCAGACCGTCGCCCTCTACAAGCGCTTACAGGTTGAGCAGGGTGGACCGCCGCATAATCTCCTCCCCGCGCCGACGCCGTTCATCGGCCGCGCCCGCGAACTCGATGTGCTGGTGCGCCACCTGGCCGACCCTGCCATCCGCTTGATCACCGTCGCGGGGCTGCCGGGCGTCGGCAAGACGCGCCTGGCCCTCGAGGCCGCCCGCCACTATGCCTCGCAGATTGCGCTGCTTGACGAACATCCCTTCCCAGATGGGGTTTACACAGCTGACCTCGCCTCGGTCGCGCTCGGGCCGCTGCGCAACGGGAATATCCGGCCGGGTACCGAGCGCGCGCTGGCGGCCGCCGTCGCAGCGACCGTCGGCCTCACGCTCTCGGACTCGGCCACGCCGACCGCGCAAGTCCTGGCTTACCTGCGCACGCGACATATGCTATTGATGCTCGACAACTTCGAGGCTCTGCTGCCGGGCGCGCACGTTCTCACCGAATGGCTGGCTCACGCCCCGCACGTCACGTTCCTCGTCACGTCGCGTGTCCGCCTTCGGCTGGACGGGGAATGGATGCTGGCCCTTGACGGGCTAAGCGTGCCGAGTCGGCCGGAGGAGGTCGAGCAGGCCGAGGCAAGCCAGCTCTTCCTGCAGCAGGCGGCGCAGGCCATGCTTGGCGCACCCCTCGGTCCGTCCGACTACCCGGCGGTTGTTCGGATCGCCCAGCTAACGCATGGGCTGCCCCTGGCGCTGATTCTGGCTGCCACCTGGCTCCCCACCCTCCCGTGCGTCGCGCTCGCCGACGATCTGGCCGCGAATCTCGACCACCTGGCAGATGCGCGCGGAGCCTTGCCCGCACGACAGCGCAGCCTGCAAGCCGTGATGGGGTGGACCTGGCAGCAGTTGACGCCCTCTCAGCAGCAAGCCGTACGCCGGTTGACCGTGTTCGAGACGGGGTTTGACGTAAAGGCGGCATACTCAGTCGCCGGGGTGGACGTAGCCGAGCTGCGCGCGCTGCACGATAGGGGTCTCCTCGGTCTAGGCAGCGACAGCCGCCATGTGCTCCATCCATTGGTGCGTCAGTTTGCCGCGCGCCACCTGCAGGCCCACCCCGTGGAGGCGGCGCAGATGCGTCACCGCCACGCTGTCTACTACGCAACCCTGGTTCAGGTCCACGCGCTCGCGCCTGAACCGCCGGCGTCCCGACTGGCCGCCGTTCAGGCCGAACTGCCCAATGTTCAGGCTGCCTGGGCGTGGGCCGTCGCCAGTTCCGAGGTCGGGCCGCTGGCGCAGATGCACCGGGCGCTGGCGGAGTGGGCAGCGAGGGTCGCGCAGTCGGCCGAGGGTCGTGCGTTTCTCGAGCATGACGCGCCCTGGGTGCGCAGCGCGCTCGCCGAGACGCCTGACGTGGAGCGGCAAGCCGCGTTGGGGGAGCTGCTGGTCGAGCAGGCCGCGCTCCTCATCAAGCAACAGCAGTACGCGCAAGCCATGCGCCTGCTGAAAGAGGCCGGCGGTCTGGCCTACGCCATCCAGAATGACGGTCTAGCCGCTCGGGCGCTATTCCACCAGGCCGAGGTTTACTGGAGCCAGGGCGACCGCAGCAGTGCGCTGACGCTATTTGAATCTGCCCTGAAACTGGGCCGCCGTGGCAACTCGAATCCCCCCTTTTGAAACGATTTTGACACAATCGTTTTGTATAATGCTTCTGCACGTGAGCGAAATCACCGCGTGCCTCACGCGGCCCGCCATACTCGATACCAAGCGAGGGTTCTATTTCCCGTGAGAAAGGAGGTGACTGCCGTGAAGGTCAAGAAGACGAACGTTAAGGCCGGTTTCGGTGGCCGCTTCTAAATTGCGACCTGCCTCCATCAAGGTCAAGTCGTCCGTTCCCTAGTCATCTTACCAACCCGGAAAGGAGACAACGTCCATGAAAGTCAAGAAGACGAAGGTCAAGGCTGGAGCCAACCGGGGGGAACCGTAAAGGTCAAGGCTGTGATTTCGGGCCGCATAATCTAATCTCCTGGCTCGTCCGGGTCGAGGCGATGCCCGTTTGCCTCGGCCCGGACCCCGCCCTTAAGAGGTCATCCTTGCCCGGCATAAGGGTTCGGTTTATCGCATGAGCATGGTAGACATCACCGCCGTAGCCTGGCCCGCGTCCCGGCTGAGTGAGGCCATGGAAGCTCTCGCCCGTCGGGCGGGTCTGCTGCCCGCGCGGCTCGCCAGTCCCCTGTTGCCCAATGCCGACGTGACTGGCGCCGATAGCGACAGCGTCGCCGCCTGGGTGGAGCACGTGGCCCAGCATCTCGGCATCGAGGCTGAGCCGGTCGATCTAACCTACGCTGACGCCGCAGCTTTCCTGCGCCACGCCGAGCCGGTTCTGATTCCCTTGCCGACCGACGGCGGCGCGACCGTATACCTGGCGGCATGGCAGTCGGGGTGGCGCGGGCTGGCGGTGATCGCGCCGGAGGCTTCGACCCGCTGGCTGAAGGTCGAGACTGTGCGCGAGGTGCTCACCTGGCCCCTCGAAGCGCCGCTAACCGAGGCGGTCGACCGCCTCCTGGCCGAGACTGGAATCCCGGCCTCCCAGGCGCCCCGCGTGCGCGCGGCCCTCCTCGCGGAGCAGCTCGGGGCCGCCCATCTGCGCGGTGGGTGGATGTTGCGTCGCGCCCCGTCCGCGAGTGTCTGGCAGCACGTCCGCGACTACGGCATTCCGGGACCCGTTGCCGCTGCGGCGGTTATAGCGCTCCTCCAGCAAGTGCTGTTGATCGTCACCTGGGCCATCCTGGGGCAGACCATCCTGACCGGGCGCTGGGAGTGGGTCTGGCTGTGGGCGTGGGCCTTGGCGGTCTTCAGCGCCATTCCCCTGCAAGCCATGCTGGGCCTCTCCGAGTCGCTCGTCGCCACGCGCCTGGGCGCGCTGTTCAAAGAGCGCCTGCTGCACGGCATCCTGCAGCTCCAGCCGGAGGCGATGCGGCATGAAGGCGTCGGCCAGTTCCTGGGGCGCGTCCTGGACGCCGACGCAGTCGAAGTCCTGTCTATCAGCACGGCCTTCGCCATGCTGCTGGCCGTGATGCAGCTGGGCGTTGCGGTTCCCCTGTTCGTGGTGGCCGGGGGCAGTTGGCCCCATGGCCTCGCCGTCGCGGTCGCGGTGCTGGCCCTGCTACTGGGAGCGTGGGCCGACTGGCGCGTCCGGCGCCCCTGGTTCACGGCGTACCGCGAGATGACCAACGACGTCGCCGAGCGCATGATCGGCCACCGCACGCGGCTGGCCCAGGAAGACCGGACGCACTGGCACGTCGAGGAGGACCAGGGCCTCGAGCGCCACGAATACCTCTCGCAGCAGCTCGACCGGGCGCAGGTCTGGGTTGCCGCCATTCCGCGCGCCTGGATGGTTGCCAGCGTTAGCCTGATCGCGTACCGCTGGTTGGGGCAGTCGGCCTCGCCAGTCCAGGTGGCGATCCTTATCGGCGCTAGCCTCTTGGTGTCCCGGGCGTTCGACACGCTGGTCGCCGGATACCAGAGCCTGCTGGAGCTGCTGAATGCCTGGCGTCAGGTCGGCCCACTGTTCCAGGCGGCCGCCCAGGCCGATCTCCCGCCCTCCGTCGCGCCCATGGTGCGGCCGGCGGCGAATGGCGCGCCGGAACGACCTGTCCTACAGGCGCGAGACATTGCCTTTCGCTATCGCAGCCACGGGCCGCTCGTCTTGGAGGGCGCTGACCTGGCGATTCGGCCCAACGACCGCCTGCTCTTGGAAGGCCCGTCAGGCGGCGGCAAGTCCACCCTGGCCTCGCTGCTGGCCGGGCTGCGCGCGCCCGACGCCGGGCTGCTGCTGCTGCACGGCTACGACCGCCTGAGTCTCGGACCGAAGGGGTGGCGGCGGGGTGTCGTCATGGCCCCGCAATTCCACGAGAATCACGTCTTCACCGGCACGTTCGCCTTCAACCTGCTCCTGGGGCGGCGCTGGCCGCCAACCCAGGCGGACATGGAGGAGGCGCTGGCCGTGTGTCAGGAGTTGGGCCTGGGCGATCTGCACGACCGCATGCCCTCCGGCTTGCAGCAGATCGTTGGCGAGAGCGGCTGGCAGTTGTCGCACGGCGAACGTAGCCGCCTGTACATTGCCCGGGCGTTGCTGCAAAACACTGACGTGATGATCCTGGACGAGAGCTTCGCCGCCCTGGACCCGGAAAACCTGGCGCTGGCCTTGCGCTGTGTCTTGCAGCGCGCGCCGGCCCTGGTGGTCATCGCCCACCCGTAGCGGCGACTGAGGAGTCTTGCCATGCTGTTGAATCAGCTCTTGAATACCCTCGCCACCTGGGGCTGGCTCATCGTTGTCCTGGGCTTCCTCATTTACTTCCTGGTCACGGCGCGGACCCAGGGCTACGGGCGCGCGTTGCGCCGCGTATTCTCATTTGGGACGCCACTGGCCGTCCTGCTCGCCTTCGTCCTCCTGCTGACGCTCCTCAAGACCCTTGTGTTTGTCGAGCCGACCGAGGTGGGCGTAGTGGTCTCCATCGTCTCGGCCGGCGGCATCCGCGAGCGCCCGCTACGCTCGGGCCTGCACCTGATCGTGCCGTTCCTCGAAGAGGTCAAGCGCTATCCGATCTCGACGCAGACCTTCACGATGTCGATCAGCGATGGGAACGATGCCGTCACGGCACGCACGTCGGATGGTCAAGAGGTGACAATTGACTGTAGCACAATTTTCTCCATCGATCCGGAGCAGGTCATCCGCCTGCACATAGATTTCCAGGATCGATACATCGAGGACTTTGTGCGCCCCGTCCTGCGCGGCATCGTGCGGACCCAGGCATCGCAGTACAAAGCCGACGAAATCAACAGCTCCAAGCGCCTGGACCTCGAACGCGACATGGACACGGAGGTGCGCGACACCTTCATTCAACGCGGATTGCAGGTCGACCGCTTCATCCTGCGCAACATTACCTTCTCGCCCGAGTACGCTGCCTCTATCGAGGCCAAACAGGTCGCGTTGCAGGATACCATCAAGCGCCAGCACGAGGCCGACCAGCTGCGCATCCAGGCCCAGGGTGAATCCGACGCGGCGTCTACGCGCGTCCAGGGTGAGGCCGACGCGATCCGCCAGCGCGCCACCGCCGAGGCCGATGGCCTGCGCGCCATCGCAGCGGTTCTCGCCACCAACCCGAATCTGCTCAACTATCAGTACATCAGCAAGCTCGGGCCGGATATCCGCGTCATGCTCGTGCCAAGCAACGCGCCTTATCTATTGCCGCTGCCTTCGCTCGATGGCAGCCGCCCCATCACCGCTACCGCGACGCTCACCACGACCACGCCTCTCACCAGTACAGCGCCGCTAGCGCCCACCCGTACGCTCCCGACGACAGTTCTCTCAACGGTCGCCGGCGCGCCCGCCTCGACCCCTGAACCAGGGCGCTAGGCTTGGTGAAGTCACATAGGAGTCAGTATGTTTATTCTCGCCACACTGCTGATTGTCTTGCTGTTCTTCTGGTGGCGGCGGCGGACTGAAGACGATGCCGCTCGCCTAGCCCACATCGAACCGATTTTTCCACCCCACCCTGCGGCGGCACACGATGTTGCGCCCCCGCCAGCCGCCTCGGTGGAGCAGTTGGTCATGGACCCGTCCGCTCCGCCCG
Organism: Anaerolineae bacterium; assembly: GCA_039810085.1. GTDB lineage: Bacteria > Chloroflexota > Anaerolineae > Epilineales > JAHCIE01 > JBDHWG01. The sequence continues at coordinate 34,969 of JBDHWG010000018.1, forward strand.
ACTCCGCCTCGCCGCCAGCCGCCAGCGATGGTCTCGCTGACACGCAGGAGGGCGACAACGCGCACGGGACCGAGGGCAGCGGGCGCAAACGCAAGACGAGTTAAGCCGCACGAGGGCCGCTAGCCTGGCTCACGTGAGCTGGGGGAGCCCGGGTCTGAGGGAGGAAGGAGGAAGCGTTATCCAGGTAAGCGAAGGCTTTATAGTTTCTAAGGCGAATGTCTCTCCCATCACACTTATCAGGTCACCGTTGAGCGACCAGAAAGGACATAGGCATGTTTATCCTGGCAGCCTTGCTGCTCATCCTGGCGCTATGGGTCTGGGTATCCCCAGCGTGGGCGCCCACGCCCCCCAATCTGCGGGGCATCGGCTCCCGCGCCGAGCGCGTCTCTGAGTCGGCGGCCCAAAAGGGCAAGCAGTGGTACAGTGGCGTGCGCGGGCGTCTGAAGTTCCGCAACGACAAGCAGGACCTGACGCGCCGCTTCCGACAGTGGACGACCGAGTCCGAGGCAGCGCGCGCTCGACTGACAACAAACCTACCGGAGTGGACCAACGGGTTCAGCACGTGGTTGAGAGGACTGTCCGACCGCGAGGCGGTCGAATTCAGCCAGGACGTCGCCCAGTTCTGCGCCAGCCAGAACTTCAACATTGCCTGGCTGAACGATCCCCAAGTCAGCTCCGACCCCCAGCTTAAGCAGGCGGTGGAGGACGCCGTGTTGCTGTACGGCGTTGCGTGGTGGCGCGCCGACCAGGTGCAGAGCGACGTTCAGGCGGTGCTGAGGCTCAAGGCGTTCCTGGCTGCGCCGAACAAACGCGAGAACAAGGCCTTCGGCCAGGAGTTGTTCAGCGGCCTGGTGGCGAAGAAGCTGGTCATCGTTCCCTCCAGCCTCATGACCGCGTCGGAGAAAGAGCGCCTGTACTACATGACCCGCTCGATCGAGCAAATCTCGCAACGCCACCCTGACGAGTTCAGCCAGGTGCTGCGTCGGGTTGTGACGTCCGAGGCCAGGCCAAGTTCGGCGCCCGCCGCGCCAACAGGGGCTGAGGTCGCGCCATCAGGAGGTGCCGCATGAAGGTCCATACCGGTCTCAAGGCTGGGGCAGCCGCGACGACTACGCTGGTCTGCCTCCCGGCGACGATGCAAGCGCCCGCCTCAACAACGACGGCAACAACATCTGGAGGTACTTCATGAAGGTGCAAACGGGTATCCAGGCGGGAATCACGCCCGGCGACGTCGTCGATCAAGCGTCGAATGCTGTGGCCTCGGCCGCCCACACCGTCTCCGGCGTGGCGAGCGACGTCCTGCACGGCGCGGGCGACTTGAGCAACAACCTTGGCATCACCGATCTAGCGAAGAAGCTCTGGTACTGGCCGTTCAACACGCCGGGCACTCCGTCGGCGTAGGCCATCCCGAGACGCTCGCCGCGTCGTCGATGCGTGGCGAGTGATTCACTCGGTCGTTCAGGCGTGGTCGAGGCGATACCAACTCGCCTCGACCGGCGCCCTGGCGCCGCGCTATCCTCATCCGTGAAAGGAGGTGACAGCCATGAAAGTCAAGCAGACGGAGGTCAAGGCCGGCAAGTATCACGTGAAGTGATCCAGACCGAGTCGGTCATCGACCAGGGCTATCCTACCAAGGTCGGAAGAGTGGAGAGTGACATGAAGGTCCGAACTGGTCTGAAAGCGGGGACGAGTCAAACGCCCCCCGTGACGGCCTGGCCGGCTGTTCTGCAAGCCACCGACTCGACGCCAACAGGGAAAGCTGTGGTGCCGCAGTTGTGAAAGTACAAAGGGCGGCTGCTCCGTCCAACGAACAGGCGGCGTAAAGTGTCTCTTGCATTTCCGCGCTCTATGCGCTCCCTCAAACAGGATAGCAGCCGCGTGACCCTTGCTGCGCTAGCGGCTGGGGTGGCGCTCTTGCTCCTCTGGGCCGGCTGGCTGGTGCTGACCCACATCCCGGTCTACGAGACGAGCCGCGACTGGCAGGTAACACGCGACGGCGCGTTGCTGGTCAAGTTCTCCGCCGACGCCCTGGCGCGGCTCCACCCAGGCCAACCTGCCCAGCTCACGCTCGCGTCGGCCGGCGACACGCCGGGGCGAGTCATGGCGGCCACGGTGCGAGAGGTCGCCAATCGCAATCTGAATTACCTCGAGCCGAATACAGCCCGCCTGGCTGTCACTGGCCCACTACCGAAGGACGGCGAGAGCGGCGAAGTCCAGGTGGTCGTAGACCAACTTTCACCCTGGGCGGTTCTGACACGTGCCCTGGGCCAGCGGCTCCAGCGCTAGGAGGCAGGAACCTGGCATGCGTTTCTGGGTGCCCGAGGTCGTGCAGACGTCGGAAATGGACTGCGGCCCCGCCTCGCTCAAGGCCCTGCTCGAAGGCCATGACATCGTCGTCAGCTACGGCCGTCTGCGCGAAGCGTGCCAGACCCATGTCGACGGCACGTCCATTGATGCCATCGAAGAGGTCTCCGTCCAGCTTGGCCTGGACGCCGAGCAAATCATGCTGCCCGTCGATCACCTCATGATCCCCGAGGCCAAAGCCCTCCCCGCCCTGATCGTCATCCTCCAGCCCAACGGCATGACACACTTTGTCATCATCTGGCGTCGGCACGGCCCGCTGGTCCAGGTGATGGACCCCGGTCTCGGGCGGCGCTGGCTGAGCTGGAACCGCTTTGTCGACGACATCTACCTCCACAGCTTCCCCGTCCCGGCCGACGACTGGCGCGAGTGGGCAGGCAGCGAGGAGTTCCTCGCGCCGCTACGCGAGCGGCTCCAGGCGGCGGTGATTGACGACACGGCCGTGCGCGCCCTGCTCGAGCCGGCCCTGGCCGACCCCACATGGCGTGGGCTGGCGACCCTGGACGCTGCGACGCGGCTTGTGGCTTCCCTGGTTAAAGCGCGCGGGGTGGAGCGGGGCGCGCCGGCGGCGACCCTCATTCGTCAGCTGTACGCCCGTCCCGAGGTGACCTCCGTCCCGTCGCTCATTCCGCCGCGCTTCTGGTTCGTGCGCCCGGCCACCGACGGCGCCCCAGACCAGCTCGTCATGCGGGGCGCTGTGCTGCTACGTGTCAAGGGCGTGCGCAGCGAAACGCCGGAGGCTGAGGCCGAGAGTGAGGCCCCAGCCCCTCTCCCGCCCGAGTTGGCCGCCGCCCTACGCGAAGACTCCCAGCACCCGTTCCAGACTGTCTGGGGCGCTCTGCGGGCCGACGGCTGGCTAAGCCCGACGCTCCTGGGTGTCGCGCTGCTGCTGGCTTCCGCTGGCGTGATGGCCGAAGCCGTTTTGCTACAGGGCATCGTCCGCCTGGCGCAAACGGCCCTGCCGCCCGACTGGCGCGCCTGGGTCATGGCCGCGCTCCTCGTCCTGGTGGTGGCGCTGTTCGTCCTCGAAGTCCCCATCAATGCCCTGACCTGGCGCCTGGCGCGGCGTGTCGATATCCGCCTGCGCCTCGCCCTCCTGGAAAAGATCCCGCGCTTGAACGACCGCTACTTCCACAGCCGCCTGGTATCGGACATGGTCAAGCGCACCCACGATCTGCGCATTCTGCGTCGGCTGCCCTTCCTGGCGACGCGCCTGGTGCGGACGGCCTTCCAACTGGTGCTGACGACCGTCGGCCTCATCGTGCTGGATGCGCGCGACGCGCCCCTCATCCTCGTCTTTGTCGCCAGTGTGCTCGGCGTGTCCTACCTCGTGACGCTCGTCCTCCAGGAGCCGGAGCTGCGTCTGCGCTCCCACGTCGGCGCGTTGAGCCGCGTCTACCTCGACGCGCTCCTGGGCTTGATGCCGCTACGCACGCACGCGGCTGAGCGGGTCATGCGCCGCGAGCATGAAACCTTGGTGAGCGCCTGGGCGCGCAGCAGCTTGCAGTTCGGTCAGCTCACCGTTGCTCTGCAGGCCGCCACCAACGTCCTCTTCAATGCCTTTGCCGTCGCGCTCGTGTTTCGGGCCCTCACCAACGCGGGACAGGCCGGTAGCACGGTGCTGTTGCAGTTCTACTGGACCATGAATCTCGTGGTGTTGGGTCAGTCCATGGTCGACCAGTTGCGCCAGTATCCGACGGTGCGCAATACGATGCTCCGCCTCCTCGAAATCCTCGGCACGCCGGAAGAGGTGCCGGTGGCCGCGCCGGTCCCGCCGCCCCGCGAAGGCGCACCCGGCATGGCGCTTCAATTCGAGGGCGTCAGTGTCGAGGCGGCCGGGCATACCATTCTGAGTGGCATCGACCTCCGCATCGAGCCGAACGAGCACATTGCCGTGATTGGACCATCGGGCGCGGGCAAGTCCTCGCTGGTCGGCGTGCTGCTCGGCTGGCACACCCCTGTAGTCGGCGAGTGCCGCGTCGACGGCCACCTCCTCGACGGCGCGATGTTGGACCTGTTGCGCCGCGAGACCGCCTGGGTTGATCCGGCCATCCAGCTCTGGAACCGCTCGCTGCTCCAGAACCTGGAGTACGGGCACAACTCGTCCGACACCCAGGTCAGCGCGATGATCGAGCAAGCCGACCTCTTCAGCGTCCTCGAGCGTCTGCCAGAGGGATTGCAGACCTCGCTGGGTGAGGGGGGAGGACTGGTCTCAGGGGGCGAGGGTCAGCGCGTCCGATTGGGTCGGGCGATGGCCCGTCAGAAGGCCCGCCTCGTCATCCTTGACGAGCCGTTTCGCGGCCTGGATCGCGAGAAACGCCGGGTGTTGCTCCAACGGGCGCGCGAATACTGGCGGAACGCCACCCTCATCTGCATCACCCACGACGTTGGCGAGACGCAGACCTTCGACCGCGCCGTCGTCGTCGAGAACGGGCGCATCGTCGAGGATGACGCGCCTAGCGCCCTCGCCGCACAGCCAGACTCGCGGTATAACGAGCTGCTCCGCTCTGAGGACGAGGTGAGGCGCACCCTTTGGGAGAGCGCCGATTGGCGGCGGCTCCGGCTCGAGAACGGGCGCCTGCGTGAGGCAGCCATCGAGCGGCCAGGCACGGCGGCCGACTAGAAAGAAGCTACCATGCACCGTCCGGTCCACCTTCTTGACCTCCTGGTTCTGGCCCTGCTGCTCGTCCAGTGCGGGCCGGGGCCGGCCACTCAGACGACCGCGACGACCAGTTCCGCCATCGCTACAGCGCCGTCGGTGGGGACAAGGCCGACGGTTCCGCCACGCGTGGTGAACTCTGCCCCCCTGGGCACCGTCGCGAACCCCATCAAGCTGGCCTCCAGCCCCAGCGTGGATGCCTCGCGCTACGCAGCCGGCGTAGACAACATCGCCCACCGGCTCGACCAGATCAGCGGCTTGAAGTTCCAGGTGAGCGTCCCCATGAACTATCCCGCCGTAATTGAAGCCATGCAGGTCGAGCAGGTCGACGTCGCCTTTCTCACCCCAACCCTGTATGTGACCGCCCGCAAGCAGTTTGGCGCCGAGCTCTTGCTGACGGCGACTCGCAACGGCAGTCGGGTCTACCCGTTCGCTCTCTTCGTGCGCGCGGACTCGAACATTCATACTATCGAGGACCTCCGAGGCAAGCGGCTCGGCAGCGCTGACCCACTGTCGACCTCCGGCAACATCTTCCCGCGCGCCTACCTTATCAGCCAAGGCATCATTCCCGACAAGGATATCAGCTGGGTCTACACCGGCGGCCACGACCGCTCGATGCTGGCGCTCCTCAAAGGCGACATCGATGTCGCCGCTGCCCACGACGCAGACGCCGGGCGCAAAGACGCCCGCGATCTGATCAAGGCGACCAATCCCGACGTCTTCCAGCAAATCCGGATCATCTTCCACAGTGGCGACAAGGGTATCTTTATTCCGAACACAACCGTGAGTGTCCGCCCCGGCCTGCCGGAAGACGTCAAGACAAAAATCCGCGACGGCCTGCTTCAACTTGTCAAAACCGACGACGGCAAGCGCGCCATGACGGACATCCTTTCGATCAGCGGCCTGACCACCGGTGACCCCAAGGATTACGACGTGATCGAGCAAGTCGCCCAGACAGCGGGCGTTAACCTCGCGGACGAACTGGCCCCGTCTGCCCTAAGCCCCCTAAGCCCGCCGCCCACCACCGCCCCTGCCCCGACCAGTAGCTCGTCACTTTCGTCAGAGGCGACGCGCGTCGCGCCCGGCCCCGACGTGCGGCCCGGCGCCCCCAATGGTCTCTCGCCGCTCTCGACCACGAGGACGCCCGGAGCCAGGGTGGGAGGGGGGACGCCGACGGCCCCTACCGCCCTGCCGACTGCGTCCAGCGGCCTCCCGTCGGGTTCCACAGGAACGGGACCTCAGGCAACCGTTCCCGTCGCGCCGCCGACCGTCGCCGTCGCGCCGGCCTCGGCGACGAGCGTGGGCGAAGCAACCCCGGTGTCGCCCACCGGCGCCAGCGGTGCGGCCCTCGCGACGGCAACGACGCCCCAGGCGACCGGCACAAGTGGACCTGCGCCGGTCGCCACCAGCGGCGCGGCCCGCTCGACCGTGACCCCGTCTGGCAGCCCGTAACGGGAGGAAGACAGAACATGCGCATGCGTAAGCCAGGCTTCAAATCGTTCGTGTGGCTGCTCCTGCTGACGCCTCTGTTGGCTGCCTGCGCCGCATCCCTGCCAAGCGGCTGCCCGCCGACGTGCGAGCAGGCCAACCTGCTGGACAAACAGTTCCCCAATATCAACCTGGCTGGGGCGCGCTTCACAGAAGGGAATCTGCGCAAGGTTGGCTTGACGGGGGCGAACCTGAGCCTCGCGGACCTCAGTGGCGTCAATCTCGGAGAGGCGAATTTGAGCGGCGCTGATCTGCGCGGGGCGCTCCTCCTTGGCGCCAACCTGCGCAAAGCCAACCTGGGCGGCGCCAACCTGGACGGCGCTAATCTGGGCGGCGCCGACCTCACGCAAGCAATCCTCGTTGGGGCGCGGCTCAAGGGCGCCTTCATCGATCAAACGACGTTCAACGGCGCGGTCATGGACGGGATGGACCTGGGTGGCATCTACCTGGACGCCTCGGACTTCGTGGGGACGCGGCTGAACGCCGTCAACCTGGCTAATTCCTCCCTCCGCGGGGATAGCCTGAGCGGAGCTGACCTCAGCGGGGCCGTCCTCGAGGGCGCCAATCTCGCTGGCACCTGGCTGAACCTGACCAGCTTCAGCAGCGCCCGCTTGCACGGGGCCAATCTCAACGGTGCGATGCTCTACGGCGCTGACCTCTCAGGCGCGGATCTGTCGTCAGCGCAGCTTCGAGGCACGTTCCTCGTAGGCGCGTCGTTGGACGGCGCAAACCTCCACGGGGCAGATCTCGACGGCGCTATCCTGACCTATAGCGAGCCGCTAAACCTGCAAGACGCGGCGCGTGATCCCACCGTCGCCCAGATGAATGCCAAGCGCCGCGCCGCGTTTGCCCACGACGCCAGCCTGAAAGGCGCCCGCTACGATACCGCAACCCGTTGGCCCGCGAACTTCAGAATCCCCAACGAGGCTATTCCTGAACAATGAGCACCTCCAACGTCCGCACTAACCCCTTCCGCCGTAGCCGAGCCGTTGCCCTGCTGATCGTGCTGATCCTGGTGGTTGCCCTTGGCGTCTTCACCGGCGTGATCAATGGGAACATCTTCGGCGTTCTCGCAGGCTCCGTTGCCCAGCAGGCAAGCTGTCCTCCAGCGTGCATCGGCGAGAACATCAGCAACAAAGACTTGAGCGGCCAGGACTATAGCCACGCGACCATGTCCCGCGCCAATCTAAGTTATGTCACTGCCCGAGGCAGCAGTTTCAGTGGGGCTGATCTGCGCAGCGCCATACTGACTCACAGCCAGTTGACAGCGGTAGATTTGAGCGGCGCGGATCTCACCGGCGCTGACCTGACCAATGCACGCCTCATTGGCGTGAACCTGGACGGGACCAATCTCAGCGGCGCGAACTTGACCGACACCGTCCTCACGCGCGCCGATCTGACGCGCGCCGAAGTGACGGCCGTCACAATGGTGCGTACGCAGATGATCGGCGTCAACTTCGGCGGCGTCACGGCGTTTGGCAACAAGATGACCGGCCTCGATTTCCGGGGTGGGAATCTGCAATACGCGCAGTTGGGCGGCGCGGACTTGACCGGAGCCAGATTGAGCGCCGCGGACTTGCGCTCGGTTGACCTGCGCGGGGCGACGCTGGACAAAGCATCGCTGGACGGAGCCATTCTGACCCAGGTCAACCTGGGCGGCGCGCGTCTGAGCGGCGCTGATCTGAGCGGCGCTGACCTGCGCGGAGCCGATCTGAGCGGCGCGCTCCTCTACGATGCCGACCTGAGCGGCTCTAACCTCCAGGGCGCTAACTTCGCCCGCGCCTACCTCGCGGGCGCTATTCTCGACGGCGCCAACTTGAGCGGCGCGAGTTTCCAGGGCACCCTTTTCTCCCAGGTTGTCCAGCAAGAGGGTGGGGATGTCCTCAAGGGAGCGCGGCTAGACGGAGCCGACATGACGAACGCCACCTTCAGCGCCGCCAATCTCGTCGGCGTCGAGTTACGCGGGACAATCCTGGATGGCGCGGACCTGATCTACGCCCGGCTGTTCGACGTCGTGCCCCTGAACGGCCAGCGCGTCGACCGCTCCGTCCAGTTGAACGGTGCGCGCTACACGCCGCAGACGAAGTGGCCGCCGGGCTTCACTCCGGTTGGGGCAACACTTGTGAGCCGCTGACGGCACAGCCACTAGGGGAGAAGTAGGATGTTCATCATCGGCGCTATCCTGATTATCTGGCTGGTCTACCGCTGGTGGCGGCGCCACTCCGACAACGTATACATCGCCTCGATGGTTCAATGGGATGACGCGACGGCGGAGGTCCCCGTTGAGGAGCGCCGCCGGGCGACTTGGCGGTCCCGCGACCGGCGGCGGGTGTATGGCCTCGCGCTTCTGGTCGTCGCTGTCGTTGCCGTCGGGGCGCTCCTCTTCCGGGTGCTGCCATCCATCAGACTGTCCCTCTTCGCAGGCGGCCAGGCGCGCGGCGTCGTATCGGAGTCCACCAGGACAGTGGAAATCGACGCCCCGCTCCCTCTCAGCGGGGGCGACTCCGCCTACGGACAGAGCATCCTCGAAGGCATCCAGATGGCTGTAGACGAAGCGAACGCAGGGAATGTCGAGCCGCGCATTAAGCTCGGCGTCTTCGACTATCGAAGTGACGCCGAGCGCCTGAAGGTGGCCGCGGGCAAAATTGTTGCCGGACGGGCGGTGCTCGTCCTGGGACCCGCCTATAGCACGGACGTGTTAGCAGCCGGACCGATCTTTACCCTGGGAGGGATTAGTTCCCTCAGCCCAACGGCGACCTCGGATCTAATCACGCAGAACCCGACGACCTTCCGCATGCTGTTCAAGAACAGCGACCAGGGCGAGACGATTGCCAACTACCTCGTCCGTGTGTTGGGACAACACCGGGCCTCGGTGATTGTCCTGGACAATGCCTATGGCGCCACACTGCGCCAAGGCTTCGAGCGGGCTGCGCCGGGTCTGGGCATCCAAGCTAAGTATTACCCGTTCCAGGCGGATGATGAGGCCGTGCAGGTTGCCAAGAAAGTCGCAGCCGATGCCCTGGACCTCCCCGTGGTGCTATTCATCCTCGATAACGATGCGGCTGTTTTCCTGCCTGCGCTGCGGCGGCAGGGCGTGCGCGGCCCGTTCGTGGGCGGGGATGCCCTGGGAGACCAGAATGTGAGCGTGCGCATGGCCAACGAGCCGGAGGAGCAGCAGCAACGGGGCTACTTCACCGAGGGACTATACGGTATCGCCCCGGTGACGCTGGACTCGGCGAATGCTGAGACTCTGGCCTTCGCCCAGCGCTTCCGCACCCACTTCGGCCACGAACCTCTCTGGAATAGCGTCATGGGCTACGACTCTGCGCGGTTCGCCATTTCCGCGGTGCGTGAGGCTGCGCCGGACGTCGGTATCGCGACGGACATGCGCGCGCCGCGCGCCGCTGTGATCAACTATTTGCTTTCGCTCAACAGCCCAGGCACAGCTCAACCCGGCCTGCTCGGACCATTCTGGTTTGACAAAGATCGCGGGCGGTCAGTGCCTATTCGCATGGGACGGTTCAACGCAGGCCACCTGGAATCGGCGCCGCTGCAGCTCGTGCCGGTGACGAACCCGAACAAGACCGAGCTTGACTCGGGCGCCGTCTTCCAGACCGCGCCAGGGCGCTACGCCCGCATCCAGCGCGTGGTTTTCACCAGCGTCTTCCTCAATCAGATCAGCCAGGTCGACCCGACCGGCTCAACTTTCAACGCCGATTTCAACCTCTCGATGCGCTTCGCCCACGAGGCGGGTTCCGGCAGCCTCGACCCGACCGACGTGCGCTTCGCCAACCTCGTCAGTGGCGGCTTCGACCGCTCCAACCCCATTGAGCACCGCGTCGATGCAAACGGGCAGGAGTACTGGCTGTGGCGCGTCCAGGGGGTGTTCCGCGCCGACTACGACCTGCACCGCTACCCGTTCGACCGCCAGAGCCTAACAATGTCGTTTGCTCACGCGCAGGCATCGGCCGACGAGATCGTCTACACCCTGGATAGTCAGGCGGCCCCAGCCCAGTCCGCCACGGGTTCACAGCCGGTAGCCGCACCTGACGCGCCGTCTGATCAAGGCGAGACGGCATCGATTGTGGCGGCCGACGCTTTTCGTGACCTGGTCCAGTGGCGGGTACGCGACGTGCGCTTCGAGCGTGACAGCCTAGTGACCACTTCGACCCTCGGGGATCCAAGTCGGACTGGGTTCGACACACGCCTCGAAGTGTCGGCCATGCAATTGACGGTCGAGGTGCAGCGCCTGGCGCGCTTCTACCTCGCCGATACGCTGCTGCCCCCGCTCTTGTTGGCGCTGATCCTCCTGGGCGTCCTTGCCTTGCCGCAGAGAATGATCAGGCTAAAGGTTGTCGTACCGCTTCTAGTTGCCGTGGCTGGCGCTGCACTGCTCCTGACGATCAACCACAACCTGGGGAGTACAGACTATACCGTCGCGGCGGAGTACCTCGTCTACGTTGTCTTCGGCCTGTGTTTACTAAGCATTGTGTCGACAGTGAGCGTCGAGCGTCTGCGCGGCGTGGGTCGCCTGACAACCGCCCGTGTGACTGCGGAGCTGATCCGCCTGGTGTTCCTGCTCATTATCGTCGCGGTCGCGGTCGGCGTCTGGAGGCTCTACATAGGCCCCTGACTTGGCCCTGCATTCCCGCTTCGGCTGGATCGCTCGGCGTGTCCCAAGACTTGGCGAAGAGTTCCACCGCGCTTGCCGTGCATTTTATCACGTGCGAGGAGAGCTTCGTGAAGAAGGTTCCATATCGTCCCGCCTGGCTGTTGGTTGGAGCTGTCGTCCTGGCCCTGGGGGTGGCCGTCGCGGGAGGGGCAGCCGTGTGGAACAGTGTGTATCGGGCGTCGCCCCTTACCTTGGGCTGGCTGACGACTCTTAATCCTTTTGGCTCGTCCGACCAGAGCATCGAGATCGCCGTCGCGCTCCCCCTGACCGGCGCCTTCGGCCCTGTCGGGCAGGGAACCCTCGAGGGCATCCAGATGGCCGTCGACGAAGCGAACGTCGGGGGCCTGCCCCCCATCAAGCTCACCGTCTACGACGATAAGAGCAGCGACGACGAGGCCAAGGCGGTCGCCGGCAAGATCGTTGCCAGTCGCGCAACGCTGGTACTAGGGCCGGCGCTCAGCACGGCCTCGGTCGCCGCAGGACCAATCTACGCGCAGGCTGGCCTCGCCTCCCTCCCACCGACGGCGACATCAGATGTGATCACCCAGAACCCGACCACCTTCCGCGTCCTATTCGCGAACAGCGAGGAGGGGCAGACGCTGGCTACCTACCTCATCCGCGCCCTTGGCAGTCGTCGGGCAAGGGTACTCGTGGTCGACAGCACATATGGGCAGACCCTCCAGCAGGGTTTCCGCCAGACTGCCACCCGCCTCGGCATCGACGCCCAGTATGACACTTTCAAGAACGCTGATGAGGCCCAACAGCTCGCTAAGCGCGTGGCGTCGGAGTCTCCCAAAGACCCTATCGTCCTGCTCACCTTGAACAGCGACGCGGCGCGGATCCTGCCCATCTTGAAGCGTGCAGGCGTAGCAGGACCGTTTCTGGGGGGTGACTCGCTGGGCGACCAGGTCATGAGTGACCTGGTCGCCAACTTACCGGAGGAGCGTCAGACGCCCGGTTACTTCACCGAGAACCTGTATGCCGTCACACCGATCACCCTTGACTCGGCCAATGCCGAAATCCTGAACCTGGTGCAACGCTTCCGTGCCCGCTTTGGCCACGACCCCATCTGGCGGAGCACAGCCGGTTACGACGCCGCTCGGCTAGCCATCGCAGCCGTCCGCTCCGCCGCTCCGACGACCAATCCGGCAGCAGACAGGCGCGCAGTGCGAACAGCCGTCGTAGATTTTCTCCTCAGCCTCAACAGCCCCGTCGCCACCCAACCCGGCCTGCTCGGCCCCTTCTGGTTCGATGAGACGCGCGGGCGACGGGAGCCTATTCGGATGGGACGCTTCTACCACGGCCGTTTCCAGTCAGCGCCCCTCCAGATCGTGCCAGTGGCGGCGCCCGAGAAGGCCGATCTCGCGTCGGGTGCTGTCTTCGAGGTCACCCCCGGTAGCTACGGACGGCTCCAGCGCGTCGTCTATACCGGTGTTTATGTCAGAGAAGTCGGGCGCGTTGACCCACCAAGCTCGACCTTCAGCGCCGACTTCTACCTCTGGCTGCGGTACGCGCCCGTAGCGCCCGGCAGTCCCGATCCCACCGACCTGCGCTTCATCAACCTTGTCAGCGGCGGCTTCGACCGCGCGGCGGTCATCGACCACCATATTAACGCTGAGGGCGAGGAGTACGGGTTGTGGCGGGTCCAGGGCGTGTTCCGCACCGACTTCGACTTGCGCCGCTACCCGTTCGATCGGCAGAACCTAAGAATCCTGTTCGCCCATACCACCGCGCCGGCCGACCAGATCGTCTACGTCCTGGATGATCAGACAACAGCAAACCAGCCTGCTGCGGCGCCAACGGCGAACGCAAGCGGCGGGCCGACTGGGGCCGCGACATCAGGCATTGTAGCCCCCGACGCCTATCGTACCCTCGTCCAGTGGCAGCCGCGCCAGGTGAGCGTGGCGCGGAATGACCTGGTGACGCCATCGGCGACAGAGAACAGCGGTCGAGCGGCAGCCGATAGCCAGCGCGAGATCTCGACTGTCTTAGTGACGGTCGAGGTGGGGCGCGTCCTGCAAGCCACCCTGGTTAAGACCCTACTCCCTCTCCTGGCGCTGGCGCTGATCCTGCTGGCCGGTCTCTATCTGCCCACGCTTTTGGTGGTGGAGAAGCTCAGCCTCGCGCTGCTCGCGGCCCTGGCCGGCGCCGTTCTTCTCTATCTTGTCAGGGCTCAGGTCGGCGCCGTCGCCTATCCCGTGGCGGCGGATTACGTGTTTTACGTGTTCTTCGGCCTTGCCCTAATCACCTGTATCTCGGCCCTGGCTGTGCCACGCCTTCGGGTCATAGGCCAGGTCACTGCGGCTGTCGTCGTCGAGCGCGGAACTCGTATCTTACTCATGGTGGCCCTGATGGCCTCGCTCGTCGCCGTGTTCGTATTGACCGCCCGTCGGTAAAGCAGCCATCAGTCCGCCTGAGTAACGCGATGAGGCTGAACTCGTGACGCTTGACAATCCCAACGTGGTCCTGTATCATGCTCCTATAATCCTGTAGTTACAGGATTATAGGAGCAGCAATGGCGCTCAACACGCATATTGACCGTCGTGGACCGATTCCGCTGTACCTCCAGGTGATTACCGCACTCCAGGAGTACCTGGAAGACGGCAGTCTAAAGCCAGGCGACCAGCTACCCGGCGAAGCTGAGCTTTGCCAGCTTTTCGACGTCAGCCGTACCGTGATTCGCCAGGCGCTCAAGGAGCTTGAGTATAAAGAGCTTATCGTCAAGGAGAAAGGCAAAGGCACATTTGTCGCCGAGCCGAAGATCCTCGAGGGTCTGTTCCAGGAACTGACAGGTTTCTATGAGGACATGGCGGCGCGCGGCCATCCGCCGGTGTCCCGGGTCCTCAAGGGCGAGATCGAACCGGCCTCCCGCAAGATTGCCGACGTGTTGAATCTCGCGCCGGAGACGCCTGTCATCGTGATCGTTCGTCTTCGCCTGATTGAAGGTGAGCCTATCGTCCTGACCACGAGTTACCTGCCCCAATCCTGCTGCCCCAAGTTGCTCGACACCGACCTTACCCATCAGTCCCTCTACGCTGTCCTACAACGAGACTACGGCATCCAGATCGTACGCGGGCACCGCACGCTCGAAGCTGTGGCGGCCAGCAAGGTTGAAGCCGAGCTTCTGCAAGTGAAAAAGGGCGCGCCGCTCATCTCGCTGCACAGCGTCAGCTACATGACGAACGGCACCCCGGTCGAGTACTTCCACGCGCTCCACCGCGGTGATCGTTCCCGGTTTGAGGTGGAGCTGCTGCGTGTTCCTGAGCGGCGCAGCATGAACGAGCTTCTGGACAGCGCCTTGAAGCAATCCGGGCGGGCGAGCCAGTGGTCATCGTAATCGCTGAATAGATTCCACGGCTGCATCTTTATCCAAAGGAGGATAACCCATGACCATGAAGGTCGGCATTGACAGCTACTGCTTCCACCGCTACTTCGGCGAGGTGTACCCCCACCAGACACCGCCGCCTGCTGAAGATGCCATGACGATGGCGGACTTCCTGGCGTTTGCCAGGAAGCTCGACGTGGACGGCGTCTCGCTCGAATCCTGTTTCTTCCCCAGCTTCGACAAAGAATGGCTGCTCGATCTGAAAGCGCAGCTCGATGACGGCGGTTTCGACCGTGTCTATGCCTGGGGTCACCCCGACGGCCTGGAAGCCGGCAAGAACCGCGCGGCGTTCGACGACATGATCGCGCAGATTCCCAATGCGCGGCTCATTGGAGCGCCGGTGATGCGCATCGTCGCCAGCAGCCTCATGTTCCGCTTCGAGCCGCACCAGCCGCAGCTGGATATCCTGGTCGATTGGCTCAAGGAAGCGGTCAAGGTCGCCGAAGACAACGGGGTGAAGCT
Organism: Anaerolineae bacterium; assembly: GCA_039810085.1. GTDB lineage: Bacteria > Chloroflexota > Anaerolineae > Epilineales > JAHCIE01 > JBDHWG01. Next base: position 49,996 of record JBDHWG010000018.1, read on the forward strand.
GGCCGTCGAGAACCACATCGACTACACCTCGGATGAGTGCGTCCAGCTGCTCGACCGCGTCGACTCGCCGTACCTGGGTCTCAACCTGGACACCGGCAACTTCCTGCGCCTGCTGGATGACCCGGTGGACGGCGCGAAGAAGCTCGCCAACCGTGTGTATGCCACGCACATCAAGGACCTGAAGCCGGTGCGGGGCGTCAACGCGAAGGAGTGGTTCTTCTTCTCGTCCACCCCGGTTGGCGAAGGGCTGGTGGACAACGAGAAGCTCGCCCAGATTCTCTTCGACGCGAACTACCAGGGGTTCCTGGCCGTCGAAGTCGACTCGCTGCATCCCGACTATTGGAACCAGGAACATGCCGCTGTCGAGCAGAGCGTCCGAGAGCTCAAGCGCATCGCGGCGTGCGTCGGCTAGCCGTCAGCATGGGAGTAACTCCGTCATGCAAACTATGAATGTAGCCATCATCGGCACGAAGTTCATGGGCAAGGCGCACAGCAATGCCTGGCTCAACACACCGCACTTTTTCGACGTTCCCATCAAGCCGGTCCTCAAGGTTGCCGTTGGTCGCAATGAGGCCGATCTACGCGCGTTCGCCGACCGCTGGGGCTGGGAGGAGATTTCCACCGACTGGCAGAGCGTCGTTGCGCGCGACGACATCGACATCGTGGATGTCTCGGTTCCCACGAACCTGCACTACCCCATCGTCATGGCGGCGGCGCACGCGGGCAAGCACATCTTCTGCGAGAAGCCCTTCGCCATGTCCGTTGACGAGGCGCGCCAGATGTATGAGGCCGCGCAGGCGGCGGGCGTCGTCCACTTCATCAACCACAACTACCGCCGCGTGCCCGCCGTTCGTCTCGCCAAGCGGCTGATTGACGAGGGGACCATCGGGCAGATCTACCACTGGCGCGGAGCCTATCTCCAGGACTGGATCGTGGACCCGAATTTCCCGTTGACCTGGCATCTTCAAAAGGATAAGGCAGGCGGCGGTCCGCAATTCGACCTGAACTCTCACAGTGTCGACCTGGCGCGCTACCTCGTCGGAGACATCACCGCCGTCTCGGCCATGTTGACGACGTTCATCAAGGAGCGGCCGCTACCCGGCGCGGGCGCGGCGACGTTCACCGCGGGCAGCGGCGAGTCCACCGGCGCCGGCACGGTGACTGTGGACGACGCCGCCTTCATGGTGGCGCGGTTCGCCAACGGCGCGCTTGGCTCGTTCGAGGCGTCGCGCTTCGCGCCGGGGCGCAAGAACTACAACTATTTCGAAATTTACGGCAGCAAGGGCAGCCTCATCTTCGACATGGAGCGCATGAACGAGCTCCAGCTCTTCCTGCGCGACGATCCGGCGTACGCCCAGGGCTTCCGCACGATCCTGGTCACCGAGGCCGGCCAGCACGACTACATCGCCGGCTGGTGGCCGCCGGGCCACATCATCGGGTACGAGCACGAGTTCCACCACGGCGTGGCGGACTTCTTGAACGCCATCGCCAGCAAGACGCCGATTGCGCCCAACTTCTACGACGGCCTCAAGGCGCTGGAAGTCCTCGAGGCCGGTGTGAAGTCGGCCGAGACCGGACAGATGGTGGCCATCGGGAGCTAGCGGGCATCAGCATGGAAGCGTAGTGGCGGCTTTGGCCCCCTGGCAGACGGAGAACGGCTGAAGCCGTCACTACAAATCCTTGGTCAAGCGTGAGTACTGCTATGGACAAGCAAGGTGAAGGGGTCGCCTCGCGGCCGATACTGGAAGTTCGCGATATCACCAAGCGCTTCACAGGCGTTGTGGCCCTGGAAGGTGTGTCGGTCGCGTTTGCGGCGGGCGAGGTACACGCCGTTGTCGGCGAGAACGGCGCGGGCAAGTCAACCCTCATGAAAATCCTCGCCGGCGCTTATACACCAGATCAGGGCGAGATTATCCTCCAGGGCGAACACGTGGCGTTCCGCCACCCGCGGGAGGCCCAGGCCCGGGGCATCAGCATCATCTACCAAGAGTTCAACCTCTTGCCCGAACGCACCGTCGCTCAGAACATCTTCCTAGGCCGCGAGCCGTCGCGCTACGGCTTGATTGATGACCGGGCGCTGGAGCGACAGACGCGGGAGCTGCTGACGCGATTGGACGTAGCCGGTCAGACCATCTCGCCTCAGGCCCTGGTGAGCAGCCTGTCCATCGCGCAACAGCAGCTCGTCGAGATTGCCAAGGCGCTCTCTTTCGATGCCAAAGTCCTTATCATGGACGAGCCGACGGCCGCCCTGTCCTCGAACGAAGTCCAGGTGCTCTACGATCTCATTCAAAAGCTGCTGGAGCAGGGCCTGGCGGTCATCTTTGTGTCCCACCGCTTCAAGGAAGTGTTCGACATCGCCAAGACGATTACTGTCTTGAAGGATGGGCACAAGGTAGGCACAGTGAAAGCGGCTGAGACCACGCCCTCCGCAGTCATCAAGATGATGGTCGGGCGGGAGCTGGACCACTACTACCCGCCGTTGGCCTCGCCGGAAGACATCGGCGACGTGGCGCTCAGCGTCCGGAATGGCGGCAACGCTTTTCTGCGTAACATCAATCTGGAGCTTCGGCGCGGTGAGATTGTCGGCATCGCGGGCTTGCAGGGGTCGGGGCGGACCGAGCTGGCGCGCGCCATCTTCGGCGTTGACCCGTTCAAGACGGGCACGCTGGAGATCAAGGGGAAGGTCGTCCAGGTGAAGAACGCCTCCCAGGCTATCGAGCAGCGGATGGGGTTCGTGACGGAAGACCGCAAAGCGGAGGGCTTGCTGCTGCGCCAGCCGGTGCGCGACAACGTGTTGCTGACAATTCGCACTTTCCAGCACATGCTGGCGCGCATCCTCACGAACGGTACGCGCAAGGCGCCGCGTCTGGTGCAGGAAGTGGCTCAGCAAGTGGATGTGCGATCCGCCGGTTACGGTCAGGAAGTGCAATACCTGAGCGGCGGGAATCAGCAGAAGGTCGTGCTGGCGAAGTGGCTCGCCGCAACCGCCGATGTCCTCCTCTTCGACGAACCGACGCGAGGCATAGACGTCGAAGCCAAGGCCAGTATTCACGACATGATTCGGGACCTGGCCCGGCAGGGTGTCGCGGTTCTGATGATTTCCTCGGAGCTACCGGAAATCATCGGCATGAGCGACCGTATCGCCGTAATGTGGGAGGGGACGATTGCGGGCGAGCTACCGGCCAGGGCCAGCGAGACCGAGATCATGGTGCTTGCCACAGGTCACACCGGCCGCGACACGTCTCCATCATCCATGCCTGCTGACGCAACCGTAGGCTAGTCCTGTTTCGGCTGACAAGGATACCGAGGGCTTCACATGGCAACTGCGACCGTTCCTAATGTTCGAGATCGTCTCCAGCTGGAAAAAGTGCCGCCGGTGTACTGGATCCTCCTGATTGTCCTGGTGTTGGCGGTGGTCCTGGACCTCCTTTTCGCGCACGGCCAGATTCTTTCGTCAAGCGAGATCTTCGCCAACATGCTCGTGCGGTCGGTGGCCCTGGGCATCGTGGCCGTAGGGCAAACCTTCGTCATGATTGGCGGCTCGATTGACCTGTCTGTCGCGTACATGGTCAGCGTCACGGCGGTCATGGCCTCCTTCATGATGCAGGGCGACGAATCGCGCGTCCCCCTGGCGATTCTGGTCGTTCTTGGCATAGGGGTGATCGTCGGCCTGGTCAACGGCCTTATCATCACAAAGCTCCAGGTGAACGCCCTGATTGCCACGTTGGGTGTCGGCCTGGTGCTCAAAGGACTGTTGAACGCCAGCTTCGAGAACTTCGCTGGCGCCGTCCCACGCAGCTTTCAGTGGTTCGGGTATGGGCAGATAGGCCCGGTTCCTGCCTCGGTCGTCATTCTTGTCGCCGTCTACATCATTGGCGCTTTCATCCTGGCAAAAACGAAGTTCGGCGCTGAGCTTTACGCAGTGGGCGGCAACCGGGAGGTGGCGCGTCTGTCCGGGTTGCGCACCGACCGCACGCTGATTGTCGCCCACGTTCTGTGTAGCGTCACCGCCGTCCTGACAGGGCTGTTTGTGGTGAGCCGCCTCCGCTCCGGCGCGCCCTGGGTCGGGCCAGACGGGGTGTATGACCTGGAATCGATTGCCGCCGTCGTGGTCGGAGGAACGGCCATCTCTGGCGGGCGAGGGAGCGTGATGGGAACGCTGGCCGGCGTGCTCATCTTCGGCGTGCTGGACACGATGTTCAACCAACTCCAGGTGGATGCGTTCCTGAAGCTGGTGTTGCGCGGCGCTATTATCATCCTGGCGGTCGCGAGCTACACACTGCGCTCGCGGCGCGAGCCGTCGTAGGGAGGGCGTCATGTCAACATCCCCGACCATGGTCAGCGGACCGCGTGGCGAGCAGAAAGCCATCTGGCGGCGCTTTGGCATCGCCCCGATCTATGTCGTCGTCGTTCTGCTGTTCATTGCCATCGCGGTTCTGAACCCGCAGTTCATGGAACCGGCCGGCTTCCTAAACCTGTTCCGTCGGGCAGCGCCGCTTATCGTTGTGACCGTGGGCGAGCTGTTTGTCATCGTTGGCGGTGGCTTCGACCTGTCCGCCGGCTCGGTTGTGTCGTTCACGGTGATTGCGAGCGCCCTCTGGCTGAACAATGACCCGAATAACACGTGGTGGGTGCTGCTCGTCCTGCTGGCCTTCGGCGTCCTGGTCGGCCTGGTCAACGGCTTCGTAGTGACGGTCCTGAAGGTGCCATCCCTCATCGGCACGCTCGGCATGCTGCTCCTCATCCGCGGCTTCGGCCTCTACATCTCCGGCGGCGCGCCGCGCGGTTACTTCCCCGACAACTTCCGAATATTCGGCCGTGGGTTCATCGAGGACGTTCCGTTCCTGGATCGCGTGCCGTACGCCGTCCTGATCCTGATCGGCATCGGATTGATCGCCGGCTACTTTTTTCACCAGACGGTGCTTGGCCGCGATTTTCTGGCGATTGGTGACAACCCATGGGCGTCGCGCCTGTCGGGCGTGCATGTCGCCCGGGTCCGCGTTCTGACATTCGTTATCTCCGCCGTGTGCGCCGTCATCGGCGGCGTGCTGCTGGGTGGTTTCGGTGGCGTCACGATTGACGCCGGCCTCGGGCTTGAGCTGCAAGCCATCTCCGCGTGTGTCCTCGGCGGCGCCGCCCTGCTCGGCGGGAAGGGGTCCGTGCCGCGCGCGATGGCCGGCGCTGTGGCGCTTGAGGCGTTGTTTACGTTATTGAATCTCCTGGGTCTTCCGAAGCCGCTGCGAGACGCCGTTCAGGGGGTCATCATTATCGCCGCCGTGGCCTACGCGGCCATAGGCACCCGAAATAGAAAATAGCTCGCAAGTCATGTGATAAGACCTCACGAAAGGAGGCCACCACACACCACTCTTCCGGCTTCACCATGTCCGTCAACCTGAACCATCCACCCACATGAAAGAGGAGAAGAAGCGCATGTTGAACATACGCTCGAACCGAACAAAGCTGTTCGCAGCTCTGGCGCTGATCCTGGTCGTCGTCATGATTGGCGCCGCCGCATGTGCCTCGCAGCCTGCCGCACCCGCTGCCAGTCAGCCAGCGGCGCAACAACCCGCCGCGCAGGCCCAGCAGCCTGCGGCTCAAGCGCAGCCGACCGTGGCCCAGGCGCAGCCCGCTGCGAAGGCGCAGGCGCCGGCGTCGAATGCGCCCAGTGGCCTGACGAGCGATGCCGCCAAGGTCAAGAGTGAGTTCTTCAACCAACAGGACCTGGATCGCCAGGTTCGGTTGCTGAGCGTCAAGCCCGAAGGGCCGGCGGATAAGCCCTGGGAGCAGATGCTTGAGCCTAAGATGATCGACACCGCGAAGTTCAAGAAGCCGGGGCCGTATACCCTCTGCTTCTCCAACGCAGGCGTCAACAACCCGTGGCGCGTCGTCGGCTACAAGACGATGCAGGAAGAAGTGAAGCTCCATCCCGAGATCAAGGAACTCGTCCACGTGGATGCGGGCGGCAAGGATGAGAAGCAAATCGCCGACATCGCCGACCTGGTTGCCAGTGGCAAGTGCGATCTCCTCATCGTCTCCCCCAACACGACAGCCGCTCTCACCCCGGCTGTGGAGAAGGCGTGCGAGAAGCTGCCGGTGGTTGTGTTCGACCGCGGCGTGTTCACCGGCTGCCCGGTGACCTTCATCAGCCCCATCGGTGGGTATGGCTTCGGCTACACCGGCGCTAAGTTCATCAGCGATAAGCTCCCCAACGGCGGCAACGTCCTGGCGCTGCGCATCTTGCCCGGTGTGGACGTTCTTGAAACCCGCTGGGCCGCCGCTAAGCAGGTCTTCGAGAAGAACCCCAACCTGAAGGTCGTCGGCGTCGAGTTCACTGATGGCGACAACGCCAAGGTGAAGTCCATCGTGTCGGACTACCTCGACAAGTACAAGACCATTGACGCTGTGTGGATGGACGCCGGCGCCACGTCGGTAGCCGCCATCGAGGCGTTCGAGGATCGGGGCGCCAAGCTGCCCATCATGAACGGCGAGGACCAGCAGGACTTCCTCAACAAGTGGCAGTCGGCTAAGATGACGGCGATCTCTCCGACGTACCCCACGTTCCAGTGGCGCACGCCGATCATCGCCGCGATGCACATCCTGAAGGGCGAGCAGGTGCCTCAGACCTGGACGCTGCCGCAGCCGACGATTACGCAGGAAAACCTGTCCCAGTACGTGCAGCCCAACATGCCACCGCTCCACTACGCCATGTGTGGCTGCGAGAAGATGCCGAACTACCCTGCGGCGTGGGGCGGCAAGTAGTCACTGTACCCCGTGCTGTTCCCGATTGGCGGCGCAGCAACCGCGTCGCCAATCGGGGTACGGGCAGTACTCCGCCGCTCGTAATGACAGGTTGGAGGGAACAAAACCAATGATCGAAATTGGATTTCACACCGACGCGTTCAACAGCGCCTATTGGAGCTTCGAGCAGTGCCTCGACTGGGCCAAGCGCAATGATGTCCACTACATCGAGTGCGGCACGATTGACGGCGTGAGCTGGATTCACGGCCTCGGCTACCAGCCCCACGTCGCGCTCTGGGAAGACCCGCTGGCGCTGCGCGATAAGATGGAAAGCTACGGCGTGCGCTTTTCGCAACTCGACGCCGCTTACCCCATATCCCTGCCCAATGGCGCATCCCTCGGTGTACCGTATATTCTCAACTCGATGCGCTGGGCCTATCTGGTCGGCTGCAAGCGCCTGGACACGACCGATCACAAGTACGCGCCGGAAGGTATGAGCGACGAAGAGGCCATGGAGCGCATGAAGCGCATCTACGGCGAGGTCCTCGAGGCGGCGGCGCGCTACGACATGACCATCAACATCGAGCCGCATGGCTACTACACCACGAAGCCCGAGTTCATGGAGCAGATGCTGACGTTCTACGACACCCCCTACCTGCGCATGAACATGGACACGGGCAACACCTTCATCGCCGGCCAGGACCCGGTCGCTTTCCTCGAGCGCTTCAAGACCCGCGTCAGCCACGTGCATGTCAAGGATGTCAGCGCCTCGCTGGCTGCTGCCATGCGGGGCGAGTTGACGGGCATCGCCGTGAGCAACACGGCCATCGGCGATGGCGTGAACGTCGACAATATCAAGAAGTGCTTTGACATTCTGGTGGACATCGGGTATGACGGCGTCGTCAGCATCGAGTGCGAGGGCGAAGGCGGCCCTATGATCGAGAAAAGTCTCACCTGGGTCCGCGAGATCGTCGCCGACGCTAACCGCCGTCTCGCCGCGCGTGCTCCGCAGGCCGTCGTGTAGCGACGTAGAGCGCAAACAGGAGATAAACATATTATGGCAATCAAGCTTGGCATCAACATGGAGTTCGTCCGCCACCACGACCAGAGCTTTGAGTGGGGCGTCGCGAAGGCGGCCGAGATCGGGTACGAGTACATCGAGCCGATGGTCCACATCGGCCGCGAGCTTCTCAGCGAAGCCCGCTACTTCCACTCCGTGTCGATGTACGACGACCCCCTCTGGGTCCGCGACCTCTGCGCCGGCTACGGTATCAAGCTCTCAGGGCTATCATCCCACACACCGCTCTGCAAGCCTGAGATCAGCGTCGAGTATCTCAAGATGGCAATCCGCTGGGCCGCCGACGCTGGCGCGCCCGTCGTCAACACGGACGAGGGGCCGAAGCCCAAGTGGACCACCAAAGAGATGGACTACACCTTGATGACATACACGCTGCAAGAGGCGGCCTTCGTGGCCGAGCGTCACGGCATCAAGATCGGTCTAGAGCCGCATCAGCAGTACAGCAAGACCCCGGATGGGCTTGACAGCATCTACAACCTGGTTGCGTCACCAGCCATCGGCATCAACTATGACACCGGCAACAGCTATCTTGCCGGCGGCTCCGACCCCTACGAGTGGCTGGAGCGCGTGCGCGACCGCCTTGTCCATCTCCACGCCAAGGATATCAGCTTCGCCCAGGGTGAAGCCGAGCGCGGCAAGGTGACAGGTACTCCGACCGGCTGTGCGTGCGGTGACGGCGTTGTGGACTGGGCGCGGGTCATCGACATCGTCCGCCCGATTGCCGCCGGCCGCGACATCGTGTTCAGTGTCGAGTGCGGCAATGTGCCGGATGCTATTCGCAGCTTCGAGTACCTCTCCAGGCTTCTGCATGAGACAGGTGAGGCCCACTTGACGAACGCCTAAACCGGGCTACATTGCAATCGAGGGGTTATGAGCGCCGGACGGCAGTACCTTGTCGGGGTTGACCTGGGAACCAGTGCAACCAAGGCCGCGCTATACACAACAGACGGAACACTCGTCGCCGAGGCGCTGGCCGAGGCGCCCATCTACTACCCGCGCCCTGGCGTCGTCGAGCAGGAAAACGACGACTTCTACCGCACGGCTGCGCAGACCGTGCGGGCGTGCCTTGACGCGAGCGGCGTTGACCCGCGCCAGGTAGCCGCCATCGCCTTCGACAGCCAGATGGCGGGCGTCGGCGCTGTAGACGAAGACTTCATGCCCGCGACGCGCTTCGATTCCTGGCTCGACATGCGCTGCCAGCCCTACATCGACTACCTGAACCAGCATCACGCCCAGCGTGTGACCGAGCTGACGGGCTGCCCGCCCACGTGCGACCACGGCCCAAAGATCCTGTGGTGGAAAGAAGAATGTCCGGCGGACTACGCCCGTATCGCCAAGTTCCTCATGCCGTCGGGTTATGTGGCGGGCAAGATGGCCGGGCTGAGGGCGGACCAGGCTTACATCGACTACACCTTCATTCACTTCTCCGGCCTGAGCGATGCGCGGCAGGGGACGTGGTCGGCGGAGCTGTGCGCCCTGCTCGGCGTAGACATCGACAAGCTCCCGACGATTGTCGAGCCGTGGCGCGCGGTGGGCGAGGTGACAGACGCGGCGGCGCAGGACTTTGGCCTGGCGCCGGGAACGCTGATAGCCGCGGGGTGCGGCGACACGGCGGCCGGCGCGCTCGGCGCCGGCATTGTTCGCCCCGGCATGCTGTTCGATACGGCCGGCACGGCGGCTGTGCTGGCCGGCTGTACCGACACTTTCGTCACCGATGTCAAGCACCGCGCGCTGCTGACCATGCGCTCCGTCATCCCTGGCCTCTGGAACCCGCTGGCGTACATCGCCGGAGGTGGCCAGGCGCTGCGCTGGTTCCGCGACCAGTTCTTCAACGTCTTCCAGGGCAACTTGCAGCCGGGAGCTACGGCGTCGTACACCGAGATGCTGCGCCTCGCCACCGACGTGCCGCCCGGCGCCGAGGGTCTCACCTTCTCGCCACACCTTGGCGGGCGCATCTGTCCGGCGGCGCCGGACATGCGCGGCGTCTGGCTCGGCTTTTCCTGGGGGCATACCCAGGCCCATTTCCTGCGCGCCATCCTCGAGAGCGTCGCCTTCGAGTACGCGTACTACCTCGGCATTCTGCGCGAGGCCATACCCCACCTGACACTGTCCGAGGCGCGCGCCATTGGTGGTGGGGCACGCAGCGATCTCTGGAACGAGATTAAGGCCAATGTCCTCGGCGTGCCCTACCAGCGCCTCCAGCGCTCGGAGTTTGGCACGTGGGGCAGCGCGATGATCGCGGGCAAAGCGGCGGGAATCTTCGACGACCTGGCCGCGATCGCCGCGCAGCACGCGCAGCCGCTCTGCGAGCCGGTGCGGCCCCAGCCTGACATCTACGCCGCCTACCAGCCCCTTGCCGCGCGCTACATCGACATCGAGGCGCGGCTAAGTGACACGTTCAGAGCGATGGCGCAACAGGAACTCGCGGCGGCCGCAGTCAACGCATAGGAGAAACCATCTGATGAGCATGCCAGTTCGAGTGTGCGTGGTCGGCGCGGGGCGTGTCGGCAAGCTCCACTCCGGGACCCTGAAGCGCTACATCCCCACCGCTGTTGTCGCGGCGCTGGTGGACCCTGTCGAGCGCATCCGCGACGAGACGGGGGACGAGTTCGGCATCGAGCGCCGCTTTGCTTCCCTGGAGGAGGCGCTGGATAAAGTCGAGTTCGACGCCGTCATCATCACGACGCCGACGTTCACCCACCGCGACCTGGCTGTGCTCGCCGCGTCCCACGGCAAGCACGTGTTCTGCGAGAAGCCGATGGCGATGACCCTGGCCGAGTGCGACGGGATGATCGCTGCGTGTCGCGACAACGGCGTTCACCTCCAAATTGGCTTCATGCGGCGGTTCGACCCGGACTTTGTGATGGCCGCAGAGCGTATCCGGGCCGGCGAGATTGGCGAGCCGATGCTCATCAAGTCGCTCACCCATGGCCCCGGCCTCCCGCCAGCGTGGGCCAACGATCTGCACACGTCCAACGGGATGCTGGCCGAGGTCAACAGCCACGACCTGGACTGCGTGCGCTGGCTCATGGGATCGAACATCGAGCGCATCTACCTGGAGGTCGCCAACTTCAAGGGCGCCGAGCGGGGGGCGCTGGCCGAACACTTTTATGACAACATGCTCGCCAACCTCCGCTTCCAGTCCGGCGGCATCGGCAGCATTTCCGGCATCTGCCCGTGCGACTACGGCTATGATGCGCGCGTGGAAATCGTCGGCAAGCAGGGCATCATGCAAATCGGCGAGATGAAGGGCCGCGCCGTTGTGGTCGCCGTAGACCGCGAGCAGGGTCTCGTGACGCCCATCTTCCGCCGCTGGCCGGAGCGGTTCGCGCTGGGCTATCTCCACGAGATCGAGGACTTCGTCGCCTGCATCCAGAGCGGCGCGTCGCCCAGAGTCACGGGTGAGGATGGACGATGGGCCGTCGCCGCCGTTCTCGCTGGCACGCGGTCTTTCCTGGAGGAGCGTCCGGTGCGCCTCTCGGAAGTTCTGTCGGGAGACTGGACACCGGCGATGGCCCTGGCGCGAGGCTGAGGAGCGAATCGTGAACGACACCATGCTTGCCGCCGTCTACCACGGCCCGAATGACCTGCGCGTGGAGCGCGTCCCCACCCCCAACATTGGCCCCGACGAGGCGCTCCTCAAAGTGACGACCGCCAACATCTGCGGCACGGACCTACGCATCCTCCACGGCGGCCACCGCCTCTACCCCCAGGGAACGGTTCGCATTCCGGGTCACGAGGTTGTCGGCGACATCGCAGCCCTCGGCGCAGAGGTCACCGGATACACGATCGGCGAGCGGGTGTTCGTCGCGCCGAACATGGGCATGAGCGCGGGCCGCGAGACGATCTCCGGCAACAACAACCTCGACCCCAACTATCAAGCGATTGGCATCAACCTGGACGGCGCATTTGCCGAGTACATGCGTGTGCCAGCGGCGGCCATCCGCCAGGGCAACCTCATGCCCGTCCGCGAGGGTGTCGATCCGGCGGTCGCCGCCCTGGTCGAGCCGCTGGCATGCGTGCTGCGCGGGCAGAACGCCGTCAACGTCCAGAGCGGCGATGTCGTCGTCGTCATGGGCGCGGGACCTATCGGCATCCTCCACATGAAGTTGGCGCGACTGCGGGGCGCTGTCCGGGTCATCGTCAGCGAGCCGGGCGAATACCGGCGCGAGCAGGCGCGGCAACTCGGCGCGGACCGCGTCGTCGCCCCGGCGGCGGAAGACCTGCGGGCCGTTGTGCTGGCTGAGAGCAGCGGCCGCGGGGCGGACGTCGTGATTGTGGCCGCGCCGTCGAAGGTGGCGCAGCAGCAAGCCCTCGACATCGCCGGGCTAGGCGGGCGCATCAACTTCTTCGGCGGCCTGTCGAAGGAGGACTCAATCATTCAGTTCGACTCCAACAAAGTCCACTATAACGAGCTTATCGTGACCGGGACAACGGCGTGCAGCACCTACGACTGCTGGCGCGCGGCCGAGATTGTGAACTCCGGTCGACTCGACCTGGCAGGGCTTATCACGAGCCGCTTCCCGCTGAGCGAGGCGCCCGCCGCGTTTGCCGCTGCCGCCGACGGCAAGAACCTGCGCGTGTCCCTGGAACCCTAGTCATGTCATCTCGCATCATGACCGTCACCGGCCCCATCGCTCCGTCGGGGCTTGGCGTCACTGACGCCCACAGCCACGTCTGGATTGCGCCGGTCGCCGGCAGTGCGCCAGATGCGCCGCAGCTTCACGACGAGGCGGCCATTGTGCAGGAAGTCCAGGACTTCCGTCGCGTGGGAGGCGGTGCGGTCGTGGATTGCCAACCGGGTGGATGCGGGCGTGATGGTCGGGCGCTTGCGCGCCTGTCCGTCGCCACGGGCGTCCACATCATCGCCGCGACAGGCTATCACCGCGCCAGGTATTATGCGCCTGACGCGCCCCAGCTCCGCCTGACGGCCGAGCAAGCCTGCGATTACTACGTGGACGAGATTCGCGGCGGCCTGACGGAGACCCGCGCGGACGACGCGCCGGTCTATCCCGGCTTCATCAAAATCGCCGCCGAAGCGACGCTAGAGCAATCCCCCCTGGCCCTCATGGAAGGCGCAGCGGCGGCGTGCCGAGCGACGGGCTGCGCGATTGAGATACACACCGAGCAAGGCGCGTCCGTCGAGCATTTCCTGGAGTTCTTCATCCGGCAGGGTGTCTCGCTGCACCGCCTGGTCTTCTGCCACGTGGACAAGCGGCCGGACGTCGGCCTCCACCGCGAGCTTGCGGGGGCTGGCGTGGTTCTCGAATACGACACATTCTTCCGTCCCAAGTACCAACCAGAGAAAAATGTCTGGCCGCTCATCGAGGCAATGTTAGGAGCGGGCCATGCCAACCGGCTTGCTCTCGCCACGGACCTGGCCGATTGCGCCATGTGGCGCTCCTACGGCGGGGAACCGGGGATGGCGGCTTTCATAACGCAGATTCAAGCGCGGCTGGTGCGCATGGGCATTGACGAAAACACCGTTCAGCGCCTGACGGGAGGCGTTATCGCCGACCGCCTGGCTGTTCCGTTCGCGTAGGGAGGGGTTTGCTGATGGACGCGCCGTATACGTTTGCTCTCGATGCGCCCGGCTTCGTGCCGTCCAAATACGACAATCACATTCAGCGGCGTTTGAGCGCCATGCGCGGGCAGTACCTGGATGGTGACAGCTACGCCCGGCTCTTAGCGGAAGACGACCGGGTGCTGTACGAAGTCTACGAGCTCAAGCGCCCGACCATCGACGGTGAGCTGCTGCACGGCATCTCCATCGTTCACGCCGGCACGGTCGGCGACGAATACTTCATGACAAAAGGCCATTTTCATACCGTCTTGGAAACAGCCGAAATCTATTACTGCCTGAGCGGCCACGGCTTCATGGTGATGGAGACGCCGGAGGGCGACTGGGCGGTCGAGGAGCTGCGGCCGGGCCGGGTGCTGTATGTTCCGCCGCGCTGGGCGCACCGCTCGGTGAACGCGGGCGACAGCCAGGACCTCACCACGTTCTTCGTCTACCCGGGCAACGCTGGCCACGACTATGGCTCTATCGAGGCCCAGGGCTTCCGCAAGCTCGTGCTGAAGTGCGGCGGCGGGCCGACCATCGTAGACAACCCGCGCTGGCAAGCGCCAGATGCCAGGCCATGAAACCGCTGAAAGACTGTCACGTGCTTGTCACAGCCACGTCGTTTGGCCGCGCCGATCCATGTCTGAGGTCGGAGCTTGAGGCCGCGGTTGGGCGCGTGACCTACAACCCCGTTGGCAAGCCGCTGACCTCGGCCCAGCTCGCCGACCTGCTAACCCAGGTGGATGGCTGCATCGCCGGGCTTGACGCCTTCGACGCGGCGGCGCTACGGCGCGCCGACTGCCTGCGGGTGATCGCGCGTTACGGTGTCGGCACAGACAATGTGGACCTCGACGCGGCGCGCGCCCAGAGCATCATCGTCACCAACACGCCGACGGCGAACGCCGTCTCCGTGGCCGAGCTGACCATCGCCCTCATGCTGAACCTTGCCCGTCCCATCCTAGTTGCAGCCGAGGCGACGCGGCGAGGCGAGTGGCCGCGGACCACCGGGCTGCTCCTCGAAGGCAAAACCGTCGGGCTTGTGGGGCTGGGCGCGATTGGCAAGCAGGTCGCGCGCCGCCTGGCTGCGTTCGACTGCCGCATTCTGGCGCACGATGTTACCGTGGATGCAACTTTCGCCGCAGCACATGGCGTCACCATCGTACCCCTAGAGACCGTGCTGAGTGAGGCGGATTTCGTCTCGCTCCACGTGCCCTTGCTGCCTTCAACGCGCCGCATGGTGGATGCAACCTTCCTGCACGCCATGAAGCCGGGCGCGTTCCTCGTCAATACGTCGCGCGGCGAGCTGATTGACGAGGACGCGCTGTGCGACGCCTTGCGCGGCGGCCATTTGCGCGGCGCGGCGTTGGATGTGTTCGAGCGCGAACCACCGGGCGTTGACCACCCCCTGGCGTGCTTGCCGCAGGTCATCGCGACGCCACACATGGGCGCGCACTCCGACGGCGCGATGAACGCGATGGGCCGCGGCGCCCTCAACGACTGCCTGGCCGTGTTGTGCGGCGACACCCCTCGCTACAGAGTTGTTTAGAGTGCGCGGAGAGGATTAGGTGACACCTCGTCGCGGCATCAAAGAAGGAATTATGGACCAACCCGAACTCAATCTACACGCAATGAATGGCATAGACGGCTACGCTACCAAGACCAAGAGCGTCCCAACGTTCTACTTCATAGGTGTGACGACCGGCAAGTCCTCGATTAACAAGGTCTTTCCGCTGTGGATGAGAGAGCTGGGCCGCCCGGAGGTCGTGCTTGAAGGGATGGACCTGAAAATCCACGATACGCCCGAAGCCTATCGCGCCGCTGTGGCCCAAATCAAGCATGATCCCCAGTCGGTCGGCGCCCTGGTCACGACGCACAAGATCGACCTGTACGAGGCCGCCAAAGACATGTTCGACTACCTCGACCCCTACGCCAAGCTGACCGGCGAGATGTCGAGTATCTCCAAGCTGGACGGGCGCCTCGAAGGGCACGCCAAGGACCCGATTACCGCCGGGTTGAGCATGGACCACATCACCGGCCAGGGGTACTTCAGTCGAACTGGCGGGGACGTGCTCATCTTCGGCGCGGGTGGCTCCTCGGTCTCGACGGTTCTGCACCTCATCTCGAAGGCCGACAAGGCTGACCGGCCGCGCCGCATCATCGTCGTCAACCGCTCGCCGAAGCGTCTCCACAACATGCAGGCGATGGTGGATACCCTGGCGACGGACATCGAGATGACGTACATCGAGAACGCCGACCCGCGGCGCAACGATAGCATCATGGCCGACCTCCCCGACGGCAGCATTGTCATCAACGCGACCGGCATGGGCAAGGACACGCCCGGCTCGCCGGTCACCGACGACGGCGTGTTCCCGCGCAACGGCATCGCCTGGGAGTTCAACTACCGCGGTGAGCTTGACTTCCTGCATCAAGCCGAGCGCCAGGCGAAGAGCCGCAATCTGTTCGTGGAGGACGGCTGGGTGTACTTCGTCCACGGCTGGTCGCAGGTCGTTGGGCAGGTGCTGCACATAGAGATCACCGATGAAGTCTTTGGACGGCTCGAACGAGCCGCCGCCACCGTCCGCGGTTAGCCGACGGTCGCCCGATAAGGAGAGTGTCTGATGATGAAAGCGCGCCTTGTGCCGGTCTATTTCGACCCCGGCCGGGATGAGCAGTTCGACCTGCAACTCGCGGCCCTCCAGGAGTCGCTTCAAGATGTCGCTGAGTTCCTGCCGCCCGTCGCGCTAGGCCAACCGCTGCCCGCCGACGCCGACGCCGTACTGTTCCCCCAGATTCTCGGTGAGGCGTATCGGCAACTCGCGCATTTCAAGGCGATTGACCGCCCCATCCTCATCGTCACCTCGGAGTTCGGCACGATGGCGATGTGGGACTGGGAGATTGCCAGTTACATGCGGGCGGAGGGTGTCAACACCATCACGCCGTACAGCCTCGCGCAGACGCGCAAGCTCTGCCGCGCCCTCGGCGTCAAGCGCGAGATGGCGCAGACCAAGTTCCTCGCCTTCCAGGACAACCCCGGCGCGGGCTTTCAGCCCGAAATCTTCAAGCGCTTCTACTGGTGGGAGGACGAGTGTACGCAGCGGATGTTCCAGAAGTTCGGCGTCACGATTGAGAAGCGCAGCTTCAGGGAATTGGGCGCCGCAGCGAAGGCGATACCGGACGAGGAGGCCGACGCGGTACTGGCGCATTGGGACCTGAACACGCCTGGCGTCTCACCCCACTCCCTGCGCAGCGCCGTCAAGCTGTACATCGCCTTGACCCGCGAAATCGGCGACGATGAGCGCATCGGCGGCGTGGGCATCAATTGCCTCAACGAGTCCCACTTCTCCGACACGACGCCGTGCCTGGCGTGGAACATGTTCTACACGGAGCGGCGGCTCATCTGGGGCTGCGAAGCCGACACACTTTCCATGCTCACGAAGTACATCCTGAACCGCTCGCTGGATGTCCCCATCATGATGACAAACCTCTACCCGTTCCTGATGGGCATGGCGGCGCTGAAGCACGAGCGTATTGACCGCTACCCCCATGTCCTCCACAACCCCGACGACTACATCCTGGTCGCCCACTGCGGCTACCTGGGCGTACTGCCCCAAGCGTTCGCCACCGAGTGGGCCTTGCGCCCCCGCGTCCTGCGCATCACCGACCCGAACGCGACGGCCATCGACGCCCTTCTGCCAACGGGCGATGTGACCCTGGCGAAGCTCGCGCCGACAATGAACACCATCACCGTGGCCGAGGGGGACCTGGAGGGCTACGCCCAGTTCCCGAACTCGGACTGCTTGAACGGCGGCGTCATTCGCGTGTCAAGCGGTCCGCGCCTGATGAAGCGCGCCTCGTCGCACCACTATCTGCTCATGACGGGCCACGTCCAGAACGACATCGACCTTATCTCCAGCGTGTTCGGGCTATCCGTCGAGTCCATATAAATGAGGAGTCCCTCATGAAAATCGGCGTCAACACCTTCGTGTGGGTCTCGCCCTTCAACACGGATGCCATCGATCTGGTGTACAAAGTGAAGGACTTCGGATTCGACGTCTTCGAGATGGCGTGCGAGGAGCCTGAGGGTATCGATGTCGGCGCGGTCAAAGCCGCCCTCGACGAGACCGGTCTCGGCGCGATTGTGTGTGGCGTCTTTGGTCCCGGCCGCGACCTGAGCAGCGACAACGCCGGGGTGCGCGAAACCACGAAGACCTATGTGCGCTGGATGATTGACACGGCGCAAACGTTGGGAGCCCCGGTCGTGTGCGGCCCGGCCTACTCCTCCGTCGGCAAAGCCCGCCTTCTGCCGCCGGCCGAACGCGACGCCGAGCGGCGCCGGGCCGCAGACGGGCTACGCGAGCTAGGCGACTACGCGGGCGAGCGCGGCGTGAAGCTCGCGCTCGAGCCGTTGAATCGGTTCGAGGTCGACATGATGAACACAGTCGCCCAAGGGCTGGCGTTGCTGGATGAAGTCAACAGCCCTGCCATCGGGTTGCACCTCGACACGTTCCACATGCATATCGAGGAGAAGAACACCGAGCAGGCCATCCGCCGCGCAGGAGGGAAGCTCTATCACTTCCATGCCTGCGAGAATGACCGGGGCATCCCCGGCACGGGTCAGGTTGATTGGGAAGGCGTGGCGCGCGGGCTGGCAGCAATTCACTACGACGGCGTGGTCGCCATTGAGGCGTTCACACCGGCGCTCGAAGCCATCGCCCGCGCGGTGTGCCTGTGGCGGCCACTGGCCCCGGACCAGGACACGCTGGCGCGTCAGGGCCTCGCCTTCCTGCGCAGCATCCTGGCAACGTCAGGCTGAAGGTTCTTCAGATCGTCGTCTGCTAGCCTCTTTCCCGTGAGGGAGTCGGGCTGGCCTACACGCCGCTGAAGGCGCTAAAGCCGCCATCGACCGCCACGACAATGCCGTTGACGAAGCTCGCGCCCGGGCTGCACAGCCAGACCAGCGTGCTTATCAGCTCGTCCGGCTCCCCGAAGCGGCCTGCCGGCGTGTGGTCGATAATGGTCTGGCCGCGCGGCGTCAGCGAGCCGTCCTCGTTTAGCAGCAAGCTGCGGTTCTGCTCGCCGATGAAGAAGCCCGGCGCGATGGCGTTCACGCGGATACCGCCGCCAAACGAGCGCGCCAGTTCGACCGCCAGCCAGCGCGTCGCGTTGTCTACCGCCGCCTTCGCCACGCCGTAGCCGACGACGCGCGTCAGCGCCCGCTGCGCCGCCATGGACGAGATATTGACGATGCAGCCGCGCTTGGCCTGCCCCATCGCCTCGCCGAACACCTGGATGGGCAGGAGCGTGCCGTTCAGGTTCAGGGCGATGACCGGCTGCATGCCTTCGACGGGCAGGGTGAAGAAGGACTGGCCCGGTGGGAGCGTCGCCGACGGCATGTTGCCGCCCGCCGCGTTCACCAGGATGTCGAGCCGCCCCCACTGGTCTAGCACGGCCGCGCGCGCCTCTTCGAGCTTCGCGCGGTCCAACACGTCGGCGGGCAGCGGCATAGCCGTGCCGCCGAGGCCCTCGATGTCCGCCACGACGACCTCGGCCTGCTCGCGGCGGCGGCCCAGGACGCCGACCTTGGCGCCGGCCTGCGCCAGCCCGCGCGCCATCGCGCTGCCCAGCACCCCCGTGCCCCCGGTGATGACCGCCACCTGACCGTTTAAACTGAACAGATTCTGAAGTGTGTCCATCTTATTTCCTCAACCCTGTGTCCTCTGCGCCTCTGTGGCAATCTTCTCTTCGTCTTACCGCGCCGTTACAGCCTCGGCATCCGAGATGCGGTAGGCGCGCTTCGCCAGACCCGTCGCGCAGTCTCGCGCCATCTCCGCCGCTTCGTCCTCGGCGATCAATCCCTGCACGACCAGCCTGGCGAGCCAGTCGCAGCTCACCCGCCGCCACACGTCGTGGCGCGCGGGGATCGACGCGAAGGCGCGCGTGTCGTCGTTGAAGCCGGCCGTATTATACAGCCCGGCCGTCTCGATGACGTTATCGAAGTAGCGGCGGATGCCGTTGACGCTGTCGTGGAACCACCAAGGCGGGCCGAGCCGCACGGCGGGGTAGTGGCCGGCGAGAGGGGCCAGATCGCGGCTGTAGCCCGTCTCGTCCAGTGTGAACAGGATGAGGCGCAGGCGCGCGTCGTTGCCGTACGCATTGAGCAGCGGCTTGAAGCTCTGGACCCACTCGATGCCGAAAGGAACGTCACCGCCCTTGTCCGCGCCGAAGCGCTCGAAGACCGCCGGGTTGTGATTGCGCGCGACGCCGAGGTGGACTTGCATGACCAAGCCGTCCTCGACGCTCATGCGCGCGAACTCCATCAGCATGTGGCCCGCGAACTGCTCCGCGTCGGCGGCGGTCGCCCCGCCCTGCAACGCGCGTCCGAAGATGGCGTCGGCCTCGGCGTCGGTCAGGCGCACCGTGTACGGCGTCAGTTTGGAGTGGTCGGCGGCCAGCGCGCCCATGCTCTTGAAGAAGGCGCGGCGCTCCTCCAGCGCCTGGATGTAGCGGGCGTAGTCGGTCACGGCAATGCCCGACACGTCACTGAGGCGTTCGATGTCGCCGCGCCAGGTTGGGCTCGCCAGGTTCATCAGCGCGTCGGGGCGGAACGTCGGCAGGATGTGGGTGTAGCCCTCCGCGTGCAGCGTGCGGTGGTCGTCCAGGGTGTCCGTCGCGGCGTCCGTGGTCGCCAGCCACTCGATGTTGAAGCGATTGAACAACGCGCGCGGCGAGAACTCCGGCTTCGCCAGCTGCGCCGCCAGGTGATCGTAGATGCGCTGCGCGCTCTCGCCGTTCAGCCGTTCGGTCACGCCGAACACGTCAATCAGCGACGAGGACAGCCAGAGGCCGGAGGGCGTGCCGCGAAACAGGTAGAAGTTCTCGGCGAAGATCTGCCAGATTTTGCGGTGGTCGGTCTCGACCGGCGTGCCGTCCACACTGGGGATGCCGAGCTTTTCGAGCGGGATGCCCTGGCTGTAGAGCATGCGGAACACGTAGTGGTCGGGAATGATGAAGAGGTCCGTCGGTGTGCCGCTGCTCGCCGACGGATCGGCCAGCAGCGCGGGCGGCACGTGGCCGTGCGGGCTAACAATCGGCAGGTCTTTCACGGCAGCGTACAGCGTGCGGGCCATCTCGCGCTGCGCCGGGTCGGCGTCGAAGCATCGGTCGGGTGAGAGAGTCCATGGAATGCCTGGCATGACTTCTTCCTTTGGCGGGTGTGCCACAACGTTAGCTCAAAACATCAGTCGCCCGCGGCAGCGGTCTGCGCGGCCATCCTCTGCTGCATGCGCTCCTGGTCACGCGGGAAGGTCCGGTAGAACACGAACCAGAAGACCGCGTTGATTGCGTAGGGTACGGTAATCAGCCAGAACATGACCGGCTGCAAGCCGTACTGCTGCGCCAGGCCCCCCAGGGCCAGGGACACGAGCGCCGCCAACGCGCCTTGAATGAAGGAGAACAACAGGGCGAAGGCCGTGCCGCGATACTGCGGCAGAACGACCTGCGACACCATCGGCAGGACGCAGCCGGAGAAGCCGAGGGAGGCCACCAGTCCGAAGACAAACCAGATGACGTATTCGAGAACCCGGCTGCCCCAGGGGATCTGCATCGCGAGGTAGCTCATGATGGCGAAGGCGACCAGGTAAAGCTGCATCATGATAACGCGGCCGATGCGCGGGTTCCAGCGCGCAAAGCGGTCGCCCAGGATGCCGCCGAGGAACGAGCTGATGGTGAAGCCCACGAAGAACACCGAGGTCACCAGGGTCGCCTCCTGGGTCGAGAACTTGCGCACGTCCACCAGGAAGGTCACCTGGAAGGCGAACAGGATGAGGCTGGTAATGAAAATGAGCTGGACGCCGAGCAGGGCCACAGTGGGGATAGCCAGCAGGCCGGGAACGTCGGCGAAGCGGAAGCCGCCTTCCTTGGCGGACGGCCGGGCTTGCTCAGCGCCGCCGACGGCCTGGGCGAACCTCTCATCGCTCACTTCGTGCCTCGGATCGGTCACGAATATCCAGGTCAGGATGCCGCTTAGGATGGCGATCCCGCCCATAATGAACATGCCGATGCGCCAGCCCTGGTTGTCGGGAATGCCGGCCAGCTGACCGAGCAGCGGCGTCATAATGATGGAGCCGACGCCAGTCACGCTGCGCATCGTGCCGTACACCCGGCCGCGCTCATCCGGCTTGAAGATGTCGGATACCAGGCCGTTGGAGATCGGCTCAGCGGCGACCGTGCCGAGGACGCCAATGCCGTAGAGCAGCATCAGCTGGTTGAAATCGCGGGCGAACCCGGCCGCGACCATCCAGACACCCCACAGCGCCGTGACGACCAGGAGTAGCTTGCGGCCAAAGCGGTCACCCAGGATGGCCCAGATGGGGCCGAAAATCATGCGCGCGAATTTGCCGATACTGGTCAGGATGCCAAGCGACGCCAGGGTTAGACCCAGGTCGGCGCGAATCACGGGGAAGAGGCTGTTGATCAGCCCGCCCTCCGAGTTCTCGATGAGCTGCAACATGGACAACACGGTGACGGTCAGCCAGCGGTGCTTGACACCGCCTTCCTTTGTGGGCGCGACACTAGGTGTGATAGTCTGTTCGGCCACGATACACCTCCTTGTAATTATGGCACGGAACCTTGCGTACGGGCGACCCTCTGTGGTCGCCCTGATGCCTGGGTAGCCACGACGGGCTTGGGTAGCCACGGGGGGCTACCCCTACGCGGACCCCTACGCGGCCTTGTACGGGCGACCCCCTGTGGTCGCCCTGGCCCCTGGGTAGCCACGACGGGCTACCCCTACGCGGCCTTGGCGGAGAGCGACTCCAGCGCCTTGACAATCACATCGACGGCGGCGACCGGCGTGAGCTTGCCCGTGTTGACCGTCAGATCGTACAGCGATGGGTCGGTCAGGTCGACGTCGAAGAATCGCTTGACGAAGTCCACGTGGGCCGCGTCGCGCACGCGCACGCGCTCCCGCGCCGCTTCGATGGACAGTCCCAGGCGCTCCTGCCAGCGTTTCGCGCGCACCTCAGCCGGCGCGACGATGCGCACGTGCAGCACGTCGGGCTTGTCGGCCAGGACGACCTGGCTACCCCGGCCGGCGATGACGACGTTGCCTCTGTCGTAAGCGGCCAAAATCAGGGCGCGAACCTGCTGCACCGTCATCTCCACCTGGGCATCCGCTTGAGTGGTGTACGTGAACCCGGCCGGATCCCCGTCGAACGTCTGGACGCGGCCGAAGAATCGCTCCAGGAGACTCGGCGCGCGATGCTCCCGTTCCGAAACATCGACAACTTTGCTAGGGGCCAGGCCGACTTCGGGCGCGAGCTGCGCCATGAGCGCCTTGTCGAAGTAGTGATAGCCGAGGCGCTCACACAGACGCCTGGTAATCTCGTCGGCCAGGCTCGCGGTCTGACGGGACACTGTGATCACAGACATGATGAGCCTCCTTCGATTGAGTTATTGTCGGGCCCAGAACTCACGCAGCACATAGGCTGCCTGCTTGGGGGTGCGGATGCGGGTGAAGATGCCCTTGTGGTTCAAGCCGCCCACGCGCATGATGCTCTGCACCGCCGCGAAGTCGGCGAAGTTCCACACCTGCATGCCGGCGACAAAATCCCGCTCGGCCGCCACCTCCAGGTGGAAGCGGATGTAGTCGGCCTGGTACTCCTCCGTCCACATCACGTTGGGCTTGCCGTGGTAGCCGGCGATGGTGTCGGCGCCGAACTCGGTCATGATGATTGGCTTGTGCCAGCGGTTCCAGACCTGATCCAGTTCCCCGGCCAGCTTCTCGCGCGCGATGTCCAGCTGGCCGCCGAGGGTGTACCAGCCCCAATAGCGATTCATGCAGATGACGTCGCACTTCTCCATCCAGGATTGGGGGCCGCCCATCACCGTGACGATGGTCACCAGGCGGGTTGGGTCCAGCTCGCGGGCGCGGGCCAGCAGCGTGTCCAGGAACTCCTTGCCTGGCTTATTCACTTCTTCGGTGGCCGGATCGCTCTCGCCGAGGGCGCCAACGCCGAAACCCTTGGGCATCGGCTCATTGGCGACGCACCACATGACCACGGCCGGGTGGTTCTTGTCGCGGGCGATCATCTCCTCGACCTGCTGCAAGCACATCCGCAGCCGCTCCGGGGAGTTGGCCTCGTCGCTCATCTGCAGGCTGACGGCGGGGATCTCGTCGATGATGAGGAAGCCCTCGCGGTCGGCCAGCTGCATCTCCTCTTCGCTGTACGGGTAGTGGGAAGTGCGGTAGGCGTTCGCGCCTGTCCAGCGCATCAATTGGTAGTCCTTGACCATCAACGGCAGGTTCAGGCCCTTGCCGCTGGCGATGAAGTCCTCGTGCCGCCCGAAGCCGTTCAGCTTCACCGGCTGGCCGTTGAGCAAGATGTGGCCGTCTTGCACGGCGACGGTGCGGATGCCGATCTTGAGGGAGTAGCGGTCGGCGTCAGTGGCGACAGTCAGGGTGTAGAGATACGGGTCTTTGTCGGACCACAAGCGGGCTTGCGGAACGCGCAGCGTAGCCTCGGCGGCGCCGTCCGTGAACGACAGGGCTGCCTGCACCGGTTGGTCCCCACCGCTCAAGGTGACGCTCCCCTGCGCCGACGCCGCCTCGCTCAGTCGGGCGGTGATCTTCACAGTGCCGTCGGCGCCCTCGATGTCGGTCACGACCGTGATGTCGGCGATGTAGGTCTGGGGGACGGTGTACAGGACCACCGGGCGATGGATGCCGGCAAAGGGGTAGAAGTCGAAGGTGGTGGCGGGGATACTGGCAAACATGCTCATAGCGGAACCAGGCATGTTGCCCGAGGGCACCCGCGACGGCTTCAACTCGTTCTCGACGCTGATGGCGATGATGTTCTCTTCCTCCCACTTGACGTGGTCCGTGATGTCGAAGGCGAAGGGCAGGTGGCCGCCCTCGTGGAAGCCGACCTTGACGCCGTTGACGTAGACCGTGCCGAGGTAGTTGGCCGAACCGACGCGGATGAAGACGCGCTGCCCCTGCCAACTGTGGGGGATGTAGGTCGGCTTTACGTACCAGGCCAGGCCGAGGTACAGGAAGAGGTCGTCGTACTGTTCGTTCCAGCTGCCGGGCACCGCCATCGGGCGCGAGTCGGCCAGCCCGTTGGCCCAGCCGTTCCCTTCGCCGACACCATCGGGATCGGTCTTGAAATCCCAGATACCGGAGATGTCGAGCTTGTTCCGCCTGTCGTTCTGAATGGGGTAAAGCATTTCTGTCTCCTTTTGTCCTCTGAAAATCGGATGGTAACGCCAGGACGCAACGGCGCAAAGAGAGGTAAGTTTTCAGCCTGTTGGCGGCGTTGCGCCTTGACGTTCTTCGTTCCCCCGGAAACTTGTGGGGGCAGGGCGGGCTTTTTGTCAGTGGCGCAGGCCCGCCACCCGTTTGACTTCAAACTCGACCGCGACCTGCGAGATGCGGATCTCGAGGATCGCCAGCAGGATGGCGACCAGGAGCAGGAACGTGCCGGTCAGGAACAGGAGCAGCGCGAAGGTCGCTGAGACGTTCGCCAGGCTGGCGCCGGCGATGGCAAACATGCTGACGATGTACACCAGGATCGCGCCATAGATAGTGACGATGGCCTGGATGACGCGGCGGTGGCGGCGCACCAGCGTGGGTGTCTGCGTGTCGATCTGGTGCAGGCGCTCGACTGTGTAGGCATCGGTGGCGGCTGCGCGCCATAACTCCAGGCGCTCGTGGTTCATGGCGCGCAGCCGGTCGTTGATGGCCGAGGCATGGCCCCACAGTCCGCCCAGGATAATCGCGCAGGCCGAGATCATCACCACGGGCGCGAGGATGCTCTGAATGGTGCGGGCCAGCGTTTCAACGTCCATCGCCGTCACGTCCTTGCCGCCTATTTCCGCCAGAACTCGCGCAGCACCTGCGCCGCCATCTTGGGCTGCCGCGTGCGGGTGAAGATGCCCTTCAAGTTCAGGCCGCCGACGCGGTTGATGCCTTGCACCGCCGCGAAGTCGGCGAAGTTCCACACCTGCATGCCCACCACAAAGTCTTTCTTGGCCGCCGTTTCCAGGTAGCCGCGAATGAAGTCCGCCTGGTATTCCTCGGTGAACATCACCGACGGCTCGCCGTGCAGCCCTGCCACGGTATCCGCGCCGAACTCGGTCACGATGATTGGGCGGCCCAGCGCCTGCCACAGCTCGTCGAACTCCTGGTCCATCTTTTGGATGCCCTTCGCCAACTCGCCGCCGTCAGTGTACCAGCCCCAGTAGCGGTTGATGCAGATGACGTCGCTCGTGTTCAGCCACTCGACGGGGCCGCCCATCAAGCCGATCACCGTCACCAGCCGCGTCGGGTCCAGCGCCTTGGCGTGGGCGACCAACTCATCGAGGAACTTCTTGCCGGTATCATCCGTGCCAGGGGCGGGCCGCCAGCCCGCGAAACGCGCGCGCGGGTTCTGCGGGATGGGTTCGTTGGCGACGCTCCACATGATGACGCTGGGATGGTTCTTGTCGCGGGCGATCAGCTCGTCGATGGCGCGGAGGCACTCGCGCAGGTGGATGGGGATCAGCTCCGGCGTCTCGAACTGGAGGGAGACGGCGGGGATTTCGTCGATGATGAGGAAGCCCTCGCGGTCCGCCATCTGCATCTCTTCTTCGCTATAGGGGTAGTGGGACGTGCGGTAGCTGGTCGCGCCGACCCAGCGCATCAACCCGTAGTCCTTGACCAGCAAGGGCAGGTTCAGACCCTTGCCGCTGGCGATGAAGTCTTCGTGGCGACCGAAGCCGTTGAGCGTCACCGGCGTGCCGTTGAGCAGCACGTGCTTGCCCTGGACGGCGACCGTGCGGATGCCGATGGGGAGAGAGTAGTGGTCCGTGTCGGTGATGATGTCCAGGCCGTACAGGTATGGGGCGCCCGGCGACCACAGGCGGGCGTTGGGGACGACGAGCGTCGTCTCGCCTGCGCCGTTCGCCAGAGCGATTGTTCCCTCGACCGTCCGGTCGGCGCCGCTCACCACGATTCTGGCCTCGCTCTCCGGGCTGCTAACTTTGACCGACACCTTGACCGTGCCGGTCTGCCCCTCGATGCCCGTCACGACGGTTACGTCTTCGATGTGCGTCTGTGGGACGGAGTATAGCACCACGGGGCGATGCAGGCCAGCGAACGGGAAGAAGTCGTACGGCGTGCCGGGGTAGCCGGAGACGCCGAGGGGACCCGCGCCGCCCGGCGGCACGCGATCCTGGATGAGATAGTTCTCGACGCTGATGGCGATGGTGTTGGCCTCGCGCCACTGGACATGGCCGGTGATGTCGAAGGCAAAGGGCAGGTGGCCGCCCTTGTGCTCGCCGACCTTAACGCCGTTGACGTAGACTGTGCCGCTGTAGTTGGCCGAGCCGACGCGGATGAAGATCCGCTGGCCCTGCCAGCTTGTGGGGATGAAGGTACGCTTGACGTACCAGGCGCGGTCGGTGTAGTTGAAGATGTCGGCGTACTGCTCGTTCCAGCTGCCGGGGACGGCGATGGGGCGCGGCTGGGGCAGGCCGTTGGCCCACCCGCCTGGCTCCCCTTCCTCGTTCGGGTCAATCTGAAAGTCCCAGATACCAGAGATATCAAGCTTGTTGCGCACGTCATTCTGGATGGGGTAGAGCATCACATGCCTCCTGGGGCATTTAGAAGTGTGTCGGGGATGCCTTGCGACATCCCCGACACTTGAGGAGAGGTTAAGCCGCCACCTGCTCAGCCTTGGCGCGCGCCACCTGGGCCGCGACATCCTTCGGGTAGAAGGGGTAGAACAGGAACCAGAACACCGCGTTCAGGGCGTACGGAACCGTCAGCATCCAGAACATCACCGCCGGCAGGCCGTAGGTCTCGGCCAGGCTGCCCGCCGCCAGCGAGAGCACCGCCGCGATGAGACCCTGGATGAGGCCGAACAGCAGGCCGAAGGCGGTTGCGGACACGGAGCGCGGAACCACAGCGGACACCATCGGGGCAATCGCGCCAGAGAAGCCGACCGCCGTTACCAGGCCCAGGAGGAAGACGATTACGTACACAATCGACCCCTTGCCCCAGTCGATTTGCAGCGTAATGTAGGTCAGCGCCGCGAACACCACACAGTACAGTTGGAACATCATAATGCGACCCTTGGAACCGAAGCGCTTGTCGAACCAGTCGCCGAGCATGCCACCGACGAAGGAGCTAATCATGAAGCCACCCATCCACACCGTCATCAGCATCGCCGCGCCCGCCGTCTCCCAGCCGCGTACTCTGACGAAGTAGGTCACGAAGAAGGTTTGCAGGACGAGCAGAGTGACGAAGATGATGCTCACGGCCATCAGCAGGATCGTCGGGGTCTTGAACAGCCCGGCCATCGCCTTGAAGTCGAAGGAGCTGGCGTGCGCATTCGCGCCGGAGCGGGCCTCAGGCTCGTGGACCATGGTGAGGATCAGGACGCCGCTGAGGATGGCGATGCCGCCCATGATGAACATGCCGATGCGCCAACCATTGTCGATGTTCGCCAGCTCGCCGATGAGCGGCGTCAGGACGAGGCTGCCGAGGCCAGCGGTGGAGCGGAGGAAGCCGAAGGCTTTGCCCGTCTCGGTTTCCTTGAAGAAATCCGGCACCATGCCCTGGACGATGGGTTCGGCGCCGACCGTGCCGATGACACCGATGGTGTAGAGGATGAGCAGCTGCTGGTAATTCTGGGCGAGGCCAGCGGCGACGGTCCAGATACCCCAGACACCGGTGATGAGGAACAGGATGCGCTTGCGGCCCCACTTGTCGGCGGCCATGGCCCACAGCGGACCAAAGAGCATGCGGGCGAAGCGGCTGACGCTGGCGAGAACGCCGAGGGCGCTCAGCGGCAGGGCGAGAGCCTGCATGATGACGGGGAACAGGACGTTGATAAGGCCGCCCTCCTGGTTATCGACGACGAAGGCGACGGCCATCGCGGCGAGGGAGCGGTAGCGGCCGGGCGGGGAAACAAACTCGGCCTCGGGCTTGGTCACGGGGACATTGGGGGTGGACGTGGTCACTGTCGCGCTCATGGCGCCTCTCCTTGTCAGATGGTTTATGATGGCTTGTGTTAGAGTTATCGCTAACGTTTGTTAGTGTCAGTATACCACACATTTGGGCCATGTCAAGAGGGAGAAGGGCCAAATCGAGGCCAATTTTGCGCCAATCTAGACGCCATTTGCGTTAACAAATATTACTCTTAACGTCAATAGTGGGTGTGATTGTTCTGGGAGCGGGGGCGGCAGCGCGCAGGTCAGACGTGACATGGCGCGGCTAGAGGGAGAAACGCTTGTCAGGCTGACTCGCGGATGACTAGTTCAGGCTCAATCTCGTAGGCTGCGCCATCGCCGTTAGTCTGGTCCTGAATCATCCCCAGCACCAGCGTCATCGCCTGAGCGCCGATGGCGGGCAGGTCGATGTGGAGGGTCGTCAGACGGGGGCGGAGCATCGTCGCGATGGGGATGTCGTCCGCGCCGATGACCGCCACGTCGTCGGGGACCTTCTTGCCCGCGTCCTCGCACGCCTGCAACGCGCCGACGGCGACGAGATCGTTGAACGCGAAGATGGCATCGACGCGGGGGCGGCGGGTGAGGATGGCTGTGGCGGCGGCGCGACCGCCCTCGGTGGTCGGCTCGCAGTGCTCCAAACGCCCCGGGTCGAAGATGATGCCTGCCTCTTGCAGTCCGGCGCGGTAGCCATCCAGGCGACGCTGGCCTGATATCGACGTCACCGGGCCGGCGATGATGGCGATGCGGCGACGGTCGTGGGCGACGAAGTGCTGGACCGCCCGCTGTCCCCCAAGCCTGTCGTTGACGTTGAGCGTGGCGACATGGGGCATCGGCGCACCCAGTTCGCGGTTGAACAGCACGACAGCGGGGAAGTCCTGGATGTGGGTCTCAAGCTCATCCGGCGGGAGACGCGAGCTGCACAGGATGACGCCGTCAATCTCCTTTTGCAAGAGCGACGCCAGGGCAGCCATCTCGCGGTCCAAGTTCTCGGCGGTGTTGATGAGGAAGAGATTGTAGTCGTGCTCGAAGGCCGCATCCTCGGCGCCACGCGCGATCTGGGCAAAGAAGGGGTTAGCGATATCCGGCACAATCAGGCCAATGCTGGAGGTCTGTCGTGTCACGAGGCCGCGAGCAATTTGGCTGGGTCGGTAGCCCATTGTGTTCGCCAACTCCCGAATCTGCTGACGCATCTCCTCGCCGACGCCCGGTTTATCGTTCATCACCCGTGAGACGGTCATCATAGACACACCGGCGGCGCGAGCCACATCGGCAATAGTCGGTCGTTTCTTCATAACGGCTCCAAAAAGGGACGCGGGCTTTCTGCAATTCTACAACTCTGCATCTTAATCACCAAATAATAGATAACGTTAACGCAAGATTGAATTGAAGCATTCAGTTCATCCATGACGTCAGATGTATCAAACAGGCGCAATCGTGGCTCTCAGCAGCTTTCCTGCTGAGAGCCACGGTATCTCGAACACGTTAACCCATCTGTACCACGCGGGGAAGAGGTTCGGCTAGAAACTCAGTGATGCGCTACCGCCTGCCAGCCGCTCGACCGCCATCGCTGCCGTGACGATCCGCGCCCCCGGAATCAGGTCAGCATCGGTGATCCCGCGCGGCTTGGCGCATGCGCCGCACGCCCAGATCTGGCCGCCGTTGTCGGTGAACGACTGGATCACTTCCTTGAGGGGCTGAAACCCCTCCTTGTGGATACCATCGGCGCAGCCCTTCGTTGCCAGCCACACGCCGTCAATCGTCAGCAGCACGACGACGTCTTGATCGGCTGAGGCGGCCACGTTACCGACGACAAACGCCATTGTCGCCCGCTCAGCATCCTCCTGCCCATGCGTACAATGTACCGTCAGAGTGGTCATCTTGGTATCTCCTTTCTGCATCAAGCTCTTCGCTTGCGTACAAAGAAACGAATGGTCTCGCCTTCCTGGATCGTCTGAACCAACTCATGCCCAGCCAGCCGTGTCCACGCGGCCATGTCGTCCCGCGCCGTCGGGTCGTCGACGCGCACCTCCAACACCTGCCCCGGCGCCATCTCGCGTAGCATGGCCCGGATCGCTGGCGTGAGAAGCGCACACGTGCTACCCTCCATCTGGGTTGTGCCCAGCATCTCAAGCACGCCATCGGCGCGAGGCGTCTCATTGAATGTCCCAGGTATCTCGCTCATTGCCGTCACTCCTCTATCGGCGCTGAAACCGGCTGAAAGCCGCTGCATAGCAGTATACGATGGGCGGGCGCGGAATGCCTGCGGGAATGTACGGTATTTTTTAGGGGGTGGTACCGTAGTTTTCGAGCAGGCCAAGCTCCGCAGCGCGACGCACGGCCTCGGCGCGTGAGCGGCTGTCGAGAGCCGCAAGGATGTTGCCCACGTGCATCTCCACGGTGCGCGGGCTGAGCACCAGCGTCCGAGCGATCTCGGCGTTCGTCTGACCCTGAGCGACGAGATGGAGGATCTCGCGCTGGCGTCGGGTCAGGTCGCCGGACCTAAACCGGCCCGCGGCGCCTGTCCCCAGACGTTCGACGAGCGGCTCGCCTAGCGAATCGAGGGTTTGGGCAATGCGGATTGCCAGGGGCCGCGCCCCGAGCTGGCGCGCGGTGCGGTAGGCGTTCGTCAGATGCTGCACGGCTACCTCCCGCTGACCAGCCGCCGCGCAAGCCACACCAGCCCGGAACCCGGTTCCGGCCTGGCAGTAGGGCACGGGGAGATCGCTCAACAAATCCAGGGCCTGGGTGAACTGCCGAGCGGCCTGCGCGGGACCGCCGTCGAGAAGGGCGATCTCGCCCAGGGCGTGGGCGAGCGCGGAGAGCGCCTCTGCCTGGCCGGTAGCACTGGCGATCTGGGCCAGTGCATTGGCGCAGGCGCGAGCCTCGACGTCTACCCCCGTCATGGCGAAGAAGGTGACCAGCCAGCGCAGCGCCGGCACGGCGTAGTGGACGTCTTCCATCCGCTGCCAGCGGTCGAGGACGAAGCGGCCGCGCTCGGCGGCTCGGTCGTACGCCCCGTTGAGCTCGTCGATCAACGCCAGGCCCCAAGCGGCCAGGAGCTCCATAGCCGCCAACTCGATTTGTCGGGCGAGCGCGGCGGACTCGAGCAACAACGGACGCGCCGGGCGCACCTGCCCGCGCAGGGCATACAGCGAGCCGAGCATGCCACTGGCAACCGCCCGAGCGTGCGTGCTGCTATCGTCGGAAGCAAGAACTTCGCGGCAGAGGCTCATCGCCCGTTCCCATTCCCCCGTATGGCGTAGAACCACCGTCAGGCAAGCGACGCAGAGCTGGGCAGCGGCCGGCACGTCGTTGGCCTGGCAGAAGTCGAACCCGACCAGATACGTCTCCCTCGCGCCGGCATAATCGCCGGCGTGCTCTAGCGCGTCGGCCAACCGCTGGTAGACCTCGGCCGCCGCGCTCGCCAGGTTGTGCTCCAACGCCAGCGATAGCCCCTGTCGTACCAGCGCCAGCCCCTCCGACGTCTGACCCATTCGAGCCTGGGCATTGCCAGACTGAGCCATGATGCGCGCCTGCAAGTCGGGGCGCCCGGCTTGCAGCGCCTCATTCATTGCCATCGACAGGAGTTCCAGTGCAGCCCGGTATCGCCCAGCCGATCGCAGGTGTGCGGCTGCCGAGAGGCGCTCCGCAGCGGCTTCGGCGGACAAGTCGCTGGCGGCAAAGCATCGGGCAGCCGCCTCATGCGCTGCCAGCGCAGATCCCCAATGCCCTTGCAGCTCAGCGACGTTCGCCAGCTTGCGTTCAGCGAGGGCGCAGGCTCGCACATCGCCACCCTGCCGTCGGCCCTCAGCTACCTCACGCCAGGCACGAGCGGCCTCGGACAGCATACCACCGAGTTCGGCGCACTGTCCGAACTGGTCGAGCACGTCCAGCCGATACGCCTCGTCAACCCCGCTCGGCCACAGGTCCAGCGCCTGGCGGCTAGCTTCTGCGGCATCGCGATAGGCGTGAATGGCGCACGCCTGCTGGCTCGCAGCGAGGTAGGCCCACCGGGCGTGGTCAGGCTCCTGTGCCGCCAGCCAGTGCTGGGCGACGGCCAGGGGCGCGGCGCCGTCCGCCCGGAGGCGCTCGGCCATCTGGCGGTGCAGGGCGCGGCGGCGAACCCAGGAGATATCGCTGTAGATGGCGTCGCGGATGAGCGGGTGACGAAAGGCGCCGCGGCCTGGCTCAACCTCGACCAGCAGGCCGCCTTCCAGCAGAGCGTCCAACCCGTCTGTATTGCCCGCTAAGTCGACCACGAGGGCGAGATCGAACTCACGACCGGCCACAGCAGCGAGGTGGAGCAAACGAAGCGCCGGCTCGGGTAGTCTGTCCATGCGCACCAGCACCGCATCGCGGAGGGTGTCAGGAATGGGCAGGTCCGTGCCCGGGGCCAGCTCTAGCCCTCCCGTACCCGCCCGGAGCCGGCCGCTGAGGGCCAGAGCGCGCGCCAGTTCTGTGACAAACAATGGAACGCCCTCGGTTCGTTCGTACAGCAGGTAGGCCAGGGCCGGACCAGGCGATTGGCCTAGGATGTGGCCGGCCAGCGCGATGGTCTCATCCCGGTCGAGCGGGTTGACGACAATTTCGCGCAGCAAGTGCGCACGGCGCAGGTCGTTGCGCAGCCGCCGCAGCGGATGCCCGCGTCCCACCTCGTCGCTACGATAGGTGCCGACAATGACCAGCGGCTCGTGGGCGAGAGCGTTTGCCAGGACCGGCACAAGTTCCAGTGTCGCGTGGTCCGCCCACTGTAAATCGTCCAGGACGAGCGCCGTGGGGTTCTGGCGGGCGATGGCTGTGAAGGCCTGGCAGATTGCTTCTCTCAGCACGGGTGGCTCAGCCAGGCACGGTGACAGCCCAAGCTCCGGCAGCAGCAAGGTGAGGTAGGGCGCGAGAGGGCCGCAGTCAACCAGCCCCGCTGGGTGCATTCGTAGGTAGGCGCGCAGGGCGTTGGCAATCGGGCCATAGGGTGGGGTCGCGCTCTCGCTAGTGTGGGCTCGAAGCACCAGCAGGCCTGTGCGCTCCAGGCATACGTCCAGCAGGCGCGTCTTGCCCACCCCCGCTTCGCCAGCCAGGAGCACAACCCGTTCCGCATGCTGATGGGTTGCAGCGAGCACTTCACTTAGCGCGCCCTGTTCGTCTGTCCGCCCTACCAGACCATCGTCATCGCTCACAACCACTCCTCCGCCCAGGTCGGCAGTGTAGCCTATGGGTCCACGAGCGCATGGAAAGTATAATGTGGCAAGGGCGACCATCAAAACCCGCACCTCCATCCGCGTGATAACCTACCCCTGATCCTACCTTTCGATAGGCTACAAGTCACCCTATTGTGCTGTATAGTGAAGTTCAGAGGCATATGACTTCTGCGGCCCGACGGCGGTGCGGACATCGTTCAGAATCGGCGAATAGCGATGCCCGAAGGAGACGACACAGTGGACTACTACGAGATTCGGGTAGACGGACACATTGATAATCGGCGTTCGCAATGGTTCGATGGCCTGACCCTTACCTGGCTTCCCGAAGGCGAAACGCTGCTCGCCGGTCCTGTCGTCGACCAGGCGGCGCTCCACGGCGTTCTCAGTCGGATCCGCGATCTCGGCCTGACACTGGTCTCAGTGACCCGGATACCAACAAAAACCGATGACCCTGCTGATGTCACGCAGCATCACCTGGCATAATCCGTACGGCGTCATCTTGGGGCGGATCATCTTGTGTGATCCGCCTTCTTCATTATCTCCACCCGGCATGGCGCTTTCTTCACCGCATTTAACGACGATGTAGACTAGAATAGAGGTGCATAGGCTGCCCAGCCGGCGGAGATCTATGGCGACAGTACAGACGGTCGTTGAGGAGGCCCGGCCAGCGCACGGGGAAACGAGGCGTGAGTTCGGCGTCGTCCTGTTGTCGCGCCTGGCGCTCAATCTCCAGGGCCGAATCATATACCCGTTCCTCCCCGCCATCGCCCGAGGGCTGGGGCTACCGCTTGAGACGACCACTCTCCTACTGACCGTTCGCGCGGCGGCCAACCTATCCAGCCCACTCTATGGCGCACTGGCCGACCGACGTGGTCGCCGCCCGCTCATGATCGCCGGGCTGGCGTTACTCGTCGGAGGCGCGGGCCTGGTGCTTGTCGCCCCCGCGTTTGGCCTGGTCCTGATTGCCTTCGCCCTGTTGAGCCTGAGCAAAGCCGTCTATGACCCGGCCGTCCTGGCTTACCTGGGCGACGCTGTCCCCTACGAACGCCGCGGCCGCGTCTTTGGCTTGCTGGCGCTCATGTGGCCCACGGCGTGGCTGATCGGCGTCCCAGCAGCGGGCTTTCTCATCACCGCCTATGGGTGGCAATCGCCCTTCGTCATGGTAGCCGCGCTCGGGGCGCTCAGCCTGGCCCTGATGCTGCGCCTGCCGGCGGTTGGTTCGGCGGATGCTGCCGCCGCTGCCCCAGGCCCTTCGATGGACCACCTGTCCAATTTCCGGGCCAGCATTCGGCTGATCAGCCTTTCGGCCTGGCTCGGATTGGCCGTGACGCTGCTCCAGGTGTTGGGGAGCGAGAATGTCTATATCGTTTACGGCGCGTGGCTGGAACGCGAGTTTGGGCTGAGTCTCGCCGCGATTGGGATTGTGTCGCTGGTCATCTGCGCCGCCGAGTTTGCCGCCGAGGGCGCATCCATGGCGTGGGTGGACCGCATCGGAAAGCGGCGCGCGATTATGGGCGGCCTGCTCCTGAGTGTTATGGCCTATCTTCTCCTTCCTCAGCTTGCCGGGACCCTACCGGGCGCTCTCACCGGTCTCTTCCTGGTTTGGATCGGGTGGGACTTCAGCATTGTCTGCACGCTGCCCCTCATCTCGCAGCTTGCTCCCAACGCGCGCGGCACCTTGCTGGCCCTCAACGTCTCTGCGATGGCTGTCGCCCGGCTCATTAGCTCATTAATTGCCGTTCGCCTCTGGACGGTAGGCGGCTTGACGCTCACCACAGCGGTGTCAGCGGTCTGCGTGGCGCTGGCCTTAGTGATTCTACGAGTCGGGGTTCACGACGATGGCTGAGATGCTCCTCGCCACGAAGCTCTTCATCCCGCGCGTACCAGCTACCCTCGTCTCGCGTCCACGC
Organism: Anaerolineae bacterium; assembly: GCA_039810085.1. Classification (GTDB taxonomy): domain Bacteria; phylum Chloroflexota; class Anaerolineae; order Epilineales; family JAHCIE01; genus JBDHWG01. The sequence continues at coordinate 85,471 of JBDHWG010000018.1, forward strand.
CTGGTCGACCGACTCAACGACGGGCTTCAGCAGGGCCGCTCCTTGACGCTGGTGTGCGCGCCGCCGGGCTATGGCAAGACGACCCTGGTGATTGAGTGGCTCCAGACACTAGCTTTCCCTGAAGGACTCGACGGCGGCCCGGCCGCGGCGATTGCCTGGCTATCGCTGGACGAGCACGACAACGACCCCGCCCACTTCCTGGCTTACCTGGTCACTGCGATTCAGCGAGCGCAGCCCGGTGTCGCCATTCCAACGCCAAGCGCCGATAGAGGCGACCCGCACGCGCTCGAAGCGTTGCTCACCGAGCTGATCAACGGCCTTGCCGGACATCGGCCATCCGAGGCGCAGAGCCTTATCGTGGTGCTCGATGACTACCACGTGATTCGTTCCCCAGAGACGCACGGCATTGTCGACTTCCTGCTGGCACACCAGCCGCCGCATATCCATCTCGTGCTGGCAAGCCGCGAAGACCCGCCCTTACCCCTCGCGCGCCTGCGTGTGCGCAACCAGATCACCGAGGTTCGCGCCCATGACCTGCGATTTACGCAGGACGAGGCAGCGCGCTTCTTTGAGAGAGTCGGCGTGACCTTGAGCACAGGCGCGGTGGTTGCCCTCGACAACCGAACCGAGGGCTGGATTGCCGGTTTGCAACTGGCCGCCCTGTCGCTCCAGGGTCGCCACGATGCCGACGAATTCATCGCGGCGTTTAGCGGCACGCACCGCTACGTGATCGACTATCTGGTCGAGGAGGTGCTCCAGCGCCAAACCGAGGATGTCCGGGACTTCCTGTATGCCACGTCGATTGTCGAGCGCCTGTCGGCCGGGTTGTGCGACGCATTGACCGGCCGTACCGACAGCCAGGCGATGCTGAAGCGGCTGGAGCGGAGCAACCTGTTTCTGATTCCGCTGGACGACCAGCGGGAGTGGTATCGCTACCATCAACTGTTCGCCGACTCCCTCGCTGCGGGGCTTGGTAAACAGCAGCGTCTCGACCTCCACCGGCGGGCGGCGGGGTGGTATGCCGCGAATGACTTTCCCATTCAGGCGGTCAAGCACGCGCTGGCGGCCGAGGATTTCACGTGGGCGGGCCATCTCATCGAGGAAGCCGCCCGGACGACGATCTCCAGCACGGGCAACCTACCCATCCTCGAGGGCTGGTCTGACCTCCTCCCCCAAGACGTCCTGCGCGCCCATCCCCTCCTGTGTCTGTACTACGCGCGCTCGCTGTTCTTCAAGGGACGGCAGCACGCGGCCCAACGCTTCCTCGACGTCGCCGCTGAGACGATTGCCCACTTGCCGCCCGGCGCACCGGCGACAAGCGAGGCGCTGGCCGTCCTGCTGACCAACCGAAGCACGTTTGCCGCGATGCGCGGGAACGTAGCTGAATCGCTCGCCCTAGCGCAGGAAGCCGCCTCGCACGCGCCAGAGGGGGACCTGGCGACTCTCGCGCGCCTGGCGCACGCGCGCGGCTTTGCGTTGAGCCTCAACGGTGACCTATGCGCCGCCCAAGAAGCCTTCGCCGAAGCCGTCCATCTCGCCGAGTTGACCGGCAACCAGATGCTCGGCCCGGACGTTGTGGGCAGCCTAGCGCAGACCTACCTACTCGAAGGCGATCCTGAGACAGCGCGCCTCCTGAGCGAGCAAGCGCTGGCGAGCGTGGAGAAAGGCCCCGTCCCCCCCTCGATGTGCGCGGTCTACCTGGCTCTCGGCATGGCGCTTTACGCCCAGGACGACATGCCCACCGCCGCCGATGCTCTGTTACAGAGCGTGGCGCTCGCGCGTCGCGTCGGCTGGCCGCACATCCTCTGGGAAGCGCTGGCGTGCCTGGCCCTGGCTCAGCACGCGCTGGGCGCCGACGAGGCGGCCCGCACTGCCATGCGGGAGGCCGAAGACGTGGCGCAGGTATACGGCATAGGGTGGGTGTCGCGTCGTGTCGGCGAGTACCGCGCCCGTCTCGAATCTGTCGCTGTTCCGGCCACGGCCCACAGCGCTCCCCTTCCAGCCGCACCGGCGAGCGGCGCTGGCCTCCCCCTTATCGAACCACTGAGCGAACGCGAGATGGAGATTCTGCGCCTCATCGCCGACGGCTGCTCCAACCAGGAGATTGCGGACCGCCTGGTCATTACCGTCGGCACGGCGAAGTGGCACGTCAACCAAATCTATGGTAAGCTCGGCGTCCACACGCGCACCCAGGCCGTTGCCCGCGCCCAGGCACTGCGCTTGCTCTAGCCCACCGCTGGACAACCACAGAAAGGAATGCCCATAGTATGGTTACGCCAGGCGCTAGTCTCCATCTGACCACGAACAACCCTGAGATCTCGGCCGGCCGCACGAACACAGGCCAATACTACTTGACCGTCGCGGATGAGCAAGGCAATCGCATCACCGTGAGCAGCGAACGGCGGGAACTGCTGCAACGGCTGACCCATGCAGTCAGTGAGGCCCTCCATGAGAGCAAGGGAGGATGATGGGGACGCGAGGCAATGTTGGATCAGAGGATGGCGGCGACAGACGTCTGATGCAAAGCGATTGACCCCTGCCCCTATATCGCACTATACTATGGCCCCTCAAGGTGTGAAGGGTGGGCTGGCGAAGGCAGGATGGCGAGATGAGCGCGGAGCCAAAATCATCTGGCGGGCAGTCGCGGGCCGACTTGCGTGAGAACTTCGACAAGGCTTTCAGCCTGGAAGAACTGGCGCTCCTGTGCGACGACCTCGGCGTGGACCCAGAAGATATCCCTGGCCGCGAGGAAGGCAAAGACTACTGGATCAGCCAGATTATCCTCTACTTCGAGCGGCGCAACCGCATTGGGGACCTGCTCGCGCGCGCGGCCAAAGAGCGCCCCAATATAGACTGGCGCTACACGCCCGAGCCTGAGCCTGACGAACCGCCGCCCCAGGACGACAAACCCAAAGCCCACATCGGCCCCTTCGATGTCCGCACGCTCCCTATTTATCTCGGCGTGCTCCTGCTGGCGGGCGTCGTTGTATACCTCGCGCGACCCGGTAGCTGGCGGGCGACGCCTCCCACAGCGGCCAGTACAGCCGTGCCTGTGACGCCGACGGCCCAGGCAAAAGCCACGGGCCTTTTCAACGTCGTCGTCGCCGACTTCGGGCAGATGGACGACGCGGGCCAGGTTCACCCGTCCGAGGATGGCGAGAAGATTGCCCAGACGCTTTACGACTCCCTCAAGACAGAGTTCGACAATCTGCCGGTCGGTGTGACGCAGGACTTCAAGCCGACGGTGCGCTTCGGCAACCTGGGGCTGGTCAGCGACGATACAGCCGCGCAAGACCTTGCCTACCGCCTTGGCGCAGACGCCGTCGTCTACGGCAACCTCACGCCAGGGCAGCCGGCGTCCAGCCTGATTCCCCGCTTCTACGTGTCGCGGCTGCGCTCGGAAGCGGATGAGCTTGTCGGCAGCTACGACCTTGGCGCGCCGATCCCCCTGCGCCTGCCCCTGGACAACGATAGCCTGCGCGGTCTCAATCTCACCCTGACGTACCGGCAAAAGCTGCTCTCCGGCTTCGCGCTGGGTCTGCTGTACGATTTGCTGGGCCGCCCACAACAGGCGCTCGACATCCTGACCAACACGCTGAACAGCGTGAAGGGGCGACCTGAGGAGGAAGGCCGCGAGGTGCTGCTGTTCTTCATCGGCCGCGAGAACCTGCTGCTCCAGCGCCCCACGGATGCGGAAGCGGCGTTCAATCAGGCGCGAGACGTGAACCCGGACTATGCGCGGGCCTACATCGGCCTCGGCGGCGTCGCCTTCCAGCGCGCCCAGGCGCAGACACCGGAGGAGCGCCTCACGACATCCACCTGGCTCGACCAGTCCTTAGCCAACTACCAGACGGCTCTTGACAAAGCCCAGATCACGCGCGACACGCAGGTCATCGCCAAGGCGCGCCTTGGGCTGGGCTACGCGCACCGCCTACGGGGCGAGGCGTATCTGCGGCAGAATTTCGGCGACGCCGACAAGGAATTCGCACAAGCCATCGACCTGATCCGGGGCGTGCTGCCGGAGCTGAGCGGGCAGTATCGCCTGCTTGGGCAGGGCTTTTCGGCGTTGGGCGCTGCGTATGAGGAGGCTGCATTCAGCCGACAGGCGCAGAATGACAAAGCCGGGGCGCGTGACCTGTACCAGAAAGCGCAGGATGCCTATGGTCAGTGCGTCATGCAGGGTCAGGCCAGCTCGCAGGATCTCATCCTGAAGAGCATTGTGCGCGACCTATGTCTGCCAGGGCAGCAAGGCGTGGCCCAGGCGTTACGGGGCCTGGAGTGAGGTGACGATGTTGAAAGTTTTCTTGCGTGTCCTCTCTGCGCTGGCCGTCGTTCCCCTTCTGGCGGCCTGCGGGGCGGCCTCCGAGCGCGCCGCGCCGACGCCGATCATCATCGTCGTGACGGCGACCAGCGCGCGCGCCAGCCCGGTCGCCCTGGCGCGCGCCACGGACACGCCCATCCCGGCCTCGCCGACGGCTGCCCCGCCTACTGCTGCGCCGCCAACCGCCCCACCGCCAACCGCCGCGCCGCCGACGGCTCGCTCGACATCCGCCCCCACGCGGCCCGCGCCGACCCGAACGCCCGCGCCAACGCCGACCCTACCGACGATCCAGACTAAGTTCCCGCCGGACGGGGTAAAGATCGAGAATCTCGATGTGCGGCTGATCGACCCAAACTACTCCCCCACGGCCATGACCGCCCTGACATTCCAGGTGCGCGTGCGCATCAAGGGCCAGCCCCAGGACGGCGACGGCATTGATAATGTCAGCTTCGCCATCACCGATAGCCAGGGCAATGAGGTCTATCGGCACGTCGAGAACAGCGCGCCCTACTGCGCGTTCCAAGAGTCGAGCGGCACGACGTGCCGGACACTGCCGGCGCGACGCGGCCTGAAATGGCGCAACAGCGACAACAATGAGATCGTCAACCGCGACATGAGCAACGGGCCCCACACGCTGCGCATCAGCGTCAACGGCAAGAACGGTGAGGTCTGGAACGGCGAATACGCGTTTGGCATCCGGTAACAAAGGCAGGCTTACCTCCACAATGAACACCCCGCTCACCCCGCGCGCCGTCATCTTCGACATGGATGGCGTGCTGACCGACTCGGAGCCGCTTATCAACGCAGCCGCCGTCGCCATGTTCAGGGAACGTGGCGTCGTCGTGCAGCCGGAGGACTTCTTCCCCTTCGTCGGCATGGGTGAAGACCGCTACATCGGCGGCGTCGCGGAGAAGTATCACGTTCCGCTTGACCTTGCGGCCGCCAAACACAGAACCTACGAGATTTATCTCGACCTGGTTCCGCGCCAGCTACGCGCGTTTCCCGGTGTGAAGGAGTTCGTTGCAGCTTGTCGTGCCGCCGGTCTGCTTGTCGCGGTCGCATCTAGTGGCGACAAGGTCAAGGTAAGCGCCAACTTGGGCACGATTGGGCTGCCGATAGACGCCTGGGATGCGGTGGTGACGGGGGAGGAGGTGACGCACAAGAAGCCCGCCCCCGACCTCTTTCTGCTGGCAGCCAGCAAACTGGGCCTTAGCCCCGCCGAATGCATCGTCGTCGAGGATGCGGTCAATGGTATCCAGGCTGCCAAAGCCGCTGGCATGCGCTGCGTCGCCGTGGCCCAGACCTTCCCACCCGACCGACTGGGCGAGGCGGACCGCGTGCGCAACAGCGTCGCGCAGATGAGCCTCTCCGACTTGACTTTGATCTGATCCTGAATCGAAAGACGCGCCCCGGAGGTAGACTTGACCACGTTTGGCGCGCGCATATAATAGTGTCGCTGGTTAGTCGCACATGGACATATTGGGTACAAGACCCATGTTGTCCAGTGCTCCCCCACTGATTTGCACCGACGTTCTTTCGCGGGCCTACGAGGAATTGATGTCATTCCGCCGCCCTCCTCGTCGCTATACCGCGCTGCCGTCTCCTTCCGGATTAGCAGGAAAGAGCGGGCAAACCGAGCCGGCGGACGCTTTCAAGACGCAGCGCCGCAAGTCCAGAACATCTCACCTCGGCCAGCGCGAGACGCGTTCGACACGACCGACCAACTTACCTATCCCCATCACCAGCTTCGTGGGGCGCGAAGGCGAGATGTCGCGCCTTCGGACCGCGCTGCGCGGGCCAGGCAATCGGTTCATCACGCTGACTGGCCCAATGGGATGTGGGAAGTCACGTCTCGCCATCGAGACGGTGACAGGCGCCACCGACAGCTTCCCCGACGGCATTGTCTAGGTGAGCCTGACAAGCGCCAGCGGAATCGATGCGGCCGTCGATGCTCTCGTGACCGCCGTGAGCCAGGTCACACGAACGCAGCTCAGCTCGCTCGATGACGTCCGGACGGTTCTTGCAGACTTGCAGCTCCTGCTTGTGCTCGACAACTGTGATGGTCTGACGGCCGACCTTGCCCCCTTGGTCTACGATGTATTGCAGGCTTGCCCGAGGGTTCGGGTGCTTGCGACGAGCCGAGAAGCGTTCCTGGTTCGGGGCGAAGTCATCTGGCCCGTTCCTCTCCTCGCCGTACCGCCATCGCCCTCGACATGGGCCGTTGAGCAAGGTATATCTCACGCGTCTGGCCCCCTGGCTCACGTACTGGGTTATGACGCGGTTGCCTTGTTTGTGGATCGAGCCGCCGCCGTAGCGCCTGGTTTCGCTTTGACGGAGCAGAATGCGGCAACGATCCTGCGCATCTGTCAGCGCCTCGACGGGAACCCCCTTGCCATCGAGCGAGCTGCCCTTGCGATGCGGCTGCTGACACTCGAGGAGATCGCAGCGTGGTTGGGGAACACATTGAGCGTTCTGGACGAGCCGCACGAGAGTGGTGTGGAGCGCCACCGCAGCCTATGGGCGTCCCTGGAGCGCGACCATGCTGCGCTATCGGAGCGCGAGCAGTGTCTATTCCGCCGCCTATCTGTGTTTCGGGACGGCGCTCCGTTTGACGCTATTCGTGCCATCACCACAGACGACGCTCCTCCCATCGAGGTCCTCAAAAGCCTGGCGCGGCTGGCAGACAAGTCGCTCGTCCTGGTTATCCGAAACGGGGCGCAAACGCGCTATCGTCTCCTTGCCTTGCACCAGGAATTCGCGGGCGAGCGCGCGCAACTTAGCGGCGAGCAGAATGCGCTGCGGCAAGCTCATGCCGAGTTCTATCTGTCGCTTGCCGAGAATGCCGACAGCCACCCTCAACGGCCAGGTCATTGCCAACGCTGCCCAGACCGGCTACTGGTTCCAGTATGGGCAGAGCTTCCGCTATGGCATACAATCACCGTCGGGTAGCGCCAGTGGCGCCGGCGTGACCGGGGTGCTGGTCGCCCTGAACAACCTGCTGCCCGGCCCCTACCACTACCGGACAGACGCCCAGAACAGCGCCGGCGTATCCCTGGGGCTGAACCACTGGGCGCCGCCCCTCAGCGCACCGACCAACGTCGTGTTTAGCTCCTTCACGTCAAGGGCGGTGGGTAGCACTGTGACGCTGCATTGGTCGACGGCCACCGAGGTTGACATCATCGGCTTCCGCCTCTACCGCAGCCAGCACGAGAACGACGGCTTCCAGGCCATCGGGGCGGGCCTCATTCCGGCCGACCTGGCGCCGGGTGGATCGACCTACAGCTACGACGACACGAACGCGCCGAACGGGACGTGGTACTACCGCATCGAGGCCGTCAACGGAACCGGGCAAACCGTCGCGACAGCGGGGCCAACGTCCGTCGTCGTCGCGTCAGGGTACCGCGTGTTCCTGCCACTCCTCGCCAGCCAGGTAGCCTCGCCTCGCTAACCAAAGCGCCCGGTATACCCGGGCCTCTCATGCGGAGTCTCACACAGCGGCTTATCCCATGTAGGGATAGGCCGCTCGTTTTGTATTGGCGGATAGGTTTATCCACGAGACGAAGCTGGTAGATAGTCAGCTTGACGGCTGCATGACACCCGGCTAGAATGCTACGTCTCTTGCTCTGGCCACCAGCCAAAGTGGGAACCTGAGTCGGAGGGATCGTAATGAGCGACAGGTCGAATAGCATCGACGTCTATCTGGAGACGGGGAAAAAGCGGACGTTCGCCTGCGCCGTGGCTTGGCCGGGCTGGGCGCGGAGCGGGCGCGATGAGGCAACAGCCCTCCAGGCGCTCCTGGACTCCGCGCCGCGCTATGCCCGCGTCCTCCACGCTTCCGACATCGCGTTCAGCGCACCGGCGAGCGTGGCGGCGTTCACTGTCGTTGAGCGGCTGGCGGGCAACGCGACGACGGACTTCGGCGCGCCGGATGTCGCGCCGTCGAGCGACACGCAGGCGGTGGATGAAGCTGAGCTGCATCGGCTACAGTCGCTGCTAAAGGCATACTGGCAGGCGTTCGATAGTGCAGTGCAGGCGGCCGACGGCAAGGAGCTGCGCAAAGGGCCGCGCGGCGGGGGGCGCGACGTCGAGGGCATCATCCGCCACGTGATGGGCGCCGAGGGGGGCTATCTCGCGCGCCTGGCATGGAAACTTAACAAGGAGAAGTCCGCTGATCTGAGCGACGAGCTTGCCCAAACGCGACAGGCTGTCCTGGCGGCACTCGCGTCCGCTGTGCATGATGGGCTGCCAGCACAAGGGCCGCGTGGCGGCGCCATCTGGATGCCGCGCTACTTCGTCCGCCGCGCCGCCTGGCACGTGCTCGACCACACCTGGGAGATCGAGGATCGAACTCCATGACGAATGTCAGGGGCATCTTCAACGAGGAGCGAGACGATGGAGACACACCAGAACTGGGCGGGCAATCTCACCTACAGCGCGGCGCGGCTGCACCACCCGACAAGCGTCGCAGAGATCCAGGCCATCGTCAGGCAGAGCCGCAAGGTGAAGGCCCTCGGCTCGCGCCACTCGTTCAATACGATTGCCGACACCTCGGATGACCTCATCTCCCTTGACCGTCTCAATCGGGTTGTGGCGCTCGACCCACAGCAGCGCACCGTGACCGTCGAAGCCGGCATGAAGTACGGTGAGCTAGGCGTCTATCTGCACGACGCAGGCTACGCGCTGCACAACATGGCGTCACTGCCGCACATCTCTGTCGCCGGTGCGTGCGCGACGGCGACGCACGGCTCCGGCGACACGAACGGCAACCTGGCGACGGCTGTTGCTGCCCTGGAAATCGTCACTGGCGAGGGCGAGGTCACCACCCTATCCCGCGAGCACGACGGCGAAACGTTCCAGGGCGCGGTTGTCGGGCTGGGCGGCCTGGGCATCGTCACGAAAGTGACCCTCGACATTGGGCCGACATTCACGGTGCGGCAGGAAGTGTACGAGACCCTGCCGCGGGTGGCGTTGGAAGAACACCTCGATGAAATTATGTCGAGCGCGTATAGCGTCAGTTTGCTCACCGACTGGCAGAATGACCGCGTCAACCTGGTCTGGCTCAAGCGCCAGGTCACGGATGACACGCCCGCCAACGTCGCAGCGGCGCTATTCGGGGCCAAGCTGGCCCTGGCAGACCGCCACCCCATCGCCGAGCTGTCCGCCGAGAACTGCACGCCGCAGATGGGCGTCCCCGGCCCCTGGCACGAGCGCCTGCCGCACTTCCGCATGGGCTTCACGCCCAGCGCGGGCGAGGAGCTGCAAACCGAGTATTTCGTCCCCCGCCAGCACGCCGTGGCTGCCCTACGCGCCGTGACGGCGTTGCGCGAGCAGCTCAAACCCCTGCTCCAGATTTCCGAGATTCGCACCGTCGCTGCCGATACGCTGTGGATGAGTCCCTGCTATCGGCAGCCGTGTGTCGCCCTCCACTTCACGTGGTGGAAGGACTGGCCGGCGGTTCGCCAGTTCCTCCCGACGCTCGAAGAGAGCCTGGCGCCCTTCGACGCCCGCCCGCACTGGGGCAAGCTGTTCACCATTCCGGCGGCACGAGTGCAGGCGCTTTACCCGAAGCTCCCCGACTTCCGGCGATTGCTGCAATCTTACGACCCCCAGGGCAAGCTCCGCAACGCCTTTCTGGACACCTACATCTTTAGCGCGCTCTGACACGACGGATCTATGTCGCAGCTTCGATTCTAGCGCCCTCATGTTTCGAGGATTGGCCGAGGGACTCCGGCGTGATAGTGGCGCTCCAGGAACACAATCACGATGACGACGACGCACAGTAGGACAGTGAAGGACGTCTCGTACGTCACACTCTCTTGGGCGCTTGCTGCCGAAGGACTAAGAACAAACAGCACGGGGCTATAGCTGGCGTGCATAAGCTGCGCCATCAGCAAGCTCTTCGTGTGATCGTAGACCCAGACGATGAGGACACGGAAAGCAGTCAGCGGAGCAAGCCAGAAAACGAGGAAGTGGAGCGGGAACAACTCGGCGTAGTTCGCTCGACTGCCCGTGAGGTCACCCATGAAGTGCCAGCACGCCCACAGAACCCCTACGCCAAGGCCAATTGCGAGTGGGTTGTATCGCTTACGCAACCGATGGGTCGCCAAGCCCGTCCAGCCAAGCTCCTCGACGAAGGTGCCAAACGCCACGACAAGGAACATGACTAGTGGTACAGTCTTATCACTAGCGGTGATGATGGTCGGCGCAAAGTCAGGCGACGTCTGTGTCAGAATAATTGACACGATTGCCGCGATAAGTGGAACGATGAGCAGTGGCGCATACCAACGCAGACCGACTCGCCAGCGCCCCATCCCGTCTAGAAGCTCATGCAATCCTGCGCGGCCAGTGAGAAGCGCAGTGAGCAATAGGCCCATTCCGCCAGACCCGACGAGCATCGCGACCCAGATAAGCAGGAACTGCGGCGTACTGACAGAGCCGCGCCCCAAGTTCTGGGGCCCAACTACCAACACAATTGTCGTCCAGGTGACGAGGTACGCCAGGATGAAGTAGGTACGTACCGTGTGACGTTTGATGTAAGCTAGGATGTTCATGGAGACTTTCCTTGATGCGTTAGGCAGCACGTTTGGGGCGAAGGGACAAGCGATACGGGAGGGCAAGTTGCTAAATCAGGCTTATGCCGATTGCCCCCCTAGCCTCTGCACCATCACCTTCTCCGAGAAGTGGCGGAACAGGACGACGGTACACCACACGCTGAGGGAGGTGAGCAGGACGAAGGGCATGACGAACGCAACGGTCTCTGCCGTCGTCAGCGCACCCGCCAGCAGTTGCACCATCGACAGCGCCGTCACCGCCACCCCCAGCACACCCCCTAAGATGAGAATGACCGAGGCCAGCAGATAGCCGAGCGCCGTGCGGCGGAGCAGCAGGACACCGGCCAGGAAGGCGACCGGCGCGATAACCCCTGCGTCTAGAGCATGGGTCGGCAGCGTGGTGTGGCCGACCAATGCCGGCGCTTTGCCCTGTAGCAGCGCGGGCAGGATGTCTAGCCCGACCCAGACCAGGACGAGCGAGACGCCGACGAAGAACAGGAAAGCGGCGATGCCCCGACGCGGCAGCCGGTCCGAGAAGTGTGCGGGTAGCTCCTGAAGGTCAATCGAGGTAAAGGCCAGGATGAACGCGAACAGGCTGGCCGTGAACTGGGCAAGATACACCAGGAAGAAGTTGTTGTAAGCGTACCCAAACGTCATCGACGCGGAGTTGTACAGGAAGTACGCCAGCATGCTCGTGAGCAGCAGCGCACCGCGCAGCGAAGGGCGACGGTACAGCCAGGTGAAGTACAGCAGCAGGGGCACGGCGACGATGAGCACAAACAAGTCAGTCCCCTTGAAGCCTACGCCATCGCGGACGATCTCGTAGCGGTACAAACCCTGCCCGTATATCTGCACCGTTTCGACGCGCACGGTTGTGAACGGGAAACTGCCGCCGCCTCCCTGCGTCAGAAGACCCGCCAGGGAACTGACGACTGCCAACCCGGCGATGAGGACCGATAGCCAGATGACCCACTTTGAGACGCGCATAGAAACCTCCCTTTCAGCCTACTGGTCGCACGGACCGGCTTGACTGTCAGAATAAGCCCCTACCACGTGAACGACCACAGCAAAACGAGGGCGCAGTAGGTCAGCACCGGCTGCCGCTTCATGAAGTCAACCATCAAGCGCTCTTTCTAGAGGTGGTGTACCGCCGTCAACGCAACCTTGAGGACAATGATGACCAGCACCGCGTACAGGGTTTTCATCACATTCTAGCCCGCCTTACGGCAAAATACCGTAGAGACATTCACACGTCGGGTTACAATTTCTCCACTTTCACAGGCACGACCGAGGTGGTTGACAAGCCCTTGCACGGTAGACTACGATTCAGGGTAGGCAATGGGGCAGCGAGCAGCAGCGAATCAGGCGATAGCTTATGACCCTATCGACACCGACTACATCCTTCTCGTCAACCGCTATGGCCTGAAGCGCATATCAGAGATCTGGCCTGCCGCCCTTAATGAACCGCTGCCTCTGATCCCCGTGCCGCTGCTGCCCCCCGATCCCGACGTCCCGCTCGATCTCAACGCCGCGATCCGCGAGGTCTATGCCGGCTCGCGCTACGACCGCCGCATCGCCTACCAGTTGCCCGTGCCGCCACCGGCGCTGCGTCCGGCCATGGCGGAGTGGGTCGCCGCCCGCCTCGAAGCGCGCTCGAAGCCGCCTGCGTAGGTAGGTCGGCTGCGCTCAGAAGCCCTGGGCCAGCAGCGGTAGAAACACACGGTACTGTCCCGGCGGCCCCGTCGGTGTCGGCGTCGGCGTCTCCCCAGCCGAGGGGAGCGCGGCGGCCCAGAAACCGCTCAGCACGGTATACGCTCCCCCACTCTGGCTTCCCGCAGCCGGCTGCCCCACGGTGGTGTCCACCACGAACGGCCCGCCGGTGCTCTGGCCTCCCCCGCCGCCGATAGTCCACCACGTCAGGCTGTACGGCCCGCCGCTCTGCGCGAGGAGCGCAGCCGGCGCGAGAATCGCCAGCAGAAGAATCACGAGGGTGACAAGCAAGATACCGCGAGCGCGGCGGGTCTGTAGCGAGCGCCTCAACCTTCCAAAGAATGCTCTCATGGCGTACCTCCGGGCGTCCCTGCCTTGTGCCCGTGCGATGGATGAACTACTTCAGGGTCACCAGCACTTTGATGACGCCAGTTCCCTTCGGCAGAGGTTCCAGCGCCTTGCCCAGGATGGCTCCAGTGGGGTACACCTCAACACCGCCGATCACGGCTGGCTTTGCCTTCATCGCCCGCCCTGGCGCCGACGAGGTCACAAGCAGGTCGCCGATCTCAATCGGCCCGTTCTCGGCAGTCACCTTCGTCGGCACGATGCCCAGCATCGCCACCGGCAGTTCCCCCTCGAGCGAATCGTTCACGCCGTGGTCGCCGACTGCCAGCACCGAGGGCCGCGTCGAGTACACACCGGCGACAAGCCGCGAGTTCGGCTCCCGCGATTGACGAACCGCCTGCCCGTCTTGCGGGTCTATCGCCAGGACATCGCCCAGCTCTAGCTTGGCCGCGTCGTCGGTCGTCCGTATCGACTCGGCGTAGTCGGCGCCGCCATTCGCCGTCCCGCCGTTGAAGTAGCCTTTCCCCGAGGCATCGATGCGCGCCTTGCGCGCCCCGAACCCCTCGCCGATGAAGATATCGCCGCCGTTGTCGTTGATAGCGTGCATTGCGGCAGCGGTAAATGTGTTCGCGCCGACGCTCGTGCGGCCCACAACCCCGTCGCCCGTCGTACCGCCGCAGCCGCCGACGCCGTAGACGCCAGCGCACGGGCCGCGGCCGAGCGTGCCAACGACACCACGCGCACTGCTATCGCCGATGACGCCGATGCCGCCGTTGTTGTTGAAGCCTTCCACGGCGCGGCCGCCACTGGACTCGGCGTGGATGGCGACGTTTGTGTCGGAGGAGGCGACAATGCCGTAGCCAAAGGTACTTCCGGCGCAGCCGCCGACGGCGTATGGCAAGTTACTGGAACCGCCTGGGCACGATATATTGCCCAAGCGGCCGACTACGCCGCGAGTATTGCTGGTTCCCATCAAGGCGACCACGCCGGCAGCCGTTTGCGCTTCAAGCTTCGCGCCAGGACTCGTCGTGCCAATCCCGAGGTTGCCCGAGGCGTCGATGCGCAGCGCCTCGGTATTGTTGGTCTTGATGACGAGCGGCTGGCCGTCCTTCGTTCCTAGGAAGTTCGTGCCCGCCGTCGTGCCTGAGTTGCCCGACAGATTCCAGGCGCTTGCGCTGTAGAGGGAGTACGGCGCAGCCGTGAGGCGCTGGCGCGGGGCGAGCGTGGTATAGGCGCCGCTGCTAGAGCTGGGACGAACGGCCACTTCCAGCCACAGGGCCGTGCCGTCGAAGACGTTCCCGAAGTCGAGCGAGGCCGTGAATAGCCCGTCGGTCACGCTCACATTCGACACGTCGATCGCGCTCCCAACCTGGGAGCCATCGGTCTCGCTATTGAAGAGGCGGAAGCGGAAGTCATAGCTGCCGTTGGCCGGGACGTTGCTGTCAGTCAAGCGGCCCTGGTAGGTAAAAGCCGTCCCGAGGGCCGCCTGGACACCCTGCTCACTTTCCGGTCGGGGGGCTTGGGCGAAAGCGATGCCGCCCCAAACGCCAAGGATGACCACGACCAGCAGACCGATGAACAACGGACGCGTTCGCATCTCTCTGCTCCTTCTGCGCCTTCGCGCATGCATGGGCACCAGGACCGGTTGCGGCGGCGGCCTCGCCTTGCCTGTTCAGGGACGAAAGCTATACTTGATTATAGATGTTGCGGGAGGACTAGGCCATGCCATCACCTTTTCCAGGAATGGACCCGTATATTGAGCGGCAGGCGTGGGAGGATTTCCACCACCGACTTATGGTCGTGATGAGCGAGCCGCTCACAGAGCATCTCCGACCGCGCTATGTCGTGAAGGTAGAGGAACGAGTGTATGTCGAACACGCCCTTGGCGAACGGCCGGAACTCATCCGGCCAGACGTGACGATCTTAGATCGCGGGACAGGAAACCAGCGACAGATCCGCGAAAGTAGTACCACACTCGGCGCGTTCCCCGTCGTCGTGACCTTGCCCATTGCCGAACTGCAGCGCGAGTTGTACCTCACTATCCGCGAGCGCGAGACGATGGAAGTTGTGACCGTCATCGAAGTCCTCTCGCCGGGCAACAAGCGCCCGAGCAGTGACGGCCGGCGCGAGTACCTGACCAAGCGGGAGACAGTGTTGCGCAGCCCAACGCACCTCATCGAGCTGGACCTGCTGCGCGGCGGCGAGCGATTGCCAACAATTGAGGCGCTGCCCAGCGCGGACTACTATGCTTTCGTCTGCCGCGCCCGGCAGCGCCCCCTGGCCGAGGTCTACCCCTGGACTCTCCGTCACCAGCTACCGAGCATTCCGGTTCCGCTCGTCCAGGGTGACCCCGAAATCAATCTCGATTTGCAGGCCGTCTTCACCACGGTCTATGACCGCGCCGGCTACGACTACGCCCTCGACTACGCGCAGCCCGTCGAGCCGCCACTGGGTGAGGAAGAGCTGGCATGGTGCGCTGCCATTCTTCAGCGAGCGACGTCTCCCTCATCCTCCGAGTAGCGGTTTATATCAGCCTCGCCCAGCCGAGATAAGGTCGCTGCCGCCCCTTGGCACAGGCGTCCGGCGTATGGGGACCGGCGTCGTCTTCTGGTAGGGACCAGGGCCGAGGGCCGGCGGCGACGGCGCGTCGGATGACAGGTCGAGGTTCGGGCCACTAATGGTCAGGCTGTAGTTCAACGGCTCGGCCGAGTCGTTGTACACCTCCAGGTAGTACGTACCGTTGTTCGACAGCACGCCCTGCCACACCTTCGGTCGGCCGATGAGCGGGTCAGCGTTGCTCTCCTCGTCGCCCGGGTGATGCTCCGGCCCGGCGACCGCGAAGTACCACGGGCCGCGCACGAGGCGGTTGCTCTTGTCGCGAGTGAACGGCGGCAGCTCACCGCGCATCAGGAGACGCACGCTTGTAGGGTCGTACAGGCGGAAGCCACTGCTCCGCGCCAGGTCGGGATTGTAGGCGTTGTCGAACGTCATCGTGATGACCTGGGGAACGATTGCTATCCCGTTGTCCGCGTCCTTCTCTTGCTGCTTGAGTGGATACTCCTTAGGGACATAGAACATGTACCACGTCGATTGGTTGGGGCCGAGCGTGCCCTGCGCCGGCTCAGCGGTCAGCGGCACAGCCTGGCCGATGTTGTCGGCGCGCGTATCCGCCGCGGCCATCGCCGCCGACAGCGCCAGGAGCGCCAGGATCAGTAAGCTACTCACAAGCAGCCATCGCGTCTTCATCTCTTCTTCTCCAAACTAGGTCAAAGCCGCAGACGCGGCATGCAAGCGTCCTCTACTCAAATATTACGCAAAAGGGGAGTAATTTGGTACACGGGGTCCCCCGTCAATTGCAGCAAGGTTAGGGCCACCAGTAACAAATACAAGAAGCTGTCGGCTCGCTATGGGCCGACAGCTTCCGTTTTCTCCACAAAGCCGAGTGCTCGCTAATCGCGGGATGTCTGCTGACCGACCGCGATCCATGCGCGTTCGGCGCTCGCTTCGAGCGCCGAACGCGTCCGGCGAATCCGCTGCAAGGCCACCGCCACATCATCGGCAAGCTGCCGAGAGCGCTGCAATGTGGCCTCGACCGTTTGGGCCTCGACGAACACGATCGTCCTACCAACGATGGGCTGGTGAACTGGGGGCGCGACTGGCACAGCGACATCTTCACGCGGCTTCACGCGGATCTCCTCAGCAAGGCAAACCAGGCGAGGCGAGGGCCTCAGATGGAGGTGACTCTCCAATGCAGCGCAGAACTCCTGGTAAACGGCGAGCGCCTGTCCAGCGTCCCCAAGTTGTGCGGCATACTGCATGGCATGCTCGGCGAAGATTTCGCTCGTTAGGTTTGCTGTCAGGGCACGGCGGCACACAGCCAGGGCCGGGGCGTATTGAGCATTCAACGCGTGCGCCTGCGCCAGCCTTAGCTGAACCGTCTCGTGCGCCAGCGCCAGACGCTCCCTCTCCACCGATGCCCAATCTTCGTAGAGGTCATCCGGTAGGTAAGGGCCGCGGTAAAGGTCAGCGGCAGCCTGAAGCTCTAGCACCGCATTGGGCGCGGCCGGATCAAGCTCGCTCGCCTCGACAAGCTGCTGGCTGTCGATCCATAGCTCGTCCGACCGCAACTCAACAGTATCGCCACCCACCTCGATGAAGCGACTCTCATCCCGGGCCTGGCGGTCCGGTTCCAGAACCCGACGCAGCTCGCTCAAAGCAACGCGCAGGTTGCGCGACGCGGCGCTGGCAGATGCCTCCGGCCAGACCCAGTCCTGCAATTGCTCTTTATGCAGCCATTGCCCTCGGTGGGTCAACAACACTTTGCAAAGGGTCGCAGCGCGATGGGTACGCCACTCAGACCTTGGAACAGCTTGACCATTGCGGACCAGCACGAAACGCCCCAGGGTGTAGAACTTGAGGACCACAACCTCTCCTCCCACCTCCATGTGAAGACCCCGTGAACACGGTACATGAAAGCTATGTTCAAGGTCCCAGAGCAAGATTTAGGCCATGCTTACCTGCTGGCATCTATTATGCACTTGTAGTATACTACATTTAGAAACGCTTGTACAGTGGAAAAGGATGTCAGATGCCAACACACGATATCATCGTGGTCGGCGCGTCGGCGGGGGGCGTCGAGGCGCTGTCGAACCTCATTGCCACCTTTCCCCCGGATTTGCCTGCGGCGGTGTTCGTCGTCCTCCACATTCCTCCCCAGGCCCCGAGCGTTCTTCCACAAATCCTTGCTCGGAAAGGCGCTTTGCCCGCAGCCCACGCTGTGGACGGCATGCGGATCCAGCACCAGCGTGTCTATGTCGCGCCGCCCGACCACCACTTGATGATAGAGGCAGAGCGAGTCCGTGTTGTCCACGGCCCAACGGAAAACCGCCACCGTCCGGCGGTGGATGTTCTCTTTCGCTCGGCCGCGTTCGCCTACGGCCAACGGGTTGTGGGAGTTATTCTGTCTGGGACGCTCGATGATGGCAGCGCCGGTCTGATGGCCGTCAAAGCGCGAGGCGGTGTCGCCGTCGTCCAGGATCCGACCGAAGCGCTCTACGATGGCATGCCCTTGAATGCCATGCATTATGTGGAAGTCGACTATTGCTTACCTGTCGTAGAGATTGGCGCCGCGCTGACTGACCTGGCGCATGTGCCTATTGCGGTAGGAGGAAAGATGCCCGAAGACAAGGACATGGAACACGAGGTCGACGTCGCCGAGATGCGCGGCGAGTCACTGGACGGTGACGAGAAGCCGGGCGTGCCCTCCGTCTATGCCTGCCCTGACTGCCACGGGACGTTGTGGGAGATAGACGAGGGCAACATGCGCCGCTATCGCTGCCGCGTCGGCCACGCCTACACCGAGGAGAGCCTGCTCGCCGCCCACTCCGAGTCCCTCGAACGCGCATTGTGGGCGGCGCTGCGAGCCTTGGAAGAGAACGCATCCTTGTCACGCCGCACTGCCGAGCGCGCCCGTAGCACCGGCATGGGCATGACAGCGAGCCGTTTCGACGAGCGCGCCCACGAGATGCAGCAGCATGCTGAGAGCATCCGGCGGGTCTTGCTGAATTCATTGAGCGCGGATCGCTCCATGAATCAGGTGGACGATGTCGCCTGATCAGTCTGAATTTCCTCACTGGTGGAGATTGGCGTATGGCTGACATTCCGATTTTGTCTCAACTGGTGGTGATTGGCGCCTCGGCGGGCGGCATCGAGGCGCTGGGGATCCTTCTCTCGAATCTGCCGCGTGATTTCTCCATCCCGATTGTTATCGCGCAGCACCTCGACCCGCGCCGGCCGAGCCACCTGGCCGAGATCCTGGCCCCGCGCAGCCCGCTACCGATCCGCTTAGTGGAGGACCGCGAGCGCCTTGCCGATGGCAACATCTACGTCGTCCCGACGAACCGGGACGTCGAGATCACCGACCACGAGATTATCCTGCGCGCGGACACGCGCGCCATTGCGAAGCCTTCCATCGACCTGCTCTTTACGTCGGCCGCCCAGGCATTTGGGGAGTCGCTGGTGGCAGTCATCCTGACGGGCACTGGCTCCGACGGGGCAGAAGGCGCGCGGGCGGTCAAGAACGCCGGCGGAACGGTCATCATTCAAAACCCGGAGACGGCCAGCTTCCCCAGCATGCCGTTGTCCCTCGCGCCCACGACCGTGGATATCGTCGCCAACCTCGAGGCGATTGGTCCCATCTTACGCGATCTATCGACCGGCGTACTAACAGCGCCCCGCGCCGAGGTCGATCGTCACCTGAGGACTTTTCTGGAGAATCTGCGCGAGCAGAGCGGCATCGATTTTGGCAGCTACAAGCTGCCAACCATTATGCGCCGCCTCCAGCGCCGCATTGCCGCTACCGGCACCGAGAACCTCGCCAATTACATCCGCTTCTTGCAACGCAACCCCGACGAGTATCAGCGCCTCATCAACAGCTTCCTCATCAAGGTCACCGAGTTCTTCCGCGATCCAGAGCTTTTCACGTACCTGCGCGACGAGCTGCTGCCGCAGTTGATCCACGAAGCCCAGGAGTCAACAAAGGAGTTGCGCATCTGGTCGGCTGGCTGTGCCACGGGTGAAGAAGCCTACTCCCTCGCCATCCTGGTCTCGGAGCTGTTGCCCCAGAGCACGGACCTGAGTATCCGCATCTTCGCCACCGACCTGGACGGCGAGGCGATTTCGTTCGCGCGGCGCGGTGTCTATCCCGCGTCGGCGCTCAGCGAGATGCCGTCGGATATGATCGAGCGCTACTTCACTATGCTAAATGGGGCATATGAGGTCAAGAAATCGGTGCGCAGCCTAGTCGTCTTCGGCCAGCACGACCTGGGCCAGCGCGCGCCTTTCCCGCGCATCGACCTGGCATTGTGCCGCAACGTGCTCATCTACTTTACCACCGAGCTTCAGCGCCGCGCCTTGCAGTTGTTCGCCTTCTCCCTGCGCGATGGCGGCTGCCTCGTTCTAGGCAAGGCAGAGACGGTAACACCCCTGGCCGACTTCTTCTCGTTGGAGCAGCCGCGGCTGAAGGTGTATCGCCGGGTCGGCGACCGGGTTCTCATCCCACCGACGCGCATCAAGGATAGCGTCCCAACGCCTCAACGCCACCTACCGCCGCGGCGTTGGGCTGGGATTGATTCATCGATGGCGCGGATGCAGCGTGAGATGCAGCGAGCGCGCAGCGGCAGTGAACGGGCCGAAGGGCTTATCCAACGCCTGCCGGTCGGTCTCGTCGTCCTTGACAGACGCTACGACATTCTGACCATCAACAACACGGCACGCCGCCTCCTTGGCATCCACACCAGCGCGATCGGCGAGGACTTCATCCACCTGGTGCAGCACGTTCCTCTCACTCCGCTGCGCGACTGCATCGAGAGTGTCTTTCGAGGGAATGCGTCAGGCGACCACCAGCAGCTTGTCACTCAGGATGCGGCGACAGGGGAAGAGATATTCATCGACCTGGCGTGCCATGCCGAGCGTATCGACGCAGATTCCTCTGTCGTCGATGCCGTCCTGGTCACGGTGATGGACGTCACGGCCGAGTTCCGCCGCCGCCGCGAGATGGAGCAGACCGCCGAGCGGCAGCGTGCCGAGTCGGCCAACCTGATCGCCCAGGTGCGGCAGCTGATGGAGACCAACCGCCAGCTCCTGGAGGCGAACCAGGAGATGGCCGCAGTGAATGCGGAACTGCGCAGCGCCAACGAGGAGCTGCTCATTTCTGGCGAGGAAACCCAGGCTGCGACGGAGGAGATCGAGACGCTCAACGAGGAGCTTCAGGCCACCAACGAGGAGCTAGAGACACTCAACGAGGAATTGCAGGCAACCGTCGAAGAGCTGAATACGACGAACGACGATCTTCAGTCACGCAGCACCGAGCTACAAGACCTCACAATTCGCCTGGAGAATCAGCGGCGCGCGAGTGAGACGGAGCGCACGCGCCTGGCAGCCGTCCTGACCAGCATCGGCGACGCCGTCCTCGTCGTCGGCCGCGATGGGCAGGTCGCGCTGACCAATGCCGCGTATCAATCCATGTTTGGCAACGGCGGGCTGGCTCCACTCGACGAGCAAGGGCAACCTCTGCCGCCGGCGCAAACACCGCAGCAGCGCGCCGCGCGCGGCGAAGCTTTCAACATGGAGTTCACGATGCAGGGCCAGGACGGTGCGCTGCGCTACTTCGAAGCCAACGGCCAGCCGGTGCGAGACGCGCAGGGGAACGTCGACTGGGGCGTCGTCGTCATCCGCGACATCACCGACCGCAGCCTGCGCCGCCTTCAGGACCAGTTCCTCGCCCTGGCGAGCCACGAGCTGCGAACGCCGCTGACCTCGCTGCGCGCCAACCTGAGCACACTCAACAAGCGGTTGAATGAGGCGGAGGTCGATGGGCGGGTGCGCCAGCAGGCCGAAGCGGCGACGCAGGCGGCGCTGGAACTGAATGCTCTGGTTGACGACCTATCGGACATCACGCGTCTGCAGAGCAACAAGCTGCGCCTCAACCTGGCGCCGCTCGACTTCGCCCAGGTGGTGGCAGATGCCGTAGCGACGATGCAGCCCCTTACCAGGGGCCAGACCATCCGCTTCAAGAAACCGACCCGGCCCTTGCCTGTAACGGGCGACGGTCTGCGCCTGCGCCAGATTGTGGTCAACTTACTGGGGAACGCCATCAACTATGCGCCTGGCACGGAGACCATCGACGTCAGCGTGCGGCAAGCAAAAAACAACGTCGAGCTGAAAGTGCAGGATTATGGCCCGGGCATCCCCGACGAGGCTCTGCCGCAACTGTTCTCGCGCTACTACCAGGTGAGCGGGCAGGCGCGCCGGGGTAGCGGCCTGGGATTGGGGTTGTACCTGGTCAAGCAGCTCGCCGAGGCGCATGGTGGGACAGTGTTCGTCAGCTCAAGCGCAGGCAAAGGCACGACCTTCACCGTCCGCCTGCCCATGCGCCCCGACGAGACGCCATTGTAACGTCGCCCTGAGCAACGCGAAGGGCCGCCAGGGCATCAGGGGATGCTTCACTTCGTTCAGCCTGACAAGCACCGCTGAGCAAAAGCAATCGGCGCGCTCCGTGGGCTCTGTCACCCACAGGAGCGCGCCGATCTCAATCTCGTAAACCTATTGTCGGTCAGCCTCAGCCAGTGTCACCCTGCGTGCCGGCGCTGCGCCGCTCTCGAGTGCGAAGCGGAAGGATGGAGGAGATCGGTGGGGACAACGGCCCCTCTATCTCATCCAACAGCTTCAAAACAGTCTCAAGGTCGCGGTAGAAAATGACTGTCGTGCCATCCGTTTGCATATCCAGAATGGCCTGCATGATTGCGATTTGCTCATCCACCGTTCGCCCTCCATCCTGACGCTTCACCGCGTCACGTCTATCACAAAAGGGGTGGCGCCTGCTCGTGCTGCCTCCGAGCAGGCGCCGGCGGGTGGGAGGAGGAGTAACCCCAACCCGAGATGAGTTCTATGTTCAATCCCCTTACACAAATCTATCTTACACCAGGAGCGTTGCTTCGTTGTTACTTTTCAGCCAATCCTTTGTGTGCAACTTCCTTGCGCCCCCGTTGGCGCTATCTCGGGAAACCGACCTGAGTGGGTGCAGGCATTCTGTAGAGGTCTAACTCCCACTAACGATAAGAATCACAACCCCGACTAACTATACTTGGCCCGCTCAGAATGCCTGCTCGTGAAAGGCCCCACTCGTGATGATATCATACTCCACGAGTGTTGCTGGATTGTTACTTAAGGAAGGAAAAATCGGGGGGATTTATTCGTGCGCCTTCCACACGAAGAGAGTCAGGGCGGCGATAATGAGGGCTGCGCCGCCACCGAGAACGAGGGGTGACCAATCGCCGCCCTTCCATGTGGCGATATAGCCGAGGAAGGTAATAGCAATGACGACGACGAGTACACCGACGAGCTTGTTCTTGAGATCATCCAGGGAGTGGATTTGCAGCCAGGGCGGCAGATCGAGGCGCTCGTCGACAAACAGTTCGTACAGACCGAGGCTGACGATGTAGGCCACGGTCGCCACCAGGAACAGGTCAATCACCTCAATGGCGGCGACGATGACATCCTTCTTTTCTTGGCGCGCGAAGTCCCGAAAGTCGAGCGCCTGGAGTAAGACGGAGCCTGTTGCCACTGCGCCGTAGATAAACAGGCCGAAGGCAAGCGCCAGCGCGCCGACGACGGCAATGAGGAAGATGTATCGGAAGCTGACAAAGATTTTTTCTAGCATCAGCGGCGTTCCTGGTCGCGTGAATGGCTGCTATGCGTCGCTGGGCAGGGCATTTAGAACATCCGTGAGAACACGCACCGCTTTCTGGAAATCCTCGATGGGCACGTGCTCGTCCGGTGTGTGGTCCAACGCCGAGTCGCCGGGGCCGTAGGCGACGATGGGGCACCGCCACACCGGCGCGACGACGTTCATGTCCGACGTGCCCGTCTTGACCTTGAACGCCGGCGTCCCGCCCTCGGCGCGAATGGCGCGCAGGAATGCGCGGGCCACCGGCGTGTTCTTCTCGGCGCGGAATGCGGTCTCGTGCCCCGTGAACTGCACCTCGGCTGGCGCCGCCAACCCGGCCAGCCGCGCCTCCACCTCGTGCGGCGAGACACCCGGCGGCAAGCGGAAGCCGATGACCATCTTCGCCGTCTCGTACAACCCGTCGCTAACGGCATTGATGGAGCGCAGACCCGGCGTGACCTGGTCGAAGGCGCGCTCCTGTCCCACGCTCATCTCGGCGCAGATGGCGGCCACACGGTTCCAGAAGGCGACGGCCTGTTCGGCGGCGCTGGGCGTCTGCCCCGCCGAGTGCGCGCCGGGCTGACGCAGACTGTAGTGGGCCAGCAGGCGGCCCTTGTAGCCCAGGGTGATGCGGTCCCAGCCGCTCGGCTCGCCGATGATGCACCACTGGGGCCGGTAGCGTGTCGCCGCGTAGTGCGCGCCCTTCGAGGTCGCCCACTCCTCCTCGACCGCGCCTACGACGACGACCTGCCAGCCGTCGGGAATCGTGGCGCGCGCGGCCGCACACACGAACGCCGCCAGCGGGCCTTTGGCGTCGACGCTCCCTCGGCCGTACAGCGCGCCATTCTCGCGTCGCACCGGCACAACCCCCGGCACAGTGTCGATGTGGCCCAGCAGCACCACCTGGCGCTCGCCGTCGCCGATGATGCCCACGGCGTTGCCGGCCGCGTCGCGCTCGGCGCGCATCCCCAGCGCCGCCATGCGCTCGACCAGCCACTCCACGGCAGCCTGCTCCTGAGTCGAGACACTCGGAATACGAACGAGACCTTCAAGAAGGTCAATAGCGTCAGCGTCCGATAGTGGCATGGCTTACCCCGCCGGCTCCGCGACCTCGGTCAGCACGGCTGCGACGGCGTCGAGCGCCGCGTCCAGCTCGTCCGGCTCGATGACCAGGGGCGGCAGCAGCCTCAGAACGGTCGGTCCGGCCGGCAGTGCGAGGACGCCGCGCGCCATGAGCGCCTGGAGCACCGGCGTCACCTTGTGGCGTAGCTCCACGCCGAGCATCAGCCCCAGCCCGCGCACTTCCCGCACCGCCGGCGCATCGATAGCGCGCAGCCGCTCCAGCGCGTGATTCCCCAAACTCGCCGCGCGGGCCGGTAGGTCACACCCGACAATGATGTCAATGGCAGCAATGGCGGCGGCGCAGGCGAGCGGGTTGCCGCCGAACGTCGTGCCGTGGGTCAGCGGCTCGAGCTTCCCGACACGCTCCTCAATCAGCACCGCGCCCATCGGCATCCCGCCGGCGACGGACTTGGCGAGGCACATCAGGTCCGGCGTGACGCCGCTGTGCTCGACGGCGAACATGCGCCCGGTGCGACCGAAGCCCGTCTGGATCTCGTCGGCGATGAGCAGCGCGCCCCGCGCTCGGCACAGCTCCGCCACGCCTTCGAGATAACCCGGCGCAGCCGGCCGCACGCCACCCTCCCCCTGCACCGGCTCGACCAGCACCGCCGCCGTCTCGTCGGTGATGGCGTTGGCGAGCTTGTCCAGGTCGTTGTACGGGACGTGGCTGAAGCCGGGGACAAGGGGCTGGAACGGCTCGCGGTACTTCTTCTCCCACGTCGCCGACAGCGCGCCCATCGTCCGCCCGTGGAACCCGCGCATCGTCGCCACGATGCCCGTTCGCCCCGTCGTCATGCGCGCAAACTTGATAGCCGCCTCGATGGCCTCGGCGCCGGAGTTGCACAGGAACGCGCGCTCCAACCCTGCCGGCGCAATCTGCGTGAGCCGCTGCAAGAGCAAGGCGCGCTGGTCGTTGTAGAAAATCTCGGTGCAGGCGACCAGGCGGCGGGCCTGCGCGGCGATGGCCTCGGCGACGTAGGGGTTGGCGTGGCCGACGTTGGCCGAGCCTTGCCCGCCGACGCAATCGATATACACGCGCCCATCGGCGTCCCACAGGCGCGCGCCCTCGCCGCGCACGATGGCGATGGGCCGCTTGGTGTACAGGCCGGAGGTATGCGTGTCCTCCAGCGCCATGATCTCAGCCGTCGTCAGGTTACTCATCGACATCCTCCAACTCTCGGACCAGCTCGCGCCAGTCGTACATGGCATCGGAAAAACTGTCATAGCTGCGCTCCTGGACGCCGTCGATGACCAGCCGCCACGGCGCGACGCTGCCCGGCGTGTACGTCAGTTGATAATGCGTGCCTTCCTCGGTGCGCAATTCCTCTAGCACACTCGTTGGCGCGGGCATCCACCCTCCCTAGAGAATTAAGATAGCAACGCCAGGACGCAACGGCGCAATGACGCACAGAGAGATAAGTCCTCATCTCACGGCAAGCGCAGCTCGGCCTCGATGACCGTGATCGCCGTCCCGCCGACACGCACCGTCTCGACGGCGTCCGGCGTCCCCTCGACCTCGACGTACAGCGTGCTCGGCCGCCCCATCTCTAGCCCCTGCTCCGTCACGAAGCGCGTCACCGCGCCGTCATGGGGCAGGGCGGCGTGCTGCACGAGGTACGCGCCCAGGCCGCCCGTGGCGCTGCCGGTCGCGGCGTCCTCCGCGATGCCCATGCCGACGGGAAACCCACGGGTATGCACCGCCGCCGCTGGCGAGACGGTCTCGAACGTGAACGGCATGACCAGAAACGTGTTGAGGCTGTGCAGAACAGTTTCGAGCGCCTGGGTGTCGACGCGGATGCGGCGCATGGCGTCCAACGACGCGACGGGCGCCATCAACTGCACCGCGCCGGTCGAGACGACCTGGGGCTTGAGATTCGGCACGGTCATGTCCGCGACGCTCAGCCCAAGCGCGGCAGCCAGCGGCGCAACGTCGTCCACCTGCGCCATGAACTGCGGCTTCGCCTGCGTCATCGTGACCCGCGTCACGCGGCCCCCCTCAACGCTCAAGTCCACCGGCAGCGTTCCCACGCCCAACTGCCCCCAGACGCGGGTGGTTGGCGCGGTGAGCCGGTAGCGGCCCAGCTCGGCCAGCAGCCAGTGCGTCCCGACAACCGGGTGGCCCGCCAGGGGCAGCTCGAAGCCCGGCGTGAAGATGCGCACGCGCACGTTAGCCTGCGGGTCGGTCGGCGGGAGGACGAACGTCGTCTCGCTCAGGTTCATCTCTTTCGCGATGGCCTGCATCTCGGCATCGCTCAGGCCCTCCGCGTCCACGAACACGGCGAGCGGGTTGCCGCCAAACGGCTGCGCGGTAAACACGTCCAACTGATAGAAGCGATAGCGTCGCATGCTCACCTCTCTACTCAATCACTGTGCCCTGCCCCGCCATCGCGGCCCGGATAGGCGCTTCAACGCGCGAGTCGGCCAGGACGATGCGGCCCACGCCCTCGTTCAGCGCCTCCGCCGCGCCGAGCACCTTCTTCTTGAAGCGCCCCTCCGCGTACACCATGTAGTCGTCCACCTCAGCCTTGGGGATGCGCGTCACCAGGCTCGCCGGGTCGGGGAAGTTACGCAGCAGGCCGGGAACGTTGCTCAGGATGATGAGGCTATCCGCGCCGAGCGCCACCGCGATGGCCGCCGCAGCGCGGTCACCATCCACATTGATCAGCTCATTGTTGTCCGACAGCGCCGGTGGGCAGACGGCCGGCGTGTAGCCCGCGCCGAGCAGCAGGCGCAGCAGGTCGCCGTTGACGCGCTCGACCTTGCCGGTGTAGTCGTCGCGCAGCATGCGGCGGCGGCCTTCCTCGTCGATAATCTTGATGGCGTCCTTGCGCGGCCCGGTCATCAGCCGCCCATCCGCGCCGCACAGGCCGACAGCGTTGCAGCCGAGGCCCTGGAGTTTCTCGACGATGCGCTTGTTGACCTGGCCCGCGTAGACCATCGTGAAGATGTCCAGCGTCGCCTGGTCGGTATAACGGCTGGTATGGCCGGACACGGACGTAACGAACTTCGGCGGCACGCCCATCTTTTCGGAGACGACATTGGTCAGATGAGACCCGCCGTGGACGAGGACGACCGGCTGCCCCTCGGCGACAATGGCCGCCACGTCGCGGCACACCGTGTCGAGGTTCACGCCCTCGCCCCCACCCACTTTCACGACAATCACGTTTGACATTTGCGTCAAGTATCCTTTTCTGGCAACCGTCATTGCGAGGACGATAGGACGACGAAGCAATCTCACGGCAGGCGGCTTCGATTCCATCGCCGCGCAGACTGTCTTTCGCAAGGACGGGAGATTGCTTCGCGCCGCTCGCAATGACAACATGGCTGTGTTCTTGTGTCAGCTTATGCCGTCATAAGGCTTGCGCCGCTCGCAATGACGGCTCTAAATCGGGTGCAGACCGGGGAATGTCAGGCCCGCGCGCTCGTCGAAGCCGCACATGAGATTGAGGCACTGCAACGCCGAGCCAGCCGCCCCCTTGCCAAGATTGTCGATGGCGGCGATGGACACGACACGCCCGCTCTCCGAGTCGGCCTCGAAGCCCACGTCGGCCCAGTTGGTGCCGGCCAATAGCTTCGGCTCCGGGTAGCGGTAGATGCTGCCCTTGTCCTTGACCAATCGCACGAACGGCTCGCCCTTGTATGCCTGGCGGTAGACGCCCCACAGCTCCTTGTCGGTGATGCCGGGCCGCGTCCACACATGCGCCGTCGCCAGAACGCCGCGCACCAGTTCAATGGACGTGATGGACAGGTGGACGTTCGTCAAGCAAAGCGCCTGCTCGACCTCGGCCGTGTGGCGGTGGCCGGTCGGCGCGAACGAGCGCACCGCGCCACTGCGCTCCGGGTGATGCGACGCCAGGCTCGCCTTGTTGCCGCCCTCCGACGAGCCGACCTTGAGGTCCACGACCACCGGCCGCGCCGTGTCGATAACGCCCGCGCGTACGAGGGGCAGTAGCGCCAGAATGCTGGCCGTCGCATTGCAGCCGACGCCGCTGGCGTAGCTCGCGCCCTTCAACTGCTCGCGGCTGACTTCTGGTAGACCATAGACGAACTTATCGAGCCAGGCGGGCGCCGCGTGGGCTTCGCCGTACCAGCGTTGGTACACGGCCCCATCTTTCAGGCGAAAATCCGCGGACAGGTCAATGATGCGCGGCGCGAGCTTAGCGAACTCGTCGATGCGCCGCTGCGTCTCGCCGTGGGGCAGCGCCAGGCATAGGACATCGGTCTCGCTCAGGGCGCGGGCCGACGTGAACTTGAGGTCGTTCACGCCGCGCAGATTCGGGTGGACGGCGTGAACGGGCTTCCCGGCGTTGCTCTCCGACGTGACCTGGGCGACGATCACCTCGGGATGGCCGAGGAGCAGGCGCAGAAGCTCGCCCCCAGCATAGCCGGAAGCGCCGACAATCGAGACACGGAGCATGTTTCTCCCTCATCCATTCTCAGGCGTTGACAAAGCCGCCGCGATATGCTAGACTGCGGGCGGCAAGCACGCCACGCAAATATACCACGCAACGCAACCGCGTGAAAGCTGCTTCAACGAGGAGGCACGGTGCGCGAGTTCCATCCTCAAACCATCATCGAGCCGTTCCGCGTCCGTTCGGTCGAGGCCATCCGCTTCACAACACTAGCGCAGCGGGAGCAGGCCCTGGCTGACGCGGGCTACAACCCCTTCCTGCTGCACGCGGACAACGTTCTCATCGACCTGCTCACGGACAGCGGCACGGGCGCGATGTCGTCGCGGCAGTGGGCGGCCATGATCGCCAGCGACGAGTCCTACGCCGGCGCCACCTCCTTCTACAAGTTCGAGGCAGCCGTCCGCGACATCACCGGCTTCAAGCACGTCATCCCAACCCACCAGGGCCGTGCCGCCGAGCACATCCTGTTCACCGCCATCGCCGGTCCGGGCGACGTCGTGCCCAACAACACCCACTTCGACACCACCCGCGCCCACGTCGAGCACACCGGGGCTGAGGCGCGCGACCAGGTCATCGCCGAGGGCCATCAGCCGCGCCTGCTCCACCCGTTCAAGGGCAACATGGACCTGGACGCGCTCGAAGCCACAATCCACGAGGTTGGCCGCGAGCACATTCCGGTCATCATGCTCACCGTCACCAACAACTCCGGCGGCGGCCAGCCCGTCAGCATGGCGAACATCCGCGCCGTCAGCGAGCTTGCCCACCAGAATGGCATCCCCTTCTTCCTCGACGCCTGCCGCTTCGCCGAGAACAGCTACTTCATCAAAACGCGCGAGGACGGCTACGCCGACAAAGCGCCCATCGACATCGCCCGCGAGATGTTCAGCTACGCCGACGGCTGCACCATGAGCGCCAAGAAAGACGGCATGGCGAACATCGGCGGCTACCTGGCCCTCAACGACGACGATCTCGCCGCGAAGTGCCGCAGCCTCGAAATCCTCACCGAAGGCTTCCCAACCTACGGCGGCATGGCCGGCTACGACCTGGAAGCCATTGCCGTGGGGCTGTACGAGGCGCTGGACCCGGACTATCTGCGCTACCGCATCCGGTCCATCGCCTATCTCGGCGACAAGCTCACTCGTGCGGGCATCCCCATTATCCTACCTACCGGCGGTCACGCCGTCTACCTGGACGCGCGCGAGATGCTGCCCCACATTGGGCCGCTCCAGTATCCCGCCTGGTCCCTGGCCAACGCGCTGTATCTCGTCGGCGGCGTGCGCGGCGTCGAGATCGGCAGCATCATGTTCGGCCTGCACCCCGACGGCACGGAGCAGCCGGCGCCGATGGAACTGGTGCGCCTGGCCTTCCCGCGCCGCGTCTACACCCAGAGCCACGTCGATTACCTGGCCGAGGTCATCCAGGAGGTCTACGCGCAGCGCGAGTGCCTGCCCGGCTACCGCATCGTGTGGCAGTCGCCGACCTTGCGCCACTTTACCGTCCGCCTGGAGCCAATCACTCAATAACGAAATCCAAAGGAGATTCATCCATGCTCATTCGCGTATTCCGAGCCTCCGTCCGCCCTGGCGCTGAAGCAGATTATGACCGCATCCTGCGCGAGGTCGCCATCCCATCCTTGCAGAAACAGCCCGGCCTGATCGCGCTCCACGTCGGCCACGGCCTGCCGTCATCCCTCGACGAGTACGTCATGGTCTCGGTCTGGAAGGACTTCGAGGCGATGAAGGCGTGGACCGGCGACGACTGGTGGCACGCCGTCGTCTACCCCGGCGAAGCCCGCCTGGTGACCGAGTCCCACGTCGACCACTTCGAGACATTCTAGGTGTTCAAGGCACGCGCTTACCGCGACTGCGACGACCTCTTCAACACCGGCGCCCTCATCCGCCGCGTCTATGCCGCCGACCCTGGCTGGAACTCGTGGAACTTCGCCTGGTTCGACATCTGGGCGCAGCGCAAGCTCGCCGACGCCGAGGCGTTCGGCATCCACGACTGGGAGCAGGACGTCCGCGTCTGGGAGGCCGAGGACGGCGAGCTTGTCGGCATGGCGGCGTTCGCTTTTGGCTGCGAGGCGCGGCTGGTCAGCGACCCCGCCCACCGCGAAGTCTTGACGCAGATGCTGGCCTGGGTCGAGGGCCACTACAAGCTGAAGGCGGACGACGGCGACGAGCTGTGCGTCCACGCCATGGAGAGCAACCCCTACCTGGAAGGACTGCTCCAGGCGCGCGGTTACGTCAAGCCCGCCGAGCACTTCATCCGCCGCGTCAAGCGCTTCGACCTCGACAGCCGTGACCCGGTCATTCTGCCCCCTGGCTTCACCTTCAAGACGCTCGCGACGGAGGACGACCTGCACGCCCAGTTCGCCGCCGTCAAGGCCGTCTTCCACATGCAGGACTCCGTCCCGGCCTACCGCTCGATCCAGCAAGCGCCCTCCTATGTCCCCGACCTGGACCTGCTCATCGTCGCGCCATCGGACGAGGTTGCCTCCTTCTGCACCGTCTGGCTCGACAAGGAGAATGACATCGCCGAGTTCGAGCCGCTAGGAACCCTCGCAGCGTACCAGAAGAGGGGCCTGGGGTCGGCGCTCATCGCGGAGTCGGTCAACCGCCTGCGCGCCCTGGGCTGTCACCGGCTGCGCGTCCACTCGTGGAGCGAGTCCGTCGGCGCCAACAAGCTCTACGAGGGCGGTGGCTTCCAGCCCGTCAACCGCCTCTACGCCTGGTCCTGGCAGGGGACATAGCTATCTAGCTATACGATTGTTAAGGGACGGACAAAAGGCAAGATTGCCACAGAGGCACAGAGAACACAGAGGTCATGATTATTCTGTTCTGCTCTGTGTTCTCTGTGGCATCTCCTCTCTGCTTCGCTCAAGCGAGGCCCCTCTGCCGCGCCAGGAGCGCTGCGATCACCAGCGGCACGTCGATGACTTCACCGGCGATAGCGCCGCGCAGCACGTCCTCGAACGGCACGCGCACGATCTCGATGAACTCGTGGGCGTCGCGGCCCGCCGACGGAATCGCCCGCAGCCCGCGCGCCAGGAAGATGTGTATCTTGGCGTCTATCGCGCCGGCGAAGGCCACCACTGTCGTCAGCTTGACAAGCCCCCCCGCCTCGATGCCCACCTCCTCGGCCAGTTCCCGGTGCGCGTAAACCGCCGGGTCAATCCCTTTTGGCGTCCCGCCGCCCGGCGCTTCCAGCGTGACCGCGTCCAGGGGCGGGCGGTACTGGCGCACCAGCGTCACCGTCCCGTCGTCCCACAGGGGCAGCGTCACCACCGAGTCCCAGCGTGCCTCGACCGTCGTCCACGTAATCTGGCCGTCAGGCGTGAGCCGCTGCTCCTCGATGATGCTGAAGCGGCCCTGGTAACGGACGTGGCGCTCGACGACGGGCCAGGGGCCGAACGGGCCGGGCGTCTCGCTCATGCCGACGCCACCGACGCTGGCTTGACCTCGCCCTTACCGACGGCGATGACGTAGTCCACGATGCGGGCGGGGATGTCCACGCCGGTCGGAGCGATGGAGTTGCGGAACTCCATCGTGTAGTTGACCTCGTTCACCAGGAAGCCTCGGTGCGGGTCCTCCAGCACATCGATGGCGACCACGCCGCCGCCAACAGCGTTCGCCGCGCGCACGCATAGATCGTTCAACTCAGGTGTGACCGGGCAATTGCTCGCCTTGCCACCCCGCGCCGTGTTCGTGATCCAGTGCGCCGAGTCGCGGTAGATGGCGCAGATGGTCTCGTCGCCGACGACAAAGGCGCGAATGTCGCGGCCCGGCTTCTTGATGTACTCCTGGATGTAGAAAATGGAGTGGTGGTAGCTGCCCAACACCTCCTTGTGCTCCAGGATCGCCTCGGCCGCCTCGCGGTCGTTCACCTTGGAGATGAGACGGCCCCACGAGCCGATGGCCGGCTTCAGGACGGCGGGATAGCCCAGGTCTTCGATGGCCTTCAGGGCAGACTCGGGCGTGTAGGCGATCTTGACGCGGGGCGATGGAATGTGCGCCCGCTCGAGCGCCGCCGTCGTCTTGAGCTTGTCGCCGCACGTGTCAGAGACGCGGTACGAGTTGACGCACGGGACGCCGAAATCCTCCAGGATGCGCAGCGAGTAGAGGGCGCGCGAGTGGTTGATGCAGCGCTCCATCATCACGTCGTACTTGCGCCAGGGGTCGGGGTCCCACAGGTCGAAAACAATGTCGCGGTCGTCGACCAGATCATACCCGATGCCTCGCGCCTCCAGGATCTCGAACAGCAGCTTCTCCTCGACGCGGACGCGAGAGTAGAGAACGCCAATCAGCATCTATTCCCCCCAGTCCTCTTCTTCTTCCGGCGCCAGCTCCAGCGTCGGCGGGTCCAGGTTCACGACTTCCAGCTCGACGCCGCAGTCTTCGCACGTGATAATCTCGCCCTTGACCGTCTTCGGGCCAAGCTCGATCTCAGCGCTACACTCGGGGCATTCAGCCGTTGGGGTTGCCATGGTCAGTTCCTCCATGTTCTGGTAGACCTGACAGGTTTTGAAAACCTGTCAGGTCTGAGTGGATACGTTACACCTGCCGGTCGGGCAACAGCGCCCAGACACCGAGCAGGCAAAACATGCTCGCGGTCAGCCAGCGAAAGCGCCGCGCCATTGTCTGCTCGCGTAGCAGCCAATCGCCCAGCGTTCCCGAGAAGTACGCTACCGTGCCGTAGATGCCGAGCGTCAGCAGCATGTACAGCCCGCCGAGGAAGAGCATCTGCAGAGCGACCGCCCCTCGCGCCGGATCGGCGAATTGGGGCAGAAACGTCAGGAAAAAGAGCGCGGCCCTGGGGTTGGTGATGCTCACCGTGATGCTCTGACGCACAATGGCCGTCGATGGCAGCACGGTCGGCTGCGTCTGCGTCAGCGTCCCGTCGGTGAGAAACGCGCGAATACCCAGGTAGATGAGATAGCCGCCGCCCACGAACTTGACGATGGTGAACAGCGCCGCCGACGTGCGCAGGATCGCCGAGAGGCCGAGTGCCGTGACCGTTGTGTGCATGACCACGCCACAGCACAGACCCACGACCGCCAGCAGCGCCGCCCGCCGCCCCTGGGTCGCGCCGCGCGTGAGGATATAAATGAAGTTGGGGCCAGGCGTCGCGATGAGCACCGCCGCCGCTGTGACGAACAGAACG
The DNA here is from genome assembly GCA_039810085.1 of Anaerolineae bacterium. Taxonomy (GTDB): domain Bacteria; phylum Chloroflexota; class Anaerolineae; order Epilineales; family JAHCIE01; genus JBDHWG01. The sequence continues at coordinate 119,320 of JBDHWG010000018.1, forward strand.
AGATTCTTTGCGTCCATCTACATCGAGTCCACAGTAGGTCGGCCGCGTTCATCCGCCGACGCCACCGACTCAAGTCGGTGGCTGATAGAACGAAGCCTGCTCAAGCAGGCTCGACAGCCCCCTTCAGTGGGGTTGCCAATTTCAGCCTGGCACTTGAGTGCCAGGCGTCGGCGGGCGACAAACTCGCTGTACACGTGCGTCAACTGTTCCTCACCCGCGCTGCAATGGCCTGCGTCACATCGGCAGTCGAGGCGCTGCCACCCAAGTCCGGCGTCCGCGTGCCCGCTGCCAGTACCGCCTCGACCGCCGCCTCGACCCGCGCCGCCGCTTCTGTTTCGCCCAGGCGCAGCAGCAGCATCGCCGCCGACAGAATCGCGCCGACGGGGTTGGCGATGCCCTGGCCCGCGATATCCGGCGCCGAGCCGTGGACAGGCTCAAACACGGCCACGTTCGGGCCAAGGTTCGCTGACGGTGCGACGCCGAGGCCGCCGACCAGCCCTGCCGCCTCGTCGGACAGAATATCCCCGAAAAGGTTCGTCGTTACGATAACGTCGAAGCGGGCCGGGTTCTTCACCATCACCATCGCCGCCGCGTCCACCAGCATCTCGTCCACGTCGAGCATCGGGAAGTCGGCGGTGACACCCCGCACGGTGTCGCGGAACAAGCCGTCGCTGATGCTCAGCACGTTGGCCTTGTGGACGATGGTCAGGCGGGCGCGGCCATTCGGGCGGCTCGCGGCGCGTTGCGCGGCCATCTCGCACGCGGCGCGGCCGATGCGCTCCGACGCGGCTCGGGTGATGACACGCTCGGCGATGGCCGTGTCGCCCTCCCGCTGCTCGCGCCCGGCGTACAGCCCCTCGGTGTTCTCGCGGAAGATGACGAAATCGAGGCCGGGCCGCGTGTCCGGCACGAGCAGCGACCGCGTCGGGCGGACGTTGGCGTAGAGGTCGAACGTGCGGCGCATGGCGAGGATAGGGCTGCGGTAGCCCTCGACCTTGCGCATGGGCGACTGAGTCGCGCCGAACATGGCGACGCCGCAAGCGCGGATAGTCTCCACGGTCGCGTCGGGCAGCGCGTTGCCGGTGCGCTCGAAACACCCCCAGCCCGCGTCCGCCCACTCAAAAGCAAGAGGCAACCCGGTCGCCTGGAGAACCTCAGCGGCGGCTGGGATCACCTCCTGGCCGACGCCATCGCCGGGAATGAGGCAGATACGATGCGTCACGATGTCCCCCCCATTCCCCCCGCCCCTTCCCCCACAAGTGGGGAAGGGGGGCCAGCAGACTCTTCCGCTCCCCCCTCTCCCGTTCTGGGAGAGGGGGGCGTCGCCGTCGGCGTCAGTCCGTAGCGCGACGGCGACGAAAGGGGGTGAGGGACGACCTTTCGCGCCTTCCAGATGTTTTCGATGGGCCACTGACGCGCCCAGTTGAGATTCTTTGAGTAGGTGCTTGTCGCGTTCTCTGGCGGCTGAAGCTCGATGAGGTCTTCCACCACGAGGCCGTTGGCGCGGAACAGGCGGATCCAGTCGCCGTAGGGGAGGTTGTAGCTGATGCTCTGGCCGTCATCCCAGCGCCGCCAGCCGAAATAGGGCCGCTGGAGCCGGGTGTCCAGGTCGTCAGTCGCCTCGTTGTAGCACACCTCCCACCATATGCTACTCATGTTGAACACGAGCAGCCCGCGGGGCCGCAGCAGACGCGCCGCCTCCGGCACGGTCTTGAACGGGTCGCCCCAGGTCATGCCGCCGTGGTCGCAGAAGACGATGTCGAAGCTCGCGTCGGGCAGCGGCGCTTGCTCGGCCGGGGCGTGTACCAGCGGGAAGTCGACACCGTGCGCCGCCATGAGCCGGCGGGCGTGTTCGAGCTGTCGCGCGGAGTTATCGAGGCCCACGGGACGCGCACCGCGCTTCGCCAGGAAGATGGACCACTGCGCCGCGCCGCAGCCCAATTCCAGGATGTCCTTGCCCGCCACGTCGCCCAGCGCGTTGACCTCACTCTCCGGTATCGCCCACATGCCCCAAACGCACTCGCGCTCGTTGAGCTGCGAGGCGTGCTGCGCCTGGTACTCGTCGGCGCGGCTGTCCCAGAAAACGCGGTTCTGCTCAAAGCTGCTGGCCGCGTCTGTCATGACGCCGCCTCCGCCGCCAGCTTCGCCTTGAGCATGGGGATCAGCCCGCCCGCCGCCAGGATGGCGTTGATGCTGGGCGACAGGGGCGGGAAGTCGAACTCGCCCGCTACACAGCGCACCACGTGGCGCTCGGTGTCGATCTCGACCGTCTCACCGGGCTGAATTGCCGCGACGGCGTCGGGACAGATGACCGGCAGCAGGCCGTTGTTGACGGCGTTGCGGAAGTAGATGCGCGCGATGGACACGGCGATGACGGCGGTGACACCGGCGGCGCGGAGCGCGACCACGGCCTGCTCGCGGGAGCTGCCGTTGCCCCAGTTCTTCCCGCCGACCACAATGTCACCCGGCTGCACCCGTCCGGCGAAGGTCGGGTCTAGGTCTTCCAGGGCGTGCTTCGCCATCTCGTTGGGATCGTTGACGTTGTAGGTATATTTGCCCGGAAAGATGACGTCGGTGTTCACGTCGTCGCCATACTTCCAGGCCCGGCCGCGTAGGATCATACGGGTTACTCCAGTTCGCGCGGGTCGATGATGTAGCCCGCGATGGCGGTGGCGGCGACGACCGCCGGGTTGGCGAGGTAGATTTCGGCGTCGCGCGTGCCCATGCGGCCCTGGAAGTTGCGGTTGGCCGAGCTGATGGTGACTTCGTGCGGCGCGGGGATGCCCATGTGGTTGCCCATGCATGGACCGCAGCCCGGCGTCCCGATGCTTGCCCCTGCCTCGACCAGCGCCTCGATCGCACCGGAGCGCAGCGCAGCCAGGTAAACCTCGCTCGACGCCGGGATGACCAGCAGCCGCGTACCGGCTGCGACGCGCTTTCCGCGCACCACCCGCGCCGCCGCTTCGAGGTCCTCCAGCCGACCGTTGGTACACGTGCCGACAAATGCCTGCTGAACGCGCGTCCCGCGCACCTGGGACACCGGCGCGACCTTGTCGACGCGGTGGGGCAAGGCGAGCATCGGCTCTAGCGAGCTCACGTCGTAGCGATACGTGGCGGCATACGTCGCGCCGTCGTCCGGGTACAACGCGCCCGCCACAATCTCCTCGCGCCCCGCCGCGATATCACTTCGCCCGGTGCGGCGGGCGCGGCGGGGCGCGAGATAGTCGAACGTGACGTCGTCAGGCGGAAGATAGGCGTTCTTTGCGCCCATCTCGGCCATCATGTTCGGGATGACCATGCGGCTGTCGATGCTCAGGGCGCCGATGGCCGGACCGTGGAACTCGACGGAGAAGTAGAGACCGCCGTCCGCGCCCAGGTCGCCGATCACCTTCAAGCAGAAGTCCTTGGACGTCACGCCCTCGGGCCACGCGCCATCGACCTGGATGCGCATGCTCTCCGGGACGCGCAGCCATAGCTCGCCCGTCGCCCAGATGGCGGCCATCTCGCTGCGGCCGACGCCCGCGCCGAACGCGCCGAGCCAGCCGAAGTGGGGCGTGTGGCTGTCCGCACCGAGGATGGTCTGCCCCGGCAGGACGATGGCCTCCTCGCTAAGCACCTGGTGGCAGATGCCGCGGCCGACCTCGAACACATTGGTGACCCCCTGCTCGGCGGCGAAGCGCCGCGTGTCCACGTGGTTCTGAGCGTGGGCGGTCGTCGGCGCGGGGACGGCATGGTCCATGGTGAACGCCAGGCGCTCCGGGTAGCGCACTTTCTGGATGCCCAGGCTATAGAACGTGCGCGAGATGGGCGCGGTGTTGTCGTGGCTCAGCGCCACGTCCGGCTGCGCGTCCACGATCTGCCCGGCGACCACCTCCGGTAATCCCGCTGCCCGAGCCAGCGCCTTCTCAGCGAATGTCTTCACGTTCCCTCACCCTCTAGCCCCCTCTCCCACAAGGGGAGAGGGGGTAACGGAAACATCTGCGGCCCAGCGGCGCAGCACGTCGTCCACGTCATTCAGCTCCAGCGGCTTCTCGTCGGCCAGCGCCTTGATGTGGCCGGTGACGACCTTGATCTGGTCGTCCGTCAGGTTGAGGCCAAGCTGCTCGGCGCGGTCCTTGATGGCATTCCAGCCCGTCAGACGGTGGGCGATGCTGACGTAGCGTGTCAGGCCGAAGTCCGTTGGGTCCAGCGCTTCGTAGGTCTCCGGATTGTTGAGGATGGCCTTGGCGTGGATGCCCGCCTTGTGGGTGAACGCTGTGATGCCCGTGACGTAGTTGTTGAACGGGATGCCGATGCCAACCATGTCGGCCACCATCGTATCCAGGTCGTGCAGCATGTCCAGGCGGTACTTGGCGCGGACGGCGGCGCGGTCGAGGGTGTACATGCGCGCCACGAAGCCGCCAAGCGGGGTGATGCCGTTGCGCTCGCCGATGCCTAGGATAGATGTGTCAATGTGGGTCGCGCCACCTTCGAGCGCCGCGTAGGAGTTGGCGATGGCGCAGCCGGAGTCGTTGTGGCCGTGGAACTCGATGTCACAGCGCACCAGGCGGCGCAGTGTGCTGACCAGGCGGTAGACCTGGGTCGGCGTGGCGACACCCACCGTGTCCGCGATGCCGACGCGGTCTACGACGCCGAGCCGGTCGACGGCCAGGTAGACGCGGAACAGGTCCGACTCGTCGCTACGGAACGAGTCCTCGGTGCTGAAGCGCAGCTCGACGTTGGGCGCTTGCTCGCGGATGAACGTCAGCACCTCGGCGGCGAGGTCCACGATCTGGTCGATGGACTTGCCGTGGCTGAACTGGCGCAGGTAGGACGAGGTGCCGATGACTGTGTCGATGCCGTCGACGCCGGTATCGAGGGCGCGCAGGGCGTCCTCCTTGTGGCAGCGAATGTGGGTCAGGATGCGCGTACGCAGGCCGAGACCGGCGATGGCGCGGGCATCGGCCTCGCTCATCGGCGACGCCAGGGGCGACGTCAGCTCGATGTACTCGACGCCGAACTCGTTGAGCGCCTGGGCGATGCGAACTTTCTGCTCGGTCGTGAAGTTAGCGCCGACAAACTGCTCGCCCTCGCGCAGGGTCGACTCGATGATATTCCAGCGGTCGAGAGGCATGGGTCCTCCTCAAAGGATGTGCGCGGTACGCGACAACAAAAAAACGCCTGGGTCTTGGAGCCAGGCGGACAACAAAAACTGGCTCCCCGAACCGTCCGGGGAGCCAGCATGAGACTCAGTCAAGCCATGAGGCAAGGACTACCCAGACGGAAGCAACGTCGCTTTTTTAGCGCCGTAGACTTTGCTTTTGACCTGGGCAGCCGCGAATGGGTGCATCGAATAGCCTCGTGATTGATTGCAGCCAGTATATCGTGTTCCGCGCGGCTTGTCAAGTTCTAATGGGTGGAGATTCCTTTACGTGCTGGGGTCAGATGTCAATGTTGGCAGAACAATATCAAGGTATCATAGTGCGTATGACTTGCCACACCGAAGCGGCGCTCGACATGAGCGCCATCGATCCGCTGATTATCCTGGCCGGACACCCCAACGTCGGGAAGTCCGTCCTGTTCAAGCGCCTGACCGGACGCTACGTCACCGTCTCCAACTACCCCGGCACGACGGTCGAGGTCTCGCAGGGTCAGGCCGTGCTCGCCGGACGCCGGACGCTCGTCGTGGATGCGCCCGGCATCAACAGCCTCACCTCTCTATCCGACGACGAGCGCGTCACGCGAGACCTGCTTCTCCAGCGCCAGCCCGACGCCGTCGTCCAGGTGGGCGACGCCAAGAACCTGGCCCGCGCCCTGTTCCTGACCCTCCAGTTCGCCGAGATGGACGCGCCCCTGGTGCTCGACCTCAACATGACCGACGAGGCGCGGCGGCAGGGCATCACCATCGACTACGACAAGTTGAGCGAACGCCTGGGCGTCCCGGTCGTGCCGACGATTGCTACACGCGGCGAGGGCGTCGGCGACCTGGTGGCGAACCTCTCCCACGCCGCCGTCCCGTGTCTCCGCGTAACCTATGACCCAACTATCGAGCAAGGGCTGGCGGCCATCGAAGCGATGCTACCCGCCGATTTGTCGGGCCGACGCGGTCGGGCGGTCATGCTGCTAAGTGGCGAAAGTGATGCGGCTCTGGGCCTGGCGCTGGATGCCGAGTCCCTTGCGGCGATTGAGCGCATGCGAGGCGAGGTGAAAGCGCATTTCGGCCGCCCGCTCTCCCACGTCATCACCCAGGAACGCTGGCAGGCCGTGACGGACATCGTCGCCGAGGTATGCCAACGCGACGACGGCATGGTCGTCACGTGGCAGCAGCGGCTAGACGCCTGGACAGTACACCCCGTCCTGGGCTGGCCCATCGTTCTGCTTATCATCTACCTGGTCTACAAATTCGTCGGGGAGTTCGGCGCGGGGACGATGGTCAACTGGGTGCAGGGCACAGTGTTCGGGGGGTGGATCAGCCCGGCGGTCACGGCGTTTCTCCAGACGTACGTGCCGATACCCCTACTACAAGACTTCCTCGTCGGCGAGTACGGCGTCGTCACCGTTGGCCTGGCCTACGGCTTCGGCATCGTCCTGCCCATCGTCAGTACGTTTTTCCTGGCGTTTGGCGTCCTCGAAGACTCCGGCTATTTGCCCCGTCTCGCCGTGATGGTCAATCGCGGCTTCCGCGTCATCGGCCTCAACGGCAAGGCCGTCCTGCCCATGGTGCTTGGCCTCGGCTGCGTCACCATGGCGACGATGACCACGCGCATCCTCGGCACACGCAAGGAGCGCCTCCTGGCGACGCTGCTCCTCGCCCTCAGCATCCCGTGCTCGGCCCAGCTCGGCGTCATCCTGGCGCTGGTGAGCTGGCTCACGCCAGGCGCGGTCATCATCTGGGGCGGGGTCATGCTGAGCGTCCTCCTGCTTGTCGGCTGGCTGGCGGCGCGCCTCATCCCCGGCAGCCGCTCGGATCTCATCCTGGAGCTGCCGCCGCTGCGCTTGCCCCAGCTCGACAACCTCCTGCTCAAAACTCTGACGCGCGTCGAGTGGTATCTCAAGGAGGTTGTGCCGTTGTTTATTCTAGCAACGGCGGGCCTGTGGGCCCTGGCGCGCACGGGCATCCTTGCTGCCATCGAGACGCTTATGTCACCTCTCGTCGTCGGCTGGCTCGGCCTGCCGCCCCAGACGGCGAGCATCTTCCTGCTCGGTTTCCTCCGCCGCGACTACGGGGCGGTCGGCCTGTTCGAGCTTGTGCGCGGCGGGGCGATGACGCCGCATCAGGTGCTCGTCAGCCTGGTGGTGATTACCCTGTTCGTGCCCTGCGTCGCCACGGTGCTGATGATGATCAAGGAGCACGGCTGGCGCGTCGGGCTGAGCATCGTCGCGTTCGTCTTCCCGTTCGCGTTCCTGGTCGGCGGCATCGTGCATCGAATTGTGGGAGGCTAGAATGCGCTGCGCCATGTGCGGCTACGAGTTCGACGCGGAGGGCCTGGCGTGCCATGCCTCCTGCCCACTTAGCCCCAACTGCGCCGTGGTGTGCTGCCCGCGCTGCGGCTACTCGACCGTGAATCCAGGGCGCTCGACGTTCATGGGCTGGGTGCAGCGCCTCGTCGGCAAGCGCGAGACGCCGGCTGCGGTGCGCGGGGACGGCGCAATTCCCCTGCTCCAACTGCGGCCGGGCCAGGAGGCGGAGGTGGTCAGCGTTGGGGAGAGCCACCCGGAGCAGACGCTTCACCTCGGCCACTTCGGCCTGCTGCCGGGCATGACGCTTCGCCTGCGCCAAACGAAGCCCGTCCCCATCGTGCGCATCGCCGAGACGGACCTGGCGCTGGACACGGCGGTCGCCGGCGAGATTTTCGTTAACACGAAATTCACTCGCCATTCCCTTGACAAACTCTAAAGTTTCGCGCATAATATAGCCATCGTTCCGGGCACACCGACAATTCATATCGTTCGCGGTTTATCCCCTCTGCTATCCTAAATCGCAGGAGGTGATGCTCATGGAATACGCCAGTAGTAGCCGGAGCATCACCGCTCGGTTCGCCTAGTCGGTGATGCCTCCGCGAGCACAGCGCCTCAGCCTCGGCTGAGGCGTTCGTGCTTTTGGGATAGTAACGCAAAGGCGCAGAGGAAGAAAAAGCTCTTGATCTTCCCCTTTGCGTCTCTGCGCCTCTGCGTTTCCTTATTCTTCGAACTCTGGGGGGATCAGATGCCCTCACCCGACAGACGTGGCGCTCTCCTCGACGGGTACGGAGTGGTCCCGCAGGCTGCGCACGGGCGAGAACAGCAGCCACAGCACTGACAGAATCGACCCCGACATCGCCAGCAGCAGCGCCGCTCGCATCCCGATGCGCTCGGCCAGCACCCCTGCGAGCAGCGACCCGACCAGCGTCATCCCGCCCAGCACGACGTTGACGCTCGCCGTTGCCCGCCCCAGCAGCCCATGCGGCACAATTGTCTGCCGCAGGCTGATGCCGACGATGAGGTAGATCGTCAGCAGCCCATCCCCGAATAACTGCGCCGCCGCCAGCAGCGGCACGGCGTACCCCGGCAGCCAGCCGGCCAGCGGCACGCACAACCCAATGACCCCGCCCACGAACAGTGTCCAGACCAGCGTCGGCCCCAGGCCCAGCCGCTTGACCGTCGGCCCGACAAGCACCGCGCCGAACAGAGAGCCGACACCACCCAGGCCAATAAGAAAGCCCAGTGGTCCCGGCTGAATGCCCAGGTCACGGATGGCGAACAGGCTGTAGAGCGTCCCGAAGAACGCGCCGAAGAAGGCGCGCGTCGCGCCGGAGCCGGTCAGGGCGCGCAGAATCGGGTCGTGGATGATGACGGTGATGCCTTCTCGCACCTCGCGCACCAGATTCGGCTGCTCCTCCGGCGCGTGCGGCGGTTCTGTCACGCGAATCATCCAGATGCTCACCGCCGAGACGACGAACGACAGAGCGTCGAACAGGATGGCGATGGGCGCGGTGAGAAGCTGGATGAGCACGCCCGCCAGCGGCGGCCCGCCGACCTCGGCGACCGAGCTGCTCGCCGCGAGCTTGCTGTTGCCCTCCATCAACTCATCACGCGTGACCAGCGACGGGAGGAACGAGCGGTATGCCACATCGAAGAAGACCGTCAGGACGCCCGCCAACGCCGCGACGACGTAAACCTGGGGCATGCCCAGGATGCCCAGGACGGCGGCCAGTGGGATCGACGCCAGAACGAGGGCGCGACCCACGTCGCTGGCGATGAGGATGGGACGGCGCGGCAGACGGTCCACCCAGGCCCCGGCCAGCAGGCCGACGATCAGCAGCGGCGCCGTCGCCACGGCCGACAACACGCCCATCTCGACCGGCGACACGCCCAGCGTTAGCACCGCCGTCAGCGGCAGCCCCTCGCGCGTAATGCGCGACCCAAACTCCGACACCGTCTGCCCGACCCAGAGCTTCCCAAACTCCTTATCGCGCCACAGCCCTGACAACCTGACGTTCATGCTCTCGCCCCCCATCTCTGGAACTTGAGACACAGCCCGCAACAGTTGGACCTTGGGCTTGAAGTGATGACAGCGCTACTGAGCCGCTAGGCGATCAGGGCAAAGCTGTCATTCCCCAGGCAACACCCAGCCTCAGCCAATCTTCTGCGTCTGGTCTCTCCCGAAAAGGCGCCTGTCGTTTGTGCCGGGATTTCGGCATCGAATATGTGTGCAAATAAGCGTGTCGGCGCCGCTCTTGACTCTGCCCGCGTTGAGCCTATCATTCCCGCACATGTGACTTGACAGGCGGCTTCGCTCTTTTGACGACGAGTGAGGTTCCTATGCAGCTCAATGATCTGATGGAGGGTTTCCGTCCCTCGCGCCAGTCTATAAGCCTGCTCTCCTGTACCCTTTGTCGCATTCTGCCTGACACCGGGTCTTTCATACCGCATACTCGTCGGAGTGTTACCCCCAAACATCCTTCAAGCAAGCGTGCTCTTGGAGCTCGATGTTCTTTTCCTGTTGCTCGCAGTCCTCGCAAGGCGATCGTCTAGCCTACGGAAATACTGGGAGATCCCTTTTGCTTTCTTCGTCTTCACAATCCCAGGCGTCGTGGGCGACCAAGCCGGGTTTATTCAACAGACGCTTGTTCGCAATGTATTACACGAGACCCCCAATGCCAACAATCCACTGGCCTCGACGGTTATAGGGAGTGTCTTGGTCCAGTTGGTGAGTACTGCGAGCCTTGTTATATGGATAGCCAATTATACCCAGGGACAAACCCGTGGGCGACATGAACTGCGTCTGTTACCCGCCGACCTTATTGGTGAACTTGTGCCCCATACCGTACACCGTCAGTATCATGCTCCCTGGAGGCTTCACTGTGAGCGATCAACATCAAATGGGAACAGGGCCTACTCTTAAAGGTCGAGGCCGAGGATGCCTTCTCTGGCTGGGGGGGATTGTGGCTCTAGCCGTTGGGTTGATACTGGTGGGTACTGTGTACGAGTCGTTAGCAGAAGCAGCTGATAGGCAGGCCTATCCCCCACCGGGTCAAATGGTAGACGTAGGCGGCTATCGCTTGCACATCAACTGCACTGGTGCTGGCAGTCCCACCGTCGTAATTGATGCCGGATGGGGTGACTGGTCCCTTAGGTGGAGTGGGGTCCAGGGGGAAGTGGCCAAGACCACACAAGTCTGCACTTATGATCGAGCCGGTATGGGGTATAGCGAGGCAGGTTCACTGCCACGGAACGCTCAGCAATTCGCCAAAGAACTGCATACCTTGCTTGAGCGAGCCAACATTGCGGGTCCTTATGTGCTGGTCGGACACTCGCTGGGTGGTTTACCAGTACGTGTTTTTGTTCACGATTATCCGACGGACGTTGCTGGGGTGGTGCTGATCGACTCGATGAGCCCGCGACAAGCTAAGGGATCTGCCACCGACACACCACCACCTACGCCCACACAGTCCAGTGGTTTTTCGATTGTCACGCTTCCAGCGCGGATCGGATTGACGCGCTTGTTCGCCGGGCCGCTCGGGTACAAGTCAGGGGTATCGCCAGAAGTCCAACAAGCCTACACTGCGTTCTCCGTGACCCCGCGCTCCGTCCAGACGTTCCTGGACGAAGGCACGGGAATGCCGGAGAGTTTCATTCAGGCGGGGACTGTAAAGACCTTTGGCGACTTGCCGCTGATTGTTCTGTGGGCTCGCTTAAATAAACAGACGAACTGGCAGACCATGCAGGTCGAACTGCTCGACTTGTCCTCTAATAGTCAGCAGATGATTGCAGACCACAGCGATCACAATATCGAAATTGACCAACCAGAGGCTGCCGTCGGGGCAATCGTGAAGATGGTAGAGCAGGTTCGTCAGCGGACCGCAAGACTCCCGTGACTGCATGTCGTCCTCCATATCACCCCTCCCCGTGAACTTATAGCCCACTCTGTTATTCTCAGCCTAAGGGGATTATTGGGTGACCAATTGGTCATTCAGGCCCCCTTTCCCAGGATGGTGTCCCTCAAATCCACGCACCCCAGAAAAGCGTCCGGTCTATAGGCGAATCTATCAGCGAATCTATAAGAGTGGCCTGTTATAATGTATCCACGCGGGTCCCGTCTCTTCCTGAGAAAGGAGTGGCTCGCGGGATATCACGGGCCCACTTGACACACAGGCATCGAGCTTAGACTCACTCCCTATTTCGAGGTTACGCGTTGCACTCGCATCAACAACACTGTCTGCTGCCTTAAACCGCTGGCCCCACTATCCTTCTTCGTGTTCACAGCAGCGCCATAGACCTCAATAGGCGAACATCCATGCCTACTTCACGTCTACCTGGACACGGTCTCATCTCCTCAAGCGAGGCATCACGCATCATCCGGCCGCTCACTCAGCTACAGTTGCAGAGAGTTCAAGCCTTTATCACCGCCAACTTGAACGAAAAGCTTTTATGGTCGCAGATTGCCCATGAACTCCACCTGAGTCCCAGTCATTTGGCGCGCCGATTCAAAGCCTCAACAGGGCTTTCACTGCGGCAATACATCATTGAACAGAGACTTCAGCGAGCGAAGAATCTCTTACTAGAGAGCGAATTGGCCGTCGCTGAGATCGCCGCCGTTCTGGGCTTCACTGACCATAGTCACCTTACGCGAAGCTTCAAGAGCCGCTTCTGTATCACGCCGCAAGCAACGCGTCGCCCAATCTCAAGTTCCGACGAATGAGCGCCGGAATTTACAAGACAATCAGTGAAGCCTGCTGTATTATAAAGTCCATGCTAGTCATGGTAAGCGCTGCTGCCATCGCTTCACGCCAGATGTCGCTGAGGCAGACAGAATGGCCTGCTAGTCGGGCACCGAGAGGAATGCCATGCATGTGCTATCATCGAACGTCTGGCAAATCTCCTGATGAGCTCAGGCGTGAGCCTCGCTCACGTTTGAGGAAGACCTGCGCGCCAAAGGAGGAACTCACATGGATAAGCAGCTAGTGATTCAAGGCAACCCCATCGTTCTCGATCTTAGCCTCCTGGGAGGCGGCAAAGTTGTAATCTCCAACAACACCAACGATAACAAGGTTTTCCTGGAAGGGTTCAGCAGCGATGGAAATGGGTCTGCCGCCGAGATGCTGATTACCGGGCGGAATGCCACGCCTCTTCCTGTATTTGTCGTCCGCGCCGACACCACGTTCATCAGTGGGCGCGAGCTCAGGTTCGATCTCAGCCCAAATGGAGGGGGCCAGCTTGCCATCGGCAACAACCCCAACGATAACAAAATATTCATAGAAGGGCTTAGCCGAGACGGAACTGGGAATGCCGATGAACTCTTCATCACGGGAAACTCTGCTCAACCTCTCCCGTTCTTTTCCGTCATCGCCGACACCGCGTCCTTTTCCGGTGATGTTCACGCCAAGGGTCAGGTTCTAAACCACCACGCCGATTGCGCCGAGGACTTCGACATTTGTGACACGGAGCATATTGAACCCGGCATGGTGATGGTGCTCGGTGAAGACGGAAAACTGCACCAGAGTCAAACGGCTTACGACAAGCGTGTCGCGGGCGTTGTCTCCGGGGCCGGTGAGTACAAGCCTGGCATTGTCCTTGACAGGAAGTCTTCACAGAGCGACAGACAGCCAATTGCCCTACTCGGCAAGGTATTCTGCAAAGTGGATGCACAGTATGGCGCTATTGGCATCGGCGATCTCCTCACAACCGCCCCAACGCCCGGCCATGCGATGAAGGCGGGTGATCCTTTCAAGGCATTCGGCGCGGTCATTGGGAAGGCATTACGTGCATGGGCAGACGGCGAGGGCTTGATCCCCATTCTGATCGCGCTCCAGTAGAGAATTATCAGGATGGGAATTTAGGGGAGGCGCCGATAGCCGTCTGGATCACCCCACCAGACGCGCCTGATACAACTGTATCTTAGCCTGCCAGTCCATCCTGTCCATCTAGCCTACACGTGCGATCCCAATGCTCTGCACGCTACACAGAACGGCGAGAGACATCTTTCTCTCGCCGTTCTGCATTCCCCGAATAATTCAGTTGAGCTTGGCGAACTGTGACAGCACTATGCTGCCCAACTGGATCGCGCCCTCTCTCCGCAGCCCAAATTGTTGTCGTCTGTTTCCACAGCTTCCCAAATTCTCTGTTCAACCACAGCCCCGTCAGCCTGAGCTTCATCCCCTCGCTCCCCATCCATTCTCGATAATGGAGCAATTCTACCGTTGATTGCCCCTGTGTGCATCCGACGGATGGGGGATAGACGGAGCACGATGTATTGACAGTCGCAAGACATGAAGTTATACTTGAGTCATGGAGTATGGAAGTATGACTAAGAGCCTATCCGAATAACCGGAGATAATGTATACTTGGGAGCATGAATACACCATCGACGACTAAACGGACACGGGCGCGTACGCCCAACAATCGGACGACCACCGGGTTTCGCATCTCGGACGACCTGTGGGCGGTGCTGGAGCCGCTGCTGCCAGACCATGTCAACACCCACCGCTTCGGGGGGGGCCGCCCTCGAGTTCCCGACCGTCGCTGCGCCGATGCCATCTTCT
>JBDHWG010000019.1:0-125899 GCA_039810085.1 Anaerolineae bacterium
GCCGCACGCGGGTGGTGGGCATCTTCCCTAACGAGGCGGCGTGTCTGCGCCTGGTCAGCGCCGTGTTGATGGAGATCAGTGACGAATGGGAAGTTGGCAAAGCCTATCTCACGTTCAGCTCGGCCTGACGCGGCCGCCGTCGTCGTCGGGGCTGGGGGCATGTGGGCAGGTCGGAGAGCTGTCCCCATGTCCCCCGCCCTCTGGCCCGCTACGTTAACAGTCGACATCAGGATACCCCTGACCCTTTTACAGAACGCACTTGACGCGATCCGATCTTGAGTTTCCATGTGCGTTCTGCGCTCAGCAATACGCACAACTCATAACATATTCTACAACAATAACTGCTAACTCAGGCAGGACCGTCTCAAACGAGCTGCTCCAGGATCGTCGGGTCTTTGATGTCCCCGTCGCGGGCGAGTAGCAAGACTTTCGACACAACCTCCGCCGTCTTCGGGTCGTCGTCGGCGAAGGGGAGAAACAACCGCCCGCGGTGCTGGCTGTGAACCGGTACAATGCACACCGCCCCACCCGGCTGGCGGTGGACCACGCCGCTGCCGAGGTGGATCGAGTACTCGCCAAGCGCGCCGCCAATCAGCGCATGTGCGCGTTCGACACGCACGTTGCCCAGGCCCAGCATGGCGCACGTCTCACGCACAAGCCCTGCTCGCATCTCCACAGTGGACGCCGTTGCCTCAGGATCGACGCCGCCAAGGTGCGCCACACTGACGACGAGGTCTACGTCCCGCATGACTTCTGAGAACAGGCGCGGCGGCGTCTCGGTCAGCGGTATCGGCGTCCACTCGCCGCGACGCGAGAACCACACGCTCTCGACCGTCAGGCCCGACACTTCAGCCGGCGTAAACGGCGCGTACTGGAAACCTAGCCACGCCGAGAGGCCGCAGTCGTGGAACGTGCGGCGCACGCCCTCGTCCGGAGAGTTCACCCAGCCGCGCTGCCCGAGGAGCGCCAGCGCCTGCTGCGGCTGGACCTGCTGCCCTTCGTAGCGGTACGACGCCGTCGCGTCCGTCCGTTCCGCACTCGTGAGGACGTACAGCTCGCGGAACACCTGCTTGAACGGCTGAATGCGTTCGCGCACGAAGCACTCGTGCTGCCAGCGGTGCCAGTGACCGTCGGCGAGCAGATCGACCGGATGAGCAATCCGAACGCGTTCTGCGTTTCCGACCGGGGCTGCCGCACGGGTATAGCCTTCCAGGGCCACCCCTCCCTGAACCGGGTAACCCATGAGGCTCTCGCCGACCAGCACCAGTCCACGCAGCATCGGCGCGAGGACCGGGTGCGTCATCAGCTCGCGCAGCTCGGCTCCGGTGAACTCGTCGCCGCGTACCATCGCTGCCTCGAGCGACTGGCGCATGCGCGATGCCTGACGCTTGAGGTCGCGCTGCCGCTCAAGCAACGCGCGGACCGCCGCATCCTTCTTCGCCGCGGGCGGGATGTTCTTTAGCGCCTTGCCTGCTTTGTCCACCGTCACCTCAGGCTCGCCCCACTGCGTGATACGCAGCGCCACCGTGACCGGCGCTACGCGAGCCACAACTGGTCCGGTGACCAGATCCGCGACGGCCTCGCGCTCCATCGCCCACGTGAGACGCTGTGGATCGGGGTAGCCCGCCCTGCGGGCCAGGTTCTCCAGGGCGATGGACGCCGCCAGCTTCTCGTTCGCCTGACGCTGCGCGCCGAACTGTCGGCTTGTGCGCAGGAACTCCTGCACGACGTGATAACGCTCCAGCAGGTCTCGGGCCTGGTCCTCGCCGTCCGCCAGGGGCAGCAGCCCGAGGGCGCGGACTGAGTCCTGGTGACGCTTGTCGCCGATGCGCTTGACGAGGGCCGCCTGGTCGCAGCGGCCGAGCATGGCGTCGGCGAAGAGACGGGCGCGCGCGTGTCCGTTCCCACCGGCGGTGTACTGCGCCGCACGATACACCTCGTCCCAGCGCGCCTCGCCCAGTTCCTCATAGACGCGCCGGAACCAGGTCACGTCGACCGCTCCGTCCACCAGGCTCTGAGCCGCCAGGGGGGTCCGCTCCGCGACCTGTGCCGCCCAAAGCTCGCGGATCTCCGGATCGACATGCCAGAGGTTGTCCTTGGTGTGCGCGTGCAGCCACCAGGCGGACTCGGCGAGACCCCTCCAGCCGAGGGCATGCTCGACGTGCGCGGCCCACTGCGGCGCGTACAGCGCCAGCTCGACGAGACGTTGGTGGGAGATGCCGTCCACCTTTGCCGCCTGGGCGAAGTCCTCGACCGAATCCGAGGGGGCCGGGTATGACACGCGGAGCAGATGACTGAAGACCGCCGCCTTGCTCAGGCCGTCGTGCGTCCAGCCGCGGACGAGGGTGTCGTGGCCGAGCGCCTTCAGAAGACGGACAACGGTGTCCACCCCGTAGACTGAGCGCAGGGCGAGGGCAGGCACTGAGGCAGCCGTCGGCAGGTCACCGCGCACCAGCTCGACCTCCAGGATGCGCCGACGGCAGCGATCCACAAGCTCCGACACAATGGGAGGCACGTTGCCGGCGGCGCGCCGCGCCGTCAGATGGTAAAGCTCGGCGAAGGCGCGGCCTCCGTAGAGGCCCACTTCGCGCGGCCCCAACAGCCCGTCCAGTAAATCCGCCTCGTTCGCCGCGCCCGCCGTGTAGGCCGCGAGGACCTCGTCGAACTGGGGGCGGCGGCGCGGCGCCGCCGGTGTCGGCTCGTCAATGAACCGCAGCAAGGCCCAGAGCCGGGCGTGGTGGTGGTTATCCCAGGTCGCCGGCCACAAACCGCGCTGGTAGCGCGCGAGCTGGAGCCAGCCCAGGACATGCGCGCCGCGTGTGCCGAGGGGGGCGAAGCGCTGGAGGCCGTCGTCATCTTGCCAGGCGTGATTGGGGATGAGCGTCAGGGAGTACTCGACCGCGCTGAGCAAGAAGTCCGTCGCCCCGTCCCTGCATTCGCGGCGCAGGAGCCACTGGAGCACCTTCTGGACGATGGCCGGGTAGCGCAACCTCGCCGTCGGATCGCGGCCGAAAAGCGCCGACACGGCGTCGAGGAGCCAGCGCGGCCCGTCATCGGCGAAGCTGTGGTACGGATAATGGTTGTTGGCGAAGAACGGCGCGAGCGCACGGAGTAACTCCAACCCGTCGGCGTCGCGCAGCGGCGCTGGTCGGTCGCGATCCCACCTCTCCCAGACTTGTCGAAGGGGAAGCCGCGCCAGATCATCCTCGGCGGCCTTGGTGGCGTCCGGTTGCGGAAAGCTCCAGCCCATGTTACCGATCAGCTCCTCACGGGAGCCGTGTCCCCACGACACTGTCACCGCCGACATGCGGTGCGCTTCGACAAGCGCATCCAGCGACTTGAGACAGGCAACGGCGGCATCGGTGACGAGCCGCGGCTTGTCGCGCAAGAGGAGCAAACGGCACTTGACGGTCGGCGGCGACGGCTTCGTGCGCTGAGACGGGTCGAACAAACCGAGCGCATCGTCGAGCGTCGGGACCGGCCTGTCCCGCGCCAGCAGGGCGTCTAGGATGGCGCTTTCGGCGTCCGTGATGCTACCTCGACTGGCCTGATATCTTTCGGCTTGCACTGTGCAACTTTCCACGGCGCGCCCCTGGCGCTGCAACTCCCGCAGTAGCTCCAAACCCGCAAGTCGCTGGAGCGGATGGGCAGCAGCGAGGAGGCGCGTGGCACTGGCCGGCGCCTGTTCGTCGGGTTGGTTTAGCAGGAGGCCCAGCACGCCACGCCGCAGATCGCCGGCCTTGCGCGTCAGCATTCCTTCCAGACGCACCGCTTCATCGCCCGACACCGTATCCCCTTCGAGGGCCTTGAGGGTCTTTTGCCGCACCCATCCCGACGCGTCGCCAACCAGGGCAAAGAGGGCGTCTCGGGTTTCGGCATCCCGCGGCTTACGCGCCGCAAGTAGCCCAACGACGTCGCTTCGCCCGTGCGCGTCCATCACCTTTAAGTAGGCAACCAGGCGCATCGGCGAACGCGGGCCCAGGCTGCTCACGAGGTAGCGCGCGATGGAGGCCTGACTGACGGATATGGTCATCCACGGCCAGACGATGGGCGACAACCGGCGATCCCTCCCGAGACGCCCAACAAGCCGTTCAAGGCGCTCGAAAAGATCGTCCGACGGCAGCGTGCTGTCGCCTCGATCAGGGATGTCCCACGCCGCGCGAATGGCGATGCGCAGGTCGGGATCGTCGAGGGCGGTCAACAAGCTACTCCGGGCCTGAGGCAGTCGAAGCTGTGCAAGGAAATGGACGGCGACAAATCGCCGTTCGGCCACCTCGTCCGCCAACATCCCTTCAGCCACCGCAAGGGCGGCGGAAGCATTCTCGAAGGCGAGCGCCCACAGACCGAGGTAGGCGGTATGGCCGTCCTGGCCGGCGATCGCCGCGTCACACGCTGAGGAATCCTCCAGCAGGCGGAGGACGGTAGCGATGGTGTCGTTGACAGCCCGCGTAGATGTCATCTCCCACGCGAGCTCAAACCAGACATTCATGGCGCGGATCGTGGCGCTGAAGCGGGCGAGGTCGTGGTCGAGGATGAGACGCAGGATGCGGCGGAATGCGGCAGGGTGCGCCTCGTCCACCGTTTCAAGGACCACCTGACGCAGCCCCTCCTGTCGCTGCGCGGCTAGCAGCAGCTTCTCGACGAATTCCCACCCGTCAGGGCGCGAGGCGGCCAATAGGGCGCGCGTGACGTGCCGCCCCATGGCGCCGATCTCGTGCTCGCCGCTGGCTGATGCAACCAGGATGCGGAAGACGGCGTCGCCAGCCGCTCCACCCTCGTCAATCGTGGCGGCGAGCAACACGCCCAGGGTGTCGGGCGCGCCATAGGGAAGATAGGGCGCCCAGGCCGCGAACCACGCCACGTCCTCATCATAGCCTTCGACGGCGCGGACGAGCATCTGAAGCCAGGCAAAACGTCGCCCTCGACTGGCTGCCGCATCGCCCGGCGCGCGGAAGGCCTTGCGCGCCGCCCCGGCCTGGTAGGGGAGCTTATGGAGAAAGCGCCACGCCGCCTCCACCTGAGGAGCGAGGCACCCGAAAAGCGCCTCGAAGAGACGTCGGCGCTCCTCGGCCGTCACCGTGTCCAACTCACGCGCTGCCTGATCCAGAACCGCTTGCAGCTCGTGCCAATCCTTCGCTTCTGCTGCACGTCCCTTGCCTAGCAGCACCTCGCCGACATCAGGGAGGTGGCCGGGCAAAGCACGAACCGCGGTCAGCCTCTGGACTTTCCACCCGTCCACCTGGAACTCTTTGAGCCGCTCTTGCGCTCGCTCGCGAGATAGCATATCACCCTCCCGCCAGGAGTGTCAGGCGCACGAAGGTGAGGCGGCTGTCAGGGCGGGCCATGACCTCCGCGTCCAGGTCGTGCTGCTGTGCTCCGTCTACAAAGACGAGGTATAGGCCATCCTCAAACGCCAGGAGCGCGGCGCCTACCGCCTCGTCCGGCGCGACGGCCTGAACGTCGTCTCGGTCCCCCAGGTCCACCTTGCCCCGCCCGGCAGCGGCCTCGATCTCGCTCGCCGTCAGCCAGCGAACGAGCTGCCTCTCCGCCTGCCGCGCCTGGAACTGCGCGACCTCGGCGCGCACGATCGTAGTGATGAGGTCACGCAGGCGCATGGGCCGGCCGGCGCGAGGTGGAGGAAGAGGGATAATCCAGTCGGGGAGAGCGCGGCGCTGGCCGAGAGTTTTTGCCTCGACCGTGATCTGATAATTCATGGAAGCCTCCAAGCCGCTACAAGTGTTCTATATCAAGAACATTCTAATTATAGAACGTATGAGCGAGGGCTGACGTTACGGGTTCATTATGGGAATTCGACGGACATGACGGCGACCCAACGGTTGAAATTCAGCACATTTGCGCTAGAATTCATGTCAGTGAACCGTTTATGTGAACAGTCAGCTTGGAGGCGCTTATGGCGGCGGAGATCTACATTGGGACGAGCGGCTACAGCTACGACGACTGGGTCGGCCCGATCTACCCCGAGGACGTCAAGAAGACGGACTGGCTCAAGTACTACGCCCAGCACCTGTTCCGCACCACCGAGATCAACTACACCTACTACCGGCTGCCCGTGGCGCGCACCCTCAAGGCCATGGCCGACAAGACGCCACCCGGCTTCCAGTTCACCATCAAGGCCAGCCAGGAGCTGACCCACGGCCGCGACGACCCCGACGCCTTCGAGAAGTTCACCTCTGCGCTGTGGCCGCTCCTGGAGGCCGACAAGTTCGGCTGCGTCCTCGCCCAGTTCCCGACATCGTTCCACAACACGCCGGCGAACCAGGACTACCTGCGCCTCCTCCGCGACCGCTTGAGCGACCTGCCGACGGTGGTCGAGTTCCGCAACCGCGAGTGGATCACCGACGAGGTCGAGGCTTTGCTGCGCGAGTGTCGGCTCGGCTTCTGCGCCGTAGACCAGCCGCAGTTCAAGACCCTGGTGCCGCCGGTCGCCTGGGTCACCGGCCCTATCTCGTATGTCCGATTCCATGGAAGGAATTATGCCAAGTGGTGGAGCCATGCCGAGTCGTACGAGCGCTACGACTACTCGTACAGCGACGAGGAGTTGCAGGAGTGGGTGCCGAAGATCGAGAAGATGGCCCATGAGAGCGTGAAGCTGTTCGCCTTCGCCAACAACCACTACCAGGGCCAATCGGTAACGACGGCGCAGCAGATCAGCCGTCTGCTACAACAAGCGGGCCTCCCGCTACCGGGGTGAGAGAAGTTGGGTAACATCATGAGCACCAATGAGACATGCGGATGAGCCAGGAACAGCGCGCGGCGGCACACGCTCTGAAGGTATTTGTCTCAGGAACCCAGGACGATTTGCAGCCGGAGCGGGAGGCGGTAGATACGGCTATTAAAGGGCTACGATTACTTCCCGTACGTGCGGAAACGATGGGAAGTCAGAGTCGACCCTCGCGCGATGCCATCCTGAAGGCAGTAGCGGAGTGTGATATTTACCTCGGTGTATATGGTGGCCGATACGGGTGGCTCGTGCCTGACGCTGGCGTTTCAGCAACAGAGCTGGAATACAATGAGGCACAGCGTCTAGGTAAGCCAACGCTTATCTTCGTGAAGGCAGTAGACGACTTAGAGCAGAAGCAGGCGGAATTCTTGCGGCGCGTCCAGGACTTCAATACCGGCTACTTCCGGAGACCCAAGTTTACAGCGGTCGCAGAGTTGGCAGGCGGGGTGCAAGAGGATTTGGCGGTACTGGTGAGCGAGTTGGTGAGGAACTCCAGTCCAGTACAACAGAGACGCGCGAGCCGATATGCAATTGAATTGATGAAGGCTTGCCAGCAGCAGGTCGCGGGTGCCGTCCGGACCCTAGCTTACAAGTATGACCGTGGCCTGTATGTGCATCGGGAGGAAATTGAAAGAGGACTAAACGAGTTCTTCGACAGGCCTCTGGCTCCGAACGAGCCGAACTGTTACTTGATCGTGGCGCCAGCAGGGAGCGGGAAAACGACTCTGCTGTGCGAACTGGCGACCGAGCGAGTCATGCAACAGCCCGTGGTGTTGTTGATGGGAGGGAGCACGTTCCTAACAGGGACGATGCCTCTGATAGGGACTATTCAGTCGGAACTTCAAGCGAGCAATAGTGATCTGAGATTCGAATCACTGGAGCAGTGTCTACACACGCTACATTGGATTGGCGAGGGGACAGGGAAGGACACCCTCGTGCTGCTGGATGCGATCAATGAGGCCGATCAGCCAGCCGCGATGCGGAAGGCGGTCGAGAATCTGCTGCGGGTGACTCGAGGACTGCATGTTAAGGTGGTCATAACATGTCGAGATCACTATTGGAATCTTTACAAGGGTCAATTCTGGCGCGGCGCTACAATCAATGAACTTCCTACGGAATCAGTTGATGTCGAGGTGACTGACGGAGTGGGCGATTACCTCTATCGCTTCTCAGCCAAGGAAGGGGAGCGGGCACTCGAACTCTACCTGAAACACTATGGCATCATAGGGAGGCCAGTTGGCAATGCCGTCGAGCAGTGCCGCCATCCACTGTTGTTGTTGTTCTTCTGTGAGGCATATAGAGGACAGGACGTGAGTGAGGTATCAAGTATCCGTCTCAAGGAGCTATTCGATCGCTACTGGGAGCGGAAGCTGGAATCAATTGCCGAACGAGTAGTGCAACAAGGCGCCTGGACGGTGCAGCCGGCACTGGCAGAGAATGTAGCCGATTATCTGCTGAAGTTGGCGGCGTATATGCTACAGCAGGCGATCCGGGCAATCCCCGTACATAAGCTCCCGATTGCGACAGGACGGACGGAAGTATGGAGCGATCTGCGTTCCATGTATGGGCGTATCCGCGATGAGTACATTATTCTCGAGGACAAGGGAAGGGGAACGAGCCGGTATGCAGTAGAACAGGTTGGGTTCGTGTACGAGGAGTTTATGGAGTACGTAATGGCTCGGTCGCTGATGCGAGACTGGTCCATGCGACAGTTAAGCAATTCTGCAATCCCGGCCGAGATTGAGCATCTGCGCAGGCGACATAGAGCTTTTGCGACCATTCTAGGGGTTATGGTGTATCTGGCGCTGATGCTCAAGCACGAGCGGAAGGTCGCGTTGTGGCCGATGTTGATGGGCAAAGGAAAAGAGTGGCGAGAGGTCGTGCTCGAGACAATCCGAAAGCTGCCCGAGGACGAGCTTGATGAAAGTGTATTTGACGCGCTCGATCAGATGTTAGCCACCATGAACGGGTACGCTCTGGCACGGGTCCTAGACACGCTAAAGATCCGGCGAATTGGTGCTGCAGCGGCCAATGGCGTGATTCGGAAGGTGATCAAGCTTGCGGAATGCGAGGCGGTGGGTCTCCGCCTTCGCGCCGTGCTCGCGCTAGGCTATATGAAGTCAGAATTGACACTGCCGGTGATCATAGGAGCATTGGACGATCAATACCGGAACATACGCGGGAATGCCGTTAGAGCTTTGGCACGACAAGGTCGAGCAGGCGTTCCAATCTTGATTACCTGTTTGCGTCACCGCGACGACTATGTCCGCTCAGTTGCGATTGATCAGCTGCGCGGCTTGGGAGATATGGGATTTCAGGCGTTGCTGGAATTGCTTGATAGCGAGGATGCGGAGTGGCAATCAGCCGGCGTCGAGGCGCTCGGCGACTTGGGTGACCTCCGAGCAGTAGATCCGCTATTGGAGCTTGTGCGGCTGCCAGATGCCTCAGGACGCTCGGAAGCCGTCGAGTCTTTGGCAAAGCTCAAGGATCCGCGCGCCGTTGAGTCGCTAATTGACGCACTCCGGGATCCCAACGAACGCATACGGGTGAAGATTGCATGGGCGCTAGGGGAATTGAGGGATACTCGTGCGACGCAGGTGCTCGTAGATACGCTCGAACAGAGCGAGCCTGTCGTACGTGTGGCAGCAGCCAAGGCACTGGGGAAGAGTGGCGACCCAACGGCTCTTCGGGCTCTGCTGGCGTGCCTGCATGAGCCAGACGTGATGGTATGGACAACTGCGGCGGTGGCGCTCTGGAAGCTAGGCGAACAGCAGGGGGTTGAGGAGTTACTCGCGACGCTACGGAGACCCGCTAACCGAGTAACTCCGTCAGCGTTAACCGAGGCAGAGAAGAAACTCAGGGCGTCGACCTCTAGGACGATCTTGATAACGTGGTCGCCTGGGCAGAACGGGCCGTTGTTGTTAGGGACGGTCTTCTCGACGGATGACCAGCAATCTGCGGACATGCGCGAGATTATCCGCCAAGTTGTTGAGAGCGAGACATGGAACGCGGCGGTTAAGGGCCTCTCAGAGATAGACGAACCACGAGTGGTTGAGGCACTGATTCAGGCTTTAGTTGAGGATTTGAGGGCGTATGAAGTAACGTGGCCACTGAAGCAGTTACACAAGAGAGGGAAGGTAGAGGTCGTTGGGCCTCTCGTGAGCAGGCTGACACACGAGGCAAGTCAGGTGCGGGTGACCATTGCTGAGTTGCTGGGAGAGTTGCGGGATCGGCGTGCGGTTGAACCACTTATCGTGGCGCTTCGTGACAGCGATCCGGTGGTGCGGGCTGCTGCAGCGAGATCATTGGGTAGACTCAAGGATCAACGAGCTTTAGAGCCTGTTATTGAGGCGTTTGACGATGCGGATCCACGGGTCCGGGCAGGTGCTGCTGAAGCGCTTGGCTGGCTACGAGGGGAACGCGCGCTAGAACTTCTGATTGCTGCGCTCCATGATCCCGATTCTCACGTGCTAGGCGAAGTTGGACACGCCCTCACAAGATTCAATAATGAGCGAGCAGTAAATGCGCTGCGGGAAGCGGAACACGGTGCCTGGTATGAGGCGTTCTTTCGTTGGCGACCTGAACCGGTACGTGACGAGGACGCGGCAGAGAATGACAGTATATTCATTGAAGAGTTAGAGAGCGAGGAGGTAAAGGAATAATACTGACAGTGGACGAATTCCCTGAGAGGTATATGCCTGAGGTGTGCTATACTTACGATTAAGAGGGAGGTGGAATGATGGCAAAAGCAGTCGTGCATGTTGACATCAGCGATGATGTTGACCTCTTACAGTTAGCGCAAGAAGTCCAAGCCATGAATGAGCCACGCGTATTACGGCATGAGGGCGCGGACCTGGCGATCCTGGCGCCGGTCAAAAGGCGACGGAGGTCGAGCGGAAAGGCTACTAGCGCGGATGATACGCTCTGGAATATTGTTGGCATGGGCTCATCAGAAGGGCCGACAGATGTCTCCGGGAACAAGTATGAGTACCTGGCGGATGCCTACGGATCTAAAGGACAATGATCAGCCATTCGTTGCGAGAGCGCCGAGCGTTCGTGGACACTTCGGCATTTCACGCGTTGACTGACTCTCGTGACATGCACCACACTGACGCGAACACACTTCGCGCCCGTCTGATTGACGAACAATGGCGGCTGTTCACGACCAACCTCGTACTAGCCGAAACGCATGCCCTTGTCCTGGCTCGACTTGGGCGCTCTACAGCCCTACGCGTCCTTCAGGCGATTGACAGCAGCAACACGACGATTGTCCGCGTCAGCACTCAAGACGAACGCCGAGCACGCGAAATCCTCGTCCAATTCCAGGACAAGGATTTCTCGCTCACTGATGCTATCAGCTTTGCCGTCATAGAGCGACTGCGTATTCCCTTCGCTTTTGCCTTTGATCGGCACTTTCTGCAATATGGCCTGACGGTGCTAACCTCTTCCCAACCCTAAATTGTGCTCCGTCACTTCTATCTGTACCGCAGAGCCTTACTATTGCAGCCACCCTCACAACGCTCATCTACTAGCCGAGCGGTGAGCGCCCGCCCTGTTTGTCGCTTGTATCCATCATTACAATCGATGGTGGACTGCAAAAGAGTCGTATGAGCGATATGACTACCAGTATAAGGAAGAGGAACTCCAGGAGTGGGTACCAAAGATTCAAGACATGGCAGTGAAGAGCGAGAAGCTACTTGCCTTCGACAACAACCACTGCCAGGGCCAGCACGTCACGACGGCGGAGCAGCCGGTGCTGTTGTTGAAGGGGGCGGGGCTGAGCGTGGTGGATAGCAGTCGGGTGACTATACCTGCTGCAGCGTGAAGGTGGGTCTCACAGCGATGTCTTCCGTCTCCGATGCCACACATGCATATCGGGGTTATCGCCTCCAAGCACTATATGTCCTATGGCGAATCCTTGCGGCTGACGCTAGTCAGGACCTGGTCTTCCAGCCAGAAGGCAAGGAAGACCTCGCGATATTTGATCTGCAGGGGGATTTGGTCGAAGTTGTCCAGGTCAAGGCCCACGAAGCGAATCTGACGGTGTCTGACTTCTCCCCCGACAAGCCAGAGTCTTTCTTCCCGCGGGCGGTCGGTTACCTTAATACGGATGGCGCTGTAAGGATTAGGGTTGTGAGTTACGGCAACATCGGCCCGGAGCTCTTGAGAGCCTGTGGCACTGATCGACGTACACGCGAAACGGTCGCGAGAAAGATAAGCGCTCATAAACTTATCTCGCAGTATGAAGCCGAATCTGTTCTCGACAGGATCGAGTTAGAAACCGTGCGGGAAGACGTGCTGACAGTGCAGGTCTTCAACGTCCTCAGAAACAGTCTAGCAGGAGTCGACCCTCAGGCCGCGTTCGAGATGCTCTGGCATGGCCTGTTCATCTGTTCTGAGAACAAGTGCAAGATCACGCGGCACGACATCATCGAGCGTCTTAACGCGGTCGGGCGCTTTACGTCGGCTCGGGCCTCATACCACGAGCAATGGTTCACGACGATTGTACCGATTGAGGATCCAGTTCTTGATCCGGAGACAAGCGAGGAGCTTACTCAAGAGTTCTATCGAGGCGTCTCCGCAAGATACGTGCACATTGCAGCTGGCGTTGATGTGATCCGCGAGAGCAAGTTGCGTGAGATAGCAGCGAAGTTTGCTGAGTGCAGAATCGTCATTATTCATGGAGCGTCAGGACAGGGTAAAAGCACCCTGGCCTATCGGTATTTGCACGAGTCCTTTCCGGGGCAGTGGCGATTCCAAGTGCGCGTAGTGGAGAACAGACAACATGCCTTGCGTGTCGCACAGGCCTTAGCAAGCCACGCTGACGCAATCGGAATACCACTGGCAGTTTATGTTGATGTGTCACCGAGCGACCGGGACTGGCCGGAACTGGTTCGGCAGTTGGCAACTCATCGCAACATCCGGATCCTAGTAACCATTCGAGAAGAGGATTTCCAACGAGCCAGCATTATGGGCGCAGCCGTTCCGTTTGCCGATGTCAGTCTGGAATTCGACTATAAGGAGGCGCGCAATATTTACGACGCATTGACGGAGCGGCGACCATCCCAGGACTTCCTCAACTTCGAAGATGCCTGGAATAGGTTTGGGGCCGGAGGGCCTCTCCTTGAGTTCGTCTATCTCGTGACGCAAGGGGGGTTGCTCCGTGAGCGACTGACGGCGCAGGTACATCGTCTGCAGGATGAAGTGATATGCGGTGAGCGCAGGCCTAATGAACTTGAACTTCTTCGACTAGTATCAGTGGCCTCTTCGTATGGTGCTCGGTTAAGGGTACGACCGCTTGTTCATTACTTGCAGTTAGCGGTGGCGACAAGAACGCTTCAGATGTTCGAGAACGAGTATCTACTCAAACGGAGCGCCGACGACGCCTTGGTGCAGGGGTTGCATCCCATTCGATCTGCTATCCTTTGTGAGCTATTGACCGACCCAACCTTCGCACCCTGGGTCGAATCTGCACGTGCGTGTCTTCCATTCATTGTTGAAACGGATGTCGAAGTCTTCCTCCTCCATGCCTTCTCACGGAGGGAAACCGATACTGGAGCGTTGCTGGACGCGATTACAGAATACCAGCCCTCACATTGGAGCGCGGTCGCTGGCGTCATACGGGCGCTCAATTGGTTAGGCATTCGCGAGTATGTGAAGACGAATTCTGGGCTCATCGAGGATGTGATGAACACGTTCGGTCGGGCGTGGAACCTCATGCTAGACCCAGACATTGTAGATGCCATGCCGGGACTTGCGGCATCGCTTTGGGAACAGGTAGGCGACATTGCCGATCCAGAAACGGCTCGGCCAGCGCAATTATGTCGAGAGCGACAGACCGACCGAGGCGCGGTATTCTCTCTCACTAGAGCATGGCTGTCCACCCGAACTACGAAGCCTGAAGCCCCAATCTCGCATGCCGACTGGTCGAGCCTCGCTGAATCCGTATTCTGGCTCGGACGGCTTCAGGTCAATTGGCCCCTTGCCCAATGCCTCCCATTGGCGGAACTCGATCAGATTCATAGCAAACTACCTCTCGCTGTCTTGGCGGACGTCATACTGGGATTGGCAACAGGGCATTCCGACGGCTTAGCACAGTGGTTGCAGGCCCATCGGGACGAACTCATATCGCGCTTCAGGCTGGAGACAAACACAGTCCTGCTAAACGATGACGGTGAGGTCGTAGAAGCCCATTTCATCTACCCATTTGATGAGGTAGCTGGCCCTAAAGATGGTAGCCACGGAGAGGCGCAATCTACACGGGATCTGCACGATGAAGCCGTATTCCGCATGTGGCTTTTGAGAAGGCTGTTGCCTGATCGCGACGTTTATGGCGGTCAAGGCTATGGCTACCGCTTGTGGTCGGAAAGTCCTGAGTACGATCCGAGTAAGAAGAGATTGGAACGGAGAAGTCTTCCGCTCCCGCAGCTTACTGCGATCAACGCTACTTTCCGAGGGATTGTCGAAAAATCCGTAAGGCCCGCGACTTGGCAGGAATACGCCGATGCGGTTCTTACCCTTCGCCGTGCGGTGATTGATTCGCTCAAGCAGCTCGAACGCGGTCTGGACTCATACTTCCGAAAGCAGGGCCAAACGAACATCCTCAAGACGTTTGTTAATGCGGATGGCTGGAATCGTTTGCAGAAGGAGCTTGCAAACCCGCCCTTGTTGCCGAGCGTCGCAGTGGATGAGTGGGGGTTTGTGGACGAGTCTGCGTCTAGCTGGGCCGCTAACCCACACGACAAACGCACTTTGCCGATCAAAGGACTAGCTATTCAGGTATACAAGCCATTCGGTGATCCGTTCAGGCAGTACACGACTGGTCTCTCTAACTTCTTCACGCAATCCATTCACCCTCTGACGCTGAATCCTGCATTGGGAAGAGGGATTGGCACTGACGCGCAAAGGGCGGCGGTCCTTGAAAAGGCCCAGGAACTCAGGATCAGAACGGATTTTGCCCGGCTCTCCATCCGCAACCTCACCGATGCGATAAAGGCATTGGCGCCGATGCAGAGAGAGTATAGGCGGCTCCTGAATCGCTATGTTGGAGAGAGTGCACTCGGCGCTTTGGAGTTCCAGGAACAGAGGGTGATGTCTGCGGTCTGGAGCATGTGGTACTTCTTTGCTAATCACCCAGCGCGAGTCATGCAAAATGCATCAAAGGAGTGTCCAAAGAAAGTCGATGACGTCTTGCGAACGACAAGACAGGTCTTGAAAGCGAAGCTGCGCGAATTAACCTCCGATACGTTTAATGTGAGAATCCTGTCGGAAGATGTTGCGTGGAAGGCAGAGCCGGCTATCTGGATCGCAATGGATGGAGACAACCCGCTGGAGGTGTACAGTGCTCGCGACCGTGTGTTTGGTGCCGTGCGGCATGCGTTCACAGCGGGTGAAGGCACCGATTTGCGTCAGTACGTACTGGAACTCAACTGGCCCAACATTCTCCTTGTGCCCATGATACGCGGCAAGTGTCTCACGAAGAAGGCGTGGCGTTTCAGTGTGCTGGATCTTCTGTTCCATAACGAAGTTCGCTTCGCGAGCAACTTTCAGCTGTCCATTGACGACGACGCGTTGGTGAAGTTGAGGCTATCCACGTGGGCTGTGCCTGGCCTCTCCGTCGGTGAAGACCTGATGACCTCGACAAGTGAGCTGTCGCTGCTGGCTGGACACATCCGCGACTGTAAGCGCTTACCGGACTTGGATGAGTTTGGCGCAGAGCAATTAGGCTCATATCTTCAGGGCCTGAGCAAACCCCTCAGCGCGGCCCTCCAATCCGCTCTTGATGCCGCGTCTGTCGTACTCCACAGGTTCAATCAGCTGTCAACGCCAGAGCAGCAGGGACGTGCTGCCCTAATGTCGGCTGTGGAGGCAGTTATCGAGCTTCGGAGCTATCTGCTGCCAAGCGAAGGTTTCGAGCAGTCGGAGATGATGAATATCGAGCAGATCTCCGAATGGGCGAACAGGCTCGAGCAGGCGCGGACCTACGCCGTCCTTGCGTACCTGTATTGGGTGGCTGACGTATTAGACGAAGTCGAAGTCAGCAGAGCAGCGCAGTTATGGAGCGCACGTGGCCCGACGGGTGTTACTTAGCAGGATCGCAGCGTCGCTGGCATTACAAGTCGCGCTGTGAGCGCCAGCCCCGCTTGTGGCTTGTGTCCACCATTACCAAAAGTGGTGGACGCACGAGTCGTCGTACGAGCGCTACAACTACTCGTACAGCGACGAGGAGTTGCAGGAGTGGGCGCCGAAGATCGAGAAGATGGCCGGGGAGAGCGAGAAGTTGTTCGCCTTCGCCAACAACCACTACCAGGGCCAGTCGGTCAGCACGGCGCAACAGCTCAGCCGCCTGCTTCAACAGGCCGGCCTCCCGCTGCCGAGCTGAGAGAACGCCAGAAGCCCGGCGGCGTATCCACCCCCGGGCTTCTGGGTCTCGTATCCCCTGGACTCATATCAAGGGAAAGGCTGTCATTGTCGAGAACTCGCTCCACTGGGCGCTCGACGTGGGCTTTCGGGAGAACGACAGTCAAGTTCGCAGCGGTAGTGCGCCATCTGGACCAAAGATATCTAGGGCTGGAGCGCCAGGTAGACGTCAATGCGCCCTTTCCCTAGTTTGTCTCCATAGGTTGGGTTGAGAGCTTTGATACTGATGGACTTGCTCTTAATCCTGTCACTGAGCCCTGAGACACTGAGACTCGGATAGGCAGCGCGGACGAGGGCC
Organism: Anaerolineae bacterium; assembly: GCA_039810085.1. Taxonomy (GTDB): domain Bacteria; phylum Chloroflexota; class Anaerolineae; order Epilineales; family JAHCIE01; genus JBDHWG01. Next base: position 16,461 of record JBDHWG010000019.1, read on the forward strand.
GCCTCCCCACTGACGAGGGCGGCCGCAAAGGATGTGCCTGATCCCCAGGTCCACGCGCCGTTCGAGTAGGTGCTATACAAGTTGATGCCCGGCGCGCTCACATCTGCTTTTCCCCCATAGTTGGAGAAGAAGGTCTTGTGATCGTTGCTATCGGACGCGACCACCGCCAAGGCGTTCGAGTAGTTCGCTGGCCATTCGAGCTTGTTAACGTTCTGATTACCAGCTGAGGCAACGACGACGACGCCTCTCTTAACAGCATAGTCAATTGCGCTATCGAGGAGGGATGAATCCTGTGTCCCGCCCAGACTCAGGTTGATGATGCGCGCGCCGTTGTCGGCGGCAAAGCGAACGCCGGCAGCGACCTGAACGTCTGTGCCGATAGCATCGCCGTTCAGCACCCGCACGGGCATAATCAGCGCATTGGGGGCGACCTGGCGAATCAGACCCGCAATGAAAGTGCCGTGGCCGACACCGGTATTGGTCGTGCCATCTGGAACGTCGGATACATCGTCGGCGGCCCGCCCCGGCACGAAATTGCGGCGCGCGCTCGTGAAGTGCCCCTGGAGGTAGGAGTGGTTGAGCGTCACGCCTGTGTCAACGACCGCGACGACCACACCCTGTCCCCCATTGCTGCTTGACAGAGCGGCTGGCCCTTCGATCTTCTGCATCGCCCATTGACTATCTGGCTCAGCTAAGATAGTTGGGCCGCTGGGACCGCCACCACCGACACGAAAAGGATTACCGCCGAGTTGATAGAATGCTCCGGTCAGGCGGATAGGATCAGCAGCAGCAACAGTTGTTGCGCTCCAAGAAGACCTATATCCCACAATAAGGCACAGAATCAGGCATATGAACACATACCTTGCCACCTGGGGGGTTCGCGGTGACATCTCTCCTCCCTTTCTTTAACAACTTGCAACGATCGTCGAGCTAGGGTGCTCCCAAGAGGATGAATGGGGCCCAATAGTAGGGATGAGCGTCGGCAGCTCTCATCCCTAGCATGGCAGAACGAAGGGCGGATGCCTTGCTGACACCGGTCTGTAGCGATGCATAGAATTTCTCCATGAAGGCCGCCGTGGAGAAATCATCAACAGGCCACAGACTGACCACCAACGAGGCCGCGCCGGCATAGAAGAAGGCTCGCACCAGACCGAGTAATTCGTCACCAGGAGCGACGTGGCTGATGCCGGTGTTGCACGCGGACAAGGTTACGAGATCGGCGTTCAATTCGAGATTGTAAACGTCGTGTACCGAAAGCCAGCCATCGTCGAGCCACAACGATGAGAACAACGGACTCTCGGGTCGAAATACGGAATGGCAGGCGAGATGGATGAGGTTGCTATTTTGACACGCTTGACGAAGGCCCTCTCGTGTGGCCGTCTCGTCGAGTAGAATCTCAGCCGACGGAAGAAGAGCGGCGATGGCAGCAATCTCGCGTCTGACATTCGGCAACCCATGGGCGGCTACCCCTATGAGTAAAGGATGGCCTGAGCAACGCGAGTGAAGAGTGGAGCACAAACGCAAGATGCTCGCACTGGGCGCGTAGGTAATCTCATAGTCGTCTATGAGCGCCCGGCCCTCGTTCTCGAACGCGTGAAACGGCAAGTAATGGAGCACCCCATGCGGAATGACGATAATCCGACGGCCACGCATGAAGGGAGCGAGAGGACGGATCATCTGACTGTATAGCTCTTCCATGTGATGGCTACATAGATCCGCAAGTTGGGTCCTGTGCGCTTCGACATATTCAGGGCCGTAAGCGAATCGATTCATCTGAGCCCACAGTCTATCCGCCACGTCCATGACCTGCGCGGCGCTCGTCAAACCCCGTTTGAGGGTCACGGAGTCGGACGTCACGACGAAGGCTAGAATCTCATCCTCAATGGTGTAGTAGGCTAAGAGTGTCTCGTCCTCCTGAAGAGATGCCTGCACATCTTCGAGGCGAATCAAGGGAATGTCATGCACAGATGAAGGGGCGCGCCTGACTTGGAGCTGGCGAAGGAGGCGTTCGATCTGCCTCTCCCGATGCTCCGCTTCCAGTCGCAGCGCCTGATCGTCCAGGTCTGGCGTCTTCCGGAGCTTGCCCTCATCGCGGGCCAGGAGCGTGTACAAACCGTTGAGTTCCTCGGTAAGCGCGCGAAGATGCTCCAGCGCCTGGACATCCTTCGGATCCGTGGCGCGGATTCGAACATCGAGGGCGCCCGTCATGAGATCGAGCAGCGCCCGCCCGCGCGCCCGCTCAACGAGATCAAAAACCTCGCGGACGCTCTGGTCACTGCCGTCTTCAAGAGACAACTCGATCAAGTCTTCGTAGACCTTGAGCTTATCCTGGAGAAAAGCCAAACGCAGGTCTTCACCCCGCAGTTCAGTGCGAACGCGCTCCAGGTGGCTCACCGCCTCCAGATAGTGTGTACGCGCGAGGCTTCGGTCATGCGCTTCGACTAGCCTGCCAAGTCCGGAGTGAGCCTGGTAGAGTAGCCAGGCATGGCTTAACTGGCGCCCAAGGCGTAGGGCTTGCTCGAACTCCGTCTGCGCCAGGGCGGTTTCCTTTTGAGCTGCCGCAACGACCCCTGAGGTGATACACGCATAGCCCAGGCGTACCGGCGTATTGTTGCTTTGGAAGACCGTTTTGGCTCTGTTGGCAACTTCGAACGCCTCCTCAAGACGTCCCATGTGTTGGAGAGCCTGGGCGTAGCAGACAGCCGCTGTGGCCGCCCCTACCTGGTTCCCCTGGCTCTCAAACAGTTGGCTCGCCTCGTCCAGTAAGTCGAGGGCCTCGTCAACCCTGTCCAGGACGAGGAGGGCGAGCGCCCGGTTGACCCGGGCCCGCGCCGATTCGTACGGCATCTCGAGAGCGTCGAAGGTTGCCATCGCTTCAACAGAGAGAGCGGCGGCCTCATCCACCTGGTTGACGGCAAGGTAAACTTCCGAGAGATCGAGATCGACTGTGGCAAGGTCGGCGGCCACGTTGATCTCTGCGAAGGTCGCCCGCGCCGCGAGCAGGCGGTCGAGCGCCGTCGCATAGTGCCCCTGGACAAAGTGCAAGTAGGCGAGGTTGGCATCCGTCATTGCCACCAAAGCCGCTAAGCCCTCGGCGGCAATCACGGGACGGGCGCGGTTGTATGCTTGGAGAGCCGCCTTGAAGCGGCCCAGGAGTGTTAGGCTGAGGCCGCGGTTGACATCAACCGTGGCCGCCATCACACTGTCGCCTACCCCACGATAGCCTCGGTAAGCGCGATCGTAAAAGCGCACCGCCTCATGGTGCCGGTCGAGATAGCTGTAGACCACGCCAAGGTTCAGGTTCGCCGTCGCCAGATTGCGGCGATCACGTAGAGCGCGAAAGACCCCCCGCGCTTCCTCCGCCAGAACCAGCGCCTCTTCGTTGCGTCCCAGGAACATGAGGGCTTGGTTCTGCCCCAGGCGCGTTCGAGCGACCTCGCGGAAATCACCGGCTTCCGCGAAGAGCTGGGCAGAACGTTCATAGTCTGCCAACGATTCCGCGTACGCCCCCGAGGCCCGCAGACTGTACGCCCGCGCCCGGCTAGCGCGCGCCCGCGAAAGAGCGTCACCCAGGGCTTCGGCGAGGACCCGCGCCATCGCCGCCAGCCGGTCTGCTTGGCGCGGGTCCTCGCGCATCGATCGCTCCACCTGCGCCGCCATCTCGCTCACGGTGTCCGGCGACAGAGGGGCGTCGGGCATGGCAATGAGCGCCGCCCGAGCCTCATCCGTCTCGGCGGACAAAGCCAGGGCGATGAACTCCTTCGGGGTCACAAACTGCCTACCCTTAGATTCTCCACGACGATATCCCTGTCGCGCAGAGATATCTCGAGGTCATACAGCCCAAGGGGCACGTCCCTGATGACGAATTCGCCCCACTGGTTGGCCGCTTCGTCCAAGATCGCTTGGCTAGAGCTGGATAAGGAAATCCGCACGCCGGCAACATCATCCGGGGCGCTTCGCACAGGCAGGACCTGACCCACAATGCGCCACATCTGCGGGGTCGTCCGCTCGATCTGGATATCAATGTCCAGGTTATCGAGACTGTAGAGCAACTGGCGTTGGCTCCGTCCAGCGTGTCGAACGCCTGCTGCCAGTGGTTGTCGGCTTGTGTCAAATCGTAGGAAGGCTGTGTGACGCTCACGTTGAGGCGCTGTCCGTCGTGGCCGGAAAATCCCTCGGGCGCGCTCTATGACGGCCTGGGGCGGCATAGACGCATCGTTGGCTACGCCAAGACGAGGGATGCTGTGACGCAACCAGACAACGGTTTCATGACACCGTGGACAGCCTCCGGCCAAGTGCGCCTCGATCTCTTGCCGCTCGGCAGGCGACAGCAAGTCGTCGACTAGGTCGACTAAAGATGCGAATGTAGGACAACCCATAGCATAAATTCCCCCCTTAGATGTAGGACTGGAACGATGAGGAAAAAAGTACACTTTCAGGACAAATTCATCCAAAATTCTTTTGCTTTCGCATGTCCTCGACACGAAACACTCCCACAATTCATTCCTCGGCGTCGGCAAGAATGCGGCGCAAACGCTCCAAGCAGCGGGCGCGATTGATCCCCACGGCGGTTGAGCCTAGTCCTAGTCGAGCGGCAATTTCAACGTAGGACGGATGGGTGGGATCGAAGTAGAGTAATTTTAGCAGTTGTTGACAGCGATCTGGCAGCTTGGCTAAAGCCAGGCGAAGCTTATGCTCCTCCTCGAGCTGCTCCAGCAAGTCGGGGGTGAAGGGGTCTTCGACTTGAGACCTGTCCACGGTATCATCGATGTCGCCACTCTCAACGACACGCACCCGATCGCGCTTCTGACGAGCGATGGTCTCGATACACTCGTTTTGGGCGACGGTCAGGAGCCAACGCGCGAGGGAGTTCGTATCACGTAGCGCCCCAAGGTTGCGCCAGAGAGACACGCACACGTTCTGGAATACGTCGGCGGCATCGTCTTCGGACAGGCCAAAACGCCGTGGCACGCTGTAGATCAACCGGGCATAGCGATCGAGAAGCAAATCCCAGGCCAATTGCTTGCCGCTCAAGCACCCCTGAATGAGAATCGCATCACTAGCCTCAGCATCAATAGTCAGGCGTTCAGGTGTCTCACGGCCCCGCCCGAGGAAGGATGAAAATGCGCCATTCCTCGTCCTCATCAATCCCCCCATTTTGATCTACCCCCCAGGATCGAGCGCAACGACGTTGCGCAAAGTCGACACGGCCATGCCCTCTACGTGGCCCTCTGCCTAGCACGGAGCCTATTCTCCAAGGCGTTGCGGTGAATCCACCACTTGTCGTTAATCTTCACCCCTGGGAGCGTATCATTGCGGCACCACCGGGCAATGGTGGATGCGCTCACTCCCAAGTACGCCGCAGCTTCGGTTGTATCTACGTACTCAGCCTTGTCCCTGGAGTCCAGGGTTCCCCCAGTCATACATCCTCTTTACCAATGCGTAAAACATCGGATACATTTCTTCGCCATGCCTGCACAAGCGCGCGAAATTGCATACGTAACGTTGACCTGCAAACTTATTATCCATCAGATATATGCCCGCGAACAGTGAGATTTGTCTAAATTCTAAGCCTTCAGTCTCACCACTTTTACCTCTCTGCGTGCATCTTGATGGGTCGTGCGTGCATCTATGCGGTTATTGGAAGGCGGGTCAAAGCAGCACTCCTCCCTGACTTAAGTCAGGGAGGAGTGCGCAGCCCATCGTGATTGACCGTTCGTTTGCAGCAAGGTTGCAAACGAGAGTGTTCACTCTGGGATAATTCCTTCGCTGATGGCCCATCGGTGAAGGCGAAGTCGATCACGACCGGAGGCATTCAACTTCCTCAAAATCGTCGAGATGTAATTGCGCACGCTGGCGGGAGAGAGGAACAAACGGTCGGCAATGGCTTTGTTCAACTGTTGTTCCCCAACACGGGTGTCAGGATCTATGTACAGCAGGAATACTTCGATCTCGCGGGGCGGCAATCGATATGTGCTCGCCAGCTTGATCGCGCCCTCGCGGGTAAGGCGGTCGGCCTTGATGAGGTTCTCGATGACCTCGTCCATGTGCGGCAAGGCAATCTCCGCTGGCGCCTTGGCGCCGGGCGCAGAGGCTAACGCACGCAGAATTGCGGCCACGTGGCGACGAGTGTCACCTGAAGAGTGATGCAAGAGCGGACGAAAGTAGCGCGCTTGAGCCGAGGTAAAGCGGTGGATGACCAGGTCAGCGATGTAGGCTGTGTGCCGCTCCTCCCGAAGAGCCGCAGCGCACGAGGAGGCAAAGACATCCGGGTGCCAGAAAGCGAGATTCCTTGTCTCTGTCTCCGCCGCATAGTCAAAGGCGGCGGCCAGATGCGTCAAGGCGCTTTCCGAATCACCGTGGCGCCTGAGCAGCCACGCCAGGTGAAGACGCGCGCCAGCGCAGAAGTAGTTGAGCCCCGTGTCTTCGAAGTAGTTCACGGCTTGCTCGATGAGCTGCCGCGCCTGCCGGTTGTCACCAAACTGGCCCTCGGCGACGCCCAGGAACACCTGAGCGAAGTGTTCGGTTCGGGGCGAAGCGCCAACCGAAAAGGATTCGGAGGCGATGTGGGCCAAGCGTAGCGCCTCTGCCCCCTGACCCTGTAGCCCCCTCACAACGCTCAATCCTAGTGGCACAGGGACAACCGACCTGAAGTAGCTGTCAGCCAGTTCATAGTCCTGCTCGACATAGGCGACCCAGCCCAACATCGTCGCCAGATGCTGTCGGTCTGGAAGCTCAATGTCCGACGCTTGCGCCAAGTTGGCCCACTCTGCGCCCATCTGACGCGACGCGTCGAAGTCCCCCAGGGCAATGAGCGTTGACATGCGCGTCTTGATATTCAAGATGTGGGCGTACAGGCCACCAATTCTGCTCGAGGCACTTATGGTGTACGCTCGGTCCGCCATGGGAAGGGCTTGCCGCAGCTCGCCTTGGTCGCAATACAACTCCGATAGGCATCGAGCGATTCGCATCTCTAGACCCAGTCGAACATTCTTGTCCGCGACGAGAGATGCCATGACCAGGGCTTCTTCGCCTGCTTTCACAGCAGACCCTAGATCATCAATCGCTGCCCTGGTCGCCGCCACGCCCAGGTACACGTCCGCTTTGACGGCTGGCTCGATATCTAGAGAAGTGAGGGTCTCCTGCAGCCGCAGAATGGCTTCCTGGGGCCGCCCTTCGAGGGCGGCCACGGCTGCCCACTCGGACACGACCCGCGCTTCAACAAGGGGATCAGGCCGTGCTGACAAACGAGCCATCGCCTTCTCAACGAGAACACGCGCTTGAGCATGGTCATGACGCAGGCGCGATATATGAGCCTGGTGAGCAAGCAATAAGGGCCGCGTGTCAAGAACAGCCGGCGGCAAGGCCGCCAACCAGCCGCGCAGGGTGTCTAGTGGCTCATCACTCTGTCTTGAGTGGAGCCATGGCGTATGGGATTGCTCACTCGGTCGGTCAAGGATGGCCTGCCCTTCCCGCTCGATGATATCGGCAGCTTTTTCAGAATCGTGGGCAGACAGGTAATGGCGAATGCTTGGCTCCCACATGCCCCGCTGCTCATAAATCTGGGCCGCCTGGACATGAAGCCGCTCCACACCCGCCATCCCAAGCGTACGGTGAAGTTCGACTTGCAGAAACTGCTTGAATACAGGTAGGTACTCGTAGATCGTCCCCGCGTCGTCGAGCGAGGTGATGAACACGTCGCGCTGCTCAAGGGTATGCAACAATTGCCCGGCGTTGGAGATGGTTAAGAATTCGTTACAAATGTCAACCGGCAGCTCGAAGAGGACGGATGTTCGATAGGCAAAGTCGTGGAGTTCTGTGCTTGTGAGTTGCAGCTGCACAACTTCCTGCTGCAAGTAGGCTTCGATCTCGCGTGTCACCCCGCCGTGGACTTTGAGAAGTTGAACGAAGTCATCAGCACAGCGAGACCGATAGGCATTGACGGCCAGAACAAGCCCGGCGATCCAGCCCCTAAATGTGTGTCCCACCAGGGCGACTTCCGCCGGCGCGAAGCCGCGGCCTGGAATACGCCCAAGGAGATGCTTGACCTCTTCTGTGCTCAACTCAAGATGCTTCGGCCCGTACACCGTCAGCCGTTCTTGGGCCAGCCAACGCGCCAACGGTAGACCAGGACGGCCCCTTGAACTTAGAATGACCCGCCAGGCGGATGGCAGGTTGTCAAGGAAACGACCGAAGCGCGCCAGATCGCTCTCGTCCGTTTGTCTCGGGATGTCATCAAAAACAAGGAGCAGGGGGCCGGAGTGTTCTGTCAGTGCTGACAGAAGCGCCCCATAGGCTGAGTCGGGGTTCTGTATGGCTGACAACGCCTCTGCCACGCGCTGTGCTACCCCTGACCCCGCTGCGACCTGCTGAATGTGAGCTTCGGGCCCCATGAGGGGAGCTGCCGACTGGGGCTCAAACCGCAAGTATACCGAGTCGTACGGGGCATGTTCAAGGCACTCGGCAATAAGTACGGACTTGCCGTAGCCTGCAGGAGCGTGAATGCACGCCAGTTGCATCTCACTGAGTCGATTAAGGAGACTGCCGACAAGTGCAGAGCGCCAAACATGTTGCGATGGCAAGCGAGGACGCAGCGCTACTTGGGGGGTGAAGTGGCTGTCACGCGCCATAGTCAATACCTGTTCTGTTGAATTGGGGATCAGGAACGCTAAGACCATCACACTCACCAACAGGACCTAAGGCATGGGCAGCGTCCCGCTGGTGGAACCGGCGTAAAGATATTCTAACGTTACGAGCATCGACTTCTGCAACAAGCGGCAATTCCATTATAACAACCGGGCCGAATAATGTCAATAGGGGGATGACGGGCCGCGCATTAGGCAGCAATAGCAAGGTCGGCTTGCTCAATGCGCAACCTGAGCCGAGGCTCGAGGGCGCCGAGCAAGGCATCGACCACAGCCGGATCATACGCCAGGCCACGCTCAGACAGGATAACCCCGTACGCCTCGATCGGGCTGCACTTGCGCCAGCCATCGAGGCCATACAGGAGGCTATCCCATCCATCAGCCAGGGCCAGAACGCGCGCGCCGAGCGGAATCTCCAGCGCCTGGAGCTGACGTGGGTAGCCGAGGCCGTCCCAGCGCTCGTGGTGGGCAGCAATGATTGGGGCCAGAGGAGCATAGAGGGGAAAGCGGCCCACGATCTGAGCGCCAAGCTGGGGATGAACAGACACGGCGTCCCAAACGTCCGGGTCGAGGGGTTCTTGAGGGTGGAGGCGCTCGGCGTCGAGGGCGGGGAAGTTGAGGAGACCGATATCATGCACGAGCGCGGCAGCGCGGATGCTTTCCACTTCTTCAGCGGAAAGACCGAGAAGCGTCGCGATTCGAACTGAAAGATCCGCCACGCGTTGGGTATGGCCACGGACACGCGGACGGAGCTGCTCATAGCGCGTCACCAGATCCTCGACGAAGCGGCGAGCGCTTTGCAGTTTCTGCAGATATTGCTCCATGTGGCGGTATACAAGAAGCGCTGCGGCAATGCCCAGGAGGATCACCCATGGAGCGCTCTCACCGAGAGCGACGAAGGTGAAAGCCATCAGCATCAGCACAGCTTCGCTAAGGAAATCATAGCGCCGCTGCTCCAGCCACAGCGGGACAATTGGCCGCCGCGTGTGGATGCCGGTCGCGACAGAAACCAGGGCGGTGTTGATGCTGTACTGGACAAGGCCAACGAGGACGACTTTACAGATCTCGGCGACGAGAGAGAGGTATTCAGACGGAAAGGCGTCTTCGGGCACGCGAAGCGCGTAAAACGCCCAGCTGGCGGGGACGACACACAGAACGTACTGTGCGACGTTGAACAACGTATTGCGCGTCGAGCGCTTGAGACTCACATTTGCCATGGCCACGGCAAGAGCGACGCTCAAGCCAGCGATGGGCGGCGGATAGAGCAGCGTCACAGCAAATACGGGCAGGGTTGATACGTCGAACTTCGTGCCAAAGCGAGTGCCCGGCTGCAAGAGGAGGGGATAGCGCATCATCACGACGGTCAACGCCGTCAGGAGCCATAGCCGACGATCCGCGGCTATCCCCTCCGCCCAGCCAAAACAGACGGCAGATGCCACCCAAACAAGAAGGCCAGCCAGAATGACGGCCCACATGTAGCGGTGTAACCCTGACATATTCCGCATCGTTCCCCCCCCACCTTGGCGGAAACTCTTTATCTCAAGACAAGCCAGTTCTCTATCGTTTTGTTGCTGTGGCCGGTGACTTGATTCGAGGTTGCGCCACTCGCGGCGATGACTATGACGTCATGTTCAACGGCCGAAGGAACGTACACGCTGACTCGGACGATGTTTGGGCCTTCGTCATTCCAAGGGATTACGGACTCCCTCAAAACAACTTGCTCTGCGAACGGGGCATTGGGTTGATAAGTGACCCGTGTGGGGGGATGGTTGCGTGGAAGCGAGGCAATTATCGTGACAGGGCCACGCAGATTGGCGACCTGATCGGACGGGATCTGCACGGTGACCGCCATCTGTTTATCGCCGATCTGGATCACGGGATCTGCTTCGCAGAATTGTACACCCGCTTCCACGCGCATGGCAAATGCGACCAGAGCAGCAAGAAGCATAACCAGACTCAGGGACACTCGTACGCGCATAGCACAGCCCTCCTTGATCTTTGTGGTTACAGGATATTAACTTGTGAAAGAAATTTACACTCCTCGCACGCAAAAGTCAAGTGACACCTGACAATTCAACAAAATCCGTCGTTTTGGTTGAGGTTGTGTACTTTTCACGCTATCTTCACGGTCTCTTGTATTAGTTTGGTCGCCCACAAGTTGCCCCGGAGAGCTTGTACTTTCCGGACTGGGTCGACAGTCTCATAAGACATACTCTAAATGCTCTCCGCTCGTTGACGCCTGGATTCTTCTCCTAAGCGGAGGCCATAACCTAAAGCTGTCCTCTGCACACAAGGTTTTATGTGCGGATTGGCGGAGCCTGTGTCTCAGCCAGGTGGAGCAACACCTGGCCGATCAACAACAGCACCCGCAGCAGCATTTACCAGAGGGGGGAGACCAATGGTGAAGAGCAAGCCCGAGTGGTATGCACTCTACACAAAGCCGCGCGCGGAGCGTCAGGTGAGTGAATTGCTGGCAGCCCGGGGTATCGAGACGTACATGCCCTTGTTAACTGTCTGGCGTACTCGACGACGGCGGGTCGAGAGCGAGGCGCTGTTCCCGTGCTACTGCTTCGCCCATTTTGACCTTACCGGAACCGGCGCTCCCGACCTGAAGTGGACACCGGGCCTCAAGTCAATCGTCAGCTTCGGGGACCGACCTGTACCCATTCCAGAGAATGTTGTCGCATACGTTCGCCGTCGCGTGGTTGAATTAAACACCGGCACGCACGCCCCGCTGCAGATCGGAGCGCGCGTGCGCGTCACGGAGGGGCCGCTCAAAGATCTTGAGGGCGTCCTCAATGGTCACATCGCCGGTCGTGAGCGTGCCCGTGTGCTGATCGAGCTTCTTGGCCGTCTCGTGCAGTGCGAGGTGGCGGACGCATGGCTCGAATCCGCCTAGTTGTTTTGCTACTCGGTCTAGCGGCGGCTGGATCCGCCGCGTCCTTCATGGCGCGTTCGCAAAATCACGCTGACGCCACGTGGCTGCAACCCGCCTCGCGCACACTGTACGTCTCCACAACCGGCAGCGACTCGAACGACGGCAGCGCGACCGCCCCCTTAAGGACAATCCAGCAGGCGATTAGCCAGGCACAGGCAGACACGACGGTTATCGTGCGCGGCGGAGTCTACCACGAAGAGGTTATTTTCGACCACGGAGGGGCCGGCGGAGCGCCCCTTGTCCTACGAAACTACCCGGGCGAGCTTCCGATCATCGATGGTTCGATGGATGTCGCCAACTGGACGTTCGTTGAAGGCACTGTCTGGCGAGCCACCTTTGTTCACGTCAACGGCGTTGTCCATAGCGGCCAAGGCGGGCCGGGGTCCGGATTTGAAGATGCCGCGCCAGAATCCAGTTGCCCGGACTCGTATCAGTATTCCGGGGACCGACGCGCCTATCTCTACGTGGATGACCCGCCCATACCAGATCAGGCCAACTGGCTCAAGCCTGTCTGTATTGGCACGGACGCTGGAATCGATGCTCCCGCCGATCTCCCTCGCGGCACTTTTGCCACTGACGTTGTCCCTCCGCCGCTCGCAGACCGCAATCGCTACGCGAGAACGACCAGTACGCTCTACGTCAACCTGGCCGATGGGTCAGACCCCAACGACCACCAGATACGCATCGCAGCGTACTCGAAAGGTATCTACTTCACCGGGCCGAGCGTCGCCTACGTGACGGTTCAAGGGCTGGGGGTGAGATTGGCGCTGGGTTCGGCGACGGTATCCAGCCAACCGGGCCTGACCCATCACATCACATTTGACGGCATTGACGTATCGCTGACGAAGCTCAGATTCGAGAGCGATTTCTGCACGACGAACATCAATGTCATCAACAGCTACTTCCACGACAACGAGTACGAGAACATCCACCTCGAGTCTGACGACAGCCTGCTCTACAACAACCTCATCGAGCGCACAATCGCCCCGTGGTCTCTGTATGGCGCTATAGGCATCAACGTGCTGGGCGTCAACAATCGCGTTATCGGCAACACCGTGCGCGACATCCACAAGTCGGAAGAAGGCCGGGGCGGCTATGGCATATACCTGGAAGAATGGTATAACGGGACGGGGGACGTTGGGTGCCATTCTGAGACAAACCAGAACAACTTGATTGAAAAGAATAAAGTCACAGGGGTTGAGGGAACAGGTATCGCTAATTCCGGTGGTGACAATGACATCTTCCAGAACAACCTTGTTTATCAGAATGGCAGCGCGGGTATCGCCATGACCGCCGGCGGGACGGATGGCGGGCCAGTGGATCAGCAGCGAAATGCGGATAACAACCACATCTATCACAATACCATCTATGGCAATACGGACGTCGGCCTGAGTCTCAACCGAAGGTCAAATGGCGTTGTCAAGAACAACCTTCTGTACGCCAACAATCCCGCCAAAGGCGCACAGGTCTACGTCGCCCCGTTGGGCGCCCAATTTACTTTCGACCACAACTTGAACACCGATCTGGGCAGTAACACCGATCCTTTGTTTGTGAGTGAGGCTGGGGAGGACTTTCACCTCCAGGCCGGCTCGCCAGCGATAGACACTGGCATGGATGTGGGTGTCACGGACGACTTTGATGGGCGGTCACGCCCGTCTGGCGCCGGCTTCGATCTCGGCGCGTATGAGTGGCGGGCCGAGGCGAGCACGCCGACCACCATCCCCGGCTCCACGGGCCTGCGCGGCCGTGTTCTGCTCCAGGGGCGCAGTAATCACGGCGGCGCAAGAGTCGAGGCAGGGGCGAGTGTCGCCACCACAGGGGGTGACGGTTTATTCTCCCTGTCTCTGCCCCCCGGCGACTACACTGTGACCGCGAGCCTGGTTGGTTACCTGGGCAGCCAGACGAACGTCCTGCTTGAAGCGTCTCCCAATCCGCAAACTTTGCCGCCCGTCATGCTGGTGGCGGGTGACTGCAACCACGACGGCGTGATTGACCTCTCGGATCTCATCCTGATCGCCAGGAACTATGGCTTACCGGCGTCGGTAGAACCCGCCGCCGACCTCAATGCGGACGGCGTGGTCGATCTGATGGACCTGACCATCCTGGGGCAGAATTACGGATTGATGGGCTACCAGCCGTGGCTTGCAACACATGCACGGGGGGCGCAACGATAAGGAGCGGCGCCACATGAAGCAAGTTGGGTCGTTCTGGAAACTTGGGTGTGCCCTATCGGCAGCGCTCCTCGTCCTCGTGATCTTCGCCAGACATGGGACAGGCTCACTTCTGTATGCAGCGGACAATCCCATCGTCATCGAGAACCAGCAACCGGGGTCCAATCAATGGCAGCTGGGGCTGCCTGGTTTCGCAACCGCCGACGACAACAACCAGCAGATCAAGGGGTACGCCTCCGCTGTCAGCGTCAACAAGGGCAGCTCCATCACGTTCTACGTGACTGTCAATCCGGCTCAAACCTACGCCATCGATATCTATCGCATGGGGTGGTACAACGGTCTAGGCGGGCGTCTGCTGCAACACGTCGGCTCATTGAATGGTACGACCCAGGCTGCCTGTCCCGTCGACTCATCCACCGGGTTGATCGCCTGCCGTTGGACGCCGAGCTACACGCTCACTGTCCCATCCACCTGGGTCGACGGTGTCTACCTCGCCGTCCTCACCAATGCGCAGAACTACCAGAACCGTATCGTCTTCGTGGTGCGCGACGACCAACGCGTCGCCGACTTCCTGTTCCAACAGAGTGTGACCACTTACCAGGCGTATAACAACTACCCAGATAATGGCACAACGGGCAAGAGCCTCTACGATTACAACAGCTACGGGGCGAACACTGTGGGCGGTAGCAAGCGAGCCGTGAAAGTGTCCTTTGATCGGCCCTATGCCGACGAGGGCGGCGACGGGCAGTTCGAGGCTTGGGAGAAGTACCTCATCCACTGGCTCGAACGCTCCGGGTACGATGTCACTTACACGACCGATATTGACACGCATGTGAATGGCGCGCGTCTCCTTAACTTCAAGGGCATCTTGATCGGCGGGCACGACGAGTATTGGACGCAGGCGATGCGAACCGCTGTCGAGAACGCCCGCGACTCGCGGGTGAACCTCGGCTTCTTCAGCGCCAACGACGTCTACTGGCAGATCCGCCTTGAGGCGTCGGCAGGGGGCGTGGCTAACCGAGTCGTTGTCTGCTACAAGGACTACGCGCTGGACCCCAACTCGAACGACAGCCTCAAAACGACGACATGGCGCAGCTATCCTTTAAACCTGCCCGAGCAAAGCCTGATCGGTGTCCAGTATACATCGACGGTGCTGAACAATAATGTGCCCTACGTCGTCTCCAACAGCTCGCATTGGGTCTACGCGGGAACGGGTTTTCGTGACGGCGATAGCGTGCCGGGCATCGTGGGCTATGAAAACGACAACGACTTCGAGAAATCTCCTCTGCCGGCTGGAACGGGCTATACTCTGCTCGCCAATTCACCCTATACGAGTAACGAAAACCAGCCCGACCACCACAATGCCTCGATTTACCAGGCGCCGAGCGGCGCGTGGGTGTTCGGATCAGGGACAATGTCGTGGAGTTGGGGGCTTGACCATCCCGACTTCCTCGATGCCCGTATCCAGCGGACCACGTCGAATATCCTCAACCAATTCCTACAGACTCTCGGAGCTGCGACACCCACCCCAGCCGCCTCACCGACAGCCTCAAGCACAGCCACGGCCACCAGCCTTCCGACCAATACCCCAACGCCAGGTGGCAACATTAAGCTCCGAAGTGTCTCAAGCGGCAACAACGGCGCCGGGAGTACCTCGCTCTCGCTCAACGCGCCGGCAGGGCTAGTCGCCAACGACGTCCTCATTGCCCACATTGTGGTCCAAGGAGCGACGACAAGTATTACGCCGCCGGGCGGGTGGCACCTTATCCGTCGGGACAACACGGGGACGTCCATCGGATCCGCTCTGTACTACAGAGTCGTGGGAGGATCGGAGCCGCCAAGCTATGCATGGGCATTCAACAGCACACAAAAGGCTGCTGGCGGCATCGCCGCCTATAGCGGGGTAGATCCAGTCGCGCCCATCGATGCTCACAGCGGACAATACAACCCGGCGACGGCCACTATCACGGCTCCGTCGGTCACGACCACCGCTGCCTTTGACGAATTACTGTTCATTGCCGCCATCGCCACCGGCACGACGGTCAGCCCCCCCGCAGGCATGACGCAGCGTTGGACGGTCACGACCCCCAGTACGTTGACCTCTTCGATGGCGGATCAGGGGTTGGGGGGAGCCGGTGCGACGGGCAACAAGGTCGGTACGTCGGGGTCGTCGTCCGACTCCAATATCGGCCAACTCGTCGCGCTGCGTTTAGGGACGGCGCCGCCTGTCAACACAGCCACAACCACGCCCACCACCATCGCCGCACCCACGAGCACGCCCACAATGACCGCCGCAGCGACGAGCACGCCGACCGCCACCGCTGCACCAACAGGTACACAGACCGCCACCGCTGTATCGACGAGCACGCCGACCACTGCCGCAGCGACGAGCACGCCGACCGCCATCGCTGTATCGACGAGCACGCCGACTGCGACACCGACCAGCGCATCATCCGACCTCATCTTCGCCGACGGTTTCGAGTCGGGCAACCTGGCGGCCTGGTCATCGGCCACACAGAGCGGCGGCAGTCTTAGTGTCACTACAGCGGCGGCCTTGGTCGGCAGCCAGGGGCTTCAGGTCACAATCAACAGCAATACCCCGACGTATGTCGTGGATATGACCCCGAACGCCGAGCCGCGCTACCGGGCGCGTTTCTACTTTGACCCACACTCAATCAGCATGGTCAGCGGCAACGCGCACTACATCTTCTATGGCTCCTCTGGCAGCGCCACCGTCGTCCTGCGCATCGAATTCCGCTATCAGAGTCCCAATTATCAGATCCGCGCTGCCCTCGTCGACAACGGCAGCACCTGGAAGACAAGCTCATGGTCCAGTATCAGCAATGCCCGGCACTTCATTGAGATCGATTGGGCAGCGAGCGCCGCCGGCGCAAGCAATGGATACCTCACCTTGTGGATTGACGGCGTTCAAAAGGCCAACCTGACCGGGGTGAGCAACGACACCCGCCGAGTAGACCAGGTCAAATGGGGGGCGGTGGCGGGGATAGACAGTGGGACACGTGGAACGTACTACATGGATGCGTTCGAGTCGCGGCGACAATCCTCTATTGGCCCAGCGGCAAACCAATTTGGGGCCGCCGCTGAAGCGCCAGTCGCAGATCGTGTCGTCGACAGCCAGGTTACCGAGCCGTTTCAACAGGACACTAGTCTCTGGCCTAAAGACATCCCCGAGCCGCAACTTTCGCTCGCGCCCGAGCCAGCGCCAACGCGGGGCGGTTTAGGGAGTAGCCGTGCCGTGTGGGAGAGTGTACACGGGCCGGGCAGCGCCCAGGGAGCATGGACGGCATACGAAGGCGGCAGATACCGCGTCCGCTTCAACCGCAGCAATGTGTGGCGCGTCGAGTGGCAAGTGACAGACCATCCATCACTTTCTCTGTCCGACGCCCGCCAACTCGCCAAGCTGTTCATGCCGCCGGACACGAAGTACGTGATGACGTATAGCCCACGGGAGGACGTTGTCGCGGATGTCTACTATAGTGACTGGCTAAAGGCACAGTTTGACCCCTCCGCGTGGTCGGGTGATCGCCCGCCGGGGACCTTCGTGATTGTCTATTGGATCGACGACGCAGGGCCAAACGGTAGTACCGTGAAGGCTATCCACATTGACAGCGGCGCCATGGAGTTGCCGCCGCGCCTTTCCTCTCAGCCGTAGCGGCATGATGCTGTGACACTGGTGCTTTCTGGAGGAACCCGCATGGAATTACGATCTTACGTGAGCGTTCTTATCCGATGGGGTTGGCTCATCGTGCTGTTGGCAGGTCTTGGGGCGGGTGTCAGCTACGTCGTGGTGCGCCGAACGCCGCCGATCTATGAAGCGAATGCGACTGTCCTGGTCAACTTAGCGAGCAGCCCTGCCTCGGGCATGACGTACAACGACATCATGACCGCTGACCGCCTCATGAAGACCTATGCCGAGTGGTTTACGAAGCGGCCGGTTCTAGAGCAGGTCATTCACAAACTCAGGTTGAGCGATACCGTTGACGATTTAGCAGACAGGGTCAGCATTCAGCCTGTGCGCGATACGCAAATGCTCGTCGTGACTGTTGACGATGTGAGTCCACAGCAAGCCGCCGCCATCGCCAACCAACTCCCCATCGTCTTCGTTGACCAGTATCAGGCGCTTCGCTCGCAACGCCTCGCCGCGACCGAAGATGGCTTGACCAAGGCGTTGACGGAGGCCAAGGCCGAGGTTGATAAGACTCAGTCTATTCTTGACGGTTTGGGGGGCAGAACATCCGCAGAGCCGGGAGCGACGGTTCAAGACACCAGTATTGCAGCACGGACAACTGACCCGAGCCAGATAAGCCAGTTGCAAGGTGTTCTGAGTCAACAACAAGAGACGTATGCTGGCTTGCTAAAGAATTACCAGGATGTACGAGTGGCCCAGGCGCAGCCAGAGAATACGATTAACGTGATTGAGCCGGCCGTTGCGCCGCTCCAGCCGATCAAACCCAAGACGACGGTGAGCGTTCTGCTCGGAGCGATTGTAGGCATCATGGTGGGTTTTGCGCTCATCGTCTTACTCAACGTTTTATGGCCGCGCTCGGCATCGCGCGTCCCGATCTCGTAACGTTGCATTCAGCCCCCTGGTCACACCCATGAACCTAAGAGCCAACATCACCCCTGTCAACACGTGGTTGGAGGGGGAGCCATTACGAGCTTCTGTGACGATTGCTGTCGTTGTGCTGGCTGCCGTCATCATGGTGGCCGCGATTGCCACAGACCGAGTCCTGGCGCTGGGCATGGGAGTGGGCTTCCTGCTGTTCGCTGTCTTCTCCTACTACCAGCCAGCGCCGGCTGTCCTGCTGGCAATGCTCCTCTCGACCGATGTCCTGAAGTTCGTGGACCTGACGTACCTGCCCTCAGTGAGATTGGGGCCGGCGGGGCGGTTCAACGCCCTTGACGTCGTCGTCATCATGCTGTTTGTCTTGGGCCTCCTGAGGCTACGCCAGCGGCACGAACGGCCTCTGTTTCTTCTCCCGCTCTTTGGGTTTGCCGTCATCGTGGCTCTTTCATATCTCCTTGGCGTAGTGGGCGGAACGACTGACATCAGCCTGGGCCTGAACGGCCTACGCTCTCTATCCCCTTATCTATTCTACATTGGCCTGGCGGGAGTGATTGACACGCGGCAGAAACTCTTCACGGTCATCTGGCTGATATTCACGCTCCTCTTCATCTCTGTCGTCGTTCAACTGGTCGAAGCGAGCCTGGGTCAGCGGCTCACGGCGCCGACCTCGGTCGTTAACGAATATTACGCGACGACAAAGACGGTTCAAGTGGGATTGCTGAGCGCGCCGTATCTCTGGAATCGAGCCACATCATTTTTGTTCTTGGGGTTGTTTGTGAGCGTTAGCGGCGCGCTCTGGCTGAGAAGCTGGATGCACGCGCTTCTGGCATCGTTGGCTCTCATGGGCTTCGTCGTCGCATTGATGCGCCAATGGTACTTGATGGTGGCCTTGGGTATGCTCGTCATTTTCCTTCTGCCACGGAAAGGTCGGTTATTAACCATCGTTGGGTTGGCCCTGGCCGCTGTCGTGCTCATCCGCCTCTTGTTCTATCCTCCCTTCGGCTTGACCCTATCCTACCCGCTCATTGATGTCTGGATTGCTCGACTCGCCACTGTGGGGCAATTCCAGCAAGAACAGAACTTCATTGCGCGCCTGGAGACCTGGCAAGGGCAGCTAACGTTGTTCCGTGAGAACCCCCTCTTTGGCTACGGCCCTGGCAGTATCAGCCTACTGGACGAGCGGGTGAGTTTCTACTTCTCGGACACGGGTGTGCCGAACACCCTCGTGCAGTATGGCTTGTTCGGATGCCTGGCTGTGGTGACCCTCATCATTGCCTTCTTCCGTCGTGCCTACGACCTGTTCCGTTTGCTGCCGGTCTCTAAGGAAAAGGGGTATCTCGCAGGGCTCATCGGCGCCTGGGTAGGGATCGTGGCGGGCTACAGTTTCGGGTTCGATTTCTTCACCTCGGCTGAGTATGCGTTTGCGACTGCGCTGGCGATGGCATTACTGGATCGCTTGACCATGCTTTCACCACGCGAGATTTCAACCAGATGATCTTCACAAATAAGAAGCGGGATACGAGTCAAGGGATACTGGCCGGGCGGAAGGTGGTCGCCAACGTTGCGGTCCTCTCAGCGGGCGAGGCAACTAATCTGATTGCCATGACGATATGGACAATTGTTGTTGCCCGCTATATTGGCCCTGAGCTATACGGCATCTATACCTACCTCGGCGCGACCCTCGGCATTCTGGTTATCTTCGTCAACATCGGGCTGGATCGCCTCCTCACCCGCGACGTTGCCCAACAGCCTGACCAGGGAGCGCGCTATCTCACCACATTCGTCTTGATCAAGACCCTGCTATCTGTTGTCGTGCTTGGCGGTTTCCTCGCCTGGGTCTCTTCCCAGTCGCACGCGGGGGCACGAACGAGCATGGCGCTCCTTGTAACGGGCATCTGGTTTCTCGGGGCCATCGCCAGTCTCATCAATGCCATGCTCTACGCGTATGAGGCGATGCGCGGCACCGTGATCGCCCAGGCCCTCAATTCAGTTCTGACACTTGGCGCCGGTTTACTCGCCGTCTGGCTGCACCAGCCTTTCAGCGTCGTTCTGGGGCTTTCCCTGGCCGCGAGTAGCATCCAAGTCCTTGTCGCGGGCGGGTTCGCGCTACGCTATTATCCGCGTCAGATTCGGGGAGTGCGAGAGTTAATTTTCCCAGCGCCCCAGATTCTCTCCCTCCTGAAGAAATCTCTTCCATTCGGCGGCATGGTCCTGATGGCGGCCTTGTACACGAACATGATCGTGGTGCTGCTAGAGGAACTTACTGAGAACAATACATCGGTGGGCTACTTTGGCGCTGCCATGCGCATATTCTCGATAGCGCTCGTCATTCCCGGCGTGCTCTCTCGAGCGAGTTTACCGGTCCTCTCCAATACTTACACCCATTCGCCAGATAGATTCGGCAGCCGGTTCGTGCGCGCTTATCGGTATGTCTTCTTTGTCACCGTCCCGGCAGGAATAGGCTTGTGGCTCATTGGGCCGTACATCCTGGCTCTCGTCTATGGTCCGCAGTACGCAGGGGCGGCTACGTCGCTGCAAATACTCTCTCTGGTCCTGCTAGGTAGCGCTGTTTACATCACCGGGCCGGCGCTCGAAGCTATGGACCGACAGATGTGGAGTGTCCTGATTTACGTGGTTGCGTTGGTCGCCGTCGCCCTTGTGGCCTACTGGGCTATCCCGCGCTATGGCATAGAGGGAGCTGCATGGGCATTGGTGGTCGGAGCTGGCATCCGCCTTGGCGTCGAAAGCGCTCTGGTGTTCACTCTGTTGAAGCTGCGCTATCCAATTGCCTGGACCGTCAAAACAACTGTCGCGTCCATCGTCATGGGGTACATCGGATTTCTCGCGCTTAAGAGTTGCCACTTCATCATTGTGATGCTGCTCGTAGCGCCGCTTGTCTACCTGCTTGCCCAGGTTGCTCTCCGCACCCTCTCAAAGAGTGATTGGGAATACGTCCAAAAGTTCATGCCGAACTGCACTGCGGGATTGTGGCGGATGATTGCCCGCCTTCAGCGCGCCACATAAGTTGCTGTGCTATTGATCGACATCTCGATGCGAAGGGACACCATGTTCGCCAGGCAAGAGGATATCAGGGTGCGTCGATTAGCCCAAACCAATGGCACTTTGCCATGCGTGAGCGTCGTTATCATCGGGCGGAACGAAGCCGAAAACTTGCCCGCATGCATTCAGTCGGTGCGTGGGATGAATTACCCCCAGGACCACCTAGAGATCCTCTATGTGGATACCGATTCGACCGATGGAAGCCCTGACGTTGCGCGTCACCTCGGGGTCACCGTGTACGAGGAACACAGCAATTTTCCATCCGCAGCGCGCGCGCGCAATCGTGGCTGGCGCGAAGCACGGCACGCTATTGTCCACTTCATCGATGGCGACATGACCATCGCGCCGGATTACCTTCGGCGCGCTGTGTTCCGTCTCGGCGTTGACAATGTTGGCTGTGTCTTTGGCCTCCTAGAAGAGCGTTACCGGGAACAGTCGTGGCTGTCGCGCATCATGCACTATCGGTGGGCCATCAAATCGCCAGGCTATGTGGATGCGCCCGGCGCGGGGGGCACCTTCCTAAAGTCGGTCTTGACGGAGGTCGGCGGATACAACCCAGACATCCTCCAGGGCGAGGAGACTGAGTTGGGATTCAGGGTGCGCCAACGCGGCTACAAGATTCTGTTGATCGATGCGATGATGGGCGTCCACGACTATGCGATACATACGCTAGGGGACGTATTGCGCCGTTACTACCGTGGTACCGGCTATAGTTTCGCCAGAATCCTCCAGTTGCCCCCCACGCCGGGTCTCGTCGAGACGCAGCGCGGCGCGCGCCGCAATCTCATCCAGTGCGCCCTGGCCCTGGCTTTCCTTTCGCTGTGCCTTGTCACCCGCGCTTGGCGAGTGCTGGCGCTTGTTCCTGTCTGTTTGCCGCTCTACGTGGCTGTTAAGTATTGGCAGCCCTCGGAACGGCGCTGGCTGCGGATTGCTTACTTCCTGCTCGACTATCTCGCCAAACCGGTGATCTGGGCGGGCATGATCGGGTTCTGGTGGCACAATCAGGTCTCCCGGTCGCAGCCGGCCTCGACGGCTGCCGTATCAATGGGGTTCGAAACGTTCCCGCCATCAGATGGCACAACTCAACCGGTTGTTGCGGCAATTCGCGAGTAAGACGCCATGTACGGATCCAAGCAAATTTACGCGTGGAGTGGGCCAACCGGCCAGATGTGGCTCGACCGCGTGCGACATCGGATTGGCGCTTTGCCCCGCATCAACCCGGCAGCGCGCACAAGCGCACGACCGCCCTTTCCTGAGCCGTATCAAGCAGCCGTGATTATCTCCGCCGATCTCGAGCTGGCCTGGGCCTGGCGCTACGTACGCGACAATCCGAACCCGCTCCAGTATGCGCTCGATAAGGCCGGGCAGAGCAGGCGCAACTTCCCAAAACTCATCGAGATGTTCGACCACTATGAAATCCCGATCACCTGGGCCATCGTCGGCCATCTCTTCCTAGAAGAGTGCTCGCACGAGGCCAGCGGCGCGCATCCTGACATCATGCGCTTGCGGCATTTCACCAATGAGTACTGGGCATATCAAGACGGCGACTGGTTCGACGCCGACCCTTGTTCGGACTACGGGCGAGCGCCCGCCTGGTACGGGCCTGACCTGGTAGCGGCCATTCTCAGTGCGCGGATGAAGCACGAAATCGCGTGCCATAGCTTCTCGCACATTGTCTTCACCGATGGCGTATGTCCACCGGCAGTGGCCGACAGCGAGCTATCAAAGTGCCAGCAGATTGCTCGCCAGGCTGGGCAGCAGCTCACGTCCGTGGTCTTTCCAGCCAATCTTAGCGGCAACCTCGCCAGCTTGAAGCGCTGCGGTTTCAAAGCCTACCGCTGGCATGGCCGCTACGAGCTGGATGTCCCGCGCCGAGATGGGCATGGACTCTGGCAGATACCGGGCGGGCTGTGTTGGGAAAAGCGAGCGGCATGGCCGACTCGAGCATGGCTTGACGTGCTAAGGCTCTGCCTGGATCGGGCGTTGCAGACCGGGACGGTGCTGCATTTGTGGTTTCATCCGTCGTGCGATCCACTGAACATCGAGACAGTATTCCCACTGACGCTCGATACGCTCGCCCACTACCGCAACAAGGTCTGGGTTACCACCATGGCAGGCATGGTGAGCTGGCTCGAAACTGGTGAAGAATTGGGTTGAACTCAGAAACCATGATAGCCACCAATCCACACCAAACGTCGAACTCGGGACAATCTACTCGCTTATGGGCTATCATCAAGAAGGTCCACTTTCACCTGTGGCGAAGTCGGATTGCGATCTTCTCGAAGACCGCCCGCGTCGGCATCGATCCTCTGCTCATCCTATGGGTCGATCCGGCGGAGATTAAGGCGGCCGGTGTTGGCTGGGGGAGATACACCGAAGGCTACGACAAGAGTAACGAGTTTGGCAAGGTCGTCGGTGGGAACTGGGATCTCGATGTCATGCCCTTCGAGCATCTTGATATCTACCAGTCGTTCGAAGCTCACTTCAAGCGTGGCGTGAGGTGGGAGGCGACTAGCCACTACCGCATGATCCAGGCCCAGCTTCGTCTTGGGCTGCGGCCGTGGGGAATACGCGACAGCGCGGACCTGGAAAGGCGCCTTCAGAATCTGGACCTACTGTACACCGACATCCACGACCACGGCTACCGATCCCAACGCTGGGCATGGGAAGGTAGCTACTCGCGGCAGGCCATGGACGAAGTGACGGCGCGCATTGGCCGTCAGGGGAATCTGCTCTTCGAAGATGGCCGGCATCGCCTGACCATCGCCAAGCTCTTGCAGTTGCCAACAATCCCTGTCATGGTCACGTGGCGCCATGCGGATTGGGTTCGATGCGGCAACGAGCTTACACTGACCAAAGATTGAGAGGACATGGAGACATGGCGGCAAACGTCGATACTCTGGAGCATCACTCCCTAACACCTAAGCGCTCTATCATGACTCGCTTTCCAAGAGGACGGTCCTGGGTGCGCAAGCGCCGGCTCGACGCCTGGCGGGTCAAAGCGGCGCTCCAACTTGTCCTGAACAATCAGGCGCTCCCGTGGCCTCGCCAAGTCTCGATTGCGCCGACGCGTATCAGCCAGGCGGGCATGAATTGGGACGATACGCAGGCGTTGCGTGATTCGAGACCTAAGATCGTGGGGGGCGATTGGGATCGCGACGTCGCGCCGATAGACCAACTGGATACTTACCGTACATGGCGGGCAAGATTCGCGTCCAGCGAGACTGACGAGATCATAGCGTGCTGTCGAGCACATCTGGCGCAACTGGATAAGTGCGCCGTCGGCGAGCCAAGCCCCATTATGGTGCGCGTGGGCCGTGACGGACAGCTTCTGCTGGCTGGTGGTCACACTCACCTCTTCATGGCCCAGATGCTGGAGCTGACCAGCATTCCGGTTCAGGTCACGTGGTGGCACCGCGACTGGGCGCTGTTCCGACTCCAGCTGCTGGATTACGCGCGTCAGTGGGGCGGGAAACTTTACCAACCCCCGCTTCACCCCACGCTCTACGATATTCCGGTCGCGCATGATGACTTGCGCTTTGAGTTGATCCAGTCACACATGCCGACAACAGGCGGCACGCTCCTGGATATCGGCGCGAACCTGGGCTATTTCTGCCACCGCTTCGAGGAGGCTGGATTTCACGGCTACGCGGTTGAGAGAAGCCTCGAATGCTTCTATATCATGAACCGCTTGAGAATCGCGGAAGGCAAGCACTTTACGGCTGTGTACTCGGATATCTTCGAGTTCTGGGAGAAGAGCGAGTTCGACGTTGTGTTGGCGCTCAATGTGTTCCACCATTTTCTCAAGACTCGGGACGAGTATGACGCGCTCAAGCAATTCTTGCAGCGCATCCGCGCGAAGGTCATCTTCTTTGAGCCTCACCTGCCCGACGAGCCTCAGATGTCCGAGGCCTACCGAAACTTCGGTCCGACGCGGTTTGTTGAATTTGTGGCTAGCAACACGGGCTTACCGCACTGGACGTGCATCGGCCAGGGCGAAGAGGGACGTCCCATCTACATGCTGCGCGGGGATTAGCTAATGGTTACATCGTATTCGAATCCATGTCCGATTTGCAGCGAAGAACGCATCGATCGGTTTCGCCTCTTCTTTGATGGATCGATCAAAACCTTCCGTTGCACGACGTGTGGTTTCGTTGGCCATTTCCCCGGACCTGGGACGTTCGGCTTCCCGAATTATGCGGACTCCTATGCGAGTAGTGTGCTACCAGCCAATCTTGATCAGCAGTATACGGCGGCGGCGCCGCGAAATATCGAGGATATCATCGCGCGACTGGCAAAGTACTGCCCACCGCCGGCGAGAGTCCTGGATGTTGGCTGTCATACCGGCGTCTTCATCAAGAGGTTGAGTGAGGCAGGCTACGTCCCACATGGCGTCGAAGCAGCCGACGCTATTGCTCGTTACGCGAGAGACAAGACAGGGTTGCCCGTCACGAGCGGCCTCTACGAGAGGACGATGTTTGGGCCTGAAGAATTCGACGTCATTACATTCCTCAACGTGTTTCATCATATGCCTGACCCGATGAGCACACTGAGGGCAGCGAGCTACCATCTGCGACGCCATGGCTTGATCGTCATAGATGTGCCCTCGCTCCAAAACCCCGTCATGCTCCTCTACTCACTCACGCATATCAAATCCATTGTGCTGAGGTTTCGCACGTGGAGTGCCGTCAACAATCCGCAGATTGTTGCGTACTACCGGCCGAAAGTATTGAGCCGGGCGCTCACGAGCGCGGGCTTCAACCTGTGCGAGATAGCAACGGGCCGATACAGCACCAAGTACTCTATGCCCTACGCATCCCTCTCGCCGTTGTTACGCTGGGTCGATGCTCTCTGCCAACGTTTCCAGATCGGAACAATTCTGGCTATCGCCGCTAAGTGAGAGAAGCATAAGCCGACGCGGGCCATCATGATCGGCAAGGTCAGCGTGCGCTTACGCAATCCCCACCCCGTGTAGTGATGCACCTGCGCCAACATCGCTGGATGGATAGGATGGCACGGTTAACTGTGAGCTTGAAGTGTGGGCTGAATCTGAACCGACCCTCGTCACGCGGTTGCGTCCCTCCCCCCTCGCGGCCGCGTAGAGCGTCGGCGACGAAGCAGCAGCTTCAAGCTCACAGCTAACCGTGCCCATCTCTGACGAGGACTGTATAGTCACATGCTAGAGCTTGCGAAACTCGATGACCGCAAATATAACCGCGTCGCGGTGGTGCTCAGCCTGTTCGACACCGGACTGGCCGCGATTCGGGCCTTGGGGCGAGCGGGGGCGCCGGTGCTTGGGCTGGACTCCGATCCCCAGATGCCCGGCTTCAAGTCCCGGTATTGTACGGCTAAAGTGTGTCCTGATGCCATTGCGCAGCCTGATGAGCTGGCCCAATTTCTTCTGGCAGAAGGGAAGCGACTGGGTCATCGGGGGATTCTCTTTCCCACATCCGATGCGTATGTTCTGTTCGTCTCGCGCTATCAAGAGCAACTCCGGCAATGCTTCGACGTCGCCCTCCCGCCGGCCGCTTTGGTTGAGGGGATACTCAACAAGCGAACCCAGTATGATCTTGCAGCGCGGCAGGGAGTTCCCTTCCCGGCCACTTTCTATCCCCAGAGCCAGCAGGACCTGGTCGCCATTCAGAACGATATCCCGTATCCCGCCTGTATCAAGCCTTATTACGCGCATCTCTGGCGCAGGCACTTTGACAGCAAGGGGGTGCGCGTCGACTCGCCCCAGGAACTCGTGGCGGCCTTCGAACAGATCTGGCCGACGGGGCTGCAAGCCATGGTGCAATCGGTCATTCCCGGTCCGGCGAGCAGCAATTACGAAATCTCGTTCTATATCGGCCAGCAGGGAGATCTGCTGGCTCTGTTCACCGTGCAGAAGTTAAGGCAATACCCCCCACAGTTTGGGGTTGGCACCCTGGTTCAATCCGTTCACCACCCTGAGCTATTCCCTTTGATGCGGCGGTTGCTGGATGGGCTTGACTACCGGGGCTTCGGGAACCTGGAGTTCAAGCTTGACCCGCGAGATGGGCAACTCAAGCTCATCGAATTGAACGCCAGGCTATGGCAGCAAAGTGACCAGGCCGCCGCGTGTGGCATCAATTTTCCGCTGATTCAATATCTCGACTTGACAGGTCGATTCCCCTGTCCGCAGACCGACTTCCCCGACGGTGTCCGCTGGGTAGATCCGATGGCCGACTTCCAGTCGTTCTGGCACTTCTACCGTAAAGGTGAGATGTCAGCATGGGATTGGCTGCAATCGTGGCAAAGCGCTCGGGCGTTCGCCGTTTTCGCGCGTGACGACTGGCAGCCCGCCCTGGCCTCGCTAGATTACGGGCTGAAGCTCCTCAAAGTCCCGCTGTACGCATTTCGTCATCGTCTCCCCCAAGAATAGCCGAGAGAATCGCCTATGTTCGATATGGTTGGGCAAGCGGCGCTGGACAGCCGCCCGCTCTCGTCGTCCCGTTCTTTGGATACCGCCTTTTCAACCGAACCCTGGACTGACCCGTTCATCACACGGCAGAGGCTAGACTCGCCGGGCGCTCAGGTGTTGGCGCTCGGACGGAACAGCGAGGCCGACGATCACGCAGCCGTCGCGCAGTGCCATCTCTTTGTGGTTGGTGAAGCCTTTGGACGACTGCGGCCTGAGGGTCGCCAGGCAGCAGGACGTCTCTCCGCGCGCCAGCTTCTCGATATGTATCTGGAACGCGATGTCAGGCTCATCCATGCCATCAAAGGCAACTTCACGCTGATTATCCTGGATCGGCGGAAGTCTGAGATTCACATCTTAAGCAGCCATTTCGCCGTGTCGCCGTTGTACTATGCCTACGACCACAATGTCGTCTACTTCTCCACGAGCCTCGCCCAGCTAGCACGCCTTCTCCCCCACCGCCCCGAGCTTGACCCGGCTGCCCTCATCGAGACGACGGTGTTCAACTGGCCGATTCACGAGCGGACGTTTCTGAAGGGGGTGAAGCGCGTCGCGCCAGGCGCTATCCTTACTTTTCGAGCGGGTGGCATGTGTCGGTGGTCGTATTGGGATCAGCGCCCCCTGTACGAAAAAGCGCAGTGGCCGGCGGACGAGGCGCTTGAGCACGGCAGCAGCCTATTCCATCGCTGCACGAACCAGTTGCTCGCCGATGAGCCGAAGATCTGCGCATCTTTCACGTCTGGCTTCGACAGCCGCGCCATCCATTCCGTGCTCGAAATGGACCGCAGCCATGTCCTCGCCTACTCGTTCGGTGTCCCTGGCGCTATTAACGTTTCGATCCCTGAAGCCATGTGCGCGCGCCTCGGCTACCCGTTCAAGGCGTTCTACCTGGACAAGCGTTTCGAGGATGTGTTCGATAGCTATGCGCGCCAGACCGTATTGCTATCGGATGGCTTCGTCGTGCAGCGAGCCAACTACCCGTATGCGTTTCGCGCGCTGAGCGACTTCGCGCCGGTTGTCGTCACCGGCATCTTCGGCAGCGAATTCCTCCGCACATTCCAGAACCTTGGCGAATTTGTAAGCGCAAGCTGGGTTCGTCTAAATCGCAGCGACGACCCGCGCGCTGAGCTTCGCGCCATCCTGGCGGAACACGCCGCGGGTTCTTATCTCCTACCCGAGATCTTGGCGGCAGGCCAGGCCGATGTCGAAGCCGATGTGGCCGAGTGGTTCCAGTGGAGCGAGGGCCTCCAGGCGAACCAGCGGCTTCACCTCTATCTCGTCTATGAAGCGAGCCGTAAGTACTTTGGCGCTGAGATCAGCACCGAGCGGCCCTATGCGACGAATCGTTTCCCCTTCCTCGATGTGGACTTCGTTGAGTTCATGTACCAGGCGCCATTCGCCGGCGTTCACTCGCAGCCTGTTTCCCCGACAGTGTCCGATCGGTTCAACTCTCAGTACTTCTACGCTTACCTGATCCGCCGCTATCGTCCGGAGCTACTCCCGTATCCTACCGATCATGGCTACGCGCCGGCCGATCTCCTCAAGCGGCTACCGTTGCTCCACGCCGGGCCGAAGCATGTGTGGTCCCGGGTCTGGCAGCGTCTTACGCACTACCAGGAGTTCACGCCGCGCGAGTGGCTGACGCCGTTCTACCAGCGTTGCCTGTTCCCCAAGCTCCAGGAAGACTTCGGCTTCATCGCGCCGCGCTTCCAGGATGACTTCAGGAGCGGGGCATGGACCAATGATATCCCTGCTTTCGACAAGATCGCCGCCCTCCATCTCTGGTTGGACGAGTGGTTTTGAGCCTCGTCGGAAGGTATCTGAAAGTGAGACAGCATGCGACGGCGGATTGCGATACTCGCCAATTACCCGGCCGACCATGTGACCTTCAATGGTGGTGTAGAGACGGCGACAGCGGCCTTGCTGGAAGGCTTAAGCGCGTACCAGGACCAGTTCGAATTCCACGTCATCAGTTTTCCTGAAGCTATTTCCGGTGATGTTGTCGAGCAGCGCAACGGGTTCCAGTTCCACTTCCTGAGCGTGCCCCATCACGTTGCGCTACGCCCGCGGCTCCCTTTTCGGGTGCTGAAGACCTATCGCACGTTGCGCGGCATCCAACCCGACCTGATTCACTGCCAGGACAACATGGCCTTGGCGCTCGCTGCCAGCTTCAGCGGTTATCCGCGTATCTTCACCCTCCACGGCGTCAAGCGCGCCGAAGCGTGGAAGCGCACCGGATGGGAATTCTGGAGCGCCCAGGTGGATGCGCTCATCGAGAGGTATGTCCACCGCCATTTCGATGCCTTCATCTGTATCTCGGACTATGCCAGGGGGGTCGTTGGCGACGAGGAACTGACTTTCGCCATCCCCAATGCCGTAAGCCCTCACTTTTTCCAGGCATACTCCAAGGTGGTCCAGAAGGCGCCGCCCCGCCTGCTATTTGTCGGCGTTCTGGCGCCTCTCAAACGTCCCGCCGATCTTCTGGATGCGCATGTCATGCTGAGGCGGCAATTTCCAGACCTGGAGACACTCTTCTGCGGCGCGGTTGAAGATGAAAGCTATGCGCGCAGCATGCGGCAAAAGGTGGTCGAGGGGAACATCGGCGGGGTGCGCTTCGTGGGGCGCGTCAGCCAGTCGCAACTCGCGGATTTATTAAGCAGTGCTGCGGCTCTGGTGCTGCCATCCAGCCAGGAGAATGCGCCCATGGTGATCGCCGAGGCCATGGCGGCGGGCGTGCCGGTGGTCGCAACGCGCGTTGGAGGCGTGGCGGAGATGGTCAAACACGGTGAGACGGGGCTTCTGTACACCGCAGGCGATGTCCTCGGCCTTGTCGAGGCGCTTCGGCAACTGCTGGTGGATCCAGAAGGCCGCCGCAGGATGGCTGAGCGTGGCCGCCAGATCGGTCAGGCGACGTACTCCCCGGCGGGCGTTGCGACAGCCACGGCGGCGGTCTACCAGGACTTACTGGGTCGCAGGCATGCGGCTTTGCCGGAGGTCGCCCATGTTTGAGCGTCCGACCGTGGCGCATGTGGTGCGAGGATTCCTGGCGCCAA
The DNA here is from genome assembly GCA_039810085.1 of Anaerolineae bacterium. Classification (GTDB taxonomy): domain Bacteria; phylum Chloroflexota; class Anaerolineae; order Epilineales; family JAHCIE01; genus JBDHWG01. The sequence goes on from JBDHWG010000019.1 coordinate 47,355, forward strand.
CCGAAACGTTCATCAACAACCAGATCATGACGCTGACACGATACCGGCCTATCGTCTTGTGCCATCACCGTCGGCCAGGACTAGATCACACACCCGCCGACGTACACGCTGTCGAGGAATTGCTGCCGGTGTGGCCCAGGACTGTGGACCGTCTGCTGTATCGTGCAGCGCGATACCTACCGACGGCTTCGGCGAAGATGCTGGCGGAGCAGGCGAAGGCCCACGCGGCGCGACTTCTCCATTTCCACTACCTGGTTGACGCTCGCTTCTTCCTGCCCTTGAAGCGTCTCACCGGCCTGCCGGTCGTTGTCTCCGGCTATGGCTACGACGTGTCATCCTTCCCGCGCGCCTGGGGGGGCTACGGGCGCCGCTACCTACAGCCGATCTTCCACGAGCTCGATTGCTTTATCGCGATGTCCGACGACATGCGCCGCAGTCTCATCGGGCTGGGCTGTCCGGAGCGCAAGATCGTTGTGCATTACTACGGCACGGACACCGATCGCTTTGTCTACCCCGACAGGGCCTACCAAGATACGCCGACCGTCAACATCTTGATGTGCGGCACTCTAGAGCCGAAGAAGGCACAGGATCGGGTTCTTCAGGCGCTGCGCCTATGGGAGCAACGGACGCCCAATGCGCCGTCGTTCCAGTTGACCTTCATGGGCAACGGCCCGCTGCGGCCGCGGCTAGAGAAGCTGGTCGCCGAGTACGGCTGGAAAGAGCGAGTGCGCTTCCTGGGCCACGTTCCCTACGACAGCCCACACCTCGTGGCCGAGTATCACCGAGCCGATGTATTCACGCTGCCCAGTGTGACGCTCGGAGAAGACAAGGAAGGCATCCCCGGCACGCTGATCGAAGCCATGGCCGCCGGCCTGCCGGTGGTCTCGACGTACCACGCGGGCATACCGGAAGTGGTGACAGATGGCGTGGATGGGCTACTTGTCGAAGAGATGGACATGAACGGCTTGTCTCGCGCCCTGGGGCAGCTCATCGAGAGCCGAAGCCTGCGCGAACGGCTCGGTCGAGCCGCAGCGCATACCGCCCACACCCGGCTGCGCCTGCTGTCCAAGACACCCCAGCTTGAGGCCATCTACGACTGGCTGCTCGGCCGGTGGACTCCGTCACGTCGCAGTGAGAATGCATTCATGCCAGCTGAGGCCGGCATCCCAACCAATCCCCTGATGAGGAGCTAACCAGATGTGCGGTATCTGCGGACTTTGGCGTCAGGATGGCGAACCTCTTGATGCAGCTCTCTTGCTCAACATGAATCGCCGCATAGCCCATCGCGGCCCGGATGGTTCCGGTTGTATCGTGTTCGACTCGCGAAACCCGGCGCGATGCTATCAGTTCGACGAGTGTCACCCGCAAGGGCATGCTGGCCTTGACCATGACGGGCGCTACGATGTCGGCTTGGGGCATCGTCGCCTGTCTATCATTGATCTCAGTACGGGTGACCAGCCCATGAGCAATGAAGATGGCTCGGTGTGGATTGTGTACAACGGCGAGCTTTACAACTACCGTGAGCTTCGCCAAGAGCTACAGGCGCGCGGACACTGCTTTCACTCCACATCCGACACCGAGGTCATCGTCCACGCGTACGAGGAGTACGGCGCGGAGTGTCCCAAATATTTCAACGGCATCTTCGCGTTCGCCATCTGGGACAGTCGGAAAGCCAACCTCTTCCTGGCGCGCGACCACTTCGGCGTCAAGCCGCTCTACTACTGTCTGTATGAGAACAGGTTCTACTTTGCCTCAGAACTGAAAGCGATTCTGGCCGACCCAAGCGTTCCGCGCGAGCTAGACCTGGACGCCCTGAATTTGTGCCTCACGTTGCGATACACGCCATCCCCCTGGACCCTCATCAAGGGGATTCAGAAGCTGCCCCCAGGCTGCTCCTTGATGGTGACGCCAGACGGCATGCAGCAGCAACGCTTCTGGCGGGACCCAGCGCCCATCGATCGGGATAGGACAGAGGACGCCTGGATCGAGACCTTGCGCGTGTCGGTGGAGGAAGCCGTTGTCCGACAGATGGTGAGCGACGTCCCGATTGGCATCTCCTTGAGCAGTGGTGTGGACTCGACGACGCTCCTGGCGCTCATGAGTAAGCACGCCGCCAGCCCGGTGCACGCCTTTACGGTCGGCTTCGCAGACCGCGAGACGAGTGAGATTGCGCCGGCGCGGGAGATGGCAGCGAAGTTTGGCGCTCAGTTCTACGAGCAAATGATCACGGCCTCGGATTACACCGACTTCATGACGCGCTACATGTGGCATCTCGAAGAGCCTATCGGCAATGAGTCGGCAGCAGCGTACTACTTCGTCGCCGACATGGCGCGCCAACAAGGCGTCAAAGTCCTCCTCAATGGTCAGGGCGCCGACGAAGCATTTGCGGGCTATAGCCGCTACCTGGGGGTGGCGCACAGCGATTGGCTCCGGCTGGGTGCTCTCCCTCCGTTCCGCCAGCTCCTGCCCCGCTTTCTCGCCGGGACCACGCTGGGCGAACAGTATCAGCGCTTTGTGTTCTCTTGCCGCGCGAGCAGCGATGATGAGCAGTTCCTACGGGTCTACTCCATCTGGACCGACGAGACGCGGCGGGAACTGGTCCGGCCGAGCGTATTGGACCAGATAGACAACGACCTCCCGATACGCTATGTGCGCGAGCAGCTTGCCCATGCTCCTGCCGGCACGCCCTTGGAGCGGATGACGTATGTGGATGCGCGAACCTCCCTCCCCGACAATCTGCTGCTCTGTGAAGACAAGATGGCGATGGCGGCAGGTGTCGAAGCGCGCGTGCCGTTCCTGGACCGCGAGGTCATGCGGCTGGCTGAACAGATACCGGGCAAGCTAAAAGTGCGTGGTCGGCGCGACAAGTACATCCACCGCAAGGCATGCGCGCCGTGGGTGGGTAAAGCGGTGACGACGCGCCCCCAGATCGGTTTCGACAACGCCGTCCAAATCTGGCTGCAAACGCAGCTCGGCGCGCACATGCGCCAGGTCATCACATCCCCCGACTCGTTCACGAGCGCCTACTTGAACCCCGATGCTGTACTGCATCTGATGCAGGAGCACGCTGAACGTCGCCGCGACCACCAGCGCATCCTCTTCCTCCTGCTTTCGCTGGAGAGTTGGCATCAGGTCTTTATCACGGACGGGGGGGCAAAATGACACGGCGCGCGGTCTGCATGATTGCCTATGCGAACTATTACACCGATGCCCGCATCAAGAACTACGTCGACGCCTTGCTGCGTCAGGGCTACGCGGTGGATGTCTTTGCCCTCGGCAAAAAGAGCGTTGACGAGCAGGCTCTGCAACCGGGCCTGCGCGTCTTTGCCGTTATGGAGAAGTACTGGGGAGACAGCGCTCTGCACTATGCCCTCGTCCAGGTGTGGTTCGCCCTGCGCGTCGCTCTGGCCGTCGCCTGGCAGGACCTCACGCGCGGCTATTGCCTCATTCACGTCCACAACATGCCCGACTTCCTCGTCTTCAGCGCCATGGTTCCGCGTCTCCTTGGAACGCCGGTGATTCTCGATGTCCACGACACGACGCCCGAAGTCTACGCGACCAAGTTCGATGTCTCGCTGGGGCATCCCCTGATTGTCCTGCTGCGCTGGCAGGAGCGATTGAGCGCCGCGTTCGCCACTCAAGTCATAACCTCCAACGCGCTACAGGAAGAGGTGCTTTGCGCCCACGGCCTGGACGCCCGGAAGATCGAAGTCATCTTGAACGTCGGGAATGAGCGGCTGTTCAAGCCAGTCTCTACGCGGCCACCGACGGATGAGTTGCTCCTTGTCTATCATGGGACTATCGCGGAGCGGCTGGGGCTTGACGTTATTTTGCAGGCGATTCGCCTAGCCAGCCAGGACTGCCCGAAGCTCAAATTCCTGCTGATTGGCGATGGCGACTTCCTCCCCACGATCAAGACCCTTGTGTCGTCATGGGGATTGACGGACCGAGTTCAAATGCTGGGCTTCGTCCCCGTCGAGGAGCTGGCTACGTATCTTGCAGCAGCCGACGTGGGCGTTGTCGGAACGAAGAGCTTGAACGAGGCGAAGCACAACTATTGCCTTCCGGTGAAGATGCTGGAATACGCCGCGATGGAGATCCCAACAATCGCGCCGGACTTGCAGGTGATTCGCCGCTACTTCGACGACGACAGTGCGATCTTCTACACGGCGGACGACCCTGTGGACATGGCGCGGCGCCTGCGCGACGTGTACGTCCATCGAGAGATGCTGCCTGTCGTCCGCCAACACCTCCAGTCTTTCAACCGATCCTACAACTGGAGCACGATGGAGCGCATCTACCTGGATATCGTCGCGCGCCTGACTCACTCTCCAAGGCCAGTACAAGCTCAATCGTGATGTCCAATTGTGAGCAAGGAAATCCCCATGTCAGTCACTCGTCTGGAGATCGACGACCCCCGTTGGGTCGAGTTCCTCTCTAGCCACCCCGATGCGACCCCCTTTCACGATCTAAGTTGGTGCCAAGTGCTCAAGGCTTGCTATGGGTATCAACCGCTGCTCCTGGCGGTTTTCGGCGCGGATGGTCATTTGGCCGCCGGCGTGCCGCTCATGGATATCCACAGTCGACTCACGGGACGGCGTCTCGTCGGCTTGCCGTTCAGCGACTACTGCGCGCCGCTCGCCACGGACGATGCCAGCCTGATTGAGCTGATGGACGGTGTGCAAGGCTGGCGCTTGGCCCATGCGAACGTCCCTGTCGAAATCCGCTGGCCGCTGCCTTTGCAGGCCGACATCTACGCGGTCAAAGAAGTGGTCCGGCACGTCACCCCGCTGGAGAACGACGCCGACCAGACCGTCCGCCACTTCAAGAAGAGTGTCGTGCGCCTCATTCGCCAGGCGGAGAACGCCGACATCGTCATCCAACGGAGCGACACCTGGGACGCAGTGCAGACATACTATGGGTTACATCGTGAGACTAGACGACGCCTGGGAGCGCCAACGCAGCCATTCCGCTTCTTCCGTCTGCTCTGGGAGCAAGTGTTGCAGCAGCAGCGTGGCTTCGTGCTCCTCGCCTATCACGCCGGGCAACCAATCGCGGGCGCGCTCTTCCTCCACGCGAACAAGATGCTGGTCTACAAGTACGGCGCTTCGCTCGCAGAATACTGGCGCCTGCGCCCCAACAACCTGCTTTTCTGGGAAGCCATTCGATGGGGATGTGAGAACGGTGACACGGTCTTTGATTGGGGCCGGACGGACCTGGAAGACGAGGGACTGCGCCAGTTCAAGCGCGGCTGGGGAGGCAAGGAGACCATCCTGCGCTATTCGATGCTTACCTCTAGAGCGCCGGAGCCGTCAAGGGGACAGTTCCGCAGCCACTATCTGCCGGCGCTGATTCAACGTTCTCCAACCTGGGTTGGTCAAGCGATTGGTGAGATGCTTTATGCGCACTTCGGTTAGTCCGACAGAGGATGAGACACTCCTGACCGCGAACACGCCCAGGGCTTTCTGGGGTGTGCTCGACGAGGGGATCGAGACAGACGATTGGCGCACGGCATCTGAACACGCTAGACACTGCCTGGCAGGCTTGCCCGTGGCTGATGACGGCGGAGACCCCGTCAAGGTCATGGAGCAGGCGCTCGGCGAAGGGCAATTTGGTCCGCGTCATTGGCAGCTCAGCCGCCCCAAGCGCCTGTACTACGCCTTGCGGCCGGTTCTGCCGGAGGGGATTCGCCCGCTTTTGCGCCGGGCATTCCTGACCCGCCAGAGAACAGGTGTCGCATTGGACTGGCCAGTGGAGGACCGCTATGTTCGCTATCAGTTCGAACTCATGCGTCAGGCGCTCATGGTGGCTCAACGGGCTTCGGTTCCCGCTATCCATTTCTGGCCGCAAGGCAAGCAGTTTGCGTTCGTACTCACGCACGATGTGGAATCGCAGCGCGGGCACGACTTTGTCCGCGAGCTTGTGGCCCTTGAAGAAAAGTATGGCTTTCGCTCGGCGTTCAACTTCGTGCCCCAGCGCTACCAGGTGGACTCCCGCCTGCGGGGAGAACTTCGGGAGCGGGGGTTTGAAGTCGGCGTTCACGGCCTCAAGCATGATGGCAAGCTCTACGCGTCGTATGCCACGTTCTGTGATCGGGCACAGCGCATCAACGATTACCTTCAAGAGTGGCAGGCCATCGGGTTCCGGTCCCCGATGACGCATCGGCATCCGATGTGGATGCAGGCGCTCAATGTCGAGTACGATTCGTCGTTCTTCGATACTGATCCATTCGAGCCGATACCCGGCGGCACAATGAGTATCTGGCCCTACACCCTGGGGCGCTTCATCGAGCTTCCCTACACCCTGTCCCAAGACCACACTCTGATGGTCACCCTGGCCGAGCGCTCGCCAAAGCTCTGGCTTGAGAAGGTCGCCTTCATCGCCCAACACTCCGGACTTGCGCTCTTGAACGCGCACCCTGACTACCTCCTGGTCCCCAAACACCTGGCTATTTATGAGTCATTCCTCCAGCAGATGCAGAGCCTCTCAGGCTATTGGCATGCTCTCCCGCGCAACGTCGCCCGCTGGTGGCGCTGGCGGGCGTCCGTGAAGACGACGGAAGACGTAGGCGAAGCGAGCGCACTCACTGTGCCTCAGCCAACTGTCGGATACCTGACGTTGACACAGGATGCAAGCCTGATGTTCTGTGACTCGCCCTCGCTCACCCCCGCCTGAAACCCTCTCGTTCACAACTCTAAAGGAGACGCTGTATGTCACTTCTGGACCGCTTCAACGTCGGCAGCGACCAGACCGGGACAATCTCTGCTCATCTGTCAACGCGGCTGCGACTCCCACCCTACTTTTGGTACAACCTTGCTAAACGCTGCCTCGACCTCACTGTGGCCCTTATCCTCCTCATTGTGCTGTCCCTTGTGTTCGCTGTTCTCGCCATCGCCATCAAGCTCGACTCGCGTGGGCCTGTCATTTTCAAACAGACGAGGGTGGGGAAAGGAGGAAAGGTATTCACCTTCTTCAAATTCCGTTCGATGCGACAGGATGCAGACCCACGTCTCCATGAAGAACACATGCGACGGCTGATTCTCGGCAGCGACGCGGGAGCGCCAACCTCAGCTGCATCACGCAGCGACGCCTCGAACCGCGCCGGGAAGCTCGCCAACGATCCGCGTATCACGCGGGTCGGAAGAATCCTTCGGAAAACGAGTCTGGACGAGCTGCCACAACTCTTCAACATCCTCGCCGGGTCCATGAGCCTCGTCGGGCCGCGGCCGGCCCTACCCTATGAAGTTAGGATGTATACCGAACACGAGCGGGGCCGCTTGGCAGTCGTGCCCGGTGTCACCAGCCTGTGGGCGCTGGCCGGCCGAGGCGATGTGCCGTTCGACGAGCAGATACGCCTCGATCTCGACTATATCGAGCGCCGCTCCTTCTGGCTGGACCTGGCAATCCTCGCGCGGACCCCGTGGGCTGTTCTGCGGGGTAAAGGCGCTGGATGATACTGTACACTCATATCGTGACGGACGAAAGTTTAGGGGAGGAGAACATGGTTAAGGTTGGCGTCATCGGGTGCGGGTACTGGGGAGCGAAACTGGCCCGCAATTTCCACGAGCTGCCTGACGCTCAACTGGAGTGGGTAGCGGACATGAGTCAGGAACGGTTGGACCACATCCATTCCCTCTACCCTCAAGTACAAACCACCCGCGACTATCATGACCTCTTAGGTTCAGATGTTGACGCCGTCGCTATCGCAACACCGGTCTCTACGCACTACTGCTTGGCCGTCCAGGCGTTGCTGGCTAAGAAACACGTCCTGGTTGAAAAGCCCCTCACCGCCGGGGTCAGGGAAGCTGAGGAGATCGTCGCCCTGGCGAAACATCAAGGGCATGTCCTCATGGTCGAGCATACCTTCGAGTACAACCCGGCGGTCGAGGCCATGAAAACCGTCTTGAACAGCGGCGAGCTAGGGGAAATTTACTACATCAACGGGATACGCGTGAACCTCGGTCTGTTCCAGACAGACATCAACGTGCTGTGGGATCTAGCGCCGCACGATGTCTCGATCCTTGCCTATGTGCTATCCGCGATGCCGGAGTCTGTGAGCGCGCGTGGTGAAGCGTATGTGCAGCGCGAGAGGCATATCCATGACATCGTTCACCTGACCCTGCACTTCCCGAACCATGTGATGGCCGACGTGCGCGTGAGCTGGCTGGACCCGTGCAAGATTCGCCGCTATACCATCGTCGGCAGCCGCAAGATGCTTGTGTACGACGATCTGGAACCGGAGAACAAGATACTCATCTACGACAAGGGAGTGGATGCTCCGCCGCACTCGGATACCGAAGAGCAGTTCCGCCTCTCCTACCGCTATGGTGACGCGACGCCATACCCCGTGACATGGAGTGAGCCGCTCAAAGCTGCCTGTCAGCACTTCCTCGACTGTATCCGCGACAAGAAAGTCCCCCGCAGCAACGGCGAAGTGGGCCTGAAAGTGGTCAGGGTCCTCGAAGCGGCCCAGCGCTCCTTGATGGACGGTGGTCGGAAGGAGCCGATCTTGTGCTAGACACGGACTTCCGGCGTATTGCCCCGGATGTGAAGCTGGGCCAGGGGGTGGTGATACGCGCCTTCGTGAACCTCTACGGGTGCGAGATTGGCGCTGACAGCCGCATCGGCACATTTGTGGAGATTCAGAAGGGGGTGAAGATCGGAGAGCGCGTGAAAGTGTCCAGCCACACGTTCATCTGCGAGGGCGTCACGGTTGAGGATGAGGTATTCATTGGGCACGGTGTGATGTTCATCAATGACCGCTACCCTCAGGCGACGACTTCGGACGGACGGCTGCAAACGGACGCCGACTGGGCATGTGTGCCGACACGGATCAAGAAGCGCGCTGCCATCGGCAGCAACGCCACCATCCTCTGCGGGGTGACCGTTGGCGAGCGCGCTATCGTGGGCGCGGGAAGTGTCGTGACACGCGACGTGCCGGACAACGCCATTGTGGCGGGCGTCCCGGCGCGAGTACTTCGCTATCGAGACGATAGTTACATCAGTGAGGAGAGGGGAGAACACGATGAAGAATATTCCGCTGGTTGACCTCACCACTCAGTACGAGTCTTTGAAGCCGCAGATACTTGACTCCATCGCTACAGTTCTGGGAAGCATGCAGCTTTTCATGGGTCCCAATACCCAGGCTTTCGAACGGGAGTTCGCGGCGTTCACTGGCGCGGAACACGCTATCGGTGTCGCCGAAGGGACAACGGCGCTCCATCTGGCGTTGATGACGTGCGGCGTTGGGCCGGGGGACGAGGTCATCACCGTCGCCCACACTTTCATGGCCACCGTTGAGGCGATTATGTTGGTGGGGGCCAAGCCGGTGTTCGTGGACATCGACCCCCAAACGTACACGATGGATGTGCAGCAAGTCGAGGAGCACATGACGGCCCGCACGCGGGCGATCATCCCCGTCCATCTGTATGGGCAGCCGGCTGACATGGACCCGCTGATGGAGGTCGCCGAGCGTTACGGACTGTGGGTTATCCAGGATGCGTGCCAGGCGCATGGCGCGCTATACCAAGGCCGTCCGATTGGGAGGCTGGGCCATATGGCGACCTACAGCTTCTACTACTCCAAGAATCTCGGCGCTTATGGCGAAGCCGGCATGGTGACAACCAATGACGACGAGCTGGCGCAGCGTCTACGGCTGCTGCGCGATCATGGCTCCCGCGAGCGCTATCAGCACGAGGTCGTTGGCATGAATGGGCGTTTGGACGAGATTCAGGCGGCCATCCTGCGGGTCAAGCTGCCACACCTTGCTGCGTGGAATGCCCAGCGGCGGGCGAATGCGGCCCGCTACACGCGCCTGCTCGCCGACCTCGACACCGTCGTTCCCCCCAATATCGCCGACTACGCGACGCATGTCTTCCATTTGTATGTTCTCCGCGTTCAGCAGAGAGATGAGTTGATGGCGTATCTCAAAGACCGAGGTATTGGTGTAGGCATTCACTACCCCGTCCCATGCCACTTGCAGCCGGCTGTTCACTCACTGGGCTACCACGTGGGAGACCTACCCGTCACGGAGGATGTCGCTGCAAGCATCCTCTCGCTCCCGATGTACCCTGAGCTAACCACCGACCAGGCCACCTACATCATCGACGCCATCAAGGCGTTCTACGCCGAGAACGCGACGCCGCAGCGCGAGCTGGCGATGGCTGCTAACGTGGAGGGGGCGCGATGAAAATCCTGGTGACAGGGGGAGCGGGCTTCATCGGGTCTCACATCGTGGATGGCTTCATCGCCGAGGGCCACGATGTCCTGGTCGTGGATGACCTGTCCACGGGGCGACGCGCCAATCTCAACCCTCAAGCGCGCTTCTATGAAGTCGACATTCGGGATCCGGCGCTGGAGGCTGTCATCGCCGCCGAGAAGCCCGAGATCGTCTGCCACCAGGCGGCGCGCGCCAATGTCCGGGAGGCCATGGGCAAACCCATCCTGTATGCGGATGTGAATATCCTCGGCACGCTTAACCTGCTGGAGCTGTGCCGCCGCTACGATGTACACAAAGTCATCTACGCCTCAACGGGGGGCGCGGTCTATGGTGAGCCGATCGTGCTGCCAGTTCCGGAAACGCATCCCGTGAACCCGCTTGATCCCTATGGCGCGAGCAAACACCACGTCGAGCACTATCTCTACCTCTACCGGGTGAACTACGGCCTCGACTACACGATCCTGCGCTATCCGAACGTCTACGGGCCGCGCCAGGACCCACATGGCGAAGCCGGTGTCATCGCCATCTTCCTCGGCAAGCTCCTGGGCCGCCAACGTCCGACGATTAACGGGTCAGGGGATCAAGAACGCGACTTCGTCTATGTATTGGATATTGTGCAGGGTAATCTAGCTGCTCTCTCCGGCGGCAGCGGCGGCATCTACAACCTTGGCAGTGGCAGAGGCACGTCGATAAACCGTGTTTTCGAAGCGTTGAGGCGGCTGACGGGCGCCAACATCCTTCCTCACCGCGCGCCCGCGAAGCAGGGTGAAGTGTACAGGATATATCTTGATTCGACTCTTGCAGCCCATGACCTTGGCTGGCGACCACAGGTGGCATTGGAGGAGGGCCTAGCGAGAACAGTCGAATACTTCCAAGAAGCGACGTCTCCGCTCAGCTTGAAGCCACGTCGTCTAGCGGTGGAGCCTACTGCATAACACTGCGATGTAAGCTCCATGTTGTCGCGGATACATACAGAGGCCCCGGCGGTCGTAGGACCGGCGGGGCCTCGCTCGTTTCCCTCCTCCCCAAGCATGTCAGGAAGTTGCGGTAGGCCGCGCCGCCTAGCCCATGTCTGCGCCGTGGGCCGGGGCGGCTAACATATCCACGACGAGGGTTGTCCAGGATTGCGGGTGTGCGCCCAGGCCGACGCCGGTGAGCGGGTTGTAGTACTCCCAGAAGCCGTTGCGCTCGACCAGGGCCAACGTGCGCGTCGTCAGTTCCGCCGCAATGTCGGCGTAGCCGTAGCGGCGCAGGCCCAGGGCGATCATCCAGTTGAGATGCGGCCACGTCGGGCCGCGCCAGTAGCGGTCGGGCGCGAACTCGGCTTCCGTCATCGCGACGGACGGGACGGGGTAGGCAGGCCAGAATTGGGCAGGGTCCGTGAGGCGGGCCACAAGACGCGCTGCCTGGGGCGCGGTCGGAACACCGGCGAAGAGGGTGACGAACGTTCCGGCCGTCTGAACCGGCAGGGGCAACTCGTCCGCGCCGGCCAGGTCCACGTACACGCCGCGCGTGTCATCCCACAGTTTCGTCTGGATCGCTCGCGCCGTCTTGTCCGCCGCCGCCTGCAACGCCGCCACATCCTGGGGCGCGACAAGCCTGGCCAGGCGGGTCATGGAGCGCAGGCTTTGCAGGTAGAGGGCGTTGAGATCGCACGTCTCGACGTTGAACAGCCCGACCTGCTGCACCCGCGCCGCGTCGTAGTCCAGCGCGGCGAGTTTCGGCACCAGGGTGATGCGCGCCGCGCGGCTCTCGGCGTCGGTCGGAGACTTCAGCCCAAGCAAGGCATCCCAGGCGGGTGAGGCATCCCAACCCGCCTCCCACGGGTGAATGACCGTCACCAGGCCATCCCCATCCGGATCGCGCCGCCGCGCCCACCACGCATGGTACGCTTTGAGCGTTGGGTACACGCGGCGGACGAAGTCCGTGTCGCCGGTGACGTCATACACGCGCGCGACGGCATACGTGGCGACGGGCGGCTGGGTGATGGTGCTGCGGTCGTCGCGGCCCCACAGCTCCGTTCCCCCACCGCTCCAGTAAATCATGTGCGGCAGCATCCCCTCGTCTGGCCCCTCCATGACGGGGCGGCTGAGCAGCGCTTCGATCTCGGCCTGGGCCAGGTCGGGGTCAAGGTGGGTGTTGACGATGGCGTGGAAGCACGAGTCCCAGAGCCACTGCTGCTCGTACGTCATCGGCGCAGGCCGCGTGTAGCGGTGGCCGTCGGCGGTGACGACGAGGTTCTGGCGCAGAGTCTCGCGGGCGCGGTCCAAGAGCCACGCGGGTACGGCGGGGGCGGTCAAGGGTTCCTGCTTTCGTCGAGGAGGTCGAGGTAGACGGCGGCGCTCCAGGTCATGAGCTTCGCGCCCAGTGGCTCCCCGGTCAGCGGGTGGTAGTACTCCCAGAAGAGCGGCCCCGGGCTGGCCGGGTCCAGCGCCACAGGCGGCTCCCCGACGTGCGCCCAGCCAACCGCTGCGATGGCGCTGTCCCACAGCCAGGCGTGCTGGTACTGCCCACGTGACGGCGTCGTGGTCCGCCCGCCGACACTGTTGAGCTGCATGGTCTGCGCCGCTCGCTCACGCCAACGCATTGGGTCGCCCTCCCCCTCGGCAAGCATCGTCAAGGTCCGTTCGCGCAGGCGCGCAGCCAGCCCCGCGTCGTGGGCGGGCAGCGCCCGCGTGAGCAGCCAGTTGGGCACGGGCCAGCTGGGACCGGCCCAGTACCGCAGGGGGTCGAAGAGGGGGTGGTCGAGGGCCGTCGAGGGCACCGGGAAGGCCGGCCAGAACTCGGCCGGGTCACGCAGGTGGTCGAGGAGACGCTGCGCCTGGTCAGGGGCGGCAATGCCGCTCAGGAGCGGCATAAACGAGGACACGGTCGGGACGGGCAGAAGCTCGCCCTGGCGCGCATCGCGGGCGTAGAAGAAGCCATCGGCGTCGGACCACAGGGTGCGGCGGATGCTGGCAGCCAGCCGCTCGCGCCGCGCGCGGTTCACCGCCGCTTGTGCGCGGAGCTTGGCCGCTAGCTCGGCGTCATCCGTCAGTGCTGCCAGGTCGTCCTCTAGATCAGCCGTCGCGGCTAAGGAGTCGGCCAAGGTGCTGTTGAACAATACATCCTGGAGCAGAAACGGTGTCTCGGCGGCGATGCGGCGCTGGTCGTAGTTGTGCTGCTTGAACAGCGCGAGCAAGCCGAAGTAGGCGACGTAGTCACGCGCCGTCGGGCGGTGCTCGGCGCGCACGTGAACCGTGTCGGCGCGCCCAAACGTGTCAACCGGGATACCTGCGGTGTCCAGATAGGCGCGAGTGGCCTGTAACAGCGCCTCGAAGGCCGGGCTGTTGTCGGTCCCCGTCTCCCACGGGTGCAGGCACACCACCAGCCCCTCGTCGAACGGGTCACGCTCGGTGAGGAGGAAGGCGTGGAAGCGCTCAAGTCCGTCCACCAGGGCCAGAAGCTCGCCCAGGTAGGGGCGCGGGTCACGCAGGCGGTGGTAGACGATGTGGGCGCAACGGCCCATGATGGGCGGCTGGGTGATGCCCGATGTCGTCACCCGGTCCTGCCCGGCGATGGCCGGCGTCACGCCCCAGTCAGCAGCGTTCGGCCGGTAGCCGGTCTGCCCCGGCACGAAGCGGATCTGGGGCAGGAGGCCGTTGGCCCACTGCGCCTCGAAGATGGCGCTCAGCTCGTTGAGGGCGTGGCGGATGCCATACGGCTCTGAAGGCGACATGGCTCGGTCCCGCTACGCGTCGCGCGTCACGAGCGTCTTGCTCTGGGCGTCGTACAGCCGAATCTTGCCCGCCTCGGGCTGGAGATAGACGGTGTCGTCGGGGGCGACCGGGAAGTCGGTGCGCGTCGCCACTTTCGCCAGCTCGTCGCCGACCTGGACGGTCAGCAGCAGGTGCGAGCCGAGCGGCTCGATAACCAGGACGCGCGCCGGGACGCTGCCCGGCTGCGGCTCCTTGATGGCTTCGATGCTCTCGGCGCGGATGCCGAGCAGGACATCGCGCTGGCCGGTGAGCTTCGCCGGCACCGGCACGTTGAGGGCGTGGCCGCCGACGGTGATGGCCGATGCGCCGTTGCTGCCCTGCACCATCCCCTTGAGGAAGTTCATCGGCGGGCTGCCGATGAAGCCGCCGACAAACGTGTTCATCGGGTCGTCGTAGACCTGGGTTGGCACGTCCACCTGCGCGATCTCGCCCGCCTGCATCACCGCGATGCGGTCGCCCATGCTCATCGCTTCGACCTGGTCGTGGGTGACGTAGACCGTTGTCGTCTGGACTTCCTGCAACAGGCGCTTCAGCTCGGCGCGCGCCTGGAGCCGCAGCAGCGCGTCCAGGTTGCTGAGGGGTTCGTCCATCAGCAAGACGGCCGGCTCCATCACCAGGGCGCGGGCGACGGCGACGCGCTGGCGCTGGCCGCCACTGAGCTGGGCCGGGTAGCGCTCCGCCAGATGGCCGATCTGCATCAGCTCCGCCGCGCGGTCCACGCGCCGCTTGAGCGTATCGGCCGGCGTTTTCTGCATGCGCAGACCGAAGGCGATATTGTCGTACACCGTCAGATGGGGAAAGACGGCGTAGCTCTGGAAGACCATCGCAATCTGGCGGCGGCGCGGCGGCTCGTCCGTCACGTCCCGCCCGCCGATGAGGATGCGCCCGCGCTCCGGGTACTCCAGGCCGGCGATGCAGCGCAGCAGCGTCGTCTTGCCGCAGCCGCTCGGGCCGAGGAGCACCATGAACTCGCGGTCGTGGATCGTGAGTGACACGTCCTTGAGCGCGGTGAACTTGCCGAAGACCTTGCGCACGCTGTCAATGCGGATTTCAGCCATGCTACCCTCCTACTTCACCACCTGGCCCCACATGCCGAGCAGGTACTTGCGGATGATGAAGATGAAGATGAGTGCCGGAAAGACGAGGAAAAAGCCGCCCGCGAACCGGAAGTAGAGCGGCGAGTCGTTGAGCTGGCTCATCACGAGCGCCGGCAGAGTGCGGTTGCGCAGCGTCAGGATGGTCGCCGCGAACACCTCGTTCCACGAGAGGACGAAGGTGAAAATGGCCGAGGCGGCGAGGCCCGGCAGCGCCAGGGGCAGCGCCACGCGCATGAACGCTTGCAGCCGGTTGCAGCCTAGGGTCAGCGCCGCTTCCTCCAGCTCCCGCGATACGCCCATGAAGATGCTGCTGCTCACAAGGATGGTGACGGGCAGCGCCAGCGCCGTGTGCGCCAGCGCGACGCCCCACAGCGTGTCGTACAGCCCCCACTGGATGAAGTTGACGGCCAGCGGGATGGAGAGGATGACGATGGGAAACGCCCGCGTGGTCAAAATCAGCATCTTGAACGAGTCGCGGCCCGGAAAGATGAAGCGGGCCAGGGCATAGCCGGCCGGCGCGCCGATGAGCATCGAGAGCAGCAGCGCCAAGACACCGACGATGACACTGTTGCGCGTCGCGTCCAGGACGCCGCGCGAGCCGACGAAGAACTGCATCGTCTCGGCGGAGAACTGGTTGGGGATGACGCTCTTGGGGTAGGTGTAGATGGCATCGCGCGGGCTGAACGCGGCCACGGCGATCAGGTAGATGGGAACGATCATGAACAGCGTCAGCACAACGATCCCGGCGTACAGCCCGATGCGGCTCAGGGTCCGCCGCCGCGAGCGCTGGGCTGGCTCGATGTTGAGGGGCATCTCCGCTGTGGTCATTGCCCTAGCTCCTCGTCACGTGTGCGCAGAGCGCGCAGGTAGAGACCGGTGGTCACCAGCGAGAAGATCAGGATCAGCAGGGCGTAGGCGGCGGCGACGTTGGGGTTGTGGTTGCCGCCGTACCAGTTATAGGCCTCACTCGCCAGCACCGGCATGCGCGTCCCGGCCAGTGCCACGACAACCGCGAACACCTGGAACGCCAGGATGGTGCGTAGAATGAGGGCCACCTGCAAGCTGGGGCGAAGCATCGGTAGCGTCACGTGCCATAGCCGCTGCCACGTCGTCGCGCCGAAGACCTCGGCCGCCTCGGTGTAGTCAGGCGGGATGAGCTGCAACCCGGCGACGACGATGACCATGACGATGGACGTCGCGCGCCAGACCTCGGCGATGACGACGGCCGCCAGGAGGCTGAGCGGGTGCTCGTAGCTGAGCCAGGCGAACGGGGTGTTCATGAGGCCGAGGCCGGTCAGCACGGAATTGAGGAAGCCGCGGTCCCCGAAGATCGCCAGCCACACGATGCCGGCGGCCAGGTCGGAGACGCCCAGCGGGATCGTCCACAGATAGAGGAAGAAGCTGGCGCTCTTGGGCTTGGCCTGGAGCGCCAGGCCCATGATGACGGCCAGCACGAACTGGATCGGGATGACGGTGATGATGAGCAGTAAGGTGTTGCGGATGGCGTCACTGAAGTTGACGTCGCTGACCATCCGCTGCAGGTACTGCGTCGTGAACTCGCCCTCCGGCGTCTGGACGGAAAGGATGAGCGCCTGGACCATCGGCCAGGCAAAGAAGACGGCCAGGAAGAGCAGGGACGGCGCGAGCAGCAGGTACGGCGCGGCTGAGTTCAGCGACCAGCGGCGTGGCCGACGCGCGCCGCGCTTGTCCTGAACGCTGCCGGGCGTCAGAACATCGGCGGAAGGATTGGGTAGAGCCATCGCACCCTCCGTGAAGCGCGCCAGCCACCAACGGCGTAGTGGCTGGCGCGGGTAGGACTACTTAATCTTGCACGGACCGTCGCTGACCGGGTCGGGCGCCCAGCACGGGGCTTTCGTGTCGTCCAGGATTTGCTGCGCGATCTTGGCCTGCTCGTCGAGGACCTTGGCCGGGTCCTCGCCCTTGAGCACGATGCGCGTCAGGGTGTCCTGGTACACCTTGTTCCACTCGCCGCCCTTGGCGCCCAGGCCGACGGGCAGCAGCGATTGAATGGCGTTCTTCGCGTTGGATTGCTTGGCGACGGCATCGGCTTCGAGCTTGACGCCGGCCGGCATGTCCGTCGGCAGCGGCGCATCCACGACAGGGTAGAAGCCCAACTCACGCGCGACGGCGATCTGGGTCTTGGGCTGCGTCATGTAGTCGATGAGCTGCTCGGCCGCCGCTCGGTCCGGACCGTTCTTCGGCAGGCCCAGGCCGAGGACGACCGGCATGTGGCCCAGCCCCTTTGGGCCAGAGGGCGCGGGGAAGGTCACATAGTCGTCCGGCTTGTCCTTCAGCGCGTCAATGAGGCGGGCGACATGGTCGAAGGCAATCCAGACTTCGCCTGACCGCAGCGGCTCCTGCATGAAGTCGTAGTTGGTCGAGGCCGGGTTGACGTACTGCCACAGGTCCTTGAAGTCGGTCCACATCTTGACCGCCTCGGGACTCTTGAAGTTCGTGACTGGCTGGCCGGTGTAGGATGGGTACAGGAAGCCCTGGGTGAAGCGGTGCATCAGGCCCTTCGGCCCGGCGGGGAAGCCAAGCTTGCGCTCGCCCGTGGCCTTCTGGATGTTGGCCCCCCACGCCTTGAGCTGATCGTACGTCAGTGAGTCGACGTTGGCGCCTTGGGGCAGGTATTGCAAAGCCTTCTTGTTGGCGACCATGATGTACGTCGCCTGGGCCCAGGGGATATAGTACTGCTTGTCCTTTGTCCCCATCTTGCCCAGCTCGACGAACGTCGCCGGGAACTTGCGGTCCTGGAGCTTGGTCATCAGCGGCGTCACATCGTCCAGGACGCCGTCCTTGATGAACACCGGAAAGTCGCCGTGCAGTCCGCCAATCACGCCAATCTGCATCTTACCCGCCTTGGCCTGGGCCTCGGCAATGTCGACAAAGGGACCGGGATCTTGCGGCTCGTAGTCCACCTTGCCGGGGAAGTCCTTCAGGATGACGTTCTGCATCTTCTCGCGTTCGGCGACGGGCGTAAACTGCGAAGAGTGGAACAGGATCGGGCCACTTTGGGCCGCTGGCGCAGCCGCTTTCGCCGCCGTCGTCGGCTGGGCAGCGGCCGGGGCTTGCGCAGCGGGCGCTTGCGCGGCCGTTGTGGGCGCGGCCGCCGGGGCGGATGGGGCGCTGCTCGTGGCGGCTCCACCGCCACATGCGGCGGCAACGAGAACCAACGCGAGCAGGACAAGGGTGACGGTTGCGAGTCGGGTTACTCTAGGGCGCATAGTCTCTCCTCTTTGAGATGACACACGACGGAGCGGAGTAGCTTGCTCCGTGCTTGATAGGGTGGAGAATGGTGGAGCGGACGAAACGCACGCACTCAGGCAGCCGCAGCGGCACACCCATGTGCAAGGCTATGATACCATAGAGGCTGGACAGCGCGCAAGTGGCCGGCGAGGCCGACGCCTCAGCGATTGCTAGGCTTCGCGGCATGTTGGAGCATGGCGAGCGCCTGGGGGAGAGCGGCGGCCGGATCGGTGGGAATGGTGGCTTCAATGGCGAGGACGCCGTCGTAGCCGCTCTCGCGCAGAGCCGCCAGGCCCGCCGCGAAATCAACGTGTCCCCGGCCGGGGACTTCTCGGTTCGAGTCCGACAGGTGGACGTGGCCGATGGTGGGTGCGTAGCGGCGGAGGGTCGCGGGGATGTCGGCCTCTTCGATGTTCATGTGAAAGAAGTCGGGCACGATGCGAACGGCGGGGTGACCTAAACTGTCCACAATCGCCGCCGCCTCCGCAACGGTATTGATGACGCGATCCACGTAGCGGTTGAGCGGCTCCAGGAACACAAGGCTGCCGACCTGCGCCGCCGTCTCCGCGACTTGCGCCAGGCTGTCTACCAGCATGGCTTGCTCCTCCTGGAGCGAGTAGAGGTAGCGGCCCGGTGGCAAGGGGGCGCGGGCACTGATGCCGTAGGCCGCCGGGACCACCAGACCCGCCGCGCCCAGCATTGCGCCGGCCGCCAGGATACGCTTAATTTCGCCAATTGCCAGGGTACGGCTGCGCGGGTTCGGGTCTACGAGCCAGCCGTGGTAGCCGCCGCACGTCGAGGTAACGGCAATACCCGCCGCAGCGGCGGCGGCGCGTAGCTCGTACCCGCGCTCGACGACGTCGCTGCCGCTGACCTCAATGCCATTGTAGCCCCACTCGGCGAGCCGCGCGCACTTCTCGTGCAGGTCTCGGCCCGGCACGAGACCCACCTGGGCTGCAAAGCGCCACATATTCCCCTCCCTAGGCTTCAGGTCGCATGTCCAAAACCATCTGCAACACGTCGCCCGGCTGTTCATCCAGGCGGCGAAATGCATCGGCGGCCTGGGCCAATGGATAGATGTCGGTGATGAGCGGGCGTAGATTCAGCACACCCTTGACTTGCAACGCCATGATTGTGTCGATGAGGCGCTGACGGTCCCAACGGTGGGCTAGCTCGGGCGCGACACCCCCAATCTGCGACGAAACCACGGTCACGCGGTTGTGGTGAAACTCCTCACCCAGGTACAGACCCCGCGCCTCGCCCTGAAAGAACCCTAGCGCGACCACTCTGGAGGCGTACGCTGTCGCGCGGATGGCTTCGTGGAGAGCGGCTATTGATCCGGATACTTCGATGGCAACATCAGCGCCTCGGTTCGCGGTCAGCGCCTTGATACGCTCGGCCGCATTCTCATCACGAGCGTTGATCGCCTCGTCCAGCGCGCCCAGGTCGCGGGCCAGCGCCAGCCGCCGTTCGAAGAGGTCCACCCCAATCACGCGCGCGCCCGATCCCTTCGCCAGTTGCGCGACAATTTGCCCTGGCACGCCCAGGCCAAAGACAGCCACCGTCTCGCCAATCCGGATCGCCGCGTCGAGGATACCGTTGAGGGCAATCGGGCCAATGTGGGAGAAGATGCCGAGGATGGGGTCCAAGCCCGCCGGCAGCCGGCGCGGCGCCGCCCACTCTTCAGCCACCACAAAGCTCGTGCGGTGGCCCCACGTGCCATAAACCACGTCGCCGACTTTCACCTGGATGACGTCGGCGCCGACCTCGACGACTTCGCCGCATTCTTCGTAGCCCCAGCCGCGCAAGGGGTAGGTCTGGCTGGGCGTGTCGGCCGCGACGAAAACGCGGCGCGCGGCGTCCCACTGCTTGTGAACATAGGGATTGCTGCCGCGATACGCCGTCAGCTCTGTCCCCGCGCTGATGCCGGAATAGAATGTACGCAAGCGAACCTCATGGGGTTCGAGGGGCGCGTCCGCGTACTCCTCAAACCCCACGGTTTTAGGTTGAGTGAAAACCACCATCTGGCCCACGAGTCCTCGCTACTCTCCCGTCCAGGACAAGACACTCCCTGCGTTCTCGACACGCCACCAATTATAGCATCATTTAAGAAGGCCAGCAGAGGGATAGTCGGTCACGACGTTCAAGAGTATACTTCTACGTGTGTCCTGTTTACTCGTCGTACGTCATGTAGCAGTCAACCATGAAGTGAAGGATTAAGTCAATGGCGTTGAACCCCGCCCCCTCTGCGCCGACCTGGGAGCTTGACCAACTCATGCGGTTGTATCAGCACCGCCCTGAGTTGGTGAGCGCGGCTCTGGAGCGCCTCCTGGCCGAGGACGAAGAACTCCGTTGGGCCGTGGTCGTGGGCGCATATCTGGATGGGCAAATCAGCCTCGGCAAAGCGGCGGAACTTCTAGGCATGCACGCTTTGGCGCTACGCGAACGCTTCCTGCAACTCGGCGTTCCCATCCGTCTTGGTTCCGCTGATCTGGCCGAGGCGCGTGCCGAAGTGGAAGCGGTGCGAAGCTGGTTCAGACGCGCTTCGGATGACCCCAATTCGTGATAGCTCTCCTCGATAACACGGTCTTGTCCAACTTCGCGCTCGTCGGCCGCCCTGAACTCCTCCAGTCTGCGCTTAGCGAGACTGGGGCGACCGTGAGAGAGGTGCTTGTCGAATACGAGGCGGGTCTGCACGTGGGTCGGCTTCCGCCCGTTGATTGGTCCTGGCTATCTGTTCTAGAAATCAGTGAGACCGAACGTGCGATGTACGAGCGGTTTCAAGCGCGCCTTGGTCGGGGTGAGGCAGCCTGTCTCGCGCTTGCAGCGGTGCGAGGACATCGCGTTGTGACGGATGATCGAACAGCGCGTGAGATGGCTATGCAGATGCGCATCCCGATCTCAGGAACGGTGGGTTTGCTTGTCCGTCTGGTCGATCTAAAGCGCCTCTCCTTGTCAGAAGCCGATGACCTGTTGGCTCGCATGATTGCAACAGGTTACCGCTCCCCGGTTGCCAGCCTGTCTGAGATTTTGTAGGGCGTACTATGCTGTCCGCTCCTCAAGCGGTAACTGCGCCGTCAGTGCCAGCCCTGTTTGTCGCTTGTGTCCACCATGACGACAAATGGTGGACGCACGAGTCGTCGTAGCGTTCGTACGACGGTCAGGGGTAGTCGGTCAGGCCGTTCAAGAGTATACTTCCTGTACTTTGAGGCTGTCACCCTATTAAAGTTGTTTGAGCAACGCGTACAGGCGGTGTGCATGCCATCGATTGATCGCTACGAGCTGCTTTCTCTCCTCGACTCGAAGTTCAACGGCCAGGAAGCGCGGGACCTGACCTTCGATCTGGGTCTTGATTGGGACGACCTGGGTGGCGACACGAGCACGAAGCGCGACCACCTGGCCAAGGTCATCGACCATTACGAGCGCCTCAACCGACGGGATGACCTGATCGCGCAGGTCCGCAAGCAGCGCCCCGACGTGCTGCCTGCCGACGTGGGCTGGGTCGCCGCGCCGCCCCCGCCCTGCCCCTACATGGGCATGCGGCCCTTCGGCCCTGAGGATGCGCCTTTCTTCTATGGCCGTGACGCCGAGCGCCAGAACATCCTCGAGCGGCTGAGCAGCCAACGCGCCGTCCACATCATCGGGCCCTCAGGCGCGGGCAAGTCGTCGCTGATCGAGGCGGGGGTGCTGCCCCATCTCGCGTCCAGCCCGCTGTTTCCACCAGGGTTCTGGCGGGTGTGTAGCCTGCGGCTGGCGTCACAGCCCCTCCAACAGTTGACAAACGCTCTGGGGAATAACGTCCTCCCGTCCGCGGACCTCGCTCCCCTGCTGGCCGCCGCACCGCCGGCGCAGCGCCTCTTGCTGGTCGTGAACCAATTCGAGGACCTGTTCACTCAAGCCAACCACGAAGAGCAGGCTCGGTTCATCGCCGCGTTGAAGACCTTACAGGCGACGGACCGCTGCACTCTGCTCGTGACGTTGCGCGCCGACTTCTTCCCTGCGCTTATGAACAGTGAGCTGTGGCCCGTTCCGCCCAGCCAGCGGCTGGAGCTTGCCCGGCTTACCGGCGACCCTCTGCGGCTTGCCATCCGCCAACCGGCCGCCGACGTCGGTGTCGAGGTGGCGAGTGAACTGGTGGAGCGGCTGGTCGCCGACGCTGCCGATGAGCCGGGCGCCCTCCCCTTCGTCCAGGAGACCCTGCGATTGCTGTGGGGCCGAATGGAGAACCGGACCCTGACGCTCGATGCGTATCGACAGCTCGGCGAAAAATCCGGCAGTGGGCTAGCGTCGGCTATGGCGCGCCGCGCGGATATCGCGTTCGACGAGCTTACGCCGGCGCAGCAAGAGATTGCTCGCCGCGTGCTCGTCGCCCTGGTCCAGCTCAACCCGGCTGGCCCCGATACGCGTTGCCAGAAAACCGTCGAGGACTTGCAGGGGCCGAAGGACAATCCCAACGATTTTGCCCAGGCTCTCGATCACCTCACGCAGCGCGGCCTTCTCGTCCGCACGGGGCAAGAGAGCGAGGCCAGCGGCGCGGTCGAGCTGGCGCACGAGGTGCTCATTACGGGCTGGCCGCGGCTCAGTGGCTGGCTCAACGAAGATCGCGCCGGCCAGCTTGTGCATCAGCGCATGGAGCGCGATGCGAACGAGTGGCGCAAGCGCGGGCGCGACACGAGCTACTTGTACATCGGCGCTCGGTTGGCCGACGCGCGGCGCGTTGCCGACCAGCACCCGCGCGACGTGAGCACCGAGGACGAGGAATTCCTGGAAGCGAGCCGCCGCCGCCACTGGATCGGCGTGCGCGCCCGGTACATCGGCCAGGCGACCGGTGGGGCTATGGGCGCGGCGTTCGGCTATGCCCTTGCCTTCGCCCTGCTCTATCTCTTCGTTCCGAGTGGCGAGGGCGCTGCCGGCCTCGACCTGCTGCCGGTTATCCTGATGTGGTTCCCGCTCGGCGCCCTCGTCGGCTTCTGCATTGGCCTCGGCCTCTACTGGCAGCGCGACGACCGCGCGCGCCGGATGGTCGTGAGCGGCTTGCTCGGCGCACTGAGCGGGGGCCTCAGCCTGTTCCTCATCATGCTCCTGGTGACCCTGAGCCTTGGCCCCGAGCGGCTGCCCGGCCTGCTACGCAACGCGGCGGCTGGCGCGCTGCTTGGCGGCGGCCTGGGTATCGGCGCTGCCTGGACGGACCGCCGCTGGCCGCGGTTGGTCGCGATGCTTGTAGGGGGAACAGGGGGCGCGCTGTTAAGCGTGCTGACGGGCGGGTTCGTTGATATTGACAACCTTGTGCTGAAAGTCGGCCTGGCGGTGTTGAGCGGCGCGGTCCTCGGCGCCTTGACCGGCTGGGGCCTCTACGCGACGGCCGTGGACCCGAATGTTCACTCGGAGGTTCCGACCACTACCCATAAGGAGACCGCATCATGACGACAGGACGGCTTCGTAGCTTTGGGCGTTGGCTCATGCTCTTCGGACTGCTGCTCGTGATGCTGACGTTGTTCCCCAGCGCCGCGATGGGCCAGGGGGCCGCTCCGAATGCAGCCATCATCGCCCAAGACTCGGACGTGTTCTATCTGCCGAATGGTGGCGCCGAGCAAACTGTGCCAACGGGCGCCTGGTACGGTGTCAGTCGAGGCGGCCGCATTAACGTGTCGGCCTCCGGCCTGGCGGTGCTGCGCCTGGCAAACTTCCTCCAGGTGCGCATCTTCCGCAACTCGGGCCTCGATGCTGTGGCGGTCGCCGATCCCGGAGCGTCCGCCCTCACCCAAATGCGGCTGCGCTTCGGCACTGTGTTCAATCGCGGCTTCCCCCAAGCCGAAGCGCGCCGCTACCTGGCGGTCACAACCGATGGGGCCGAGATTTACGACCTGGGTACGGAGTACCTGGTGTATTACAACCCTGAGACTCGGGTGACGTGGGTGGTCGTGACTGACGGGCGCGTGGAGGTGCGGGGGGCCGGGCAATCCGTCATCGTTCCCGCTGGCTGGCAGACCTGGGTCGAGCCGAACCAGGCCCCGGAGCCGATTCGCGTTGCGACGCGGGCTGAGGTCGGCGACCGCTTCCCGTCGGTCGAAGCCCTCACCGGCGGGGCACTGGCGGACGGCGACGTCCTGCTCACTGCCGCGCGCTGCCGCACCGCCACGGCCCAGGGACTCAAGCTCAACCTGCGCGCCGGGCCGGGCTTCCAGTACCAGGTCCTTGACACGATGCCCACTGCAACGCCGTTCGCCGCCATCGGTCGGTCGGCGAACAGCGACTGGGTCTTCGGCGCCAGCCCCGACAGGGCTGGCTGGGCCTACGCGCCGTATCTTCAGTGCGACCAGGAGATCGCAGCGCTGCCGGTGCGCCCATTCCCCGCGCCAGAGACGGCGGCGCTATCCCTGCCGCCGCTCGACTTCGCTCAGCTGCCTTCCTTGCCTGGTGCGTCAGCGTCTGGCGCGGCCCCGGAGCGGTGGTGCTACGTCTCGCCCTACGACTATAACCGTGGGTTGAGCGCGGGCGAGTCCACAACGCTTTTCTGGAAAGCCGAGGACGCGAGCCAGTTGTACCTGGACGATGAAGCGGTGAGCACCGTGGGACAGCGGACGATTGCGCCTGACGCGCGCCACACCTACACCTTCCGCGCGGTGACGCCAGACGGTGAGCGCCAGTTCGCCTGCACAGTGGACGTCAAGAGCCAGAACCGCCGTTCCTCTACCCCGGCGCGCTCTGCCTCTGTGACGCTCACGCCTGTGTTTGACGGTACGGGCTTCCGCTTTGCGTCCTTCTTCTCGAACGGAGCCACCCTCCAAATCGGCCCTGCCAACTCGTCCGGCGAGGCGGTGGCGTTCATGCGCTTCGACCTGTCCGCCATTCCGACAAACGCGACGATTACGAGCGCTAAGCTGACAGTGACCCAGGACTATCAGACGAGTCCGCGCACGCAACCCATGAACGTGGCTGTCTACCGCGTCGTCCAGCCGTTCAACCCCGGCGGCGTGGGCAACAGCGTACCCCAGACGGCGGGCAGCCCTGATGCGCAAGCAACATTCACCGCCAGCCAGGCTGACGTGACGTTCGATGTGCTGAGCCTGGTCAAGGGCTGGCTGGCACAGAGCAACAATGGTCTGGCGCTGGAGACGCCCGACCCCGCGACGGCGGCGATCTTCAGCCGACTAGGCGCGTCGCCGCCGCGCCTGATCATCACCTATATGCCGTAGATCGAGCCTTATCCGGCTCATGTCGAGCATCGAAGGAGGGCAGCGGCGGACCAACTGGACATAGACATGCCACAGGTTCAAGGGGTCACGTCTGGAGGGCTACTCCACCCGGCCGACGCCGTCCGTCAGCGTGACCTTGTACGTCTGCACTGGCTCCTTGGCCGGGCCTTCGACCACGTGGCCGTCGCGCACGTCGAAGCGCGAGCCGTGCCACGGGCAGGTCACGATGCAGTCCTGCAAGTCGCCCTCATCCAGCGGGCCGTAGGCGTGGGTACACGTCGTGGACGTGGCGTAGAACGTCCCATCGCAGTTGTACACCGCTACGTCCTCGCCCGCCACCTGCACCACCCCGATCTCGCCGGGCGCGATGTCGGCCGCACGGAACTCGTTCGGCAGTAGCCTGGCGCGCGCCGCAGCGGGAGCGGCGGGCGCAGGCGCTGCCGCTGCAACAGGTGCGGGCGCGGGAGCTGTTGCGGGGGCTGTCTCCGCCGCTGGTCGAGGAGCCGGGGGAGTGGCCGTGTTAGGCGTGTAGGCCGCCTGCTGCGCCTGCTGGTCGGGCATCATCAGAATGACCTTGCCGTCCTCGACGTGTACGGGGTACGTGTCCAGGCGCGCGCTAGGGTCGGTCAACAGGTGGCCGTCCATGAGGTTGTACTGGAAGCCGTGCCACGGGCACGTGATGATGTCGCCGTTGAGCATGCCGGTACACACCGGGCCGCCTCGGTGCAGGCAGCTATTGCGCAGGGCATGCCAGTGGCCGTTGTGGTGGAAGACGCCGATGGACAGGCCCTCGACCTGGACGATCTTGCGCCCCTGGTCGCCGAACTCGTTGGCGTCGGCGACGACGACGGCGTGGCGCGGCACGTCGGTGTCCTTGTCGTGCTCCAGGCGGTACGCCTCCTGAGCCAGCCGCTCGACCTGGCCGGCGTCCACCGGAGCCAGCGCCGCGTAATCTTCGGCCTCCTTCTCGTTGCCATAGGCGCGGGCCAGCACCTCCAGAATAACCATCATCAGCTTGTTCCAGGCTTCCAAGGCGCGTATCTCGAAGTCCTCGTCGACGTGGCGCAGCTCCTGGGTGATGGCCGTCGCAACGGCGTGGGACATGAAGCCCACGTGGCCGATGACGTAGCGCTCGGCGATGTAGATGCGCGGGTCCGCGCCGCGCGAGGTGTGGGCGCGGCCGACGTAATCGAGGTACGTGGCGTACTCGTCGTCGAAGACGCCGTCGCACGTGCGCAGCCAGAAGTTCGCCTGGTGGCGCATGCGCAACTCTAGATATGGCTCGTCCACGGAGCCATCGGCCTTCAGGAAGAACTTGCGCGTCGGCGGGTAGGCCATGAGGTGGGCGTAGAAGCGGTTGATGATGTCGGGCAAGTGCTTCTCGATAATCGGTTTCGTCTGCTTGATCGTCTCCACGTCGTCGGCGTCGAACCCGACGAACTCGGCCATGTAGTGGAAATACTGGCCGGAGTCGGTTGCGCCCTCGATCTTCGCGCCAGCGTGCAGCGGCTGAAGCGTCGCCATGTCTTTGCTCCTCTCGCCTCCTTCGGCTTGCAGTGGATCGCCATTATAGCATAGGTAAGACGCAGGCTCCAACACGCCGGTTCTATGCCCGCGCGCCGGAATCGCCCTTGCCGCTATCCGCCATTCGCGTAGACTTTATTCGTCATTGCGAGCAGAGCGAAGCAATCCCCCGTCCTTGCAGATGACGCTCCAGGACCGGAACCGCAACGTTCTTTGCCAGCGCGGGGTTGCTTCGTCGTCCTACCGTCCTCCTCGCAACGACGCCGCGAACTTGCCGCCTTTCCGATCGGGTAATGCAAGGAGAGCCGTGTGACGACAGAGCCTCTCTGGCACGCAGACGATCAGCTTGCTCGCCTCGCGGAGCTGATGAGCGACGACCCGAAGCTCAAGGACGCCCCGCTCCGCCGCGATGTGCGCAACCTGGGCCGCCTGCTGGGCGAAGTCATGAAAGAACAGGCGGGGCAGAGCCTCTACGATGGCGTCGAGGAGCTGCGCCTGCTCAGCATACAGCACCGCGAGGGCAACGGCGCCCCCTATGGCCCCGCGCTACGCCAGCTCGACGACTCCGGCCGCATCCGAGGAATCGTACATGGCATCGACCTGGGCCGCGCCTACCAGATGACCAAGTCGTTCGCCATCTACTTCGAACTGAACAACCTGGCCGAGACAGCGCACCGCAAGCGTCGCCGCCGCGCCTCGCAGCTCTCGCCGGACCGGCCGCCGCAGCCCGGCTCCTTCCGCGGCACCCTTCAGCGCATGCGCGGTGAGGGTCTGTCGGCCGAGGATGCGCTGCGCTGGCTGCGCTGCATCGACGTCGCGCCGGTGTTCACCGCCCACCCGACCGAGGTCGCCCGCCGCACCATTCTCTTGAAGCGGCAGCGCATCTCCGAGGCGCTGGACAAGCTCGACGGGCTGCCCCTCAGCGATGTCGAGGCGGTGGCGGGCGAGACCGTCATCGCCGCCGAAATCACCGGGTTGTGGGAGTCGGACGAGGTGCGCCGACGGCCGCCAACGGTTCTGGACGAAGTGCAAATGGGCCTCGACTACTACCCGACGCTCATCGAGACCCTGCCCCGCGTCTACGAGGCGTGGGCCGACGACTTCCGTGCCCTCTACGGCGTCGAGGTCGCTCCGCGCGACCTGCCCAACGTCGTGCGCTTCGGCTCGTGGATTGGCGGCGACCGCGACGGCAACCCCTACGTGACGCCGGAGGTCACGCGGGAGGCGCTGCGCCGCGCCCGGCACACCATCCTGGACTACTACGCCCACGCCCTGGAGACGCTGTTCCGCGAGTTGAGTCCCTCGACGCAGCAGACGCCGGTGTCCGATGCGCTGCTGGCCTCCGCCGCCGCCTGGCCCGACGTCCGCCGGACGGACGCGCGGGAGGAGATGCGCTCGCCCGACGAGGTCTACCGCCGCTACCTGGCGATGATGTGGCAGCGTCTCAACGCCGCCCGGGACGTGCCGGTTCGCGGCGACGCCTACCCGGACGCCGCCGCGTTCGCCGCCGACCTGCGGCTTGTCCGCGATAGCTTGGCGACGAACAACGGCGAGCGCCTGGCCCGGATGTGGCTCGACCCGCTGCTACGCCAGGTGGAGACGTTCGGCTTCCACCTGCACACCCTGGACATTCGCCAGCACGCCCGCGTCCACGACCGGGCCATTTCTGACCTGACGAGTGGGTCGGCGCTGAAGGACGGAGTCCTGCCGGACGGCCCAGCGCCGGAGACGCTCGCCTTGCGCGACACCATGCGCGCCATCGCCGAACTCAAGGCGACCTTTCCGCCGGAAGCCATCCGTACCTACATCATCAGCGGCGCGACGTCGGAGCGGGACGTGCTGACCGTGGTGTGGCTGGCGGAGATGAACGGCGTGGCCGTCGCCGGCTCCGCCGATGGCAAGGACCCGGGGCTGATGATCGTGCCGCTGTTCGAGTCCATCGAGGACCTGCGCAACGCGGCGGGCATCATGCGCCGTCTGTGGACGTTGCCCGACTATGGGCGCTACCTGGATTCATGGGGGCGGCAGCAGGAGGTCATGCTTGGCTACTCCGACTCCAACAAAGACGGCGGAATGCTGACGAGCATCTGGGAAATCTACAAGGCGCACCGCGCCCTGCACGCCGTCGCCGACGAGTGCAACATCCGCCTGCGCCTGTTCCACGGGCGCGGCGGGACGGTGGGGCGTGGCGGCGGACCGACGCACCGCGCCATGGTCGCCCAGCCTGTCAACGCCTTCACCGGCGCGATCAAGATTACCGAGCAGGGCGAAGTGCTCAACTGGAAGTATGCCGAGCCGGTCCTGGCCGAGCGCAACATCGACATCATGGTCGCCGCGGCGCTCGAAGCCCTGACGCGCACCGGCACCCCAAAGACAGGGCCGCTGCCCGAGTGGGAAGAGGCGATGGAGACGATGTCGCAGACGGCCTTCGCCTTCTACCGCGCCCAGATCGCCGACAACGACGATACCCTGGAGTACTATGAGCTGGCGACGCCATTCAAGGAGATGGAGCAGGTGCGCATCGGCTCGCGCCCGGCCAAGCGCGCCGGCGCGTCGGCGGTGGCGAGCGGCGGAACAGCCCAGAAGGAACGGCTGAACCTCGACAACGTGCGCGCCATCCCCTGGGGCTTCGGCTGGATGCAGAGCCGCCACCTGGTGCCGGCCTGGTTCGGCGTCGGTCACGCGACGGAGAGGTTCATCGGCGATGACCCGGCGCGGGAGGCGATGCTCCAGCGGATGCTGCGCGAGTTCCCCTTGTTCGAGGACCTCATCCGCAACGTGGAGATGGGGCTGGCGAAAGCGGACATGTCCATCGCCCGCCTGTACGCCGACCTCGTGCCGGACGAGGCGATGCGCGAGCGCGTCTTCGCTATGCTGCTAGAGGAGTACGAGCGGACGGTACGCATGGTGCTGCGCATTACCGGCCAGTCGAGCCTGCTGGAGCGCAACCAAGTGCTCACGCGCTCCATCAAGCTGCGCAACCCGTATGTGGACCCGATGAGCCTCATCCAGGTCGAGCTGCTGCGCCGCAAGCGCCAGGGGGAGACGAGCGACGCGCTCAACTACGCCCTCGCCGCAACCATGAACGGCATCGCCGCCGGCCTGCGCAACACGGGCTAACCTGACGGATTCTAGGGTCATTGCGAGGAGGACGATAGGACGACGAAGCAATCTCTCGGCGGGTGAGAGCACGTCTATTGCTGGACGAGCGTGTCCGGCGCAAGGGCGGGAGGTTGCTTCGCTTCGCTCGCAATGACAGCTAGGTGCGCCCTTGCGTTGCCAACTTACTTCAGAGAGTACACGGAAGGCATATGACAGACCACGTCTTCAATGACAGTATCGTGACTGAGTTTGATGTGCCCGCGCAGATGCGGGACGGCACGACCCTGCGCGCCAACGTCTTCCGCCCGGCGTCCGGCGGCCCTTACCCCGTGGTCCTGACGCGCACGCCCTACGGCAAAGACTTCGCGTCGGTCTCGCCGTTCCTCGACGCCGTGCGCATGGCGCGGGCGGGCTACATCGTCGTCATCCAGGACGTGCGCGGGCGTTTCCGCTCCGAGGGTGAGTTTAGCGCCTTTCGCAACGAGTTCGAAGACGGCTATGACACGGTCGAGTGGGCGGCGCGTTTGCCGAACGCGAACGGCAAGGTCGGCATGGTCGGCGCGTCGTACTTCGGCTTCACCCAATGGGCCGCCGCCGTCGGGGCGCCGCCCTCGCTCAAGGCCATCATGCCGTCCATCACCTGGCACGACACCCGCGACGGGACATCCTGGCGCGGCGGGGCGCTAGAGCTAGGCACGATTGCCGGCTGGAACCTGACGAGCATCGCCCTGGACGCCACCCTCAAGCGCTACGCCGAAGCTCCCGTCCACGAGAAGTTCGCCGCGCTGATGATGGTGGTGGGGGAAATCAACCGCCTGCGCACCGAGGGCTACTGGTCGCTGCCATTGAAGGACTTCGAGCCGCTCAAGAAGACCGGCGTCGGCGTGGACGACCTGGAGCGGTTCATCGCGCACCCCTACACCGCCCAGGAAGCCGCCGCAACCTCGCCTGCGCCACGCCTGGACCGCGTCACCGTGCCGAGCTACAACATCGGCGGCTGGTACGACATCTTCACCCAGGGCACGCTCCAGAACTTCGCCGCCATGCGTGAGCGCGGCGCGACGCCCGAAGCGCGCCAGGCCAAGGTGCTTATCGGTCCGTGGTCCCACGTGAACTACAGCCACGTCGTCGGCCAGCAGGACTTCGGCTTCGTCTCGAACATGGCGTTCATGAACCTGCAAACCGACCTGACCGGCCTGACCCAGCGCTGGTTCGACTACTGGCTCAAGGGCATCGACACCGGCATCACCGATGAGCCGCCGGTCAAGCTGTTCATCATGGGCGACAACGTCTGGCGCGACGAGCATGAGTGGCCGCTCGCCCGGACGCAGTACACGCCGTACTACCTTCACAGCGCGGGCGCGGCCAACACGCTG
Source organism: Anaerolineae bacterium (assembly GCA_039810085.1). Lineage (GTDB taxonomy): Bacteria > Chloroflexota > Anaerolineae > Epilineales > JAHCIE01 > JBDHWG01. Next base: position 78,897 of record JBDHWG010000019.1, read on the forward strand.
AACGGCGACGGCGGCCTGTCCGCAACGCCGCCCGCCGACGAGCCGGCCGACAGCTACGTCTACGACCCGGCCGCCCCGACGCCGACCCTTGGCGGCTCCAACCTCATGCACCCGCTGTTCTACCAGGGCGTCAAGGACCAGCGCGAGATCGAGGCGCGGCCCGACGTGCTCGTCTACACCTCCGCGCCGCTGGAGCGCGACACGGAAGTCACCGGACCGATTGTGGCAAAGCTGTGGGTAGCCAGCGACGCGCCGGACACGGACTTCGTCGCCCGCCTGGTGGACGTACACCCGGATGGCTTCGCCCAGAACCTGGCCGATGGCATCCTGCGCGCCCGCTACCGGAACGGCGAGACGCCGCAGATGCTTACGCCGGGCGAGCCGGTCGAGATCACGATTGATTTGTGGGCGACGGCCAACGTCTTCAAGGCGGGCCACCGCATCCGCGTCGATATCGCCAGCGCCTCGTTCCCGCGCTGGGACCGCAACCCGAACACCGGCGCGCCGTTCGGGCAGGACGCCGCGTTGCGGCCGGCGCGCAACACGGTCCTGCACGACGCGGCGCACCCCTCCCACATCATCCTGCCGGTCATTCCGCGCTGACCGAAGAAGAAACCACGGAATACACAGAACACACGGAAACAGAACTAGAGGCTAGACACAGAGGACACAGAGGAGCATAAATACCCTTTCTGCTCTCTGTGTCCTCTGTGCCTCCGTGGCAATCTCGTCTTCTACACGGAGCGCCGGGAGCCTACCGGCTCTGTCCGCGCGTCGTGTAGTCAAAGATGACGGCCAGCACCAGCACGAAGCCTCGGACGACGTACTGGAGGGCAATGTCAACGCCCATCAGGTTCATGCCGCTCGTCAGCGACATGTAGACCAAAGCGCCGATGAGCGATCCCAGGACCGTGCCGATGCCACCGGCGGGGGAGGCGCCGCCGATGAAAGCCGCGGCGATGGCGTCCAATTCCAACAGCGTCCCCGCTTGCGGCGTGGCGGAGCGCAACCGGGACGCGAACATGATGCCGCCCAGAGCCGCCAGCATGCCCATATTCGCGAAAACGAACCAGGTGATGCGCTTGACGTTGACACCACTTAACTGTGCCGCCTCGGGGTTGCCACCGACCGCATAGATGTGTCGGCCGAGGACCGTTTGCGTCGTCATGAACTGATAGACGGCGACCACGATCAGCATGATGACCACGGTCCACGAGAGGCCGTTGTAGCCGGCGAGCACCCATGTCAAAGCGGCGAGCACAATTGCTAGAAAGGCCAGTTTCAGGACGAACAGGTTCATCGGCAGGACTTCGAAGCCATAGGCCATCTTTTGTCCACGGCTTCTGACTTCGCTAATAACTAACAGGACGATGACAATCAATCCCAGAAGCAGCGTCAGCTTGTGGACTTCCGGCATGAACCCAAGGCCGGGGATATCGGGAATGTAACTGTTGCCGATGGCGTTGAAGAGGTCGTTCTCAATGATGATCGTGCCTGAAGCCGCAAGAACAAGTAAGAGGAGGCCGCGGTAGACGAGCCATCCGCCCAGCGTGGCGACGAAGGCCGGGATTTTCAACTGCGCCACCATGTAGGCGGTCACCGATCCGGCCACAACGCCGAGCGCAAGCGCCAGCGGAATGACGACTAAGGCGGGCAGGCCCATGCTTTTCATGCCGATGGCCGCGAGTGCGGCGAGGAAGCCTGAGAGAAAACCGACCGACAGGTCAATATGCCGGATGACGATGACCAGCGTCATGCCAACGGCAATCACGGCAATATAACCCGTCTGATTCAGCAGGTTGGCGATGTTCCTGGGTGAGATGAAGAGGCCGTTCGTCGTGATGGTGAAGAATGCCCAGATTGCGAACAGGGCGATATACATGCCGTAATCCCGGATGTTCAGCCGGAGCATTCGCCCTAAACTCTGCGTGAACGGCACCTGGGCCCCAGGGCTGCCCTGGGTTCCGATCGGAGTAACTTGCTGTGCACCCATCGTGAGCCTCCTGGATCATGAAATTCACTGCTGGATGATACGCGCCGCGCACTAAGTCGTGAGATGAACGACGACCTTAACTCGTTGCCAATTGCATGATTTTTTCCTGAGTCGCCTCCTCAATCGGCAGCTCGCCGGCGATCCTGCCGGCTGAGACAACGTACACGCGGTCGCTCATGCCCAGAACCTCGGGCAATTCCGACGAGATCATGATGATGCTCATGCCCTGCTCGACCAGCCGGGTCATGATGGTATAAATCTCGTATTTAGCGCCGACATCGATGCCACGCGTCGGCTCGTCCAGGATGAGCAGGCCCGGCTTAACAAACAGCCACTTGGCGATACACACCTTCTGCTGATTGCCGCCGCTGAGGTTGCCCACCTTTTGCTCGATACTGGGGGTCTTGATGTTGAGCGACCGCCGGTAGTCTTCGGCAACCTTGATCTCCGCATTGCCGTCGACAACGCCGCGTGGAGCGATTTCCTGCAAGTTCGCCAGTGTGGTGTTTTGCTTCACATCCTGGATCAGAATCAATCCGGCGGCCTTGCGGTCTTCGGTGGCATACGCCACCCCCGCGTCAATAGCCCCGCGTGGATGCGTGAAGTGCTGCTTCTTGCCTTCGACGTAGACGTCGCCGTTGACGCGATAGCCGAGGGGATTCCCGAACAGGCTCAAAGCCAGTTCCGTGCGCCCGGAGCCCATCAAACCGGCAAAGCCAACGACTTCGCCCTTCTTAACGTTGAAGTTCACGTCCTTGAGGATTGCCCTGCCGAGCGCCGGGTCGTAGACGTTCCAATTCTTGACCTCAAGCATGACTTCGCCACCGCCCTGCGGGCAGATGATGAGCACTTTGACGCCCTTTGCCACCAGCGCTTCGACGTTCGCCTTCTCCTTTGCGGCGTCACTCTGGCTGAAGAGAATCTCAGCGTTGTAGCCGGCCGCTCTGAACGCATCCTGGAAACGTCGCTGATCCTGGATCCAGCGCGGTTCATCCTGGGTCGGTAGAACGACGCCAACGGCCACATTCCCTGAGTTGGCCGACGCTTGCGAAGCGCCCGCGACGGCGCTTGCCGTGTAGTAGCCGGAGTCGAGCAGTGTGGCTTTGACATTCGTGTTGTCCACCGAGACCACCGGCGACTCTACCGTCGGGACATCTCGCGCACCGTTGTTGACGCTGCGGCCCGCGGCGGGAGTCTGCCCCTTGAGCAAGGCGACCGAAGCGTCTACGGCGGCCTGCACCAGGGTGCGGACATCCTTGAAGACGGTCATCGACTGCTTGCCGTCCATGATGTACTGGGCTGAGGCTTCCTCGGCGTCCTGTCCGGTAATCACGTAACTCTTGACATCTGGGTCGGCCGCGAAGACATCGGCAATCGCGCGCGCGGTGTTATCATTGGGAGCGAGGATGAAGACGGCGCCCTTGTCGGCCGCGGGGGCGCTCGTCAGGTTGGATTGCGCCAGGTTGCTGGCCGTCTGGCGGTCCCAGCCGGTCGTGATCTGGTTGAAGATAGCCCGCTGCTGGGCGCGGGTCAGAGTCGCATTCGCCTGAAGCGCGCTTGCCTGGCTTGAGTTTTTGATGACAAACGTGCCATCGGCGATTCTGGGCTGCAACACGCTCCAAGCGCCCTGGAAGAAGAGAAAGGCGTTGTTATCGGTGGCGGCGCCCGCATACAGATACAACGGGTTGCCCTTGCCTGTGGCATGGTCGACCAGGTATTGCGCCTGCTGCGCGCCGACGGAGTTGCTGTCAAAGGTTACGTAGTAATCCACGGCGTCGGTGTCGGGAATCAGCCGGTCATACGAGATGACCTTGACGCCGGCTGCTTTCGCGGCTTCCACGGCGGCAGCCGCCGCTTTGAATGGATTGCGTTGTCGTTCTGGATAGATGTTGTTGATTTCGCGGCCGACCATGTGCTTGATGAGCACAGGTTCCGACACTTCGCCCTTATGAGCATCCAGGGTACAGACGGTCTGGCCGTCGCGCAAGACCGTGACCGTGTCGGCAATGGCGATGACTTCTTTCAGCTTGTGTGAAATCATGATAGACGTCACACCGTGCTGTTTGAGTTCCCGGATCAGGTTCAACAGATTTTCGCTGTCATCCTCGTTCAGGGCCGCGGTCGGCTCATCCAGAATGAGCAGTTTCACATCCTTGCTCAGCGCCTTGGCAATTTCAACCAGCTGCTGCTTGCCGACGCCCAGGTACTTGACCTTGGTCTCGGGGTTGACATCACACCGAACGCGCCTAAGCGCTTCGGTCGCGCGCTTGATGGTTTCGTTCCAGTCAACGGTAAAGCCACGCTTGATCTCATTGCCGAGGTAGATATTCTCATAGACTGTCAGCTCAGGGACGAGGGCTAGTTCCTGATAGATGATGACAATGCCGGCATGTTCGCTGTCGCTGATGCCCGAGAATTTCTGCACTTGCCCGCGGAATAGAATGTCCCCCTCATAACTGCCGTGGGGATAGACCCCGCTCAACACCTTCATCAGTGTGGACTTACCGGCGCCATTTTCGCCAACCAGACAATGAATCTCGCCCTCGGCAACTTGAAAGCTGACGTTATTCAAGGCTTTCACACCGGGGAAGGACTTGGTAATGTTCTTCATCTCTAGGATGGGAGGTTGGTTGGGCATGGCAAACTCTCCTGCTGAGGTAAAGAGTGACCGTGGTCGGTAAAACTCGGTTTGAGCGCAACCTGGAGCGCCTCGGGACGCTTGCGAGACACAACGACTTGTGGTCGAAGGCCCGAGGCGCTATCACTCGAACAGCCACCAGGAATAGTGATGGTGACTCATCACTATTCCTGCATGGCTCACGCCGGTGACTTATTGCAGGCCCTTGAAGTCGCTGGCCTGGTAGTAGCCCGAGTCGATCAGCGCCTTCTTGACGTTGTCCTTGGTGACGGTCACGATGGCGGACGGCTTGGCCGGCACATCGACCTTACCGTTGTTGTAGCTATTGGTTTTGTCTGGGGTCTTGCCGGCCACGAAGGCGTTGGCCGCCGTCACGGCATCCGCCGCCAGGGTGCGGACATCCTTGAAGACGGTCATGGACTGCTTGCCGTCGATGATGTACTGCACCGACGCCTTCTCCGCATCCTGCCCGGTGACGTAGTACTTCTTCACATCCTTGTCGGCCGCGAATGCGTCAGCAATCGCCCGCGCCGTCCCGTCGTTCGGGCCGATAATGTAGACCGTACCCTTATCCTCCGCCTTAGCCTTCGTCAGGTTGGACTCGGCCAGGTTCTTGGCGGTGTCGAACTTCCAGTCGGTCGTGGTCTGGCCGATGATCTTGGCTTGTTCGTCACGGCTCAGCTTGGGCTTGCTCTGTAGATTGACGGCCTCGCTGGAGTTCTTGATAACGAAGGTGCCGTCGGCAATCTTGGGCTGGATCTTCTCCCAGGCGCCCTCGAAGAAGATGAAGGCGTTGTTGTCGGAGGCCGCGCCCGTATAGATGTAGAGTGGGTTGCCCTTAGTGGTGCCGGCCTGCTGGATCAGGTAATCGCTCCAGGAGGCGCCCACCGCCGCGCTGTCGAAGGTCACATAGTAGTCCACGGCATCCGTGTCGCGAATCAAGCGGTCGTAGGAGATCACCTTGACGCCGGCCTGCTTCGCTTCTTGAGCGGCTGCGGCGGCGGCCGTGGCATCCTGCGGGGTGATGATAATCACCTTGACGCCCTGGCTGATGAGCGCTTCGACGTTGGCCTTTTCTTTGGCGCTGTCACCCTGGCTGAAGAGCGGCTCCCAGCCGGCCTTCTGGAACACGGCCTGGTCTTGCAGCCAGCGTGGCTCATCCTTCGTTGGTAGAATGACGCCCACCGGCGCCTTGCCGCCAGCCGCCGGGGCCTGGGCCTGGCCCTGAGCCTGGGCCGCCGTAGGTTGCGCAGCCGCGGGGGCGGACGTGGACTGCTGCGTCGGCGATGCGCAAGCAAACAGCGTAATCGCGACAATCCCTAGCACGAGGACGGTCAACAGCGACCGAACAGATTTGTAAGACATTTTCTCCTCCTTACAGAGAGTGACTGGTGGAAATGACGGTCAGGAAAACGTCACGTCAATATCAAGATGGTGTTTTGTGCCCCCTCCTTTCTGACTGTCTTGAGCGACAGGATAGGAACGGACGAGCAGGCGGCGGTTCGCCGCTTCAGCGTGTAACTCGATTGTATCACGCTGAGGAAGAGTTGTAAAGAGGGCAGTGGATCGCGTAATCGTTTAGTCGTTGTAAAATACAGTTAGTTGGGATTATATACCAACTAATAGTTGTGTCAAGTGGGATAAACAGGTCGTTGACAATGCCTCACGAGTGTGCTACACTATCACTAGACAGAAGTCATCTGGCATTTATCCTTTATTTCATCCGCCGCATTTATCCCGGTTCTCTATCTTCCTGGTTCGTGGGGTCGTTGTCGAGGGGTGCGTTGTTGCTATCATGGTAACCCACTTGGGGGTGTGCATTTTTATCTCGGCTGCGCCTAGGGGTGTAGCCCCATTGTTCTGCACGTAAACGACACCTCAGTACGTCCAGGTTAGAGACGGGTGGGAGGTAATGTGAACCTCGCCCTCGTCAAATGGGTGGTCCGGATACTGGGCCTCCTGGTTTTGGCAGCCGTCGGATGGAGCATCGGCCAGACAGTCGAGCCGCAGATTCCCTGGACTCTGCCCTATCTCAAGTATGGCCTGGCGCTCCTTGGCGGCGTGCTCGGGTTCCTTTTCACCGAGCGCCTCGTCCTCAACCCGCTCATCGCTCTCCAGAAAGAGCTGCGACGCATCCCCATTCAGATGCTGCTCGGCGGCACGATTGGCCTGGGCGTCGGGCTGCTCCTCTCGCTGCCCCTCGCCTACGCCGCCCAGTTCCTGCCCTTCTCCCTGGGCAGTGTCGCGCCGGTCATCATCTCCGTCGCCCTGGGCTACCTGGGCCTGATGGTTGGCCTCGCGCGCTACCGCGACCTGATGAACCTCCTGCCGGCCAATCGCCGCGCCCGCGCCGAAGTGGCCCACAGCTCCTACGTTCTCCTGGACACGTCGGTTATCATCGACGGGCGCATCGCCGACATCTCCCAGACCGGCTTTGTCGAGCGCACGCTCCTCGTGCCCCGCTTCGTCCTCAACGAGTTGCAGCACGTCGCCGACTCGGCCGACACCGTGCGCCGCAACCGCGGCCGGCGCGGCCTGGACGTGCTCAACAAGCTCCAGAAGGACGACCGCGTCTCGGTGGAGATTACTGACACCGACTTCGACGATGTGCGCGAGGTGGACGCCAAGCTCATCCGCCTGGCGAAGCGCCTCGGCTGCCCCATTCTGACCAACGACTTCAACCTCAACCGCGTGGCCGAACTCCAGGGTGTGCGCATCCTGAACGTCAACGAGCTGGCGAACGCGGTCAAGGCCGTCGTGCTGCCGGGCGAGTCGCTACGTGTGCGCATCATCCAGGAGGGCAAGGAGCTGGGCCAGGGCGTCGGCTACCTACCGGATGGGACGATGATCGTCGTCGAGAACGGGCGGCGCTACATGAACGCCAACCTGGATGTCACGGTCACGCGCTTCCTCCAGACTCCCCAGGGCCGCATGATCTTTGCCGCCCCCTCGGCCACCAACGGCGCTGCGAAAGAAGTGGGGTAGCGCTTCGCATCTTCCGGCTTTCCCCGGCGTTATAAAAGGGACTATACTATAACACCGTGATTTCCCACAGTCGCCTGTATCGCTAAGAGGAGGCTGCTATGCCCGTCGTGACCATCTCGCGGTTCCTCGGTACGACGGGGGACGCCATCGCCGAAGGTGTCGCTCAGACCCTCGGCGCACGGCTCGTCAACCGCCAGTCCCTGATCACCGCGGCCACCGCCGCCGGCGTGTCGCCGGAGTGTCTGGCCGAAATGCACCACGAGAGCACGTTGAGCCTGACCAATGTCGTCCTCAACATGCTGCGCACCCTGCCCGCCGTCCCGCGCTCGCGGGGTAGCTCGCTTCTCGACGCCGCGCCGTTACCGGCGCCAGAGGGTCGCCGCACCGGCGTTACGCCAACGGTGGCCGAGATGGAGCAGGGCGTCCACCTGCTCGAAAAGGTCATGCGCGACCTGGCCGCCGAGGGCAACATTGTCATCGTCGGCCGCGGGGCGAACCTCGTCCTCAAGGACATGCCCGACGCCTTTCATGTGCAGATCGTCGCGACGGTCGAGGCGCGCATCCAGTCCCTCATGGCGACGGCGCACGTGGACCGGCGCGAGGCCCTGTCGCGGCTGTGGGCCAGCGACCGCTCGCGCACCGACCACGTTCGGCGCTACTACAACCAATCCTGGACCGACTCGACCCTGTACGATCTGGTGCTCAACAGCGACCGCATCGAGACGTCAGAAGCGGTCGAGCTTATCGTCACGGCGGCGCAAGCGCGCGCGCGACACGCCGCAGCCTCGTCCACAGCCTAGGAATCCGCATGGCCCTGTCTATCTACAATACCCTCACGCGGCAGAAAGAGACGTTCGAGCCAATGACGCCGGGGCGCGTCACGATGTACGTGTGCGGCGTCACCACCTACGACGACGCCCACGTCGGCCACGCCATGTCGTCCATCGTCTTCGACGTCATCCGCCGCTACCTGGAGCACCTCGGCTACGAGGTGCGCTTCGTCAAGAACTTCACCGACGTGGACGACAAGGTCATCGCCCGCGCCCACAAGCTCGGCGTGGACCCCATCGTCCTCTCTAATCAGTACGCCGACAGCTTCCTCCAGGAGCTGGACAGCCTCAACGTCAAGGCGTCGGATGTCGCGCCCCGCGTCAGCCAGGAGATGCCCGAAATCATCGCCATGATCGAGGGCCTCATCGACAAGGGCTATGCCTACGCCGCCGGCGGCGACGTCTACTACCACCGCGCCGCCTTCCCGAACTACGGCCGCCTGTCGCGCCGCCCCCTGGACGAGATGCAGCAGGGCGAGACGTTGGAGCACAAAGAGGACCCGTCGGACTTCGCCTTGTGGAAAGGGGCAAAACCCGGCGAGCCGTTCTGGGACAGCCCGTGGGGGCCAGGTCGCCCCGGCTGGCACATCGAGTGCTCGGCCATGTGTCTGCACCACCTGGGGACGCAGATCGACATCCACGGCGGCGGGATGGACCTCATCTTCCCGCACCACGAGAACGAGATCGCCCAGAGCGAGGCGTTCACCGGCGCCGCGCCCTTCGCCCGCTACTGGGTCCACAACGGCCTGATGCGCCTGGGCAGCGAGAAGATGTCCAAGTCGCTGGGCAACATCGTCGCGGTGCGCGACTATCTCGCGCAGCACACCGCCGACGCCCTGCGCCTGTTTGTCCTCCAGTCGCACTACCGCAGCGCGCCGACGTACACCGAGGAGTCCATCGCCGCCGCTGAGAAGGGCATGGAGCGCTTCTACGCCGCCCTGCGCCCGCCCCGTCCAGACGCCAAGGGCGCGCCCGCCGACGCCCTCGCCGCCAGCGCCGAGGCCACCTGCCAGGCGTTCTACACGGCGATGGACGACGACTTCAACACGCCCCAGGCGGTCGCCGCCCTGTTCGAGCTGGCGACGACCATCAACCGCGCCCGCGACGAGGGCGTGACCGACGCGCCGTTCCAGCACGCCCAGGACACGCTACGCGGGCTGCTCACCATGCTCGGCTTCAAGCTCGACGCCGAAGCGAGGCAGGACATGGCCGCCGCGCCGTTCATCGAGCTGCTCATCCGCGTCCGCGCTGATCTGCGCAAGGCGAAGCAGTACGCCCTCGCCGACAGCATCCGCCAGGAGTTGACGACCCTGGGCATCTCCCTAGAGGACAGCCCCGCCGGTACCACCTGGCGCCGCAGCTAGAGCGTGTCATGGCTGATGTGGTGTACGGGCGGCATCCGGTATTGGAAGCGCTGCGCGCCGAGGAAGGCGTGCAGCGCCTTCTTGTCGCCAAGGGCACGCAGACAGGCGGGCCTGTCGGCGAAATCCTGTCGCTGGCCCAGGCGCGGGGCATCCGCGTCGTCTGGGTAGACCGCCGTGAGCTGGATCGCCTGGGCGGGGTTCACCAGGGCATCGCCGCCGAGCTGACGCCGTTCGCGTATGCCGACATCGACGACATCCTCGCCGCCGCTGGCGAGCGCGGCGAGCCGCCCCTGGTCCTCGCCCTGGACGCCATCCAGGATGTCCACAACCTCGGCTCGCTGCTGCGCACCGCCGACGCCGTGGGCGCCCACGGCGTCATCATCCCCGCCCACCGCGCGGCCGGTGTCACGCCCGCCGTGCGCAAGGCCTCGGCCGGCGCCGTCGCCCACCTCCCCATCGCCCAGGCGACGAACCTGACACGCGCCCTAGCGGGGCTGAAGCGCCAGGGCGTGTGGATCGTCGGGCTGGACATGGCGGGCGAGACCCCCTTCGATGGCTACGACTGGCGCGGGCCGGTCGCCCTGGTGGTTGGCAGCGAGGGCAAGGGGCTGGGTCGCCTCGTCGCCGAGACGTGCGACGTGCTCGTGCAGCTCCCGATGCGCGGCCACGTCGACTCCCTCAACGCTGCCGTCGCCGGCTCCATCGTTCTGTACCACGCCTGGCGCTCCCGCCGCGAGTCCACGCTCTAGAAGGAGACATCCCCCGTGAGCCGTTTTTCCCTCCGCATCTCCCACGCGCGCTCCGTGACCCTCGCCGTCTTCGGTCTTGCCGCCCTAACGGCGCTGGCCCTCTCCGTCGCCCTCGCCGATCCCGCCCGGCCGAACAACGCGCCGCAGCGGATCACACGCGGAGCCGCTCCAGCGGTTGCGCTGCCGGCGGCGACGGTGACGCCTGGGTTGGGCACAATTACCGGCCACCTCCTGGCCAATGGCGCGCCCGTTGCCAATGAGCCTTTGACCCTGCACGCGTACAACGGCGACATCGATGGGGGCGTGACGGCGGCAACGACGACCGACAGCCAGGGCGGCTTCACCTTCGCCGATGTGCCCATGCCCTCGACGGGCTTCACATATCGCGCGGTCTACGGCCCCAATCAAACCAAGCCAGAATACGTCTACCGCTGGCTCGGCCCGCTGATTACTGACTTTAACGTTGGGATGACCGTCAGCGGCGGGGACATCGACATTACCAATGTCCGCCTGGTATCGCCGCCGAATGGGGCAACCAAGACGATTCCTGCCACGTTCACCTGGCAGCCGCGCAACAACCCAACGGACCAGTATCGCTTTACCCTGGTCGATGCAGTCACCTATTCAGGCTGCCTGTATCGGCCCGGGCCAGACAACAACGCCTACACGTTGACCCTGGCAGATACGCAGGCCGGCTGCCTGGATGGCTTTCAGTACAACAAAGACTATTTATGGTACGTCACGATTGACGACACAAGCGCGAACGATAGCCACGGCGACTCCTACGATGCCTGGCTTGTCACGTTCACCCAAGGGGGCACAGCCGAGCCGACGGCGACGCCAACGGCGACGGCTACGCCGACGGCAACCGTTAGCCCAACCGCAACGATGACACCGACGGCGACGGCCACACCGTTCTACCCGGTCTATCTGCCGCTCATCCGCCGCGACATGGCCCCGCCCACTGCAACACCGGCTCTGCACTAGCGGGTCGTTGGCGAGGACGGCGCGCGGGACACCGCCGGTGTATCGTGGGCGTAGATATATCGGGATAGACGCTCTTTGAGAGCGAGGGAGGCAGCGATGGGCGTTCAGGGACTGCACCACATCACACTCGTATCATCGGATGCGCAGCGGACAACAGACTTCTACACGCGCGTCCTCGGCCTGCGGCTGGTCAAGAAGACGGTCAACTTCGACGACCCGGGCAGCTACCACCTCTACTTCGGCGACGAGACCGGCAGCCCCGGCTCGGCCATCACGTTCTTCGAGTGGCGCGACGCCCCCAAGGGCCACTGGGGCATCGGCGGCACTCACCACTTCGCCCTGAGCGTGCCGGACTACGATGGCCTGCTCAAGTGGAAGCGCCGCCTCACGGACCTCGGCGTCAAGGTGGACGGCCCGCTCGACCGCCACTACTTCACCTCGATTTACTTCACCGACCCCGACGGCGCCATCATCGAGATCGCCACGCGCGGCCCCGGCTGGACGGTGGACGAAGCGCCCGACGCCATCGGCACAACGTATAAAGCGCCGCCGGAAGACATGATTGTCAACAATCGCGACGAGGCGCGCATCACGGCGACGACGTGGCCGGAGCCGGTGCTCGAGATCACGCCGGACATGGCGCTGCGCCAGGGGATGCACCACATCACGGCCATCGGCTCGAACATCGAGCGGACACAGGCCTTCTTCGGTGACTTGCTGGGGATGCGGCGGGTCAAGATGACGTCGAACTTCGACGACCCGAACTCGGCGCACTGGTACTGGGGCGTGGGGGATGGTCGGCCGGGGACGCTGGTCACGTATTTCGAGCGCGATCCGCGCCGCGTCCGCCGGGCGCAGTTCGGTCCGGGGCAGACACACCACTTTGCCCTGGCGGCGCCGGACGATGAGACGCAGCTCGCGTTCCGCGAGAAGCTGCTGGGGGCGGGTTTACGTGTCTCGCCGGTCATGGACCGCATCTACTTCAAGAGCATCTACACCAACGACCCGGACGGGCATATCGTGGAGTTGGCGACGGCGGGGCCGGGCTTCGCGGTGGATGAGGATGTCACGCACCTGGGCGAGAAGCTGATGCTGCCGCCGTGGCTGGAACCGCACCGCCGCGACCTCGAAACCGCCCTCACGCCCATCGCCGTCCCGTCGCTTTGATGTGATGAGCAGGTCGGTCTAGACTATCCAAACACGAACCATTGGTGGAGGCAAGGGACTATCGGAGAAGGGGGACGTTCACGTGGACGTAGCAGGCCTGGAGCGTATCGAGGCGGATATCCGGCACTTGACACTCGATGAGCAGTTGTGGCTCATGGAACGGCTGGCGCGGTCCATTCGGGAGCAGACGCAGCGCCAGGGGTCGTCTATCGAGAATGAGCTTGCGAGGATGGCGGCTGACCTTGAGATTCAACGCGAACTGCGGCTCATCGAAGCGGAGATAGTAGGAGAGGTATGATGAGCGTGAGTGAGACATTGGCGATCCGGCCCAACGTGTACTACACGCCTGAGGAAGCGGCGCAGTTACTGCGCGTCTCCGAGCAAGACGTCATGGCGATGCTGCAATCGGGGCGAGCGCGCGGCGTGCAAATCGGTCAACACTGGCGCATCCTGGGCGCAGCCCTGCTCGACCTCTCCGCAATGGAGGAGGGCGCTGAAGCCGCACTCGTCCACGACTGGATGGGCGCATCCCTGCCTACGCTGATGGAGGTCTGGGACAACGAGGAAGACGCCGTCTATGACGACCTATAGCCGCGGTGACGTCATTCTGGTTGACATTCCTTTTAGCGGGACCGTAGGTTCCAAGCGTCGTCCCGCTGTAGTCATCAGCGTGGATGCTTTCAACAACGCGGGCATCAAACTCATCGTAGCGGCTATCACCAGCAATGTGTCACCGCCCTTCCGTCCAGGTGATACGTTACTCAGCGAATGGGATGCAGCAGGGTTGCTCAAGCCGTCGGCTGTGCGAGGTGTGTTGGCGACGGTGGATAAGTCGGACATCGCGCGAAAGCTCGGCGCAATGTCGCCGAGTGATTTTGGGCGAGTAGAGCGCAATCTTGCCAACATTCTCGGCTTCGCAGATAAAGCGACTTGGTTGAGCTAGACCAATATGATTCCCTACGTGACTGACGTCCGCTGCCTGGGCGAGTACCGCCTGGCGCTCACGTTTTCGGATGGGACGCACGGTGAGCTTGACTTCCGAGAGCGTGTTGTCGGTCGGGGTGGCATCTTTGCGCCGCTCGAAGACGAGGACTTCTTCAAGCGCGTGCAGGTAGACCCGGAGGCGCGCACGCTTGTGTGGCCGAACGGCCTCGACCTGTGCCCCGTTGTGCTGCACAGCGCGGTGACCGGCGAGCCTGTCCTGGACCTCAGCGTCTAGCCCATCGGCGGCTCGCCGGTGTTGGGATACCTTCTCACGCCGGAAAACAATCGCCTGGGGGCGACGAGTTCCCAGGCGGTGCTGATGTGGAAACCCAGGTCCTCGTCGCCGATCCAATCTAGCTCAATGCCGACCCACCCCCGAACGCCGACATACGGCGGCGTGAAGAAGGTCTTCGGTGCGCCCTCAATGAGCGCGGCCTGGAGGCCGGGCGGAACGGGAAGCCACACGGCAATGTGGCCGTCGCCGTGGTGGTTGTTGGCGAACATGACGAACGCCCTCTTCCCGACGAAGAAAGTCGGCTCGCCGTGCGAAAGCCGCTCACTCGTCCCCGGCAGCGCCAGGCACAGCCGCCGGACGCGCTCCACCTGCTCGTGGCTCATACAGCCATTCTCACCGTATCACATCACCTGGAACACGTCGTGCACGGGCGGCGGCTCGCCACCACCGCCGGTTGTGCTGCGCACCTCAGCGCGGTACGTGCCGGGCGGGAGCGCGTCTAGAGTGAGCACCCAGCCGTTCTCCGTCGGCTGGAAGGCGCGCGTGACCGCCGGCCTATCCCCGGCCACCGATTCGATTGCTGCCTCCAGCCCGCCAACCGGCGCGGCGACATTCACCACCGCCGCCGACATCGCAATAGGCTCCTGCGCGACGTAGACATCGTCCAGGTCGAAGGCGATGGCCGGGCGGCTAGCGGCCATGTTCGGCGCGGCGCTCCGCACGCCGCCAATCTCGCGCACGTCCTCTAGCCCCACAATCTGCATCTCCCCCAGGCGCGTCTGTAAGTCAGCCAGGATTTGAGCGTTGCGCTGGAGGGAGCCGTGCCGCTCAGGGAAGAATGTGTCCCGGTAATCGTCGGACATCTCAATGGGAACGGCGGAGAGCCGGGGGACAGTCCCGTCGCCGTCGCCGAGGCGGGCGTCGATGTTGCCCGGCAGGTCCGCGACGACCGTCAGCTGTCCATCGACGAGCTGCGCCGACTGGAGCGTCGGCTGGCGTGTCCCGACAATCGGCAGAATGCGGTAGCCACGGGCGACATACGTGTCGTCTGTCTGGTGCGCCTTCACCGCCGCCTCGATCTCGCGGTGGAAGGCGAGGGCGTCGGCGGCGCGCTGGCGGTCGATACCCGGCAGCCCATCGGTCTCCGCCACGCGCTGGTAGACGCCGTTCACCTGCACCATCTTGTAGATGGGTAGGAGCTGATAGGCGGCGGTGAACGAGCGCATGACGTCGGTCAGGTCGAGGAACAGCTTCTTGTAGCCGTGGGCGAGGTAGTCCACAGCGTTGGGTGAGCCGCGATAGGGCGTGCCGAAGGTGATCAGGGCGCGGCAGTCGCGCCACCCGTCGAGGACTTCGAGGTAGTAGCGCGAGACGAGGCCGCCCATGCTGTGCCCGATGAGAATCACCTTGGCGTCGCTGGCCCCCGACGCGTTGCGCCACGCCGGGAGGCGGTGGTCGATGAACTCCTTGAGGCGGTGGGCCGAGGCGCGATTGTCGCGCCGCCAGTCGTAGGGGAAGCCGAACAGGTTGGCAGGGCGGTCGTCGTCAATGGAGCCTTCGGTGACGTCGAAGGTGTCGCGGATAGCGCGCAGGGTCTCGGTGTAGCCGTCGATCTTGACCAGCCCAGGCACGAGATGCACATCGGGGACCAAGCGCGTCGCGCGCACGCCGTCGCCCAGATCGGCCGCACTGGGATCGTCGCCCGTCAGGCGCACGCTCTTCAGTGCGGCGCCGAGGGTGGACAGCGCCCCAAACACGACCTGGGCCGTGGGCGCCCAGACGTCCTGCCCGTCCTTCTGCAAAACGCTGCCTGTGATGCCGGGCAAGAGGATGACCATATCGCGTAGTTTCGGCTTTGGCATGGCGACTCCTTGTGGTGGTGTGAGCTAAGTCTCGGTGCTTGGGTGGAAGAAGCGGAAATACGGGTTGCCGTAGTGCTGATATGCGCCCCAGGTGCGCGCATCCTCCGGTTTGAAGATGGCTTTGCGAGCCTCCTGCATCGCCCGGTACATCGGCTGCGGCGGGTTTTCCTTCTCCCGCTGGTTATCCCCTGGCGTGGGTTTGGCGTCCGGGTCGGCCTCCACCTTCGGGTTGTCCCCCGGTGTGGGTTTGGCGGCGTTCGGGTCGGCCTGCGATACGGGGAGGCCAAGCAGATTGGAGTACAGCGTCAGGGCGAACTGGCGCGCCGCCGTATCGTACACCGGCCACGCCGTACACACGAAGTTGGACACGCCGCGCTCGAAGAACGACTCGGCGAAGCTGGGCGCGAGGGCCACCGAGCGCATCTCGGAGCGGTCCGGCGTGATGCCCGACTCGCACGCATTCGAGAACACGAAGCCGGGGATGCGGTCGATGCGCCGCATCTCCATTGCCGAAATCCGCTCGCCGCCTGTGAACACCCAGCCCGACAGCGCCGGGTTGTCGGGATCATACGCGCAGTGGCCGGCGTAGTGGAGCACGTCGTACGAGCGATTGATGAGGTGGTGCAGGACGTTCAAGCGGC
Organism: Anaerolineae bacterium; assembly: GCA_039810085.1. GTDB lineage: Bacteria > Chloroflexota > Anaerolineae > Epilineales > JAHCIE01 > JBDHWG01. Next base: position 95,332 of record JBDHWG010000019.1, read on the forward strand.
TCGCCTCACGCGGCCCGAACAAGCGGACGACCTCGACGCGGTTCTGGGACCTGGTCTGCCGGTTGAAGCTCTCGAACAAGTCAGCCACCTCAACGCCTTCCTCCTCCGCGCCGGGCAGATGCGCGTCGGCGGCCGGGTCGGCGACGACCAGCACGCGCAGCAGGCGCTGCTGCGATACGGGCGGGTCAGGCGGCGGCGCAAAGCCGGTGCGGAGCTGGCGGGTGAAGCCGCGGCTCGTGCCCAGGAAGAACGGGTGCAGGTCATCCGGCGACTGCTCCACCTCGTCATCGGCGACCGGCAGGCGGTCGGGCTGGGCGATCATCTCCCAGTGGATGCGCGCCGTCGTCGCATCCAGCATCATGACCAGCGGCACCGACGTGAAGAACTGGCCCCATAGGTCGCGGGGCAGCAGCAGGCGCGCCATGAACTGCCCCCGGTCGACCTGGCCCTGGAGGTGCGTCTCGGCGACGAGCTGGTCGTTAGCGTCCGACACCAGCCTCGGGTCGAGCGGGATCTCGCGCTCCGGAATCGCTGCGTAGCGTGTCACGGCCCCGAAGTGGTACGCGTTGCGGTCCGTCGTCACCGTGACGCGCATCGGCGACTCGATCTCGGCCGTGTCGTCGTCATCGTCGTCTGCCACCGCAACGGGCTGAGGGCTGAACGCCTGGCGGCTCTCCGTCGTGGGCGGGACATACGTGTAGTCGATGAGCAGGCGCTTCTCCTGCTTCAGCCGTGCGACTTCGCTTCGGATCGCGGCGTCGAAGCGCTTGATCTGCCTGGCGTCGTGCTCGATGAACGTAACATAGTCGAGCCGCCGCGTCTCGTCCTCGGGCGTGCCGCTAACGGCGTACTTGATGCCCCGAATCCAGCCGTTGACGGCATCCTCCGGCGACAGGTTGTTCGCCCCAGCGCCGATGAACACCGTCGCCAGGTGTCGCCGCCCGAGGCGGCCCAGCGTCCAGCACAACTCCCGCGCCATCACCGTCAGCTCCGGCACCCCGAAGCGGCCCGGCACACCCATGCCGACGACGGCGATAACGCGCTCTGGGGCGCGCGCATCGGGCAGGAGGAAGATTTGCCCCAGCTCCCCCTGGATCGTGCCGCGCTCCACGTACTTCCAGAGCAGGCGGTCCTGAACCGGCGGCACGCGGTTTTGCGCCTTGTCGCCCATGAGCGCCTGGCTGATGGCGAGGTCCAGGATGCCTTCCGGACTTTGGGCAGACGGGAAGACGCCGACGTAGTGGCCGACGGAAACAGCGTCGATGGGCGGCTGTCCCGTCCCCTCGTCCGACGGTAGGCTCTCGATACCGCCGTGGACCAGGCGGACGCTAATCTGGGTGGGCGCGAAGGGAACCGTCGGCGCACGGCTTTCTTCGTTCGAATCGCGGTAGTTCAGGACACTGCGCGTAAGAATCTCCTCGGCCTGCCGCTCCTCATTGCTGATGTGACCTCTAGCGCCTTCGAACTCGCCCCAGGCGCGGGCCCGCGCCAGCGTTAGCCGGAGTGTGGCCTGGTCCGCCTGCTGCCGCGCCTGCGTCTCGCCCATCTTCGCGTCTTCAGCCAGCGGTATATCGTCCACCTTCGCCGGCGCCGTCGCCAGATCCCCGCTTTCGCCCTTTGTGAGCAGGTCGTCGAGGGCGGCCAGGACATCCGGGTTGGAGGCCAGGTCCGAGTGATTTTCGTTGACGTAGTAGGTCGTGATCGCCGGCACACCTTTGCTGGCATCCCTCCACAGGGGGCCTAACGTGTGCGGCACAATACCGTCGCCACTGAGCGTCACGTCCGGATTGCCCGTGAAGTAATCGCACGGGTCGGACGCATCGAGTTTGCCCATCCACCCCACCGTGGGCCGGCGGTCGCCGCTGATGTAGACCATGCGGCTCAGGCTGGAGTCGCCCGGCAGATGCTGCGTCAGGTAGGTGTCCAGGTCGGCACGGTATCGCCTGGCATGCGACAGATGCTGGCTAGAGACGTCCAGCTCGCCACACGGCTGGTTTGGCCCGCCGTAAAGGCGGTAGGAGTCCGCCTCGTAGAAATGCCTGGCAAACCCCTGCTGCTCCTGGGTGAATGCCGGCGCCGTGGGCGACGGGAGCAACTGGTAGAGGCCGGGAAACGAGCTGACAAGGCGGCAGAGGAAGGGGATATCGTGGTGGGGATCGAGCGCATCGAGCACCTGGATCGCCGGACCGAGACCCAGGAAAGCCTGCAGGTAGGCAAACGACCCGTAGTTGGGCGTGCCGAGCATGATGATCTGACCGCCCGTCGCCCCCGCGCCTGACTGGTTGCGGTCGGCCGCGTAATGCTGGAGATAGGTGCGCGCCACCAGGCCGCCGATGGAGTGGGCGACGATATGCACCGGCGCGTCATCGCCGAACCAACCGCTAATCGCCGCCGCCAGTTGCCGGGCCGCCAGATCGAGGTCCTTTCGCCAGTCGTACGCGAACGCGTGCGTGGACCATTGGAAGGCCAGGGAGAGCATCAGTTCCCCGTACAGGCGCTTCGTCACGCCGGCGGCGCGCACCTGGAATTGCGGGTTGGCCTGGGTACGCCCGTCTCCGGACAGCATGAGGCGGTCGAGCTTGCCGGCGCGAATGGCGAGGAAGCGCGGCCAGATCTGCTCCTCCGGTTCGCTGCCCGATTCGCTGCTGAGCACGCTGCCCATCAGACCGGGAATCACCACGACGTTGCCCTGCTTCGGGGCTGTGCTGTCCTGGAGCGAGAGCTTGAGGGCCAGGCTGTGAAGCCGCTGGTAGAGGCGGTCGCCCAGGTAGCTGCGCAGGGCGTCTTCCTCGTCCAGGCTCGGCCGGCGCAGCATGTCGGCAAGCTCTTTCGTGTCCGCCACCTCGAGCCGGTCAATGAACGCTCGCGCATCAAACATGGCCTGTCTTCGCTTTCCAAAGGTATCATCTATTCATCAAGCGCGGCGGAGCAGATATGGTATACTGGGGACGCATAACTGTCAAGGATAGCTTTCCTGAAAACTATCGTATACGACACGCTAACCCTGCGACACGCCCGGTGTCACCCCGACGCAGGAGGGGTCTAGGCTGCGGCGGGCTGTCAATGGAGGCGTAACATCGCCCGCATTCCACCGTTTGAAAGAACGCTATGTTTCTTGTACGCTCTCTGCTCATCATTGCCGCCCTGACTGTCGCCGGGTTGGTCCTGGGCGCGGCAGCCGGCCTTGTCCTGTTCGCCCTGCCCTGCGCCGATCCGAATACGACGTGCGAAAACGTGAGCGGCTCGGTGCTCGCGGCGGCCCTTGTCGGCGGCGGCCTCGGTCTCCTGCAAGGCGCGCTGGCCGCCTTTGCCCTGCGCCGCCGTCCTGTGGACCGGCGGCAGGCGCTCAAGCTCCTGGGCCTGCTCATCGCGCTCCTCGTCCTCGTCCCCGGCGCGGCGGCGGTCGGCTACGGCCTCGCCTTCTTCGCGCTGTTCTTTGCCTGCGGCGACGCCCCCAACTGCGTCATCCCGCAGTCCTACTATGTCGCCGCCGCCGTCGCCTTCCTCGTGCCGGTGGTGATCGCCGTCCTGGTCTGGCTCGGGCTGTGGCGGGCGGCGTTTTCCCCGGCATCCCTGCCGGGCCGCGCCCTCCGCGCCCTGAACCGCCCGCTCACCCTCGTCGTCATCCTCGCCGCCGTCGTGGCGTGCGGCGGCCTGTTCGCCGCCAACGCCGTCTACCGCACTATGCGCGCGACGCTACCCGGCGTCGCGTGGACCTTTGACACGGCGAGCGATAGCCTGTTGATGCAGGCCGAGGGCAGCCGCGCCTATGTCTCCGACCAGCGCATCCTGCACGCCCTCGACGACGGCGGGCGGCGCCTGTGGACCTCGCCGACGCTGGACGGCGACCGCATCGCGCGCATCCTCCCCGGCGCCGAGAGCGTCTTCGTCCTGATGCCGCTGGCTGCGTTCGGCGGCGACCACAAGCTCCACGCCCTCGACGCTGCGAGCGGCGCGCCGCGCTGGACCGCCGACGCCGTGGTGGAGAACACGACCATCGGCGTGCAGCCGTTCGTCACCGACCGCCACATCTACGTCGGCGACCGGGCGAACAGCCTGCTCGCCCTGGACCGCGCCACCGGGCAGCCCGCGTGGCGCGCAGCGCTCGGCGGCCGCGTTCTTCTGGAGCCGCGCACGGACGGTGGGCTGGTCTACTTCATTCGGGAGGACGGCGCGCTCGTAGCGGCGAACGACGCCGACGGGCGTGTCGCGTGGACAGCGCGCCTCGACCCGCTGCCCGAGAGTGTGCTGCGCGATGGGGCGCGGAACTACGTCTACGGGAGTCTTGTGAAAGACGGCACGCTATTCGTGTGGGACCCTTGGCGCGTGAAGCTGTGGGCGTTCGACGCCGCGGCCGGGCGTCTGCGCTGGACGGCGAACGCAGCGCCCGACGCCGACTCGGCGGCGCTGTACCACGACGGCGTGCTCTACTTCACCCACGGCCGGGATTCGATGCCATTGATCCTTGTTGCCCTAGACGGTGCGACGGGCCGGGCGCGCTTTGACCGCAATCTCGGACAGGCGGACTACCCGCCGTCGCCGCTGATGGTCGTCGGCGACACTCTCGTCCTGGCCGGGCGCGACACGACAATCTACGGCGTCAACCGGCAGACGGGCGACATTCTCTGGCAGCGCGGCGACGAGAGCAACTGCTGCAAGCGCACGGTCGTGCATGGCAATATCGGCTACTTTGCCTCCGGCCCGCAGCTCCAGGCCATCGATTTGCCGTCGGGCCGCGTGCTGTGGAGCCGCCGCTCGCGCAACGGCGAGTGGATCAGCATCGCCGCGACAGACAAGACGCTGCTCGTCTCCGCCGAGCCGGGCCACGTCGCCGGCATTCCCCTAGAGAAGTGACAAGGGGGGGAACGAGTCAGGGGCGCACGGCAGTGTGCGCCCCTGACTTCGTGTATGGTGTTAGACGCTTGGCTACATCATCGTAACCACGGGCGCTTCCATGGGGGGGACGACGAGATGGGTGTCCGTCCAGCAGATGGGGCAGTAGAGAATGGTGATGGGACGGGTGTAGCGTGTAGTGTGCTCCTGTCGCGACATCAGGGGAACGTGGCAGCTAGGACAGAGAGCGTGACCCTCGTGAGCGTGGTCCATGATGATAGAATGGATTTGCGTGGGCGTCCAAGGCATAGAACCTCCTTGTGGGTAAAGTTGGCGCAGCCTGCGGCGTTGACTCACGCGTGCGTTGCCTCCTTGTGTCTCGCACTGGAACCGGCCTCCCCGCGCAGTTCCTGGTAATTCGTTTCCTCCTCCTCCGATCCTCCCACCGGCGCGTCTCTCCTCCCTGGCAGCAAGCCTATCTCTGGCAATATATGTGCCGGAGTAACAGAAAAGCAACACTATTTCGGCCTATTTGGCGATATTTTTGAGATGCTGAGTCAACCATTGTGATCCTTGAGACGCGCCGCGTAGAGGACGGCCATGACGGTCATGGCATGGGGGAAAGGTGTCTCACCGAGCTTGGACATCGGCGGCGTTTCGGGTTAAACTCTAGACCTAAATTATGCGTATGAGAAAGGAAGTCGCATGGACCACGCCCCAACGACTTTGATTGAAAACGACCTGGCGCACCTGATTCACCCGCAGCATAACCGGCAGATGCACCTGGACTACGGTCCATTGATTATCGTCGAAGGTCACGGCGCAACCCTGACCGACATCAACGGCAAGCGCTACGTCGATGCCCTGGCCGGTCTGTGGAACGTGTACGTCGGCTATGGGCGCGAGGAGCTGGCGGAGGCTGCCGCCGCGCAGATGAAGCAGCTCGCCTATTTCTCGGCGTATGTCGGCATCTCGAATATCCCAGTCATCGAGCTGGCGGCGAAGCTGGCGGAGATGGCCCCGACCAACCTGAACGCGGTGTACTTCACCACGGCCGGCGCGGAGTCGAACGAGAGCGCCATCAAGACTGCCCGCTTCTATTGGAAGCAGAAGGGCTACGCCGACAAGACGCGCATCATCTCGCGCCAGTTTGCCTACCACGGCGTCACCTCCCTCGCGGGCCAGGCGACGGGCATGCCGGCCTTCTGGAAGGGCTTCGAGCCCCACCCGCCGGGCTTCATCCACGTCGTCGCCCCCTACCCGTACCGCTTCCCGGAGAACCTGCTCCACGGGCGCGGCGTGGGCGAGGCGGCCGCCGACGCCATCGAGCAGGCCATCGTCGCCGAGGGGCCGGACCAGGTAGCCGCGGTCATCGGCGAGCCGATCATGGGCGCGGGCGGCGTCATTGTTCCGCCGGACGACTACTGGCCGCGCGTGCGCGCCATCTGCGACAAGTACGACGTCCTGCTCATCGCCGACGAGGTCATCTGCGGCTTCGGACGCACCGGCAGCATGTGGGGCCTGGAGGGCTACGGCGTCCAGCCGGACCTGATGACGTTCGCCAAGGGCGTCACCAGCGGCTATGTCCCGCTCGGTGGCGTGATGATGAACGACGAGATCGCCGGTGTCATCAACGGCCTGCCCAAGCCGAGCCAGTGGATGCACGCGGCGACCTACTCCGGCCACCCGACGGCGTGCGCCGTGGCGCTCAAGAACCTGGAAATCCTGGAGCGCGATGGGCTGTACGAGCGGGCGAAGGTCATGGGCACGAAGCTCCAGGCCAATGTCCAGGCGCTGGCCGATCACCCACTGGTCGGCGACGTGCGCGGCAAGGGCTTCATCGCCGGCGTGGAACTGGTGAGCGAGAAGAGCACGAAGGCGCCCGGCTCGCCGGAGGGCAAGCTGGCGGCGCGCGTGCGCGATGTGGCCCAGGGCAAGGGCGTTATCATCCGCGCCGTGCGCGACATCCTGTGCTTCGCCCCGCCGTTTGTGACGACCGACGAGGAGATGGAGCAGCTTTTCAGCGTTGTGAAGGAGTCTCTCGACGTGGTCGCCGAGGAAGTCCTGGCGACGGCCCAGCAGAAGTAACAAGGGGTAAAGTGTGAGCAAGATACCGGATTCCCACAAGGACTTGTTTGAGAAGCGCGCGTTCGCCCACTTCGCCACGGTAATGCCGGATGGCAGCCCGCAGGTTACGCCCGTCTGGGTGGACTACGACGGCGAGAACATCCTCATCAACACGGCCGAGGGCCGGCAGAAGACGCGCAACATCGGGCGCGACGCCCGCGTCGCCGTGGAAATCACCGACCCGGATAACCCGTACCGCTACCTGCTGGTGCGCGGCCCGGTCGTCGAGGTCACGGACGAGGGCGGCGACGCGCATATCGACAAGATGGCGAAGAAATACAAGGGAACGGACACGTATACGGACCGCCGGCCTGGCGAGGTGCGCGTCATTATCAAGATCAAGCCTGAGGCTGTTACGGCGCGTGGATAGCTGCCGCTGTCGCCCTGAGCAGCGCGAAGGGCCTCGGCCAGCGCCGGGGGATGCTTCGCTGCGCTCAGCATGACACATTTTAGGAGGATGCTCGCATGTCGTCTGATCTGGCAACCCAGTTCGCCGCCGCCGCCCAGTCTGCCCAGTCGCTCCCCAAGAAGCCGGACAACGCGACGCTGCTCCAGCTCTACGGCCTGTACAAGCAGGCGACGGCAGGCGACGTCTCCGGCAAGCGCCCCGGCATGACCGACTTCCGCGGCCGCGCCAAGTATGATGCGTGGGCCGCGCTCCAGGGCACGCCGAAGGACAAGGCAATGCAGTCCTATATCGACCTGGTAGCGCGTCTGAAGAAGGGCTAACGTTATCTTCGCGTGGCGGCCCAATAAACGCCGAGGCCCTGACGGTCCACAACCGTCAGGGCCTCGCTCTTATGTGCGGCGCGTGCGCCTGGCGTGAATTACTTGGCTTTGGACGCTTTTGGCGCTGGCTTCGGAGCGGCGGTCTGCTTCTTCAACACCGGCAGCCCCGTCGCGGTCTCAGCCACCTCGTAGCCCTCCGGCACCTTGTCGATGGCCCCCTCGCCGGCCTCGCCCGAGAAGAAATACAGCGTGCGCTTGCCGCTGGCCGTCTCCGTTGTTCGGGAGTGGAGATGATATGTCTTGCCCTTGCTATTCTTGTACGTGAACGCCACCGTCGCCTCCTTGCCTCTGAGCTTATAATAGAGCGTGTATACCCGCCGCCCCGGACCTGTCCCATCCCTTACGTATTATTATACCATATCTAGTCAAGAGGAGCCTGCTGAACACTAAACCTAGGGGTTAACCCAGGACAACCACGGGTCATGGGGCAACCACAGGGGGTTTGCCCCTACGAGCGCTCACGAGGGTCACCCCTTCAGGCCACGCGCCGAGTTACCCAGCACCACCAGGTCGGGCAGCGATTGCAGCGCCGCCGCCAGAACGGGCGGCAGAATGCCAAACGCGGCCAGCGTCACGCCCGTGACGTTGTAGACGGCGGTGAAGGCCAGGTTCTGGCGGATAAGCCACGACGCCTGCCTGCCAATCGCCAGCGTCTCCGGGGCCAGCCGCCAGTCGGCCCGCATCAGCGCCACATCAGCCGCGGCCAGCGCCACATCCGAGGCTGCTGCGCCGAGAGCGATGCCCACGTCGGCCTGGGCCAGGGCGGGCGCGTCGTTCACCCCATCGCCGATCATGGCGACGACGTGCCCCGCCGCCTGCATCTCGCGCACGATACGAATCTTGTCCTCCGGCAGCAGCTCCGCCTGGTAGTCTACGCCCAGCGCCTCGGCCAGGGCTGCTGCGGTAGAGCGTCGGTCGCCGGTTAGAATGGCAATGTGGCGCACGCCCATCTCGCGCAGACGCGCCAGAGCCTCGATGACGCCCGAGCGCAGCGTGTCCGACGTCGCCAGCAGGCCGACGACCTTGCCGTCCTCGGCAAGCCAGAACGTCGATTTGCCTTCTCCCTCAAGAGCATCTGCCGTGCCAAGGTAGCGCGACGGGTCGATGGCGGCGTCGGCCAGCAGGCGGCGTGTGCCGAGTATCACCTGCCGTCCCTCGACCGTGCCGCTAACGCCGCGCCCGGACTCACTGCGCAAGGCGGCGGCCGGCTGGACCGGCTGGCTGTGGTCGCGGGCAGCGCGGACGACTGCCGTGGCGATGGGGTGCTCGGACAGGCTCTCCAGGGCGGCGGCGCGGCGTAGGATGTCGTCGATGGTCGCGCCGTTGAGCGGGATGACGTCGGTGACCGTCGGCGCTCCGAGAGTCAGGGTGCCGGTCTTGTCGATGAGAACGGTATCTACCTTCGCCAGCGTCTCCAGGACGGCCCCGCCCTTAATGAGGATGCCCTGGCGGGCGGCGCGGCCCACGCTGGCGAGGACGACGACGGGCGTGGCGAGGGCGATGGTGCAGGTGCAGGAGACGACGAGGACGGCGACCACGGCGCTGACGTTGCGGGTGATGACCCACGTCAGGGCGGCGACAAGGGCGACGAAGGGCAGGTAGTAGGCGGTAAAGCGGTCGGCGAGGCGCTGGACGGGCGCTTTCGCGCTTTCCGCCTCCTCCACCAGCCGCACGATTTTGCCGAACAGGGTGTCCGCGCCGACGCGGCTGACGCGCACCGTCAGCGCTCCCTGGCCGGCGAGGGTCGCCGCCAGGACGATGTCGCCGGCGCCGCGCTCGACCGGCGTGGCCTCGCCAGTGATGGCCGCCTGGTTGACGGCGGCGTGCCCATCGACGACAACGCCGTCGGCCGGGATGGTCTCGCCAGGCTTGACGACGATGATGTCGCCGGGGGTCAGGCTGTCAGCGTCTACGTCGGTCAGCTCGCCATTTTGCTGTCGGTGGGCGATGCGCGGGGCCAGGCGGGTGAGGGAGCGCACGGCTTCGCGGGAGCGATTGGTGGTGTAGGATTCGATGGCGTCGCCGATGCGCATCAGCAGGACAAGGATGACTGCCGTCGCGCCTTCGCCCGCGCTAACCGCCGCCAGGACGCCGACGGTCATCAGGGTGTGCGCGGTGACGCGGCGGGCGCGAAGGGCCGTGGCGACGTTGCGGAAGATAGGCCAGCCGCCGATGAGGAGCGCCGTGGCCAGAACCGGCCAGGGAATCTTGTCCAGGGCGACGTCGAGCAGGCCGAGGCGCTCGCCGACGACGAGGAGCAGGATGACGCCGGCGACGAAGACGAGAACGAGCCAACCCACCAGGCGAGCCATTCGCGCCGTAGTCTCGCGCGCGTCGGACATTGGCGCCCCGACGCGGTAGCCCGCGCGGGCGACGGCAGCAGCGAGCGCCGTCTCGTCCGTCTGCTGCGGGTCATACTCGACCTCGGCGCGCTCCGCCGCCAGGAGCACGGCGGCGCGGCGCACACCCGGCACAGCCGCCAGGGCGTGCTCGACGTGGGCCGCGCAATCCGCGCAGTCCATGCCCTCGATGGGCATGTCGATATGCTGGAGACTCAGGCTTGTCTCGCCGCTCATGCTGCCGCTCGTTACGAGGCCCTGGGCGGGGTGGCGACGGATGTCGCGCCAGCGATGTCGTCCTCTTCCTCGTCATCGTCGCCAGGGGGTGGGGGAGCGCCGCCCGCGCTGTTCGGCGTGACCGTGACCATCAGGACGAGGGTGCGAAACGTCGGGTTCAGAGCGCCCGGCCGAAAATCGCTCTGGTGAACCTCGGCGGTGAGGCGCAGGTAGGCTGTCTCAAGAATGATCGGCGCCAACGCGTTTTCCACATCGACAGCCGGCTTATGCCAGTCAGGGGCAAGGCGATTAACAAGCTCGGCCATCGTGGGATCCGCTGCCGCCTTCGCGCTGACGAGGATGACTTTGCGGGTGCGGCGATCCAGCCTGTCGAACAGGCTCAGCTCCAGGCCGCCGGGCGCGTGTGTGATGGGGTCGGGGGGCGGAATTTGGGAGACGTGCAGCCCGACTCCGCCGATGCCGTTTTTCGCCGCGTCCAGAATCCGCAAGTCCTGCCGGAAGTCGGCTATCTCAGCTGAGTATCTTAGCTCAGTCGGCACATCCAGGGGAATCACCGGGGGGACATTGTTGCGCATGCTGGACCGGCGGGGAGCCGGGGCCGCCTCCTGCGCTGCCGCCCCCGCGACCGGGGCCGCCTGCTGCCGCCGCCGCAAACGGTACTGACGTAGCGCCCAGAGCAGCCCTGCCGCGAGCGCCACAAGCAAGAGAATGACACTCGCGGGCAGCAGAGCGCCGCCGAGCCGCGCCAGGAAGGAAGGCTCGTTGACGGCGCTACTGCTTGGCGGCGGCGTCGGCGCGGGTGGACGTGTGGCGGCTGCGGTGGCAATCGGCGCAGCGGTGGCCGCGACCGACGGGTTTTCCTGCAACGCCCTGGCCAGGTCGCGCACGTTGTTTGCCTGCGCGGGCGTGTTCTGCTGCTGTAGCTTCTGCACCAAGTCATTCAGCTCGCGCTGGACGGTGGCCGAGTTCAAGCCCTCCAGCCGGACGCGGGCCAGCGGGAGATTGCGGGACTGGGCATAGGAGTCGGCCACCAGCACGAGGTAGTCCTGGAGGTAGGCCGGGGCCAGGTCCGCCGGAGTCGCGCCGCTCGAGCGCGCCGAACCGCCCAGGAGGAGCCAGGCGCACAGCACCCCCAGGCCAAAGCAGAGCAGCGGAAACCACACCCTTTTCAGAAAACCTATCACACTGGAACCACCATGTCCGCCAGGGCTTTTGGCGAGTGGCTTAGCCGCTGCACGCCGTCGGCCTCGATGATGACCAGGTCCTCGATGCGGACGCCGCCCCAGCCGGGGATATACACGCCCGGCTCAATCGTCAGCGTCATGTCCACGCCCAGCGGCTCCTCGGCGGTCTTCCGCGCCGTCGGCAGCTCGTGGATCGCCAGGCCGACGCCGTGGCCCAGGCTGTGGCCGAAGTTCTCGCCGTAGCCTGCCGCCTCGATGACGTCGCGCGCCAGGGCATCCGCCGCTTTGCCACTCATGCCAGCGTGGACTTGCGCCATCGCCGTTTCCTCGGCGCGCAGCACCAGACTGTAAATCTCCTCGAACTTCGCGTCGGCCTCGCCTAGAATGATGGTGCGGGTCATGTCGGAGTGGTAGCCGTCCACCAGGCAGCCCATGTCGATGACGATTGGCTCGCCGCGCCCGATGACGCGCTCCGAGGGGCGAGCGTGGGGTAGGGCGCTGTTTGGGCCGCTGGCGACGATGGGGCCATCAGCCCAGTTCTTCGCGCCGTTCTCGCGGAAGAACTTCTCCAGCTCCCAGCCGACGGCCTTCTCGGTCATGCCGGGGCGGATGAAGCCGCGCACGAAGGCGAAGGCGGCGTCGGTCAGCTCGGCGGCGGCGCGGATTGACGCCATCTCGCCCGGCTCCTTGACGGCGCGGATGCCCTCGACCAGCCCTATGGTCGGCGCCCACTCGATGCCCGGCGTCTTCTCCTGCCACACCTGGAACTCGGCGACCGTCACCGTCGCAGCTTCGAAGCCAACGCGGTGCGCGCCTTCCAGGATGCGCGCCAGGTTGCCGACGAAGTCGTAGCCGACGCGCTCCAAGGTGTACTGCGGGGCCTGCTGCCCGACCTGCTCGTAGTAGCGCGAGTCGACGGCGAAGATGGCCTGGGACGGCCGGATAATCAGCGTGCCGGCCGAGCCGGTGAAGCCGCTCAGGTAGCGGCGATTGACGCCGCTGCTCACGACCAGGGCGTCCAGCCTCTCTTCCTCGATGCGCCGCCGAACCGCGGCCAGTCTCTCCGGAACGGGCATGGTCTCTCCTCATCAAAAGCAATTTAGCAACGCAGAGGCGCAGAGGCGCAGAGAACAGATAGTTCTTTCAAGCCCTCTGCGTCTCTGCGTCTCTGCGTTACCTTTCTCTTTGGAACACGGCTCACCGGCGCGGGGTGGGCTGGGCCTGCGGCTGGCCAGTGGCTCCGGGCTGGGCCGTTGCGGCCGGCTGCGCCTGCCCGGCGGCGCCAGTCGCTGGCATTGTCGCGCTGTAGACGCTGTTGCCGTTGATGACGTACAGCTTGTTCGCCTGGGTATCGACGTAGAGGCCGCGCGGGTCGTTTAGCGACTTGTCGTCCGGTCCGCGGAACTGGCGCTGGAAAGCGCCGTCCTTGCTGACCTCGATGACGCGGCCGTTGTCCAGGATGTAGAACACCTTGCCATCCTGCGGGACGTACAGAGCCTGCGGCGTGGACAGCGGCGGGTCGATCCCCTGGAGGCTGAACTTGTCTTCCTTGCCGCCGGTGAAGCGCCGCACGCGCCCATCGCCCATCAAGACGAAAATCTGGCCGTCGATGCTCATGTCAACCGCGCCCTTCAAATCGACCTTGTCGCTCATCCACGTCGTCGGCGCGCCGTAGGCGTCGTTCCCCGTCGCGGCGTACTTGAGAATCTGGCCGTTGTCGGCCTGGAGCACGTAGACGTTGCCGCCGTAGGTGTCGGCGATAATGGGGTTCTGCCAATCCTGGCTGCCCGGCATCTGGATGGCCGTCGGCGCGCCCGTCGGGCTGACTTCCCACAGAATGCCGTCGCGGGCGAGCGCGCCCACGTCCTCGACCGTCCGCGCCCCGCCGCCGCGCAGCCACACCATGTCGGCCAGGTCGCCGACGCTGCGCGCCCCGACCGTGTCGCCGGACTTCAGCGCAACATCGGGTGAGGCCCCCGCGCCAAGGCGTTGGCGCAGCACGCGGCCCGTACCGGTGTCCATGACGTACAACTGCGGCCCGTTGAGTTGGACGTACTTCAGGACCGCGCCCGGCTCATTGGCGGCCAGGACGGGCGCCCAATCGGTCAGACGGTACATGCCGCCGACCTGCTCAATTTGCTGCTGAATCGTCGCAAGCAGCCGCTTGGCGTTCTCGTCACTGGGGCGAATCTTGAGCGCGTCGTTGGCCTTCGCCTCGCCGTCGCGCAAGAGGTTCAGGATCGATTGCTTGTCGGCCTGGCTGCCGGTCGCCGCCGTCACGCGCTCCTGGGCCTGCGTCAGCAAAGCCGCGACCTGCGCGTCCTGCTGGCGGCGCTCGTTCATCGAGCGGAAAGTCGTAAACGCCACCGCGCCGATGACCAGGACGACGAGCAGGAGGGCGAGCCAACGCCAGAGCGACGGCCCGCGCGGCACGGCGGGTGTACCGTTGGCCTCATCTGGGAACGTCTGCTTGAGGACGCCACCCGCGCCGCGCCCGACATTCGTCGCGGCGCTCTTGGACGTCTGGCCGAGCCAGCCGCCCATGCGGCCCAGGACGCCGCCCGCCGCCGCCCCGGCCGCCACATCCTGCGGTTGGGCGTACCTGCGCCGCTGGCCGTTGTCCGGGGGCGCGGCGACGCCTTCGACCTCCTCCAGCCGCACGGCGATGAGGCCCAGCTCCGGTGGCGGCGACTGGGAGGCAGCTAGCTGGACGACCTCCGTCGCCATGCCTTCCGGCGACTGCTCCAGCATCGTGTGGAGTGCGTCGCGGGTGACGAGGTGGGCCACGGCAGGCGAGGTCACGGTCAGCATGTCGCCATCACCCACTTCGACGTGGTACAGGTCGGCGCGGATGTTGCGACGCACGCCCAGGGGATACCAGCTGCCGTCATCCTCGGCTTCACGCTCGTCTCGGTCCGAGATCCACGGCGAGTCCGACGGGAACTGGAGCAGCTCACCCGCCTGAACAATGTAAATGAGCGACGGGCCGCCCTGGGCGATGTAGAGGTCGGCGCCGATGAGGGTCGCCAGGCCGATGCCGCCGTGGCGGCGGGCGTCGCGCTCGACGGTCGCGTTCACCAGGTAGAGGGCTTCGTTGGCGGCTTCGACGGCTCGGCGCAGGCCATTGGTCGGCGTGCTCGTGTCGGAGAAGTACGCCTTCTGAGCGGCGTCGAGCATTTGCTGCCCCAGCGCCTCTTTGCCCTCGTCGGGTCCGGCCAGGTCCACGACCGCCAGCAGGAGGCCGCGGTCCGGATGCCCCAGGGCTTCGCCGGGGAACACGCCCACGCCGCCGGCCTTGGTGCGCCACGCGCCCTGGATAAACGCGCCCTGGACGATATCGGTATCTAGCTGCGGCCCGACGTTAGCAGCCATAAGGCGGCTCCTTTCACTCCCACTCGATAGTCGCCGGCGGCTTGCTGGTGATATCGTAGGCGACGCGGTTCACGTGGGGTACCTCGTTGATGATGCGCGTCGAGATGCGCGCCAGCAGGTCGTGGGGCAGGCGCGCCCAGTCGGCCGTCATGCCGTCCTCGCTGGTCACGGCGCGCACGACGACCAGGTCGGCATAGGTACGGAAGTCGCCCTGTACGCCGACCGTTTTGACCGGCGCGAGGACGGCGAAGAATTGCCACGGGTGCTCCGGCAGGTGGGCGCACTCGATTTCGTAGCGCACGATGGCATCGGCGGCGCGCAGGGTCGCCAGGCGCGCCGGCGTCACGTCGCCCATGATGCGCACGGCCAGGCCGGGACCGGGAAACGGCTGGCGGAACACAACCTCGTCCGGCAGGCCGAGGGCGAGACCCACGCGGCGCGCCTCATCCTTGAACAGGAAGCGTAGCGGCTCGACGAGCTGAAAGCGCAT
This sequence comes from Anaerolineae bacterium, assembly GCA_039810085.1. Classification (GTDB taxonomy): domain Bacteria; phylum Chloroflexota; class Anaerolineae; order Epilineales; family JAHCIE01; genus JBDHWG01. The sequence continues at coordinate 110,703 of JBDHWG010000019.1, forward strand.
GTCTTCCGGCAGGCCGCCGACGTTGTGGTGCGTCTTGATTTTAGCAGCCGGCGCTGCGCCGGCGTCGCGGCCATACGGCTCGGCGCTCTCGATGACATCCGGGTAGAGTGTCCCCTGCACCAGGAAGTCCGCGCCGCCCAGCCGCTCGGTGGTCGCCTCGAACGTGCGGATGAATAGCTCACCAATCTTGCGCCGCTTGACCTCGGGGTCGGTGACGCCCGCGAGGGCGGCCAGGAAGTCGGCTGCGGCGTTGACGAAGACGATGGGCGCGGCGATGACCGGGCGCAGCATGTCCAGCGTGGCCTGCGCCTCACCCTGGCGAAGCAAGCCGTGGTCCACGAAGATGCACGTCAGGCGGTCGCCGACGGCGCGGGAGACGAGGGTCGCTGCCACGGACGAGTCGACGCCGCCGGAGAGGGCACACACCACGTGGCCGTCACCGACCTGGGCGCGGATGCGCTCAATGCTCTCGTCGATGAACGCGGCGGGCGTCCAGTCCTGGCGCGCGCCGCAGACGTGGATGAAGTTCTGGAGAATCTCGCGGCCCTGGGGCGTGTGGGTGACTTCGGGGTGGAACTGGATGCCGTACACACCCGTGTCGTTGCCGATGGCGGCGCACGGCGAGCCTTCGCTGCGGGCCAGAACGTGGAAGCCGGGCGGCGGCGTCTCGACACGGTCGCCGTGGCTCATCCAGACACGCAGGAGGTCGGGCAGGCCGTCGAACAGGCCGCCCGGCATTTCCACCGCCACCTCGCCGGGGCCATACTCCCGCTGGCCGCTTGGCGCGACGTGGCCGCCCAGGTCGTGGACGAGGAGCTGCATGCCGTAGCAGATGCCCAGGATGGGTCGGCCGCCCGCGAGAACGTAGGACGGCAGGGTCGGCGCGCCTGTCTCGTAGACGCTGGACGGGCCACCGGACAGGACGTAGCCACGCGGGTCAAGCGCCAGCACACGCTCGGCGGGCGCGTTCCACGGCAGCATCTCGCTATACACGCCCAGCTCCCGCAGACGCCGCGTGATGAGCTGGCTGTACTGGGAGCCGAAGTCGAGGACGACAATCGTGTCGTGGGCGGTCGGAGGTCGTGTCATTCCTTCTGCCTGTTGTTCAGCCTCATGGGCCGGCCTCGCGTCCGACCGGGCCAATCTGGCGGCCCAGCCACTCCAGCGGATCGACGGGAACGCCATGCACCCGGATCTCCCAGTGGAGGTGCGGCCCGGTCGAGCGGCCGGTCGTGCCGGAAGCGCCGAGCACCTGCCCCGCCTGCACCAGCTGGCCCGGCTTCACCGCCAGCGACGAGAGATGGAAGTAGCCGGAGTAGACGCCCCAGCCGTGGTCGATCCAAACGTTGTTGCCGCGCACCTGCAACGGAGCGGCGACGACGACTTGCCCGGCGGCTGCGGCCAGCACCGGCATCCCCACGCCGACCGCCCAATCACTGCCCGTGTGCGCTTCCTCCAGCGCGCCGCCGTTGTAGATACGCTCCTGACCGAACGGCGCGGTCCTGGGCGCATCGACCGCCAGCGGGCGCTGCATTGGCGTGCCGCGCCACGTCGGCGAGTCCACCGCCCATACTTTCTCGAGCGCTGCCAGCTCCGGTCCGGTGATGTCCGGGTTGATCAGGTCCGCCTTGTTCGGCGGCAGAACGAAGTTGAACGTGGGCCGGTTCGTCTGCGTCACCTCGATAGCCGCCGTCAGCGTCTGCCGCTGCCCCGCCGAGTCATCGACCACAACCGTGAGCGGGGTCGGGCCGGTCGGCGCGTCGAGGGCGATCCCGATGATGGCCCAGGAGGCGTCCCTGGCGCGGTGGAAGGCCAGCGATGTGTCGCCCAGCGTCCCCGTCGCGGTAATGGGACGGTCGGCGGTGAGCGTCACAGCCAGGGTGTGGCCTTGCGCAACCGTCGTGCTCTCCGGCCGCATGACGACCTTCGCCGGGCGCGGTGTCGGCGTGGCCGTGGGTGTCGTCGTCGGCGTCAGGGTCGGCGTGGCCGTGGCCGTGGCCGTGGGTGTCGCTGTGGGCGTCAAAGTTGCCGTCGCCGTCGTCGTCGCTGTAACCGTCGGAGTGGCGGTGGGCTGGACGACCAGGGCTAGGGCGGCGGTCCACGGCATGGGCGCATCGGCCCGGCAGCCTGACGCGAACAACAACATGGCCGCGAAAAAGAGGCCCGCGCCGCGCCTCAACATATTGCCCGCCCACTATTTCGCATTATACAACGGCCAGGACGAAAACTCAAGCCGCGTCCATATGTAGTACAGGTCATCCGTCATTCATAACTATATATAGGAAGGGCAAGTCACGTCTCGCATGCGCATCCTGTGCTGGCCCTTGTCTTGCTCTATAGCGTGTCAGGTGGTCTATCTCTTCACGCCGAAAGAGGAGTATAGACCAAACCGGGTGTTAGGGCAACTAACGTCCCATAACGCAACAGCCGCACAGACCGTTATAGACCGGAAGGTGCAGAGCAATTCACCCACCACGACAGCCGCTCTGACCTGAATCAAGGGGGAATGTATGGTGTACTACGACGTGCCCGGCATCTGGATTGATGAGCTGCGCCAGCACGGCGACAGCTACTACATGCGGCTACGGTACGGGCGGGGCTTCTACCCGACCCTGGCCGCGTTCGAGGCGGCGATCCCCTCGCAGGACCGCCATTATGAAACACACCTTGGCATGTGGCGTGTCGCCAAGCGCTATGCCGCGCAGCTCCCGTGCTTCTTCCCTAACTTCGACTCCCTGGTAGAGATGCCGGTCGTCGATCTCCATGCGCCGACGCCGCCCCCCTACCATCCCCAGGCGCTGCGCATGGGCCTGACCGTCGCCGGGCTGCTCGCCGTCCTCATCGCCTGGCGCGCTCTCCTGCCCATCGCCGTCCCCAGCGCGGGGAAGGTGGCCGACGCGGCGATAGAGCGCATGCCCTCCCCCATCATGCACGTCGTGCGCGAGACGCCGCAGCAGCTGGCGAAGGCGGCCGGCGCGCCGACCTCGGACCGGCCGCTGATCCGCATCAACAAGCCGGCCGATAACGTCGCCCTGGGCGCGACACTTCTGCGGGCGCGCGCGGTCCGCGACGACCACCTGGTCGGCATCAAGCAGTAGCCTCACCCCCAGGCGCAAGACAAGCGACCGCCGCTCTCACACTGAGAGCGGCGGTTTTTTGTCGTGGGAAGGTTGTGGATCACGAAGGACGCGAAAGGGGGGAAAGGTCATAGGACGTTGTCGCCCTGAGCAGCGCGAAGGGCCTCCAGAGGCATCGGGGGATGCTGCATTCCACTCAGCACATGACGTTGTCCACTTAACCCTGGTGGCGGGCGAGCAAGCGGTCTCGCACGCCAGTTGGGTCCAGGCGGCTTTCGGTTTGTTGCCGAACGGCGTCGGCTTGAACCTGTCTCGCCTGTAAGTACGCTTCGACCTCAACTCGATGATAGAGGTAGTAGGCAATGACTTGATAGATGTCCGCCAGGTTCAAGACAGGATACTGTTGTGCTATCTCTTCAGCCGTCGCGCCTTCAATGAAGGCCGCAACTACGCTGTCAAGTGTCACACGCGTGTTGCCAACCCGGACAACGCCGTCGGCATCACTGTGCAATGGCAGGGCATTCACGTTCAAGACGAGACTCACGCAACCCTCCTCACCGCTCGAATGGGCGTGCAAACAGTACGCCAATTCTAGCCGGGGCATGAATGTAGGTCAATCACCACCTCAACGACTGCTATTTCTGAAAGCAGACACTATAATTACGATAAACTGTGCCTCGACTTACATGAACGAGTGAGAATAACCGTGCTGCTAGACCTGCCGCGTTTCGATTCCCCGGAGCTTTTGGACCTCAACGTGGGCAGCCTCGACGAGGCGGCCCTGAGCCTGACCGACCTGCGGCGTATCAACCGCTGGCTCGGCGGTTGGGATACCCTGGCTCGTCACTTGCTTCCTAGACTCCGGGACGTTGCGCCGACAAGCCAACAGCCCCTCGTCGTCGCCGACATCGGCGCGGGCGCGGCGGACCTGCCGGTCGCCATCGTGCGTTGGGCGCGGCGGCAAGGCATCGCCGTGCGTGTCCTGGCGGTGGACCTCAACCAGCGCCACCTGGCGATTGCCCGCGCCTGGCTGACCGGCTATCCGGAGATTCAGCTTGTCGCGGCTGAAGCAGGGAACCTGCCGCTGGACTTGCACGTCGATTATATAGTGGCGTCGCTGTTCCTGCACCACTTCCCGCCGCCGACGGTCGCGGCGTTCCTGCGGTCGTGGTATGCGACGGCGCGGCGGGGTGTGATTGCGAACGATTTGATCCGGGCCTGGCCGCCGTACCTGGGCTACTATCTCTTGCAGCCCGTCATTGCCCGGAGCTACCTCACGCGCTACGATGCGCCGCTGTCAATCCGGCGGGCGTACACGCGGCGTGAGATGCGAGAGCTGGCGCGCGCGGCGGGCGTGCCGGCGCAGGTCTACTGGCACTGGCCGTGGCGGCTTGCCCTCGTCGCGGACAAAGCATCAGTCTCTGGAGTAGGGGAAGCATGAGCAACATTCCTGGTGGCGCTGCTGGCCCGACGATCTTGGATGGGCGGTACCAGCTTCAGCAGCAGGTGGGCGTCGGCGGCTCGTCGGTTGTCTACCGCGCCCTGGACCAGCGTCTTGGCCGCACCGTCGCCGTCAAGCTGCTGCGGCCGCACCTGGCGCAAGACCCGGCCTACATGCAGCGTTTCCAGGGGGAGGCGCGGCGGGCGGCGCAGGTCAGCTACCCGTACATCGCCGCCGTCCTCGACCTGAGCGCCGACCCGGCCCGCCCGTACATCGTCATGGAGTACGTGGACGGCCAGCCCTTGAACCGGCTCGCGCCGCTGCCGGTCGCCGATGCCGTCGAGTACACGCGGCAGGCCGCCGAGGGCCTGGCATTCCTCCACAGCCAGCAGCTCGTTCACGGTGACGTGAAGCCGGAGAACATCCTGGTCGGGAAGGATGGGCGGGTCAAGCTGGTGGACCTGGGTATCGCCAGCCCGCCTGGCGCGCCGGCTGGCGCGACGATCATGGGGTCGCCGGCGTATGTCGCGCCGGAGCGGCTCCAGGGCGCGCCGCTCTCGACGCGGGCCGATGTCTACGGCCTCGGCGCAACGCTGTTCGAGGCGCTGACCGGGCGGCCGCCGTTCGTCGGCCCGACGGCCCAGGATGTCGCGGCGCAGAACCTGTCGAGCACCCCGCCGGACCTGCTCTCGCTGCGGCCAGACGCGCCGCCCGCCTTGGCGGCCATCGTCAGCCGCGCCCTCGCCAAGGACCCGGCCCAGCGCTACCCCGACATGGCGAGCCTGGTCAAGGGCCTGGCGGGCCTTCAACTGAGCGCGGGCCAGACGACCGGGCCGCTGCCCCGCGCCGTCACACCGCCAGCGCCGGCCGCCCGCCCGACGCCGGTGGCACCGGCCTCTGTACCGGCGGCAGCCAACGTCCCGCCGAACTACCCGCCGCCCCGCACGCCGGTTGCTGCGCCGCAGCCGCGCCGCAATCGCGGCCTGGGCTGGGCGGGCCTGCTGGCACTGCTGTCTATTTTGTGCCTGGCGCTGGCGGGCTTCATGTTCATCCAGCAGAATCTCGCGGCGCGCCAGCCCGCCATCGTCGTGCCGCCTTCGCCAACGACGGCTCCCCCGGCCACAGCCGCGCCCGTCAAGCCATCCGCGACGACTGCGCCGCCCAAGCCGACGGCCACCGACACGCCTCAGCCGCCGACACCGACGGAGAAGCCAACGGAGAAGCCGACGTTCACCACCGAGCCGCCGACCGCGACGAAAGCGCCGCCGACGGCGACGAAGGCCCCGCCGACCGTCGCGCCCACAAGCGCGGCTACGCAGGCGCTCGTGGACGTGCCGCGCGTGTTGGGGTTGACTCAGAAACAGGCGAATATTGCGATTGAGGGCGCGGGGCTGAAGGTGGGGACTATCACGTCGCGGCCCACGAACGAGTTCCCGCCGGATACCGTCATCGGTCAGCAGCCAGCGGCGGGGACGCGGGCGCCTGCGGGAACGCGCGTGAACTACGAACTGGCGGAGAAACCGACCGGCTCGCCCGCCGTGTTCATCTGGCCGCCCCAGCTATTCGATACACCCAGTAGCCTCCAGGCGCCGCCGGGGCAGGGGGATTTGGGAGTTCCAGCGGCTCCAGCGTCAGACGGGAAGCCAGGGCGTCGCGTCGGGCATCGGTGAGAACGAGGTAAGCGCCGACCGGCGCGTCCGCTAGCTCTTCGACCGGCGGGTTGAGGCGCGGCGTGTGGTCCAGGTCCAACAGCATCTGCAACGCTTTGTAGACGTGGCCGCCGGCGTCGAGCTTGAGGTCGCGCAGGCCGCGGTCCAGGTACACCGGCGCGCCTGACTGCGCCGGTTCGCGCACCGCGTCCATGATCTGCCACATGCGAGCGTTGTTGCGCCCGTCGGCCAGTTCGTAGAAGTAGTAGGTGTCGAGGCGGGCGATGGGGTATGAAATGAGCGCTGCCGTGAGCAGCACTGAGCCTGCGCCCACCGCCAGCCGCACCCCTCGCCGCGACGGCGCGCTCGCCCCAGGCCGCGCTAGCATGCCCACACCCGCTGCCAGCAGAATGCCCATCGCCGCGAAAGTCGGCGGGAGGAGCGCCGCCATGTAGCGCGCCGAGATGTGGGAGTCGTAGGCGCGGTTGAAGTACGGGAAGATAAGGAACGCGGCCAGCCAGCACGCCAGCGGCAGCCCCGCGCGTCGCGTCGTGTAGAGCAGGGCGGCCAGGGCCGCGAGGGCGTAGGCGATGACGACCGGGTGGCGCATGGCGGGCGTCCCCGCGTCGGCGGCGAGCGTCGAGATGAACGTCGAGCCGACCATCTGGTACGCCAGCCCGACGAACCCGCGCATGTTTTCCCCGTACTCCGCCAGGCTCGACCCGCCGGTGAAGGCGTAGCCGCGCCGCGCCGCGCCCTCGGCCGAGCCGCCTGCCGACACAATATTGTAAATGATGAGATTGCTGGTCAGCAGGACGGTCGCGCCCAGGGCGAGCCACGGCCAGCGCGTCCTTAGCCAGGCGCGGCGCACGACCGCGATCCACACCGCTGCGCCGAGCAGGATGACGAAGGCCGTTGGGTGCGTTTGCAAGGCCAGCCCGGCCAGCGCGCCGGCGGCGACGAGTAGCCGCGGCTGGGCGCGGCGGTTGGCTTCGGCCAGCCCCAGCAGCGCCAGGCTCGTCCAGAAGGGCGTCATGGCATTGGACCAGGCGATGTGGCTGTTGACGACGACAGGGACGAAAGAGACGGCGAGCAGGGCGGCGGCGAGCAGCCCGGCCAGGCGGGCGCTGGACGCGACACGGGGGGACGCGGCGGAGTGCGTCGCGGCGAGGCTTGCGCCGAGAAAGTACGTTACGCCGACAGTCAGCGCGCCCAGGAGCATCACCAGCAGACGCGGCCAGGCCGGGCCGTCGAGCCACAGACCGGGCGCGAGCAGGTAGTGCAGCAGCGGCCCATTATATGTGTCAAACGAGACGGCGGGAAAGAAGCGCTCACGCACAATGCGCAGGGCGAACTGCACGTCGTCGGTCTCATCGGTCAGCGTGGGAACGAGCTGGAGCGCGCGCAGGCGAATCCACGCCGCGGCGAGCGTCAGGCTGGCGGCGATGAGCGCGTCGCGCCGCGACCAGCGGAACCCAACGCGTTGGGCGGTCGTCACTAATGGCCGAGGCCCGCGTCGGGCACTCGCACGATGAAGAACACCGCCGCCAGGACGACGTACAGGGCGAGGAGCTGGAAGCCCTCCAACCAGTTGCTCTCCCCGTCGAGGCAGATGGCCTGGAACAGGACGCCAGCCACGGCCACAGCCACAATCTCGATTTGGAGGAAGACAAGGTTCATCGGGTGCGGGCCGAGGACGAGGCTGAGCAGGATGAGCACCGGGGCCACGAGAAGCGCGACCTGGGTGGACGACCCGGCGGCGATGCCCAGGGTAATGTCCATGCGGTTCTTCCGCGCGAACAGGATGGCGCTGAAGTGCTCGGCGACATTGCCGACCAGGGGCACGACGATGACGCCGATGAAGAATTCGCTGACCCCAAATTGCCGGACGATGGTCTCTACCTGGCCGACCATCGCCTCGCTGAGAATGACCGTGGCGACCGTGACGCCCGCCAAGACCGCGATGGCGACGGTGCGCGGCCAAGGCGTCTCAGCCGTCTCGTGGGCGTCACCATTCTCCGTGTGGCTGACCTGGTCCCGCACGGCTTTGTCCTGCTCGCCGTGGGTAAAGCTGTAGATGATGTACGCGACGTAGAGCGCCAGGAGCACCAGGGCCACGGCGACACTCTCGACTTCGACGCGCCCAGGGTCGGCGTCGGTGTAGGCGAAGACGGCCGGGATAATCAGGCCGAAAATGGCGAGCAGCATCATGGTGCCGTTGCGACCCGCCTCGCGGCTATCGAAGCGCTGGACGCCGTGCCTGAAGCCGCCGTAGAGGAAAGCGCCGCCGAGCACCAAGAGGATGTTGCCGATGATCGAGCCAGTGATGGAGGCTTTGACCAGGTCTTGCAGCCCGCTCGCCAGAGCCACGCCACCGATAATCAGCTCAGCGGCGTTGCCGAACGTGGCGTTGAGCAGCCCGCCCCACTTCGGACCGATGTAGTGGGCCAGGTCCTCGGTAGAGCGGCCGATAAGAGCGGCGAGGGGAATGAGGCCGGCGGCGGCCAGAAGGAAGATGACGAGGGGCGGGGCGCCGACGTATTCGCTGGCGAGGCCAACGACGCCCAGGGCAAGCATGATCCACTGCCAGCGCGGGATGCCGAACATGGTCTACCTCCGAAAAGATGGAATGTTAGCCTAGATTACCTGGGACTCGAGGCGGGTACATGCTCGGCAAACAGGTCCACCGGCGCGCTGGCGGGCAGCAGCACCGTCAGGGCGCGCGGAGCGACGCGAATACTTAGCGGCGTGTTCTCGAATGGATCGCCGTCCAGGTGGACGGCCAGGCTCTCGTCGGCGATGATGTCAAGCTGGCGAGCGCGGAACGTCTCGACCGTCGGGTCGTCCTGGTGGCGGCGCAGGGCGATCTGCGCAAAGTGGCGCAGCGAATCGATCCAGCCGTCGCCTTCGAACAGGTAGACGTCGAACAGTCCATCGTCCGCCTGGGCCTCTGGCGCAAGGTACGTGCCAGCATAGTACTGGATGTTGCTCACAACCATGAACATCACGCGGTGACGTTGCGCCTTTCCGTCCACGCGCAGCTTCACCCGCGTACCGCGCGCCTCCAAGACGGGACGGACGGCGGCATACACGTAGGCCACCTGGCCGAAGCGCCGCTTGACCGGCTTGGCGTCGGTCTCGATGACCTGGGTAATCGCCGCGTCCAAGCCGATGCCGGCCCAGAGCATGAAGTAGCGCTCGTGGTGGCGGCTGCGGGCGACGCCGAGATCGATGAGCTTGCGTTGGCTGGAGACGAGGGCGCGGGCGGCGGAGACGGGGTCGGGGCGGTGGATGAGGGTCGGCACGGGCATCAGACCGACCTGGGCGGCCCAGACGTTCCCCGTGCCCATCGGCAGCAAGCCGAGCGCGGTGGTCGTTCCGGCGAGGCCGTTGGCCGCCTCGCTGAGCGAGCCGTCGCCGCCGATGGTCACGACGGCGTCGGCGCCCTCCTTCGCGGCGGCCGCGGCCAGCAGCGTCGTGTCGCCCGGCGCGGTCGTCTCGTGGATGGTGAGCCGCCAGCCCGAGTCGCGCAGGAGTTGCAGCGCGGACTCGATTTCGCCGGCGGCGCTCGACTGACCGGCCATCGGGTTTTGAATCACGTGGACATTCATGGTTTCATCCTATAAGTTCACGTTATTATAATGGGCGCGTGCAGGCGGCGCAACTTGCGCGCCGACAGATTCGACCAGACATAAGATTGAGGGTAGAATGTACCCTACGCTATGAGGGCCGATGACCGATCAAGGCAAGACACTCATCGACAATCGCTACCGTATCGAGGGCGAGGTGGGCCAGGGCGGTATGGCTATCGTCTACCGCGCCTACGACGAGCGCCTGGCGCGGCCGGTCGCCATCAAAATGATGCGCCCGCAGTTCGCCGGCGACCCGACGTTCCTGGCGCGCTTCCGCCGCGAGGCCGTCGCTCTTGCCAATCTGCTGCACCCGAACCTGGCGGCGGTGTGGGATTCAGGCGAGGCGGCGGGCATCCCCTTTATCGTGATGGAGTACGTCGACGGCGACAACCTCAAGACCCACATTGTCGCCGAAGCCCCGATGTCCACCGACCGCGCCATCAACCTGATGATCCAGGTATGCGAGGGCGTCGGCGCGGCGCACCGCGCCGGGCTGGTACACCGCGACCTCAAGCCCCAGAATATCCTGTTGACGCGCAGCGGCCAGGTGAAGGTGACGGATTTCGGCATTGCCCGCAGTGTCGCAGCGGCGGCGGTGTCGCGGACGCAGACGGGGCAGGTGTGGGGGACGGCCCAGTATATTGCGCCAGAACAGGCGGCCGGACAGCAGATTTCACCCGCTACCGACGTCTATTCATTAGGCGTGATCATGTTCGAGATGCTAACGGGCCGTTTGCCGTTCGAGGGGGACACGCCCCTCGCCCTGGCGACGCAGCACCTTCAGGCCGAGCCGCCCACGCTGCGCTCGGTCAACCCGAAAGTTCCGGCGGGCATGGAGATGATCGTCGCCAAGGCGATGCAGAAGCGGCCGGAGGCGCGCTACCCCGACGCTGATGCGCTGTGCTCGGCGCTCAAAGCGTACCAGCGCCTCGGTGAGCAGATTACCGGCCCTATCCCTGTCGTGACGACACGAACCGCCGTAGCGCAGCCGACACGGCCGGCCGCAACGCCGCCACAGCGCTCGCCCGTTATGCCGGCGGCCGCGCCGTCCTACACGCCGCCCACGCCAACGACGGCTGAGCGCGACTGGACAACGATTGCCTTGGGCGTGGTAGCGATGCTGTTCCTGCTGGGGCTGATCCCGCTCTTCTGGGCGGTGTTCCAGCACTTCCAGACGTTGCCATGAGGAGGTGACGGAGTGGCGAAGTGAATTTACATCGTCACATCGTCACATCGTCACTTCCGCAAAGCATCTTTCCAACGGCGCGGGATGTGTGTATAATTCCTAGAGGGATAAGTTCTTTTGATTCGCAAGCGCATACAGCTTCGGGCGCTTTCGGGCGCCTGGTTGGGAAGTAACTGGAGAAGCATGTGAACAGGGGTATGCTACGGAGCGGCGTCGTGGTGCTAGTCGTCATGCTGGCCCTGATTGCCCTGCTCATGACATTTATGAATGCTCAGCCCTCGACGCAGTCGAGTCTCGGCTTGTCGCAAGTCGCCAAGGATATCCGCGACCACAAGGTCCAGGCCATCACGGTGATGGGCGACGATCTGCGCGTCAAGTACACCGGCAGCAACCAGGACAAGATGGTGCGCAAGGAACACGGCACCGACCTGATTAGTACGCTCAAGGCGTTGGGCGTCAGCGACCAGGACCTGACGACGACTAAGATCGAGGTTGTCGCCCCGAGCTTCTGGTCCAACTGGGGGCCGCTCCTCGGCTCACTGCTGCCGGTGCTCCTCCTGGGCGGCTTCATCTTCCTGATGATGCGCCAGGCCCAGGGCGGCAACAACCAGGCGATGAACTTCGGCAAGAGCCGTGCCCGCATGTTCGGCGGCGACAAGCCGACGGTGACGTTCACCGACGTAGCGGGGGTCGAAGAGGCGAAGCAGGAGCTGGCTGAGGTCGTCGAGTTCCTCAAGGAGCCGGAGAAGTTCATCTCCCTCGGCGCGCGCATCCCCAAAGGCGTGCTGATGGTCGGCCCGCCCGGCTGCGGCAAGACCCTGATGGCGAAGGCCGTGGCGGGTGAAGCTGGTGTGCCGTTCTTTAGCATCAGCGGGTCGGAGTTCGTAGAGATGTTCGTCGGCGTCGGCGCGTCCCGCGTGCGCGACCTGTTCGACCAGGCCAAGCGCCACAGCCCCTGTATCATCTTCATCGACGAGGTGGACGCCGTGGGCCGCCACCGTGGCGCGGGCCTCGGCGGCAGCCACGACGAGCGCGAACAGACGCTCAACCAGATCCTCGTCGAGATGGACGGCTTCGACACGGACACGAACGTCATCCTCATGGCGGCGACGAACCGCCCCGACATCCTCGACCCGGCGCTGCTGCGCCCCGGCCGCTTCGACCGCCGCGTCGTCATCGACCGGCCGGACCGCGTCGGCCGCCGCAAGATCCTGGACGTTCACGTCCGAGGCAAGCCGCTGGACAAGACGGTCAACTTGGACGTCATCGCCAAGCAGACGGCGGGCTTCGCTGGCGCCGACCTGGAAAACCTCGTGAACGAGGCTGCCATCCTCGCTGCGCGGCGCAATGCCCGCGCCATCGGCCTGGCCGACATGCAGGAGGCGCTGGAGAAGGTCATCATGGGGCCGGAGCGCAAGAGCCGCGTCCTCTCGCCGGAGGATAAGCGGGTGCTGGCGTACTACGAGGCGGGCCACGCCATCGTGCGCCACTCGATGCCCCAGTGCGATCCGGTACACAAGATTTCCATCGTCGCCCGCGGCCTCAGCGGCGGCTATGTCATGCGCCTGCCGGACGAGGAAAGCGGGCTGATGCCCAAGAGCAAGTTCGAGGATGAGATTACGGCGCGCCTGGGCGGCCGGGCGTCCGAGGAGATTGCCTTCGGCAACGTCACGACCCGCGCCAGCGAGGACATGGAGCGCGCCACCAAGGCGGCCCGCGCCATGGTCACGCAGTACGGCATGAGCGAGCGCCTCGGCCCGCTGACCTTCGGTGACAAGGAAGAGCTTGTCTTCCTCGGCCGCGAGATTGGCGAGCAGCGCAACTACTCCGATGCCGTCGCCGAGAAGATCGACCGCGAGGTGCAGCGCATCGTTAACCACGCCTACGAGCGCGCCAAGTCGGTGCTGCTAGCGCAGCGCGCGCAGCTCGAGCAGCTGGCGAACCTGCTTCTGGAGAAGGAGACGGTGGAGCGCAGCGAGTTCGAGGCGCTGTTCTACCAGGCGCCCGCCACACCCGCCGCCGTATAGTGCCTTCGCTGTGCCCTGAACCATGTCCTTAGAGGACACAGAGATCATATTCTCTCTGTGTCCTCTGTGTCTCTGTGGCATTCTTGTGTTTTGGGTCTAGCGGCGCTTGCCCTCGACGCGCGCTTTGAACTTTGCCATGTCGATGATGAAGCGCTCGTGGTCGCCCTCGCCGACGCGCTCGCGCTCGTCGTCGGCGGTGACGTGAAACACCAGCCGCCGCCCCTCCACCGCTGTCAACTCCGAGCGGACGCGCACGCGCATCCCCATCGGCGTTGCCGCTAAGTGGCGCACATTGACCAGCGTCCCCACGGTCGCCTGACCCGCGTCGAGATAGGCGTTCGTCGCCAGGACGGACGCTTCCTCCATCCACAGGATCATCTCTGGCGTCGCCAGGACATCCACGCTGCCGCTGCCGAGATGCGTCGCCGTGTGATCCTGCTCGACGACCCGCTCGAACTCCCCGACGAGACCGATGGTTAACTCAGGCATGGCGTGCTCCTTGTGCTGGCAGAGGGCGGATGGCGGATGGCAGATGGCGGATGGCGGATGGGGGATGGCAGATGGCGGATGGCGGATGGCGGATGGGTAGAGTCTGCACCTTGCTTTCAGACTACGATATGATACTTGTGTTCGGAGTGACTCGTCAATGTCTCACATGACGTAGAATTGGGCGTCACGCCGAGGGGAGCGGCGATCCTGATTGGAGAAGCCTTATGAAGCTCATCCTTGTCAGCCTCCTCGCTCTCGCGGCGTTCCTGTCCCTGTGGATGCTCGGCGCGACGCCGGCGGTCCCGTCGCCAGCGTCGCCCATCGGCGGCTGCCCCGTTTTTCCGGCTGACAACGTCTGGAACGCTCGCATCGACAACCTGCCGGTTCACCCGAACTCCGCTGCGTACGTCGCCAGCATCGGCAGCAGCGTCGGCCTGCACCCGGACTTCGGCGCGGGGCAGTGGAACGGCCACACCATCGGTATCCCGTACACGACGACGCGCTCGTCGCAGTCCACGCCCGTGCCGAGCATCACCTTCACCTACGCCGACGAGAGCGACCATGGCCCGTACTACATCCCTGCCAACGCGCCCATCGAAGCGGGCGACGGCCACGTCCTCGTCGTGGACACGGACACGTGTACGCTGTACGAGCTATACGCCGCCGCGCCGACGGGGAACGGCGGCTGGACGGCCGGCTCCGGCGCGATTTTCAACCTGCGCTCCAACGCCCTTCGGCCAGCCGGCTGGACGAGCGCCGACGCCGCTGGCCTGTCCATCCTGCCCGGCCTGGCGCGCTACGACGAAGTCCAGGCGGCGCTCGCGGCCGGCGGCCTCGGCTACATCCCCCACGCCCTGCGCTTCACGGTGCAGACCACCCAGCGCGCCTACGTCTGGCCCGCCCGCCACTATGCCTCGTCCAACACGAACAGCAACGTCCCGCCGATGGGCGTCCGCTTCCGCCTCAAGACGAACTACGACATCACGCGCTTCCCGCCGCAGTCGCGCGTCATCCTGCGCACCCTGCAACTCTACGGGATGATTATCGCCGACAACGGGAGCAACTGGTACGTCAGCGGCGCCCCCGACCCCGGCTGGAATGACGACGACCTGCACACCCTGGGCGGCGTGACCGGGGCGAACTTCGAGGCGGTGGACGAGAGCAGCCTGATGATGGACCCGAACTCCGGGCAGGTGCGGACCCTCACCCCTAGCCCCTCTCCCACGCGGGGCGAGGGGGGCGCGACCCTCACCCCTAGCCCCTCTCCCACACGGGGCGAGGGGGGCGCGACCCCGACGCCGACGTGTCGGTGGCCGGGCGACTTCAACGGCAATGGGACCATCGACAGTGCGGATGTGCAGGCCGAGGCGAGCCACTGGCCGCGCCGCGCCGTGAGCGCGGGTGACGCGCCCTACGACATCGACGGCAACGGCGTCGTGGACATCGCCGATGTGATGGCGGTCGCGGCCAACCTGGGCCGCGCCTGCCGTTAAAGCCAGGCAGAGGCGCAACTGGCCTGTCGTTGCGAGGAGGCACGACGAAGCAATCCCCCGGCGGGTGATAGCCACGCTATGGCCACTTAGAGCCTATCCGAATAACCCTGCGGCGCGCAGGGCGATGAGGGCGCAGGCGAAGTGCAGAAAGGCGATGTAGTGTTCAGGCTTCTTGTCCCAGCGCACCAGAATACGCCGAAAGC
>JBDHWG010000020.1:0-108058 GCA_039810085.1 Anaerolineae bacterium
CCGTGCCGACCTCAAGCATAATCGCAACCCGTCTGGCTGTCCATCGCGCGGGCGGTCGCGCCAGCCATTTTCATACTTGCGGGTGACCCTAGGGTCATATAGACTCCGCTCGCAATGACGGACAGGCGTTGCTTTGCAATAACAGATAGGGAGAACGAATAGTGATAAAAGCGGCTTTCTACGAGCGCAACGAAACAATACGTATCGGCGAGGGGACACAGAACCCGCCGGGGCCGGACCAGGTTCAGGTCCACGTCGCCTACACTGGCATCTGCGGCACCGACCTGCACATCTACCACGGCGAGATGGACCGCCGCACCGGCGACTCCCAGATTCTCGGCCACGAGATTTCGGGTGTCGTCGGCGCCGTGGGTCCGGGCGTCACAGATGTCAAGCCTGGCGACAAGGTGACAGTCATCCCGCTCGACTGGTGCGGGCACTGCCCGGCCTGCCGCGCGGGCCACACCCACATCTGTCAGAACCTCAAGTTCCTCGGCATAGACGCGCCGGGCGGCATGCAGAGCTATTGGAACGTCCCCGCCCGCGTCGTCGTCAAGCTCCCGGAGACCCTTTCGCTGCGCCACGCGGCGCTTATCGAACCCATCGCCGTCGCCTGCCACGACGTGCGCCGGGGCGAGGTCAAAGACGGCGAGTTCGTCGTCGTCCTCGGCGGCGGGCCGATTGGCGCGCTTCAGGCGCTCGTCGCCAAGAGCCGCGGCGCCACGGTCATTGTGTCCGAAATCAACCCGTTCCGCCTCCAACTGCTGAAGGGGCTTGGCCTCGAAGCGGTGAACCCGAACGAGGTGGACCTGCCGGCGCTGGTGGAGGAGCGGACGGGCGGCGCGGGGGCAGACGCCGTGTTCGAGGTGACGGCCCACCCGGCGGGCGCGGCGATGATGACGAAGCTGGCGCGAACGCGCGGCCGCCTGGTCATCGTCGGCATCTTCAGCCAGCCCGTCCCGGTAGACCTGTTCCGCGTCTTCTGGCGCGAGCTGCGCATCATCGGGGCGCGGGTGTACGAGCGCGAGGACTTCGAGATGGCGGCGAAGCTGGCGGCGTCGGGCGAACTGCCCCTCGACGCGCTCATCACCGAGGTCTACCCGCTGGACAATCTCAAGCAGGCGTTGGACCAGCTCGGCCACGGCGGCAGCGTGATGAAGATTCTCCTACACTGCTCCGAGGACCTATGAACACACTGGAGCAATTCCGGCTCGACGGTAAGACGGCGCTGGTGACCGGCGCTCGGCGCGGCATCGGCAAGGCGATGGCGGAGGCGCTGGCCGAGGCGGGCGCGGACATCATCGGCGTGAGCGCCAATCTTGAGCCATCCGGCAGCGATGTCGAGAAGGCAGTCACCGCCTTGGGCCGCAAGTTCAAGGGCTACACGTGCGATTTCAGCGACCGTCAGGCCCTCTACGCGTTCATCAGCCAGGTCAGGGCCGACTTTCCGGTCATCGACATCCTGGTCAACAACGCCGGCACGATTCGCCGCATGCCGGCTGTCGAGCACGACGATACCATCTGGGACGCCATCGTCGAGACGAACCTCAACGCGCAGTTCATCCTCAGCCGTGAGATCGGCAAGGAGATGGTGGCGCGGGGGCGGGGCAAGATTATCTTCACCGCGTCGCTGCTGACGTTCCAGGGCGGTATTCTCGTGCCGAGCTACGCGGCGAGCAAAGCTGGCATCGGCGCGCTCACCAAGGCGCTGGCGAACGAGTGGGCCAGCAAGGGTGTCAATGTCAACGCCATCGCGCCGGGCTACATTGCGACGGACAACACCTCGGCCCTGCGCGCCGACCCGACGCGCAGCCGCCAGATCATGGAGCGCATCCCGGCTGCGCGCTGGGGCGAAGCCGATGACTTCAAAGGCCCGGTGCTGTTCCTCGCCTCGGACGCATCGAGCTACGTCCACGGCACGATTCTTACTGTGGACGGCGGGTGGATGGGACGCTAGATGTCATGCCGAGCGAACGCGAAGCATCCCGGTAGATTGGGGACGCTTCGCGCTGCTCAGCGTGACAGTCCGCATAGGTTCCTGCAACAATGATGCAGGGAGCATAAGTCACGCCGGTCGGAGATACCTCGCAAGGGGTATCTCCGACTTTCTCATGTCAGCCCGCCTGTGCTATACTCACCCCGATCTTACCCAGAGGAAGCACATGAGGACTTACCGCCGCCTGCAGCAAGCGATTGCCGCCTTGTTGGTGCTGTATGCCGTGCTCGGCGTTCTGACATGGCGGGGCATCATGCCCGAGGTCTTCCCGGTCTACTCCTGGGACCTGTTCTCTACGATTCCCTCGCCGGTGGAGCGCGACATGGGCCTGCGCATCACGTCTGTGGGTGGACAGCCCCTAAACCCGCCGGTCTATGTCCAGCAGCTCTCGACGGTGTTCCCCCGCGCCGCCACGATCGATGCCTTCGTGACGATACAATCCCTGGGCGCTGCGGCGCGCGACCATAACGACACGGAGGTCGAGAAGCTGCGCGGCTACCTGGAACCGACTTTTCTGGGCGGCGCCGGGGCTGTCGAGTATAAGGTCATCGAGCGGCGCTTCGATCCGCTGCGTCGCTGGCAGACCGGCGAGCTCCTCGACGAGAAGACGCTCGCCAGTTTCCGCTTCCCAGGACGCTGACCGTGAAAGCCCTGCGTCTCCTCCGCCGCTGGCTGTACCGATCCGTCGCCGACGACACGGCAGACATCATTGCCCGGCAGCGCGCCGCCTATCAACAGGCGGCCTTCCTCGTCCCGATGCTCTACGTTGTCACGCTGTACGTCGTAATGAGTTGGCTGACGTTCTGGTGGCAGCAGTGGCTCGACGCCCCGGCACCGACGCTGCTCTGGCCCGTCGCGTGGCTGCGCTGGACCGATGCGCATGCAGGCGTCTACTTCATCTATATGCTCGCAATGGCCGCTCCCATCCTGGCTATGCTCATGCCGCAGCATCGCTGGACGCGGGCCCTCGTCTTTCTGGGCTTGCTAGAGATGGCTGCGCTCGCCAGCTCCTTCGGCAAAATCAACCACTCGCTGCACGCCTGGACGAGCGTCGCGTTTGTCTTCATCTTCCTGCCCAACGGGTATTGGGAGCGACGGGCAGACTCCATCCGTGAGCGCCAGTTGTTCCTGACGACGTTCTGGGGCGCGCAGGCGCTTATCTGCCTGTTCTATACGCTGTCGGGCATCTGGAAGCTCTACGGCGCGTTCCAACAGCTGTTCGCCGGTGAGATGTCCGCTTTCCACCCCGATGCGCTTGCGTATCAGATCGCCACGCGGCTGATGGAAACGAACTCGCAGAGCATGCTCGGCCCTGTCATCCTGGCCCACCCGTGGGTTGGCGGGCCGCTGCTATGGGGCGCGATGTACATCGAGACGTTTGCGCTCGTGGCGGCGTTTCGTCCATCCCTCCACCGTCTGTGGGGGATTAGTCTGATGCTGCTCCACCTGGGCAACATCCTCCTGCTCTCGATTCCCTTCCTGGAGAGCATGACCCTGGTGAGCCTGATCCTCATTTTCTCGCCGTTCCGCCCGCCTGTGACCAATCCCCGCGCCGTCCTGCGCGATCTGCCCATCCTCGGCCTGTTGCTGCGCGCCATCTCCACCACCACATCATTGCCGAATACAAGAGTCGCCACAGAGGCACAGAGGACACAGAGAAGAAGAGGTTAATACCTTCTGTTCTCTGTGTTCTCTGTGCCTCTGTGGCAGTCTTTCTTCGTCCCGCTCTCTGAGAAGCTATAGGTTGCCACTACCTGGCAAGGGGATATTTGAGTCGGCGTCTAGGGTCCGGACGGACTGGCGCTCGACCAGGCGCGGGCGAACGAGAGTCGTGCGGCAGCTTGCTTCCGGTGTCTCGACGCGCCGCACTAGCGTCTCGACGGCGATGCTGCCGAGGGTCGGCGTGTCCACGTGCATCGTGGTCAGGGGGGGCGTCAGATACAGGGCCAGATCGACGTTGTCGAAGCCCATCACGGATAGGTCGTCGGGAATGCGACGGCCAAGGCCCTGGGCGGCTTCATACAGGCGAACGGCGACGTGGTCGTTGCTGCAAAACACAGCGGTGACGTCGGGCTGCTCGCGCAAGAGACGGGCTGCCGCCGCCAGCTCCTCGTCCTGGGCGATGCGGCAGTCGCCGAAGTATGGCTCGGCGATGCCGTAATCCGCCAGCGCCTGGATGTACCCGCGACGGCGCTCGCGCAGGCTGGGGTAGGCATCCGGCTGTGTGCCGACGAGGCCGATGCGGCGGTGGCCGCACGCGATGAGGTGGGCGACCGCCTCATATGCGCCGCGAAAGTTGTCCGTGCCAACGATGTCGTAGTTCGCCTCAGTGTACGCATCCACCAGGACGAGGGGCAGGGCGCGGCGCTCGACCAGCCGTGTGATCGTCTGGTCCACGAATGCGCCGACCAGCAGGACGCCGTCCACGTCGCCCTCTTCGAGCAGGCGCGGCACTTCGACCGGATGATTGTCGAGGTCCACGGGGATTGTGGCGAACAGAAGGTTGAGGCGCAGCCTGCGGCACGCCGACTCGATGCCCGCCAGGAGTGGGGCGTAGAATGGGTTCGCCAGGGGCGCATCGTCCGCCCGCCCCTTGATGAGCACGCCGACTCGCTGTGCCGCGTGGGCGGGCTGGCCGTCAGCGGGTAAACGCCGCCGGTAGCCGAGCGCACGCGCCGCCTCCAGGACACGCTGTCGGGTCTCGTCGTTGATGCCGGGGCGGCCGCGCATCACCAGCGAGACGGTCGCCAGCGAGACGCCGCTTTGCCGCGCGACATCCTCCATCGTCACCTTGCGAGGCATACATGTTCCTTGAGTGACGGTGACGGGCTAGAATTCCTCTTCCCCAATCGAGAACATGTGCTCCAGGTCGTAGCTCGAATACACCTTGAAGGCCATCAGCGTCTCAGTGCGCGTGATGCCTTCGATGGCGAGAATCTGCCGCGTGACCAGGTCGGCGATTTGCTCGTTCGTCTGGGTGCGCAGGACGGCCACGAGATCGTAGCTGCCCGCCACGGAGTAGACCTCGGTGATGCCCTTCAAGGCGACCAGGGATTGGGCGATGCGGTCGAAGTGTCCGTGCTCGACGTTCATCAGGACGATGGCAGTGACCATGGGGCCTCCGGATGGAATAGGGTACGATGTCAGGCGGGCGTCTCGGCGGCCCGGCGGACGTGGCGCTCCAGGATGGCGAAGTCGTCGGCGCTTACCTCGCGCAGGTTGCCCTGGAAGGCCAGGGTCCAGTTGGCGGCGGGCCACTTGCGGATGTGGGCCAGCTCCTGGCTGAACGGCTCGACGGGAACCCAGTCGCCCTCGCTCAGCGCCAGGTCGGGCTTGATCTCGACGCGCCAGGCATACTTCTCGTCGGGCTTGCCCTCGCTCACCCAGAGGCGCGTGTGCTCCTCGAACCCCTCGGAGGTGACGGTGGCAAGCGCGCCGATGGCCTTGGCGCCGCTCAGGTAGTACGCCAGGCGGTCGCCGGGCGCCATCTTCTCCATGACGTTCTTGCGCTGTCGGCTCTTGAAGCCCTGGACGCGCCAGCCGTTGGCCGCCGTGCGCGCCATGTTGTCGGGCGAGGTCGTCACAATCCAGTAGCGAGCCATGAGTCCTCCGCGAGAACACGTCGCAACGATATGTGATGCCTTCTATAATAATGGAGAACGCAGCAGGCCGCAAGCTAACTCTCGCTACAGCCGAAAAGTCGTCATAGCGAGACCCCCACGGCGTGTGACGGCGTGTGCCGACACGAGAATACCGCCAAGCTGTCATTGCGAGCCGGGGTGCGGGGGCGGTATTCCGCCCCCGCTGGCGAAGCAATCTCCCGCCCTTGCGGCAGACGGTCTAAGCGGTTATAGCGTGGCTATCACCCGCCGGGGGATTGCTTCGTCGTGCCTCCTCGCAATGACCACTCAACAAAAAGCGCCGGGGCTTGTCGCCCCGGCGATTCCCTATGCTTCCAGTGTCACCCGCTCCGGCTGCCAGCGGCCCTCGAGCACGCGCCGCAGGAACTCGCCGGTGTGGGAGCCTTCGGCGTGCGCCACGTCCTCCGGCGTCCCTTCGGCGATGACGCGCCCACCGCCCGCGCCGCCCTCTGGCCCCAGGTCGATGATCCAGTCCGCCGACTTGATGACGTCGAGGTTGTGCTCGATGACCAGGACGGTGTTGCCGTTGTCCACGAGGCGTTGGAGCACGCCCAGCAGCTTGCGCACGTCCTCGAAGTGGAGGCCGGTCGTCGGCTCGTCCAGGATGTAGAGGGTGTTACCCGTCGCGACGCGCGACAGCTCCTTGGCGAGCTTGATGCGCTGCGCCTCACCGCCCGACAGCGTCGTGGCCGGTTGGCCGAGGTGGATGTAGCCCAGGCCCACGTCGGACAGCGTCTGGAGCTTGCGCTTCAGGGCGGGCAGGGCGTCGAAGAACTCGATGGCCTCGTCCACCGTCATGTCCAGCACCTCGGCGATGTTCTTGCCCTTGTACGTAATCTGCAAGGTCTCGCGGTTGTAGCGCGCGCCGTGGCAGACCTCGCACGGAACGTAGATGTCGGGTAGGAACTGCATCTCGATCTTGATGATGCCGTCGCCCTGGCACGCCTCGCACCGCCCGCCCTTGACGTTGAATGAGAAGCGGCCCGGCTTGTAGCCGCGCGCCTTGGACTCGGGCAGCCCGGCGAACAGGTCGCGGATCTGGTTGAAAAGGTTCGTGTATGTCGCCGGGTTCGAGCGTGGCGTGCGCCCGATGGGCGACTGGTCTATGTCGATGACCTTGTCCAGCCGCTCTAACCCGCGTAGGCCGTCGTAATCGCCCGGCTTCTCGCGGCTGCGGTAGAGCTTCTGGGCGACGGCCCGGTACAGCACATCCAGGACGAGGGTAGACTTGCCGGAGCCGGACACGCCCGTAACGCACGTCAGCGTTCCCAGCGGGAAGCGCACGTCGACGTTCTTGAGGTTGTTCTCCCGCGCCCCCAGCACCTCCAGGGCGTAGCCGTTGCCGTGGCGGCGGCGCTTCGGGATGGTGATCTCGCGCTCGCCGCTGAGGTACTGCCCGGTCAGCGAGTCCGGATTGTGGAGGATGTCCTCCAGCGTTCCCGCCGCGACGACCTCACCGCCGTGCTCACCCGCGCCCGGCCCCAGGTCGATGATCCAGTCGGCCGACCGCATCGTCTCCTCGTCGTGCTCCACGACCAGGACCGTGTTGCCCACGTCGCGCAGGCGCAGCATCGTCTGGATGAGGCGCGTGTTGTCGCGTTGGTGCAGGCCGATGCTCGGCTCGTCCAGGATATACAGCACGCCCATGAGCTGCGAGCCGATCTGCGTCGCCAGGCGGATGCGCTGCGCCTCGCCGCCGGCCAGGGTGCCCGCGCGGCGATCCAGCGTCAGGTAGTCGAGGCCGACGTTGACCAGGAAGCCCAGCCGCGCGTCGATCTCCTTCAGGATGCCCTCGGCGATGATGCTGTCGCGCTTCGAGAGAGGCGATGGAGAGTGGCCGT
Organism: Anaerolineae bacterium; assembly: GCA_039810085.1. Classification (GTDB taxonomy): domain Bacteria; phylum Chloroflexota; class Anaerolineae; order Epilineales; family JAHCIE01; genus JBDHWG01. The sequence continues at coordinate 7,479 of JBDHWG010000020.1, forward strand.
TCGCGCCGTTCTCAGAGGAGGTGACGGAGTGGCGGGGTGACGGAGTGACGGAAGGGTAGCCCGAAGCTGTGTCATTGCCGCGCAGGCGGCGGACCCAGGGGAGCGCCTCGCGGATGGACATCTGGGTGACCTGGACGATGTTCTTGTCGTCCACCGTCACGCCCAACGCTTCGGGGCGCAGGCGCGCGCCGTTGCACGTCGGGCACGGGCGCGAGCTCATGAACTCCTCGATCTCGGAGCGCACCCAGTCGGAGTCGGTCTCGCTGTAGCGGCGCTCCAGGTTCGGGATGACGCCCTCGTAGGTCGTGTCGTACACGCGCTGGCGGCCCGCCCGGTTGCGGTAGTTCAGGCGGATGGTCTTGCCGCCGCTGCCGTAGAGGACGATCTTCTGCTGCTCCTCGGTCAGCTCGCGCCACGGCTTCTCGACGGAGAAGTGATAGTGCTCGGCGACGCCCGCGAGAAGCTGGGCATAGTAACCCTCGTTGTCGCCGTCGCTGCGGGACCAAGGCGCGACCGCGCCCTCGATGAGCGACAGGTCGGGGTTGGGGACGATCAGCTCCGGGTCGATCTCTAGCTTCGTGCCGAGGCCCTGGCACGTGGGGCACGCGCCGTGGGGCGTGTTGAACGAGAACGTGCGCGGCTCGATCTCGCCGATGGTCGTGCCGTGCTCCGGGCACGCGAAGTGCTCGCTGTAGAGGCGGTCCTCCGGCGTATCACTCAAGACGCTGACAATCATGACACCGCTGCCGAGCTTGAGCGCCGTCTCCACCGAGTCGGTCAGGCGGCCGCGATAGTCGTCCGCCGCCTGCGGGTCGTCGTTGTGGCGCACGATGAGGCGGTCCACGACGGCCTCGATGGTGTGCTGCTTGTAGCGGTCCAGCTCGATATCCTCGTTCACGTCGCGCATCTCGCCGTTGACGCGGACACGTACGAAGCCCGCCTTGCGCACGTCCTCGAAGACGCGCTGGTGGTGGCCCTTGCGCTCGCGGATAAGGGGGGCGAGGAGGAGGATGCGCGTGCCGTCCGGCAGGTTCAGGATGTCGTCCACCATTTGCTGCGGCGTCTGCTGGCTGATGACGCGGCCGCAGATGGGGCAGTGCGGGACACCGATGCGGGCGAACAGGAGGCGCAGGTAGTCGTAGACCTCGGTGACCGTCCCGACCGTCGAGCGTGGGTTGTGGGAGACGCCCTTCTGGTCGATGGATATGGCCGGCGACAGCCCCTCGATGGAGTCCACATCCGGCTTGTCCATCTGGCCGAGGAACTGCCGGGCGTACGCCGACAGGGACTCGACGTAGCGCCGCTGGCCCTCGGCGAAGATGGTGTCGAACGCCAGGGTGGACTTGCCGGAGCCGGACAAGCCGGTGATGACGACGAGCCGGTTGCGGGGGATCTCGACGTCGATATTCTTGAGATTGTGCTCACGGGCGCCGCGAACAATCAACTGATCCTGCATGGTCACGCTTCCTGAAACAAATCGCCGACGTATGCCGGCGCGAGAGTTCGATGCTTCTTCATCTCTATGAGTATAGCACAAGTGTACGACAGCTCACAACCGCCCCACACACGATTCGCCGGTCATCCATTCGATGTACCGGCTAGAGTTTCTGCTATTTAGACTCTAGGAGGGGGGTGGGCTTACGTACACCATATGAGGAGATCTTGCAGGTCGCCTTTTTAATGACGCTCAAGAGAGCCGCGCCTAAACTTCTGGATCATCGAGCGGAGCAAGCGCGACTTTCACCCGGGTACGTACAGTCCGCCAGTCCTACCGTGACGACATCACCGGGGCTAAACAAGTTCTTCTTCCTCTGGGTAGAGCGTAGCACCGTACTGCAACGAGAACGCTGTTAGGTCGTGCTCGTCCTGTTCGCTCCATGAGTCTCCCCGGTCTACGATAGCCACATCCAATCGCGCTAGGTCGTACAGGATCAGGGCAGCCAGTCGCAGTCGTTCAGCAGGTGTCATAGAGCGAACTGTTTCAGAGAATACTTGTTGGGCAGTTAGCACAATCCCCTCCTCCCACCAAAATTCTACTCTAATCCAGCCGGCCCGTCCAAGTGTCACAGGGTCTCGGGTGATTTCTTGCAAGTCGGATTGCGAAATGCCAGTTCGACGGAGAAGCGAAGTATTTCCGATCTAGCCAAGTCAATTGAGCCTAAGAGTCGCGTCGAGAATTGCATGGCCCTACCGCGTGGCGGCCACCGGGCTTTCCTGCGTCGGTTGGCGGTCCAGGCCCGTCGCGGCGCGCATTTGCGCCTCGTCCAGCGAGTCCTCGCGCAGCAGGGCCTCGGTCAGCGCATCCAGCCGCGTTCGATTGGACGTCAGAAGGTGGATGGCCTTGGCGTAGCTCTCGTCAATGATTCGCCGCGTCGCCGTGTCCACCAACTGCGCCGTCGCCTCGCTGTAGGGCCGCACGGTCCCGCCAGAGAGGGCGGTGTCCAGGTAATCCCCCTGCTCGGCGCCGCTCAGCTGGAGCAGCCCAACCTCCTCGCTCATTCCGAAGCGCGTCACCATCGCCCGCGCCAGGTCTGTCACCTGCTTGAGGTCATTCTCCGCTCCCGTCGTGACCACGCCGTAGACCACCTGCTCTGCCGCGCGTCCACCGAGCGCGTTGACAATGCGCGCCCGCAGATACGGCTCACTGTAGTTGTAGCGGTCGTTCTCGGGAATCGAGAGCGTCACGCCCAGGGATTGGCCGCGCGGCACGACGGTCACTCGGCGCACCGGGTCGCCCTCGGGCTGGAGCAAGCCCAGCAGGGCGTGGCCGGCCTCGTGATAGGCGACGCGGCGGCGCTCCTCCGGGTCCAGGGCCAGCTTGCGCTCGGCGCCCAGCGCGATCTTCTCTAGCGCCTGGGTAAAGTCGTCGCGCATGACGGCGGCATGTCCGTTTCGCGCCGCCAATAGCGCGGCCTCGTTCACAAGATTCCGTAGGTCCGCGCCCACCAGCCCCGGCGTCTCGATGGCGATCTGGTCCAGGTCAACGTCGCTGCCCAGCGGCACACCCCGGGTGTGGACCTTCAGAATCTCGCGCCGACCCTGACGGTCCGGCGGCAGCACGTTGATGCGGCGGTCGAAGCGGCCGGGCCGCAGCAGAGCTGGGTCCAGGACATCGGCGCGGTTGGTCGCTCCCAGGACAATCACCGCCTCGCGCGCGTCGAACCCGTCCATCTCGACCAGGATTTGATTGAGCGTCTGCTCGCGCTCGTCGTTGCTGCCGATGGCGTTCGCCCCGCCGCGCCGGCGGCCGATGGCATCCAGCTCGTCAATAAACACGATGGCCGGCGCCGCTTTGCGCGCCTGGGCGAACAGGTCGCGCACGCGGGCCGCGCCGACACCGACAATCATCTCGATGAACTCCGACCCGCTGATGCTGAAGAACGGGACCCCGGCCTCGCCCGCGACGGCGCGCGCCAGCAGCGTCTTGCCCGTGCCCGGCGGCCCTATCAGCAGCACGCCCTTCGGGATCCGCCCGCCGAGGCGCTGATACTTGTCGGGATTCTTGAGGAAATCGACAATCTCGACCAGCTCGTTCTCGACCTCGTCAATGCCCGCCACGTCCTCAAAAGTGACGCGCTGCTGCTCCTCGGCCGCGTCATAGCGGCGGGCGCGGCTCTTGCCCAGCCCGAACGCGCCGCCACCCGCCGCGCTCGCCGCGCGGGACGTCAGCCAAAGGAAGCCAAACAGGAGCAGGAGCGTCGGGCCGAACGAGAGCAGCAGCGTCACAAGGGGCGAGCGCGCCGACTCCAGCGGCTCGGCGGTAATCACCACGCCCTTCTGCTCGAGCAGCGGGAGAAGGGCCGTATCGTCGAAGGCGGGCTTGACGGTGCCGAACTTGGTGTAGGTCTGCGGCGGCTGGTTCCCCGCCGGCGGGTTCGGGTCCGCCACGGCCTGCTTGAACTCACCCTGGATGTCGTCGGCGCGGCTGGTAATCTTGGCGACGTTCCCCGCCGTGACCTGCTGCTTGAAGAAGGTGTACGGAACTGTGACGCGGTCGTGGGGTTCGGGGAACAGCAGCGGCGCGACCACCCAGTTGATCGCCAGGAGAGCGAGCAGGACGAGCCAGAAGCGCGGCGACCGGAACTGGTCCAGCATGCTCGGCTTGGGCTTGTCCGGCTTATCGCTCGTGGCCGTCGCGCCCCTCTTTTCCTCTGGCCCTGGGGGGCGCGGCCGTGACCCGTCGCGGCGCTTGTCTACACTTTGTCGCTCGCTCATTCCTGACTCCCTGGTTGCACAAATGATGCGCTGGACGCTATGCCAGTACAATGAAAGCAACTACAGTGCCGACGAGATAACGAAGCGTTCGCCCTTACACCCACCGGCCGTTGTGTTCTCTCGCTCCCGATGGTGTGAGCGCGCCGACCCTTACCTGCTCAGCCCGCCTGATCGCTTTGCCCATCTGAGCGCACCACGGCGGTCTCGTGAAGCGCCTCAGACGTGCTACCGGCAACGTCGGCCGGCGGTGGCGCTTTGTCGCCCATCAGCACCGCCAGCCAGCGTGTGCTGTCGCTAATCTCCAGGAGGAGCTTGACCAGCAGCGTGAGAGGCACGGACAGCAGGCCCCCGACCGCGCCGAAGATGTAGGCCCAGAAGAAGAACGAGAGAAAGACCGTTAATTGGGACAGCCCTAGCCCCTGGCTCATGAGGCGCGGCGTGAGCGCCCAGTCGCCGATGTAGTTGATGGCCGTCAGGCCGACCACGACAATCACCGCCGTGACCGGACCATGTTGCAGCAGCGCCAGGGCGACGGCCGGAATGCACGCCAGGATGATGCCGATGTTGGGAATGTAGCTCAAGAAGAAGATCAGGACGGCCCAGGCGACGGCAAAATCAATCCGCAGGATGACCAGGAAGACGCCCGCGCCCACGGCGACGATGAGGTTGTTGATGGTGCGCAGATAGAAGAACTGCTGCATGGAATCGCTGAATTGGGTGAGTTGTCTCACGAGCGGGCTGTCGCTGCCCAGGCCATAGCGCAGTTTGGCCCCAAAGCGGTCGCTCTCCAGGATCATGAAGATGACGCCGACCACGAGCAGCAGGCCGAAAATCACGCCGTTGATGGTCTGACCCAGGACGTTGGTGGCGGTGCGGAGGACTGTTCCCGGGTCGAGCATGTCGCCGTTTATATTGGATAGATCGATGTCGAAGCGGTCGAGCACGGTTTGAATTTGCGTCGTGAGCACGTTCGCCTGCGACAGGTACTCCGGCAGTCGGCGGCGCACCTGGCCGATGGTCAGGAATACGAACCCGCCGAGCGCCGCGAACAGGGCGACGACCGCCACAATCAGCAACAACATCGCCGCCCACCTCGGCCACCCCTTGCGCTCCAGCGAGCGCACAATCGGCAGGCACAGGATGGCGAGCCAGGTCGCAAAGATGATCGGTGACAGGACCTCGCCGGCCAGCTTCAGCCCACCTAAGACGATGACAATTCCGGCGCCAACACCGATGGCGCGCACGAACGGTGACATTTCCCCGATACGTAACATATGTCGCTCTACTCCCTCGAAAATCAGCGTGGGCTGTCGATAAGCCGCATCATAAAGACAATCGCCAGGGCTGCCAGGAGCAGCCAGATGGCGGCGATGACCACGGCGGCGGCGCGGTTCACGAGCTTGCCCTGGCGCATGACATCCTGCGCTTGCGCGCGGCATTCGGCCATGACGTCGGCGGGGATCATCTTGAGCGCCAGCACGACGCCCAGTGGCACCAGGATGAGGTCGTCCAGGTAGCCGAGGATGGGGATAGGGTCGGGGATCAGGTCAATGGGGCTGAAGAAGTAGCCCACCACGCACATGGCGAAGACGCGCGCATACCACGGCACGCGCGGGTCGCGGTACGCCAGGTACAGCGCGTAGACCTCGATCTTCAGTTGCCGCGCCCACCCCCGCCACTTGTCCACCCAGCCCGCCATGCCGCACGTCCTTTCTCAATGGTGGATAGTATAGGCGAGATGTGCGCGGTCGCCTACCATGTTGCGAAGTCTGGACACCGGGTTGAAGCGATGTGATTCACAGCCCGTCATTGCGAGGAGGACGATAGGACGACGAAGATACGGTATTGTTTGTCAAGCGGCTTGAGACGGATTTTCGCGACGCAGGGCATAATGGGGGTCGAACATCTGCTGCTTGGTGACGACGGCCCAGGCCAGATGGATGAGCTTGCGCGCAGCGGCACAGCGGGCCACCTTCATGGGCTTGCCCGCCTGCCTGAGGCGGGCGTAGAACGGCTGGATGACAGGATTGTAGCGGGTCGCACTCAACGTCGCCAAGTACATCGCCGTACGCAAGCGGGTGTGGCCTAAGTGGTCCAGGTGCGGACGCCAGCGAACGCTAGAGCCAGACTCGTGGCGTTGCGGCGCGAGGCCCGCATAGTTGACCAGGCTGTCGGGCGTGGCGTGGAGCGAGAAGTTGAGGGTGCAGACCAGGAGCCAAGCGGTGGTGATGGGGCCGATGCCTGGGATGCTCAACAACAGCTTGGCCGACGCGGCCCACGCGCCGCTGTCCAGCAGCGTGGCGATCTCGTCCTCGACGGCGTGAATACGCTCATTGAGGCTAGCGATGAGTTGATCCAGGTGCTCTTTGACGCTAGCGATCACCACGGGCCACTGGGCGAGGGCATGGCGCTGGTTGAGCGCCTGGGTGCGCATATCCCGCAGCCCTTCGCGCAGCACCAGACGCTGACGCAGCTCGTGATACGCCTGAGGCGGCGGAACCCAGGCGGTCACCTCCCGCTTGACGGCCAGTTCGGCCAGGGCTTGGGCATCGAGGTCATCGGTCTTAGCCCGCAGTCCGAGGCCCCGGGCGAAGTCGCGGGCCGGGGCGGGGTTGATGACACCCACGGTGTAGCCCGCCGCGTGCAACGTCACGGCGAGGGTCACCCAGTAGACGCCCGTGGCCTCCATGAGCACGCACGTGTGCTGCGGCGCCACCTCGGTGGCCTGGAGCTTCTCCTGGAAGGTGCGGTAGCCCGCCGCCTCTTGGTTGAAGGTCTGCCGACGGGTGGGCGTGCCATCCGCACGACGCCAGACCGCCGTGAAGGTTTTGGCAGCGATATCAACGCCGACATACAGCTGGCAGGGGAACCGAACGGATGCTGAGGACATGGCACACCTCTCTTGGTGAAGGGACAACGGTCATAGGCGATGGGGATCCAGGCAGCCCTCCGTCTGTGCTCGTGAATACGTGGTCGTGCCACTCGATACGGTTCAGACTTCTGGCTGCCCCCCGTAGTGGGGAGCACTCTTCGTCGCGCGGTCGTGCCGCCCTGCAATCTCACAGCTCTCTCCACCACGGTGGACACCCACTGCCATTATACGAGCAATCTCCCGATGGATAAGAGCCATGCTACAGCGGGCTAGACGATCCGTTGCAAGGGCGGGGGATTGCTTCGCTCACGCTCGCAATGACGGCGTGGCGGTGGCGTTGCCCCCAACTGCCCTTGACCAAGGGTATCTAACCGGCTATCATGTGCCTACCACGGACCGCTGCCTGAGATGCCCATGCCCAAGCGCCCACCGGCGGCCATCAACGCCTACGACATTCATGCTTGCGTACCAAGCAGGCGTGGCGGATACCTTGACGCCAATTAATGAGCCTATATATGGATGTTCTTGCTGACACTGCACTACATCATTTTGGAACGTTGCAAAACGTCCTGGTCTACTATGGTGTACCGCTGGGGATTGAGGGGCGCGTCGCCGTCGTGATGGTCAAGCACCCGCCGTGGCGTAAACACCACGGCGACAAAGCGCAAGCCCAAGGGGCTACAGAGAGGCGTCCTAGCCCCTTGGGCTTCCATCCCTAGCGGCGGTCTTCAGGCCGCCGCGTTTGGGCGGAGCACCCGCCGTGGCATAAACACCACGGCGACAAAGTGCAAGCCCAAGGGGCTACAGAGAGGCGTCCTAGCCCCTTGGGCTTCCATCCCTAGCGGCGGTCTTCAGGCCGCCGCGTTTGGGGGACAGCGCACCCCGTCCGGCGTAAGGAATCCACCACCGGCGCGTCCCAATGCTGGACAATGGGGACGCGCCGGGCGCTCCCCAAAGTTTGACTTACCCGCCCCTCTCACCTATAATTCGGTGTCGCGGATAGGCGGTCCGCGCCGACGTAGCTCAGCCGGCAGAGCAACCGCCTTGTAAGTGGTAGGTCGTGGGTTCGATTCCCACCGTCGGCTTGTGAAGCTTGCCCCCCAAACTCGCCGCCTGCATGCCGCACAATGAGTTGGGTCGAGCATCAATTGGATAAATGGACGGGTACCCAAGCGGCCAACGGGGTCTGACTGTAAATCAGATGGCATACGCCTTCGGTGGTTCGAATCCGCCCCCGTCCACTGAGTATGAGGCGCCAATCGTATAACGGACGGGTACCCAAGCGGCCAACGGGGTCTGACTGTAAATCAGATGGCATACGCCTTCGGTGGTTCGAATCCGCCCCCGTCCACCTTGACAAGACAGTCGTGGCAAGGGGCGATGACAGATGCGTCCTCTGTCACGCCCCTTGTCACTTTTTGTGTCCTCATACCGATTGTTAATTCCCTTCGTTGTTTTGAGGAGGATGAGGTTACCATGGCGAAGCAGAAATTTGAGCGCACAAAGCCGCATGCCAACGTCGGGACGATTGGGCACGTCGACCACGGCAAGACGACCCTGACCGCCGCCATCACCAAGGTGTTGGCCCTGCGCGGCGGGGCCAACTTCCGTAGCTTCGATAGCATCGACAACGCCCCCGAGGAGCGCGCCCGAGGCATCACCATCGCCATCGCGCACGTCGAGTACGAGACCGAGAAGCGCCACTACGCCCACGTGGACTGCCCGGGCCACGCCGACTACATCAAGAACATGATCACCGGCGCGGCCCAGATGGACGGGGCGATCCTCGTCGTCAGCGCGCCGGACGGCCCGATGCCCCAGACGCGGGAGCACATCCTGCTGGCGCGGCAGGTCGAGGTGCCAGCGATGGTGGTGTTCCTCAACAAAGTCGACATGATGGACGACGAGGAGCTGCTGGAACTGGTGGAGATGGAGTTACGGGAGTTGCTCAGCAAGTACAACTTCCCCGGCGACGACATTCCGATCATCCGAGGCAGCGCGCTGGCGGCGTTGGAGAGCACGTCGAAGGACATCAACGCGCCGGAGTACAAGCCGATCCTGGCGCTGATGAATGCGGTGGACAGCTACATTCCGCAGCCAGAGCGCGCGGTGGACAAGCCGTTCCTGATGCCGATTGAGGACGTGTTCTCGATCAAGGGACGCGGGACGGTGGTGACGGGGCGCGTGGAGCGCGGGATTGTGAAGGTCGGGGACACGGTGGAGATCGTGGGCATCCGAGAGCAGACGCGCTCGACGGTTGTGACCGGGGTGGAGATGTTCCGCAAGCTGCTGGATCAGGGGCAGGCGGGGGACAACATCGGGCTGTTGCTGCGGGGGATCGAGCGAACGGACGTGGAGCGGGGGCAGGTGGTGGCGAAGCCAGGGTCGATCAAGCCGCACACGAAGTTCATGGGCGAGGTGTACGTGTTGAAGAAGGAAGAGGGTGGCCGCCACACGCCGTTCTTCAACGGGTATCGACCGCAGTTCTACATTCGGACGATGGACATCACGGGGACGTGCGAGTTGCCGAGTGGGGTGGAGATGGTGATGCCTGGGGACAACGTGAACCTGCAGGTGGAGCTGATCCACCCGGTGGCGTTGGAGCAGGGGTCGCGGTTTGCCATCCGCGAGGGTGGCCGAACGGTCGGCTCTGGCGTCCTCACCAAGGTCCTCGAGTAAATGACGGCGAGCCAGGGCCGCGCACGCGGCCCTGGTTTCCTGTAGAGGTGACGTATGGCGAAGAAAGCAAATCGCATGGTAATCACTCTCGAATGCACCAAGTGCAAGGAGAGGAATTACACGACGGAAAAGAACCGCAAAAATGACCCGGCGCGCATGGAGCTAAAGAAGTACTGCCCGCGCTGCCGCGAGCATCAGCCGCACCGCGAGACACGCTAGGCGCGGGAGGGAGGCAGAGTGAGCGCATCTGAAGCCAAACGACCCGTCGACGACAACGGCGTTGTCCAACGCGCGCGCCGCTACCTGGAGCAGACCCGCTCGGAGCTGCGCAAGGTCACGTGGCCGACGCAGGACGAGGCGACGAACCTGACTATCATGGTCGTGGTCGTCCTTCTCATTATGGCGGCGATCCTCGGCGGCGTCGACGCCCTCTTCACGTCTCTGTTCCGTCTCCTGCTGGGCTAAAAGAAAGCGGTGCCCCAGATGGATGATCCTATGGATGAGAGGGCGCCGGCCAGCCCGGCCGACGAGGCGGAGAAGACGGAGCCGAAGTCCGACGCCCAGCGGGCGTGGTACGTTCTCCACACCTACTCCGGGTACGAGAAGAAAGTCAAGCGCAACCTGGAGCGCCAGATCGAGGAGCGCGGCCTGCAAGACATGATCTTTCAGGTCGTTGTGCCGGTGGAGATGGAAGTCGACATCAAAGACGGGCAGCGCCGCCAGGTGGAGCGCAAAATCTTCCCCGGCTACGTTCTCGTCCAGATGATTATGGACGACGAGACCTGGTACATCGTCCGCAACACGCCGGGCGTCACCGGCTTCGTTGGCTCCGGACTGCGGCCCGCGCCGCTGCCGGAGGCCGAGGTCGATAAGATCATGAAGCGGATGACGGCGGAAGCGCCGAAGGTGCGCGTCTCGTTCCACCCGGGGCAGAAGGTGCGCATCATCGACGGGCCGTTCACCGACTTCAACGGCGTTGTGGAGGAAGTGGACGCCGAGCGCGGCAAGGTCCGCCTCACGGTGTCCTTCTTCAACCGCGACACGCCGGTCGAGCTGGACTTCCTCCAGGTCGAGCGCATATAATTGAGTGTTCCCTACACGAGGGAGCTTCCCACGAGGCGAATTCCCACCTCGGTAGAGAGAGGATACAATGGCTGCGAAAGTTAAAGCGATTGTCAGGCTACAGTTGAACGCGGGCAAGGCGACGCCGGCCCCGCCCGTGGGTACGGCCCTCGGCCCCCACGGCATCAACATTCCCCAGTTCGTGAAGGACTACAACGCCCGCACGGCCCCCATGGCCGGGCAGGTGATCCCGGTCGAGATCACCATCATGACCGACCGCTCCTTCACCTTCGTCCTCAAGACGCCGCCCGCCCCCGACCTCCTCAAGTCGGCGGCTAAGGTTGACAAGGGATCGGCGCGGCCCAACACGGCCCAGGCCGGCACGGTCACGCGGGCGCAGGTCCGGCAGATCGCCGAGACCAAGATGAAGGACCTGAACACCACGGACATCGACATGGCGATGCGCATGATCGAAGGCACCGCGCGCTCGATGGGCATCAAGGTCACGGATTAAAGGGGGATTGTCATGGCAACGGATAGCGGCAAGAAATACGAAGCGGCGAAGGCCAAGGTAGACCGCAACCGGACGTATACCGCGGCCGACGCGATCAAGCTCGCCAAGGAAGCATCGTTTACCAAGTTCAATGAGACGGTGGAAGTTCACTTCCGCCTGGGCGTGGACCCGCGCCACGCCGACCAGCAGGTGCGCAGCGTGGTCGTCCTGCCCCACGGCACCGGCCGCCGGGTGCGCATCGCCGTGTTCGCCGAGGGCGACGCGGCGCGCATCGCCGAGGACGCCGGCGCCGACATCGTCGGCAGCGACGACCTCGTCAAGCGCATCCAGGACGGCTTCACGGACTTCGAGATCGCCATCGCCACGCCCAACTTGATGGGTAAGGTCGGCCGCCTGGGTAAAATCCTTGGTCCGCGCGGCCTGATGCCCAACCCCAAGTCGGGCACGGTCGTGCCGGCGGAGGACCTGCCTCGCGTCATCACCGAGGCGCGCGGCGGCCGCGTCGAGTTCAAGCTCGACAAGACGGCGAACCTGCATGTGCCCATCGGCAAGCGCGACTTCACCGAGGAGCAACTGCTCGACAACCTCTCGGCTCTGGTGGACGCGGTCAACCGCGCCAAGCCGTCGGGCGCGAAGGGCGTCTACATCAAGAACATGGTGCTGACGACGACGATGGGCCCGGGCATCAAGCTCGACCTGGCCGAAGCCGGCAACCTTAAGGCCAGCTAGAAGCTGTCATTGCGAGCGTGAGGGAAGCAATCTCTCGCCCTTGCGACAGACGGTCTGGGCGGCTAGAGCGTGACTGTCACCTCCCGTGAGATTGCTTCGTCGTCCTATCGTCCTCCTCGCAATGACGCACATTCTGTCATTGCGAGCGTGAGGGAAGCAATCTCCCGTCCTTGCGACAGACGGTCTGGGCGGCTAGAGCGTGACTGTCACCTCCCGTGAGATTGCTTCGTCGTCCTATCGTCCTCCTCGCAATGACGGCATGAGATGTTGGTTCTGAATAGGTAACGCAGGGCGGAGCGCGCGAGAGCGTGCCTCCGCCCTTTTTGATTCCCCGAACCCGTGACGACGCAAATTACACACCTTTTACACACTCCTACCAGTTCGGTAATCACCCCCTGTTAACATGGGAGTCAGCAGGAAGAGCGGAGAGGGTGATTGCGGACAATTGCATAGGTGTGTCGTTAGCACAGCCCCGCGACGCGCGGGCGCCAACCAGAAGGAGTGTCGTCATGGGAAACAGAGGATTGCGCATCGGAATCGTTATGGCCGTGGTGGGGGTGTTGCTCGTCCTGGTCACAGCGTGCAGCGCGGGCATTGGCTCAGTCTCCGCGCCGGGGGTGGCGCTGGCATCCCAGGCGGCGCAGGCGGCGCCGGATGGGGCCGACCCGGCGACCCGCCACCCCAACATCGTGTTCATCCTGACCGATGACCTGGACGTGAACCTGGACTCCCTGGACCCGAAGTATATGCCCCGCATCAAGTCGCTGCTCACCGACCAGGGCATGACGTTCGAGAACCACTTCGTGAGCCTGTCGCTGTGCTGCCCGTCGCGCGCAACGACCCTGAAGGGCGAGTATGCCCACAACACCGACATCTTCAACAACAGCACGACGGCGTCGGACGGCGGCTTCAACACGTTCTATAAGAATGGCGAAGAGGCGTCCACCGTCGCCACCTGGCTCCAGGACGCGGGCTACCGCACCGTGCTCATGGGCAAGTACCTGAACGGCTACCCCGTCGGCAAGGACAAGAACGGCAACCCGACGCCGCCCAACTACGTCCCGCCCGGCTGGAGCCAGTGGTACAGCCCGGAGGCGGGCAACCCGTACGGCGAGTACAACTACACCATGAACGAGAACGGCACGCCGGTCGTCTACAATAACACGTACATGGTGGATGTCCTGTCCGGGAAGGCGCACGACTTCATCCAGCAGGCCGCGCAGGACAACACGCCGTTCTTCATGTACATCGCGCCCTACGACCCGCACCAGCCGGCGGCGGCGGCTCCGCGCTACCAGCACGACTTTCTGAACGTCCCGCTCCCCCGGCCGCCGTCGTTCAACGAGAAGGACGTCAGCGACAAGCCGGCGTGGATGCAGGCGCGGCCCTCGCTGACCAACCGGCAGATCAACGACATGACGCAGCTCTACGACAAGCGGCTTCAGGCGATGGAGGCGGTCGAGGACTTGCTCCAGAACGTCGTCGAGACCCTGGCCGCTAACCACCAGCTCGACAACACCTACATCGTCTTCACATCGGACAACGGCTTCCACATGGGTGAGCACCGCCTGCCGGCGGGCAAGAACACGCTGTACGAGGAAGACCTGCACGTGCCGCTCATCGTGCGCGGTCCGGGCGTGGCGAAGGGCGCGACGGTGACGGCCATCACCGCCAACGTGGACTATGCCCCGACGTTCGCGGACCTCGCCGGCGCCACGATCCCGGCGACCGTGGATGGGCGCTCGCTCGCGCCGCTGCTCCACGGCCACACGCCGGCCGACTGGCGCAACGCGCTGCTGCTCGAGCACGGTGGCCCCGACCTGCAGGTGACGACAGGGGGAGCAGGCTTCGCCGGCGACCCGAACACCCTGGAGCCGCCGGACCAGATGGACCTGGTCGACAAGGCCGCCAAGGGTAAGCTCAACATCCCACCGTTTGTCGGCGTGCGGACGGCGGACCTGGCGTTTGCTGAGTACGAGACCAATAGCGCGTCGCCGGTGCGGGAACTGTACAACCTGCGCTGCGATCCGTATGAGCTGAAGAACATCGCCGCCGACCCGGCGAACCAGGCGCTCGTGAGCCAGCTCTCGGCGTGGTCGCACGCGCTTCACGGGTGCGCCGGCGCGACGTGCCGCACCATCGAGGCGCAGCCGCCCGTGGCCGCACCCGCTTGCCCCGCGCCCGCTCCCGCGCCGTAGCGAATACGCGCTTCGTCGTGGCGACTTGAGTCGTTCTGTCCACTACGGCGAGCGACTGCAAGTCGCCACCCCATTTGGCCACAAGGCCAAGATGGCAACCACGGAAGGCACGGAATACACGGAAAGGAGAAGGCAGGCTCTTGTTTCCGTGTGTTCAGTGTCTTCCGTGGTAGACTTCTTGGCGGCTTAGCCTACCGGACTCGCGACCGGCTTCCCGCCCCACTCGACGCAGAGGAGACCGGACGCGGTGGGCGTTGTCACGATGTAGTCACAGTTTCGGAGGGGGTTGGCGTCGACAAAATCCGGCGCGAGGTTCGATGCGAGAACCGGCAGCATGTGCATGAGCACGCTGCCATGACTGATGAGGACGACACTGCCCGGCTCCTGTGCATGGCGTGCGAGAACGTCGGCGACAAGGGGCAGGAAGCGGTCCCGGATGTCACGCAGGCTCTCGCCCCCCGGAATCCTGTAGTCCACGTCGCCCGCTCGCCACGCGACCCACTCGGCGTAATGCATCCCCCACGCCTCGTCATCGCTTCGCCCCTCGGCAATCCCGCAGAACGGCTCCCGCAAGCCATCTTCGAGCACAACGTCGAGGCCAAGCGCTTCGGCGACGATCTCCGCCGTCTCCCTGGCGCGCATGAGTGGGCTGGCATACAGCGCGAAGATGTTTCGCCCCCGGAGAGCCTGGGCCAATTGCCGCGCCTGGTCTCTGCCAAGCGTCGTCAGGGGAGCGTAGTCCGTCGCCCGGTTCGATATCGTGCGCGTGACGTTGACCGTGCTCTGTCCGTGGCGGGTGAAGATGAGTTCTTGAGCCATGTCCCGCTAAGTCTCCGACGGAGCGTAGCGCGCTTCTAGCTCAGTGCAATGCTCTTCGGCGCGGGCGATGCGGCCCGACATGGCTGCCAGTCGGTCCACCCAATCTTGTGCATTCATCGCTCCTCCCTGCCATCAACCTGTCATCGGCTTGGGCGACTGATGTCCTCCGCCGCATGGGCATATGTCCACGTGTGACATTTCAAGGGTGCTTATTGTAGCACAAAGTGCCTCTCCTGCAAGACAAGCCTATGGTTTAATAGAGAGCGGAGGGTGTCGCACGCAGCGCGCCCTCCGCTCGCGCGTTGTCGCGCCAAACATCCGGGGGCCGATTTGACTGTACCTGCATGCGGAGTTAACATGAGCATGGTAGGTTAGACAGCATTCCATAGCGTTGAAGGAGGAGATACCATGCCACGGACTAAGTTGCTCGCGCTGCTGGCCCTGTTCGTCGTGGGCCTGGTTCTCGCGGCGTGCGCGGGCGGCGCGCCCAGTGCCCCGGCCGCCTCGACCGCGCCGACGAGCGCCCCAGCCGCCCAGGGTGGCGCGGCCGCTGCGCCGACGAGCGCTCCGGCCAGCCAGGCTGCTGCGCCGGCGGCCGCGGGGAACGTCGATCTCGACTTCTACTACCCTGTCGCCGTGCCCGGCCCCATCACCCAAATCCTCGACAAGTACGCCGCTGACTTCCACAAGGATAACCCGAACATCACCGTCAAGCCGGTCCTGGCGGGCAGCTACCAGGACGCCCTGACCAAGATTCAGACGACGGTGCAGGGCGGTGGCGCGCCGCCAGGACTGGCCGTGCTCCTCTCCACGGACATGTGGTCGCTCATCGACGCCGACGCGATTATTCCTCTCGACCAGTGCATCAGCACGATTGGCGGCGATGCCTACCTGAAAGACTTCTTCCCGGCGTTCATGGCGAACTCCCAGGCGCAGGGCAAGACGTGGGGCATTCCGTTCCAGCGCAGCACGCCGGTGCTCTACTACAACAAGGACGCCTTCAAGGAGGCTGGCCTCGACCCGGAGAAGCCGCCCAAGAACTGGGATGAGCTGGCGTCGATGGCGCAGAAGCTGACCAAGAAGGACGCCAACGGCCAGGTAACGCGCTGGGGCGTCCAGATCCCCTCGGATGGCTTCCCGTACTGGATGTTCCAGGGCTTCGCCATCGAGGCGGGCAAGAACATCGTCGGCGACAGCCCGACTGAGGTCTACTTCAACACGCCGGAGGTCAAGCGCGCCCTGGAGTTCTGGGCGAGCCTATCGACCAAGTACAACGTCATGCCGCCCGGCGTCATCGCCTGGGCGACCACGCCCAACGACTTCACGGCGGGCAAGACGGCCATGATGTACCACACGACCGGCAGCCTGACCAACGTCCTCAAGCAGGCGCAGTTCCCCGTCGGCGTGGCGTTCATGCCGGCCGACAAGGGCTACGGCGCGCCGACCGGCGGCGGCAACCTGTACATCTTCAAGAACGCGCCCAAGGAGAAGCAGGACGCCGCGTGCAAGTTCATCCAGTTCCTCACCAGCCCCGACCGCGCCGCCCAGTGGAGCATCGACACCGGCTACGTCGCTACGCGCGCCTCGGCGTATGATACCCAGGCGATGAAGGACCTGGCGGTCAAGCAGCCGCAGTACCTCGTCGCCAAGGACCAGCTCCAGTACGCCCAGCGCGAGCTGGGGACACACGCCGCGCCGCAGCTCCAGCAGGTGCTCGGCAACAACATCCAGGCGGTCATCGCCGGAAAGAAGACGGCGGACCAGGCCATGCAGGATGGGCAGGCCGAGGCCGACCGCATCCTGAAGCAGTTCAAGTAGTGGCAGCGTCGTCGATTGCGCGGCCGAAGACAGAGGCGAGGGCGCGACGCCCCCGCCTCTCCTGGCTTCCCTACCTGCTCATCCTGCCGACGCTCATCTTCGTGGTCGTGTTCACCGTCTGGCCGTCGCTGGCGACGCTCTACCAGAGCCTCTTCAAGGCGAACCAGGCCGTGCGCGTCCCGCAGTTCATCGGGCTGGGCAACTACGTCAACCTGGTCCAGGACCCCGTCTTCCTCAAAGTGCTTCAGAACACGGCCTTGTTCGTCCTCATGACCGTGCCGCTGTCGATGGCGCTAGGCCTCGCGTTCGCCCTGCTGCTGAACCAGAAGCTGCGCGCCATCGGCATCTTCCGCCTAGCGATTTTCTACCCGACGATCCTGCCCCTGGTCAGCGCCGCAACCATCTGGCTGTTCATGTACACGCCGGACTACGGCGTCGTGGCGACGTTCCTGCGGCCGCTGGGCGTTCGCGGGCAGAACTGGCTCGGCAACCCCGACCTGGCGCTGTGGGCCATCATCGTGATGACCATCTGGAAGCAGACGGGCTACTACATGATTTTCTACCTGGCGGGCATCCAGAACCTATCGCAGGATGTGTTCGAAGCGGCGGCCCTGGACGGCGCAACGCTGTGGCAGGAGATCCGCCACATCACGTTCCCGCTGCTGAGCGCGACAACGCTGTTCGTGACGACCATCGCCGTCGTCGCCGGGTTCCAGATGGTCGACCAGATCTACATCATGACGCAGGGCGGCCCGGACAACGCCTCCAACCTGCTCATGTACCACATCTACGAGACGCAGTTCCGGTTCCAGGATCGCGGCGAGGCCAATGCGTTGACCGTGCTGCTCGTCCTGATCCTGCTCATGTTCACCATCAGCAACTTCCTGTGGTTCGAAGGGCGGACGACGTATGAATCCGACTAGGGCCGGCCGCCGCTGGAGTCGCTGGCTGGGCATCGCCGTGTTGTGCATCATCGCGGTCGGCTGGCTGATCCCGCTCGTCTGGGTGATCCTGGTGTCGCTGCGCCCGGCGGACTTGCCGCTGCGCGAGGGGGACATCCTGTTCGGCTCGCGCCCGACGCTGGAGAACTACACCACCGCGTTCCGCATCGCGCCGTTCGGGACGTACTACTTCAACACCATCTTCATCACCGTCGGCGTCGTGGTCGTGCAGATTATCACGGTCACGCTCGCCGGCTACGCCTTCGCGCGCTACACGTTCCCCGGCCAGAACGTCCTGCTGTTCATCATCCTGCTGCAAGTCCTCATCCCGTTCACGGCGCTGGTCGTACCCAACTACGCGACGATTCGCGCCATGGGGTTGTTCGACAATCGGCTCGCCATCATGATCCCCTACTTCGGCTCCGCCTTCGGGACGCTGCTCATGCGGCAGACGTTCAAGAGCGTCCCCCGCGAGCTAGACGACGCCTCGCGCATCGACGGCGCGACCTGGTGGCAGACGCTCTGGCACGTCTACCTACCTGGCGGCACAGCGGCTCTGGTGGCGTTCGGGCTGTCCTCCATCACCTACCACTGGAACGAGTTCCTGTGGCCACTGGTCGTGACGAACAGCGAGCGCAGCCGTCCGCTGACGGTCGGCCTCGCCATCTTCACGCAGCTGGGCGAGCTGGGCGCGCAGTGGCCGCTGGTCAGCGCGGCCACTCTGATCGTCGTCGCGCCCCTGTTCATCCTGTTCCTCGTCTTCCAGCGGCAGTTCATCAACAGCTTCCTGCGCTCTGGCCTCAAGTAGCCTCTTTTGGACAGTCAGGCGCAAGACGCTGTTGCTCGTCGTGACGTAGATGGCTCCCAAGGATATCGATGTCTCGGGTCAAGCAAAACGAGCTTCTTGCCTACCTCTTCGACCGCAAGCCACACCGCCTCGCCGAGCCGCTGAATGGGTGGATGACGGCTTCGCCTCATTTCCGAACGTTCGTCGAGACGTACCGCGACAAGATACGCAAGAAGATCCGCGTCACCCAGGGGCCGGAGAGCGTCCTCGACCTGCAAGCCGAACTTGCCATCGCCTCTTGGCTGTGCGGCGAGCGCCGCTTCACCGTCGCGTACGAGAAGTGCGGCACAGGCCAGACGCGTTGCCCCGACTTCACCGTCACGTACACCACGAGCTTTGACTTCAACGTCGAGGTGACGCGGATGCGTTCCCCAGCTCAGACGGGCCAGACAGGGGCGCCCCCGACGCCAACGCTAGAGGACAACAGCGGACGGTTGACGGACATCGTGTGCGGCAAACTGAGCCAGATGCTCGCCGATAGCATCAATGTGCTGGTGATCGTGACCGAGACAGACCGCTTGGGCGACCTCGACCTGGCGCAGTTCATGCTGCATCTCAAGCTGCGGGCCGAGCAGCACGATCCGCGCATTTTGAGCCGCCACGGCTTTCGTGACCCGGCCGACTTCTTCAAGCACTTTCAACGCCTCAGCGCCGTTGCGCTACGCGACATGCACGCCGACGGCGTCGCGACGCTTTGGGCCAACCCGCAGGCCAAGCACCCTTTACCGAGTGCGATTCGGACTAGCCTCCAGAAGTAGCATCCTGGAGATTCTCGTCAACATCGCAGCCTTGAAGCAAGCCTACGAGGGATAATGACCACGACAACTCAAGACATCTACAACTACCGCAAGGTGAACGACACCCTCATCACGGGCGGCCAGCCCACGGCAGACCAGCTCCGAGCCGCCGCCGACGAGGGGGTTGCGACGGTCATCAACCTGGCGACCGGCAATTTGCGCGAGCCGTCGCTGGACGAAGCGAGCCTGGTGAAATCGCTTGACATGGCGTACTATCACATCCCCGTCGCGTGGGAGAATCCCACCGCCAGCGACTTCGCCGAGTTTGAGCGTGTGATGAGGGAGGCCCCCCAGGGGAAGACGCTTGTTCACTGCGCGGCCAACTTTCGCGTCACCGCATTCTATTCACTCTATGCGCTGAAACACGTGGGGTGGTCGGAAGCCGCGGCTGACGAGTTCAGGGCTTCGGTGTGGAGGGGCAGCGATTATCCAGTCTGGGATGCCTTCATCGAACAGATGACATCGAACATCTTGGCCAGCCGAACGGCTTCGTAGCGCCACGGCGGCCCGCCTCTCGCAACCGTGCCCGCCGTCCCCTCCAACTCCTCGATCATCTCCCCGAACTTGGCGGCCGGCACGGTGAAGCCCATCTCAGTGTCCTCCGTCTACGCGAACACCCGGTCGCTGTAGCACGGCAGGATCACGTTGGGCTTCTGCGTCTGCATGGTGGTAACGATGACATCCCTAAGCACAGTCATCAGCTACTACCCGCGCTAACCTGCAAACATACTACGTTCGAAACATGGGTCCATGTGTAACTCATGATCTCGCACTAACGCTCGGTCGAGCTTCTCACGAGTGGATGTAATTGTGGTGACGTTAATATCACCCGGTCTCGGCTACGTTGTCAGGCGAACGAAGCGCGCCACCAGCACGGCCTGACCCTCGAAGCGCCGGCGCAGCCAGTGGTCCACGCCCAGGTAACGGCCGGCGCCGACTGCGACAAACATTAGGTTGAGCAGCACGAGGAAGATGTAGGTCCAAATCCACTCCTGAGGCACCCCCACGAAGCCGATCGCGAGATTGATGCCCTGGAGCGCGCCAAGAAGCCCCCCTAGCCGAGTCAGAATCCCAAAGATGAGACTGATCGCGATCGCCAGCTCCATGAAGTAGACACCCCAGCCGACCATTTGGATGTTGGGCATGACGAAGCCGGTGAGGAAGGCCTTGAACGGCTCGATAGAGCCGTATGTCGCCTGCCGTCCGATGAAGTCACACAGCCCCGACGTGGGATGATTGATATCGGTGGTGAAGGCGAAGTTCGCCGAGCAGCCAAACGTTGGAGGCATCTTCCACTGAGTCTGGCTGAACCACATGAATCCGATCAGGATTCGGCTGAGGGCGAAAAACCAAGTTGCCAGCGAGTGCGGCCAGAACGACACGCCGTCGACTCGCTTCTCGGTCGCGGTAGCAGGGTTGGACTTCACGACATCCATAGCAGACTCCTTGCGCGCTTGGGGACTTGCGCCTCGACTACCCTCAGTCGGGCGGCGTTTGTCCTAATTGATGCACTGTCTCGTGTGCTCGCTTAAGCGTTACACTTTCGCGCTCAATCGGACGAACTTGCTCTGCAGAGATGCCACGGGCCGCAGACATCGACGCGGCGTCACACCGGCGAGGACGTACCGCGCTTCCAATCCCGGAAGCGCGTCAGGAGAGTGTCCATGGCCTCGGGACTGATCGTCTCCTCGGACAGCCTCCCTACGCTTCGGATCGTCTGCCGCATTTGCTCGAGGTAGTTGCGGCAGCCGCGACAGTTCGGGAGGTGTGCTTCGAAACGCGCGCGGTCGGTGGGGGAGAGCGTGCCCTCGAAGTACTCAGTTACAAGCTCGACAAGCTCTTGGCATGTCATTTCCGTATTATCTGTTTCGGCCATCTGATCGGTTCCTTATGGGGTCATCTCCGCGCCGAAAGCCCCTTTTTCGAAGCGCAGTCATGGCGCAGCTTGCTCTGAATAGTCTCGCGCACGCCCAAAACGTTACACAATTCTTAAGCCTCGCTTGCCAACTTCTAAACAGAACGTACCAGCCAAGCATATTCGGGACCGCCCGACTCGTCCAGAAATGTCTGTGTGCGAAATGGCTTGCCGTGTAACGAGACTGCTCGCTCGGAAATTCTCTCAGCGAGACTTGGCGAACCACGGCCTGAAAACCCAACGAAAAAGGCCGCCGAGGACTATCTCCCCGGCGGCCTGTCTTCTTATGGGTGCAATGCTCACTCCGACGACCAGGGCAAAGCGAAGCTGGGGTAGAGCGTCAGTCCCCCGTCGACGAATATGGTCTGGCCGGTGATGTAGGCCGCCTCGTCTGACGCCAGGAACGCCGCGACCGCCGCCATCTCCTCGGACGTTCCGGCGCGGCGCATTGGGATGTGGCTCTCGACCTGGGCGCGCTTCTCAGGGTCATCGACCCACGCGCGGTTGATGGGCGTGATGGTCGCCCCGGGGCCGATGCCGTTGACGCGAATGCCCTTGTCGGCGTACTCCAGCGCCAACGTCATGGTCATATTCTGCATGCCGCCCTTGCTCATCGAGTAGCCGATGTACTTCGGTTTCGGGATGATCTGGTGAACGCTAGAGATGTTGAGGATGACCCCAGACTTGCCCTCCGCGAGGAAATGCTTGATGGCCTCGCGAGCGCAGAGGTAGGCGCCACGCAGGTTGACGGCGAGGACGCCGTCAATGTCCGCTGTATTGGCCTCGTGAGACGCCGCCGAGACCTGGTAGCCCGCGTTGTTGATGAGAATGTCGAGACCGCCTAGCTCCCGAATCGTCTGCTGCACCATCGCCACGACTTGCTCTTCGGACGAGATATCCGCCTGGACGAAGATGTGGTGCGTATGCATGTCGTCCATCTCGTCTGCGAAGTGGTCGTGGTGATGATGCGCGCTGCGGCCGCCGCCGTGAATGAGGTCGTCCGTCATCGTCGCTTCCTCGATCTGGCGGCGGTAGTTGATAGCGACATTCGCCCCTTCCTGCGCAAAGCGCACGGCGATAGCCTGACCGATACCGGACGTACTGCCGGTCACGAGAACGTTTTTCCCTGCGAGACCCTTCATGGTTAACCTCCTGCCCTGGTGGCTGACTCTAGGCATTAGCTGCTGCTTGAATAGACTCGGTGGGTCGCCCAGCGTTACACCTTCTTGGTAGACTGTGCGTGTAACGCCGCGCGCCTTTTCCCCCACTATACTGCACTGTAGTCAAGACTTAACGGGAGGCGCAAGATGACGGACGTTACCCCCTGGTGGCCCTCGCGGTACGGTGAGGGCGATGAGCGAGGAACCCTCAACGAGATTTCGCCGGCCAAAGTCGCGGCCGCCGCGCGCCTCGTGCGTGCAGGCACGGTCTACGACCTCGGCCGCACGCTCCACGCCAACGTCCCTCACTTTGAGGGACGCTACTGGCAGCAAACCCTCGTCACGAGCGCCCACATCATCAACCCCGGACGAGAGGGGAACGGCGCGAAGGGCAGGGGACGGAACGAGATAAACTGGGTCACGGAACTGGTGACCGGCACGATGCAGATCGGGACCCATCTCGACGGCCTCAACCATCTTCAATTGGGCGACCGCTTCTACAACGGCTGGCGTACCGAGGACATCATCGAGGAGTGGGGGACGAACCGGCTGGGCATCGAGACCGTCCCGCCCATCATCACCCGCGGCGTCCTGGCCGACGTGGCCCGCTATCGCGGTGTCAGCCGCCTCGACGCCGGCGACGTCATTACGGTCGAAGACCTGGAATGCACACTCCAGATGCAGAGCGTCGCCGTCGAGCCGGGAGACGTGCTTCTCTTTCACACGGGGTGGGGCGCGCTATGGGACACCGACCCCGAGCGCTACACCGCCGGCGAGCCGGGCATCGGCATGGCCGTCGCGGAGTGGCTGGTCGAGCGACGGGTTGCGATGACGGGCGCCGACACGTGGAGCTACGGCGCGGTGCCGGGCGAAGACCCAGAGCGGCCCTTCGTCGTGCCCCAGACCCTCAACGTTCGCCACGGGCTGTTCATCATGGAGAACCTGGCGACGAAGTCCATCGCCGAGGCCCAGGTCTACGAGTTCATGTTCGTCCTGACCCATGCCAAGACACGTGGCTCGACAGCGGCCGGTATCGCTCCGGCGGCCGTCGTGTAGGTGCGCGTGTAACGAACAACGGTTATCTAGAGACAGTGACAGCAGTTGAGCCCGAGCAGACGCACTTGACGACTACAGGAGGCTGGCATGAGCGCGACTCATCACTATGACGTCATCATCATCGGCAGCGGTGCGGGCGGTGGAACCTTGGCCTACACCCTTGCGCCGTCGGGCAAGCGCATCCTCGTCCTGGAGCGCGGCGGGTGGCTGCCGCGCGAGAAAGAGAACTGGGATCCGCGCGCCGTCTTCGTCCACGAGCGCTACCACACCACGGAGATGTGGTACGACACGGACGGCCGTCCGTTCCGTCCCGGCACGAATTACTACGTTGGCGGCAACACCAAAGTCTACGGTGCGGTTCTGCTGCGTATGCGCGAGGGTGACTTCGGCGAAGTGCGCCACTTCGACGGTATGTCGCCCGCCTGGCCGCTGACCTACCAGGACCTCGCGCCCTACTACACCCGCGCCGAGCGCCTCTACGGCGCGCACGGCGAGCGCGGCACGGACCCGACCGAGCCGCCCGCCGAAGGGCCGTACCCATTCCCGGCCGTCAGGCACGAGCCGCGGATGCAGGAGGTCGTCGAGGGCCTGAAGGCGCAGGGCCTCAACCCGTTCCCGCTGCCGGTCGGCGTTCGCCTGGACGAGGAATACCGCCACATGAGCCTGTGCATCAAGTGCGACACGTTCGACGGCTTCCCCTGCCTGGTGGATGGCAAGTACGACTCCGACACGACGTGCATTCGCCCGGCCCTTCAGCATCGCAATGTGACGCTGCTGACCAACGCCCTGGTTACGCGCCTCGACACGGACCCAGGGGGCCGGCAGGTAACGGCGGTTCAGGTCCAGCTCGACGGCGAGATGCAGCAGTTCTCGGCCGACATCGTCGTCGTCGCCTGCGGCGCGATCAACTCAGCGGCGCTTCTGCTGCGCTCGGCGAATGACATGCACCCCAATGGCCTCGCCAATAGCTCCGACCAGGTCGGCCGCCACTACATGTGCCACAACAACTCGGCCATCCTGGCCGTCTCGCGCCGCCCTAACCCGGCCAAGTTCACCAAGACCATCGGCGTCAACGACTGGTACTGGCACGGCAACGGGCCGGACAATCACAATAAGGACGGCTTTGACTTTCCACTCGGCCACATCCAGACGCTTGGCAAGTCGCTGCCGGAGCAGCTCGAAGGCGACGCGCCCTCGCTGCGCATCCCTGGCGTCGGCCTGACCCTCGACTACGTCGCCAAGCACGCCGTCGACTGGTGGATTACGACGGAGGACCTGCCCGACCCGAACAACCGCGTCACGCTGACGTCGGCCGGTGACATCATGCTGAGCTACACGCCCAACAACACCGAGCCGCACAAGCGCCTCCTCGCGAAGCTGAAGCACGCCATGGAGCACGTCGAGGGCGGCATGACTCACTTCATCCCGCAGGACGTCTACCTCTCCAAGCGCATTCCGCTGGCCGGCGTTGCCCACCAGTGCGGCACAGTTCGCTTTGGCGCGGATCCCACGACCTCGGTGCTGGACGTCAACTGCAAGGCCCACGATCTCGATAACCTCTATGTCGTGGACTCGAGCTTCTTCCCGTCGAGCTCGGCCTGCAACCCCAGCCTGACCGTCATCGCCAACGCCTTGCGCGTCGGCGACCACTTGATGGAGCGCCTGGGCAGCGGGGCGACGGCCGCGCATGACGAGCCTGTGATGGCTGGCTAGTAAGGAGCGGACGATGACTGCAACGCCTGAGCACGAGCGCCTCGACGCCGACCGACGCGGCAACAACGAGTGGAAGAAGTGGGGGCCATACCTGAGCGACCGCCAGTGGGCGACGGTGCGCGAGGACTACAGCGCCGACGGCAACGCGTGGGACTACTTCCCCCACGACCACGCGCGTTCCCGCGCCTACCGTTGGGGCGAAGACGGGCTGGCCGGCATATCCGACGACGAGCAGTACCTTTGCTTCGCCCTGGCTCTGTGGAACGGCCACGACCCAATCTTGAAGGAGCGGCTCTTCGGACTGACGGGCAGCGAGGGGAATCACGGCGAGGATGTCAAGGAGTACTACTTCTACCTCGACTCGACGCCGACTCACTCGTACATGAAGATGCTCTACAAGTACCCTCAGGCTGCCTTCCCGTACCGTGACCTGGTGGAGACAAACGCTCGGCGCGGCAAGCTGGAGCCGGAGTATGAGCTGCTCGACACGGGCGTCTTCGCCGACAACCGCTATTTCGACGTGTTCGTCGAGTACGCCAAGGCGGACACCGAAGACATCCTCATCCGCATCACAGCCGCCAACCGCGGCCCCGAATCGGCCGAGCTGCACCTCCTGCCGACCCTCTGGTTCCGGAATACCTGGAGCTGGGACGGCAACAGCCCGCGGCCGACCCTGCACCCGGTGGAAAGCGCGATGGACGGTGGACGTGGTCATGTGCCGACAGCAGTGCTGGCCGAGCATCAGATCCTCGGCCGCTACATCCTGGCGTGCGACGGCGCGCCGGACCTGCTCTTCACCGAAAACGAGACCAATGTCGAGCGCCACTACGGCTCTCCGAACCCTTCGCCGTTCGTCAAGGACGGCATCCACGAGACGGTGGTCCATGGCCGTCGCGACTGTGTCAACCCGACAGGGGTAGGGACAAAGGCCGCCGCCCATTACAGCTTGACGATACCGGCCGGCGAGACTGCCGTCCTGCGGCTGCGGCTGACGAAGTCGGCGGCGACCCATCCGTCGCCCTTCGTCTTCAGCGACTTCGATGCCCTGTTCGCCGAGCGCAAGGCCGAGGCCGACCTGTTCTATGCCGAGCTGCAGCCAAAGAGCCTGACCGACGACGAGCGCAACGTTCAGCGCCAGGCGTTCGCCGGCATGCTGTGGTCGAAGCAGTTCTACTACTACGACGTCGAGCGCTGGCTGGACGGCGACCCAGGCCCCCCGCCACCGGCCGCCGAGCGTCGCCATGCGCGGAACAGCGACTGGCGGCACCTCAACACGACCAAGATTATCTCGATGCCCGACAAGTGGGAGTACCCCTGGTTCGCCGCGTGGGACCTGGCCTTCCATTGCTTGCCGCTGGCGCTCGTGGACTCGGAGTTCGCCAAGGACCAGCTCGTCGCCCTCGGGCGCGAGTGGTACCAGCACCCCAACGGCCAGATACCGGCCTACGAGTGGAACTTCGGCGACGTGAACCCGCCGGTGCTCGGCTGGGCCGCCTGGCGCGTCTTCAAGATCGAGGAGAAAATGCGCGGGGAGGGGGACGTGTTCTTCCTCGAGCGCGTGTTCCACAAGCTGCTTCTGAACTTCAACTGGTGGGTCAACCGCAAGGACGCCGAGGGCCACAACATCTTCCAGGGCGGGTTCCTCGGCCTGGACAATATCGGCGTCTTCGACCGCAGCGCCATGCTGCCGACCGGCGGCCACATCGAGCAGAGCGACGGCACGGCGTGGATGGGAATGTACTGCCTGAACCTGCTGACGATTGCCCTGGAGCTGGCGTGCCGCGACCGTGTCTATGAAGACATCGCCGTCAAATTCTTCGAGCACTTCCTGCTTATTGCCGATGCAATGAACAATATCGGCGGCGAGGGCATCGCGTTGTGGAACGAAGAGGACGAGTTCTTCTACGACGTGCTCCACCTGGAGGAGCAGGGCCACTCCGTCCCGCTCAAGGTGCGCTCCATGGTCGGCCTGATCCCCCTGTTCGCCGTGACAACCATGGAGCCGTGGCGGATCGAGAAGCTCCCCGAGTTCAAGCAGCGACTGGAGTGGTTTCTCGAGAACCGTCCCCACCTGGCGCGCCTCGTCTCTCGCTGGCAGGAGCCGGGCATGCGCGAGACCAGGCTGCTCGCCATCCTGCGCGGCCACCGCATGAAGCGCGTGCTGCGCCGCATGCTTGACGAGGCGGAGTTTCTGTCGCCCTATGGCGTCCGCGCCTTGTCGAAGTACCACGAAGCTCACCCGTACTGGGTGCATTCCGACGGCATGGACTATACCGTGCGCTACCAGCCGGCCGAGTCCGATAGCGGGCTGTTCGGCGGCAACTCCAACTGGCGTGGCCCGATCTGGTTTCCGGTCAACTATCTCATCATCGAGTCGCTCCAGCAGTTCCACCACTACTATAGCGATGACTTCCGCGTCGAGCATCCGACAGGTTCCGGGCAATTCGTCTCCCTCGACGACATTGCGGACGACCTGTCCGAGCGGCTCATCCGCATCTTCCTGCAGGACGAGCAGGGACGCCGTCCGGTCTTCGGCGCGCAGGAGGTCTTCCAGCGCGACCCGCACTGGCGCGACTACGTGCTGTTCCACGAGTACTTCCACGGCGACAACGGCGCGGGCGTCGGCGCCAGCCACCAGACTGGCTGGACTGGCCTCGTCGCCAAGCTCATTCAGCAGCAGGGCGAGCGCCGCGACCAGGCCGAGATGCGCGAGATGAAAATGATGGGCATGCAGAGCGGCTGACACCGCCGGTGGACAGCTGGCGCTAGTCGCCCACCAACTGCGAACCAATCACTGCCCTGCGGAGCATCCAAAGCCCGCAGGGCTTTGCCACGCCACAAGACCCTTCCGAATGTCACTCCGAGCGCCAGCGAGGAGCCTCGACTGCTGCGTCATTGCGAGGCGGGCCTTGCCGCCGAAGCAATCTCTCGCTGGGAGCCAGGGCGCTTCTCAGCATGACGCTGGGTGCGGGCGAAGAAGCTTATAGCCGCATCCCAGACGCTTGGGACGCGGCTAAGGCGTTGTTGTGTGTGCTTATCAAACAGCCAGGAGAGGGCCTACAGAATGACCGGCAGGAGGACGCCCAGGGCCAGCAGGAACAGCCACACCGCCGGCGCCGGCGTGCCGGCAGGGGTGAAGCGGCGGGCTTCGCGAGCGGCCAGCCGTGGGTCGAGGCGCAGCCAGGCTTCGTGGCGGAGCTGCAGCCCCATGAACACCGCTGCCGTCACGCCGCCGTAGAGCAGATGCCCGATGAGCGACGGCATGAGCAGGTCCGCGGCTTGCATGCTCCACGTAAACGAGCCGCCGAGGAGAATCGGCATGAGCGTCAGAGGCCCGATGAACCACCACATCAGGCCATACACGAGACCCCAGGCAATCCCGGCGCCCGCTGTCGGCGCTTCATAGTGAAATAGGATGCCGAAGGTTCCGCCAATCAGAGCACTGATGGCGAGGTGGACGACGAAGCCAAGCAAGGGGGAGGAGCCGTGCGCCAGGGCGGCAACGCGCGGGAGAAAGCCGATCTGCACCATGACCAGGCTAAACACGAGGCCGCCGGTCAGTGCGGCGAGCGCGCCCCAGCCAAGGGTCTGAAGCGTGCGTGTCCCCGGTCCTTCGACCTCCCGGTTGAGGGGATCCGTGTCGTGGAAGAACGCGACCCAGAGCCTATCAATCACGGCATAGATCAGGCCGACGAGCAGGCCGTAGATGATGTGGCCGACGAGCGAGCCGAACAGATCGCTGGCGTGGGCATACGACCAGTCCGGCCACTGCCGCGTCAGGAGGGGGAGCAGTGTCAGCGGTCCGAGGAACCACCAGAAGATGCCATACGCCATGCCCCAACCAAGACTCGACCCGGCGTGGCGTACATCGCGCTGGAAGAGAATGCCAAAGCTCGCACCAATGACGACGGCGATGACGAAGTGCAGGCCGACGCCCAGCGCACGGTCGTTCGAGCTGAGAATGCCGGCGATGAGGGGGTAGAAGTTGACCTGCTCCATCCACTTGCCGAACGCCCAGCCGCCGATGACCCCTGCAAAGCCGCCGACGACAATGGCGCGCGGCCAGCTGAAGGCGACGCGGTCGGCGGCCGGCCGGAGCGCGCCCCACGTTCCGAGGGCAAGCCCGAGCGGCATGCCGAAGCACAGGAGATAGGCAACCAGCTCGGGGAAGTGGGTGCGGGCCGTGTCGAGCATTCCCATCTGTGGCATGCCGTTCAGCAGCGGGAACAGGCCGGCCGGTCCAATGAGCCACATCAAGAGCGCGAAGCCGAGGCCCCACAGCAGGCCCGCGCCCGGACTGCCGGCGCGCGGCCGGGCGAGCAGGGCAAACAACAGACCGTACACTGCGCCGAGCACGACGCCCGTCAGGAACGACGCCAGTCCGAGGCCCGTGATGAGCGCCCCACCTAGCATCCCAAAGGCCACACTCACAATGATGCCGCTTCTACCACTTGTAAGCATCGCAAATCCTCCTAAGCGCTGCGCGCCGGCTCGCCCGTCAACGAATTGCCCGCCGTGCCGGACTGGGCTACGGGGGGCGCGGGAGTGGTCGGCCGTACTGGGCCGCGTTCCCCGAAATCAATCGTCTGCACGATGTCGCGGGGGAAGAACAGTTCGATAATCCAGTCAGACAACACACGTACCTGGCGCTCCAGCCCCGGTAGCTTGCTCAGATAGATGCCGCGCCACATCAGCCACGCGAATAGCCCCGAGAAGCGCAAGCCCTTAATCTCGGCACAGGCCGTGTGGTGGCCGACGACGGCCAGGATACCCAGCGCCTCGAAGTGGAACGGCTTGAGGGGCCGTCCGCGCAGCGTAGCGTGGATGTTGTGCGCCACGGTGTACGCCTCGCGCAATGCGAACTGGGCCGTGGGCGGGCACGACTTGCCGGTCTTGGCATCCGTCACGGCGGCGCAGTCGCCCAGCGCCCATACCCCGGGCTGGCCGGGCACGGCCAACGTCGTATCCACCACGACGGCGCCGCGCTTGCTCATCTCTATAGGGAGCGCCTGCACGACCGGGTTGGGGCGCGTGCCGGCCGTCCACACAAGCGTTTCAGTTCGAATCTCCTCGGCCGGGTTGAGGACGACGAGGCCCGGTCGCGCATCCGCGACGCGGGTGTTGAGCTTGAACGTGACACCGCGCGCGGCCATGCGCTGGAGCGCGTATCTCGCCAGGCTTTCGGTCAACTCCGGGAGGATGC
Source organism: Anaerolineae bacterium (assembly GCA_039810085.1). Taxonomy (GTDB): domain Bacteria; phylum Chloroflexota; class Anaerolineae; order Epilineales; family JAHCIE01; genus JBDHWG01. The sequence goes on from JBDHWG010000020.1 coordinate 38,017, forward strand.
GGTCGGCGGGATGCACCACGATAATGCGCACCTCCTCCGACGGAATGTTTGGGTAGTAGGCCAGCATCCCGCGCGTGAAGTCATTTAGCCCGCCGGCGAGCTCGGCGCCCGAGAAGCCCGCGCCGGCGATGACGAGCGTCACCATCGCCCGCCGCCGCGCCGGGTCAGGCTCGCGGCTGGCGCGGTCGAACATGTCGATGACGTGGTTGCGGATGCGGATGGCATCGGCCAGGGACTTGAAATCGAAGGAGTTCTCCTCGATGCCCTTGTTGCCAAAGTAGTTGGACACCGCACCCAGGCTCAGGACTAGGTGGTCATACGAGAGCGCCTGGTGGGTAACCATCTCTGGGGCGTCGTGGTCGGACGCGAGAAGCACCTGCTTCGCGTTCAGATCGATGCTTGCCACACGCCCCCGAATCACCTCGGTTCTGTGGAGTGACGTCCGCAGCGGCGTGCTGATGTGGGTCGGTTCCAGGCTGCTCGCCGCAACCTCGGCTAGCATCGGAGTGAACAGGAGTGCGTTTGTCTCGCTGACGAGCTGGATGGCGATAGATGGGTCGGGGCCGAAGAGCTTTTCGAGGCTCTGGGCCGTGGTGACACCCGCGAAGCCGCCGCCTACGACGACAACTCGGGTCGGCGTCACGGCTTCGATCTTCGGCTCAGGCTCCGGCCCCAGGAGACGCAACGCCAGGTCGGTCAGCGCCTGTACCATCAACCCAAGGACGGCGCCGAAGACCACCCAACCGACGAGGTACGGGAACTGGGCGCGCATACCGGCTCCCGTCCACTGGGGCGGTTGGCCGCTGGCGACGGGGAAGATGATGATGTCAAACAGCGCCCAGAGCGGGACGCCCATCGCTGCCGCGCTCATCAGGCTATCGGCGTAGCCGTCGTGCGACGGTCGAAAGGCCACGGCGTACCCGACACCGACGAGAAGGGCGAGCGCAACATGCGGCGCATCCTGGAAGGCTGCCAGCACCACCAGACTGCTCACGAGTCCCGCGAGAAGCCCAATCACTCCACGGCGCACGAATCGGTTCACTCTCCGTCCTCCTTCCTTCGCTGACGCATCAAGGTGACGATGGTATGGTCTGCCAGCGTCGGCAGCTCGTTACACCCGACGGCGATTCGCGCCAAATAAGCTTCGGGGCAGCGCGCTCACAGCGCTGCCCCGAGTTCCTGTATCGCTGCTGACTAATTTGTGTGCAGGTAGTCTGCCAGCGCCTGTCTCACCTTCGAGCGAGCGCGGTGTAGAAGCACCCGCTGGTTACTCTCGCTGATGACGAGCGCCTCGCATACTTCTTCGGACGTCCATCCCTCGATGTCGCGCAGCGTGATGACCTCGCGCTGCGCGGGAGGCAGCGCCGCGATGGCGCGCTCGACATACTCCCGCGTCATCCGCGACGCGAGAACGTCGTCAAGCTCGCCCCAGCTATCCGGGGCGATGGCCCAGTGGTGAGGCCACTTGTTGTGATTGGCAGGGAGGAACCGGCTCGGGTCCACGGATAGCTCGTCTACGCTCTCAGGGTCTTCTAGAGTGGAGAAGGGGATCGTGCGGCTCTCGCGTACCCCGCGCGTCTTGGCGGAGTTCACGAGGATGCGGAAGATCCAGGTTTTGAGCGAGGAGCGTCCCTCAAACCGGCCGACACCCTGGATCACGCCGAGCCAGGTTTCCTGCGCTACTTCTTCGGCCGCCGTCCGATCTGGGACGTAGGTGAGGGCGACGCGCACAAGTGACGCATGATAGCGGTTCACCAGCGTCACAAAGGCGGCCTCATCGCCGCGACGCAGCGCCATCACCAGAGCTAGCTCCTCGGACGAGAGGCTAGCCTGATCAGATGAGTCCTCAGGCTTCTTAGGGAGGCCGGGCATGGGAAGACGCACCTCCGACTGGACGTGCGGATATTATACCAGAACATTGCGAAATCGGGACTCAGGTCCGCTTTTCCTCCACAAGTGTAACGTTACACGAACGACCGAGACCGCAAAGTATGCGCGGCCTCACTATGTTTGCGAGGGGGCCGCAATCCAAAAGCGTAACCCTTTCGCAAGATACGCTTAAGGTCTGGCGGCTACCCTTGGGGGCAAGGGGCAGTCTCGCACGGATTACCACAGTTGACACGGCGCGCACTCTGCTCTATTATGCTGCTCGTCTCCGGGGGCGATTGCATGACCCGCGCGAGTCATCGGGAGAGATAGTGTGAGCACGGCGCTTGTTATCCCCGCCCTGAATGAAGCGGGCGCGATTGGCGGCGTTGTCGGCGCGATCCCACCGGGTGTTGTGGATCGGGTTGTCGTCGTGGACAACGGCTCGACCGACGGCACAGCCCATGCTGCTCGCGCCGCGCGCGCCGAGGTTGTCGTCGAGCCGCGTCGGGGTTATGGGTATGCCTGCCGCGCTGGGGTCGCCGCCGCGTCGGATGCAGACATCGTCGCCTTTCTCGATGGTGACGGGAGCTTCGACCCGGCCGATCTGCCGCGGCTTCTCGCGCCACTCCGCACCGACGAAGCTGACTTCGTGCTCGGCTCGCGCACGCTGGCCCGCCAGGCTCAGGCCGTACTGCCGCATGCACGTTTCGGCAACTCGCTGGCGGCGGCATTGCTCTATCGGCTGTACGGCGTCCGGGTCACGGATCTTGGCCCGATGCGGGCGATTCGCCGCGACCTTCTCATCGCCCTGGACATGCAAGAGATGATATACGGCTGGCCAACGGAGATGATCGTCAAGGCCGCGCGCTCGCGGGCGCGTATCGTGGAAGTCCCGGTCAGCTACCGGCCGCGCGTGGCCGGACAGTCGAAGGTTAGCGGGACGCTGAAAGGCTCTCTACGCGCCGGCTACCAGATTCTCCGCACCACGATACGTTACGCTCTAGCCGAAGGGAGAGACCATGCGCCGCGCTCTCATCGTCGTCGCCAAGCGTCCGGTCATGGGTCAAACTAAGACGCGACTGACACCGCCGTTCACGCCTCGACAGGCGACCGAGATGTATGAGTGCCTGCTGCGCGACACGCTGGACGTGATGACGCAGGTCGCTGAGGTTCAGCCCATTCTGGCCTATGCCCCAGCAGATGCCGAGCCTTACTTCCGGTCCGTCTGCCCGCCGGCCTTCGACCTTCAACCGCAAGTTGGCACAGACCTCGGCTCGCGGTTGCACAACGCTCTCGCGCAGACGCTCGCCAACGGTTATCGGCAAGCGGTAGTTATGGACAGTGACAGCCCGACGCTGCCGCCGGCGTACCTGCGCCACGCATTCGCCGAACTCGATGATTCCGCGACGGACGTTGTCCTCGGCCCGTGCGACGACGGTGGCTACTATCTCATTGGCGTGAAGGAGCCGTGCGCGGGCTTATTCGATATCGCGATGAGTACGCCCACCGTTTTGCGCCAGACATTGGCGGCGGCGGAAGCAGCCGGCCGCCGCGTCGCCTTGCTCCCGACGTGGTATGACGTGGACACGGTGCAGGAGGTTGAGCGCCTGCGGGCCGAGCTGATGGCTGATCCGGCGGTCTTTGCCCCGCGGACGCGAACGATGCTGGCGCGCCTGTCCGCGTCGGTCGGTGAACTATCAACACGCTAATGCTATGTTACACAAAGATGACATAGGACGGTGTCAGATGGCCGACCTTTGCCCTGTCCCCGATACGCAATCTACCGCCGCACCGGCGGCCCTGTGGAAGCTGTGGCTGTACACGAACTACGACTGCAATCTGCGCTGCTCATACTGCGTCGCCAAATCGAGCCCGAACGCCCCGCGTCGTGCCCTGGGCCTGGCGAATGTGCAGCGTCTCGTCGATGAAGCGGTCGAGCTTGGCTTCAGCGATGTCTTCTTCACAGGCGGCGAGCCGTTCATCCTGAACGACATCTACGCCATGCTGGCCTACTCGTCGGCGAAGGTGAAGACGACCGTGCTGACCAACGCCATGATCCTGCGCGGCGGGCGCCTCGACAAGCTCGCGGCGGTCGCCAACGACAACCTCGTCGTGCAGGTGAGCCTCGACGGCGGGCGGCCGGAGGAGCATGACGCCTACCGGGGGCCGGGAAGCTGGGCCAAGACGGTGGAGGGCATTCGTCTGCTCCAGGAGCGCGGGTTTCGGGTGCGCTTGTCCACCACCGAGACACCGGCCAACTCGGCGAATCTCGAAGCACTGTGCGAGTTCCACCGCAGCCTAGGCATTCCCGACGAAGACCACTTCGTGCGGCCGCTGGCGAAGCGCGGCTACTCGAAGGAGGGCCTCGAGCTGGGCATGGACAATCTCGTGCCGGAGCTGACGGTCAACCTGGATGGTGTGTTCTGGCATCCACTCTCAACGGAGGCTGACATGCAGGTGAGCCGGCGCATCTTTCCCCTGGCGGCCGCCGTCGAGCGCGTTCGACGTCAACTAGACATCATGACACGCACCGGCAGCGTGCCGCTGATGACGTTCACCTGAGGCTGAGACCCCGCTCTCGTGCAGAGCAATTCAATGACGGGTTGATAAAAAGACCCGCTGATAGGGAGACCAACCATGATCCAGGCATATGTTCTCATCGAAGCCGAGCCGACGCGGGTGCAAGACCTCATGCAGGAGTTACCCGATATGGAGCTGGAAGGCTCCGTCATCAAGCATGTCCATGCCGTGACGGGGCGCTACGACCTCATCGCCTTTGTGGAAAGCCCCGATCTCCAATCCCTCGGCAACTGAGTGACGACGGGCATTGCGGGCGCCGTGGGCGTCCGTCGCACGGAGACCTGCCTCGTCGTATGGTGAGGCGCAGGGTCTGGCAAGCACTTCGTCGCTGGTCAGCGGTCTGGCTCGCCGCGCTCGCGCTCGGCGAGCTTGGTCTGTATATGCTGGTTCGTGCATGGGGTGCGGCGCCCCACCTCGACGCGATGATGGCGGTGTTCGCCGTTCAGTTTGTTCTCTACGCCTTCGCCATCGTGGTGAGCCAGGCTGGCCGTGTGGAGCGCAGCCCAGATGATCTGGAAGGCGCTGCACCGCCTGAAGAGGGCATGCTTCGCTTCGCTCAGCATGCCGCCGTTGTACGCGATCATTTGCGTCGCTCAGGGCGACGGCATCCCAGCCTGGCGCTACTTGTCATTGTTGGCGCGGCCGTTGCCTTCCGCGTCGTCATGGGCAGCGCCTTTCCCAGCCTGTCGTCGGACATGTTCCGCTATGTCTGGGACGGGCGCGTGCAGGCAGCCGGCATCAGCCCCTACGCCTACCCGCCCCGTGCGCCCGAGCTGACTCCCCTACGCGATGCCACGGTCTGGCCGCTCATCAACCGCAAGGACTCCGTCACTATCTACCCGCCCGGCGCCGAGCTTGCCTTCCGCGCCGTCTACCAATGGCTGGGCGATGGTATCTGGCCGGTCAAGGCAGTCATGGTGGCGGCCGATCTCGGCACGCTTCTGCTTCTGCTTCTGCTGCTACAATCTCTTGGTCAGCCCCTCAGCCTCATCATCATCTACGCCTGGCATCCCCTGGCCGTGTATGAGATCGCCGGCAGCGCCCACGTCGAGGCGCTGATGCTCGTTTGCCTGGCGCTCGCCTTGTTGGCGGCACGGCGGCGATGGGATACCGTGGCGGGTGTCGCTCTGGCGGCGGCAACGCTCATAAAGCTGTTCCCCGTGCTCCTGCTGCCCGCGCTATGGTGGCGACGCAGCTGGCGGCTGCCCGCCGCGTTCGCCGTCATGGTCGTCGTCGCCGTGTACCCCTACCGCGCGTCGGGGCTGGGCATCATCACCTACTACCCGGTCTACCTCAGGGAAGTGTTCAACATGAGCGCGGCGGCCGTGCTCGGGGAGAGTCTGCGCTTGCTCGGCGTGTCCGACTCCTACCGCGTCGTCCAGCTCGTGCTGCTGGCGCTGGTCGGAGGGCTTGCGCTGTGGCACTTACTGCGGCCAGCGAAGGGCGAGCAGGAGTATCTCGCGCGGTGCTTTACCATTATCGCTGCGCTCACGCTCGGCTCGCAGTTCCTGCAGCCGTGGTACGTCCTGTGGCTCTTGCCGTTTCTGACGACGCTCTGGCCCTGGAGTGCGCCGTCGGTGACGCATCGAGTGCTATCGGTGACTATGTGGCTTGCGTGGTTCATCTTCAGCGGAACCGTCTTCCTGTCGTATCACTACTACATTGGCGAGCGGTACAGCGTTCCCTTCGTCGCTGCCGAGTACTTGCCCCTGTACCTACTCCTCGTGGCCACGTGGCTCCTCCATCTGGCGCGCAGTCTCTGAAAGGCCCTTGTAGGCATGCCCTCCTTACGCATGTGACTCCCCGCCGTGTCTGTTGTTCACAAGGTGCTCGTTGCTCTCAAGTAGCCGCGTGAAGCCGCCGGAAAGGCAACGTCCCAGTAGCGCCGCATCACGTCAATGCGGTTGACGATATCGGCGGTCACATCCGCGTCACGGCTCGCCGCAACGATGAACGCGAACTTGAACGTCGAGTTGGTCCCGCGGTGAAGCTGTTTTTCCTGCGAGGTGGTCGACAAGACCATGTCACGCGCGTGTCGCCGCTTGGGGCTCCCACGAGCAGCTTAGGCGCGCGATCGTCAGTGCTGGAGTGGCCAAAGTGCTTTTGATGGTCGAGTGTCCCGTCAGAGCGCACGATGCTATACGGAGCCGTGATCAGCAGCACCTCACGTCCACTGGTGCGAACGATCACATTGGGAGCGGGTAGGTCCAGTTGGGGCGTGTCGCCGAGATCCGAGAAGGATGTGCCAGAGGGGAGCGTTGCAGGCACGCGATCGAAGCTGTGTACTGTCTCATGCCCGCCGGCTTGCACTTCCAGATTGAAGAATCCCCCTGTGAGGAACGACGGCTGATCCCACTTGTCGACGATCAACCCAATCGCCTCCGGCTGCCTGAGGGATGATACGACCGCAACGGTGGCCCTCAGGATTGCATGCTTTAGGCTCGAGGTACAGGTAGAACGAAGCTATTCGGGTGACAATACTCATTGGGCCGTGCCTCCTACCCTTACCGCCGAGGGCAATACTGGAGGGCTTCGGCTCTTTGAGGGTGCGGGGCGTCTGCGCCGCGGCTGGGATGGGTCTTGACAGTATCGCTGCCGTCGAGAGCGGATAGCGCTGCTGGGTTCGTCTTCAAGTCGTTGATCCTTGCCGACGTCAGCGCCCACCTCTTGGGTGTGAGGCTTGCCGTCTATAGATCCTTCTAGAGATCACGGCTACGGCTCAGGCTGCTCGGCGCGGGCGGCTTCGATCTTCTCGTCCAGGACGTTGTAGTGGTCGGGGTACTGGCCGGTGTAGCGCAGGAAGCTCGGAATCGGGTAGCGGATGCCGCCCTTCGCCGTCCCCTCCAATCCCTCGATCATCTCCCCGAACTTCGCCGCCGGAACGGTAAAGCCCATCTCGGTGTCCTCCGTCTGTGCGAACACGCGGTCCCCGTAGCACGGCAGGACGACGTTGGGCTTCTGCGTCTGCATCGTCGTGATGACCGCGTCAGCGCAGTCGATGCGGGCGGAGAAGGATGTCTCTAGACGCCCGCCGGTTTTCCACAGCGCCGCCGTGATGAGCCGCATCACCTGCGCCGAGTTACCGTAGATGAGCACGACATCCGGCTCGAACGTGGCGCGGTAGATGGGCGCAGAGACGATGTAACGGTACTCACCGTAGGCGAACTTGTCGGTGGCGGACTCTGTCAACGCGCCTGCCCCCGGCGTCTCGGTGTACATGCCAGCGCAGGCGTGGCCCTCCTCATAGAAGTCCACCGACGGCGCGAAGCCAAAGACAACCTTAGCCAACGGGCAGGACAGGTCCTCAATGCCGATGGCGATGGGCCAGCCGTAGCGGCGGGAGATCGCAAACCCCTGGCAGATGGCCGTCTGGAAGCCCATCTCAGCGGGGCGGCGCACTTTTGGCGGCAGAGCTTCGCCAGGGCGAATCATCTTGATGGCAACGGGAAAAGTCGCGGGGCGAATGTGCTTGTCGATGGCGGCGGCGAACTCACTCACACTGACCATAGTTGCAGTATCACTCATGCGTCCTCCTCGACGAGCGGCGGTTCATTGCCCCTATTGTACACCGACAAGGGGCGCGCGTAAAGGAGCCTCCTTTCTACGCAACGCGGGTTACTTGTTTATCAGCGGCAGGTAGACGAAGTGGCTTGGCGGTGGACCGGCGACCACGGTAATCGTGCCGTGCATCGAGCTGTGGAAGTTACAATGGTAGGCGTAGACGCCGGGCGTGTCGAACGCGAAGGTGAAGCTCGCGCCGTTGTTGAGCGTCCCGCTATCCCAGAGATTGGTGTCGCTCGTCGCCGAGTGCGGGAACGGGTCGCTGTTCGTCCACTTCACCTGGCTCCCCGCGCACACGGTCACGTTCGCCGGGCTAAACGCGAAGTCCAGGATGTTGACCTCGACGAGCCCCGACTGGCACGTTGTCGCCGGGGTATCAGAGGGCGTGACGCTCCCCTCACCTACCAGCGGCGAAGGGCTGGCGGTCAGGGATGTTGTGGCCGAGACGGCCAGCGTGAAGGCGAAGACCAGGCCGACGAGCACAGCGAGCAGCAGTCGGTAGCGTCGGAAACGATCGCCAAAGTCGTTCATGCGCAATGCTCCCTTTTTGCCCCAAGCTAGCGTATAATCGAAGTCTATACTTCTCTACGGAGCGTAGCCTCATGCCCGATTTCCCCCTGGAAGAATGGACCATCGCCGGCCTGCAAGCTGCCATGACGAGCGGCGAGCTAACGTCGGCCCAGATCGTCGATCTCTACCTGGCGCGCATCGAGGCCGTGGACCGCAGCGGTCCGCGCCTCAATTCTATCATCGAAGTCAACCCGGACGCACGCGCCATCGCTGAGGCGCTCGACCACCACCGCGCCTCCCTCGGCCAGGTCGGCCCGCTCTACGGCATCCCTATCATTCTCAAGGACAACATCGACACGGCGGACCGGATGCAGACCACCGCCGGCTCCCTCGCCCTCGTCGGCGATCCGCCCGCCCAGGATGCGACCGTCGCCGCCCGGCTGCGCGCGGCGGGCGCGGTCATCCTTGGCAAGGCCAACCTGAGCGAGTGGGCCAACTTCCGCTCGTCCTCGTCCACCAGCGGATGGAGCGGGCGCGGCGGCCAGACGCGCAACCCGTACATCCTCGACCGCAACCCCTGCGGCTCCAGCTCCGGCTCCGCCGCCGCCGTTTCCGCCAACCTGTGCGCCGCCGCCCTCGGCACCGAGACCGACGGCTCCATCGTCTGTCCCTCCCACGCCAGCGGTGTCGTCGGCATCAAGCCCACCGTCGGCCTCACCAGTCGCGCCGGCGTCGTCCCCATCTCCCACAGCCAGGATACCGTTGGCCCCCACGGGCGCACGGTCGCCGACGCCGCGACGGTGCTCGGGGCACTGGTCGGCGTGGACGAGCGTGACCGGGCCACGGCAGCGAGCGCCGGTCGCTTCCACACCGACTACACCCAATTCCTCGACCCGAACGGCCTGCGCGGGGCGCGCATCGGCGTCGCCCGCCAGCGTTACGCCGGCTACAGCCCCCATGCGGACCGCGTGCTGGCCGAGGCGCTGGACATCATGCACGCGGCGGGCGCGACCATTGTCGACCCGGCCGACCTGCCGACGGCCGAGCAGATGGGCCAGGACAAGTCCGAGTTCGAGGTGATGCTGTACGAGTTCAAGGTCGGCCTGAACGCCTACCTGGCGACGCGCACCGGCGTCCCCATCCACACCCTGGAGGAGGCCATCGCCTTCAACGAGGCCCACGTCGCCGAGGAGATGCCCTACTTCGGCCAGGAAATCTTCCTCCAGGCCCAGGCGAAGGGGCTGCTGACCGACGAGGCGTACCTAACCGCGCTGGCGACGAGCCGCCGCCTCGGCGGGGCCGACGGCATCGACACCACGCTGCGCGAGCACAACCTGGACGCCATCGTCGCCCCGACGGGTGCGCCCGCCTGGCCGACGGACTGGGTCAACGGCAACCGCTTCATGGGCGGCAGCTCGTCGCCCGCTGCGCGCGCCGGCTACCCGCTGGTGAGCGTCCCGGCCGGCTACGTCTTCGGGCTGCCGGTCAACATCACCTTCATGGGGACGGCGTGGAGCGAGCCGGCACTCATCCGCCTGGCCTACGCCTTCGAGCAGGCGCGCGGACCGCGCCAGGCCCCGCGCTTCCGGCCCTCACTGGCGTAGAAAGAGATACACATGCGCATTGCCATTGGCGGCATCGCCATCGAGTGCTGCACCTTCTCCCCACTCCCGACCCTGCTAGACGACTTCGCCGTGGACCGGGGCGACGGCTTCGCGGAGCGCTACCCCTTCCTCGCCGACATGAACGTCGATGTCGTCCCCCTGCTCCGGGCTCGGGCGCTGCCCGGCGGGCCGGTGATGGCGGACGCCTACGCGGCGCTCAAGGGCGAGTTCCTGGACCGCCTGCGTGCCGCTGGTGACCTCGACGGCGTCTACCTCGACCTCCACGGGGCGATGAACGTGCAGGGCATGGACGACGCCGAGGGCGACTGGATCGCCGGTGTCCGCCAGGTCGTCGGGCCGGACGTGCTCATCTCGGCCAGCTTCGACCTCCACGGCAACATCAGCCGCCGCGTGGCCGAGAACCTCGACATGCTGAGCGCCTACCGCACCGCGCCCCACGTCGACACCCTGGAGACGCGCGCCAAGGCGTTCAGCATCTTGGTGGACTGCCTCCAGCGGGGCATCCGTCCCCTGCGCGCCTGGGTAGGCATCCCCGTCGCCCTGCCGGGCGAGAAGACGAGCACCGAGTGGGAGCCGGGCCGCAGCGTCTACGCCGCGCTGCCGGAGACCGACCGCGCCCCCGGCGTCATCGACGCGTCGATCCTCGTCGGCTATGCCTGGGCTGACGAGCCACGCTCCGCCGCCACGGCCATCGTCACCGGCACGGACCGCGACATCCTCGTCCGCGAGGCGTCGCGCCTGGCCGAAGTCTACTGGGCGGCGCGGCAGGGGTTCGATTTCGGCGTGCGCGCGGGCAGTATCGACGACTGCATCACCTGGGCGCTCGCCTCGGATGCGCCGAGCGTCTTCATCAGCGACTCCGGCGACAACCCGACGGCGGGCGGCGCGGGCGACGTGCCGCTATTCCTCAAGGCGCTGGTGGACCGGGACGTCGCGTCGGCTCTCGTCGCTGGGCTGGCCGACGCGACCGCCGTAGACGCGTGCCTGGCGGCGGGCGTCGGCGCCGAGCTCGACCTGGCGCTGGGCGGCAAGCTCGACCCGCGCACGAGCGCGCCGGTGAGTGTCCACGCCCGCGTCCTCCACATCGTCGCGGGCGACAACCCCGAGGTCCTGTTGGAGATCGGCGGCGTCAAGGCCATCGTCAGCCGCCGCCGCCGTCCCTACCACTTCATCCGCGACATGGCGCGCGTCGGCGTCACGCCGCTGGCGCACAAGATCGTCGTCGTCAAGATCGGCTACCTGGAGCCGGACCTGAAGCGCCACGCCCCGCTCAATTACCTGGCGCTCAGCCCCGGCGCAGTGGACCAGGACCTGGTCCGTCTGCCGTACCGGCGCATCACCCGCCCCATCTTCCCCCTCGATCCCGACATGGCGTGGTCGCCGTCGCCGGTGGTCTTTGGAGAGTGAACGTCATGAGCACTGTCATTGCGAGCATAGCGAAGCAATCCCACGCCTTGCATGAGGCCGTTTAGCTTGGGAGCAGCGTCCCTTTGATCCATCGAGAGGCTGCTTCATCGTCCTATCGTCCTCCTCGCAGCGACAACAAAAACAGCCGTCGGCGCCATTGCCGACGGCTGTTGTGTGTCCCTTCTCGCCGCGCTTAGCGCGTGGTGGGCGGCGTGTTGATGGTGGTTGTCGCCGTGCGCTCCGGCATGAAGCCGAGGGCGAGGAAGACAATGGTGAGCAGGGCGTGCAAGATGTTGTCCGGGCCGTTGATCGCCATCAAGGCGTTGACAGCGCCGGGCGCGACGAAGCCAGCCAGGGTGACGAGCAGATAGACAATGCCAAGCACCTGGAGAATGCGGCGCATAACGCTACCACCGGCGTAACCGGCGTACAGCACGAGGGCGCCGGTCAGGATATGCACGATGTTGTGCATCGTGTCCACCGCGAACAGGCCCATGATCGGGTTGTTGACGAAACCGAGCAAACCCACGAGAAGAAGTACTGCACCGAGAACCATCGTCAAAGTCTTCATAACATAATCTCCTTGCAAACTATACAAAGGGTAAACACGTCATCTACTGATGACCCCGTTGCCCACGCTTTGAGCAACTTTTGTGCCGCGCGTTCCTCACCCGGCCCCTCTCCCAGGACGGGACAGGGGGATAAGAGGACGAGGGACAGGCAAACTTTCCTCGGCACGGGTTATGTGCTAGAATTGCAGCGATTCGCGCCGCCGCAAGCGCGGGAGATAAAGATGGACAACAGGTTTCCGCTGGGGTGGGATGCCGCGCGTGTGCAGCGGGTGCTGGCGCACTATGAGAGTCAAACGGACGAGGAAGCGGTTGCCGAAGATGAAGCGGCGCGCGACCAGCGGGCAACGGTCGTGGTCGAGATTCCCGTCGAATTGTTACCGGCCGTGCGCGAGATGATTGGCGAGTACGAAGCGACGCACCCGTCGCGTGGAAATGGAACGCCGGGACGCGGTCCAGCCGCCTGACCGGCCAGGGATACACTGCATGGAACTCAGGGATTATGGGCAGATGCTGCGCCGCCGCGGCTGGATTATCGTCGCCATCGCTGCGATTGCCGCGATTAGCGCCTTCCTTTTCAGCCGCTTCCTGGTGACGCCGGCGTACCGCTCTGAGGTGCTCCTGAGCGTCCTCTCGACGCGCACCGCCGACTACGGCTCCAACCTTGGCGCGAAGGGCGTCGTCAACAACTTCGCTGAGACCATTCGCCAGGACGACGACCTCGCCGCGCAGGTCGCTGACCGGCTCAAGCTCGACCTCCCGCCCGACACCATCAAGGGCCGCATCCAGGTAGATCCGGATGAGCTCAACGTTACCATCCGCATCCGCGCCGAGGACGGCGACCCCATCATCGCCAAGAACATCGCCCAGACCTACGCCCAGGCGTTCGTCGAGCAGCGCGACATCGCCAACCAGAAGATGAACCAGCAGGACCGCGTCGAGGTGCGCATCCTCCGCAACGCACGCGACGGCGACCGCTTTCGACCGCAGACGCGCACCAACACCCTGGCCGGTCTCGCCATTGGCGCGCTCCTTGGCTTGCTTGTTGTCTTCGCCCTGGAGTATGCCTCGGCGGGCACCATTCGCAACGCCAGCGACATCGAGCGCTACGTCGGCACGCCCGTGCTCGGCATGATCCCGCCTGGCGAGGGCGCGTCGCCCCGCCGCCAGACGGCCGGCCAGGGGCGAGAGAGCGGCGCCCGCGCGACGCCCGCGAAATAACAAGGAGACCGCGTGGCCGACCCGCGCTCAGCACCCGACCTGATTACCCTGACCCACCCGCGCAGCGCCGCCGCCGAAGCCTATCGCACGCTGCGCACCAGCCTCGACTTCTCCAGCCTCGACCAGGCCATCCACAGCCTCGTCGTCACCTCGGCCGCCCCGGATGAGGGCAAGTCCACGACCCTCGCCAATTTGGCGGTGACGCTGGCTCAGGCCGGCCGCCGGACGATCTGCGTCGATGCCGACCTGCGTCGCCCGTCGCTGCACCGTCTGTTCGGCCTGCCCAATACGTCCGGCCTGACGACGATGATGCTCGATGACGCGGCCCTGGCGTCGCCACCACTCCAGGCCGGCCCGTCGCCCAATCTGCGCATCCTCACCAGCGGGCCGCTGCCGCCGAACCCGGCAGAGCTGCTCGCCGCTCGCCGCGTGGACGACGTGCTCGAACGGCTGCGCGCCGACAGCGACATCGTTTTGTTCGACGCTCCGCCCCTCATCGCCGTCGCCGACGCCGCCGTCCTGGCGGCCCGCGTCGACGGTGTCATCCTCGTCGTCCAGGCCGAGAAGTCGCGGCGCGAGCACGTCCAGCGCGCCAAGACGATGCTCGACCGAGTCAACGCTCGGCTCATCGGCGCCGTCCTCACCAACGCCCGGCTTGATGGCAGCGTGTCTTACTATGGCAGCGAGGGCGACGGCAGCTAGGGAACTTTTCCCCCATGATCGACCTGCACTCCCACATCCTGCCTGGTCTCGACGACGGCGCGCGCACCCAGGATGAGTCCCTGGCGATGGCGCGGGACTGGGTCGCCAGCGGCGTCACGACCGTCGCCTGCACCCCCCACAGCGAGCCGCACATTCCGAAGTCGTCCCTGGCGATGGCCGTAGACCGGCTGCAAGGCGCGCTCGACGCGGCGGACATTCGGCTGCGGCTTGTCCTGGGCATCGAGGTGTTCCTGGAGCCGGACATGGCCGTCCTCATCGAGCGCGAGTTCGCGTTCACCCTGGGCGGGACGCGCTACATGCTGGTCGAGCTGCCGTTCGAGGTCTGGCCGCCGCACACCGAGCAGACGCTGTTCGCGCTCCAGCTGCGCGGCATCACGCCCATCCTGGCGCACCCGGAGCGCTACCGGGCCGTCCAGGCCCGCCCCGAGCGTGTCGCGCCGCTGGTCGAGCGCGGCGTGTTGATGCAGGTTACGGGCTACTCGCTGACCGAGCGGGTGGCCCGCGAGTTCCAGAAGGCGGCGGAGGCGCTGCTGCGCCACGGCCTCGTCCACCTCATCGCCAGCGACAGCCACCGCCCCGGCCACCCGAAGGACTTGCCCCAGGCGCGAGCGGTGGCGGCGAAGATCGTCGGGGAGGCGGGGGCGCGCGCCCTGGTGGAGGACAACCCGGCGGCGATTCTGGCCGACGCCGACCCGGCTGACATCATCGCGCCTGCCGCGCAGAGTTCGCGCCGCTGGCCGTTCGGATGATTGGCAACGCAGAGGCGCAGAGGCTCAGAGAGAAGAAGATGGGGATGCTTCACTGCGTTCAGCATGACAGGACCTAAACGATGAAAGCGTTGATTTTGAGCGGGGGGAAGGGGACGCGGCTGCGGCCCTTTACGTTTACCAGCGCCAAGCAGCTCGTGCCCGTCGCCAACAAGCCCGTCCTGTTCCGCGTCATCGAGACGGTGCGCGACGCCGGCATCACCGAGGTGGGCATTGTCGTCGGCGACACGGCGCAGGAGGTCATGGCGGCGGTCGGACAGGGGCGGCGCTTCGGCGTCAAAATCGAGTACATCCCCCAGGACGCGCCCCTCGGCCTGGCCCACGCCGTGAAGATTAGCCAGCCGTACATCGGCGACGACCGTTTCGTGATGTTCCTGGGCGACAACGTCATCCAGGGCGGCATCAACAAGCTCATCGCCGAGTTCGCGTCGAGCGACTGGAACGCGCAGATCGTCCTGACTCGTGTCGCCGAGCCGGAGCACTACGGCGTCGCCGTCGTCGAGGATGAGCAGATCATCCAGCTCGTCGAGAAGCCGCGCGTCCCGCCCAGCGACCTGGCCTTGGTCGGCATCTACATGTTCGACCCGCACATCTTCGAGGCGGTCAACGCCATCACGCCGTCGTGGCGCGGCGAGCTAGAAATCACCGACGCCATCCAGTGGCTCGTCCACCACAACTACCGCGTCCACCCGTACATCCATCGGGGCTGGTGGATCGACACGGGCAAGGCCAGCGACATGCTGGCTGCGAACCGCCTCGTCCTGGAGGAGATCGAGCCGAGCATTGGGGGCTACGTGGACCGCGACTCGCAGCTCGTCGGCAAGGTGACAGTCGAGAAGGGCGCGGAGGTCATCAACTCTGTCATCCGCGGCCCGGCCATCATCGGCGAGGACACGCGCATCGTCAACTCGTACATCGGGCCGTTCACGGCGGTGTACCACCACTGCGTCGTGGAGAACTCCGAGATCGAGCACTCCATCATCCTGGAGCACTGCGTCATCAAGGACCTGCCTGCCCGCCTGGAGGACTCCCTCGTCGGGCGCAACGTCACCATCACCCGCTCGCCCATCAAGCCCAAGGCATACAAGCTCACCCTGGGCGACTACTCGTCCGTCGGCGTGCTCTAGCCTGCCAGGCCGAACGGTCAGGGCAGCTTCTTGAACATATTGGGGTACTCGATGACGTTGCGCGCCCGGTCGAGGCAGACAATCTCCACGTCGGCGTCGATGAGCGCTTCACCGTCGCGCTCGATGCGCTGGTGGAACAGGCCGCGATAGGCGGAGGGCAGCTCGAACCGCGTGACCACGGTCACGATGTCGCCCAGGACGGCGGCCTTGCGGAAGGTCGCCGTCAGCTTGTAGACGACGAAGTAGTACCCCTCGGCGTTCCAGTCCCACACCGGCCGCCCGAAGTGGCCGATGAACTCGGTGCGCCCGCGCTCCAGGTACTTCATGTAGTTGGCGTAGTAGACCACGCCCAGCGAGTCGGTGTCCTCGTAGTAAACCTTGTAATCGACCCGGTGTTCCATGCGCGGTCACTCCTGGTAGGGCGCTCCTGGCTATCAAATGGCGGCCACCCGCCGCGCTATCGCCCCGGTTGAGCGTTCACCGGCGCGGGCGTGCCAGCCTGGCCCGGCTTCGGCTGGTTCGCGCCGCCCTGGGGGACGCCGGTCTCGCCCGCCGCCGCCGCGCCGTGGCTCCCGGTCGTCGACTCGCCGCCCGACGCGCTCACCGCCGGCGGCGTGCGGAACGTCCCGGCGGGGTTGCTGCTGCCCACGATTTCACTGTCGCGCCCGGAACAGGCGGCCAGCAGCGCGAAAAATGCAATCACCATGACGACACTCAGAATACGCAGCCACATACTAGACTCCCTTGGTCAGCGGATAATTACCCGCCCTGGTGCAAGAGCCGTACCGCCGCATCCCTCCCCCCAACCCTCTCCCAGGACGGGCGAGGGGAAAGGTCCGTCGTTGCGAGCGAACGCGAAGCAACCCCCGACGCAGCGATAGACGGGCCAGCGCAGGAATAACGGCGCTAGCGCCCGGATGCTCACCATTCCCCATAAACAGTCTGTAGTCTACGAATTGTAACAATGACCTTCGCTCCGCGTATCATTTTGCCCTCTTTGCCCGTTGTATAGAGCGGTGAGGCTTGCGTCAATGGCTGCCAAAGCGCAGCCGTGCTATCGTTGACTCTAACCTGCCCGCTCTGGCGTTGCGAGTCTCACCCACCCACGCCAGGTCGGGCATTTGTTTTGCTAGAAAGCGAATAGAGAGCATGACAGTCATTCGTGTCATCATGACACGCGTCGCCCGCCTCTGGCGTAGCGGGCGTAACGGCAAAATCGCCGTCGGCTGTGGCAGCCTACTCGGCGTGTGCCTCCTATGCAGCATGGTAAACGCCGTGCTGCCGAAGAGCGCGACGGTAACGCCGACACCCGCTGCTGCCGCCGCCGTGGTGACAACGCCAACGCCGATTCCGGTCCGCGACACTGCCACACCCGCGCCTCCCACAGCAACCCCAGGCCCCACCAACACCCCAGGCCCGACGAGTACGCCGAAGCCTACGGCGACGGCCGTTCCGCCAACGAACACCCCTTCGCCAGCTGCCCAGGTTGAGGCTGCGGCCCGCAACTACTTCAAGGATCGATTCCGACGGGCGATGCTCACCAATCTCGGCGATTACAATGTCGCGGCTATTGAAGCGACAGCCCTCGCCATCAACGACTCGACTGCGGTGAGCCAATCCACCCGCGATTTCGTGCAACTCGTCCCGCTCGTTATGGCGTTGCCAGAGGTTGGCGTACTCCAAGTACGCTACTACACCGACCGCGTCCAGGGCCTTGCGCCAAATGATGTGGCTCTTGCCTTCACGATCTCGCGCGAGACGGCCGACAAGGTGGACTGGAAGCAGGTAGACTCGCGCCGCCTGACAACGCTCCTCACGACGACGGAGAAGGACGGCCTCAAAGTCGCGCCTGCGTTGAAGCAGGCCTGGGACAGCTATGAAGTCGCAGTGGAAGCGCCAGCGGCAAATGCACCAGCCCAGGCTCAGACCCAGCCACCAACTCAGGAGCAGCCAGCACAGCGACAACAGCAACAGCCAGCAGCCCCTGGTGAGCGCCCGACAGCCGCACCAGCACCTGTACAGCAGGCCGCTGGGGGTGCTGGGAGCTTCCCGCCCAACGGCTCAGTCTGTCCTGAGAACGCGCCGATAAAGGGTAACCGCAGCAGTTCGGGCGAGTGGATATATCATCGTCCCGGACAACAGGCTTACACACGAACAATTCCCGAAGAGTGCTTCGCCACCGAAGACGCTGCGCGCGCTGCAGGGTATCGTCCTGCACAGCGATGACCCGGCACCATAATCCGGTTTGGCGGCGTTGCCTACGCGCTTGGCCCGCTCGCCTCGTTGAGCCGCGTCATCTCCTCTGGTGTCAGACGCATGCCGGCCGCGCCGAGGGCGTCCTGGAGCTGGGCGACATTATTCGCGCCGATGATGGGCGACGTAATCACCGGCTGCGTGAGCTGCCAGGCCAGGGCGATTTGCGACGGCGTCGCGCCCCGCGCTTCGGCGACGGCCAGCAGCGCGTCCAGCGCCGCCCAGCCCTTGTCGTTCATGTAACGCTGCGCGCTCTTGGCGCGCTGGCTGTCCGGTAGGGGCGCGTTTTTGCGATACTTGCCGGTCAGGAAGCCGCCCGCCAGCGGGCTGTAGGGGATGACGCCGAGGCCCTGGTCGGCGCACAGCTCGGCCAGCTCGCGCTCGAACTCCTCGCGGTGGACGAGATTGTAGTGCGGCTGGAGGCTGTCGTAGCGCACAAGGCGCGCGACGTCGCTGGCCCACAGCGCCCGGCACAGCCGCCACGCCGGATAGTTGGAACAGCCGATGTAGCGAACCTTGCCCTGCGTTACCAGGTCGTCGTAGGCGCGCAGCGTCTCCTCGGTAGGCGTGGCGGCGTCGAACCAGTGGGACTGGTACAGGTCGATGGTGTCCACACCCAGCCGCCGCAGGCTGTCCTCGGCGGCGAGCATGATGTGCGCCCGGCTCAGACCCTGGCCGTTAGGGCCGGCCCACATCTCGCCGCGCACCTTCGTGGCAATCACAATCGCGCGGCGGTTGCCCCGCGCCTTCATCCAGCGGCCGATGATTTCCTCGGCGACGCCGCCGGGGTTGCCCGGCGACCAGCGCGAGTACACGTCGGCGGTGTCGATGAAATTGCCGCCGGCCTCGACATACGCGTCCATCACCTCGAACGCCGATTTCTCGTCAGTTGTCCAGCCGAACTGCATCGTGCCAAGGCACAGCTCGGACACTTTTAAACCTGTCCGTCCTAGGGTACGATAGTCCATTATGGTCTCCTTCTTGTCATTGCGAGCGTAGTGAAGCAATCCCCCGCCCTTGCGATAGACTCTCTGTGCCGTGACGGCGGGCGTATCGCCTACCGAGAGATTGCTTCGCATTCGCTCGCAATGACGGTTTGAGGGAGACGCAGAGGGAGAGGAAAAGGTCTTTTCTCTGCGCCTCTGCGTTTCTGCGTTTCCAACATCTTTGTTGTTAGGGTTGGCGCGCTTTGAGGGTGAGGTCCACCGCGCCGGCCTTCTCGAATTGCAGCTTGAGCGTGACCGTATCGTCGGCTTTGACGTCCTTATTCATGCCGACGAGCATGATGTGATTGCCGCCCGGCTTCAGGGTCAGCTCACCGCTGGCGGGCACGTCGTAGCCGTCGACCGGGCGCATCGACATGACGCCGTTTGCCATCTCCGTCGTGTGCGTCTCGACCGACTTGGCGATGTCGCTCTGCGCCTTGACGAGGCGGTCCGGCGTGTTGCCGCTGTTGCGCACGGTGAAGTACACTGCCCCATTCTGGCCGCTGCTGGCCGCCCGTACCCAGGCATCGCTAATCTGCAACGAGCCGACGGTGGCGTTGACCGTCTGCCCGGCCGCTGGCTGCGACGCCGGGGGCATGGCGGCCGGCGCGCCGGTCGGCGTCATCGCGCTGCACCCGACCAGGGCGAGCGTCAATGCCATGAGGGCCGCCAGAAATAATGATTTGCGCATGATCGTTTTCCTTTCAGTTTGAGGTTTTGTCTCGCACTTAATCTGACCTTGCCGTCCCTGCCGGGTGACGGTATAATTGATGGTCAAGTTGGAAAATCAGCCCGTCACCGAGGACTGCATGGCAGGTGAACACATTCTCGTCGTCGAAGACGAAAACAAAATTGCTGATCTCATTCGCCGCGGATTGATTTACGAAGGCTACCAGGCTCAAATTGCGCCGGATGGCCTGCTGGCGCTCAACCAGGCGCGGGACACGCCGCCCGACCTCGTGATACTGGATATTATGCTCCCAGGTCTCGATGGATTGGAAGTTTGCCGTAGGCTGCGCGCCGCCTCCGATGTGCCCATCCTCATGCTCACGGCGCGGGACGCCGTGCGCGACCGGGTGGCCGGGCTGGACGCCGGCGCCGACGACTACCTGGTCAAGCCGTTCGACTTCGACGAGCTACTGGCGCGGGTGCGCGCTTTGCTGCGGCGGCGCAGCGGCAAGAGCCTCGACGAGCAGGACGAGGTGCTGCGCTTTGCCGACCTGGTGCTGCTGCCGAGCGCCCGCCAGGCGACGCGCGGCGAGCGCGCCCTGGACCTGACGGCGAAGGAATACGATTTGCTGGAACTTTTCATGCGCCACCCGCGTCAGGTTCTCACCCGCGATGTCATCTACGATCAGCTGTGGGGCTACGACTTCGGCGGCGAGTCGAACATCATCGAAGTCTACGTGCGCTATCTGCGCGCCAAGTTAGAGGCCGAGGGCGAAGCCCGCCTCATCCAAACGATTCGCGGCGTCGGCTACGTGTTGCGGGAAGAATAGTCGGAAGCGAGTTGCTGTGTCGTTACGCTTGCGTTTGACAATCTGGTATGTGGGCCTGCTCGCCATCATCCTCGTCAGCTTCGCCTTCGTGGTGTACTACCTCCAGGAACGGGCGATGCTGGACCAGGTGGACGCTGAGCTGCGGGCGTACGCGCGGACCACCGTCGGCCTCGCCAACCGCGACGTCCTCATCCGCTACGTCACCGGGCGCGCCGTCGATCTTGGGCCGCCGGTGCAGGACGCCTTCGGCTTCGCCCCCAACCAGATCTATCTGCAATTCAGCGACGTGCAGGGCAAGGTTGGCTACCAGAACCCGCGCATCCGCGACACGTCCATCCCGCTGTCGGAGGATATCCAGCAAATCGCGGATACCGGCCGGCCGGTCGTGCTGACTGCGATTCTGACCAACAACGACCTGCTGCGCGTCTACACCGAGGCGGTGCGCATCGACGGCCAGGTGGCGGGCTACGTCCAGGTGGCGCAAATCATCAACGGCGTCTACGCCAGCCTGCGCCGGTTGGCGACACTCCTCGTCGCGGGCATCATCGCGGCCCTTGCCATCGCGGCCCTCGTCGGCGCGCTGCTGGCCGAAGCGGCCCTGCGCCCCATCGACAGCGTGACCCAGACGGCGCTGCGCATCACCCAGACCGACGACCTGAGCCGCCGCATCATCGTTCCAGCGCAAGCGCCCCAGGACGAGGTGACGCGTCTGGCCGAAATCTTCAACCTGATGCTCGACCGCATCGAGACGCTGTTCAGCACGCAGCAGCGCTTCATCGCCGATGTCTCCCACGAGCTGCGCACGCCGCTGACGACGATTCGCGGCAACCTGGCGCTCATCAAGCGCAGCGGCCGCGCCGACCCGGAGTCCCTGGCCGACATGCAGAGTGAGACCGAGCGCATGTCGCGCCTGGTGCGTGACCTGCTCCTGCTCGCCCAGGCCGACGCCGGCGTCACCTTGCAACGCACACCCATCGAGTTGGACGGCCTGATGCTGGAGGTCTACCGCCAGGGCCGCATCATCGCCGAGCAGACCGGCAGCGGCGTCACGGTGCGCCTCGGCGCAGAGGACCAGGCGACGGTCATGGGCGACACCGACCGCCTGCGCCAACTCCTCCTGAACCTCGTCGAGAACGGCATCAAGTACACCGCGCCCGGCGGCAGCGTGACGATTGGCCTGGAGCGCGATGAGAATTGGGTGCGCGTCAGCGTGCGCGACACCGGCGTCGGCATTCCGGCCGAGGACGTGCCCCACGTCTTCGAGCGCTTCTACCGCGTCGACAAGGCGCGCTCGCGGGAGAAGGGCGGCACCGGACTGGGCCTGTCCATCGCCCAGTGGATTGCCCAGGCCCATGGCGGCCGGCTGGAGGTCGCAAGCGAAGTCGGCGTCGGGACGACGTTCACCCTCTGGCTTCCCGTCGCCCCCCAGGAGACGACGACGCATCACTCCGTGGCGTCATCGCAGTAACCGTCTACTTTGTCATTGCGAGCGGACGCGAAGCAATCCCACGCTCTTGCGATAGGCACTCTAGCACGCGAATGGCGCGGCTCTCACCCACCGCGAGATTGCTTCGTCGTCCTATCGTCCTCCTCGCAATGACACGTCATCTTGTCATTGCGAGCGGACGCGAAGCAATCCCACGCTCTTGCGATAGAGATGCTAGTCCACGACTGGCGAGACATTCACCCGCCGGGGGATTGCTTCGTCGTCCTATCGTCCTCCTCACAATGACACGTCATCTTGTCATTGCGAGTGAACGCGAAGCAATCCCACGCCCTTGCGATAGAGATGCTAGTCCACGACTGGCGAGACATTCACCCGCCGGGGGATTGCTTCGTCGTCCTATCGTCCTCCTCGCAATGACACGTCATCTTGTCATTGCGAGCGAACGCGAAGCAATCCCACGCCCTTGCGATAGGCACTCTAGCACGCGAATGGCGCGGCTCTCACCCACCGCGAGATTGCTTCGTCGTCCTATCGTCCTCCTCGCAATGACAGCCCTCCTGTCAGTGCGAGGAGCACTGACGGCGGCGTAGGCAGCTTAAGCTCCTCTCACCCACGTCTTAACCAGTTTTTATTCCACTCTCAGTCCACTCTTATCCATATGCGTCATGCTTAGAGCCGTATAGAGTGTGTCATACGGAGGATAAGCATGTCCACATCCCGCAATTCCCTTCTCATTATGGCCGCCCTGGGTGTGCTGGTTGTCGCGCTCGTCGCCGGCATCACCGGCGGCATCGTCGGCTACGGCCTGGCGTCCGTCTTCGCGCCCAAGACCTCGGCGGTCCAGGTGTCCTCGCGCCCGGCCACTGCCTCGGCGCAGCTTCCGGCTCCCGCAGCCGCGCTGCCGGCCGGCCCCGCCGCGTCCGCATCCAGCGGCTCCAGCAATGACATCGTTGCTGCCGTCGCCAAGGTTAAGCCGGCCGTCGTGCGCATCGCCACCCAGATTGGCGAAGGCTCCGGCGTCATTGTCGACCAGGACGGCCACATCGTGACCAACAACCACGTCGTCGAGGGCGCGCGCCAGTTCCAGGTGCGCTTCGACAACGGCGGCACGGCGAGCGCCCACCTCGTCGGCACGTACCCGGACTCTGACCTGGCCGTCATCCAGGTCGATGGCCCGGTGCCGGCCTACGCGACGCTGGGCGACTCGAACAAGCTCCAGGCGGGCGAGCGCGTCATCGCCATCGGCAGCGCCCTCGGCCAGTACACCAACTCGGTGACGACCGGCGTCGTCAGCGGCACCAACCGCCAGCTCGGCGGCATCGCCAACCTCATCCAGACGGATGCCCCGATCAACGAGGGCAACTCCGGCGGCCCGCTCGTGAACTTGAACGGTGAGGTCATCGGCATCAACAGCATGGTGGAGCGCGGCCAGGGCCGCACTGGCCCGGCCGAGGGCCTGGGCTTCGCTATCCCCAGCGCCATCGTGCGCACGGTCGCCAACCAGCTCATCGCGGGCAAGCAGGTCGAGTTCCCCTACATGGGCGTGAGCCTGAAGGAAGCCGCCAACGGCTGGCAGATTGCCAGCGTCGAGCAGGGCGCTGGCGCGGCGCAGGCGGGCCTCCAGCCGGGTGACATCATTACCGCCGTGGACGGCATTGCCGTGAACCCGGAGACCTCGATCCAGGGCATCCTAGCGAACCACACCGTCGGCGAGTCGGTGACGGTCAACGTTACCCGCAACGGCCAAAGCATCAGCCTGAACGTGCCTCTGAGCCGCCGCCCGGCGACGAGCGGCTAAGCGTGTGAAAAACGTATTGTCTAGATAATGGAGTACAAAGAAGTGACCCCCACACCACCTTCTAATCAACAAACCGGCGGCTTTCGTCTGTCGGGTCTCGTCCTCACGGGCATCATCATCCTGGCGCTCTTGTTCGGCCTGCTGCTCGGCGCGCTTCTTGGCGGCGTCGGCGGTTTCCTCGCCGGCCGCAACAACGCCCAGGCGAGCGCGGCCCTACTGCCCATTACGTCGCCCGCGTCCAGCAGCCCGTCGGGGCTGGCGGGCGGCGCGTCCGATTCGACGCAGCCGGGCGCTGGCAGCAGCCGCCAGACACCGTCCAACGGCAACACGATGCCGACGCAGCCGAACGGCTCGAACCCCCAGGCGCAGCCGGGGGGCACCAACCCGCAGGCGCCCTTCGGTGGGCGCGGCAGCCGCCAGACGCCCGGCAACAACACGACGCCGACCCAGCCGGACGGCAGCAACCCTCAGGCGCAGCCGACGCTCGGCGTCTACCTGGGCATCCGCTACACGACGCTGACCCCGGACGTGGCGAGCCAGCTCGGCGTCACCGACGTGCAGGGCGCGGTCGTCGGCGAGGTCGTGTCGGGCAGCCCGGCCGCGAAGGCGGGCCTCCAACCGATGGACGTTGTCACTGCCGTGGACGGCAAGCCCTTGAGCGACACGTACACACTGATCGACGCTTTGAGCGGCCACAAGCCCGGCGACAAGGTCCAGTTCACGGTCTGGCGCATGGGCCAGAGCGAGACGGTCGCGGTGACACTGGGCAGCCCGGCCGGCCGGAACCAGTAAGGGACACTGCCATACCTGGCAGTCGGGGGAGAGGAACAGGTACATGGGGCGAATTGCCCTGTGTACCTGTTTCCATTATACTGATTACCGAAACTCGCTAACATAGAGGAGGAACCTATGGCTTCATCGCCTCCACCGGCCGAGACGGGGCGCGGGATGCGTCTCTCCGGGCTGGCCCTGACGGGCATCGTCATTCTCAGTTTGCTCATTGGCTGCATGGCCGGCAGCCTGTTCGGGGGCCTTGGCGGCTTTCTGACCGGCCGCACGCTCGGCCAGCGCCAGGGCCAAGCGCTTCCGTCCGGCGCAGGCCCGGCTGCTACGGCGGCGCCAAGCCGCTCCGGCGGCGCGACGGCGACCCCCGGTCGCTCTGGCGCTACGGGCCAGGCAACACCGCAGGCGCAGCCGACGCGGCCCGCCGGTGCGCCGACACGACCTGCGGGCGCGGCTACGCCGTCGAGTGGCGCGGCTCCCTCGGGCGCGACGCCCCGCGCCCCGCAGCCGGCGACAGCGTACCTCGGCGTTCGCTACAACATGCTGACGCCGGATATCGCCGCACAGGCCGGTATCACAGTCACCCAGGGCGCAATCATCGGCGAAGTCGTGCCGGGCAGCCCGGCGGAGCAGGCGGGCTTGCAGCCAATGGACGTCATCACCGCTGTGGACGGCAAGGCGCTCGACGACACCTATGCCCTGGCCGACGCGATCAGCGGCCACAAGCCGGGCGACAAGATTAACCTGACGGTCTTCCGCGACGGCCAGACCGTGCCGCTGACGGCGACTCTCGGCCAGCCGCCCGCCGGTGGCGTGCCTGCCCCTGGTGGCCCGGGCGCAGCGCCCGCGACACCGGGCGCGCCCAGTACGCCCCGAACGCCGGCGAGTGGTCAGCCGTCCAGCGCGACACCGGCGGCGACACCCCGAACGCCGGCGAGTGGTCAGCCGTCGGGCGGCGCGACGCCGCAGGCGACACCACAGGCCGCGCCGCGCACGTCGCCATCGCCGACGCCCCGGCGCTCTAGCCTGGTGACGCCGGCGCAAGACGGCGGCGCGTATCTTGGCGTGCAGGCCACCGCCGTCCCGGCCGACGTAGCCCAGACCAAGAAGCTCACCCCCGGCCAGGGTGCGCTCGTCGCATCGGTGATCCCGGCCAGCCCGGCCTTCATGGCGGGCCTGTTCGACGGCGACATCATCCTCGCCGTCAACAAGACGCCGGTGGACGAAGTCCACAGCCTGACGACGCTCCTGTCGCCCCACAAGCCGGGCGAGAAGGTGACGCTGACGGTCATCCACAGCGACGGCAAGAAGAGCGACGTCGCCATCACCCTCGGCACGCGCTCGGCCCAGTTCAACCAGGGCAAGCCGGGTCTGCCCTGAGGCAGAGGAGTTTTCGTGCAGCGTTCCCGCGTTCCCTTTATTATCGGCGTCGCCGTCGTCCTCGGTGTGTGTGTGCTGTGCGCGGCCCTCGGCGCCCTCTGGTACACCGTCCCGCGCGTGGTCACCGCCGTCCTTGGCCCGGAGGCGACGGTCGCCGTCGAGGCCCCGGCGGGTTTGAAACCCACGACGACACCCGCCCTCGCCGCGCCTCCCACAACCCCGCCATTCGACGCGCCTACGGCGCTGCCCGCGACACCGCTCTCGGCGCCGGGCTACCCCGCTCCAGCGACGCCGGCTGCGCCCGACCTGCGTCCCACTGCGCCGTCCGCTCAGGCGGCGCCCGCTCCCGCGCCGAGCCTCACGCCCGCGCCGGATATCGTCGAAAAGCTGGCGAGCGCCCAGCCCCCGTCCCGCGACCTGTTCACCCTGACACAGCAGCTCAAGAAGGTCAAAGGCCCGATTCCGCGCGTTGTCCGCAAGACGCCGGAGGCGCACAAGGTCGGCGACAAGGCCCAGTTCTGGGTCAACGACCAGGACCAGAACAAGTACTACCAGGTCACGGCGACGCTGCGCTATATCGCCCCCAACGTTTATATGTGGGTCGAGGACGGCGTGGACGCCAGCGACGACGCCATCAAGCGCTCCGCCGACATCTTCTCCAGCAAGATTTACCCGACGGACCGCAAGATTTTCGGCGAGGAGGCGTCACCCGGCATCGACGGTGACAAGCGCCTCTACATCCTCAACGGCCGAATTCCCGGCTCCCATGTCGGCGGCTACTTCTCCAGCGCCGACACGTACCCTACGGCGGTCAACCAGTACAGCAACCAGCACGAGATGTTCTACATCAACACCGCCGCCTTCCCCATCGGCTCGACGACGTACGAGGCGACCCTGGCGCACGAGTTCCAGCACATGATCCACCAGAACCACAACGTGCGCCAGACGAGCTGGATCAACGAGGGCTTCTCGGAGCTGGCCGCGCAGCTCAACGGCTACGGGCCGTCGCAGCACCTGCGCTCGTTCCTGGCGAACCCGAACCTCCAGCTCACCGCCTGGGCCGAGCCGCCCAACCAGTATGCCCACTACGGCGCGGGCTACCTGTTCGCCGCCTACCTCTACGACCGCTTCGGCGCCGACCTCATCAAGGACGTGGTCGCTGACCAGGGCGTGGGTATCACGACCATCGAGGATGTTCTTAAGAAGCGCAACACCGGCCTGACGTTCGAGACTGTGTTCCAGGACTGGCTAGTTGCCAACTACCTGGACAACCCGAAGCTGGCGGATGGCCGCTACGGCTACCCGGACGTTCAGACGCGGCTCCCCACAGCGGCAGACCTGGCGCCTGGCGACAAGCACGACGGCGACGTGGTGGAGTATGGCGCGCAATACTTGCGGCTGACCGGGCAGAAGCCGCTGAGCGTTCACTTCGCGGGCCGGACGGTCACGCCGCTCATCCCAACAACGGCGCACAGCGGCGAGACCATGATGTGGTCGAACCGAGGCGACAACATGGCGTCGAGCATGACCCGCGCCTTCGACCTGACCGGCCTGAAGAATGCGACGCTCCAGGTCGCCGCGTGGTACGACATCGAGGAGGATTGGGACTACGCCTACACCGAGGTCTCGACGGACAACGGGCAGACGTGGGACCTGCTCAAGACGACGCACGCCACGGACACGAACCCCAACGGCAACGCCTTCGGGCCGGGGCTGACGGGGCAGAGCGCCGACAAGAATAACCCGCAGTGGGTCGAGGAAAGCGCCGACCTGACGCCCTACGCCGGCAAGAAGATCCTTATCCGCTTCCAGCACATCACCGACGACGCCGTGAACCTGAACGGCTTCGCCGTGGACGACATCCGCATCCCGGAGTTGAAGTACAGCGAGGACTTCGAGAAGGGCGATGGCGGGTGGAAGCTCGACGGCTGGGTGCGGACGAACGGCGTTGTGCCACAGCGCTACCTGGTGCAACTCATCGAAAGGCGCGGCGATACCCCGACGGTGCGTGCCATCCCGGTCGGGGCCGACGGCCGCGCCGACTTCACCGTCGACGGCATGGGCACAGACTTCAACGAGGCCATTCTGGTCGTGGCAGGCGCTGCCCCGGTCACGACTCAGACAACGACGTATAGCGTTCAAGTAGACCCATAGCCAATGTCAAGGAGGACATGATGCTCGGGCAAATGATGGATTACCAACTTACCCTGACGTACATGCTCGATCGGGCGCGACGCCTGTTCCCCAACAAGGTCGTCTCGACCAAGATACCCGGCGGCATGGAGCGCATGACCTATGCCCAGATCGCGGAGCGCGTCGCGCGCCTCGCCAGTGCGTTGGAGCGACTGGGCATCAAGCGCGGCGAGCGCGTGGCGACGTTCGCCTGGAACAACAACCGCCACCTGGAGCTGTACTTCGCCGCGCCGTGCATGGGCGCCGTTCTGCACCCGCTCAATATTCGCCTGTCGGCTGACCAGGTCGCCTTCATCGCGCAGCACGCCGATGACCAGGTCATCTTCGTCGACCCGACCCTGCTCCCACTGGTTGAGAAGTTCGCCCCGTCGCTCAAGAATGTCCGCTTCTACGTGATCATGGGCGACAAGGTACCGGAGAACACGACGCTGGGCCCGGTCTACGCCTACGAGGACCTTGTCGCCAGCGGCGACCCGAACTTCGCCTGGCCGCAGCTCCAGGAGGGGGACGCCGCCGCGATGTGTTACACGTCGGGCACGACCGGCAACCCCCGCGGCGTCGTCTACTCCCACCGCGCCATCTTCCTGCACACGATGGGCCTCGGCATGGCCGACAACTTCGGCATCACCGAGCGCGACGTGTTCATGCCCGTCGTCCCGATGTTCCACGTCCTGGCCTGGGGCACGCCGTTCGTCGCCACGATGCTCGGCGCGACCGTGGTCTTCCCCGGCCAGTTCCTGACGCCGCCCGACCTGGCCGATTTGATCCAGGCCGAGCACGTGACGCTCGCCGCCGGCATCCCGACGCTGTGGATCGGCATGACCCAGGTGATGGACCGCGAGCCGCGCGACTTGAGCAGCCTGCGGGCTATCATCGCCGGCGGCGCGCCCGTGCCGAAGTCACTCATCGAGACGTACGAGAAGAAGTATGGCGTGACGATGGTGCAGGGCTGGGGCATGACCGAGATGTCACCCGTCGGCGCGATGAGCCACCTCAAGAGCTACCAGGTGGGCCTGCCGCCGGAGCAGCGCTATGCCCTGCGCGCCCGAACCGGCCGCCCGGTGCCCGGCGTCGAGGTGCGCGTCGTGGACGAGGAGGGTCACGAGCTGCCGTGGGACGGCGAGGCTGTCGGCGAGCTTCAGGTGCGTGGGCCGTGGATCGTCGGCAGTTACTACAACGACGAGACGTCGACGGAAGCGTTCCAGGATGGCTGGTTCCGCACCGGCGACGTGGTCAACATCGACTCCGAGGGCTTCATCCAGATCGTGGACCGCATCCGGGACCTGGTCAAGAGTGGTGGGGAGTGGATCTCCAGCGTCGAACTTGAAAACGCCCTCATGGCGCACCCCAAGGTCCTGGAGGCGAGCGTCGTCGCCATCCACCACCCCAAGTGGCTGGAGCGTCCGCTGGCATGCGTCGTTCCCAAGCCGGAGCACAAGGACAGCCTGACCAAGGACGAGCTGTACGCCCACCTGGAGACGATGTTCCCGAAATGGTGGATGCCGGACGACATCGTGTTCATCGAGGCCGTGCCGAAGACGAGCGTGGGTAAGTTCGACAAAAAGGTGTTGCGCGCCCAGTTCGGCGACTACCACGCGCCGGAGGAAGCGGCGGTCGAAGGCTAACGCCGGCAGCGGCGCAGAGTTCAGACACCGATTTCAATCGGTGGCCCGCTCGAGGACAGCCGGCGGCGCAGACTCGAAGTCTGCGCCTGATGAGGGAAAGCCTGCCTTGGCAGGCTGGGATGGGGGACGACGCCCGTAAGCCAGCCTGCTTCAAGCAGGCTTCGCCGTTCAGACACCGATTTCAATCGGCGGCACGGCCCGACGGAATGAACCACGGAAGGCACGGAAGACACGGAAAATGGGCTTCCCCTTCCGTGTCTTCCGTGCTTTCCGTGGTAGACCTCTTACGCAGCGCAGTCTTCCAGGAAGCCAAGCAGGGCGCGCTCTTCGGGGCGCAGCCCTGCCACGGGGACGCCCTCGGCCTTGGCGTGGCGCTCCAGGATGTCGCGCAGCGTCCCGTCCATGTACGCCTGGATGACGTTGGGGTGGATGTAGCTCTTGCGGCACACGGCGCGGGTGTTGCCGAGCGCCCCCGCCACGTTGTCTATTGCCTGGACGACAACCTTCTTCGCCGCCGTCTGCGACTTCGACGGTTCCTGCTGCCACAATGCCTCGGCCGCCAGGATCGTCCCTGCCCAGGTGCGGAAGTCCTTCGCCGTGAAGTCCTCGCCGGTGATTTCCTTCAGGTAGGCGTTGACATCGCCGGAGCTGATGGACAGCGTCTCGCCGTTCTCGTCGAGGTATTGGAACAGGCGCTGGCCAGGCAGCTCCTGGCAGCGTTTTACGATGCTCGCCAGGCGGCGGTCCTTGATGTCGATCTGGTGGTCCTTGCCGCTCTTGCCGCGAAACTCGAACTCAACCTTCGTGCCCGTGATGTTGACATGCTCGTCGAGCATCGTCGTCAGACCGTAGGAGTTGTTCTTCGTCGCGTACTCGTCGTTGCCGACGCGGATGTGCGTCTCTTCCAGCAGCCGCACGACCGCCGCCAGCACCTTCTGCTTGGGCAGGCCGGACCGCGCCAGGTCGTGCTCGACGCGCTCACGAATGTGGGGCAGGGCGTGGCCGAAGAGGATCATGCGCGTGTACTTTGTCTCGTCGCGCGCCTCGCGCCAGCGTGGGTGGTAGCGGTACTGCTTGCGGCCCTTGGCGTCGCGGGCCGTCGCCTGAATGTGGCCGTTGGGGTTGGGCGAGATCCAGACGTCGGTCCAGGCGGGCGGGATGGCGAGGGAGCGCAGGCGCTTCAGCTCGCTGGCGTCCTTGATGGGCTTGCCGTCGAGGCCGATGTAGCTCCAACTCTTGCCGGCGCGCTTGCGGCGGATGCCCGGCTCGTCGTCGGAAACATACTCTAGCCCCGCTGCCTCAGCGGCCTGCACCGGGTCGGTAATCAACTCCGGCAAGCGCCGCTTGCGCCCGACGCGCGCTTTGCGTCCTGCTCCCTTCCCCGTCTCCGCGTCTCCCCTTGTTTGCCTCACCGCCATGTGGTTCCTGCTTTCACGCGTCCCTCACCCCCTGGCCCCCTCTCCCAGGACGGGAGAGGGGGAAGTGAGAAGAGAGATATCCTCTTGCCACGTACAACCTTTTCCTCCCATAAGCAAAGGCTATACCAGGAGCGCGCGACGACTCATTCTACGCTGGCATCTGCGCCTATAATATCCGCATGTTGTGGATTCTCTTCACCCTTCTGCTCACCGCGGCCCTGGCGTATTTCAGCTATCGCAGCGCGCAGGTCCTCCCCTATCTCCCGCCGGATACTAACGTCCTCCTGTCGCTGCCGGACGTCATCGTCCGGCTGGCTGTCGTTCTCATCTGCATCGGCCTGGGGGTGTGGAGCGGAGCGGGGGCGGCGCGTCTTGGCTGGGTGTGGGACAATGCGGCGCGCGATATCGCCATTGGCGCGGGCATCGGTCTGCTGGCCCATCTCGTGCTCTACCCGGCGACTGTCTGGGCGGCGCGGCGTCTCGGCTCGCGCGCCTACTCGCCCCTTATCCTCCAATACGTCCTGCCGCGCACGCGCCGTCAGTGGCTCCTGGTGCCCCTCGCCTTCGTCGTCGCCGTGCTGCTGGAGGAGATGCTGTTCCGCTCGCTGCTCGTCGGCGCGATGAGCCAGGTCGCGCCCGCGCTGCTCCTCGCCGTCGTCGGCGCGGCCGTGTTCGGCTCGATGCACCTGCCCCAGGGCTGGCTCGGCGCCGTCGTGTCCGGTGTCATCGGCTTCGGCTTAAGCGCGCTCTTCCTGGCGAGTGGAACATTGCTCGTCCCCTTTGCCGCCCATTACACCTTCAATCTGGCCCAGATCGTCCGCGCCGCGCGAGATCCGGGGGCAACGGGGGATATTTTCACACGTTCCGCGGCCAAAACCCCTTGACATTGCCGAACAAATGTTCTAAAATAGGGCAGCAGAAGCTCGTTTCAGGCGCGTCTCGCGGAGGGAGGGTCTGCGGGGTGAGCCACGACATGGACAGAGGAGGCATCCGTGCCCAGGCCGCGCAAGTATAAGAGACCCACGAACCAGACGGTGACGTTCGAGGAGACCGAGCTGCGGGAGATTCGGCGGGCGGCCGCCGCGACCCGCGAGCCGGTCAGCGTGTTCATCCGGCGCCTGTTTCTCCAGGCGCTCGGCGGCGAGGCGGACAGCAGCAACGGCAATCGCTCGTCGGGCTGAAGCGTACCAACGAGATAATCGAGCAAGAGAGTCGTCCATGTGATTGCGTGGACGACTCTCTTGCTCTTGTAGCCGACTCTGCCCTTCTCCATCTGCTGACATTCCGCGCATGGTGAAATGATTGACAAAAGCCCCTTCGGTGGCTAAACTGAGTCCGTACCACATAGAAGGGCTATACCTCGTCTATGACCATTGATCGAAGCATCGGACAGGCTGGCCGCCTGCTCACCCTCGTGCTGCTGGGCCTGGCGCTGGCCTCCCTGAACATCCGGCCCGCCGGCGCGCTGGACTTTACGCTGTTCGGCGCGCCGCTTACCATCACCCTCTCCGGCGCAACCCTCATCACCGCCCTGCTGGTTCTCATGACGTGCGCTGGAGTCGAGGCGATGGTGCGCGTTCACCCGTGGCTGAACGACGCGCCCCTGGCGTACACCGCCATCTTCTGGCCCCTGCCCGCCGTTGTTACCCTGACGGCGGCGCTCATCGTCCCGACCCTGTTCGGGCGTCCGGTCTGGCTCGTTGGCCTCGCCGCCGCCTTCGTCGGTCTGGCTATCGTCCTGCTCGGGCAATACCAGGCGATTGACCCCGACGCCCGCTACTACGACCGCGCCCGTTTGCTGTTGACGCTGCTGGCCTACGGCTCGGCCTTCATCCTCTATGCCGCCGTGCTCGGTCTGCACACGCGGGCCAGCATCTCGGCCGGCGTCATCCTGCTCATCAGCGTGCCCCTGGCGCTGACGCTTGTGCGCGGTTCGGCTGAGGAGTGGCGGCGCGCGTGGATCTACGCCATTGTGTGCGGCATTGTGCTCGGCGAGCTGACGTGGACTCTCACCTACTGGCCCCTTGGCTCCATCGGCACGGCGGCCCTGCTCTTGCTTGCATTCTACATCGTGACCAACCTGGCGCAGCAGGCGCTCGCGGGCCACATCTCGCGCCGTGTCCTCATCGAGTTCCTTATCTTTGGCGCTCTCGCCTTCATCCTCATCGTGAGGTTCAGTCCATGGCTGCAATGAACGGCTTCACCGACCTGGCCGACCGCGTCCGACAGCGCGACCGCCGCGCGATTGCCCGCGCCCTCAGTGTGGTCGAGACCGGCGGGACGGACGCCCAATCCCTACTGGCCCTGCTCCACCCCAGCACCGGCCGAGGACACATCGTCGGCGTGACAGGCGCGCCCGGCACCGGCAAGAGCACCCTGGTCAACGCCATCACGGCCGAGTACCGGCGGCGCGGCCACACCGTCGGCGTCATTGCCGTCGATCCCACCAGCCCGTTCACCGGCGGCGCCATCCTGGGCGACCGCATCCGCATGCAGAGTCACCACGGCGACCCGGGCGTCTTCATCCGCAGCATGGCCTCGCGCGGCCAGCTCGGCGGCCTCGCTGTCGCCACGAGCGACGCCATCCGCGTCCTCGACGCCGCCGGCTTCGACCCCATTCTGGTCGAGACGGTTGGCGCGGGCCAGTCGGAGGTGGAGATCGCGGGCGCGGCCCACACGACTGTCGTGGTTCTCGTCCCGAACCTGGGCGACGACATCCAGGCCATCAAAGCCGGCATCCTGGAAATCGCCGACATCTTCGACGTGAACAAGGCCGACCTGCCGGGCGCCGACCAGGCTGTGGCGACGCTGCGGGCGATGATGATGCTCGGCGCGCGGGAGCGGGCGCAGAAAGAGCGCGCCGCCGACGTTCCACCCTGGCAGGCGCCCATCCAGGAAACCGTGGGCGCGACGGGCAAGGGCATCGCGGACCTGGTGGACAAGATTCTGGCGCACCGGGCGTACCTGGAGAGCAGCGGGCTGCTGAACGAGCTAGAGCGCGGCCGCGCCGAGGGCCAGCTGCGCGACATCCTGCGCAGCTGGCTGCTGCACGAGCTATTGACCAAGCTGCCAGAGAATGGGCTGGCGGCGACGGCAACGCGCGTCGCGGGGCGCGAGATCGACCCGTATACAGCGGCGGAAGAGCTGTTCGGTTGGCGCTGCCTGGACTGACGCGACAAGGGGAGGATGCGCGATGCGGACGATGTACGGGGAGATGGCGCTCTACTGCGGCACAGCCAATCCGGAGCTGGGCGCCGACGTGGCGCGTTATCTCGGCGTTCCGCTCAACGGCGTCGACATCTTCAAGTTCCCCAACGACAACATCTTCGTGCGGCTGCACGGTTCCGTGCGGGCGCGGGATGTGTTCGTCATCCAGCCCACCTGCCCGCCGGTGAACACCAACATCATGCAGCTGCTCATCTTCATCGACACGCTGCGCCGCGACTCGGCAAGCCGCATCACCGCCGTGATGCCGTACTACGGCTACGGGCGAACGGACAAGAAAGACCAGCCCCGCGTCCCCATCACCGCCCGGCTCGTCGCCGACCTCATCACCGTGGCGGGCGCGGACCGGGTGCTGATGATGGACCTGCACGCCGGGCAGATCCAGGGCTTCTTCAAAATCCCTGTGGACGACATCAGCGCCGTCCACCTCCTGGCCGACCACCTGCGCCGAGGCGACCTGTCGCGCACGACGGTCGTCGCCGCCGACCTGGGCGGCGCGAAGCGGGCGCGCAACTTCGCCGAGCTGCTGGGCGTGCCGCTGGCGCTTATCGAGAAGCGGCGCACCCAATCCGGCGACGGGCCGTCCCAGGCGCGTGTCCTCAACCTCATTGGCGACATCACCGACCGCGACGCCATCATCCTGGACGACGAGATTGACACGGCGGGGACGGTTGTGCAGGCGGCCAACTTCCTGCGCAGCGTCGGCGCGCGCCACATTCGCATCGTCGCCACCCACGCTATTCTGTCAGACCCGGCGACGGATCGCCTGCGCGACGCGCCGGTCGAGGAGATCATCGTCACCAATACCGTGCCCATTCCAACGCGCAAGCGCCTACCCAACATGACCGTCGTCTCCGTCGGCGACCTGCTGGGTGAGGTCATCCGCCGCGTCCACGAGGGTGTCTCTGTCGGAGCCATGTTCAACGAATGACCACTCAGATCGAAGCGCCGCCGCGAGCCGACCTGCGCTCCCAGTTCGCCATCTGTTTCTTTGCCTTCATTCTCATTGGCGTCAACGACGGCGCCGTCGGCGTCCTCATCCCTAGCCTGATGACCCACTACGGCGTCAACAAGGCGCAGATCAGCCTGATGTTCCTTGCCGCGACGATGGGCTATCTCAGCGCGGCGCTGACCAGCGGCATGCTCGTCGAACGCCTCGGCCGCCGCCTCTTCCTGATGCTCGGCGCGGGCGTGTTCGCAGCGGGCGCGATGACGCTGGCGTCTCAGCCGCCATTCCTGCTCTTTCTCGCGGCGCTCCTCCTCGTCGGCGTCGGCATCGCCATCCTCGACGCCGGGCTGAACGCCTACATCGGCGGGCTGCCCGACAACACCGCCGTGCTCAACTACCTGCACGCGTTCTACGGCGCAGGCGCGCTGCTTGGCCCGGTCGTCGCCTCGGCGATCCTGGCCGTGGGGCTGGGCTGGAACGTCACCTACCTGGTCTGGTTCAGCATGGCGCTGGTTGTGCTGGTCGGCTTCGCCCGGCTGATGGACGACTCCCGCCCGACGGGAGAGCATCACGGCGGAAGCAACGTCCTGACCGCCTCCCTGCGCCTGGTCGTCGTCTGGCTCGCGGCGGGCTTTCTCTTCGTCTACGTCGGGACGGAGGTAGGCCTCGGCACGTGGAGCTACACGTTCTTGTTGGAGGAGCGTCACGGGGTCGAACTGCTGTCAGCGTGGTCGATCAGCGGCTACTGGCTGGGCCTGACCGTCGGCCGCGTCGTCCTCGGCCACTTCAGCCGCCGCCTCGGCGACCGCCGCCTCATCCAGCTCTGCCTGGGCGGGGTGGTGGCTGGCGTCCTCATCCTCTGGCTGGTGCCGAGCGCCCTCACGGCAGCCCTGGGCTTGTGGCTCATCGGCTTCAGCCTCGGCCCCATCTTCCCGACGGTCATCGCGCTTATCTCCGGTATGGTTCCCCCGCGCTTGCAGCCCAGTGCCGTCGGCTTCGTCGCCAGCGCCGCCAGCATGGGCGCGGCCTTCTTCCCAATGATTGTCGGCAACATTGCCGAGCGGGCCGGCGTCTGGACGCTCATGCCCTACACCATCGTGCTGACCGTCACAATGCTGATTCTCTGGCCGCTGCTCTCCCGCCACGGGACATACACGACTGACGGGGCTTCTGATGGAGGATAAGTGATGACGACACAAAGGGTTGCGGAAATCCTGACGTCAGTTCAATTTGCCACAACTTCTAGCGGACGACGATTAGCTGTCCTCAGCGCTGAAGATTGGGAAAGCTTGATGGAGTGGCTGGAGGATGTGGAAGACCACCAGATCATCCAGGCCGCCTTGGATCACCTCCGAGCCGGTCCCGAACAATCAGGCGCAATTCCGCTTGAGACAGTTCTCGATGAGCTATAGAGTTTGGGTTCATCCGCAGGCGCTTGCAGAAGCCAAAACGGCGCCAGGCCACATCCGACAACGGCTCAAGCAAGCGATGCTTCGATTGCGGGACGACCCGCGGCCGGCAGACAGCAAAGCGCTGGACTGGTCGCCGGGAGAGTTCGAGCCGCGACGACTGCGAATTGGGGACTGGCGGATGATCTACGCTTTAAGCGACGCAGATCAGTGGATTGAAGTCCTTGCCTTCCGCAAGCGCCCTCCATACGACTATGGGGATCTGGCCGACCTGTTGAGCCGTTTAGAATAAGGAGGCACACATGGAACCGCCATCCGGCTCTCAGCACGAACATCCGCTGCCATCATTGTGTGGTTCACCACGCTGGGCATCGTGCCGCCGAACGTCTGGGAGGCGCTCGGTCGGCTGTGGCTCCTCATTCTCACCGTGATTGGTATTCTGATTCTGCTTGGCGTGGTCGGCGACCGCCGCCGGGAGAGGTAAGGCGATGAGCGCTGCCATCCCACCCGACTTCATGGACCTGGTCAACGGGCCGCGCGTGGCGGCGCTGACCACGGTCATGCCCGACGGCCAGCCGCAGACCACGGTCGTGTGGTGCGACTTCGACGGCACACACGTGCGCGTCAACACGATGCGCGGCTTCCGCAAAGAGAAGAACATGCGCGCCAATCCCCGCGTCACGCTACTGTGCTACGACCCGTGTGAGCCGCTGCGCTCGCTCGAAATCTGCGGTCGGGTGGTGGAGATGACCGAGGACGGCGCGTTGGAGCACCTGGATGGGCTGGCCCTCCTCTACACTGGCCGGTCGCCTTACTTCGGCGCGTGCGTCCCGGCCGAGCTTCAAACGACCGAGACACCGGTGCTGTGCAAGGTTCTGCCAACGCACGTCGTAACCCTGGACGCGAGGAAGAAGTGACGCCATGAGTTTACCCATCCCGGCCTCCCACCGGGACCTGCTGGCGCGACCGATTCCCGGCGTCCTGACGACGATGATGCCCGACGGCCAGCCGCAGTCAAGCCTGGTCTGGTGCGACGATGACGGGGAGTGTGCCCGCGTCAACACGACGGCCGAGCGCCAGAAAGGGCGCAATATGTTGCGCAACCCGAAGGTCACGCTGCTGGTCGTGGACCCGGACGATACGGCGCGCTATCTTGAGATCCGCGGCGAGGTGGAGCTACTCCAGGAGGGAGCCGTTGCCCACCTGGACGAGTTGACGCGCCAGTACACGGCGCATCCGCAGTTCTACGGCTATGTATATCCGGCCGAGCAGCAGTATTGTGAGACGCGCTTCATCGGCCGCATTCACGCGACGAAGATCACCATCGACGCCATCCACAAGTAAAGTCGACTCTGGCGTGAGTTACCATGTCGGTACTTGCACGACAAGTCCAGGCACGCGCTGGAAGTCACGCAGGTTGTCCGTTAGCACACCGTAGCCGTGGGCTAGAGCGGTCGCGCCAATCAGCAAATCATGTGCGCCGATGAGCTGGCCTGTGGCTGTTAACTCGGCCCAGAGTTGCGCATGGATTCGAGCGGTGCGCAGGTCGAAGGGCAGAACCGGCAGGCGCTCAAGTATCGCTTCGACGAAGGCCTCCCGCTGCACCCGTCGGGCAAGTGAGTCGGCGCGATAGACACCGGCCAAAAGCTCGGAGGCTGTGATGCTCGCCAACGCCACAGGCTCGTCCGGCGCGACGCGAGCCAGGGCTTCGAGTGCCACGCGGCGGCGCTCGAAAGCGATGATGACGCTGGAGTCGATCAGGAGCGTCATTCGGGGATGTTCGCCGGGCGCTGCGACGATTGTATGGCTTCCAAGTCGTCAGCGAAACTCTCGTCAGGGCGAGGCAGTGTGTCCAGGAGCGCGGCAAGTTCTTTTAACGTCACGCCTGAGCCTACGCCGGCTGGGGTCAGCGTCGCAATAGCCTCGCCGTTACGCTGAATGACAAAGCGCTCGCCCCGGTATCGAATACGGTTGAGTATCTCCGACAGACTCTTCGCCAGCTCCGTCGCCGTAATCTTTGTTTCCATTGCTCACTCCTTTGTCTTTATTCATTAATATGATAATCTGATAATCGTATATAGCCAACCGTGTCTATTCTACCATATAGAAGAAGTGTCGTTTCAAATGACGCAACATGGCATGTCTTTTGCTTTTACTCAAGTGGGCAAATTATGCGCCCGAAGGAGTAACACCATGCACGAGACATTCCGTAAGTTCTCGCAGAAGATATCCGACCTTGTTGGCTCACCGTGGGCGTTCGTGTTGGCAGTCGTGATTGTCCTGGTATGGGCCATCACGGGCCCGGTGTTTCACTTTTCGGACACCTGGCAGCTCGTCATTAACACCGGCACCACCATCGTCACTTTCCTGATGGTCTTCCTCATCCAGAACACCCAGAACCGCGACGCCAAGGCGATCCACTTGAAGCTGGATGAGCTTATCCGCGCCGTCGGCGATGCGCGGACGGGTCTGGTCGACCTGGAACACCTGCCGGACAAGGAACTGGCGCAACTGGAGGCGGAGTTCAAGCGAATCCACGAGCGTACCGCTGGCGAAGCGAAGCAAGACACCGCCGAGGCTGTCGAAGCCATCGAGGATGAGCAGGAACGGCGGGAGCTGCCCAAAGCCGCCTAGCTCCTCCGAGCCAGAGGATTCTTACCGCGCGGGGCGGGTGTCGGCCCGACGTTTCCCTTTGTCGTCGCGGCGCTGCGAAAGCCTCTTGACATTTTCACCACCAGAGGTATTATTCGTACATAAGCGCTTGCTGCACAACACCCACTCTGCGGGTAACAGACCCATAGCGCGGCTCATCGACCTGCCAGGAGGTGCGACACGTACCGCCGCCTGGTGTTCTGCGCGCGCATGGTGCCGACACGGAGGGAAGCATGAACGGGACGGAGACGGGTGAGCCACTCCTGAAGGATACCGGCATTGACGGTCTGGACGACGTCTTGCGGGGCGGCCTAGCGCCCAACCGGCTCTATCTCGTGGAAGGCGACCCCGGCTCCGGCAAGACGACCCTCGCTCTGCAATTCCTCATGTCCGGCGCTCGGCGCGGCGAGCGGTGCCTGTTCGTGACACTCTCGGAGACCGAGGAGGAGCTGCGGGCGACGGCGCGCTCCCACGGCTGGACGCTGGACGGCATCGATATCGTCGAGATTATCGCCTCCGAGGAAAACCTCCAGCCCGACGCCCGCTACACCATGTTCCACCCGTCGGAAGTCGAATTGACTCAGACGATACAGACCGTGCTCGCCGAAGCCGAGCGCATCAAGCCTGAGCGCCTGGTCTTCGACTCCCTCTCCGAGCTGCGGCTGCTGGCGCAGAATCCCCTGCGCTACCGCCATCAGATTCTCGCCCTCAAGCAGTTCTTCGCCCGCCAGGGCGCAACGGTCCTACTTGTGGATGACAAAACTGGCGAAGCGGGCGACCTCCACCTGCACAGCATCTCCCACGGCGTCATCAGCCTGGATCGCCGCACGCCGGAGTATGGAGCCATGCGGCGGCGGCTGCAAATCGCCAAGATGCGCGCCCGCGACTTCCGCGAGGGCTACCACGACTATCGCATCGTGCGTGGCGGTCTCGAAGTGTATCCGCGACTCGTGGCCGCCGAGCACCTAGTCTCGTACACGCGCGAAGCGGTTAAGAGCGGCCTCGACCGCCTCGACGAGCTTGTCGGCGGCGGACTGGCGCGGGGGACGAGTAACCTGATTCTAGGGCCAGCCGGGTCGGGCAAGTCGACCGTGGCGACGCAGTACGCGGTGTGGACGGCGAGGCAGGGACAGCACGCCATCTGCTACCTGTTCGACGAGAGCATTGCAACGTTCCATGAGCGGTCCGCGGGGCTGGGCATCGACATCGCGCCGCTGATCGAGGCGGGACGCCTCACCGTGCGTCAAGTGGATGCGGCCGAGCTCTCACCGGGTGAATTTGCCCACGAGGTGCGCCGAACCGTGGAACAGGACAAAAGCCGGATCGTCGTGATCGACAGCCTGAACGGCTATTTGAACGCCATGCCGAGCGAGCAATTTCTGACCTTGCACCTGCACGAGCTGCTCACGTACCTGGGGCAGCAAGGTGTTACGACGCTCCTCATCCTGGCTCAGCATGGGTTCGCCGGCGGACAACTGCAATCGCCGGTCGACGCCAGTTACCTCGCCGACACCGTCCTGCTCATGCGCTACTTTGAAGCGGCGGGCGATATCTGTCAGGCCATCTCGGTGATAAAGAAGCGTACCGGGTATCACGAGCGCACGATTCGTCAAATGCGCTTCGAGCATGGCATCTCGATTGGCGAGCCACTGCGCGAATTCCAGGGCGTGCTGACCGGCGTACCGACATACATCGGCAAGGTTGCGGCGGAGTGAGTCGATGAACGCCCCAGGCAATCCGTCTCTCGAAGAGCGCGTGCTGGCGCTGGCGCCGACGGCGAGCGATGCCGCCGTCATCCAGAGCGTGCTGGCCGAGGCGGGCATGACTTGTACCGTCTGTGCCAGCGTCGAGGACGTGTGTCGAAACTTCCAGGACGGCGCTGGGGCCATTCTCTTGACGGAAGAGGCGCTCTCCAGCGGCCAAGCGGACTGCCTTGTCAGCGCCATCCGGCAGCAACCCGTGTGGTCTGACGTACCCATCGTCTTCCTGACCGACCGGGGCGCCGACTCGCCGGCCGCGCTGTGGGCGATGGACTTGTTCAGCAATGTCACCATCCTGGAGCGGCCGGTGCGGATCATCACGCTGGTCAGCACCCTGCGGACGGCGCTCAAGGCGCGGCGGCGGCAGATCGAGCTGCGCAATCAGACCGAGGCGCTACGTGAGGCTGACCGCCGCAAGGATGAGTTCCTGGCGACCCTGGCCCACGAGCTGCGCAACCCGCTGGCCCCGATCCGTAATGCCGTGGAAATCCTCAAGCGCGTCGGCCCGCCCGACCCTGCTCTGCAGCGGAACCGCAACGTGATTGACCGGCAGGTGCGGCACATGGCGCGCCTGCTCGACGATCTGCTCGACGTGTCGCGCATCACGCGTAACAAGCTAGAGCTGCGCCGGGAGCACGTCGACCTGGCCGACGTGCTCAAGGTCGCCGTTGAGACGAGTCGCCCCTTGATTGACCGCAACGAGCACGAGCTTAGCATCTACATCCCCTCTGACAGCCTCGCCCTCGACGCCGACCCGGTGCGCCTGGCCCAGGTCTTCTCGAACCTCCTCAACAATGCCGCCCGCTATACCGAGCGCGGCGGCAACATCTGGCTGACCGTGACGCGCGATGGCGGTGACGTGGTGGTCTCGGTACGGGACAACGGCCGGGGCATCGACGCCGACATGCTGCCGCGTGTCTTCGACCTCTTCAGCCAGGCCGAGCCAGCTCTCCAGCGCTCGCAGGGTGGCCTCGGCATCGGCCTGTCCCTCGTCAAGGGGCTGGTGGAGCTACACGGCGGCCGCGTCGAGGCGCGCAGCGGCGGACTGAGCGCGGGCAGCGAGTTCGTCGTCTGGCTGCCGCTGGCGATGGAGGCGGCGCCGGCCGATAGGGCCTCGGACGGGGCGCACGACAGCACGCCGAACGCGCCGACGCGCCGCATCCTGGTGGTGGACGACATCGAGGACAACGCCGACACGATGGCGGCGCTGCTGCGCGAGCTGGGCAACGACGTGCGCACGGCCTATGGTGGCGAGGAGGCGGTCCAGGTCGCGGCGGAGTTCCGCCCCAATGTCGTCTTGCTCGACATTGGGATGCCCCGCGTCACCGGCCTCGACGCAGCGCGCATAATCCGCGCCGAGCCGTGGGGCGCGGACATGTGCCTCATCGCCCTGACGGGCTGGGCCACCCCCGAAGACCGCCGCCGCACCCAGGACGCCGGCTTCAACCACCACCTCGTCAAGCCCGTCGATTACACTGCGCTGCTGCAGCTGCTGGCGTGACCAAGTCGAACCCATGACCGTCCCATTCCTGACCGACGATAGGCTTCGCGCCGCGCCGCGCTCCCGCTCGCTCTCGCTGAGTCTGGCTGCGTCGCTGGCCGCCGGCCTTCTGACGCTCGTAGCGTTTGCGTTGCGCATCCGGTCGCTGGGGCAGGCCAGCTTGTGGCTCGACGAGGGCTTGAGCCTCTACTACGTCAACCGGCCCCTGCTGGACCTGTTCCCGACCCTGGCGCGCGAGGACTTCCACCCGCCGCTCTACTACCTCCTGCTGCAAGGCTGGCTGCATATCGCGGGTACGTCGGAGTTCGCCCTGCGCTTCCTAAGCCTCGCGCCGGGTGTGTTGCTCATCCCCATTGGCTATGCCACGCTGCGCGAGCTGTACCGCCCGCGCGGGACTCCCACCGTGGACCTGGCCCTCGCCCTACCCGGCGCGGCGCTTATCGCGCTGTCGCCCATCCTCATCTATTACGCCCAAGAAGTGCGGATGTATAGCCTGGTCGCCTGCCTGGCGCTCCTCAGCGTGCTGACACTCCTGCGCGCGGTGCGGCGGGACGGCCAGGGCTGGCGGCCCTGGATCGCGCATTCCCTCGCGCTCACGACAATGCTCTACACGCACTACCAGGGCTTCTTTCTGCTGCCGGCGCTCGCCC
Organism: Anaerolineae bacterium; assembly: GCA_039810085.1. Classification (GTDB taxonomy): domain Bacteria; phylum Chloroflexota; class Anaerolineae; order Epilineales; family JAHCIE01; genus JBDHWG01. The sequence continues at coordinate 81,504 of JBDHWG010000020.1, forward strand.
TCTTCGTCCTTCTCGCAGGGCGGCGCGCCGTCTTCCACTGGCTGGCGGCGCTGGCCCTGGCGGGCATTCTCTACGTGCCGTGGGCGCTCGCCGTCGTGGCGCAGGTTGCCACGAAGATTGTCAATCCCGACTATTTCGCCGACCAAATTGCGCCGATAAAAGTAATGGGCGACCTCGTCGATAGCTTTCTCGCCCTCGACTCATCGCCCCTGCTGATGGGCGCTCTCCTCGCCCTGACGCTGGTAGGGATCGTGGCGCTAGGGTGGAACGCCCGGCGCGACCACACCCTCGCGCGCTGCCAGGCCCTTGTCCTCCTGGCGGCAGTCGTCCCCCTCGTCGTGACGGCGATCGCGGTGCTCATCATGCCGAAGTTCGCGTCGCGCTACGCCCTGCTCGCCGCGCCCGCGCTGGACCTGGCCGTCGTCCTGCTCTTGTTCATTGCCGTGTGGCGACCAGGGATTGGCTGGAAAAGCCTGTATGCGGTTCTCGTTGGCGTGGCTCTGCTCCTGACGGCGCGGCAGACCTGGCACGCGGCGCAGACCGTTGGCCTCGCCCACGAGGATGCGCGCGGCATCGCGGCGTATTTAACCGACAGGGCCAAGTCGGACGAGGCCATCGTCATGGTCGAGAACGCGCGGGCCGCGTTTGAGTACTACTATCGCGGCGAAGCGCCGGTCGTGGGCGTTCACGTCGGGCTTGATTTCGCGGACGGGGCGCAGCAGCTGAACGGGGCGCTTAGCTCGCGCCCGACTCGGGTGTGGCTGGTGCTGTGGCACAACGAGTTCGCCGACCCGACGGCCCTGGTCATCTCCGAGCTTCAGCGGCGCAGCGACGGCGCGCCCTCGGTGCGCGCTACCTTCCGCGAGTTCACACTGATGCGCTTCAACATGGCGGACTGGTCGCCGGTCGAAGCGCTGCCCGAGCCGCAGCAGAAGATCGCGGCGAACTTCGGCGACCGCCTGACGTTGGTCGGCGCCGACGCGCTCGCGCCCCAGTCGGGCAAGCTCAGGTGGATCCTGTACTGGCAGACGCGCGAGCCGTTGACCAACGACTACAGTGTTGCTCTGCGTTTGCGCAACGCGGCGGGCCAGGCTGTGTTGACGCACAATCAGCCGCCGGTCACGCCCTATCTCGCGTCGGCGGCGATGCCCGTCGGAGAGACGCTGCGCGGCTACACCGAGGTGAAGCTGCCGGCGTCGCTGCCGCCCGGCACGTACGATGTGGACATCCTCGTCTGGGACATCCAGGAGCAGCGCAATCTCGACGTCATCGGGCCGAATGGGCCAGCCGGCATTGTCGTGCCCCTCGCGCCGATTGACGTCCCATCCTCAAAGTAAGACAGGCTTAGACGACCAATGGCTGAAGATAACATGGGTAATACCCCCATGCCGTGGGGGGAGACGGACTCGGCGGCGTTCATCGAGCAGGGGGCGATATTCACACCGGCGCGGGATGAGATCGAGGCGGCGCTGGTCGCGCTGATTCCGGCGCAGGAGAATGAAGCGTTTACCGCCGTGGAGATTGGGACGGGGGCGGGCTGGCTCAGCGAGGCCATCCTGCGCGCCTACCCCCACGCCTCGGTCATCGGGCTGGACGGATCGCCGCGCATGCGCCAGGAGACGGCCACGCGCCTCGCCCCGTACGGACACCGCGCCGAGGTGCGCCCGTTTCGCCTCGAGGAGGACGCCTGGCTGGCCGACCTGCGCGACGTTCGCGCTTTCGTGAGCAGCTTGGTCATTCACCACCTGGACGGCGCGGGCAAGCGGGCGCTGTTCGCCGCGCTCCACGCGCGCCTGGCGCCGGGCGGGGCGCTGCTCATCGCCGACCTCGTCGCGCCGACGAGCGAGCCGGCGCGACGCTACGCAGCCCGGTCGTGGGATGACGACGTGCGCCACCAATCCCTGGCGCTGACCGGGAGCACGGCGGCCTACGACGAGTTCAGGGCGACGCAGTGGAACATCTTCGACTACCCCGACCCGGTGGACATGCCGTCGCCGCTGGCGGACCAATTGCGCTGGCTGGCCGACATCGGCTACGTCGGCGTCGACGCCTTCTGGGTGCGCGCCGGCCACGCCGTCTACGGCGGGTATAGGGCGTGATGAAGCGGGTTTGACAGACGCGCGTCCGGCTCGTATCATAGACTCAGTGGGATATAGAATTGTCGGGGCGAGTGCGAGAGGGAGGCTGCGTCGTTCCGGCCAAGAAGAATGTTATGGAAGACACGAATATCTGGTACGACGCTTACACGGCCTATCTGCGCCACCAACTGGAGAGCCACGCGCCACCAGAGGGTCTCGACGCTGGCCGCAATCCCTGGCAGCCCGATCTAGTGCTGGACACCGTCGCTCGCCTCTGGCCGCCCTACGCCGCGCCGCGCTGGCCTCACCTCATCCGTGGGCTGGAGTGGGCGTGCAGCGAGCACGAGCACCGCGACGAGTTTGCCATCGCCCTCGCCCTGGCCCAGCGCATGTCGGAGGAGTACGCCGAGGAGCAGGCGGCGCTCGCCGACTGGGACTGTGGGCCAAGCGAGGCGTACTTCGACCGCCACTCAGCGGAACGCCAGGCTGAGTGGGAGCGGGTCCACAAGTTCCTCTACGGCGACGAGGATAGCAGCTACTTCTGGGACCGCTTCCGCTGGTTGAACGGCGGGTAGAGCACTCTTCCCGGTCGGCGCCGCCGAATGAATTACGGCGGCTGCTGCGGGAAAGCCTGCTCGAAGCAGGCTGGCTCACCGAAAGGCGCCTATTCGAGCCTGCCAAGGCAGGCTTTGCCATTCCAGTCTCAGAATTCCATTCTGAGCTGCCGTCAGGCGCCTATCCCCGCATGCGCAAGGCAACACGCTATTTCCTATGCGCCTCACGCACCTCGGCCTGACAAACTTCCGCACCTACCGCCGCCTGGAGCTTGCCCTGACGCCGGGGGTGACGCTGCTCGTCGGCGACAATGCCCAGGGCAAGACGGCGCTGCTTGAGGCCATCTATTACCTGGCGACCAGCCGGTCGCCGCGCACCTCCACCGACCGCGAACTGGTGAGCTGGGCGGCCTCAGAGGAGCCGCTGCCGTTCGCCCGAGTCGCGGGCGACATTGCGCGCCGCGACCGCGCCGTCCACGTCGAGATTGTCGTCGTGCAGCCGCCGGGCAGCGTCAGGCCGCTGGAGAAGCGCATCAAGATCGACGGCGTTGCGCGCCGCGCCCTGGACCTGCTGGGCCAGGTCAACGTCGTCTTCTTCTCGCCGGACGACATCGAGCTTGTCTCTGACGGCCCGACCGTCCGTCGCCACTACCTGGACGCGACCCTGTGCCAGATCGACCCGCGCTACTGCCACGCCCTGGGGCAGTACCGCCGCGTCCTGGCCCAGCGCAACCACCTGCTGCACACCATCCAGGAGGGGCGCGGGCGGCGCGACGAGCTAGGCTTCTGGGATGACTTGCTGGTGGAGCACGGCAGCGTCGTGACGGCGCGGCGACACGCCCTGCTGGGCCGCCTGGAGGCGTGGGGAACGCTCATCTACGGGGATCTCACCGGCGGGCAGGACGCCCTGCGCGTCATCTACCGCCCCAGCGCCCTGGTTAGCCAGTCTGACCGGCCGACGGAGCGTGGCGCGGCCGAGGCGGCGCAGGCATTGCTAGGCCAGGAGACGCTGGCGGCAGGCGAGGTGGCCGAGGTGTTCCGTACCCGTCTGGCGGCACGGGGGGCGGCGGAGATTGCGCGAGGCGCAACGCTGGTCGGGCCGCACCGCGACGACTTTCAGCTCCTCGGCGGCGCGATTGACCTGCACATCTACGGCTCGCGGGGCCAGCAGCGGACGGCCGCCCTTGCCCTCAAGCTGGCCGAGATCGAGGCGATGAACGAAGCGACAGGGGAGCGCCCGGTGCTCCTGCTGGACGATGTGATGTCGGAGCTGGATGCGCCGCGCCGGACGTATGTCGCCGCGCGCGTCGCGCAGCACGAGCAAACCCTGGCGACGGCGACTGATTGGTCTGACTTCAGCCCGGCCTTGCAGGCGCAGGCGACCTGCCTGACGGTGCAGGCTGGAAGCGTCTCACCACGAAGGAGTGATGGATGACTGATCTAGCTCGACCTGTGAGCGTAGGGACGCCGAGCACGCCGCCCTGGGCCAACGTCGCTCGGCGCGTGGCGAGCGGCCTCCTCCTACCTGTCCTGGCGGTTGTCACGGCGCTGCTCATCGGCGCGATCATCATCTGGGTAACCAGCGGCGGCTTCCGTGACCCGGCCGTCGCGTGGCAGCACGTCATCGACGCCTACCAGGGGCTACTCGATGGCGCGTTCCTCAGCCCGCGCGGTTTTACCGAGACCCTGGTGGCGACGACGCCCTACATCCTAAGCGGCCTGGCCGTGGCGTTCGCGTTCCAGGGCGGCATGTTCAACGTCGGCGCGGAAGGGCAGTTCTACATTGGCGCGGTCGGCGCGGCCTGGGCGGGTTACGCCTTGCAGCTCCCGCCGGTGATTCACCTCCTCTTCGCCCTCGGCGTCGGCGCCCTCGGCGGCGCAATCTGGGGCATGATCCCCGGCTACCTGAAGGCGAAGACGGGCGCGCACGAAGTCATCAACACCATCATGCTGAACTACGTTGCGTTCCTCCTGGTGGACTGGCTCGTCAACGGGCCGATGAAGTCGAAGGTCGGCACCGCGCCCAAGACGCCGGACGTGTACCCGACGGCGGTTCTGCCGGCGCTGCTGCCGCCGCCGGACCGCCTCCACGCCGGCCTCTTCCTGGCGCTTCTGGCGGCCATTTTCGCCTGGTGGTTCTTGTACAAGACGACGTTTGGCTTCGAGATCCGCACGGTTGGCGCTAACCCCCACGCCGCCAAGTACGCCGGCATCCGCCTGACGCGCATCGCCGTGCTGACTTTCGCCATCGCCGGCGCGTTCGCCGGACTGGCGGGCAGCGGCGAGGTGCTCGGCCTCCAGCACAACCTGCCGGCGTTCTTCTCGGCGGGCTACGGCTTCGACAGCATCGCCATCGCCCTGCTGGCGAAGGCCAACCCGCTGGGTGTCATCCCGGCCGCGTTCCTCTTCGGCGCGCTGCGCAACGGCGCCGACCTGATGGAGCTGCGCTCCGGCGCGTCCAAGCAGATTATCTCGGTGATTCAGGCGCTCATCCTCCTGTTCATCGCCGCGCCGAACATCGTCCGGTGGGTGTATCGCCTCCGGACGCTGGAGGCGGCTACGGAAGAGCGCCCGCTGACGCGCGGCTGGGGAGGGTGACATGGACTGGACCACCATCTCCACCGTTCTTGCCGGCATCCTGACCGTCTTTACCCTCCAGGCGACGCTGCGCTTCACCACGCCCATCGCCCTGGCCTCGTTGACCGGCATCTGGTGCGAGCGCTCCGGCATCATCAACATCGGCATCGAAGGGCAGATGCTCTTCGCCGCGTGTACGTCGTACATGGCGCTTATCTACTGGTTCCAGGTGTCGCAGGATAAGGCGCAGTCGCTCATCGTCGGCACGCTCGCCGGCCTGCTGACCAGCTTCATCATCACCTACGGCTTCGCCATCGTCGCCATTAAATTCAAGACCGACCAGATTATCGCCGGCACGGTGGTGAACATCTTGGCTATCGGCACGACGGGCTACCTGTACCGCAGCTACCTGGCCGTGGACGCACCCATCAGCCCCGGCACGTACCCGCCAACCGGCGAGGTGCTCGCCGGCATCCCGCTGATCGGGCCGCCCCTCGGCGGCCTCTGGAACGCCATCGCGCAGATTCCCATCATCGGCCAGGTGTTCTTCCAGCAGCAGCCCATCGTGGTGCTGATGCTGATTCTGGTCGCGCTGACCCACTACCTGCTGTTCTTCACGCCGTGGGGCCTGCGCACCCGGGCTGTCGGTGAGCACCCCCGCGCCGCCGATACGGCCGGCATCAACGTCAACCGCATGCGCTACGCCGACGTCCTCGTCGCCAGCCTCATCGCCGGGCTGGGCGGCATCTGGTTCAGCCTGGAGACGGTCGGCGTGTTCAACCCGAACATGACCAACGGCATCGGCTTCATCGGCCTGGCGGCAATGATTTTCGGCAAGTGGACGCCGTTTGGGGCGCTGGGCGCGGCGCTGCTGTTCGCCGTGGCCGAGGCCATCCAGCCGCCGCTGCAAATGTACGCGCCGCAGGTGCCGTACCAGTTCCTCAGCATGATACCCTACCTGCTGACCATCGTTGTGCTGGCGGGCGCCGTGGGCCGGGCGCGTCCCCCGGCCGCCGAAGGCAAACCCTACGAGCACGCCTGACACCAACGGTCATTGCGAGGAGGAACGACGAAGCAATCCCCCGGCGGGTGATAGGCACGCTATAACCGCTCAGACCGTCTATCGCAAGGGCGGGGGATTGCTTCGCGTTCGCTCGCAATGACCGTTTGGCTGTGTTCTCGTGACACAAGGCCGACCCTGGGGTCGGCCTTGTTCTTCGTATCGGACCTTTGCCGACGGCAAGCGGCTCTTCGGAGCCAGTTTACCAGTCTTCGGGCATGGGATACGATCCCTCGACGCAGATGATGTAGTTAAGGGCCAGGTACGGCGAAGTGTTCTCGTAGGGCTGCGCGGCAGCGACCGTCAGAGCCTTGCTCCCCGCATCTTTGGCCTCGGCCGTCGCCGCCGCCACGGCCTGGACCGTCGGCTCATTCCTCTCGACGCCGCCCCGCTGCCCTGGTAGGAACGACATCCCGCCAGCCTGGCCCGCGCCAAGCGGCATCCGACCGCGCAGGTCAGGCAGGGCGAAAGTCTGCGCGCCGTTGCCGCCGTAACTGACGCCGAGGAGGCTAAAGAGCGCTGCGTACTGCTGAATCTGCAAGGTCTGGCCGTCACACAACATCCAGCCTTGCGGCGCGTAGTTGCCGGCAAACAGAACGATATCGCCGAGGTATGGATAGCCCATCGATGTGTTCTCCTTCTATGAGAGGTGGGATGTTGGCGTGTTACCTTCGAGTTCGATTAGGGTTGAGCGGGCCACAGCCCCTGAGTACACATGATGTAATTGAGGGCCAGGTACGGCTGGCGGCTGTCGTAGGCATCCGCGCCACCAACGGCAACCGTCTTAGCGTCAGCCGCGCCGGCCACGGTAATCTTCTGCCCCGCAGGAGCGCCCTTCTCGTCCCCCCCGCGCTGACCTATCTGATACGCCGACTGTCCGGGCGCCTGGCTTCTGTGCAGGGGCGCGCGCCCACGCAGGTCGGGAAGATTGAAGTTAGTACGCCCATCCCCTCCATAGGTGGTGCCTAGAATGGCGAAGAGCGGCTGGTACTGCTGGATCTGTAGTGTGCGGCCATCGCATATCAGCCAGCCGTCCGGCGCCCAACGAATGGGCCACAGGATGATCTCGCCGATCATCTCCTCCGACCATCCCCCGCCGCCGTCCTGTTGCGGATATAGTCCCTCGAGCGCGATGATGTAGTTGACGGCCAGCCATGGTGAGCGGTTGTCGTAGCTGCGGTTGTTGGGCAGCGGAGTTGTCTTGGCGCCCTGCGCGGCGTTTACGGGAACCTGAACGGCCTTGGCGGAACTGACCTCAGCGCCGCCCTTCTGCCCCAATGGATACGCCGACAGGCCTGCCCCCTGGCCGGTCCCCACCGCGACGCGCCCGATCAGGTTGGGCAAGGCGAAGGTCGTCTGTCCGTCGCCGCCGAACGTGGTCCCGACCAGGCTGTAGAGCGCCTGGTACTGGTTGATCGGGAGCGTCCGGCCGTCACACAGCGCCCAGCCTTTCGGCACGCGAGTGTTAGCCGTCATGATGATCGTGCCGATAAACGGTTCTTCCATGCGTGAGTCCTCCTTGAGATGGTTGTCGAGCCGTTGGTCGTGCGACTCCAACAGGCGCAGCAGCGCGCCTGGCAGCACCTTGTGCGACCAGATTATGCCCTCACACGGGCAAGAACAAGCCGATGCTCCTTATATGAGAACGGGTCGTGTAGCTGTTCTCACATAAGGAGCATCGATGAATAAGGCTTGGCAATATTGCATGGAACGCGCGCCTTCCCGAACTAGGATACCGACAACGATGAACGACGGGACTGCCGCGTTGCAATTGGAAAAGTCGATAACACAGTATATAGTCAAGACAGCCTCCTGTCAATAGGTTATCTGTGAATTTCTTCGACACCTCGACGGCGATAACCTCGCTTGGTTTCACTCATCACGACATCTGGTGCTTGTTTTCGAAGCAGAAAGCCACCCTCGCGCGAGGGTGGCTTTCTTATTGTCTTTTGGGCGTTGCGGTATGCTTTGTGCTATAGGGGAGAATAGCTGCCAAAAAAGGTGATAAGTGGTGATGAATGCCAAACCAAGTTATCTCAGTGAGAAATACGCACAGGCCTTCCTGGATTCAACGGTCGCCGACGCCTACCAATACCGCCCTCGCTACCCCCACGCGGTGATCCGCTTCCTCGGCTCGCTGTTGTGCGACAGCCCCCGCCGCGTCCTGGACGCCGGCTGCGGCACGGGCTTCCTCACGCGCCGCCTGGTGCAGGTCGCCGACGCGGTGGACGCCGTCGACTTCTCACAAGCGATGATCGAGCGCGGGCGGCGTCTGCCTAACGGGGCGCATCCAGCGCTGCGCTGGATCGTGGGGCGCATGGAGGATGTGCCCCTGGTCGGCCCGTACGCCCTGATTACGTGCGCCGAGAGCCTGCACTGGATGGCATGGGACGTGGTGCTGCCGCGCTTCGAGCGCCTGCTGTCGCCACGCGGCGTGCTGACGATCCTCGAGATGGGCGAGATGCCCTTGCCGTGGAGCGATGGGCTGCGGGAGATCATCCGCTGGTTCTCGACGAACCAGGAGTATCAGCCGCTGGACTTGAGCAGCGAGCTGACGCGGCGGGGCTTGTTCGTCGAGCAGGGCCGGCGGCGCTTCGGCCCGACGCCGTTCATCCAGCCCGTCGAAGCGTACATCGAGTCGTTCCACGGGCGGGCGTCATTCTCGCGGGCGCGCATGTCGCCGGGCGAGGCGAGCGCGTTCGACCAGGCGGTGCGCGACCTAGTCACGCCCCACGTCGGCGAGACGGTGACGCTCCAAATATACACCGACGTGATCTGGGGCAAGCCGCTGAGCTAAGCCGTCATGCTGAGCGTCAGCAAAGCATTCCCGACGGCATCGGGTTGGAGTCCGTGCGGCGATGGCGTATACTCAAGGCAGGAACGGAGCCAGCCATGAACCGCACGGACCGCCTGCTCGCCATCACCCTGGAGCTGCACGCCCACCGCTACACTCGCGCCGAGGACCTCGCTACGCAGTTCGAGGTCAGCGTCCGCACGGTCTACCGCGACATCGAGGCGCTGTGCGAGGCGGGCGTTCCGGTCGTCGCCACGCCGGGTTATGGCTACTCCCTCGCCGAAGGCTACTTCCTCGCGCCGGTGATGCTCACCGCCGACGAGGCCGGCATGCTGCTGCTTGGCGCGGCCTTCGTCGCCGACCAGGTCGATGCGCCGTACCGCGACGCTGTGCAGACGGCGCAGAAGAAGATCGAGAAGATTCTGCCGGAGGCGACGCGCGCCGAGGTGGACTTTCTGCGCGACTCGTTCCGCTTCATGAGCAGCATTCGCCCGCGCGACCCGGCCGTCGAGGCGCGGCTGACCCTCATCCGCCGCGCCATCCGCGCCCACGAGGTGCTCCACCTGCATTACCACGCCCGCCACGGCGAGCCGGGCGAGCGCGATGTCGAGCCCCACGGCCTGGTGCAGGTGAGCGGGGCGTGGCTCCTGGCCGCGTACTGCCGCGTTCGGGAGGACATGCGCGGCTTCCGCCTGGACCGCATCGACCACGCCGCGCCGACCGGCGAACACTTCATCCGCCGTCAGAACTTCTCGGTGCGCCGCCCACACCCGATGGAGTATGGCGACATCGAGGTGCGCGTCCTCGTGCCGGACGCCATGCTGCGCTGGGTGCGGGAGAACCGCCACTTCACGTGGGTTGACGAGGAGCCGCACCCGGACGGCGCGGTGATGGTCTTCCGCCCCCGCTCGCTGCGCGAGATGCTGCCCTGGCTGCTCTCCTGGGGGCCGGACGTTGCTGTCCTGTCGCCGCCGGAGATGCAGCAAGCCCTCCGCGACGCGGCCAGCGCCCTCCTCGCCCGCTACGATGGTGGCGGATAGCGGGTGGCGGATGGCGGATGGCAGATAGCCGATGGCAGATGGCGGATGGCAGATAGCCGATGGCGGATAGCCGATAGCTGATAGCTGATAGCTGATAGCTGATGGCGGAGGGCGGATGGCTAGGTTGACTGCATGGCGCGGGCGATGCGCTCGAAGTCGGCCTGGCCTACTTCGAACAGGCCGCGGCGGAATGGGAAGCCCCAACGCTGCTTGTCCACAATGAAATCCAGCTCGGCGATGATCCCCGCGATGGGTGTCTCCACGCACGGTAGGTACTCGACCGCGCGCCGCCACGGGTGGAAGGCCGGCGTCATCTCGGCCTGGTAGGACGCGTCGTCTGCGACCCGGCCCAGCGCCGTGAAGCGCCGGAGTGGCTCGCCGTCGGGGTAGTCGGTGCGCGGCGAGTAGAAGACAATCATGTCGCCCTGCGCCAGCCGACGCAGCGTCGTGTTCTTGCCGTGGTTCGCCTGGGTGAACCCACCGGCCACCCCGCGCTGGACGTGGCTGCGGGACACCGTGTTAATCCAATAGCGCATCCTCACCTCCCTTGCTCAGATGAGAACCACGGAATACACTGAACACACGGAAAGAGCTTTCTCAAATCCGTGTATTCAGTGCCTTCTGTGGTGAACCTCTCGGTTACGCCTGCTGCGGCTGGCGCAGCTCGAGCATGTAGAGCGTCTGGCCGGAGGGGTCGCGGGTGGTGAAGACGCGGCCAAACGGCATGTCCTGGATGGGCGAGACATCGGTGGCACTCTGCGCCAGATCCGTCCGCGCCGCCTCGGCGTCCGACACGAACCACCACAGCTCGATGTCGCCACCCTCGCGCTCCGACAGCGCCAGGTTCGCCGCGCCGGGGCCGGACTTGAACTGGACAAAGCCGGGCTGCTGATCCTCGATCTCCAGACCGAGGGTTTGCGTGTAGAAGGGGATCGCCTCGGCGACACTGGGAACGTGCAGCAGAACGAAATTCAAACCGTATGCCATGACCTTGCCTCCTGAAGTTCTCTTGATGGTTGTCCACTCGACTATGCTTAGTATCTCACAGCTGAGTGACAACCCTATGTCAGGAGCAAAATCGAGCCTGCCAATTTTCGAGAAATAGGCAACGCCGGGTCGGCCCATAAGCCAATCCGGCGTCGCGATTCCTGTTCAATTGAGGCCGTCGCGCTAATCCTTGGGCGTGCTTTTGATGAGGTGGTCCAGCAGGCGGCCGAAGCCCGTGCCGTCGTCCAGCCCGTAGCCGGCCAGGAACACCGAGCGCGTGGCGTGGAAGCCGACGTAGTCAGCGCGCACCTCGGACTCGCGCCACGTCTTGTCCACCAGGACGCACGCCTTGACCGACTTGGCCCCGGCCTTCGCCAGCTCCCGCTTGAGGAAAGCCATCGTCTCACCCGACGTCATCAGCGGCCGGGCGATAATCACGTGCGCCCCCGGTATCACCTTCTCGGCCCCGTCGAGGTAGACCAGCTTGCGGCCCTGCGGCCCCTCGACCATGTCCACTAGGACGAACTTGGCCGGCAGATTCGGGTTGATAGCGCGGCTGAGCGCACCGAAGAAGTAGAGCACTGACGACACGCGGGCCGTTGTCACGAAAACGAGCGGGCCTGTCCCTACGTAATCCAGGGAGATCTCCCGCCCCAGTTTCTGAACCGCATCCTCGATTTCATCGGCAGAACGCGCGACTGTCCATGAATCGTCCCACATGGCAGTCACCTCCCTCAGCAGGCGCTCGGAATTCCAGGCTAAATGGTGCAGCGCCCCGCTTTCTGTGCGCCCCAATTGTACCGCACTCCGTTCTTGTGGGCAATTTACCCATACGTTTCCTGAAATTGGCTGTCTTTGTAGAATATAGGGAGTCTGGCGTAGGATTTCGCCCTCACAATGTCGATTCTGAGCTGTCTCCAACGACGATATAGTGTAAGCAGTCCATAACAGGAGAAGCTGATGACAACGCCCCAGAATGAGGAGGTAACGATGCAGAAAATCACGACGTTCTTGACGTTCGACAACCAGGCGGAGGAAGCTGTCAATCTCTACGTCTCGACGTTCAAGAATTCACGGATTCTGAGCGCCACCCGCTATGGGGAGGCCGGGCCGGGACCGGCGGGGTCCCTCATGTCGTGTGAATTCGAGCTTGAGGGACAGAAGTTTATGGCCCTCAACGGCGGCCCGACCTTTTCCTTCGCTGAGGGCATCTCACTCTTTGTGAGTTGTGAGACGCAGGCCGAGGTGGACGAGTTGTGGGAAAAGCTCTCCGCCGGTGGCGAGCCAGGCCCCTGCGGTTGGCTCAAGGACCGGTTCGGCGTATCCTGGCAGATTATCCCGACAGCCCTGGGCGAAATGCTGGGGGACCCGGACCCACAAAAGGCGGGCCGAACGATGCGGGCCATGCTTCAGATGCACAAGATTGATATCGCCGGCTTGAGGCGAGCCTACCAAGGCCAGTGAGCGATTGTATCCTCTTTACCCGCAGCAAGGAGAACACGACATGCGTAAGTTGATCGTTTCGGAGTTTGTTTCGTTGGATGGCGTTATGCAAGCGCCGGGCGGACCGGAGGAAGACACGGACGGCGGCTTCACGCACGGCGGCTGGACCGGCCCATACTGGCATGATGATATCGGCGCTTACTTCTTTCAGGCAATGAGCGAATGCGATACCTTTCTGCTAGGACGCAAGACCTGGCAGGGGCATGGAGCTGCATTTGAACCTATGCCCGAGGGTAACCCGTTTGGCGATGTCATGAACAGCAAGCGCAAGTACGTTGTCTCGACCACGCTGAAATCGGCCTCAGCCTGGCGCAACTCCACCATCATCAGCGACAATGTCGTCGAGGAGGTGCGCAAGCTCAAGGAACAGGCCGGTAAGGACATCTACGTCGATGGCAGCAGCGTGTTGGTGCATACGCTGGCGCAGCACGATCTAGTGGATGAATACAGCCTGCTCGTGTACCCGGTGGTCCTGGGCGGCGGCAAGCGGGTGTTCCCGGCTGGGTATTACACCGGTCTCAAGCTGGTCGAAACCAGGGCCTTCCCGTCGGGCGTCGTTTTGATGCGCTACGAGCCTGACAAGAGCCAAAAGCCTGTCGAGCACTAACGAGTTTAGAGTTTCAACACAACACGAGGGGGCAGCTTGTCTGCTCCCTCGTGTTCGACTTTACCGACCGGCAGCCGGGGCTGGGAGCGGGGCTTCTGGCGGCGGGGCCGCGACGACGGCTGGAGTCGCGCCGCGCCCGCGCCAGCCCTGCCACAGGGCGAGGACCGCCGCGCCCGTCCCGAACAAGGTGATGACGATGCTCACGAACGCGCCGAAGAATGGCACGTAGCTCGCCAGGGCGACCAGGATCGTCAGCACGACGACGCCCAGCACCAGCGGCCAGTAGCGGCTCTCCGACAGGTGCGCGCGGCGGCCCAGCAGCCAGCGGCCCAGGGCGAGGCCAATGATAATCTTGCTCAGCCAGGTGAGGATCGCCCAGAAGCCGACGATGACCGTGCCGATGGCGATGAGACTGCCCGCGAAGGCGAACGCGCCTAGGCTGCCGAGTTGCGCGATGCCAAGCAGGATGGCGACGATCACGGCGATGCCCGCCACAAAGATGACCAGCACCGGGACGGCGATGATGGCGACGACGGACCAGCCCAGGGACGCCAGGGGGTGGCCGCGGAGCGCGGCAACGGCGCGGTTCATGAAGCCGGGGAAGAGCGCCATCATGACCAGGCCGACGATGAGCAGCGTGACCAGTTCGGTGAGCAGTCGGATGACGAAGGTGAGCGGCGAGGCTTCCTCCGCCGCCTGCTGCGCCTGCTGCTGAGCCGTCTGATCCGGCTCGCGGCGCTGCGCCCCGTTCGCAATCTGCGCGCCGGACGCAATCTGGGCGTCAACGGGGCTGATGTAATTCAACGCGCCGCCGATCTGGGCCTGACCGCCGAGGACGAGGCCGGGCGCGATGCGCTGGATGGGCGTTCGCGGCGTTGTGCCCTGGGGCATGAACATCGCCGGGTCAAAGCCCGAGTCCTGGGACCCGCCCACCCGGAGGCTCACGTTCTGCTTGACCGTGCCGTCGATCTCGACCGCGTTGTGGCTGCCCAGGTAGTTGCGGCCGACCGTTCCACCGAGGACGGCCTGAGTAGAGCCGAGGACGGCGTCGCCGGCAATCTGGCTGCCGGGCGCTGCCTGGACGTTGTAGCCAGCCGAGACGAGGTCCCGCCCGATGCGCGCGTTCGGGCCGACGACGATGGAGTAGCCGGCGGCCCGCGCCGTCCCGCCGACCGTGCCGTTGATGGTGACTGTCGCACCGGCGGCGTTCAGGTTGCCGGTGATTGTGCCGTTGACGACGATCTCCTGCCCCCAGGCCACGACGTCGCCCTTGACCGTGCCGTTGACGGCGATGAGGCTGCCGCTGAGGTAGACGTCGTCGTCGATGGTCTCGCCCTCAGCGACGATGGCTGAGGAACCGCTACGGAACTCGGCCGCGTGGGACGTCGGGGCGACGAACGCGAACGCCAGGAGAAGGGTCACAATGAGGATGCCGCGCCAGAGCGAGTGTTTCATGATAGTCCCTCACAGTTGAAAAGCATTGCGGCGGCGAAGAGGCTTGCCCCAATTCCATTATACTCTATGTCGCGGCCCTATGCGCGTTCTAGTCGCCTTTTTCTTTCCTAAGCGCCATTTTGGTTGACTTTGCGCCTGGAAGGCCCCATAATCAACGCTTTGTTGCCAATGCCCCACTGCTGGCTGATGGATATGGTGCGCCTCATGAATTGGAAACCGGCTGCGCGGGCTGTGCTCGACAGGCTGAATCATCCGCTCGCAACCTATCGCCTCTCGCGCTACCTGCGCGACCACAAGCCGCCTTACCGCGTTCAGGTTGGGTCCGGAACCGTCTCGCGGCCGGGTTGGCTGAACACGGATGTCGGCTGGCGCGCCCGATACTGGCTCGACATCGGCAAGCCCCTGCCCTTCCCCGATCACTCGGTCGCCGCCATTTTCTCTGAGCACGTCGTCGAGCACGTCCCGCCGGCGACGGTGGCTTACTTCCTGGGTGAAGCCTTCCGTGTTCTCGTACCCGGCGGCATCATCCGCATACTCACGCCGGATGCCGAGGCTCACGCCCGCGAGTACATCGCGCGCTCGGCCCAGGCGCACGCCCTCCTCGAGCGTCACGCGAAGCTGGGCCGCTACAGTCGGCGCCCGGTTGACATCCTCAATCTCACTTTCCTGGCGCATGGGCACGTATACATTTGGGATGAGGAAAGCCTGGGGGACGCGCTATGCGCCGTGGGGTTCCAACAGGTGCGCCGCTACCGCGTCGGAGAGAGCGCCGACCCGGAACTGGCCGACATGGACGGCCATTTCAAGCCGGGCGACCCGGCAATCGAATTCACGCTGGTTCTAGAGGCGACGAAGTAAAAGCCCGCTTACCTTAGCGGACCAGAGTATCGGTCACTCTCGCGCCTGACCACGGCGCTGACGCCGCCAGCGCGCTACGGTGTCGGAGAGGACGCGCGCGCCGCGAAAACGCTGGACGAGCCTGTAGTACACCGCCAGGTAAATGATGCGGGCGATGGTCTCAAGTGGGTTGGGGCCGATGCGGACCGCCTGCGCGTAGGACGAGAACGCCTGTCCCAGCAAGCCCGCCGCCTGCCATCTCAGTCCCATTTCGACGTACACGTTGCGGTAGGCGAGCCGCCGAATCGAGCGCGCGTCATCGGACAGGTCGGTTCTGGCGAAGGCTTTGTCGAGAACCTTTAGCCGCGCCATGACGACTTTGTTGATGCGGTCCGGCTGGGGGGCGGTGGAGCGGCCGGGATGCACTCGAAACTGCGTCATGACCTCATCGATGAACACGAACCGCCCTTGCCCCGCCAGGCGCACCCACATGTCCCAGTCCTCGGCTGCTCCCAGGTCGGCATCGAACAGGCCGACACGCTCCATCGTAGTGCGTCGAATGAGGGCGGCAATCGGCGCGACGAAGTCGCCGTAGAGGATGCTCGCCTGGTAGCGGCCGGGGAAAGGCTCCGGGCTGCCGGTCATTTGGGGCAGCGGGCGGCCGTCGGCATCCATCGCTTGCGAGCGGCCATAGACGAGGACGGCGTCGGGGTTCTGGTCGGCGACGGCCACCAGGCGCGCCAGGCAGTGCGGGAGGTAGCGGTCGTCAGAGTCGAGCTTGATGGCGTACTCCCCCCGCGCCTCGCGGAAGCCGACGTTGTTGGCGCGCGCGATGCCCTCGTTCGTCTGCCTGATAACCCGGATGCGCGGGTCCGTGAAGCGGGCCAGGACCTCGGGCGTGTTGTCGGTCGAGCCGTCGTCGACGATGATAAGCTCCCAACCTGTGAACTGTTGGTCCAGCACGCTCTGGATGGCCTGGCCGACAAGGTGGGCGCGGTTATAGGTTGGCAGGACGACGGTCACTTTCATGGCAAGACACGCGGCTGTTGGTTTGGTGGAGATTCTATCATCGGTTGGGACGGGTGGCAATCCATCGACAGGCGCGTTTCCCGGAGCGCCTTGACCCGAACCGACACGCGTGCTATCCTACACCCCGGCATGGGTTGGCATCACAGTCTGCATTCGCGTTCCGCCTGACAGTAGAAGGGAGGCTGGGACGATGACAGTGAGATTCCCTGTGCAGGAAGGGACGATTCCCTTCCGCGGCTACCACACCTGGTATCGGATTGTGGGCGAGGATGCGCCGGGCCGGCTGCCCCTGCTGTGCCTCCA
This sequence comes from Anaerolineae bacterium, assembly GCA_039810085.1. Classification (GTDB taxonomy): domain Bacteria; phylum Chloroflexota; class Anaerolineae; order Epilineales; family JAHCIE01; genus JBDHWG01. The sequence continues at coordinate 98,328 of JBDHWG010000020.1, forward strand.
TGGCGGCCCTGGCGCGCCCCACGACTACCTGGAACCGCTGGAGGGGCTGGCGGCGACCGGCCGCCGCGTCATCTTCTACGATCAGCTCGGCTGCGGTAACTCCGACCACGTCCACGACCCGGCCCTGTGGAGCGTAGACCTGTTCGTGGAGGAATTGGGCGTCGTCCGCGACGCCCTGGGGCTCACCGCCCTGCACATCCTGGGGCAGTCGTGGGGCGGGATGCTGGCGATGCAGTACGCCCTGACACAGCCGCGTGGCGTGGCGAGCCTGGTCATCGCCGACTCGCCGGCCAGTATGACACAGTGGGTGGCCGAGGCCAACCGGCTGCGCGAGGCGCTGCCGCCGGAGGTTCAGGCGACGCTCCTGAAGCATGAGGCGCAGGGCACGACGAGTGACCCCGCATACGAGGAAGCGATGATGGTGTTCTATCGGCGGCACGTCTGCCGGCTGGACCCGATGCCGGACTGCGTGCAGCGCACCTTCGCCAAGCTCGCCGAGACGCCAGAGGTCTACAACACGATGAACGGCCCTAGCGAGTTCCACGTCATCGGCGTCATCAAGGATTGGGACATCGTCGCCCGGCTGGGCGAGATTCGCGTGCCGAGCCTTATCCTTAGCGGGCGCTACGACGAGGCCACGCCGCTCATTGCCGAGACGGTGCATCGCGGCATCCCGGGCTCCCAGTGGGTGCTGTTCGAGGAAAGCTCCCACATGCCCCACGTCGAGGAGACCGAGCGCTGCCTGGCCGTGGTCAGCGGCTTCCTGCGCCGCGTCGAGGCGACCATGGCGGGCGGCGAGAGCGAGGGCCTGGACACGTGTGATGTCCCGCTGGGTCCGCCCCAGGAGTATACGGTTGAGACGACGCGCGAGCTGGGGCCTCAGCCGGGCGAGCGCAAGATTCACCCGCGTCGACCCGTACCGCCCGTCCCACGGGGTGACGAGATTGGCGACGACTCACCATCCCCCCCGACCGAACCGCAGTAACTCTTACAGGAGGTTGCATGGCGCCACCGACGAGACCACGCGCCCAGGGTATGCTGCCCGTCGAAGATACGGATGTCGTTCCTGTCCCCACCATCTCGCCTCAGCTGCTCTCGCGCGCCCCGGCCCCACCGCCGCGCAAGGGCGTGCCGGAGCGGCTCAACATTCCGACCGTTCCGCCAGGACCAGATGTACCCGACACCGCCCCGTCGCCGCCGACCGTACCGAGCACACCGGGCGCGCCGACAACCGCCAACGCCACGCGAGGAATGGAAGCGACGCCCACGTCGAACCTGATCCTGGTGCGCAACACCACCCTTGGTCCAGAAGCCGACAACCACGCCGCGTCCGACGTGGGCGAGCCGAGCGTCGCTACCAACGGCAACATCGTCTTCTACACCGGCAACTGGTACGCCGCCCTGTCCACCGACGGCGGCGCGACGTTCCGCTACGTCGATCCGTTCCACGCCTTCCCCGACCCGCCCGGCATGGCCTTCTGCTGTGACCAGGTCGTGCAGTACGCGCCGAAGATCGATACGTTCTTCTGGCTGCTGCAATACAGCGAGAACCAGGCGGGCGCTAATCTTCAGCGCATCGCCTACGCCACGTCGACAGACATCCTGCAGAACCGCTGGAAGGCGTTCGACCTCACGCCGCAGAACCTCGGCCTGGGCAACGCGTTCGTCGACTTCCCCGACCTGGCGATTGGCAGCAACATGCTGTACGCCACGACCAACGTGTTCCAGAACAACCAGTGGACGGCGACCGTTCTCGTGCGCATGCCCTTGGTCGGCTTCACGACCGGCAAAATCACGGCCAAACGGACGGTCTCACGCCAGAACTTCAACTTCCGCGTCGCCCAGAACGCCGGCACGCGCGCCTACTGGGCGTCGCACCAGAACACCAGCACCCTGCGCGTGTTCCAGTGGGATGAGCGCGCCTCGCAGCCCCGCTTCAACGACGTCAAAGTGGCGACGTGGGTCGAGGGGAACAACACGTCGCAGACGCCGGACGGCTTCAACTGGCTGGGGCGCTCGGACTCGCGCATCCTCGGCGCGGCGCAGGCAGGCGCCGAGCTGTGGTTTGGGTGGAACTCCGGCCCCGGCGGCGCCAACAACCGCCCGCAGTGCTTCGCCCAGATCGCGCGCATCAACGCCACGACCCTGGCGCTGATCGAGAACGTCAACCTGTGGAACCCGGACTACGCCATCGCCTACCCGGGCCTTGGCTCCAACACGAACAATGAAGTCGCCGTGTCGTACGCGTTCGGCGGCGGCCAGGTTTACCCGTCCCACGCTGTAGGCATCCTGACCAACTCGCCACAGACGAAGGTCACCGCTAACGGCTCCCACGGCCCGGCCGAGAGCAACTGGGGCGACTACCTGACGGTGCGCCGCCACAACCCGAACGGCAAGCTGTTCGCCGCGACGGGCTACACGCTGGAGGAGGGCACCGGCCGCCAGGACGGCACGCCGCGCTTCGTGCTGTTCGGCCGCTCCGGCGACATCGCGTAGCGGCCCAGAGGAAAGGAACGCAGAGACGCAGAGACGCAGAGGGAAGAGAGCAGAGATTTTTCTTTCTCTGCGCCTTTGCGCCTCTGCGTTTCCAATCTGCCTGTGTCAAGAGCCATGAAGCATCTACCACTACGTTTAAGGCCCGTCGGTGACGCGGCCATCCTCGCCGAGTACGACGAGACCGACATTCCCCTTGCCAACCGCCACGTTCTCGGCCTGATGCGCGCCCTGGCCGACGCCCGACCGGCGGGCATTGTCGACCTGTCGCCGGCGTATCACACCCTGCTCGTCTTCTTCGACCCGCTGGTCCTGCCGCCCACTGCGGCGGTCGAAGCCATCACCGAGGCCGACCGGAACGCCGACATCGAGCACGCCGCCGAGGGGCAGATTGTCGAGATGGAGGTCAGCTACGGCGGCGCGGATGGCCCGGACCTGCCGGACGTGGCGCGGCACACCGGGCTAAGCGAAGCCGAGGTCGTCGCGCTGCACAGCGCCCCGCTGTACGTCGTCATGTTCGTCGGTTTCATGCCCGGCTTCGCCTACCTGGCCGGGCTGGATGCGCGCCTCGCCACCCCGCGCCTCGCATCGCCGCGCCGCCAGGTTCCGACCGGGAGCGTCGGCATCGGGGGCGACCAGACGGGCGTCTACCCCGCGCCCCTGCCTGGCGGCTGGCGGCTCATCGGGCGCACGTCGCTCACCCTGTACGACCCGCACCGCGACCCGCCGACGCTCCTGCGCGCCGGCGACCGCGTCCGCTTCGTTCCGGTCTAGTTATGCTACACGTCATCGATCCCGGCTTTCAGACAACGATACAGGACATGGGGCGGCCGGGCCTGGCCGAGCAGGGCATCTCGCCCGCCGGACCGATGGACGTCGTCGCCCTGCGCCTCGGCAACCTCATCGTCGGCAACGCGCCGGACGCCGCCGCCCTCGAAATCACCCTCACCGGCCCGACCCTGCGCTTCGACACCGAGGCTGCCGTCGCCCTGACGGGCGCGCCCTTCGACGCCCACGTCGAGCAGCCACGAAATGGGGCAAGAGCGTCACAGTCGGCGCTCCCACCCTGGCAGGCGACCCTCATCCCGGCCGGCGGTGTCCTGCGCATCGGCCCGGCCCGCGCCGGCATGCGCGCCTACCTGTGCGTCGCGGGCGGCATCGCCATCGAGCCGGCCCTGGGCAGCCGCGCCACGCACCTAATGACCGGGCTGGGTGGCCTCGACGGGCGCGCATTGCAGGCGGGTGACAGCTTGCCCATCGGCGAGCCGTCACGCTCCTTCGCAAAGGTGGCCGGCCGACGGCTGCGGCGCGCCCGCTGGCCGACCTACCCCCACGAGGCCGTCGCCCGCGTCATCCTCGGCCCGCAGGCGGACCGCTTCACCCCCGACGCCCTGGCGACCTTCCTGGCTCAGCCGTACCGCGTCGAGATGGATTCGAACCGCATGGGCGTGCGCCTGGCCGGGCCGCGTTTGACGCACGTGCGCGGCGCCGACCTGCTGTCGGAGGGCATCGGCCTCGGCGCGATCCAGGTACCCAACAGCGGCCAGCCGATCATCCTGACGGTCGAGCGCCAGACGACCGGCGGCTATACCAAGATTGCGACCGTCATCAGCGCCGACATCGGCGTCATCGGCCAGGCGCGGCCCGGCAGTCGGCTGCGCTTCCAGGAGGTGAGCATGGACGAGGCCGTGGCGGCGCGGCGGGCGCAGGAGGAGCTTGTGAGCGAGGGCAGCATCGAGCAAAGCGCGGCGTGGGGGCCAGCCGAGGTGTCGGCGGTCATCGAGGCGTTCGCCACCAGCGGCCTGGCGGAGATGCGGCTGGCGGTGGGCGGCGTGCGCCTCGTCCTGCGGCGCGAAGCCTCGGCCGCACGCGGCGAGCCGCCGTCTGACGTTCCCGGCCCCAGCGACGGTCACGCCCACGCGTCGCCCGGTCAAGTCGAGATTACCGCGCCCCTGCTCGGCGTCTTCTACACCGCGCCCGCGCCCGACGCCCCGCCCTACGTGCAGCCCGGCGACCGCGTCGAGAAGGACGCCGTCGTCGGCCTCATCGACGTGATGAAGACGCTGCACCAGGTGCGCGCCCCCTGCGCCGGCCGCGTCACCACCCTCCTCGTGGAGAGCGGCGCCCTTGTCGAGTACGGTGAGCCGCTGATGACGTTGGAGGTGGATTGAATGAGTGTCCCTGTTCCAACCGCGGCGCCGCCAGGGGCTAGAAGCCGCCTGGCTAGTCGTGGAAGCCTGAGAGGCTCTTGGTCTCCAGCCCCTTGGGCTTCCATCTTTAGCAGGACGCTTCGAGCGGCGCCGCCAGGGGCTAGAAGCCGCCTGGCTAGTCATGGAAGCCTGAGAGGCTCTTGGTCTCCAGCCCCTTGGGCTTCCATCTTTAGCAGGACGCTTCGAGCGTCCTGTCCCTCCGCGAATGCTTGCCCACGTCCTGATCGCTAACCGGGGTGAGGCGGCGCTGCGCGTCCTGCGGGCGTGCCGCGAGCTAGGCGTGCGCACGACCGTCGCCGTGTCCCAGGCGGATGTGGACAGCCTGCCCGCGCAGGTGGCGGACCGCTCTGTCGTCGTCGGTCCGCCGCCCGCCGCGCGCAGCTACCTCGACGGCGCGGCCATCGTCCAGGCGGCGTTAGGTGTGGGCGCGGATGCAGTTCACCCCGGCTACGGCTTCCTCTCAGAGAGCGAGGCATTCGCGCGCCTCGTGGCCGACGCCGGGCTGACGTTCGTCGGCCCGCCCGCCGATGTCCTGGCCCGCCTGGGGGATAAGGCGAGTGTGCGCGCCCTGGCGGCCCGCGCCGATGTGCCGGTGACGCCGGGCAGCGGGCCGCTGGAAGACGTGGACGCGGCGCGGCGCGCGGCGGAGCACATCGGCTACCCAGTGCTGCTGAAGGCGGCAGCGGGCGGCGGCGGGCGCGGCATCCGCCGCATTGACGAGGCGAGCGCCCTGGCGCACCTGTTCCCGACGGCCCACGCCGAGGCGGGTTCGGCCTTCGGCGACGGCACACTGTATCTAGAAAAGCTCGTCCACCCGGCGCGCCACGTCGAGGTGCAGATTCTCGGCGATGGCCGGGGTAATGTCCTCGTTCTGGGCGAGCGCGACTGCTCGGTGCAGCGCCGCCGCCAGAAGCTCATCGAGGAAACGCCCGCCCCGCGCCTGCGCGACGCGACGCGAGCGAACTTGCACGCCGCTGCCCGCCGCCTGGCTGAGGCGGCAGGCTACGCCAACGCTGGGACGGTCGAGTTCCTGGTGGATGGGGACGAGAACATCTACTTCATGGAGATCAACCGCCGCCTCCAGGTGGAACATCCCATTACCGAGATGGTGACTGGGTGGGACCTGGCGCAGGAGCAGCTGCGCGTCGCGGCGGGCGAGGCCGACTACCGCGACGCCGTGGTCGCGCCGCGCGGCTGGTCCATCGAGTGCCGCATCAACGCCGAGGACCCGACCCACGACTTTGCGCCGCGCGTCGGCGTCGTGACACGCTACCGCCCGCCCGGCGGCCCCGGCGTGCGCGTGGACAGCCACCTGACAGCGGGCTACGCCGTGGGGCCGTGGTACGACTCGCTCATTGCCAAGCTCATCGTCTGGGCGCCGGACCGGGCGTCGGCCCTGGCGCGCCTCGCCCGTGCCCTGGCCGAGTTCGAGATCGAGGGGGTCCCGACAACAATCCCTGCCCTCCAGCGCATCATCGCCCACCCGGATTTTGCCCTGGGCGGCGTCACGACGGACTGGCTAGAGGCGCATCTGTAAGAGAGCTACCACGGAAGGCACCGAATACACGAAAAGAGAGGGAGCCTGTCTAGCCCCCTCTCTTTTTCCGTGTCTTCCGTGTGTTCCGTGGTTAAAGACTGTCAGCGGCGCTTGTGCTTGCCGCTCTTGCCGGACGGCTTGGGCGCGCCAGCCTTTGGCGTCGAGGGGCCGGCGCTCGTGGTGGCGACGGTCGCGCCAGCCGGGGCCGGGGCACGGCTGCCAGGCTGCTGCGCCTTCCGCGCCAGGATGGCCTGCAATTCCCCCTCGCGGTTGATGTGGCAGTCCTTGAACTTCTTGCCACTCCCGCACGGGCAGGGATCGTTGCGGCCGAGCTTGGCCACGCCGGCCGCCTTCGACGCGGGCGCAGGCGCGGATACCTGGCCGCCCGCGCCTTGGTAGCGCGTGGCGCGTGGAACGGCGGCGCGGCGCGCGGGCGGGGCGCTGCTCTCCGGCGCGACGTGCAGGATAAGGCGGGCGACGTCGGCCTGGATGAACTCGCCGAACTGACCGAACATCTCGTACGCTTCGCGCTTGTACGTGACCAGCGGGTCCTGCTGGGCGTAGGCGCGCAGGCCGATGCCCGTGCGCAGCTCGTCCAGCGCCGTCAGGTGGTGGATCCAGCGGTTGTCCACGGTGCGCAGGAGGACGGCGCGCTCGATCTCGCGCATCACCTCCGGCGTGAACTGCTCCTCGTGGTGGTCGTACGTGTCGGCGGCCAGCTCGAGCAATTCCTCCTCGATGGCCGACGCCGACATCTCCTGCCAGTCCTGCCACGGGTAGTTCGGCGCCATGGGAATGATGCGGCTAACGTCGCGGTGCAGCGCCTCCAGGTCCCACTCGTCGCGCTGGCCCTGGGTGTGCTCCTCGACCGCGGCGCTGATTTCCTTCGCCAGCATGTCCTCGATGGTCGGGCGCAGCGTCGCCTTGGTCAGGGCGTCGGTGCGCTGCTGGTAGACGAGGATGCGCTGCTGGTTGATGACGTCGTCGTACTGGAGCAGGTGCTTGCGCAGGTCGAAGTTGTAGCCCTCGACCTTGATCTGGGCGTTCTCGATGGACTTGCTCACTAGCCCGTGCTCGATGGGCACGTCGTCTTCCAGGCCCATGCGGTTCATGATGCCAGCGACGTTTTGCCCGCCGAAACGCACCATCAGCTCATCGTCCAGGGCGACGTAGAAGCGGGACGAGCCGGGGTCGCCCTGGCGGCCGGCGCGGCCACGCAGCTGGTTGTCGATGCGCCGCGCCTCGTGGCGCTCGGTGCCGACGATGTGCAGGCCGCCCCGCGCCAGGACCTTCTCGCGCTCGGCGTCGGTCTCGCGCTTAGCCTGGCCCAGCGCCTCCTCCCACACCGCTGGCTCAATCGCCGCCAGGTCCAGGCCCTGCTGACGCAGGCGCTCGCGGGCGATGCCCTCCGGGTTGCCGCCGAGCAGAATGTCCACGCCACGGCCAGCCATGTTGGTGGCAATGGTGACGGCGCTGAGACGCCCGGCCTGGGCGATGATGCCCGCCTCCTGCTCGTGCAGCTTGGCGTTGAGCACCTGGTGCTTGATGCCCCGGCGGCGCAGCATCTCGGACAGCATCTCCGACTTCTCGACCGACGTTGTGCCGACCAGAACCGGCTGGCCGAGCTTGTGCTTCTCCTCAATCTCGCGCACGACGGCCGCGAACTTGGCCTTGGTGTGCTTGTAAATCTGGTCGGTCTGGTCCAGGCGGACCATCTGGCGGTGCGTCGGGATGGGGATGACGTCCAGGTTGTAGATGCGCTGGAACTCCTCCTCCTCCGTCTTCGCCGTGCCGGTCATGCCCGCCAGCTTGGTGTACATGCGGAAGTAGTTCTGGAAGGTAATCGTCGCCAGGGTCAGGTTCTCGCGCTGGACGGGCACGCCCTCCTTCGCCTCGATGGCCTGGTGCAGGCCCTCGGAGAAGCGGCGTCCATGCATCAGACGGCCGGTGAACTCGTCGACGATGATGACCTCGCCCTCTTTGACGATGTAGTCCTTGTCGAGCTTGAACAGCACTTCAGCCTTGAGGGCGTTCTCGAAGTACGGCGTTAGCTCGTAGTACTCCGGGTCGTACAGCGACTTGTCGCTGGGGATGCCCAGGGCGCGCTCGATCTTGTCGATGCCCTCGTCCGTCGCCGTCACCACGCGCTGCTTGTGCTCGATGGTGTAGTCCACCTCATCGCGCAGCCCCTTGACCAGGCGGGCAAACGTGACGTAGTACTCCGCCGACTCCTCGGCCGGGCCAGAGATGATGAGCGGCGTGCGCGCCTCGTCGATGAGGATGTTGTCCACCTCGTCCACGATGGCAAAGTGCAGCTCGCGCTGGACGCGGTCCCCGATGCGGGTCACCATATTGTCGCGCAGATAGTCGAAGCCGAACTCGTTGTTCGTCCCGTAGACGATGTCGGCGGCGTACGCCTCGGCGCGCGGCACCGGCTGGAGGTGCTGGTAGCGGTCGTCGGACGACTGGTAGTGCGGGTCGTACAGGTAGCTGGGCTGGTAGTCGGTCGCGCTCGTCTGACCCTGGATGACGCCGACGCTGAGGCCGAGGAAGTGGTAAATCTGGCCCATCCACTGAGCGCCGAACTTCGACAGGTAGTCGTTGGGCGTGACCAGGTGGACGCCGTGGCCGGCCAGGGCGTTGAGGTAGATCGGCAGGGTGGCGACAAGGGTCTTACCTTCGCCCGTCTTCATCTCGGCGGCCTTGCCCCCGTGGAGCACCATGCCACCGATGAGCTGGACGTCGAAGTGACGCTGGCCGATGGTCCGCTTAGCCGCCTCGCGCACCGTGGCGAACGCTTCCTCCAGGATGTCGTCGAGCGCGGCCTCCTCGGCCTGGAACAGCGCCTTGCGCGCCGCCTTGAGATTGTCCTCGGCCACGCGGCGCGCCTCGCCGTTGGCCTCGTTCACCTCGGTCTGGCGCTGCGCCACGGCTTCGCGCAGGTCGTCCGTCGCCTCGGCGATCTGCTCGCGGAACTCGACCGTCCGTTGCGCCAGCTCCTCATCGCTGAGCGCCTCTAGCTCCGGCTCCAGCGCATTTATCTTCTCGACGCGGCGGCGCAGCTCTTTGACGAGCTTCTCCGCCGGGTCGCCCATGACCTTGGTCATGAAACTCTTCAACATGGGTAAGTACCTCTAGTATCGCTTACGTAAACCTGACAGGTTTTCAAAACCTGTCAGATTTGTGGCCTACGCCATCACATACGCCAAATTATAGCACCGGCGCGGCGGAATCTACGAACCCCCGCGCCTCCTTCATTATGTATGTATTCGAGAGCGCTTCCTTACGCGGAGCCTGCGGCGCAAACTCTAACCGTTCTCTCACCCGATTCACGAAACTAGATATTGCGCCTCATCGTGTTGATTAGCAAGTCTAAGTGCCTATCCGAATAACGCAAGATAATGTATACTTGGGAGCATGAGTACACCATCGACGACTAAACGGACACGGGCGCGAACGCCCAACAATCGGACGACCACCGGGTTCCGCAT
>JBDHWG010000021.1:0-101228 GCA_039810085.1 Anaerolineae bacterium
CCGCTTTCGGCGTATTCTGGTGCGCTGGGACAAGAAGCCTGAACACTACATCGCCTTTCTGCACTTCGCCTGCGCCCTCATCGCCCTGCGCGCCGCAGGGTTATTCGGATAGGCTCTAAGGCTGGATTAGCTGCAAGTCGAGTTAAGGCTGAACCAGCTGGATGAAGTTGCCGCAGGTATCGTCGAAGATGGCAATGGTGACCGGCCCCGCAGACATTGGCTCTTGGCGAAACGCGACGCCTAGTTGCGTGAGGCGTCTGTACTCGCCCTGGATGTCGTCGACGTAAAACATCGTCAACGGTATGCCTTGCTCGTACAGAGCGCGCTGGTACGTTTTCGCGGCGGGGTTCGCATTAGGTTCGAGTAGCAACTCGATGTCATCCGGCCCCTCCGGCGAGACAACTGTCAGCCAACGGTATTCTCCCAACGATACGTCAGTCTTCTTCACGAAGCCCAGGACCTCGGTGTAAAACGCAAGGGCTTTGGCCTGATCGTCCACAAAGACACTGCTCAACTTGATTTGCATGGAACCTCCGAAGCATCTAGCGGCCGTTTACTGTGGGCAGGTCTTGCCCCAATCGCGGCTGATAATCGCTAGGTCTACGACATCTATGCGGCCGTTGCTGTCGAGATCGCGGTGGCGAATGTAGCGGGCGTTGCTGCTCGCCACCGGCCAGAGCGCCGACACAAGCGCCATGTCAGCCGCGTCCACCTTGCCGTCGCGGTTCACGTCGCCCTGCAAGACACAGCCGCCCGGGCAGCCGAGCCAGCGCAGCATCGCGTTCAAAAGGCTCTGCCGCGTTGCCGCCCCATCCACGGTCTCCAGCCCCAGCCCCAACACGACCACACGCCGCTTGTCGTCGCCATAGGCAAGGCCGCCGGTCACGCCGTTCGGGTACTGCCACACAGTTGCCGCGCCGTTCGTCGGCGTGAATACGGCCGGCGCCTGGGCGTACGCCAGGTGGTCGCTGCCGGCCAGCGATATGCTCTGCCCGGTCAGGAAGTCCTGCCCGATGAGAGACGTGTCCGTGGCCGTCCCTGGCGAGGTCACGTGCAGATCGGTGGCAAAGAAGCGGCTCAACGGGCCACCCGACGGCACGGAGACGCGGTTGCCACTCAGCAGGAGATGCCCACCGCCATCCAGGTAGCCCTCGAGCGCGGCCTGCTGCGCCTCGCTGAGCACGCCGTTCTCGCCGCCAAGCCAGATAACGATGCCGTAGTCGCGCAGGGTGTTCAGCAGCGGCGATGAGCGGTCGGCGACGCGCCACAGCGTGAATGGCTGGTTCAAGCCATTGAGCGCCGCCGTCCAGCTTGCCGCAGCGCGTCCTGACGGGTCCGCGTCCACCAGGAGAATGCACGGAAGATGCGTCAGCGCCACAGTAACGTTGCTCGCGGGAGCATTCGTCGTCACCTGGCCCGGCGCGTAACCCACCGCCAGCGCGCGGATCGTGTGCGCGCCGGCGGGAACACTCAAAGTGAAGCCTCCGTCGGCAGCTGTAGTTGCGGCAGTTGCGTCAGGAGAGATGACGACTTGCGCCCCCGGAATGGGAGTCCCCGTCGTCGCATCCACCACTTTGCCGCTAATGGCGCTCGGCGTGTTACCCGTGATAGTCAGCCAGGTCGCCCAGACTGGTCCCCAGTGACCAGAAGTGTCCCGCCCACGCAGAAACACCATGTGGCGGCCCGGTGTCAAGCCCGTCGTTGTTAGGGTTCCCGTCACATTTTCAACAGCGGTGTCGAATTGACCGTCGGTGGCGCTCAGCGGGATACCCGTTCCCGGCGTCCAGGTCGGCTGGTCGATGCTTGCCTCAGCGCCGCCCGCAATTCCTGACAGAGCTACTGTGCCGCTGACCGTGGCAGTCACGGTAAAGGAAGTCCCGGCCAGGGCGCTGCCCAGGTTGCCCGGCACGTTCGTCAGGTCCGGGCCCTGGGTGAGACTATAGGGCGCGCGAGCGATGCGGGCCGCGTAGCGCAGCGCGGGGACGTTCTTGGCGATGATGCCCGGCACGTCACCGCACGGCTGGAAGAAGTCTGTCCCAACCTCGAACGTATAGGCCGGGACGCCGGTCACGCCGTAAGTCCAGTCGGTCGTGTCACCGCTCGTATCGTACAGTGTCGTACTGGCCGGACCGGCTGTATAGCCGTTGAACGCGGCGAAGCGACGCCCAATGGCCTGTAACCCGGCATCGTCAGTCGAAGGCTCGGTAGTATAGCCCCACGGCCAGAGCACGTACTCGCCGTATGAGTGGAGGCTGACGAGCATATCAGGCGTGTCCGTGGGCATGGGAACGCCCTCGACCCGCCGCGAGGGGATCAGCCCGGCGATGAACTCCTGCAACGCCTGGGTTTCGATTTCCGAGGCCGGACCGACGCCGTGGTACGTCTGAGCGCACGACGAGCTTGTCGCGCCTGCGCCGCCCCACTGGTAGGAGTGGTTGCGGTTCAGATCGACGCCCGACTGGTTGAACGTGGTCGGCGGATTGGCGCACGTCCCCACCGTGTTGTTGGTATTCTTGCGCTGGTAGTACCCCTGCTCGGCGACGCGGTGTCCATCCGGGTTCGCCGTGACGATGACGACGATGCGCTGCGTATCGAGGAGCCACGTCGCATCGGCATCCGTGCCATAGCCCTGAAGCAGCGACCGAGCAAATGCCAGGGCGACTTCCGGTGTCGCCAACTCGCGGGCGTGAATGTTCGCCATCAGGAAAAACAGCGCGCGCGGCTCAGCCACAGCGCGGTTGCCCAGGATGAGCGCCTGGAGGCGGTCGCCCGATCCGCGGCTATCCGGGTGCAGACGGAGCCAGCTCGCGCCGTAATCCACCGGCTCGACAAGCGCCGGGTAGGCGCTGGCGAGCGAGGCCATCTGTGCGTAGAGCGAATCCACGCCGCCGTAACACGCGGGGTAGGCCGACAGTGGGTGCGCCAGGGCATCCTTGATGTTCACTTCGACCTTTTGACCGGCTTTCGCCAGCTTCTCAGGCGCGTCCGGCGGCGCCGCGACCAGGACATACCCCTGCGCCCTGTTGACTTCCCAGACGTCGGACTCGGCCACGATGCGCTGCAACTCGGCCTGCGACGAGTAGTAAATGCGGATCAGGACAAAGGGCGGTGGCGCCTGGGGCGTAGGCTTTTGCGCGCTGGCGACAGACGCCAGGACGAGCCACACCGCGAGGACGACGGCGAGCCGGGCCAGGAGACGCGTGTTTTTGTTTTTCATGATAGATGTGTCGCGCGAACGAGGCGGGCCACGACGGGCCGATGGTCGGAGCCGCCAGACGCGCCATTGTAGGCGGTGACCGCCTTGAGGTCGCTAGAATAGAGGACATAGTCGATGCGGATAAGGGGGAAAGGTACACGAATCGAGCCGAGGGGCGCGGCCGGGAACGTATTCCCCAGGCCGGAACCCGCCTCGCGGTGCGCGTCCTGTAGAGACGCCGTGAGGCGCGCGTAGCCGGCGTTGTGCTCCGACAGGTTCAGATCGCCGAGCACAATCAGCGGCCCCCGCTCCTGAGCAACGAGGTCAGCGAGCCGCGCGACGGCCACGTCGCGGCGAGTCGGGTCGAAGTCGGCGACGTACGGCCAGCGGCCGCGCCACCTTCCCCACTTGATGTCGGGGTTGCGTGGGTGAGCATTGTAGACGGTCAGCACCCCATCCGGCGTATCGACGATGGCCCACTGGGCGTAGGAGTTCTCGGGGCCGAGGGTGAGGACGCGGGCATCGCGGATAGGGTAGCGGCTGTAGAGGCCAAGCCCCTGCGCGCCATTGATCAAGCGGTACGGGTAGTCCGACACGAGCAGCGGCTGCAAGCGCGTCGCCATCGACGGCGACAGCTCCTGCAGGGCCACCACATCCGGTTCGTTGGTGCGAATATTCTGGGCGATCTGGGCCACATCCGTGTTGGACACCAGGATGTTATACGTCATGACCGTTAGATCGGCCGGCGCCGCCGGCGTCGAATGCGGCAGGAACAGTGGGGCATAGTAAGCCATGAATGGCGCGCCGACGAGGAGAGCGACAATGCTGGCAGCGCGGGCGCGCAGGGCGATAGCGGCGAGCAGCAGGGGGATGAGGGGCAAGAGCCACATAAACTCGAAGGTCGAGACAAGGGAGAGACCATCGGGAACGACGGGCGGCACAAGGGACGCGGCGCGCTGGTGCGCGAATACCGTTGCGGCGACGCGATAGCCCACGAAGAGCAGCACGTAGCCGACGGCGGCGAGCGTCAGAGCCAGGCGTACAGGATTCTCACGGCCAAGTGAGAAGCGTCGTGCAGCATGCACCACAGGGTTCCCTCAATCTTCGCCCGACGGCGAAGCAGCGGCCTCGCCGCGCGCCACTTTGCCCTGTCGGTGGCGACGGCGGCGCCCCTTCCCATTCTGACTTTCCGCCTCAGCATCCGCCTGCTGCACCGCCTGGGCCATCTCGTCGGCCACCTGGGCCAGTGTCCCCAGTGTTTCGAGGAGCAGCGGCTGCCAGTCGTTCCGCATGGGAATGCGCACCTGGTTGGAGGCCACGCGGCCGACAGGCTCCAGACGGCGCTGGAGCGTCTGCTGAGCGGCGCGCGGAATGCGGTCGGTGCGCAGGATCAAAGACTCGCCTTCGCGTTGGATGGTGTGAACGCCGGCCCGCTGAGCCATGATTTTCACGCGCAGCAGGTACAGGAGGTTCTGCACCGACTGCGGCGGCGGCCCAAAGCGGTCTTCAAGCTCGTGGGCAATGCCATCAACCGCCGAGAGGTTGTCGAGTTGCGACATGCGGCGGTACAGGCGGAGGCGCAGACTCTCCTCCGGAACGTAGTTCTCCGGCAACAGCGCGTCCAGCGGCAGCTCGATGGTGGGCGCAGGCGTGAGTGTGCCGAGCTTGGCGCTGGGTCGAATGGTTTGCGCAGCCGGATCGCCGTCAGCCTTTAGCTCCGTGATAGCCTGGGCGAGCAAACGCGTATACAGGTCGAAGCCAACGGCGGCAATGTGCCCATGCTGGCGGCTGCCCAGCAGATCACCCGCGCCGCGAATCTCCAGGTCGCGCATCGCCAGGCGGAAGCCACCGCCCAGCTCGCCGCTGACCTCCATGATGGCTTCGAGACGCCGCCGCGCCTCGTCGCTCAATTCCATCGTCTTGTCGTAGAGAAAGTAGGCGTAAGCGCGTTGGGTCGAGCGCCCGACGCGGCCGCGAAGCTGGTAGAGCTGCGCCAGGCCAAAGCGGTCGGCGCGGTTGACGATGAGCGTGTTAGCGTTCGGGATATCAAGGCCACTCTCGATGATGGAGGTGCAAACCAGCACGTCCACGCGCCCGGCCGCGAACTCCAGCATGACGCGCGCCAACTCGCCTTCGTCCATCTGACCGTGAGCCACGGCGATGACGGCTTCCGGAACGAGCCGCTGCAGGTGCTGCGCCACCAGGTGAATACCCTGGACGCGGTTGTGGACGAAGTACACCTGGCCGCTGCGGTCCATCTCGCGCAGAATGGCCTGGCGAATGACGTTATCGTCGGCCTCGGCGACCTGGGTGACAATCGGCAGGCGCTCCTCTGGCGGCGTATCAATCGTCGATAGATCGCGGACGCCGGTGAGGGACATGTGCAGCGTGCGCGGGATGGGCGTCGCCGTCAGCGTCAGGACGTCCACCTCCTGGCGCATCTGCTTCAAGCGTTCCTTGTGCTGGACGCCAAAGCGCTGCTCCTCGTCGATAATCACCAGACCAAGGTCCTTGAAGCGGACATCGGAGCTGAGCAGGCGGTGGGTGCCGATGACAATGTCCACCTTGCCTTCGGCCAGCTTCTCGATGATGTCGCGCTGGTCCCGGTCTGATTGGAGACGGGACAGGCACGCCACAGTCACCGGAAACGCGGCGAGGCGCTGCATGAAGGTATTGTAGTGCTGCTGGGCGAGGATGGTCGTCGGCACGAGGATGGCGACCTGCTTGCCGTCCATGACCGCCTTGAACGCCGCCCGCAGCGCTACTTCGGTCTTGCCGTAGCCCACGTCCCCGGCGATGAGGCGGTCCATGGGCTTGGGCCGCTCCATGTCGGCCTTGACCTCCTCGATGACGCGCATCTGGTCTTCGGTCTCGGTATGAGGGAAGCTGGCCTCAAGCTCGGCCTGCCACGGTGTGTCCGGCGCAAAGGCGTGGCCGCTGACCTGCTCTCGCGCGGCGTAGAGATCAAGTAGCTCTCGCGCCAGTTCCTCGACCGCCCGCTTCGCTCGCTCCTTGATTTTCTCCCAGTCCGTGCCACCAAGACGGCTGACTTCAGGCGAGGCGTCGCCGACGCCGACGTAGCGCGACACCCGGTCCACCTGGTAGGTCGGGACGTAGAGTCTGTCGCCGCGCGAGTATTCGACTTCGAGATACTCGCGCTCCGTCCCGGCCACCTCGAGCTTGACCATGCCGACGAAGCGTCCGATGCCGTGCTCGATGTGAACAACGTAGTCGCCGGGGCGTAGATCCGCGAAGAACGATTCGGGCGGCGCGGCCTGGCGCTGACGGGCGCGACGACGGCGCGGCAGCCGCCAGCCGAACAGCTCGCCGTCGGTGAGCAGGGTCAGCTTGAACTGGCCGCCCGCCCCCGAGTCGTCATCACTCCCATTCGAGCGCTGCGGCTGAAGCGCATTCAGCGCGGCGACGAGCTGCCCACCCGCATCCGTGGGCGGGGCGACAGGCTCCGAGACCCGCCAGCCCTCGCCGAGGACGCCGCGAATGAGCGTCAAGCTGCGCGGGCTGGGGATGCCCGTCAGCTCCGTAACCGGCTTGAGGTGAACGCCCCACCCCTTGAACAGGTCGGCCAGCCGGTCCGCCTGGCGCGAGACGAGGACGACCGCCTGGCTAGCATCCGCCCAGTCCATGACCTGCTGCACGGCTTCCCCAAGCTGGCCGCCATAGCGCGGGGAGGCGACGAACATCTCGGCGATGGCGCGCTCGGTGTCTGTTCGAGTCGGCCCCGCATCGTCATTCGGCGCGGTTGTCGCGGTCGGCTCAAGAATGCCACCCCGCTCCGCGCCAGCCGCGGGCACTTCCTCGAGCGCGACCGCGGAGCGCGCCAGAAGCCCGACCTGGATGTCGCCCCAGGCAACTACTGGGTTGGCGTCCCAATGCAGCGGCAGCTCGCCCGCGCGAATCTGGCCGTCCCGCAGCGTCTCGGCCTGCGCGCCGACCTCCGGCCCGACGGTCGCAATCTCCTGCCAGTCGTCGAGCAGAATCCAGGCGTTGGGCGGCAGGTAGTCCAGGAGCGTTGCAGGCATTGGGTGCAGGTAGGGCAAATAAAACTCGATGTCGCGCACCGGCACACCCGCTTGTAGCCCCTCGATCTCGCGCGCGAATTGCGCCTGGGCCAGCGGGTGGAGGTTGCTCAGATCGAGGTCGAGGCGGTCGGCAACGGCCAGGCCGCGACCGGCGAGGGCCTCGGCAGCCGGCGCAATAACCACCTCGTTCAAGGTCTCGGCGCTGCGCTGGGTTGCCGGGTCGAAGCGACGCAGGGACTCGATCTCGTCACCAAAGAACTCGATGCGGACCGGATTTGTGCTCGTTGTGGGATAGATGTCGACGATGCCACCACGGTGGCTAATCGTACCCGGCGCTTCGACAACGGCGACCATCTCGTAGCCAATCGCACTGAGCCGCTCCAACAGTCGCGCCAGGTCCATCTGCCGTCCCTGGCGCAGATGAACCAGGGACTTGTCAAGCTCCGACGGCGTCAGCGTCCGCGTCAGTAGACCGCGCACGGATGTCACAACAATCGGCCACGGCGATTCGCCATTCTCGGCCGCGCCCAGGTAGCCGCTCGCCTGAGGTTCGGACGGCTGCGGCGCTGCGTCCGATGCGGTGTCCGCCGGCTTCCATAAACGCGTGAGGGTCATCAGCGTGTCCAGGCGCTGGCGGCGGGTTTCGAGGTCCCAGGGGATGCGCTCGTAGGGCAGAGCGTCGGGGGCGGGGAAGCGCAGGATATCGCTGTCCTGTCGAACAAAGGCGCGCACGTGCTGGGCCAGCTGATGCGCCCGGTCCGGGTGCGCCGTCAACAGCAGGATGGGCGCTTTTAGATCGCGCAGCAGAGCGGCGGCCAACACGGGACGCGCCGTCTCCAGCGCCGCTACCTTCAAGGGGCTGGACCGCTCCGGACTGGCCCGGTACGCGCGCAGCCCTTTGACGAGCGTGCGGTAGCCCGGCGTCGTGCGCACGAAGTTTGTCAGACCCGATAGAACAATCTCGCTCATCGTCTCGCCTCACAAGAGTCTGTAAAGTGTAGCACAGACAATGTGGAGCGGCAAAGGACTGTGTCGCTCAGGCGTTCGCATTGAAGCGGTTCATGGCGGTCAAAATCCCCTCGGTCAGCCACGTCTCGGCCGCCAGCGCGGCCCGCTCGACCAGGGACGGCGCCATCGCCGCCTCGTCTTTCGTCCACGGAGCCAGGACGTGGTCAGCCGCTTCCCAACCACTCGGCGGACGGCCAACGCCCACACGCAGGCGGGCGAACTGCTGGCTGCCAAGCGCCTGGATGATGGAGCGCATGCCGCGATGCCCGCCAGCGCCGCCCTCGGCGCGCAGTCTGAGCGTGTCAAAGGGGATGTCGATCTCGTCGTAAACCACCAGGAGGCGTTCGAGGGGAATTTTGTAGAAGCGCATGAGAGGCCCAACCGCCTCCCCGCTGAGGTTCATGTAGGTCAGGGGCTTCGCCAGAACAACGCGCTGGTCACGCAGCGTTCCCGTCGCGACCCGCGCCTTGAACTGCAGGCGGTCGAAGGACAGACGGTGTTGCGCAGCCAACTTTTCCACCACCATCCAGCCGATATTATGCCGGGTGTTGGCGTATTGGGGGCCGGGGTTGCCGAGGCCGACAATCAGGGACATGTCCGTCGCCATGACGCGCGCTCTACGAAAGAAGATTGCGCCGCCCTACAGAAGACGGCGCAGGAGCAGCACGAGGCCGACGAAGGTGAACGCAGCTACCGTCGCAATCGCGCCCAACAAGAAGGCATCGCGCACGCGGCTGAGGTCGAACGCAGAGCGCACCCCTGATAAGTCGGGGATGAGAGAGCTGAGGGGTGAGCGGGAAGGCGTGGCGGCCGGCGTGGCAGCGACCCGCGTTCCCGCCGTGGGCGACGGCGCTGCCGCCTGAGCGACGCTGGCGGGTGTTGGCCCGGGCGGCGGTGGTGGGATCGTGGGCAGTGGTGGAATGGTCGGCGTCGGCGTACTGCCCGTCGCGCGCGGCGTCGGGCTTTGTTGTTGGTTAGCCGTGGCTTGTTGTGTCGGAGACTGTTGTCTGCTTGTAGGGGACGGGACCGGCGTGTCTGTAGGATTCGGTATCTCGGTCGGCGCGGGCGTGTTCGTCGGAACAACGCGGATCGTGTTCACGACCTGTAGCTGAGGGACGACTGACCGGCACACTTCCTGGCCGCGCTCGTCGACAACCGTCAACTTCAGGATATACAACCCATCCGGTACGACGCGCGTGTTCCATACATCCAGCCGCCCGTTGACGACCGACTGGCGGATCGTGGCGCTCACAGCGGCCCAGGCGTCCGGGCTATTGATAGACGAGAACTCGACCTTGTAGAACTGGAAGCGGTCGATGTTCGCGCTTCCCCCGATCTCTACATCCCCGCGAATCGTAGCGCCAGCACGAGGCGTGCTGATGTAAGAGTTAGCGCACTGCTGAGCGAGAGGCGCTGGCTGTGGGGCCATGCCAAGCAAAGCAACCCCGAGACACAACAGCAGCCACGCGGCGAGTCCACGACGCATACAATCTCCTGATTGTCCATGCCTTAAGACGGCCTCTGGACCACAAAAAACTGTACCATAAGTTGGATTGACCGGCAAATCTTGGCGCGCTTCGGGAGGATAGGCCAGCTATGGTATAATTGGAGGGCGCTCATCCGCGAGGGATGCAGCGCAGACAGAACAACGTCGTTCCAGGAGCGTGTGTGGCGCTGTTTCATTTCGGCAGCCAGTACGGCAATCCTCTCGTCTCGCCGGCCTACTTCCTGGCCTGCTTCGTCGCCTGCGTCGGCACATTCCAGGTGATTGCGGCAATCTACGGCTACACGGGCCTATCCTGGCTGCCGATGGCATGGCAGCCCTGGGCAGGGAGCGCAGCAGGCGCGCTGTGCATTGTCGGCGCGACGGCCTGGTTCTTCGCCGGCTTCAGCGACGGCATCTTCCGCCCTGGCCCGGCCGGCCTCGAGCTTTTCGTCATCGTCGCCGGCGCCACAACTCTCGCCCTGGTCGTCACGCTGGTGGGCGCAGCCATACTGCAAGCGCGCCAGTTACGCGCCAGACCGAACCTCGACCAGCAAGCCGCAGAACCCGATCTGTCGCTTTTGCGCCACATGACCTACCCCGAGGCGCTACGCTGGCAGCGTGCGCTACAACGCCACTCCTCGCCCGCCGTCCTCAACCCTCCCTCGACGCTCGATCTCGCCCTACCCATGACGGACGAAGTCGTGGCGACTGATGAAACATGGACAGCCTCCTCTTCCTCGTCCTGAACGGCCTGACGGCGCGCTCCGCATGGCTCGCCGAGGTCGTGCGTTTCCTGGTCAACGACTACGTCGTGCCAACGGCGCTGTCGCTGCTGCTCGTCGCCCTGTGGTTCTCCGGCCAGACCCTCCAGGCGAGGGAACGCCGACAGTTCGCCGTCATTCACGCGGCGGTCGCGGTGCTTCTGGCAAACGTTATCGTCAAGGCGGCAAACATGCTCTTCTTTCGCCCGCGTCCGTTCGCCGAACACGATGCCCAGCTGCTGTTCTACCGCCCGACGGACTCGACGCTGCCGAGCAACCCGGCGGCGGTGGCGTTCGCCTTCGCTGCGGCCGTCGCCGTCCACGAACCGCGCTGGGGGCTGGTCATGGCTATCCTGGCGACGCTGTTTGGCGTCGCACGCGTCATGGCGGGCGTACACTACCCGCTGGATATCGTGGCAGGCGCGCTGGTAGGAGGCGTGGCTGCCGTTCTCGCCTTGCGCCTGCCGGGCCTGCGCTGGACGGCGCGCGGGCTTATCCATCTCGGCCGACGGCTCTTGCTTGCCTGAGACCGCCGGATGACAAAAGAAAGGTGAATGCTTATGTCGATTGAACTCCTCGAAATGACAGACATCCCAACCACGCCGGAGCTTCGCACAGCGCTGCCGGGGCCGCTGGGCGAGGCGATTCTCGCGGCGGATAACCGCGTCATCTCCCCCTCGTATACGCGCTCCTACCCATTCATCATGTCCCACGGGCGCGGCTGCGTCGTGTGGGACGTGGACGGCAATCGCTTCCTGGACTTCACGGCCGGTGTGGCGACGACTGCCACAGGCCACAGCCACCCCCGCGTGGTCGAGGCCGTCCAACGCCAGGCCGCGCAATTCATCCACATGGCCGGCACAGACTTCTATTACGATCTCCAGAGCAAGCTCGCCGACAAGCTGTGCGCGATTACGCCGGGCGACTTCCCCAAGCGCGTGTTCTTCACAAACTCCGGCACCGAGTCGAACGAAGCCGCCCTCAAGCTGGCGCGCTACCACACCGGCCGCTCGCGCCTCATGTCGTTCATCGGCTCTTTCCACGGACGCACGATGGGCTCGCTGGCGCTGACGGGCAGCAAGGCCATCCACCGCCGCGGCTTCGAGCCACTCATGCCCGGCGTTACCCACACCCTCTACGGCTATTGCTACCGCTGCCCCATCAACCTGACCTACCCGGAGTGCAACATCGCCTGCGTGGACTACATCGAGGACACCTTGTTCCGCCGCCTCGTTCCCGCCGACGAGGTCGCCGCCATTTTCGTTGAGCCGATCCAGGGCGAGGGCGGCTACGTCGTCCCGCCGCCGGGTTGGCACGAGCGCCTGCGCGCCATCTGCGACAAGCACGGCATCCTGCTCGTCGCAGACGAGATCCAGAGCGGCTTCGGGCGCACTGGCAAGTGGTGCGCGATTGAGCACTGGGGCGTCGTGCCGGATATCGTGTCCTACGCCAAGGGGATCGCGTCGGGTATGCCCCTTGGCGCTATCGTGGCGCGCGCGGACGTCATGAATTGGGACTCCGGCTCCCACGCCAACACGTTTGGCGGCAACCCGGTCGCGTGCGCAGCGGCGTTAGCGACCATCGAGGTTATCGAGAGCGAGGGACTGCTGGAAAACGCGGCGCGCATGGGCGAGTATATCAAGGCGGCGCTGCGGGAGATGGGGCCGCGCCACGCCGCGATGGGCGACATCCGCGGCCTGGGCCTCATGGTCGGCGTCGAGCTGATCGACCCCGAGACGGGCGACCCCGATGCCCAGTTGCGAGATGAGGTCGTGCAGTGCTGCTTCGAGCGCGGCCTGCTCATCCTGGGCTGCGGCCTCAACACCATCCGCTTCATGCCGGCGCTAGTCATCGACCAGGCCACGACAGACAGCGGCCTCGCCATCTTCGAGGCAGCGCTTACCGCCGCCGAGGCAAACTTGTCGCGCCGCCCACCGAAGAGCCAGGGCGTCTAGCCAGGTCTCGCCGAAGCGCTACCAGAAGACTGCCACAGAGACACAGAGAGCACAGAGGAAGAGAAAGGATATGTATTTCTCTGTGTCCTCTGTGCCTCCGTGGCAGTCTCCGACCCCTACGGCGCGAAGGGTAAGCGCAGCAGGCGCTCCAGATTCGTGAGCCGCCCGATCCACCAATCCTTGCGCGAGCGCGGGTCCATGAAAGTGCCTGAGTCACGCACGGCAGCGCGAATCTCGCCGCCGTTGGCGCGGCCAAGCGCCTGCCCACCGCGCAGCGCCGGCAGCCTGCCGCGGCCCTGGCTATTCAGTTGGCGGTACAGGGCCAGCAGCGACGGCTCCGGGCAGACGTTCTCCAGGTGTACCGTGTAGCCCTGAACGACGTTGTCCTCACGCGTGTACTTCAGCGTCAGCCGCGTCTCACTGGCATAGAGCACAAGCGCCTCGTAGCCCTGACCTATGTCGTAGCCCGAGTCTGGCGCGCGGATGATCTCGCCCGGCGTCGTCGCCATGCCGAGCAACGTGACCGGCCACGTGCTGAGTAGGGGGCCGCGCGAGTTGGTCGCCCAGTTCCAGTCGTACACCCTATACGCCCCGACGAACGCGGGCGTCCGCCCGTCGAGGAACAGGGCGGGCAGCTGGGGCGCGTGGGAGTCGGATGCGCCGCCGTAGTCGACCAGCCGCAACGGGGCCGTTGTAATCTCGTAGCTGCGCACGATCAGGTTGAGGTCAGGGTGGAATTCGGCCGGCCGGTCTGTCGGCGAGCCGTTGATTGACAGTGAGCTATAGCTCGTACCGGGGATGGCGCTGCAATAGTTGGGCGGCGGGACGGGCGTCGCAGTCGGCACAGGCACGGGTGTTGGCGCGATCACCGGCACGCCGACGATGTTGCTCGTCTGCGCTCCGAAGTCGTTGGCCGCCTGCACGGTGAAGTACGAGTTGCCCACGGGCAGCGTGACGATATACTCCGTCTGGCCGCCGGCGTATATCGTCACCGCGCCGGCCATGGATGGGTTGGCGCTCTGCCACAGGCGGTAGGCCTTGGCGCCGGGTACGGCATTCCACGACAGTTGTATCTGATTCCACTGGAGACGAAGGGCGGAAAGTGTCGGGGCAGGCGGAGCGCCTTGAGGCATCCGCGAGATTGTGGGCAGGTACAGAAAGTGATGGTAGTTGAACTGAGCATCCGTGGGCCGACTTCCAACGGCCAGCACGGCAAGGGTAGCAGCCATTGCTACCCACCATCGAACGCGAAGCACAATTCCTCCTTCAGCGAAGCAGCCACCAACGAGTCAATACCCCCACTCCCACCACCACGACGAGCAGCCCGGCCGCCAGCGCCCAGAGGCTTGGCTGCCGCCAGCGAAACGCCCGGCGGTTGAGAATGAGATAGAAGATCATCATCAAGGGGAGGGCCGGGACGGGGCGATTCGTGACGGCGCTGATGAGCGCACTCACCGCCAGCCCTAGCGCCAGGGCCGCAAATGAGGCAGGGTACGGAAAGCGAAACCGATAGGCGGCCTGAAGCCCTGCCGCCCACACCAGGAAATCCGTCGCCCCAATCGCAGGCACAATGCGCAACGTAGTCAGAAGAGGAAAGCGTACTGTCAGGAGATTGAGGGCTGACCCTCCGCGAGCGATGATGGCCTGGGTTGGCCCCAGGAACACCGAGTACGTATCGATGATGATGTACAACACGAACACGAGCAGCAAGAGGTCAACGTCCAGGATGGCGAAGCGGGCGATGATAACCCCGAGCAACGTCGCCGCCAGCAGCACCCCCAAGCTTGCCAGCGCCGGTGGTAGTGCATCGGCTTGCCCCGACGCCAAAGCGCGCGAGAAGACCACGTCCAGCGCCACGCCCGCGACGACGACAACGCCCACCCCCACCCAGGCGGCATGCGAGGGCAGGTCCAGCGCGCCGACGTAGTACAGCAGCGGCCCCACGGCGACGAGCAGCAGCAGCGAGGTAACAAGCCCGGCGGCGGTAGACGGTAGGGGCGCCAGCGGCGCGAGCCAGGCCAGCGCCAGGAATACTGCCACGAACCACACGCCCCCTAGAGCCGCGCCCAGGAGCGCCGTCCTCGACGCAGGCGCGGTCACCCAACCCCCGCGTCGGCGGCAGCCTCGGCCTCGACCGGCGTCATCGGCTGGCGGCCACTCAGCTCGGCCCGCGAGACGAGTACAATCCCCAGCAGGATCATCGCGCCGCCGACGATGGTTGCCACACCAGGCCGCTCACCGAACAGCAGAAAGGCCAGAAGCGTTGCGCCAATCGGCTCACCGACGACGGTCACCGACACGAAGGTGGCCGACAGGTAGCCCAGCGCCCAGTTGAACGCCGAGTGGCCGATGACCTGCGGCACAATCGCCAGCAGTAGCAGCACGACGTACACGGTCGAGCTGTAGCCAAGTATAGGCGTCCCGCTTGCCAGAGCGACGACGAGCAGCACAACCGCCGCTGTGGTGTAGCTCAGGCTGATGTACGCCAGCAGCGACAGCCTCTGGCGCACCGCGCGACCTAGCAAAAAGTAGCCCGCGCCCAGAACAGCCCCCGCGAGGGCCAGCATGTCCCCCAGCAGCGAGTTCGCCGCGCCGCCACTAGCGTCGCCGAAAGCAATCACGGCGCTGCCCGCAACGGCCACAACGACGCCCACCCAGCCGACAGGCCGTAGGCGCTCCTTGAGCCAGAGCATCGAGGCGATGGCCGCGAACAGGGGGTACATGGAGACGAGGGCAGCGGACGACGCGACAGAGGTGAGTTGCAAGGAGCTAATCCAGGTAGCAAAGTGGCCCGCTAGAAACACGCCGGAAAGCACCGCCAACACGACAATCCGGCGATCAAGCGCGCGCAGTTCCCTGCGCGCGCGCACCGAGGACGGCAGCGCCAGGATGAGGCTTGCTAAAATCATGCGCCACGCGGCAATTGCCAGAGCTGGCGCGCCGCCCAGGGAGGCATAGCGAATGAAAATGGCGGCAAAGGACACCGCCACGATACCAATGAGGATGCCGACGATAGGGGAAACCGCGGGGCGTTGAGGTGTTTGGGTGTTCATAGAACAAATGGCCGAACAACTGCAATCGGGGGAAGTATAGCTAGAACAAGCAGGCGAAGCAAACGCCAGACAACTTCATGTGATCTTGTATTGAGCAGTCAAGCCGGACTGTGGTAGAATACGGGGCAAGGAGAGCACTTTATGCCCAGGAATACCCAATCGGACATTGCTGTCTTCATCTCGGCCGACATGGAAGGGATTAGCGGCGTCGTTGACAATCTTTTCACAACGCCAGGTGAATCGGACTATCCTCGCGCGCGGCAGTTGATGACGGAGGACTGTAACGCGGCCATCGAGGGCGCGCTGCAGGGCGGGGCGACGCGGATCCTCGTGAACGATAGCCACGGGCCAATGCGCAACATCCTCATCGAGCATCTGGACCCGGCCGCCACGCTTATCAGTGGCAGCCCAAAACCGCTGTCGATGATGACAGGCATAGACCAGGCATGGGACATGGCGTTTTTCGTGGGCTACCATGCGCGCGCCGGAACCCCGGACGCGATCCTGGATCACACCTGGTCTGGCATCATCTATGAAGTTTTCCTCAATGGCCGCGAGGTCGGGGAGATCGGGCTGAATGCGGCGCTGGCGGGGTCGCTGGGTGTTCCTGTGACGCTTGTGACCGGGGATGACAAAGCCGCCGCCGAAGCGAAAGACCTCCTGGGCGACGGCTTGCAGACGGCCATCGTTAAGCGCGCTGTCGGACGGTACGCTGCGGAGTGCTTGAGTCTTGAGGAAGCGCGCAATCAGATCCGTGAAGCGGCGCGGCGAGCCATATCCGATCCCCGTCCTGCGCCGTTCAAAGTTGATCCTCCCTATCATCTGGTTGTCGGCTGGGCGAAGACGATGTATGCCGAGGTCGCCGCGACGGTGCCAGGCTCGCAACGCCTGGACGGCCGCCATGTCGAGATTGTGCTGGACGACATGGTGCAGCTCTACAAAGCCTGGCGCGCGTTCAACAGTCTCGCCAGCACTGTCTCCTAGACTTGCCTTCAGATAGAACGCTTGCCTTACGACAATCAGCCCCAGGGCCACGATCTTGCGCCAGCCAGCCGTTGCCCTCCCCGCGCACGCTACGCCGCTACGGCCCGGCTACGCCTTCCCCCAGTGGCAGGTCCGGGCACGTTTTGTGATACGTCGTTTCCGGCCCGATATACTGATCCCACTCAGCCCTGCTCAAATTGCGGTTGGCGATGGAGCACGCCCGCGCCATCCAGGACTCCGGATCAACATCCCACAGCGTGGCGACGGGTCCTCGCCCGCTAGCGGCGAGGGTATTGCTATCAGGGCGGAACGTCAAACCTGAGATACGAGATGACCTGTAGGGGAGGGCATCGAGTCTGAGGGGCTGCTCGGGGGTGGACACATCCCACAAGTGGATACTATTGTCGTCACTACCAGAAGCGAGCGTCTTGCCGTCGGGGCTGAACGCCACACGATAGACTGACGACGAGGAGCTTGGAAGGGCTGGGCCGAGGGGGCGCGGCTGCTTTGGATTCGACACGTCCCACAGGATGATGGTCCTGTCGTTGCCTCCTGATGCCAGCGTCTTGCCGTCGGGACTAAACGCCACACTATTGACAAAGGATGAGTGGCCTTGGAGGGCCGGGTCGAGGGGACGCGGTTGCTCTGGGTTCGACACGTCCCACAGGATGATGGTGTTATCCCAACTCCCCGACGCGAGGGTCTTACCGTCAGGACTGAACGCCACACTCGAGACAACACCCCTGTGGCGCTTGAGGGGCTGGCCGAGGGGGCGCGGCTGCTCGCGGTTCGACACGTCCCACAGGATGATGGTCCTGTCTCCACTCCCCGACGCGAGAGTCTGGCCGTCCGGGCTGAACGCCACGCTAATGACCTGGCCATGGAGGAGTTGGCCCAGCATACGTGATTGCTCTGGGGTGGAGATGTCCCATAGGGTGATGCTCCCGTCGTCACTGCCCGAGGCAAGGGTCTTGCTATCCGGACTGAACGCCACACTTCGGACACTCTCAAAATGGTGCAGAGGAGCGCCGACCGAAATCGGCTGTCGTGGGTTCGACACCCTCCACAAACGAATGTCCTTATCTTCAGCCGTGGCAAGGAACTTCCCATCCTTGCTGAACGCCAGATCATCAACATCGTACAACTGACGATCGACAGGCCAGCTGAGAGCGCGGGACTGCTTGACATTGGTCACGTCCCACAGCAAAATGGCCTGATCATCACCTGCCGAGGCGAGGGTGGTGTCATCGTGACTGAACACTATGCTATGGATTCCCGACAGGTGACCTTTGAGGAGTTGGCCCGACTTTGAAAGCCCCTGTGTCTGCGACACGTCCCACAAGATAATCGTCTTGTCATCGCCCGCCGAGGCGAGAGTGCTGTCATCGTGACTAAACGCCAGACTCCTGATATTCGATGAGTGACCTGTGACGGGATCACCTAGAAGTCTGGGCTGGCCTGGGTTAGACACGTCCCACAAGATGATTTTGCCTTTTGTGCATTCAGGAAATGCGAACTCGGCACAAGCGGCTACTGCGAGAGTCTTGCTGTCGAAACTGAACGACAGCGCATTGACATCGGAGGACTCGACGGTGAGGCGCTGATCCAAGGCATGGCGCTGCTCTTGATTCGACACGTCCCAAAGTGTAATCTCCCATTTCCGGCATCCGGCTCTAGTGCTCTCGGCGCACGGCGAGACTACAGCCGCCGTCCTCCCGTCAGGGCTAACCACCCCCTCGACGGCGTCCGAGGGGATGGTTAGGGGCTGGGTGAGTTGGCGCAGCTGTCGCGGGTTAGACAAGTCCCACGTAACGATCCCCCTGCTGCTTCTTGAGGTGAGCGTTTTCCCGTCCGGCTTGAAAGCGATATCACGGACATCGGACAAATCCTCCCGAACGATCTGGCCGAGTTGGCTGGGCTGCTGCGCGTTGGATGTATCCCAGAGTGTAATCTCGCCTTTCGTGCATTCATTGGGATTGGCTTCCGCGCAGGACGCTGAGGCGAGGATATCGCGGTCTGGACTGAAAGCGATATGGGGCGTGAGGCGGCCCTGAGAACTGAAAGCGATGCTGAAAATGGGGCGTGAGGCGGCCCTGAGAAAGGTTCGAAGTGCTGGGCTGAACTCCAGCGAATCATATAAGATGCGTCTCGCTTCGCCTGTGTGGGCTGTCATGTACGCTTCTTTAGCCAGAAGAAGGGTGAGGTCAAGTTGGTCGTCTAAATGGCCGGTTGATTGCGCCGCTAGCTGACGCGAGAAGGCCACCTGCTTCTGTCGTTGAGCCTCGGCAGCGTTCATCTGGGCTGCCTCCTGCTGGCGTCGTGCCTCTGCTGCACTCGCCTCCGCCGTCGCTTTCTGCATTATGGCGTCTGCTTCGCTCGTGGCAGCAGCGGCAGCTTGCCGATCCGCCTCTGCCGCGTTAGCCTGAGCCTCGCGCGCGTTTCGCCAGCCCCACCCGGCCAGGCCGGCGAAGAGAAGGAGCAGGGCCACAACACCGCCAAAGCCCGCAAGCAACTGGCGCTGGCGCCGCTCGCCGGCTTTCACGAACTCGCGTTCGGTGTCGCTGTGCTTTGCCGGCTCAGTGTCCAAGTCTGTCTGCGCATCGCGCAGCTTCTGCCCTTGGTAGAGCCATTTGCCATCGCGGTGACTGGTTTCCCACGCTTCGGCGTCGCGCGCCAGTGGTGTCTGGGCAGCACGGTTGGCGCGCAGGATGGGATCGACGAAGCGGTCATGCACCAATTCGACCCACTCGCCCCCGCCGCGCGGCTCGCGGCGCAGCAGGAACTGCCCCTCCAGGCTGTCCACCACGGCGTTGGGCATCCCCTCGGTCTCGCTCTCGCCGCGGAAGATGATGCCCCGCGTGCCGGCCGGCGTAATCAGCTTCGTCGAGAACCAGCGCCGCAGCTCAGGCTCGTTGACGCCCAAGCCCGGCGTCTCGACGACACGCTGGAGGGCGGCAGTGTAGAAGTCCGTCAGCGCCGTGTCCACGTCGCCCGCGCTGTGCACGTCGTCGGCGGTAATCTGGCCGCTCTGCCCCGGCGCGAGGGGCGGCAGCCCTTCCCACAACTGGTAGCACACCACCTGGAGCTGCACCGGCTCGACGTACTGCCCGACCGCCGTCGTCACCTGGCCTTGCGGCCCCAGCACGCGCACCTGGCTCAGGTTGTCCACCAGCGTCTCCGCCACCCCGGCGGCAAAGAGCCGCCCGCCCAACTTCGCCGGCTCGCGGATGGCCTCCAGCGCCGCCTCGCGGCTCATCCGCTCCATGTAGAACCGCGCCCGCAGCCGCTCGGTCATCAAGGGCGCGTACGGGTCGAGCGCCGCGACGTAGTCCTCGCGCAGCGTCAGGACCACCCACAGGTTGGGGTCGTCCTGCATCGCCCGGTCGAGCTGGCGGAAGAAGTCCTCGCGCTCGCGCCAGTGGTCGGGGTGCGTGGTAATCAGTTCCTCGAACTGGTCGATGATGAGGGCATAGCGGCGCGTCACGTGGCTCGGCGTCGGCTGCGGGACGATGGTCGGGTCGTAGACCCAGCGCATGCGGTCCTTGAACACCAGTCGGGCGAGGAAGTCGGTGAGCGAGACCGACGCCAGGCGGGTCGGGTCGTCGCCCTCATCAATGCTGAGCATGAGGTTGAACGCATAGATGTTGTCGACGCCCGCAACCCCCGGCGGGAGCTCGCCGTTGATGCGGGCCACCGGGAGGGTGACAAAACCCTTCTCGCGCAGCTGCGGGATGAGCCGGGTGTTTATGAGCGAGCTTTTGCCCGCGCCCGACTGAGCATAGAACAGCAGCAGCCGCTCCGACAGCACCCGTGCCAGAAGGTCCCGCGTCTCGCGCTCGCGGCCGAAGAAGAGGGCGCGCTGCTCGTAGGTGAACGTGCGCGGCCCGACATAGGGGTTCTGGACGGTAGCCTCGGCCATCGAACCCGGCTCGATAGGCCCTCCCGACGGCGCAGAGATTGGATTATCCACGCATCAGCTCCTCGGCGTACTGCCCCAGGTCGCCCCAGAAGATGTTGAACTTCGCGTCGCGATCCAGGTAGCCTTGCAGGTACTTCTCCTGCTTCGCCCGCTCGTCCGACGACAACTGCACCGCGCACAGCCCCCGCCGGTCCTTCTCCTGCCCTATCGACCGCAGCAGCCCGTAGTACAGCGCCCGAAACGCCCAGCGGTCCAGCCCGAACCCCAGCAGGATGACATCGTCGAACAGCGCCCCCCGCACCAGCGCCGGCAGCCGATCCGCCTTGTCGTCGCCCCGCCCCAGGGCAATGTTCACCAGGAACTCCAGGTGGTCGTCCTCCGTCAGCACCAGCGAGTCGGGGTAGGCGTCCAGCCCGAAGAGGTGGTAGACCAGGGGCTGCGCCTGGCTGGGTCGGTACTCGCCGGGGATCGTCCAGAGGTCTTTCTCCGGCGCTTCGATAGGGCCACGCCAGCGGCACATCTTCGTCAGCGGCTCGGTCTGGCGCGCCTGGCGCAAGGCGTCTTCGAGGAAGGTGTGGGGGCTGGTGGTGAGGTAGATCTTGAATGGCAGGTTGGCAAGCACCAGTAGGGGATAGGCGGCGCCCTGACCGAAGCTGGGGTAGCCAAGGCGGGCGGCGAAGGCTGAAACGCTGAGGCGGTCGGCCTGCTCGCGGGCGTCGGCGAGGGCGCCCGCGTCGAGGTTGGCGGCCTTGGCCTGGCGGTAGAGGAAGTTCTTGAGGCAGTCGAGGTAGAAGGACTTGCAGTCGGTGTCGCTGGTCTGGTTAGTGTGGCGGTCGTAGTTGGCGATGAGGGCGATGTCGGAGGCGGCGGCGAAGGGGTAGCCGACGCGGCCGGCGTAGAACTGGGCGAAGGGGGCCTGGCCGAAGAGGGCAAGGTCGAGGAGGGCGGAGTCGCTGAGGATGGGGACGGCGTTGCCGGCGCGCACCCGTTGGCTGAAGCTCGGCGCCTGAACTGACGCCCCGCCCGTGTCGTCGTCTTCCCAGATCGGCATGGCGGACTCCTATTCCCACGAAACGCGGCGCGGTCAACGAGGTCGAAGTTCGTGAGGGTAGATATTACCACGCCAGGGACGAGTGGTCAAACGGCGACCACCGGCGCAGATTGTGCAAATGGTGGATGGAGGGACGAACGACGTGGCGCCCACGTCGTTCGCCGCGAATAACCACACTCCTATTATGCAGGTTGGACTTCGAGGAGCTTGAGCGCCTCGGCGATGTGCGCTTTGGCGGCGTCGTCCGGCGGGAGCAGTGGGGCGCGGGCCTTGCCGCCGCGATAGCCGCGCAAGTCCAGGGCGTACTTGTAGGCAGCGACACCGTAGGGGCGGTTGACCTGCGCCTCGAACGCCGTCAGAACCGTCTGCAAGCGGCGGGCCTCCTCGTGACGGCCCGCAACGGCGGCGTTGTAGATGGCGACCGCCAGCTCTGGCGCGGCGTTACCCACAGCTAGGTTCGCGCCGACGCAGCCGACGAGCATCGCCGCGTGGAGGACGCGCGCCGCGCCGGTGAACAGGGCGAAGCCGTCGGCGGAGCTGTCAATTTCGGCGGCAAGCTGGCCGACGTCGCCGAAGCTGTCCTTCATGCCGACGATGTTGGGGTGGCGCGACAGGGCCGCGACGGTCTCGACGCCGATGTTCAGGCTCGTGAACGGCGGCACGTTGTAGATGAGCACCGGGACAGGCGACGCGTCCGCGACCGCCGTGTAGTGGGCGACGAGGGCGGCATGGCTCATCTGCGGCTTGTAGAAGAACGGCGTCACGACCAGCACGACGTCCGCGCCCATCTCGGCGGCGCGCTTCGCCTGGCGAATCGTCTGCGCCGTTCCCTGGTGGCCGACGCCGACGGACAGCACGCGGTCGGACGGGACGGCGTCGCGCGCGGCGGTGATGACCTGGTCGCGCTCATTGTCGTCGAGGACGACGAACTCGCCGGTCGAGCCGAGGGCGAGGAAGCCGTGGCAGCCGGCCGCCGCCCACAGGCCGATGTTGTGCTTGATACCCGCCGTGTCGACCTTGTCGTCGTCGGTGAACGGCGTGACGCAGGCAGGATAAACGCCGAAGAGCTTGGGCATGAAAAACCTCCGCAATTAGAGATGATCTTGGTAGACCCACTCGCCGTCGAGCATGGTCGCATCGACGCGGGCGTTGAGAATGTCCATGGGCGGGACCTCGAAGATGTCGTCGCTCAGCACCACCAGGTCCGCCAGCTTGCCCGGCGTGATGGTGCCCTTCACGTCCTCTTCGCCCGTCGCGTAGGCGGCCCCGGCCGTGTAAGCGTACACCGCGTTCGGCACGGAGACGCACTCCTGCGGATACCATCCGCCTTGGGGCGAGCCATCGGCGCGGCGGCGCGTCACGGCGGCATGAATGCCCTGGAGCACGTCGGGCGTTTCGACCGGCGCGTCCGAGCCGAAGGCCATACGTGTGCCGCGGCTCAGGAGCGAACACCAGGCGTAGGAGTAGCGGGCGCGCTCCCCCCAGAACTTGTCGGCGACGAGCATGTCCGACGTGGCGTGGATTGGCTGCATCGAGGCAATGACGCTTAGCTCGGCCAGGCGGCCCAGGTCGTCGGGGTGCAAAAGCTGCACGTGCTCGATGCGCTGGCGCAGCGGCGAGCTCGCGCCGCGGCCCGCGCGCCACTCCGCGAACACGTCGAGGATCTTGCGGTTGGCCCCGTCGCCGATGGCGTGGAGCGCGACGCTCACGCCATTCTCAGCGCCCAGGAAGGCGAGGGAGCGAAACTCGTCTAGCTGGGTCGTCACGATGCCGCGATTGTTGGGTTGGCCTTCGAACGGCTCGAGCATGTCCGCCGTTACGGAACCAAGCGTGCCGTCCATGAAAATCTTGAGGCCGCCGACGCGCAGGTTGTGGTCGCCGTCGCCGGAGCGCATGCCGCGGCCGATCATCTCGTTAAGGTAATGCTTGGGCATGTACATGGCGACGCGCAGGGGCAGGCGGCCCTCGTCCCGCAGCGCGGTGAAGTCGGCCCACAGGCCCGGCCCGTCGTCGTAGCCCATCTCATGCCCGCCGACGATGCCCATACGGTGCAGGATGGGGAATGCGCGCGTCAAGGCCGCGCGGCGCTGGTCCGGTGTGGGCAGCGGAATGGCGTCATAGATGAGGTCGTTGGCGTTCTCGGCAAACAGGCCGGTCGGCTCACCGCGCTCGTCTTTGCGAATCTCGCCGCCGGCCGGGTCTGGCGTAACCGCCGTTACGCCGGCCAGCTCCAGCGCACGGGTGTTGGCCCACACCATGTGGCCGTCCTTGCGGGTCAGCGCAACCGGGTGGTTGGGCGCGACGCGGTCCAGGTCGGCGCGCGACGGGAACGTCCCACCCCACAGGCTGTGGTTCCAGCCGCGGCCGAGAACCCACTCGCCGGGCGGTGTCACGGCTGCCTTTTCCGCCACGCGCCGCACGATCTCCTCGACCGAGGGGATGCCGTCGAGGGCAATGCGGTCGAGGCTTAGCGCCCAGCCCATGATGTGAATGTGGGAGTCGGTGAAGGCGGGCGTCACGGTCCGACCGCCCAGGTCGATGCGCTTGCCGTCGGGCATCTCGTGGGCCGCGCCGACGGCGCCGATGCGGTTGCCCTGCACGGCAACGGCATCGGCGGCGGGCCGCGCCCACTCCATTGTATACACGCGGGCATTGGTCAGAACGAGAATGTCACTCATGAGCTTTTTCCATTTCCATCCCGTCAATGGGACCGACGTAGTAGCGGGGCCGAAGGCGAATCTCCTGGTAGCCCAGGCTGCGATAGAGATGGCGCGCCGGATCGTTGTCCACGCGCACCACCAAACGCAAGCGATGGGTGGGCGCGTGCGCCTCCACGTCCAACATCAGCGCCCGACCGATGCCCTGGTTGCGCATGGCCGGATCGACGGCAATGTTCACAATCCAGGTGGTGGCATTGCGCCAATCGACCGTGGCGATGACAAAGCCGAGCAGCCGGTCACTCGCGGTGGCCTTACGGAAGATGTGGTCCGACATCAGGGCCGCGGTGAAATCCAGCCAGCCCCAGGCTTCGCTGCCGAAGCTGCGGCGCTCAAGACGAACCACCCCCCGCAAGTCTGGCAAGCGCACGTCGCTCAGCGCAAATGCGAGGGGTGGATTCAGCTCAGCCGGTTCAGTCGATGTCACCGTCGGCGTCGTCGTCGACAAATTCGTCGTCGCTCACATCCCAGCTATCCAGGTGGTCGTGAATCTCTTCGCAGCTTCGGAGCACGAGGTCGGCGCGCCACTCCTGGCCCGCTTTGTCAGTCCAGCCAGGCCGGTCGGGGTACTTCTTGACGAACTCGCGCGTCCGCGTCTCGAACTGGTCGAGGGCGGCGCGCGGGTCATCCTCCTGCAACAGCCGCTCGATGAGCCGCTGCTTAGTGGCCCAACGCTCGGTGAGCGTGCTGACGAGAGTGGCGGGGCCGCCGGTCACCCCCGCCGGCCGCTTCAACCCCTGGGACGCAAGCGGCTTGACCGTCTTCAACAATTCCTGCAAGGCTTCCCGATCAGACGTCGCCATTAGACCTCGCGCAGCGGCTCAGGACTGTTCTCGTAAGGCCCCAGGAGCCGGGACAGGAATTGGGCCGTGCGCTCCTTCTGGGCCGCGTCGCCGGGGAGCATCACCAGCTGCTTCAGGAGCGTGCGGATGGGCGTCGGGCTGACCGCGCACAGCCGCGTCAGAAGGTCTTCAAGGGCGCGGCCCACAGCCGGGTTCGGGTGGTGGTGAAGCTGGAATGCCATCTGCACCGGCGAGGCGTTCGGCTGCGCCTGGAACGTCGGCTCGAAGCGGCGGCCGGCGATAGCCAGGTAGTACGAGAGCATCGGCCGCATCAAGCCGCGCACCCGCTCCTGCACCATGTCGTCAGTGTAAGCCAGGTAGAAGAAGGCCAGGTAGTAGGGGACGGCCTCCTCATACTCGCGCTCCACGAAACGGTAGCCCGCCTGCACTGAGCAGTAGCCCGCCAGATACCACTTCAGGTCCTCAAGTGTCGCGCCCGCCTCACCCGCATCCAGGGCCATCTGCTGTATTTTGGTCGCCAGCAGGTACTTGGTGGCGCTGGCAGCGAAGTCGCGGACGCGCAGCCGCGTGCCTTCGTCGAACAGGCGGCGCGACTCGAGGCAGCTCACGACGGCCTCGGCCGGTGGGTCGATGTTGTCCAGGTCGGGCAGCACCGGAAGCAGCGGAGGGTGGGCGCTGAGCGGGTTAGTGGACTGCTGCGGGGCAGCAGTGAACGTCCCGTCCGTCTGCTCGATGACGCCGTTGCGCACCATTTCACTCAACAGCGCCTCGATGTACTCGGCGTACTCTGGCCCGCCAAACAGGGCTATCGACAGCTCGACCACATCGATCTGCAGGCCGCCCTCGACGATCTTGCGGACGTACGCGCCCTCGCTGCGGCGGACGAACGCGTCGCTATCCACGCCCGCCATAAGCTCGGCTGGCGCCGCGAGGGATGGCGGGTTGGTGAAGTCGAGGCAGGCGCTACGGTAGGCGAGGCGGAGGACATCGCGCACCTGACTTTGGGGACGCAGGACGTTGTCACCGTCGTACCGCTCGCGCAGCATGATGGCAACCTGCTCCAAGCTAATCGGCTGAACGCTGGAGTTGAAGACCTCGAAGATATCGCTTAGGATGGCGCGGCGCGTGCTCGGCTCGATGACCGGCAGGCCGACGCGGCGCAGGTAGCGCTTGTAGGTCTCGGCGAGCGGACGCAAGTCGCCCTTCGGCACGGCGGCCATCTCCTGGGCGTCCAGCGGCGCAACGTAGATCTGGCCGTCACGCACTTCCAGACGGATAATATCCGTGCTATCCTCGAGAAAGGTCTTGAACTGGTCGTAGCCGTAGTACGTCTCGTTGAAAGCAGGGTCGAGGGCCACCATGCGCTGCTTGAGCTTGCCCGCAAAGACCGGAATCTCACCCTGCTGCTCAAAGGCGCGCAGCGCCCGCAGCAGCACGGCGTGGGCCTCGCTGACGTCGAACTCCTGCGACAGGTCCAGGCTGCCGACGAGCGCCTCATAGAATGCGAACTCATCCACGCTCTTGACGAGAATCTCGCTCGTCGACCGCCGCAGACCGACGCCGACCGTGTACTTGCCGTACTCCCGCAGCTTGTTGATAAGGGAGGAGTAGTCGGAGTCGCCCGAGACGATGGCGAACGTCTGCACCTGGGGATGGGTGAAGACGGTCTCGATGGCTTCGATGCACAGGCGGATGTCGGCGCCATTCTTGTGGGCCATGCCGTAGCTGTAAAGCTGCACCAGGTTGACCGCGTTCTCCAGCAGCTCGCTGCGGTAGCGGCTGTAGCGCCGCCAGTCGCCGTAGGCGCGCTTGATGGTCACGCGGCCCCGGTTCTTGAGAAAGTCGAACAGTTTACCTAGCTCTAGCTCGCGGTGGTCATCCTCAGCAGCGGCGGCGATGTTCTCGAAATCAATGAATACGGCGATTTGATTCTGCGGCTCCATTTCGGTCCTCAATCATTCCAGCGGCGGCGGGTTCATTTAAGCAGCGTCCCGTCCGTCGGATATAGCCCGTGCCGAGTGTGTGCTTTGTTTGCGGATGGGTGGATACTCTTCTTTCTTGCAATGTAATTTTGCACCTGATACAAGAAACGGGCAAATGAATAATGCAATCCACATTCAGGCCAGTTTTCGCGCCTCGGTCATCTGTGCTAGAATTGTTTTTTGCAGGTGCGAGGAGGAAGCATGGCTATTCAAGTGCTGGCCGACGATGTTGCCGCGAAAATCGCCGCCGGGGAAGTCATCGAGCGCCCGGTCTCGGTGGTCAAGGAGCTGATTGAGAATGCCCTGGACGCCGGCGCGACGGACGTTCGGGTCGAGATTCGCGCCGGGGGACAGCGCCTCATCCGCGTCGCCGACAACGGCGTCGGCATCTCGTCCGACGAGGTCGAGACGGCGTTCCAGCGCCACGCCACGAGCAAGCTACGCACCGCCGACGACCTGTTCCACATCCACACGCTCGGCTTTCGCGGCGAGGCCCTGCCCAGTATCGCTGCTGTCAGCCGCGTCAGCCTGGTGACACGGGCGCGGGATGAGGCGGTCGGCACGCGGCTGCGCCTGGAAGGCGGCCGGGTCATCGAGCGCGCCAGTGTCGGTATTCCAGCCGGTACCGTCGTCAGCGTCGAGAACCTCTTCTATAATACGCCTGCGCGCCTGAAGTTCCTCAAATCTGCCACGGCCGAGGCCGGGCAAATCCACACCCTCCTGACCCACATGGCGCTGGCCTACCCAGCCTGCCGCTTCAGTCTCATCAACGATGGGCGGGCCACGTTCAGCCATAACGGCGGCGCACTCCTAGACAGTCTGGCATCGGTCTACGGCGTCGAAACGGCGCGCCAAATGATTGAGATCGAGCCGGAGACCGTCGAAGAGCTTTGGGAAGACGACGCCGAGGGCGGTGAGGGGGAAGTGGCTGAGGAAGAGAGCACCGAGCGTCCGGTATCGGTCTTCGGCTACGTCAGCCCGCCGGCCGTCAGCCGCGCCAACCGCGCTCACATGACCTTCATCGTCAACGGCCGTCTCGTCCAGGACCGCTCGCTCGGCGTCGCCGTTACCGAAGCGTACCACACCCTGCTCATGGTGGGCCGATTCCCGGTCGTCGCCCTGCACGTCCACCTGCCCGCCGAGGACGTGGACGTCAACGTACATCCGACGAAAGCGGAGGTGCGCTTCCGCGATGGGCGAGCCGTGTTCGGCGCGATCCAGCAAGCGGTGCGGCGTGCCCTGTTGCGCCACGCCCCTATTCCCCAATTCGGCGGCGCGCCGACGTGGGAGAGCACGGGGGAGAGCGAATCAACCGATACCGGTTCTGGACAAGCATGGCAGCCGCCCGTCGCCCCGTGGTGGACAAACGGCGCGGAGATAGCAACACCTTCCACCTCGCCCATCCCCGCGTGGGATATCTACCGCACGGGAGATGTCCCGTCTGCGCCCGCGCCCACCGTTGGCGGCGGCAAGCTGCCGGTGCTGCGCGTCATCGGGCAGGTCGCCCAGGCGTACATCATCGCCGAAGGCCCCGACGGCCTCTACCTCATCGACCAGCACGCCGCCCACGAGCGCATCCTGTACGAGCAATTCCTCGCCCGCTACGCTGCATCCGACGTTGCGCAGCAAACTCTCCTGGAGCCGCTGGCGCTCGAACTGACGACGGCCGAGGCGGCGGTTCTAGATGAATACGCGGCGCCCCTTGTGCGCACCGGGTTTAGCCTGGAGCCGTTTGGCGCGAATACCGTGCTCATCCGCGCCGTTCCCGCCGCCCTACGCGCTGCCGACCCGCGCCCCGCCCTGCGCGACATCCTGACGCAGGTAGGTGAGGGCCGCCGCAACCCCCTCGAAGTCGACAACGAAGCCGCGTTGCTGCGGGCGGTGTGCAAGACGGTCGCCATCAAGGCCGGGCAGACGCTCTCGGCTGGCGAGATGCAGGCGCTCATCCAGCAGCTCGAAGCGTCCCACTCGCCGCGCACGTGCCCCCACGGCCGGCCGACGATGATCCACCTCAGCGCGGCGCACCTGGAGCGGGAGTTCGGCCGCCGATAGACAAAGGGAGAGGGCCATGCGTGTGCTCAGATCGCAGGAGCGTAACTACTGGACCGCCTGGATTGCGACGCTGGCATTCTTCGTCGGGTACTACACCCTGCTGGTGCCCGTCCCCCTCTACCTCCACCAGATTGGCCTGCCCGACTGGCTCATCGGCGTCATTCTCGGCGCGTTCGGCGTCGCCTCCCTGATTGGACGCCCGCTGGCGGGAACGACGGCCGATAGGTGGGGGCGGCGCAAGGTGATGCTGGCCGGAACGTTCGCCCTCATGGTCGGCGCTGTCGGTTTCGGCATGACGACGGCTCCCGCGGCGCTGTTCGTTTTGCGTCTGCTCCAGGCCGGCGGTTATGTCGCTTTCACCACGGCTTCGACAGCCCTTGTCACGGACCTGGTGCCCGAGGCGCGGCGCGCGTCGGCCGTCGCCATCTTCGGCATTGCCGCCAACGTCGCCATGACCATGACCCCCGCCCTTGTCAGCGCCCTGATGCCCACGATCTCGCTGGCCGGGGCGTTGTGGCTAGCGGGTGTCTTTGCGGCGCTCGGTGGTTTGCTGGCCCTTGGTGTCCCAGACACGCGCCCACCACGGCCAGCGCAAACAAGCTGGCGCGCTGTGCTGCATATCGAGCCGGTCCTGCGCATGCCGATGCTCATCACGTGCATCTTCGGTCTGTCGTGGGGTTCGTTTCTACAGTTCCTGCCGCTGCTCGCCGAGCGGCGTGAGCTTGGCTCGGCGGGGTTGGTCTACACCGTTTACGGCATCTCCATCATCCTGTCGCGGCTCACCGTGGGCCGCCACCTGGACACCATCGACCGCAACAAGATTCTCATCCTGTCGACGCTCATGATGGCCCTCGGCCTGAGCTTGTTCGCAGTCGCCACGATGCAGCTTGAGCTTTTCGTCGCCGCCGCCCTGGTCGCCTACGGCTCGGGCATCGTCCACCCGGCGCTGATCGCCATCCACGTCGAGCGCGGCGCATCTGAGGCGCGCGGCCACGCCATCGCCGTCTTCTACCTCGGCTTCGACCTGGGCATCGGTCTGGGTGCGTGGGTCCTGGGCCTGGTATTGCAGGGGTACGGCTTCGTGGGCCTTTATGGGGTCGCGGCGCTCGCAGGGCTGGTTGTCGCGGCGATGCTACCTCGTATTGCGGCGCGACAAGCGCCGCTGGCGCAAAACGTGGAGCCGCTCGGATAGGCATAGAGCTATTTGCCTACGACCATGACTTCCCTAAAATAACGGCATCATGAACATTCTGTAAGGAGCGCCCGTGTCCAGCTACTTGATTCTCCCCAACGTCCGTGACGTCCGCGCCCAGTTCCCGTCCCTGATGCGCACCTTCGATGGCCGCGCTCCCATCTTCCTCGACAATCCAGGCGGCACGCAGACGCCGCAGGCGGTCGCAGACGCAATGAGCGACTACCTACTCACCGCCAACGCCAACACCCACGGCGCGTTTCGCACGTCGCACATGACGGACGAGGTCATCGCCGAGGCGCACCAGGCCGCCGCCGACCTGCTTGGCGCCGCGTCCTCGCGCGAGATCATCTTCGGCCAGAACATGACTACGCTGACGTTCGCCATCAGCCGGTCGC
This sequence comes from Anaerolineae bacterium, assembly GCA_039810085.1. Classification (GTDB taxonomy): domain Bacteria; phylum Chloroflexota; class Anaerolineae; order Epilineales; family JAHCIE01; genus JBDHWG01. The sequence continues at coordinate 30,598 of JBDHWG010000021.1, forward strand.
TGGGGCTAGGGCTGACGCCGGGCGATGAGATCATCGTCACGCACCTGGACCACGACGCCAACATCAACCCGTGGCTGCTCCTGGCGCGGGATACGGGCGCGGTCGTGCGCTGGGTGGACTTCCACCACGAGGACTGCACCCTGGACCTGGACACGCTGGCCGCGCAGCTCTCGCCACGCACGAAGATCGTCGCCGTCGGCTACGCCTCCAACGCCGTCGGCACCATCAACGACGTGGGCCGCGCTGTGGAGATGGCGCATAGCGTGGGCGCGCTCACCTACATTGACGCCGTCCAGTATGTGCCCCACGGCCCGACGGACGTGCAGGCCCTCGGCACGGACTTCCTCGCTTGCTCGGCGTATAAGTTCTTCGGGCCACACATGGGCATCCTGTATGGCCGCGCCGACATCCTCGAAAGCCTGCCCGCCTACAAGGTGCGCCCGGCCGACGATGCCATTCCGACGCGCTTCGAGACCGGCACCCAGAACCACGAGGGGCAGGCAGGCGCCCTCGCCGCCATCAACTACCTGGCCTCCCTCGCGGATGGTGAGACACCGGGCGAGACCCGCCGCTCACGCCTGCTGCGAGCGATGGGAGGCATCCAGGCGTACGAGCAAGGGCTATCGGAGCGGCTGCTGTGCGGCCTGGCCGATATTCCCGGCGTCAAGGTCTACGGCATCACCGACATCAACCGTCTGGACGAGCGCGTGCCGACCGTCTCCATCACGATGGAAGGGACAACGCCCCTGGCGCTGGCCGAGGCGCTGGCGCAACGCGAAATCTACGTCTGGAACGGCAACTTCTACGCGCTGTCGGTGACGACACAGCTGGACCTGGAGCCGACGGGGCTGCTGCGCATCGGCGCGGCGCACTACAACACGCCCGAGGAAATCGACATGCTGCTCAACGCCCTCGATGAAATCCGCCGCAACCTGGGCCGCGTTTCATAGTTTGGAGGATAGCTGGCGTTCCAGTTCAGGCATGGGGGAGACGAATGAGCGAAATACCCGAACTGCGAGTGGCGACTCGTGAGGCGAAGAACAAGCTCGACGAGGTGGCCGTCGTTATCGAGTTGACCCTCATCAGCATCATCCAGGCGATGGCGCTAGGCGTGCTGGTGACATTCTCGATCCCGGTCATCGCCGAGTATCACTTCGAGTACTGGCTGTACGTCGTGCTGGGGCTGCTCGCCATCCTCATCTTCTGGTCGCGCACCCTCATCCACACGCTGTCTTTCATCGGCTGGCCCCTGGAGATGGGCCACACGTACATCTACTTTGCGGCGACCCTGGTGGAAGGGCTGTTGCTCAGTCAGGTGAACAATCCCGCCGCCTGGTTTGCCCTCAGCACAGTGTACTTCGCCCTCGCCTGGTTCCTATACTACTGGGACCGCCGCGTGATGATGTCCCGCGCGGAGGAGTACAACACAGAGACGGAGAGGAAGCTCCACAACGACATGATCGCCGACCAGGAGCAGAACCTAAAGTTCTACATGCCGGCCGGCGTCGCGTTTAACGCCCTGGCATGGTGGCTTATCGTGACGTTCCCAAACCTCTTCATCGAAGAGCATTGGCACATCGTGCTCGCGGTGTGGTCCATCGTCGTCGGCATTTGGTACGTTCGGGAGGGCGGGATTATTCTGCATCGCCGTCAAGGATGGATTCTCTACCGCTACACGCGCCAACGCCTGCCGATTGTGACGGAGGAAGAGGAGCTTTTGCGCCCCGCGCAAACGCCGCGTTAGCCCTTCACGCCGCCTGTGGCGAGGCCCTGCACCATGAAGCGCTGCGCCAGGTAGTACAGCACCATCACCGGCACGGCGGCGGCGACGGCCCCGGCCATGATCAGCCCCCAGCGGAAGACGTCGCCGGTGATAAAGTAGTTGAGGGCGAGGGGAACGGTGCGCAGGTCGGGCGAGGTGATGAGGATGAGCGCGTAGAGCAGCTCGTTCCAGGCCGAGGTGAAGGTCAGCACCGTGACGGCCACGATGCCCGGCGCGGAGAGCGGAATGAGCACGAGCCACAATGACTGGAGCCGCGTCGCGCCGTCCACCATCGCCTGCTCCTCCAGGTCCGGCGGGATGCCGCGAAAGAAGCCCATGAGCAGCCACGTGCTGAGCGGCGTGGCAAACGTCAGGTAGACAAACATCAGCCCTTGCAGCGTGTTGGTCAGCCCGATGCGCGCCATGATGACGGACAGGGCGATGAACAGGAGAGCGGCGGGCGTGAGGTATGTGAGCAGGATCAGGCGGCCAACGGCGTTACGGAAGCGGTACTTCAGCCGAACGAGGCTGTAGGCCGCCAGAACGGCGATGAACACGGAGATGACCGTCGCGACCGTGGCGACCAGCAGGCTATTGCGGAAGTTGGTCAGAAAGTCCATCTCGCCAAACAGCTGGGCATAGTTCTGCAGCGTCGCCCCATCTGGCAACAGCGACGGCTCGCGGTAGATGGCTCGTGGCGTCTTGAGTGAGATAATCGCCATGTAGTAGACGGGGAAGAGAATGAACACGCCCAGCAGGGCGACCAGGGTGTAGTTGAGAATTCTTTGCGCTCGCGAGGGACGAGTCAGCATCGCCTAGTCCTCCTGCATGAGCTTGATGACGATGAACGCCAGGATGGCGAAGATGGGGAGCATCGCCACGGACACCGAGGCCGCCTCGCCCAAACGCAAGTTTTGCAGGCTGTAGTACGCCAGCACCGGAAAGGTCATCGTCGCGTCGGATGGCCCGCCCTGGGTGAGAAGCCAGACGTTCTCGAAGCTGTTGGCTGTCCAAATGGTCGAGAGCAGCAGCACCAGCAAGATAACGTGGCGCAGGCCGGGCAATGTGATGTGCCAGAAGCGATTCCAGGCGCTCGCCCCGTCGATGGCTGCCGCCTCGTACAGTTCGTTCGGGATGGTCTGGAGCGCGGCGAGGAATGAGATGACCCAGAACGGGAAGCCGCGCCAGAACGTCGCCACAATGACGCTGGGCATCGCCAACTCCTTGGTGCCCAGGAAATCGACGTAGTTCTGCGCGCCAAGGTCCAGCAGGATCATGTTGAATGCGCCAGCGATGGGCGCGTAGAGCAGCTTCCAGGTGATGTAGGCGACGAAGGCGGGCATCGCCCACGGCAGCAGCACCATGCCCCGCCACATCCAGCGCCCGCGCAGGGGTTGGTTGAGCAGCAGCGAAATCCCCAGGCCGAACACAAGCTTCAACGCCTGAACCGCAACGACCAAAATCACCGTGTTCCAGACCGTCGTCCAGAAGACAGGCTGGTGGAAGAGGTAGGCGTAGTTCTCCAGGCCGACGAATTTCGCCTCCGAGCCGACCATCTGGTCGGTGAAGCTGATCCAGATGGCGTAGAAGAAGGGGTAGACGACGAGGACCACGAGGGTGAGCACCACGGGCGCGACAAGCAGCCACCCGAGAATGGCGTTGCGTCGCCGAAGGGTCATGCCTCCCGTCGCCGCCGGCTGCTGAACGGTCGTCTGTGCTTGCTCTGCCATAGACGCCTCTCTAGGGATGGACGAATGGCGTGGCGTGCGCCCACGCCATTCGTCCTCCGTCGCTTCGCGCTCCTACTTGTTGTACTTGTCGTAGATCGTCTGGCAGGCTGTCTGGGTCTCCTTGATGGCGTCGTCGATGCCCTTCTTGTCCACGACAATCTTCTGTACCATCTTGGGCGTCAGGAAGTTGTTCTGGTACTCGGCAAACGCCGCGTTGTCCACGTCGGGGTAGGCGGGCGCAGTGCCGTTGACCGCCAGGTCTGCCAGGCCCTTGTGAACTTCGCTGGTCTGGAAGATGGACGCCGACTGCTCACTCTTGAGCACCGGGCCGTAGATGGCGTTGGCGTAGTAGTCGGCCATGAACTTGTCATCGGCCAGGAACTCCATCAAGTCCTTCGCCAGCTCCTTATTCTTGCTGTTTGCCCAGATGCCACGATACTGCGGGTTCTGGGTCGAGATGCGCATCTTCGGGCCGGCTGGTAGCACGGAGTACTTCGTGGCGTCGAGCAACTCCTTGTCGTTCTGCTGCATCCAGATGCTCACGCTACCCGTGTTGGCGATGAACAGCGCCTGACCGGACTGGTAGGCGTTGTTGTCACCCGCGCCGTCCCACGTCGTCACGCCAGGGGGGAAGAGATTCTGGGCGTAGGCATCGGTGATCCACTTGAGGAAGGCGCGCGTCTCCGGCGAGTCGATAGTACACTTCTTGCCGGTGTCGTCGGCAACGCGGCCGCCCCACGCCTGCATCATCTGCGTGGTCAGGTTGCCGTCGCCCACGTTCGACAGTGCGAAGCCCATGCCGAAGGTCTTGGGCGGCTTCTGCGCGGCGGCGGCCTCTTTCGACAGCTCCTCCCAGGTGTCCGGCGCTTTGTCGAAGCCCGCCGCCTTCAGAGCGTCCGTGCGGCGGAAGAGAACGTTGCCGCCCACGCCGAAGGGGATGCCGGGGATCTTCCCGTTGAACGTCTTGGGGTCGGTGGCCTTGGTGACCGGGTCGAGCCAGCCGCCGTGGGCGTCGCCAATCTTCTTGTACAGGTCATCCAGCGGGACGAGTTGGTTCTGGGCGTTGAGCTGGAGCATGAAGTCGCGGCCCAGGTCGAAGGCGTCGGGCGCGTTGCCCGCCTGGATGGCCGCCGAGACTTTCTGAACGGTCTCGTTCTGGTTGACCATCACGACTTCGACCGGAATGTTGCGCTGCTTGCCCCACTCCTTGACACGGTCCTCGAACATCTTGTTGGCCTTGTCCGAGAAGATGAGGCCGCCCCAGTAGACGAACTTGTCGCCCTGGAGCTTCGGCAGCGCGCCCGACGCGCCACCCGCAGACGCGGAGGCCGCCGTCGGCTGGGCCGCCGCAGGGGCCGAAGTGGGCTGGGCTGCCTTCGGAGCCGCAGTCGGCGCTTCGGCCTGCTTCGCCGCCGGCGCTGCCGTAGCCTGTGCTTGCTGCGCAGGCTGCTGAGCCGGCGCAGCGGGCGCCTGGGCGCACGCCGCCAAGGCGAGCGCCAACAGCGCAACGATTGCAGCCAAAATGATGGGGTGAGCGAAACGGGTGTGCGATTGGTTCATCAAGCTCCTCCTTGAAATTGTGTCGAACAGGCGGGCCGCCTGTCAATACCCGTGCATACTGCCGTCGGCGCGTCGAATGGCCGGCAGATACTTGCGATGCCAGGGGAAGCGCGCCGCCAGTTCCTCATCGATGTCCACGCCCAGCCCCGGCGCATCCGGCAGCTTGAGGTAGCCATCGTCGAACCATGCGCCGCCGGTCATGACCTCGTGAACGATGTCGGCGTGGCGCACCCATTCCTGGATGCCAAAGTTGGGAATCGCCATGCCCACGTGGGCAGAAGCCGCCGCGCCAATCGGGCCGACATCGCCCGGGCCGTGGAACGCCGTGCGGATGTCGAACGGCTCGGCCATCGCCGCGAGCTTCTTACCCTCGGTGATACCGCCGATATGCATCGGCGAGCAGCGCATGTAGTCAATCGTTTGGTCCAGGAGCATGGGCATGATCTGGAACTTGCTGCTGATAATCTCGCCGATGCCGAGGGGCGTCGTGCTGGCCTCGCGCACCATCCGCATGCCTTCAACGTTCTCGGGACTGATGGGGTCTTCCAGGAACATCAGCCGGTACGGCTCCAAGGACTTCGCCAGCCGCGCCGCCTGGATCGGCGAGAGGCGGCCGTGGGCGTCGTGGAACAGCTCCACGTCCCAGCCGACTTTGTCGCGTAGGTGGTCGAACAGCTTAGGGACGATTTGCAGGTACGGCTCCGGCTCCCAAACACCCTCATAAGGGAGTTGCTTCTCGAACGCCTCGCGGTACGCCGGGTCGTTCCTGTCCTCAGCCCCGTAGCCGCCCGGCATGCCCGGCGTCTCGACCTGGGCGCGAATCACCTTGTAGCCACGCTCTTTATACTTGAGGACTTCGTCGGTCACGTGTTCGAGATCGCGCCCATGGGCGTGGACGTAGGTCAGCAGGCCACGCCGCGTCGGGCCGCCGAGCAGCGAGTACACCGGCAACCCGGCCACCTTGCCCTTGATATCCCACAGCGCCATATCGATGGCGGCCAGCGCCGTGTTCTGGATCGGGCCGCCGCGCCAGTATGCGCCGCGATACAGGTATTTCCAGATGTCCTCAATCGCGCCGGGGTCCTTGCCAATCAGCACAGGCGCAAGATGGTTCTCCAGGAGTGAGGCGACGGCCAACTCGCGGCCATTCTTGGTGCCTTCGCCGACGCCGTAGACGCCGGCGTCGGTCAAGATTTTGACCAGGACGTAGGTCTGGCCGGCCTCCCCAGCAGGAGTGGTGACGAATACGCGAACCTCGGTTATCTTCATCGGTAACCCCGTCAAGATATGTGGTGACTCTCGCGGTCACGCAGCAGGTAAGGTAAGGTGGAGTAAAGCAGCGCCGCTCCCTGTGGTATCAGGGCAGCGGCGCTGAGTGTACAACGAGCGCGGCGGTGTGTCAAGTGAGACTCGGCGCGTCGTCCTCTCGGCGCTTACGCTTCTTGCCGCGTTCCTCGACGGGCGCGGTACGCAGCCACTCGACCCATTGGGGCGACATCTGCGCCTGCTGCCAGTCGTAGAGTAGGTCGGTGCAGACGCCACGCAATGGCCCGTTGTTCGGCCCGTGGGCGTCAACGTAGGCCGCCAGCATCGGCGCAAGTTGCGTGGGATCAGGGTCGGCGGCGATGATGTCCTCGATAACCTGGAGCTTGAGCGCCGCGCCGTACTCGTCGGCGCGCATGTCGCGGGCGCGCTCGCGGGGCTTCTCCCACCGCGCGCGCATCAACTCGAACAGTTCCTTGGGCCGCAACTCGGACATGCCAATTCCTTCGTTCACCGAGACTCGTTGCCCAATCAGTCATTGCGAGCGAGGCGAAGCAATCTCGCACTGTGCAATAGATATGCTAATGCTGGAAAGCCAGGCTGTATGTCTGCGCAAGATTGCTTCGTCGTCCTACCGTCCTCCTCGCAATGACGCCCACAGCGTGTCATGCGAGCGTAATGCCCGGCGTGTCGCCGAAGTTCAGGTCGAGCTGCCAGGCGTCACTCCGCCCCGCCGGCCGCCCTAGCCCGCGTTCCTCCGCCAGCACGTCCAGGTGCAAACTGCGCAGATTCTCGACCGGCAATTGCTCGGCGGGCAGCGCGGCGAAGGTCGTCTCGGTCTTGACGTAGGCACGGCAGTTGTCACACGTCTCGACACGCCAGCGGGCGTCGCCCTCGGCGCTGAAGTACCCGAGTAGCGACGTATCGGTCGTGTCGCAGAAGGGGCAGCGCAGCCGCTGAGCGCGCCAATCGCCGCCGCACAAACCGCAGCGCAGCCGCCGCGTCAGTTCCACGCCGCGCCACTCGCCCAACGCAGGCCACTCGCCACAGATGGGGCAGTAGCCCATCTGCCAGCGTTCCAGGTCGAGCTTCGGGTCAGCCGCGGCAACCCACGCTTGCAGGGTCGGCGCGATGCTCCAGCGCAGCAAGCTCGGCAGCAGCGGCGCGTCCAGCCGCTGGGCCTCCGCCGCCAGAGCTTCCGCATCCCCGGCAAGCGCAGTGAGCAGCCAGCCTCGCGCCGCCACCGGGCCACGCGCCGCCTGCTGGATGGCCCGCGCCTGTGCCTTCGTCTCGCGCCGCCGCTCGATGAGCTTCAGCAGAGCATGTAGAACGCGCTCAGGGTGACCAAGGTCGAACTCGGTCTCGTGCCCCGGCAGCAGTGGAATGCCCCGCGCCACGCGCACACGCACCTCGTCTGCCCTCGGCAGCCAGGGCGGCACCGACGCGGGCGGGCGATACTGGCACAGCATGATGTCGTGCTGGAGCAGCGCCGCCTCCCGCAAATCGGGTTGCTCACGGCCAAGCTGTTCCAACATCTTTAGAGCATCATCAAGTACCATGCATATTCCTCGATAATCGTGGGGACGCGGTGTATAGCTTCTTTACTGGCGCACAAAGTGGAGAGCCTGGAACTGCGCGCGGAAATCCACGACATCGGGCCTGACGCGGGTCGGTTCCTCGCCCTCCACCAGCACCCGCGCCATGAACTTCGCCACGGTACGCATGTCCTGCGGCCGAATCCCCCAGCGCGTCACTTCCTGCGTGCCGATGCGAATGGCGTTGGCATCGTCCGGTAGCTCGGCAATGGGCAGGGTAATGCTGCTCATCAGCAAGTTCGCGCCGGACAGCCGCGCCGAGGCCCGATTGCCGCCGCCGTAGGCCAGCGCCTGGACGGCGACGTGCTGCGAGCCGGTGAAGCCCCTGCCTTCGACGTGATGCACCGTCACGCCGTACTCGTCCAGCGCCTCCGCGAGCGCCTGGGCGTTGGCGATGCACGCCGCCCCATACTCCGGCCCGAACTCCAGCAGGTCCAGCACAGCCACCACCATCGCCGCCGCTTTGCTCAAGTCAAAGTTGGCGGTCATACCGGGGTACGCTACGCGCTCAAGACGGTCGGCGAGCTCCGCTGACGTGGTCAGGATGACGCCCGACGGCGGGCCGCCGAATGACTTGTACGTCGAGCCGGTCATGACGTCCGCGCCCTCGTGGAGCGGCTGCTGGAAGTGGCCGCCGGCGATGAGGCCGCCCATGTGAGCCGCGTCGTACAGGACGTATGCGCCAATCTCATCGGCCACCTGGCGCACGCAGCGCAGCGAGTAGGGGAACAAGCACATGCTGCCTGCGACGATGATGAGCCTGGGCCGCAACGCCCGCGCCTTCTCCACGAAGGCCGCCTCGTCGATGTCCATGCGCGCGGCGTCGAAGGGGACGTCGTGAACGTCCAGGCCGTAGAAGCCCGCCGCGCCCGCCGCGTGGTGGCTGACGTGCCCCGCTGCCGCGTCGGAGAACGCCATCACGGTGTCGCCGGGCTTCGTCGCCGCCATGTAGACGTAGAGGTTGGCGATAGTCCCGCTCGGCACGCGGTACTCCACGTAGGGCGCGTCGAATAGCTTCTTGAGCAGCGCCGCGAGCATGATCTCAATCTGATCGCCGTACTGCATGCCCATGTTGTACTTCGCGCCGGGGTAACCTAGGCTGGCGCGGCTGCCGAGGGTAGACGACAACATGCGGCCGACGCGCGGGTTGACGATATTCGTGCCGGCGTAGAGCTGGACGCACTGGTGGTCCATGTACTGCTCATGGGTCGTCACCAGGCGCTCAAGCTCCTGATCCAGTTCAGCGTTGGACATCATCAGGTAGCGCGCGGTGTTTTCCTGGATAAAGGCATCGACCTCCGAGCCAACCCACGGGCGGCGCGAGGCGAGTTCTTCTACGTTCATTCGACCTCCACTGGGGCGGGGTAGATTAGTGCGGCTTGCGGGCGAGAATGAGGCTGCGGTAGGCCGCCGTTGGCATCAGGCGGCAATCCTGGAAGCCCGCAGCCCCAAGTATACATCGAAGCTCGCCCAGGGAGTAGCATTTACCGCGCGTCGAGAGCATGAGGAAAACGGAGTACTCGGCGACATCCAGTGGGCCGCTCTTGTCCTCGCCCAGGTGCGTGTCGTGGATGGCAATGAGGCCCCCCGGCGGCAGGGCGTCGAACGATTTCTGGATGAGTATCTGTACCGCCGGCGCATCCCAATCGTGGAGGACGTGGGAGTAAAGGTGAATGTCGAAACCACGGGGCAGGGGATCGGCGAACATGTCGCCTGCAATCACCGAGACGCGCTCGCCCAGGCTCCTACGCGCGATGGCTCGGCGAGTGGCCGGTAGGACGGCTGGCATCTCCAGCACAGCCACCTCGAGGTCGAGGTGGGCCTCGGCAATGGCGCAGCCGTAGACGCCAGAACCGCCCGCGATGTCGAGCAAACGCCTGTATCCAGAGCAGTCGAGGCGCTGCGCCAGGGCAGGGGCCAGATACGCGCCGCGGCTGTCCATCGCGGCGGTGAACGCCTGGGCAAAGTCATCGCGCTCCATTGCCCGCGCCCACTCGGCCTCGTCCGGCTGGCTGCCCCAGCCGAAGGGGTGGTCGGTGCGCAGAACGTCGAGGATCTGGCGGCAGATGGGGCGATCTTTGAGAGAGGCGAAGTAGGGGCCGAGGCTCCAGGGCGAGTCGGCGGTCAGGAAGTCGCGCGCCAGGGACGTGAGCGCGAGCGTCTCGCCCTCGCGCTGTAGCAGCCCCATCGCCACAAACAACGTCACCGTCACATCGGCGGGCCGGGCCGCAATGCCGAATCGTTCCGTGATGCCCTGGAGGGTAAGCGGCTCGCGGGCCAGGACAGTGAAGAAGTCCAGCCCGGCGATGGCCGTGACCAGCAAGTCCGAGGCGTAGATTCCGTCGCGGCGGCGGAATAGCGCCGTCGGGTCGGTCGCGGGCAAGGCGCTCGGAGACAGTTAACGCTTGTCCTTCTGCTCGGCGGGCGGCACGGAGCCGGTCGCGCCAATGGGGGACAGATAGGGCGCGGGCGTCACGCCAATGAACTTGCTCGGCCACGGCTCCACCGTCGGCTTACGGTTACCGATGTCGCCGCCCAGGCCGCCAGCGCGCTGCCGCTGAGCCTCCGGACTGGCGCACGCTGCCAGGGCCAGGCACAGCAGCAAAATCGCCAGCGTCATCAAGAGCTTTTGCATACGTGGTTTCTCCAACGTGGAGCGCCGACTGAAGCCGGCGCTCCTGTGCTATGGCTGAGCGGAATCTAATCGCCGCGCTACGTCTCCCATGCGCTCGAACCGCACGTCGCCGCCGTCTCGGCAATGATTGATGAATTGCTCCAGCATCGCCATCCGATGCCCACGCCCGATGACCTGTGGGTGCATCGCAATGGTCAGGATGCCGCCGTCGACGTGCTGGGCCATCCAGTCGTAGTCGGCGGTCCAGATTTCCAGCACTTTGCTCGGCGCGGACGTGCCGTTGCGGTACGGGTTGAAGTTGAATTGGAAGTGCGCCCAATCGTCGAACTCGTAGGACATGGGCAGCTCCCACACCCGGGCCTTCTGCCCACGTACCAGGGGCGTCTGCTGCGTCACTTTATCGCCCAGGCGCGGGTGATACGGGCGAAAGTCGTCGGCCATCAGGCTTGAGTCGTACAGGAAGCCGTGCTCTTCGATCAGCGATAGCGTCACCGTCGAGTAGTCGCCGGACGGTGAGCGGAAGCCGAGGGGCTTGACGCCAACCCGCGCCAGCGCCTCGAAAGCGCGCTCCATGTCCTGGCGCTCCTCGTCCGGTGTCTGCTCACTGGGGTCCACGTGGGCGTAGGAGTGGTGGCCGATCTCGTGGCCCGCGTCCTGGATCATGCACACTTCGTCCGGAAACGAATCCACCGTGTGGCCGGGGATGAAGAAGGTCGCCGGGATATCGTAGCGCCGCAGCAGGTCCAGAATGCGCGGGACGCCGACCCGCGCGCCGTACTCGCCGCGATAGAGCATGGCGGGCGTGACGTTCTTGTAGCCGAACCAGACTGACATGGCGTCGAAGTCGAAGGTGAGGCAGACGGTGTTGTCAGGCATAAGCTCTCAGATGTGGTGCGGCATCATGACCATGACATAGCGCAGCAGGAAGCCGCCCACTAGAACGAGCGCCGGCGCGACGTACATGACCCAGCGCGCGTGCCCGGCGAAGCGGTGCAGCAGCAGCGGCACAATCAGGCCGAGGACGGCGACGCCGAAGACGAGAATGAGGCCGTAGATGCTCGTCAGGACGATGCTGGACAAGGCTGCACCCAGGGCGATGAAGAAGATGACGATGATCGCCAGCTCGAGGATCATCGCCCAGCGATCGAAGCCGTTCAGCTCGCCCAATCCTTCCTCAGTCTCCACGTTCTTTGGCGTGAGCAGGTACGTGGCGGCCACGCCGGTCGAGGCGGCGGAGGCCAGGAAGAGCGCACCCATGAAACCCTGGTCACTCCAGATGGGCTGGTTCGAGGTGTCCATCAGGACGCCGGTGTAGGAGGCGATGAAGAACCCGAAGAACGAGCCGAGGAAGTTGAAGATCGTCCCGATCCATCCGTGGTGCAGGGCGTTCATGAAGTTGCCGAAGGGCAGACGGATGCCTAACTCCCACAGGGAGTTGAGGAACGAGGCAGCGCTGAACGCGCCGAAAATGAGCAGCGCCCACGCGCCGACAGACATCGGCGACCACCACTTGAACATCGGCAGGTACGTCTCCGACTGGATAACCATGTGCCAGAAGCGCTCTGGCCGGTAGAGATCGACGATGAGGAGGATACTGCAGATCGACACCAGCGGGAACGCGATCAGGTGCGCCGTACGAATAATCGCCCGGTGACAGTCGCCGCCGATGAGCTGCGCCAGCGCCGCCGTGAAGTACGAGCCGGCTGCGATGCCGCCGAGCCAGAAGTAGATGATGACCCATAGGCTCCAGTTAGGGTCGAGGACGAACTGCGTCTGCGTGGGAAGAGGAGAGGGCATTTCGCCTCCTTTACGCGTTCGGGTTCGCGTTGGGACGCGCCAGGCGTCGGCTGCGGAAGTTTAGGAACGCGCCCAGGGCCACAATTGCAGCGGTAAGAATGCTTAGCCCCGACGACGGCCACAGGTTGCGCGAGGGCAGCCGCGGGTTCGACGGCAGCCCGTAGACCTCCGGCTTGTCCTCCAGCAGATAGAACACGTTCAGGCCGCCAACGATGTCGGCGCTATCGCCGTACAGATACGCCGCCGTCCGGCCCTGACTGTGGAGCTGGTCAACGCGGGCGCGGGCGCGGGTGAGTAAGTCCTGCACGTCACCGAACAGGATCGAACCCGTCGGGCACGCCTGGGCGCACGCTGGCGTCAAGCCATTCTGCAGGCGGTCGTAGCATAACGTACACTTCTTAGCCGTGCCGCTGACATGGTCCATGGCGACGACGCCGAACGGGCAGCCTGCCACGCAGTTGCGGCAGCCGTTGCACACGTCCTGCTGGATGTACACTGTGTCGTACTCGGTGCGGATGATGGCGCCGGTTGGGCAGACCTCCAGGCAGCCAGCGTGGACGCAGTGCTTGCAGCAGTCGCTCATCATCAGCCAGCGGCCAGCGTCGGCGGCGCGGGTGTCTGGGAACTGCTCGATGAACTTGACGTGGCGCCAGTTGTAGGCGTCGAGGGTCAGAGTATTGTCGTAGCTGGCGCCGGTCAGCGCGAAGGCGCTGTTGGTCGGCAGCTGGTTCCACTGGTGGCAGGCCACTTGACAGGCTTTGCAGCCGATGCAGACTGTGGTGTCGGTAAAGAAGCCTTTTGCGTTCGCCATGGCTGTCCCCTATGCCTTCAGGCGTCCCTTGCGGACGTTGCAGGTGAACACCTTGCCCTCGTGGATGGTCACGTTCGGCTCGCAGGCCATGTGGGTCAGGTCGTTGGTCACACTGCCGCGCACGACGCCCTTGTAGCCCCAGTGCCAGGGCATGCCGACCTCGTGTAAAATCTGGCCGTTGATGCGCAGTGGCTTCATGCGCCGCGTCACCAATGCCTTCGCCTCGATCTGGCCGCGTGGCGTCTCGACGACGACCCAGTCCAGGTTGTTGATGCCCTTCTCCAGCGCCAGCTCGGGACTCATCTCGATGAACAGCTCGGGCTGGAGCTCGGCGAGCCAGGGCAGCCAGCGGCTCATCGTGCCTGACAGGTGGTGCTCCGTCAGGCGGTAGGTCGAGATGACGATGGGATAGTTTGGGTCGGCCACCTGGGCCAGCTTGTTCGACGGCTCGTCGGTGAAGTACTTCGTCGCCGGATTAGTCTGCTGCTTGTACATTGGGTTCTGGAGCGGCGACTCAGCCGGCTCATAGTGGGTTGGGAACGGGCCATCGCGGAGCTGGGCAGGCGCGTAGAGCCAGGCGCGGCCATCCGTCTGCATGATGAACGGGTCGCTGCCCGAGTGGGCGTCCAAGCCCGTGCCGTCCGGCTTGGCCGGCGTGCTGGGCGCTTTGGTCGCCGCGAAGTCCGGCACGTCCGCCCCCGTCCACTTCTTCTGGGCATCGTCCCACCAGACGTACTTCTTGCGGTCGGACCAGGGCTGTCCGTTGGGATCGGCCGAGGCGCGGTTGTAGAGGATGCGGCGGTTAGCGGGCCAGGCGAATCCCCATCCCTGGTGGCTGCCTAGTGTACCGGGCGCATCGGCTTTGCGGTTCTGCGCCTTGTTGACGCCGTCCTGGGTGTACACGCCGGAGTAAATCCAGCAGCCGGATGCCGTCGAGCCATCGTCCTTCAAGTCGGCGAAGCCGGCGACGAGCTTTTTGTCGGCGACCGTCCAGCCGTGGACTTCCTTCATGATGTCCGCCGCTAGCGGCTCCTCGTCGTTGCCCGTGCCGCGGACGCCGTACTGCATCGTGATGGACTGGATGGCGCGGTCGTTCGGGTTCGTGCTGCCCTGGTACATTGCCTTGAGGCGCTTCATGAGCTGGTGCATGAACCACAGCTCGCTGCGCGCGTCGCCCGGCGGCTCGGCGGCCTTCTCGTGCCACTGGATGAGACGCTGGGTGTTGGTGAACGAGCCGTCCTTCTCCGGTGCGCCCGCCGCTGGCAGGAAGAAGACCTCGGTCTTGATGTCCTGCGGCTTGAGCTCGCCGTTCAGTACCTCCGGCGAGTCCTTCCAGAACGACGCCGTCTCGGTCTCGAAGATGTCGCGCACGACGAGGAAGTCGAGCTGGGCCAGAGCGCGGCGCTGCATGCGGGCGTTCTGGCCGCCAACAGCGGGATTCTGCCCCATCGCAAAGAAGCCGCGAATATTGCCCTTACCCATGTCGATGAACATCGGGATGTGGGAGTGGTCGCCGCTAGTCTTGGGGATGAGGTCGTAGAGGTAGTCGTTGTCCTTGGTCGCCGCGTCGCCGAAGTAGGCCTTGAGCAAGCTGACCATGTACTTCGGTGTGTTGAACCACCAGCCCGTCTGCTTCGTCTCAACGTTCAGGTAGGACGCCAGGTTGTCGTGGGGCCGCGTGATGCTCGGCTGCGACAGGTAGCCCGGCAGGCTGTGGTAGAGCGTCGGAATGTCGGTGCTGCCCTGGATCGTGGCGTGGCCGCGCAGGGCCAGGACGCCGCCGCCAGGCCGGCCCATGTTGCCCAGCAGCGCCTGTACCATGCCCGCTGCGCGGATCATCTGCACGCCGGTCGTGTGCTGCGTCCAGCCGACAGCATAGCAGAACGCGCCAGTCATGTCGCGGCCGCTACGCTTGGTGAATTCGTCGGCGACCTTCAGGAACAAGTCCTTCGGGCAGCCGCATACCTGCTCCACCATCTCAGGCGTGTAGCGGGCGTAGTGGCGCTTCATGACCTGGAAGACGCACTTCGGGTCCTGAAGCGTCTCGTCCTTGGGGGCCCAGGGTGGCGCGACATTCGTCGGCGGGGTGAGTCGCTGGCCGGGCTGCGTGCCTTGCGGCGGCGGTGTGGCTTGCGGGTGGTCGCCACTGCCCGAGGCATACGCCCAGGAATCGACGTTGTAGGTCTTGTCTTTGTCGCTCCAACCGCTGAACAGGCCGTCCAGGTCTTCAGCATCCTGGTAGTCGTCGCGGAGGAGCGTCGCCGCGTTGGTGTACTTGACGACGTAGTCCTTGAAGTAGCGCTCGTTCTGAATGATGTAGTTGATGAGCGCACCGAGGAAGACGATGTCCGAGCCGGCGCGGATGGGGACGTGGTAGTCGGCCATGGCCGACGTGCGGGTGAAACGCGGATCGACGTGAATCAGGATGGCGGGACGGTCCTTGCGCGTCTTCGCCTGCATGACGAAGCGGAACGCGACCGGGTGGCACTCCGCCATGTTAGAGCCCATGATGAGGATAGCATCCGAGTTGGCGATATCCCAGGTTGCCGTTGTGGCCGCGCCGCGGCCGAATGAGACCCCCAGACCGGGGACCGAGGCGGAGTGTCAGATACGGGCCTGGTTCTCGATGTACACCATTCCTAGCGCGCCGAAGTACTTCTTCATCAGATAGTTTTCTTCGTTGTCCAGGGTTGCGCCGCCCAGCGAGGCCAGCGCCATGGTGCGGTTGACGACCTTGTCGCCCAGTTTCTGCTGGAACGTGGCGTCGCGCACGGCCTTCACTTTCTCGGCGATGCGGTCCATGCACCAGTCCAGGGGCTTTTCCTCCCACTGGGTCCCGCCGGGGGCGCGATAGAGGGCCTTGCTCACGCGCTGGGGGTTGACCGTGAGCTGATAGGTGGCCGCGCCCTTTGGGCAGAGGGTGCCACCGTTGATGGGCGAGTCGGGGTTGCCCTCGATATTGGTGATCTTGCCGTCCTGCACGGAGATGAGCTGGGAGCAACCGACGGCGCAGTAGGGGCACACCGAGGGGTAGGTCTTCGCACCCTGGGTGCGCAGGCGCGAGGCGTTACGGCGCATCGGCCCCATGTCGATGCCAAGATGGGACAGGTCGCCCAACGCCAGGCCCGCTGCTGCGGTTGACGTCAACTTCAGGAAGTCACGTCGCGTGACCTGTGTCATGCCTCCTCCTCGAGGAGCGACTGAAGTCGCTAATGTGAACGGGTCCTATTAGAAAGAGTCGCCAATATCAACGCCAATCTATGCTGATAGCGAAGCCAATGTATCCGAGCAGGGAGAGTGAGGATAGGGAAAACCGGCCAACATTGGAGCGTGTTGGCGCTATTCCCCCATTCTTGACCTGAAACGTCTCACGGAGTGCCGCTATTCTAAATGAGTCTTAACGGACTTGTCAAGCGAAAAACGTCTTAAAACGAAATTCTCCCCTCAGCGGGGAGAACTCGTACACGACACGAGCGAATGTGTGGGAGATATCTATGATGTGGCTGGCGCCAACCGCGCGACACCCACGGCTCCCTGTCCCAGCTGCACGACCGAGCCATCGATGACCCGGCCTAGCTCTAGCACAGCAATACTTGGGCCAGCAGCGAGGACTTCACCCGATGGAGTCGCAACCGCGCCGGGATTCATGACGAGCGTGTGCTCGTGCTGGAGGCGGCACGCCGCCGCAGGGTGAGCGAACACGATGCAGTCCACAGAGGGGAAGGCGCGGAGCAGCGTCATGTGCTGCTCGCGGTGAGCGTCGGGCGACCGGTCGGCGCCGAACCAGCCGCGCAGCGTCCCCGTCACGGAACGCACGTCGTGGCCGTGGGTTAGCATCACGGACTTGCCAACGACTTTGAGCAGGCGATGCAGCGGAAGACGGTTCGTCCGATTATCAGTATCGCCGGCCACGGCGAACACAGGCGCGATAGCCTGGAGACGCGTAATGACCGAGATTTCGCCAATGTCTCCGGCGTGCAAAATTAGGTCAACACCGGCCAGGGCGTCGGCGACAATATCTGGCAGAACGCCGTATGTATTGGCAACAATTCCCACACGGGGCGGGCGGTCGCGGCGAGCAGGCAAACGAACCATCGTACTGGTGATATTCTTGACCATACGGGGGGGAGGTCCTTTCTCACACATACCCAACGACCACGGTTGTGTGCCTTCCTCTACTAGTATCAGTATATCCAGGCACGCCACAAAAACAAGTATGGACCTTCACAACTTATACGTTATTGAAGCTAAAAAGTGACGGTTCACGCAGAAGCTGAGGCAAAGCGAGGAGAAGCCTGAATAGAATGAGGCGCTATTGTTGAGGCTTAGGGCACATAACCCGCTCGACCGAGGCGGCGGCGTAGGGAGGCAAGCGCGCGATATTGAAGCTGCTTCACCGCCCCCGCGCTCTTCCCCAGCAGAGCGCCAATTTCACTCGGCTCAAACCCTTCGACGAAGCGCAGATAAAGCACCTTCTGCTGTTCCGGTGTGAGCTGTTCGAACACCGAGCGAACGTCTAGATGGAGAAAAGTCTCCTCGAGCGGCGTAATCACAATCGTAGCGTCGTCGAAGCGCACGCCATTGTTTTCCACAAGATGCCGGCGGTACTCGTCAATGACAAGATTTCGACCTACGCGGTACAGCCAGCCCGGCAGCGCCTCAGCCGGAATGGCGCCGGTTTGAAGGGCGCGGCACAGGCGCAAGAAAACTTCGTTGGTGAAGTCTTCCGCGTTATCGGCGTCGTTCGTCAGATAGCAAAGGTACCGATAGAGGCCGTCGTAGTACCGCCCAAACAGGTAACTTATGCGCTCCGGCGACTTCGCAGAATACGACTCGGATGCGGCGAGGAGAGGAATTGCTCTTCCCTTTCAAAGTAGCGCAGCCAGGCTAAGCCCACCAACCCGTCCCCACCTGCACTCATCGAGTAGGCGGAACAGGTAGGCTTCGGTGCTACCCACCCTATCCAGTGGAGCGTCCCCAACCCCACGGCCATCGGTCTCGGCGCACGAGGGCTGTCCCCTCACGGCTGCATCAAGACGCAACCGTCCCTCGCACGACTGAGCACGCGCACATTTAATGACGCCGATTGTGTCATTTGGTTACGGGCATAGAAACCTAATTTTACCTGATTTTCATTTTTCTCATCAAATCCCATTCTACGATGCAGAAATTAGTTCTCGCTCACGAACGGGTTGGTGCGCTTCTCGCGGCCAATCGTGGTCGCGTCGCCGTGGCCTGAGAGAACGACCGTATCATCGGGGAGGGTATAGAGCTGCGTGCGTATGGAGCGCTCCAGCGTGGGGAAGTTGCCGCCCAGGTCCGTGCGCCCAATGCTGCCCTGGAACAGGGCATCGCCGCTAAACACGATACCCCGCTCGCCGGGTAGCGGCGCCCAGTAAAAGCTCACACTCCCGCTGGAATGGCCCGGCGTCAGAAGCACCTTCAACTTGATGTCGTCGATGGCAACCGTCTCGCCCTCCTTGAGCCACGCATCGACGGGCGGTGGCGGCGGAAGCTCGATGCCCAGAAAGTGACGCGCCTGC
Source organism: Anaerolineae bacterium (assembly GCA_039810085.1). Lineage (GTDB taxonomy): Bacteria > Chloroflexota > Anaerolineae > Epilineales > JAHCIE01 > JBDHWG01. The sequence goes on from JBDHWG010000021.1 coordinate 49,294, forward strand.
AGGGGCATGGCCGCCAGGAGGGACGCGTCGGCCGGGTGCATCATGAACGGCGCGCCTGTCGCCGCGCGTACTGCGGCGACGGCCATGACGTGGTCAATGTGGGCGTGGGTCGCCAGGATAAGCTTCGCCTGAAGGTGGCTCACCTCCAGCGCCTCCAGAATCACATCCGGCTCGTCACCGGGGTCAATGACGAATGCCTGGCGGGTGCGTTCATCTCCAACCAGGTAGCAGTTCGACTCGAAAGGACTTACGACTAGCTGCCTGACAATCATCGCATCACTCCACATGAAACTGAGGTTGAACCAGCCATCGCTCGCCAGCCACTCGCCGCGACCGAGCCACGTCGCGCAGCGCCTTGACACCCCGGTCGATCACCAATCGCGTATCCGCGCTGTATTCCAGCATCGGCAGATCGGTAATGTTGTCGCCCGCGACCAGGACCGGCGGCTGCGTCGGGTGAATGTAGCGCTGAATGGCAAGCACCTTACCCCACGTCGCTGGGACGGGCAGTTCGAGGTCGCTCGTGATGACGCCGTCCTCGACCCGCGTTCGCATCCCGATCACGCGGTCCGTTCGCAGTCCGAGGTACTTCGCCATCGCCTGAACCGACCAGATGTTGGTTGCCGAGACGACCCACGCTGCGATGCCCGCCTCCTCCAGCGCCCGCATCAGGTCGAGAATCTCGGCATACGGGCGCAGTCCCTGGTGGAAGTTTAGCTGACTTCCGGCGACGGTGTAGGGCCGGGGCTGTAAGGGCATCGCCACCTCGGCCTCGATGGCGATGCGCGTCAGACGCTTGACCTCGTCCACTGTAAGCCCCGCCAGCAAGCGTGTCTGCCACGGGAAACCCTCCTGCGGGTCCACCTGCCCTGAACGCAGGTAGCCCAACAGTACCGCCTCGCGCCAGGCATGGTGCTCCGCCATCTCTGCCCGCTCGTCCGGCGGTATCTCGCTCAGCCGCGCCACATGGTCGCGCAGCGGGTCATCCGGCCCGACACCGAGGATCGACCAGAACTCGTCCTGGTCGTGGGCAAAAGCCAGGTCCTCGATCTGGCGCAGAAAGAGGGCGTCTCCGATGTCGTGACGGATGACAGTCTGGTCCCAGTCGAACACGGCGAAGGGGGGGGACGATGGGTCGTACGCGGCGCTCTCGCGGCCGGCCCGACCGATGAGGTTTTCCAGCGCCGCGCGGTTGTCGGGGAGCCACGAGCCTTGCATGAGCACGCGCATATCCTCCAATGGAACGTTTATTGCAGGGAACGACGGCTAAGCCCGTTCGCCCGATGCTAGTATATCGCCATTGACAGCGCCCGCCAACTCCGATATACTGGCAGTGATACTCTATTTTTGTGTGTGGGACACACAAGCTACAAATCATTCTCGAAACTGTGTGCCTCGCACACGTCATTGGCCCCCGCGATGGGGCCACGCTCGAGGAGGAGCCAACTTAATATGCGACGCTTACTGTTATGGACTGTAATGGTAGTCGGTCTGGCGCTTGTCCTGTCCGCGTGCGCTGGAGGATCGACAGCGCCAGCGCAACAGTCCGCCGCTCCCACTCAACCCCCCGCCGCTCAACCTACCCAGGCTCAACAGGCAGCGCCGGCCGCCCCGAAGGCCGCCGCGACGACGGCCGCTCCGGCTAGTGGCGCAGCAACAACCGCTCCGTCGGCTGGGGCAACGACAGCCGCACCCGCGGGCGGCGGCGCTTCCCCCACTGCGGCGTCTGGCGCGGCGTCTGGCGGTCAGGCTGCGGCTGGAGCTTACAACCCGACGCCCGGCAAGGCGGGCGGCCAGGCGACTGTCGCCATTTGGCAGGAGCCTGACAACCTCAATTACTATCTTAGCTCGCTGACCGTGACATGGGAAGTCATCGAAGCCGTCTCCGAGGGCCTCGTCAAGGCCGCTCCGGACGGTACGTTCATCCCTCTGCTGGTCCAGGACATCCCCGACCAGAAGAACGGCGGCGTCAGCGCCGACGGGAAGACCATCACCTGGAAGCTCAAGCCCGGCATCAAGTGGTCCGATGGTCAACCACTCACCTGCGACGACGTCAAGTTCACGTGGCAGGCGGTCGTGACGCCGGACCAGGGTGTCATCAGCACCGCTGGCTGGCGCGACATCGACAGCGTAGACTGCCCCGACCCCAACACAGTCGTCATCAAGTACAAGCAGCCCTACGCCGCGTACCGCGCCCAGATGACGGACAAGGTTTTGCCGAAGCACGCGACCGGCGACCCGACCAAGATGAAGGATTGGCCGTACAACACCAAGCCTATCGGTACCGGCCCGTTCAAGGTGGACGAGTTCCAGCGCGGCAGCTACGTCGCCCTCTCCCGCAACGAGAACTACCGCGAGCAGGGCAAGCCCTACCTGGACAAGCTCATCTTCCGCATCGTCCCCAGCTCCGACGTGTCCAAGCAGCTCCTGCGCAGTGGCGAAGTCGACGTGATGTGGAACAACACCGAGGCCGACTACCCCGAGTTGCAGAGCATGCAGGGCGTCAAGATTAGCGACCCGGTCCAGATCGGCGGCGAGCGCATGATTCTGAACCTGACCAAGCCCGGCGAGCCGTCGGACAACAAGACGCCGCATCCGATCCTGGGCGATCAGAAGGTGCGCCAGGCCATCGCCTACGGCATCAACAAGCAGCAGATCATCGACAAGCTGCTCTTCGGCAAGGCGCTGCCGGGCACGAGCGAGCTGAACGCCGGCTTCTTCAACTGCACGGACATTCAGCCCATCCCCTACGACCCGGCCAAGGCCAAGCAGCTCCTCGACGATGCCGGCTGGAAGGCCGGCGCCGACGGCATCCGCGAGAAGGACGGCCAGAAGCTGCGCCTGAAGTACCAGACGACGACGGGCAACAAACTGCGCGAGGACTCTCAGGTCCTCATCGTCGAGGACATGAAGAACATCGGCGTGGACTTCTACATTGAGAACCAGCCGGCCAACGTCCTCATCAGCAGCTGGGCCAACAAGTCGCCGCGCAAGTGGGGCAACTTCGACATCATCATGTACACCACCAACGCGAGCCTGGACCCGCACTCCCAGATGCTGAACTACTTCACGTCGGCGTCTATTCCATCACCCGAGAACCAGGGCGGCATCAACTACAGCCGCTGGAACGACCCGCAGACCGACCAGGATGTCCAGAAGGCAGGCACGCTGGCCGACCTGGACCAGCGCAAGCAGCTCTACTGCGACGCGGCCAAGCGCATCGTCGACGGCGCCTCCCACATCTACCTCTATCAGCGCCGCCAGATCGGTAGCTACCGCGAGACGCTGCAGAACTTCCAGGCCAACCCCTGGTCCAGCACCTTGAGCTGGAACGCCCAGGACTGGTGGCAGCAGAAGTAAGACGTTCGCCTCTCTCCCTCACCCCCTCTCCCGTTCTGGAAGAGGGGGCAGGGGATGAGGGACACCCTGGGAAGTGAGACGACCTATGACGCGCTATGTGATACGCCGATTGCTCGAAGCCATTCCCCTGCTGCTCATCATCAGCATCCTGGTCTTCGCCATGACCAACGCCCTCCCTAGCGGCTTGATGGGCGCTTACGAAAGCAACCCCAACATCACGAAAGAAGACCTGGTGCGTCTGCAAGAGCAGCTTGGCCTCAACACGCCCGTCCACATCAAGTACATGAACTGGCTGAACAACGTCCTCCACGGCGACCTGGGCTACTCCCTCGTCGAGCGCCGCCCGGTCGTGGACATGATCAAGGAGCGTCTCCCCAACACACTCTACCTCGGCTTCACAGCGTTCATCGTCTCGCTGCTCATCGCCATCCCCCTCGGCATCCTGGCGGCGAAGAAACAGTACTCTATTTTCGACCACATTGCGACAACGTTTGCGTTCATGGGGCAATCGATCCCCATCTTCTGGCTCGGCCTGCTCTTGATTATTGTCTTCAACGTCTATATCAAGAACCCGTTCACCGGCAAGCCTCTCTTTCCCGGCGGCGGCATGTACACCATCGGGGCGCCGTTTAGCATCCCCGACCGGCTGTGGTACCTTGTGCTGCCGGTGACGATGCTTGCGCTGGTGCAGGTCGCGGTCTACATGCGCTATCTGCGCTCCAGCATGCTCGACGTCATCCACCAGGACTACATCCGCACGGCCCGCGCCAAGGGTCTGCGCGAGAACGTCGTCACCAACCGCCACGCGCTCAAGAACGCTCTCCTTCCCCTTGTCACCATCATCGGCCTCGAGATCTCAGCCCTGGTCGTCGGCGCGGTGTTCACCGAGACCATCTTCTCGTGGCCGGGCATGGGTCGCCTGTTCGTGAACTCGGCCGCTCTAGGTGACTACAACGTTCTGATGGCGATCATCATGTTGAGCGCAATTTTCGTCATCGCGTTCAATCTCATCACGGATATCACCTACGCCTTCCTCGACCCGAGGATTCAGTACCAGTAGCCGAGGAGAGGAGTCATGGCCTCACAAGCTGAAACTCGCCCACCCGCCGCCGTCGCTGCCAGCCTCGCGCCTCCCCAAGCGCGGGAGTACGAGGGTATGCTGTCGATGACGTGGCGCCATTTTCGGCGGCACAAGATGGCTGTGGCCGGACTGGTCGTGCTGGCTCTCATCATCCTGATGATCGTCTTCGCCCCGCTCATCACACCCTACGACCCTAATGCATCCAACCTCAAGGACCAGCTCCAAGGCCCGTCGATAAGTCACATCTTCGGCACAAACCAGCTCGGCCAGGACCTGTTCACGCGCGTCCTGTACGGCGGGCGCATCTCGCTCACCATCGCCGCCGCCGCCGTGCTGCTGGCAATCGTGATTGGCACACTCGTTGGAGCCATCGCCGGCTACTACAGCGGCATCACCGACAACCTGCTCATGCGCGCGACCGACACCATGCTGGCGATCCCGCGCCTGCTCATCCTCATCCTGCTCACCCAGCTTCTGCGCGACCGCCAGCTCCTCGGCATGAAGTCGGGCAGCATCGTGCCCATCATCCTGGTCATCGGGCTGCTGTCGTGGATGGGCGTCGCCCGGCTCGTGCGCGCGCAGTTCCTCTCCCTTAAAGAGAAGGAGTTCACCGAGGCGGCGCGTTCCTCGGGCGCTGGTAGCGGTCGCATCATCATACGCCACCTGCTGCCCAATGCCATCTCGCCGGTCATCGTGGCCGCCAGCCTCGCCGTCGCCGCCGCCATCATTACCGAGAGCGGCTTGAGCTACCTGGGCTTCGGCGTCCAGCCGCCAACGGCGACGTGGGGTAACATGCTCAAGGACGGTCAGTCGCAGATGACGTACGCGCCGTGGGTCGCCGTCTTTCCCGGCCTGATGATCTTCATCACCGTCATCGCCATCAACTACATCGGCGACGGCCTACGGGATGCCCTCGACCCGCGTCACGTGAATTAAGCGGAAAGGCGCAGACTTGTGGAAAAGACAAGAACGTTGACGATACCGTACAACAGCGACCTGCTGGTTGCTACGGGGCAATCACCGGAAGGATTGGAGCAAGAGCTTCGATTCTTGCTTGCGGTAAAGCTCTTCGAACTCCATCGCCTATCTCTAGGCAAAGCAGCCGAGATGGCAGGGCTGTCTAAGCTGCGCTTCATGGATGAACTGGGGCGGCTAGGCATCCCTGTCATCAATCTGGACGACGATCAAATCCAGGATGAGTTAAGTGGTGCGTGAAGCAGTCGTCGTGGCGGACAGTGGCCCCTTAATTGGACTGGCTCGTATCGACCAACTTCAGCTGCTTCCAGCACTAGCAGCAAGAGTGCTACTTCCGCAAGCAGTCTGGAATGAGGTGACCGTCGCCAAAACTGACGCGCCAGGGGCGTTGGTGATCAGCCAAGCGACATGGATTGAGGTTCACCAAGTCGACCCTAAACAGGTCGAGCTACTTACACTTCTGCTCGATCCCGGTGAGGCTGAAGCCATCGCTCTAGCACACACATTGCCCGACTGCCTCGTGCTGCTGGATGACTCACGTGCTAGACGGGTAGCTGAGTATCTGGGTGTCAGACGCATGGGTACAGTGGGGTTACTACGTCGCGCAAAGCAAGCTGGCCTCATCGAGCGATTGCGGCCTCAGCTTGAGGCTTTGAAGGCCAATGGAATTCACATTCGGCAAGAATTGGTTGACGCTGTTCTGCGTGAAGTCGGCGAGGAATAGCGGTTTAGGTTACGAGAAACTTTACGCAGGAGACATAGGTCGCTGGCGCATGAGCAGAAGGTTACAGGGCTCATTCACGGCATCTACGCGCAGGCCGTTCAGGAGAATGACTACGCCAGCCAGAGCTTTTTGACTTGGTTTGTGAACGAGCAGGTGGAGGAGGAGAAGTCGGCGGGTGATGTCGTGGCCCAGCTCGAGCGCATTGGCGACAACGCGGTGGCGCTCTTCGTGATGGATAGCCAATTGGGAAAGCGCAGCGAGGACTAGCTTATACGGATTTAGGCAACGCAGAGACGCAGAGACGCAGAGGGAGAAGATTAAAGGTATTCTCTGCGCCTCTGCGTCTCTGCGTTACTGACTAATCTTCAGGCGACGCCGGTGACCGACAGCGTCAGGAGTGCGAGCTGCTTGAGACCGAGAGCGACCGGCTCCGGGTCCAGAAACTCGCCGAGCGTGTGCGTTCCCCCACCCGTCGTGATGGCGATGCACGTCGCTGGAATGCCTCGGCTGAGCGGAATGTTGGCGTCGGTGCTGCCCTCCGTGAAGATGATCGGGAAGCCCGCCTCGCTCGCTCCCAGCGCCGTCAACGCCCCCACCCCCGCCTGAATCAGCGGGTGATCTTGCGGTATCGACCCGGCCGGGCGGTCGCCGATGAGCTGCGTTTCCACCACCACATCCGGCGTCTGCCGCGCTTCCTCCACCAACGCCATCACCCGGCGCTCGATGTCGGCCAGCGCCGACGGGTCGCCGGAACGCATGTCCAGCAGACAATGCGCCTCCTCGGCAATCGTGTTCACCGACGTGCCGCCGCCAATGACGCCGATGTTGTAGCTCACCTTTGGCGTGGACGGAACCTCCAGCGAGGCGATAGCCGCGCCGAGCTTGAACAACTCATGGATGGCGCTGCGCGCACCGAAGTCCCCCCAGCTATGCCCCCCGGGCGCTCGCACGGTCATCTTGTAGCGCCGCGAGCCAATCGCGCCGGTGTACACCCGGCCTAGCCCCTGTCCCTCGACGGCAACCACCGCCGCCACGCGGTCCCCCAGCCGGTCGCAGGCCATGCGGATGCCGCGCAGGTTGCCCAGCCCCTCCTCGCCCACCGTCGCGACAAGCCAGATATCGCCATTCGTTTTCACGTGGGTCGCAGACAGCGCCCGCGCCAATGCCAGCAGCGAGGCTACAGCGATGCTATTGTCCACAAGTCCGGGAGCGTAGAGGCGGTTGTAGGCGCGGCGGACGGCAATCGGTGTGCCAGCCGGGAAGACGGTATCCAGGTGCGCCGCCAGGAGGATACTGCCACCCCCACCTCGGCCCGGCCGCCGCCCATACACGTTGCCAACCTCGTCGGTGTCCACGTCGGTCAGCCCCAGGGCGCGGAATTGCCGTTCCACCCAGGCTCCGCGCTCGGCTTCCTGGAAGGTCGGCGCGGGAATCTCGCAGATGGTGATGGCGTCGTAGACAGTCTGGTCGGCGTGGCCGCTGAGCCAATCGAGCGATTGTTGTACGGACGAGCGAGTCATGAGGTCAGAAGCGGATAGCATGGCGCCCCTCTAATCACGATAGACCCGAAAGGCTAGAAAACCTTCCGGGTCTTGAACGAAACCGAACTATGACGTGTGGACTCAGGATAGCATGTGGCCGATCATCTGCAAGGCGCTCAAACCCGTATAGGCGCTGAAAGCTAGCATGGCGATGCCAATCGCGAGCATGACCAGGCGCATGTACGGGCGGTTGGCGCGCCACTCGTCCAGCCCTTTGACCGCGCCAACCAGCGTCACAATGGCGACCGTCAGCACCGCCACCGCCAGCCCCGCCGTCACGCCAATGGTAATCAGACTACCAATAATCTGCATAGTGCTGCCTCCTCAAAGCCCAGATGAGCTTCTAGCCCGATTATACACCGGGCCGCAGCGCATTTCAACTTTTCATTTCAGAGCGCGTACTTCTAGACGAACATCTCGACCGAAAACTGAAGTGGCGGTTTGACGCGGGCGTTGATGTGGTCACGGTCGCGGAGCGAGGATGGAAAGGCTCGAAGAACGGCGAGTTGCTGAGGCTGGCTCAAGCGGAATTTGACGTATTCATTACGATGGACTTGCACCATTGATTATGTCGAGTATGTTAAGACGGAACTATCTATCTATGTAACGAAAAGTTGACGGACACCCGGACAGGCGTATACTACGAACAAACTGGCCCTTGGCTTACAAAGGAGGCATGGTCATGATCAAAGGGTTCCGAGACTTCATTGCGCGGGGTAACGTGATCGACCTGGCGGTAGCGGTCATCATGGGAGCCGCATTTGGAGCGGTCGTTAGTTCAATCGTGAAGAACATCATCACGCCACTGATCGCTCTTATCGTCGGCCAGCCGGACTTCTCGCAGATCCGCACGGGGCCGCTCATGTGGGGCAACGTCCTCAATGACATTCTCACCTTCCTCATCACAGCCATTGTGGTCTACTTCGTTATCGTGGTGCCGATGAACAGGGTGATGTCACGGTTCGCCAAGCCTGCGGAGGCCCCGGCCGCCACCCGCAAGTGTCCTGAGTGTCTTAGCGTCATTCCCGCCGAGGCGCATCGCTGTGCATTTTGCACTGCGGAGGTTACGCCGGAGCTGGCGCGGGTAGCTCCTAGGACCTAGCGGCTTAGCCTCGAAAACAGACCCCGTAGCATTGGCGCTACGGGGTTATTGTCTGCTCCCTTTCACCTGCTCCCCCTCGTCATTCCACGGCTGCACGGGCGGCAAGGGCCAAAGCCGCACCGCGTCAACGCCAGAGCAGGAGAGGGCGAGGGTGTAGCGAGTGACACGAGATTCCATATTGTCGTAGATGACGCAGAAGCTCTCTGCGTTTCATACCGCAATGCGTTCTTCCTGATAGTCCTCTCCGGCGGCCAGTCGCGCCTCCTGCCGGTTGAACTCCAGGGCTTCCGTGAGGGTCATGCGCAGGCTTTCCAGCAGCTCATCCCGAGACGCTTCCTGGCAATTCACCCCTGGCACTTCCTCGATCCACCCGATCCACCAATTGCCATCCTGCTTTATGACCGCCGTGTACTGGTTCTCCATTGCCCCACCTTCCCTCGGCACGCCTCTCTTGTGGACCTGCCACATAGTATACCACGATTTCACGCTGCCCCTATTCCAGCGTCGGTTCTGGCAGTGTTTGCGTCCCCTGGTTGTAGTAGATGACCGTCTTCCACACGCCGGTGATATCATCTGCGAGGATGACCACCAGGTCGTCGCGCTGGGCGCGCATCATGGCGTAGCGCGCGGCCTCGATCTCGTCCAGCACCGTGTCGATATAGGCGTCCAGCATCCCCGCCTCGACCGCCGCCTCGCGCATGATGCGGGCAATCTCGCCCGGCGGGCGGCCGCGGCGGCTGGCGTCCTCCTTGATGACGATCTCATCGAACGTTTGCGCCGCAATCGCGGCAACGTCGCGGATGTCCTGGTCGCGGCGGTCGCCGGGCATGGCGACCACGCCAATAGCGCGCCCGCCCGGTTTCCTCAGGCGCTTGACCGTGTCGGCCAGCGCCCGCACCGCGGCCGGGTTGTGGGCGTAGTCCACCAGGACGCGGAAGTCGTACTTGTCGAAGACGTTGAGGCGGCCGGGCGTCTGGAAGAACGTCGTGGCAAAGGTGCGCAATCCCTGGCGAATGTTCTCCAGCGTCACGCCCATAGCGTAAGCAATAGCCGTCGCGGCGAGGGAGTTGGCGACGTTGAACATCGCCGCGCCCTCCAACGTCGCCGGGATGAGGTGCGTCCACAGCACCGGGACGTAGCGTTCCCCGTCGTAGAGGGTGATGCGCTGGCCGTTGACGCCCTCCTCCAGCACGACAGCACGGCCACCTTGAGAAATGTGGTCGCGCACGATCTGGTTGCGCGGGTTCATGGTGAAGTAGAAAATCTTGCCCTCGGCGTGCTCGACCATCGCCGCCACGAGCGGGTCGTCGGCGTTGAGCACCGACGTGCCGTCATCCTTCACGACTTCGACCACCAGGCGCTTGACGTTCGCCAGGTCCTCCAGCGTCTCCACGCCGCGCAGCCCCAGGTGGTCACCAGAGATGTTGAGCACCGCGCCCACATCGCAGCGGTCGAAGCCCAGGCCCTCGCGCAGGATGCCGCCGCGCGCCGTCTCCAGCACCGCCATCTCGACCGTCGGGTCCTTGAGCACCATGCGCGCGCTCCACGGCCCGGTCATGTCGCCGCGCAGGTAGCGCTCGCCGTTGATATAGATGCCATCCGTCGTCGTTAGCCCGACGCGCTTGCCGGACATCTTGAGAATGTGCGCCACCATGCGCGACGTCGTCGTCTTGCCGTTCGTGCCGGTGATGGCAGCGATGGGGATGCGGGAGGGCGTGCCGGGTGGGAACAGCATGTCGATAACCGGACCGGCGACATCGCGGGGCTTGCCCTCGCTTGGCGAGACGTGCATGCGGAAGCCGGGGGCCGCGTTCACCTCGACGATCCCGCCGCCGACCTCGCGCACTGAGCGCGAAATGTCCGGCGTGATGAAGTCGATGCCCGCCACGTCCAGCCCGACGACTTTGGCGGCGAGCTTAGCGATCTCGGCGTTGTCGAAGTGAATCTCATCCGTGCGGTCGATGGCCGTGCCGCCCGTAGACAGGTTGCCGGTCGAGCGCAGGTAGAGCACCTGGTCGGGCGGCAGCACCGTGTCCAGCGTGACCCCCGCCTGGCGCATCAGGCGCTCGGCCTGGTGGTCGATCTGGAGGCGCGTCAGGACTTTCTCGTGGCCGACGCCTCGGCGTGGGTCACTGTTCACGATGTCTACCAGCTCGCGTATCGTGTGCTCGCCGTCGCCGACCACGTGCCCTGGAATACGCTGTGACACGGCAATCAGCTCACCCTTAACCACAAGAACTCGGTAGTCGTAGCCCTGCAGGAAGCTCTCGACGATGACGTCGTCGCGGTGCTGGGTGGCTGCCTGGAAGCCGCGCCGCACCTCGTCAGGCGAACTGAGGTTGAGGGAGACACCGCGCCCGTGGCTGGCGTCGAGCGGCTTGGTGACCACCGGGTAGCCGATGCGCTCAGCCGCCTCGACCGCCTCGTCTTCCGTCTGCACCACGATCTGACGCGGCACAGGGATACCCATGTCGTCCAGCAAGCGCGTCGTCAGTTCCTTGTCTTGAGCGATGTCCACAGCAATATGCCGCGTCTCCGACGTGACTGTTGCCTCAATGCGCTTCTGGAAGATGCCGTAGCCCAGCTGGACAAGGCTGTGCTCGTTGAGGCGAATGTAGGGAATGCCGCGCTTCCGCGCCGCGTTGATGAGGCTGCCGGTGCTGGGCCCAAACGCGAGCCGGTCCGCCAAGCGCGCCAGGTCTTCCATCGCCAGGCGCGGGTTGAACGCCACCCGCTCCTCGGCCGGCAGCGCGCTCGGCGCGTCTTGCGGAACCAGCGAGCGCACAATTTGGATCGCCAGGTCGCCTGCCGCCAGGCCGACCTTCTCCTCCTGGTAGGAGTAGATGACGTAGTAGACACCGGGGTTGTGGCGCACCCATTCCTCGGCGTCCTCGCCTTCGGGCGCGTGGGGTAGCCGCCGCTGGCGAATCTCCTCGCGCGCCTCCTCTGGGATGGCGGCCCAGGGTACGGTGCGTGTCTTGCCGTATGTTACGGGTGTGCCGGCCAGGTTTTGAAGCTCCAGGGCGACGTGCTCGACGACGTGCCCCGGCCACGTGCCTTCGCGCATGCGCTGGATGAAGCCGCCAGGCCGACCGTAGGAGCAGCCGTGCTCTTCAAGCGACGGTATCAGGGCGAGCAGGCTGTCGACGAAGCCCGGCATCTTGTCGGTAGGGTATTCTTCGAGGTCTTCCAGATCGAGAATAAGGCGAATGAGCGGCCGATAACCGTAGGGGTTTGGTCCTCGGTAGACGCGGGTCTCCAGGATGCGCATGTAGAAATATACTCCATTTAGATTTTGGGCAGTTGGTTGCAGAGCGCGACAGGCGCACGCGGGCTGTCGGGTCTGACCAGTGATTATATGGGTGAGGCGGCAAAACGGCAAAGGCGCTATTCGAAGCGGGACAGGTGGCGAGCAGCGATGCCAAGGGGAATGAACACGGCGGCCAGGGTAACGAGGAGGGCTGCGGACAGGGCCGCGCTCCACGCGAACAGGCCCAGGAGCGACAGGCCCGGCGCGGCCACGCGAGCGGCGGCGAACAGGCCCAGGAGGATGACCGTGAAGCCGCTATACGCGATGAACGCCAGGCAGCCCGGCCCTGTGCCGACCATCTGCTGCGGGTGCGACCAGTCGAAGCGAGGCAGGCTGCCACCGATGCCCACGGCAATGCCCGTCACGCCCGCCCCGACCAGCGCCAGCGCCAGCCAGCTTTCTGCCAGAGCGAAGAGGTCCTCACCCTGGGCAACCCAGAGCGCCAGAACCAGAACGCTGCCCAGCGCCAGGTAGGGCAGATAAGCGACCAGGAACTTGCCCCAGAGCCACTGCCAGGCGGAGACTGGCGCCGCGCGGATAATCCACGCCGCCTGGCCCTCGCGGCTGATGCCGTTGAGGCCAAAGCGCGCAAAGATGAGGTTTGCCACGCTAATGGCGACGAACGTGCCGATGAGCGCCCACGCCGGTTGGAACACGCCGCCGATGAGCCGAGGCGCAGTCGGCGAGCGCAGAATCTGCCACACCCAGAAAACGCCAAACGCCAGCGGCGCGAGAATCTGGATCAGGTTGGACAGGTCGCGCGGCAGTATCTTGAGATCGCGTAGGACGATGGCGGGAACAGGGTGCGACAGCAGGCCCGCCCAGGCCCCTGGCGCGGCGGGGGTGGCGCGGCGGGGGCGGCTGCGGCCAGCGCCACTGCGGGTGCGCGCCCAACCGACGTAGTACAGGTGACCGGCGGCTTCGAGGCAAAGGACTGCGCCGACGATGGTGACGAGGGCAAAGATGCCTAGCGTCGCCAGGGCGCGCGGCCAGTTCCCTTCCCCGACCGCGACAAGCCCCTGCCCCGCCAGGCTCGGCGGCATCATCGGGCGGTCGAGGGTTGTCAGTCCTTGCAGGATATCGGTGGGACGCATGACCCGCGTGGTGCGAAAACCGACCGACTGCCCCCACAGCGACAGGCTGATGCTCACGCCAGCAATCAAGAGGCCCATGATCTCGGCGATGCGGCGCGGCGGAACCAGGCGCACGACGACCAGCACAGTGAGCGCGGCAACGCCGACCGGCAGGATCGGCAGCACGGCGAGCACGACGAGGAAAGCGACGACGTAGGCTGCGCCGTAATGCTGCGCCTGACCGTAGGCCCAGAAGACAGGAACCAGGGGCAGGGTGATAAGGAGATAGTTGGGCAGGGCCGCCTGGATGAGCTTGGCGGCAAAGACACTGCGCGGCGAGACAGGCGCCGCCATCAAGAGGTCGAGATCGCCAGCCAGGTAGAGGGCCGACAGGGAGTTGCCAAATGCGGTGACAAAGGTAAAGAGGAACACGGCGGAGAGGAGGCCGCCCGGCAGTAATTGGACCGCTTCCGTTCCGCCTCCCAGCCGTCCCGCGCTACGCACAATGACGCCCAGCACGGCGGCAAACAGCAGCGCGCCGCCCGTTAGAAGCACTGCCAGCGCGCTCCAACCGAGCCGATAGCGCCACGATGACCGACGGAGCTTGCTCCACCAGAGGCGCAACCCCAGGACGAGCAGGAGCCTGACTTCGCGGACCGTCGTGACCGCCCCAACGTGCTCAGGCGAGGACGCGCGCCAGCTCAGCATAATCCGGCCCACCCGTCAGCGAGAGGTAGATTTCTTCCAGGCTCTCTTCCTGCTGGCTTTGGGCGCGCAGCTCGGCCAGGGAGCCTTCGGCGATGAGCCGCCCATGCTGGATGATGCCCACCCGGTCGCACATGCGCTCGGCGATCTCTAGGATGTGCGTCGACATCATGACGGCTACGCCGCTATCGCGCAGTTGGAGCAGCAAATCTTTGATGAGGCGGGCGCTCTTCGGGTCGAGACCTACCGTCGGCTCATCCAGGAACAGCACCGTCGGCCGATGAATGAGCGCCCCTGCCAGGGCCAGCTTCTGACGCATGCCGTGGGAGTAGCCTTCAACAATCTGATCGGCGGCGTCGGCCAGGTCGAACAGGCGCAGCAGCTCCTCCGAGCGCGCTTGGGCGCGGGCCGGATCCACCTGGTAAAGACGCGCCATGAATGTGAGGAATTCCGCCCCCCGCAGCTTGTCGTACAGGAACGGCTGGTCTGGAACGTAGCCGAGGCGACTCTTGGCGCTGCGCGAGTCGCGCTGCACGTCGTAACCTGCGATGCGCGCGGTTCCACTTGTCGGCTTGAGGAGTCCCACCAGCATCTTGATGGTCGTCGTCTTCCCCGCCCCGTTGGGACCGAGGAAGCCGTAGATCTCGCCGTGACTGACGCGCAAGCTCAGGTTGTCGACGGCGGTCAGCGTCCCGAATGTCTTGGTCAAACCGGAGGCTTCGATTGCCCATGCGCCCACGCGCCCATCAGCCATCGTCGGCCATCTCCAATGATCGATGGGCAAAAGCGGCCGCGTGGTGTGGGGTGATAGCGCGTCGCGTGCGTACATCGTAATGCTGGCCGTTGGTCAAGACGCTGATGCGCATGTTGTGGGCGCTGACGCTCCCATACTGCTTGACCTGGTGAATGTCGGTGTAGGTCATCTCAGCGCCGTCCACGATGGTTGCGCTATGCTCACCGACCACCTCCAGGATGTTGTGGCTATTGAGGACAATGGCCGTGTCCTCATCGACGCCGACGCCGATGAGAAACGGGTTCGTCGCCACCGCTGACATGAGGCGGCCCAGGCGGTCGCGCTGGCGGAAGTGCTGGTCGATGACGAGGCGGTTGGTCAAGCCGAGGCCGGGGGCGAGGGAGACCATCCGCTGTTCTGGCGAGCCGCCGCTGCGCCCGAAGGCAATCATGTGCTGCGACAGCACCGACGCGCCCGCGCTCGTGCCGCCGACAACCGCGCCGTGGGCGTGGCAGTGACGAATGGCCGTCGCCAGCGGTGTACCGCCCAGGAGCGTTGTAATCTTCACCTGGTTGCCGCCGCTCAGGAATACACCCGTAGCGTCGGCCAGCGGCGCTGCCAAATCCGGCTTCAGCGCCTCCTCGCGTGTGGCAACGTCGATGACGTCCACGCGGGCCGCGCCCAGGTCTGTGAACAGCGTCCGGTAGCGTTGGCCGACCTCCGCCGTAAAGGATGAGGCGACTGGCAGCACGACAATTCGCGCCTGCTCGTCACCGGCCAGCCGCATGAAGTAACGCAAGACCCGCCGTGGGCCTACTTTGTCCTCTGCGCCCCCAATCGCCATGAGCGGCCCGCGCGCGGCGCCTTCCACCGGCTTTGTCGGCATCTTCCTGTTCACCCTCCTCCGTGACCCCATGCATCCCGAAATTATAGACGCAGGCGAACGCGTCACGCAATTCGGATGCTGCTGGCAAAAGAATGTCGGGGCAAGGCTTAGCCCTGCCCCGACAAAAGCAGATTTGCGCTCGAAGCGTCCGACTGGCCGCCTACGCCTGACCCGTGCGAGTCGCCGGCGCCTCCCTGCGGAACCAGCGTCGCCACTCCTTGTTGTTCCACACGACAAGCACCGGCGCCGCGTTGAAGATCGAGGAGTACGTACCGCTAATGATGCCGATGAGCATGTAGACCACGAAGTGGCGCGTCGTCACACCGCCGAGCAGCGCCAGGGCCGCCAGGGTGATAACCACGGTGAGCGACGTGTTCAGCGACCGCACGAGCGTCTGGATGATGCTGAAGTTCACCACGGTGTCGAAGACTTCGCCACGATACTTGATGAGGTTTTCGCGGATGCGGTCGAACACGACGATGGTATCATGCACCGAGAAGCCAATCACCGTCAGCATGGCCGTGAGGAATAGCGAGTCGACCTGCCAGCCCAGGAAGTGGCCGAGAATGGACGCGACGCCGAGCAGCACCAGCACATCGTGGACGAGGGCGACGATGGCCGCCACGCCATAACGAATGGGATGCTGCACCTTGCGGAATGCCCACGCGATGTAGAGCAGGATGATGGCCTCGGCGATGGCGACAGCGATGATGGCACGCTGTGCGACCGCTGCGCCGACTGACGGCCCGACGTTGTTATATTGCAACTCGGTCAGGTCGCCGTACTTCTGGCGCAGGTCGCCGTAGAATGCGAGCTTGGTGTCGTTGTCCATCGTCGCGGCGCGGATGAGCACCGTGTTTGTGCCTGACGTCTGAACAACAGCGTCCTTGAAGCCGCGCGTTTCTAGAATTGTGGAGACATCACCCGGTTGAACGGCCGTCGATGGGTTCTTGAACTGAACCTCGATCAGCGAGCCGCCCGTGAAGTCCAGGCCCAGGGGCAAGCCCCACAGCGCCAGGGCGATCAGGCCGATGACGATAATCGCTCCGGAGAAGGCGAAGAACCAGTACCGCTTGCCAATAACGTCAATCATGCGCCCCCCTTAGAAGCCAAACAGGCGCTGGAGGCGACCCGTTGCCTCAGGCGTATTTTCATCGATATCCCAGAACCGGCGTGTCAAGCGCAGGAACGTGCGGGTCACGACGATGGCAGTGAACATGCTCACGAGCACGCCGATTGCCAACGTCAGCGCGAAACCCTTGACGATGCTCGCGCCGAACTGCGAGCCGAACCAGAACAGCACGGCGCACGTCAGCAACGTTGACACGTTGGAGTCGCGGATCGACGGCCAGGCGCGGCGGAAACCGTCCTCGATGGACGCCCGCAGCCGCTTGCCGTTGCGCAATTCCTCTCTCAGACGCTCGAAGATGAGCACGTTGGCGTCCACGGCCATGCCGATGGACAAGATGAAGCCGGTGATACCCGGCAGTGTGAGCGTCACGGGGATGAGCTTGAACAGGGCGAACACAACCGCGCCGTAGATGAGGAGCGCGAGCGTCGCCATGATGCCCGGCAGGCGGTAGTACACCATCATGAACAGGGCGACGGCCACCAGGCCAACGAGGCCCGCGATGAGGCTGCGCTGCACCGAGTCCTGGCCGAGCGACGGCCCGACCACGCGCGTGTCGATGACTTCCAGCGGCACCTTGAGCGCGCCGTACTTGAGCTGGAGCACGAGACTATTGGCCGACTCCCGCGTGAAGTTGCCCGTGATCTGACCGCTGTCGCTAATCGCGCTGTTAACGCGGGGCGACGAGATAACCTGCCCGTCGAGAACAATAGCCAGGTACTTGCCGACGTTCTTGCTGGTATAGTCCAGGAAGCGCCGCGAACCATCCGAGGTCAGCGAGAAGCTGACCACAGGCTCGCCTGTCGTCTGGTTCGAGGCTAACTCAGCCGACGCCAGGTGCTCGCCGGTGACAACCGTCGCGTACTTGGTTGTCGCGGTAGTTGTATCGCTGATCGTGCCGGTACTACTTACCGTGCCGGTCGCGCCCACAGCGCTACTGTTCGTGCCGCTGACCGTCGATGTAGGAGCCACGGTGAGCTTGTCCGGCGAGACCGGCCACAGCTCGGGGTAGGTTGTCTGAACCTTCGTCCCTGGCTGGAGGTAAGTGTCACCCGCGTCGATGAACTCGAGGCGGCCGGTCTGGCCGAAGGTCTTGATGGCCTGGTCCGGGTCACTCAGACCGGGCAGCTCGACGATAATCTTGTCGTCGCCCTGGATCTGCACGATTGGCTCGGATACGCCGAGGCCGTTGACGCGGTTCTCAATGATGAAACGCGTCGCGTCGAGGTCGGCTGGCGCCGGTGGCGCCGGGTTGCCGTTGGCATCGACGGTCTTGGCCTGGAGCAGCACCTGGAGGCCGCCCTGCAGGTCAAGCCCTTCGTGTACCTTAATGTCCTTGTTGAAACTCAGCGGCCCGAGGGAGAAGTTGACGCCCGGATTGGACGGCCACACAACGTAGAGGGCCAGCAGCGCAAGGACAAGAATTGCAATGAGCGTAAACCTGAAACGATTTTCCATAAAGCGTGGTCCCGCCTCCTAGAAAATGGGGCTTAAGAAGAACATGACAACGCCGCCCCTGGTCTCCGACGGGCATCGATGCGCCCGGGAGTGCGGCGGCGGCAGCTGCGGGTCTATGTTCCCGCCCTGACCGAAGGACGCTCAATTATAGGTCTATCGGTAAGACGGGTCAAATAGCGGGAAGTTACGCAGGCGGAGACGCGGCGGCCAGAATTCGCGCGCCGATGTCCGGCGCAGCCTGGAGCATCCAGCCGCCGTCCCCTGTCCGTGTGCCAAGGATGACCCACGCCACATCTGCTGTCGGATCAACCCAGGCCAGTGCGCCGGAGGCGCCGGAGTGGCCGAAGCTTTGCGCGCTCGCTTCCGGCGGCGCCCAGTAAGGTGTTTTCGCGCCGCGCACCTCCGGCCCGAGCGCCCACGGGCATGGCTGCCAGCGTAGCGGCCCACCAAAGCCTCCGCTCAGACCGCCTGTTGCGTCGCGCGACGCCATCTCGATGAGAGCGGGCGAGAGAAATCCCGGCGGCTGCCCACGATAGGCCCGCACGAGCTTCAATGCCCCCGCCGCGTTCGTGAGCAATCCGGCCCAGGGAAACGCCAGCGAGCGCCAGAACGCCGAGTTGAAGGGCTCAAGGTCGGTGCCCCGGTGGCGGCTGCGCACGCCACGTACCCGAGCGGGCGGGCGCGGCGGCTCAACGCCCAGGTAGCCTTCGATCCTAAGTGGATCGAGGACAAGCGACGCGAGGGCCGCGCCATACGGTTGGCCGGTGGCGCGCTCGACGACAACGGCCAGCAGGCCGTAGCCGACGTTGCTGTACTGCACTCGTTGGTCCGGCGGCGCTTCCAGGGGTGTCGCCAGGCAGCCGCGCGCCAGGGTCGGCCAGTCGAGGCCCGGCGCATAGGGCGCGGCCTCCGATGGCAGGTCCACGGGCAGGCCGCTCGTGTGGCACAACAGCTTGCGCAGGGTGACGCCGGGCTGGGCAGCGGCGGCATCCGGCAGGACCCGGGCAAGGGAGGCATCTAGCGCCAGAGCTTCCACGTCAACGAGGCGGAGCACTGCCAGGGCCGTGGCGAGCTTGGTGACGGAGGCCACCGGAAACAGGCTATCGCGCGAGAGCAGCGCCCCCGCCGCATCCATCCCGACGGCGAGGACCTCAGCCGGGCCATCGCCCTGCGCCGCAGCCACCACCATGCCAGGCATCTCGAACGCGCCCAGCGCACCCTGCGCCGTTTTGAGAACGTCGACCCCGAGCAAGCTCATGGTGGATTCAACGGTGATGCGGCGCCACTCCGGCGGATACACGCTCCGCCGCGAGCCAACCAGCCAGGCTCTCCACCAAAAGGCGCACGCCGCGTTTGATCTCCGGCAGGTCGATGTCCAGGTCCGCTTCTGGACTACTGAAGCTGCGCGGCAGGTGAACAAAGCCGGCCGGCACGCCCGTTCGGGCTTGCGTGTGCAGCGCGTGGTACATCACCTGGTTGCACAGGTAGGTTCCCGCCGACATGGAAAGCTCGACCGGAACCTCGTCCACCAGGCGGTCCCGCAGCGCACGGACCGGCAAGGTTGCGAAGTATGCCGTCGGACCGTCGATGACGATCTTCTCGTCGATGGGCTGCTGGCCCGTGTTGTCAGGGATAGGGAAGTCGAGAAGGTTGACGGCGACGCGCTCGATGCTGATTTTGGTGCGCCGCGCCGCTTCGCCCAGGCACACAATCGCGTCCGGCTGCAACGCGGCGATGGCGGCGTCAAGCTGTCTCGGCGCACCGTGGGTGTCCACCGGCAAGACCTTCGCCACGATGCTGGCGTCGCCGAGGGTCAGACCATCCAGGGCGAGCGCCGCCTCGCGGGATGGATTACGGTCTCGTCCACCAAACGGCTCGAAGCCGGTCACAAGAATACGCATGTCTCTCCTCTAAAGTCGGAAACCCAGAAGTGCATCAGTCATTTACGTTTCTGGTGTGCAAGGTGCCGCGCCAAACGGAGCGCCTCATCTCGGGTGGTAACCTCGCCAGCCGCCGCCGCCTCGCGTACCTTTTCGAGCAGATCGCCAATCTGCGGGCCGGGCGGCAGGCCGAGGGCCTGCATGAGATCCCGGCCGGTCACGAGCGGGGGCGGGGCGACGACGGTCGGCGTCTCCTCGGCGTAGAGCATCTCCATCGCGTTGGCAGCGAAACGCAGCACCGGCTCACCGTCCCGCGACGCACTCGGCGTCTCAGCCTCCAGCCCTTTGGCGCGGTTGTCGGCAATCGAGAGCAGCAGAACGTCTGGCGCCGCGCCCCCCAGGTCGCGGAAAAAGCGGTACAGCGAGCGGTGGCTGGGCGTTGCCTGCTGCGACAGAAACAGCGGCCGCAGGTGGTGGCGAACGACACGCTGGAGCCAGGCCGTCTCGCGGCTGCTCAAGCGGAGGCGCTGCGCGACCCGGCCAACCATCTCAGCGCCCACGTCCTCGTGCCGGTAGAAGTGGACGACGCCGTCCTTTTCGCTCCGCGTCGCGGGCTTGCCAATGTCGTGCAGCAGGGCGACAAGCTTCAGCAGCGACCAGCGCGGCCGGCCGATGACGGGTTCTTCGAGCAGGCGTGCCCGAAGGGGTTCCGCATATGGCGCAAGAGCCTGCGCTACCTTCGGCTCAGCAGCGACCCCGCCAACATCGAGCGCACCTAAGATGGCCTCCATCTGGGTGAGCGCCGCCAGCGAGTGGCCGTACACATCCAGCGTGTGCGGGGGACGCTGGGTCACACCCTTCAGCGCCGCGACCTCCGGCAGCACGTAGAGCAGCAGCCCCAGGTCGTCCAGACGCCGTACAATGTTGGATGCCCGCGGCAGCATCACGCAGCGCCACACCTCGTCGCGGATACGCTCTGGCGAGACCTTCGGCAGCAGCGGCACGTCGCGGCGAAGCCACGCCTCAGTCTGGGCTTCAATATGGCCGTCGAGTTGGGCCGCGAAGCGGGGCGCTCTCAGCAACCGCGCCGGGTCGTGGCGGAACGAATTCTCGCTCGTCGCACGGATGAGGCGCGCCGCCAAGTCGGCCTGGCCGCCTGTCGGGTCCAGAACCGGCGGCGGGTCATCGGCCCAGGCGGCTAGAGGGACAGCCATGGCGTTGATGGTGAAGTCGCGCAGCGCGAGATCCTCGGCCAGGCCATCGTCGCGCCACTGCGCCACGTCAACCTGGTCGTTACCCAGGAGCACCCGCGCCGTCGGCTGCTCATCGTCCAGTGTGACGTACGCGCCCGACAGCGCGTCGGCGAGACTGCGACCCAGGCGCAACGCGTTGTCCGACACGGCAATGTCATAGTCGTGGATCGGGCGGCCGAGCAACCTATCCCGCACCGCCCCCCCGACCATGTACGCATCTGTGCCGCGTTCCACAAAGAAATGCGCCAGGCGCGCTTCGAGCGCCTTCATCCGGCGTTACTTCTGCTCGGCCACAACCTGAGCCACAAGCTCGGCGACCTCGTCCGGGTGGCGCGCAACGCGGATGCCCGCCTTCTGAAAGGCGCGAATCTTGTCCTCGGCGCGGCCCTCGCCACCAGAGATAATAGCGCCCGCGTGACCCATGCGCCGGCCCGGCGGCGCCGTCTGCCCGGCGATGAAGCCGATCACGGGCTGCTTGACGTTCTCGGCGATGTACTCCGCTGCGCGCTCCTCATCCGAGCCACCAATCTCGCCGATGATGACGATGTACTTGGTCTCCGGGTCATTCTTGAAGCGCGCGAGGCAGTCGATGAAGTTCGTCCCCTTGACCGGATCGCCGCCGATGCCGACCGCCGTCGTCTGCCCGATGCCCCGCGCTGTCAGCGCCGCGATGACTTCGTAGGTCAGCGTGCCAGAGCGCGACACGAGGCCGACCGGCCCCGGCATCGTGACGTGGTTGGGGATGATGCCAACCTTTGCCTGACCCGGCGAGATGAGGCCAGGACAGTTCGGCCCGATGAGGCGGATTCCCTTGCGCTCGAAATACGGCGTAATCTCCAGCATGTCCAGCGTCGGCACGTTCTCGGTGATGCAGACGACCAGGTCGATACCGGCGTCCGCCGCCTCCACCATCGCCTCGGGTGCGAAGCGCGCCGGCACAAAGATGCACGAGGTATTCGCATCCGTCGCCTTGCACGCCTCAGCGACGGTGTTAAAGACGGGGATGCGGTCGAGGATGACCTGGCCGCCCTTGCCCGGCGTCACCGCGCCGACGACCTTGGTGCCGTAGTCAACCATCGCTTTGGTATGGAATAGGCCCTCCCGCCCGGTGCCGCCCTGGACGATGACGCGGGTGTCCTTGTTGATGAAGATGCTCATGCCTTATCTCCTCAGCGCGTCTGCCGCCCGCCAGGGCAGTCGAGCGCGCGGATATTCGCTATTGTCTCAGCCCAGTACGACGCCGTCACGCGCCCTCGGCCCGGCCCGTCTCAGCAGCCTTCACCGCTTTTTGCGCGGCTTCAGACAGGCTCGCGGCCCAGGCAACGTTGGTGCCTGCCAGCATCTCGCGGCCGACATCCTCGTTCGTGCCAACCAGGCGCACAACAAACGGGACGTGCGTCCCCGTCTGCTGGAAAGTCTGGAGAATACCCTTCGCCACTTCGTCGACGCGGGTGATGCCGCCGAAGATGTTCACCAGAACGGCCTTGACCTTTGGATCACTGAGGATGATGGTAAGCGCCGCCAGCACCTTGTCTGCCCGCGCGCCGCCGCCGATGTCCAGGAAGTTCGCCGGCTCGCCGCCGTACAGCTTCACGGTGTCCATCGTCGCCATCGCCAGACCCGCGCCGTTGACCAGGCAGCCGATGTTGCCGTCGAGAGCGACGTAGCTCAAGCCCGCCTCGCGCGCCTTCTGCTCCTCCGGCGTTTCCTCGCCCTCGTCGCGCAGTTGGGCCAGGTCGGGGTGACGGAAGAGGGCGCTGTCGTCGATGTTCATTTTGGCGTCAATGGCAAGGAGATGCCCATCCGGCGCCACCACCAGCGGGTTGACCTCAGCGAGGGACGCATCCGACGCCCAAAACGCCTTGTACAGCCCCTTGGCGATCTTGATGAACTCCCCTATCTGGTCGCCCTCGAGGCCGAGCGCCATGGCAGCATCGCGGGCCTGGAAATCGCGCAGGCCAAGGATGGGGTCGATGGCGACGCGAATGATTTTCTCCGGCGTGTCGCGGGCGACCTCTTCGATGTCCACGCCGCCCGCCGCCGAGGCCATCATCACCACGGCTTTCCGAGCGCGGTCGATGACCATGCCCAGATAAATCTCCCGGGCAATGTCTACAGCCGGAGCAATGAGGACCTTCTTGACGGTAATGCCCTTGATGTTCATGCCCAGAATGGCGGCCGCCTTGTCGCGCGCCTCCTGCGGTGTCTGGGCGAGCTTGACGCCGCCCGCCTTCCCGCGGCCGCCCACGAGCACCTGGGCCTTGACGACAACCGGCCGGCCCAGGCGTTCGGCCGCCGCCTGCGCCTCGTCCGCCGTCGTTGCCACCTCGCCCATCGGCACCGGCAGCCCATGCTTCACGAAGATTTCTTTTGCCTGGTATTCATGGATGTTCAACGTTGCCTCCTCATTTTCAGGGCAAGTATACGACAGTGTCCGGCGTGTTAGCGCTTCCCTCGCGCACAAAAAAGCCGTCCCAACCACAAAATCGGGACGGCTGGTCTGGGCTGATTATATCATGACTCAAATCAAGTGGCTAGACAAAATCGCACGTAACTCGCCTGGCACAGTCGTCTATGGGTTATATTCAGATACCTGGGCTGGGCCAGATGCAGGGGGAGCCTCAGGCACATGACGCTGATGCTGCTCATAGCGACGGTAGCCCAGGATGGTTGCCATGAGCCAGACGAAGCCAGCGGTGAAGCCGCCGACAATATCGCTCGGATAGTGAACACCCAGGTAGATGCGACTCAAGCCGATGAGGCTGATCAGCACAATCGCCCCGATCAAGCCAAGCACGCGAACCACGTGCGACCGCTCGTGGACAAGCAGGTAGATGAGCATGCCGTAGAAGCACAGCGACATCATGGCGTGGCCGCTGGGGAAGCTGTAGCCCTGAACGGTGATGACTGAGCCGGCGGTCTCTGGCCGCATGCGGTGGAAAATGAGCTTCAGCAGCTGGTCTAGCCCTGCGCCCCCCAGGTAGGCCAACACGAGCATCACCACGCGGCTGCGATGGCCGCGCCGCCACCACACGATGCCGAAGATAACGCCTAGCGCGGTCAGGACGCGCCAGTCACCCAGCATCGTCACGCCCATCATGATCGTTGTGAGCGCGCTGCTGGCAACACCATGCACCGCGCCGATGACCTGGCTATCGAAAGCGAAGCTCTCGCCCTCCCAGATGTTGTCGGCCAGGCCCGCGAACGCCCACAGCGCTAGGACACTGAGCAGCAAGCCCCAGAATAGCTCACCCCGAACGGCCCGCCACAGCCGCTGCGGCCACGAATACGAAGTTGTCTCGGCCATTGTTTTGCTCCTCCATCAACATTCCTGTTGGAGCAAAAGCACAACATATGCCACAAGCCCAAACCCTCAGTTGGTGTTGCTCTCGGCGCTGCCCCCCGTCTCCTCGGCGTACGGCCCGCTGTACTTGAGGATGTACAGGCCGCCGGTGATGTCGGCCACGTAGAGCAGCCCATGACGGAGGATGGGATAGCTCCACATGAAGCTATGTCCAGGCCCCAGCACCGTCTCCGGGTGTTTGACCGATGGCGGGGTCGGGCGGAACTGCGCCAGGCCGTACAGCGCATCCGGGTTGCTCAGGTCAACCGCCTGGACGCCGCCGGTGTACCACGTCACGAAGGCGATATGCGGCAGCACCAGCGGGTCGTGCGCCGTGTACGTTCCGCCGACTCGCGTTGCATCGCCGCAGCGCGCTGTCTCGTTCTCGGCGATCTTGAACTCGCCGCGCAGCCGAGGCCGCGCCGGATCGCTGATGTCGGCGACGTGCAGCCAGCCATATGGGCAAGGCCCGTAGATTTCCGACGTCAGGACGACAAGATCGCGGCCGGGGATCGCAACGGCGCTGTGGACGTTCGCTCCGCCCGGCAGACGGAGGTGGTCAGTGGGCGGCGTGATGAGATGCACCGTCGGATTGGCTTTGCCCTCCGCCAGTTCCGAGATGTCCGCCACCAGGAACCCGCCGTTCCAGGCGGCGAGATACGCCCGCCGGCCATCCGGCGAGAGCGACAGGGAGTGGAGCTGGTAGCTGGGCATGGCGCGCAACGCCGCTGCATCCGGCTCCCACGTGGCGTACACGACCGGCCTCGACGAGTCGCTTATGTCAACGACACGAAGCTGTGGCGTCGGGCCAAACATGCCGAGGTAGACCAGGGCGCGGCCCGGTCTCGTTGGGTCGTGCCACAGGTAGAACTCGTGGGGCGGCGCGCCCAGGTTGATCTCGCCGACCAGGCGCGGCGCGCGGCAGTCGGCGATGTCGTACAGCTCCAGGCCGTTGAACACCGGCGGCGAGCCGATGCCGTAATACATGACGACCAGCGTGTGAAGGCGGTCGCTCGCGCGGACCTCCCGTGCCGTGCTACCGTGCCGCAACAGCAGCTCACGCACAATGGCCGGACGGGTCGGGTCCGCCACGTCCAGCACTATCACGCCGCCCTTGTCATCCCGGCTGCCGACATAGGCGCACGTCCCGGCCAGCGCCAGCCCCCCATTCATCCCGCGCTTCCCCAGGTCATTCTCCCCAACGAGCATGAACGCGCCGGCGAGCTTCTCTGTTGGCACGGGGCTTGGCGCAGTCGGAACCGTCGTCGGAGGGCTGCTCGCTGGCCGAGCGACTGCGGGGGCCGTGGCAGGTGGGCTTGTAGGAGGGACGGTAGCAATAGCCGAGGGCGCAGGAGAAACGATAGACGGTGTGGCGGGCGAAGCCGTAGACGAAATGGCCGCTGCAGGCGCGGTCACCAGCACTATAGGAGCAGGCGCTTGTGGCCGTGGCGATTCCGCCGCGCTGCATGCTGCCGCGATCAGGGCGATCAGGCTCAGAAGAGCCGGGACAAGTCTATGCTTCATCCTCCGCCTTCGATCTAGACAAGTTATAGCATTATGCCGAGATCACCTCGTGCACAGTAATGGGATACGCCAAAACCAGACTACTGTCACGTCGTCATTGCGAGCACAGCGAAGCAATCCCCCGCCCTTGTCAAAGGCACTCTAAGCCGCTGTAGCGCGTGTCTCACCCAACGGGAGGCTGCTTCGTCGTCCTATCGTCCTCCTCGCAGCGACGGCACGACCTATTGTTCTTGTCGATGCTATGCCGACGGCTTGCGCGCCAGCAGCGCTGCCGCCGCATTGTAGCCCTGCTCGGAGCCGGGGCGTAGGTAGCGCTCCTCGGCGTAGTGAACCACGTCGGGCGTGGGAAACAGGGCACGTAGCTCGCCCTTACGGAAGTAGTGCAGCGTCGGGCCAATCCCCATATCGGCGGTATCGAAGGTGTTGGGCGCAACTTCGGCGGCGCCGCTGGCCCGTAAAAGAGCGTAGCCGGGGTCGTCCGTCGTCAGAACACTCGCGTAGACGTAGCCGCCGGGCTTGAGACCGGCGACGATGCGCTCGGCGAGCGTGGGGAGGCTGTCGGGCGGGAGGAAGTGGAGCAGCGCCGCCGCGACGATCAGGTCGTAGCTGTCGGGCAGGATGGGGAAGTCGCGCACGTCAGCCAGGAATGTCTGCAACCACAGGTTGAGGCGTTTCGCACGCAACTCAGCCCGGTGCAGAGCGTGCGCGTTCACGTCAACGCCCTCGACCTCGTAGCCGCGCGCCGCCAACCATAGGGCGTGGTCGCCGTCGCCGATGCCGAGGTCCAGGGCGTGCCCGACCGGTATCTCGCCCTCGAACATCTCCAGCGCCTCGTCGGCGACAAGCTGTTCAAGGCGCTCCCGTGGCGCGTGGTGGTCGAAGGGGACGGTGTCGAAGCCGCAGCAGGCGCGACGGGAGCGGCGCTCCCGCCGCGCTTCACGGAGGCGGCGCAGGGTCGGCAGCGTCCTCGACATTCGGCTCAACCCGCGCTGTAGGCTCGGTCCAGCAGGTCTATCACGTGGGCAACCTCGGCCGGGTAGTCGTAGCGTTCGCAGCCCGCCTGGAGCTGGAGCATGCAGCCGGGGTTTGCCGAGACGATCATGTCGGCGTTGGTCGCCTTGACGTTCGTTATCTTCTCGTCGAGAACACGCATGGAGATGTCGGGGTTGGTGATGTTGTAGATGCCCGCCGAGCCGCAGCAGCGGTCGGAGTCGCGCATCTCCACAAGCTCGAGGCCGGGAATGGCGCGCAGTAGCTCACGCGGCTGGAGGCGGATGCCCTGACCGTGGGCGAGGTGACACGGGTCCTGGTACGTCACGCGGATGTTCATTTCCTTTGTCGGCGGACGCAACCCAAGCTCGACCAGGAACTCCGAGATATCGCGCACCGACGCGCTGAAGCGGTGGGCGCGCTCTGCCCACGTCGGGTCATTCTGGAGCAACTCGCCGTACTCCTTGAGCACGACACCGCAGCCGGCGGCGTTGATAATGACCGCGTCGACGTCGAGGGCCTCGAACGCGGGGATGTTGCGCTTTGCCTGCTCTTTGCCCTGCTCGCGCAGTCCGGCGTGGACGGCCAGCGCCCCGCAGCACACCTGCTCCTTGGGCACGACGACCTCGACGCCGTTGCGCTGGAGGACGCGCACGGTTGCCTCCTGCGTCGGGCCATAGGCGAGGGGCATGATGCAGCCGTTGAATAGCGCGACGCGCGCCCGCTTCTCGCCAATCGCCGGGTAGACCTGGCCCTCGGCCTTGAAGTTCTTCGGCGGGAGCTTCGGCATGAGCGCCTCGCGCTTGTGCAGGTCGCCCGGCAGGGCGCGCAGGATGCCGCTCTTGCGCACCAGGCTTTGCGCGCCGCTGCGCTGGTAGAAGCGCGTCAGCCCGGCGGCTAGCTCCAGGCGGCCCGGCGACGGCAGGAGTTGCTCAAAGACAATCTGGCGCAGGAGACGCGCCGCGCGCGGCTCGTTCTCCAGGTGCGCCGCCTGCACCTGGGCGCGGGCCATCTCGACCAAGCCACCGAAATGGACCGTCGCCGGACACGCCGTTTCACATGCGCGGCACGCGAGGCAGACGAACATGTGGGTGGCGAAGTCTTCATCCACATCCTTGCGCCCCTCGTGGACCGAGCGCATCAAATAGATGCGGCCGCGCGGCGAGTCAGCCTCAATGCCAAGGACGCGGTACGTTGGGCATTGGTTGAGGCACAGGCCGCAGTGCGTGCAGCGCAGAATCTCCTCGTAGGTCGGCGGCTCGGGCGCAGTCCACCCACGGTGGGCCGTCTGGTCCTTGCGCCACAGACTTGGTCGGTCCGTTGGATCCAGAAGCTCAATCGTCTCGGCCATGAGCGACTCCTTCTAGCCTTTGCGTTTCAATAGCACCCAGTCCCGCTTGCCTGCTGCGCGGTCCAGGTAAATTTCGAAAATGGGGCCTTGCGTGGTGCGCACGACGTAGTAATTGCGGTGGCGGCGGTGAATCCAGCTCCGAGCGTGGTCGGCGTACGAGGGCGCGTGCCAGTCCTGCCACGCGCTGAGCACCTCGGCGACAGCGTAGGTCTGACCACGCCAGCGCAGCGAGGCCGGCGCCATGCGCTCCTCGTCGTAGTCCACCGTAATTGGCTCTGAGATGAATTCGTCCATCTCAACCTCGGAAAGTGAGAAGGTGACGGAGTGACGACGTGACGAGGTGATTCAAAGTTCTCACGTCACGTCGTCACTCCGTCACTCCATCACGTCGGTCTCATATTCCGCCTACGTACCGTCCTGGATTCAACGTGCCCTTGGGGTCGAACTGCGCCTTCAACGCCTGCATCAGACGGAAGTCGCCCCGCGTCGGCCCCCACACGCCGATGGCGCTCTTGATGCTCAGCGGCGCGTGCTCGACGACCGTCGTCCCGCCTAGGTCTGCAATGACCTTGCGGATCGCCTTTGCCGCCGCCACGGTGCGCGTCTCGCGGTCGTCATTCGGGCCGAAGCCGCGAATCACGCTGTAGAAGACGCCATTCCCCGAATGGGCGACCTGCGCAACCGCAAGGGTCTGCGCGCGGGCCACATCCTGGACGGCGGCCATCGCCTCGCCCAGCAGCGTGGGCAGGACGGCAATCTTGAGGCGCACGGCGCGGCCTTCGGTGACCAGCGCTGGGCAGTCGGCAACCGCGCCCCACAGCGCTCCGTCCTCCTCGGCCACCACGATGCTCCCGCCCGCTGCCTCGGCCATCGCCTTAAGTTCGTTGACCTGGCGGACAACAGCGGCCGAGATGCCGCTGAAGCGAACGATGAACAGGGCAACCACGTTGTCGGCCGCGACGATATCCGGCGCGAGGGTGTGCAGCCGTGCGGCGCCACCCGCATCGACAACGGCCAGGGCATCGGGCATGAGATGGGACGTAATGACCTGGCCTGAGAGGCTCGCTGCGGCGGCGACGTTGGGAAGCTGTGCCACAACCGTCTTAGTGTTGCGGGGTAGGGGTTGGAGCTTGAACGTCACCTCGGTCATGACGCCCAGCGTGCCCAGGGAACCGACAAAGACCTTAGGCAAGTCGTAGCCCGCTACGTTCTTGACGACTTTCGCGCCGCCACGGTAGACCATGCCGTCGGCCTGGACGATGCGCAGACCGATGAGCAGGTCACGCGATGTGCCGTAGCGCCAGCGGTGGGGACCACTGAGGTTGGTGGCGATGATGCCCCCCAGGCTGTGGTCCGCGCCGAGCGCCAGGTCCAGGGGTAGCCACTGGCCTTGCGCGCCCAGGACGCGCTGCAATTCGCCCAGCGTTACGCCCGCCTCCGCCGTCACGGTCAGGTCGGCCGGCTCGTATTCGAGGATTTTGTTGAGGCGGTCGAGACCCAGGACAAGATCAGCGCGGCGCGGCGGCTCGCCGATGCCCAGCGCCTTGCCCTGGCCGCGCGGTACAACCGACAGCCCAGCGGCGTTCGCCCACGCCACTGTCTCTGCGACCTCCTCCTCCGTCCCCGGGCGAACCACGTACTGCGGCGTCACCCCATCGACGACGCTGGCTTTGAGCGCTTCTGGGTCGGTGACAATGTACTCGTCGCCGACCAACTCGGCGAGGGCATCAATCGGCAGTATTGATGTCGCCATACGGCCTCCTCTTTGAGAGAGGGTGACGGTGTGACGAGGTGACGAAGTGAATTCGTTTCGTCACTCCGTCACATCGTCACCTCTTACAACATATGCTCTTCCGCAACAATGGACGGCAGGCGGCGATGCTTCACGCCCACCTCGTAGCACGCCTTCGATGTAGGGAAGAGCTTGCCGGGGTTGCATAGGTTCAGCGGGTTGAACGCAGCCTTCACCTGGCGCATGGCGATGAGGTCCGGCCCGGTGAACTGCTCGCACATGTCCTCGCGCTTCTCCACGCCGATGCCATGCTCGCCGCTGATAGAGCCGCCCACCTCGACGCACGCCTTGAGAATCTCGCTGCCACAGCGGACGACGTTGCGCACCTGGACCGGGTCGCGCTCATCGAACAAGATGAGGGGGTGCAGGTTTCCGTCGCCGGCGTGGAAGACGTTGGCGATGCGAAAGCCGTACTTGTCGCCAATCTCGCCGACGCGGTGCAGCACCCAGGGCAGCTTGGTGCGCGGGATGACGCCATCCTGCACGTAGTACGACGGCGACAGGCGGCCCATCGCACCGAACGCGCCCTTGCGACCTGCCCAGAGCTTGTCGCGCTCGACGGCATTCTTCGCCGGGCGCACCTCGGTGGCTCCGCAGCCCCGGCACAACTCGGCGATATGCTCGGCCGTCTCCGCGAGACCGTCGCGGAAGCCTTCCAGGTCAATGAGCAGTACCGACCCCGCGTCGACCGGGTAGCCGCACTTCTTGGCCGCCTCGACGGCGCGGATGGCGGTATTGTCCATCATCTCCAGCGCCGCCGGAATGGTCCCGTCGGCGATGATGGCCGACACAGCGTTGCTGCCGTCGTCAATCGTGTTGAACACGGCCAGCAGCGTCGTCACCGTCTCCGCCTGGTGGACTAGCCGGACGACGGCGCGCGTTACCAGGCCAAGTGTGCCCTCGGAGCCGACCATCAAGCCGGTCAGGTCATAGCCGGGCGCGTCAGCGGTCGGCGCGCCGAGCTGCACGATCTCACCGTCGGGCAGGACCGCTTCGAGCATGATGGTGTGGTTCGAGGTCACACCATACGCCAGGCAGTGCGGGCCGCCAGAGTTCTCGGCGATGTTGCCGCCGATGGTGCATGCCTTCTGGCTGGAGGGGTCGGGGACGTAGTAGAAGCCCTTGCCGGCGACGGCGTTGGTGACGTCGATGTTCACGACGCCCGGCTGGACCGTCGCCCGCAGGTTCGCCAGGTCGATGTCGAGAATGCGGTTCATGCGCGAGAAGGAGATGACGACGCCGCCTTCGACTGGAACCGCGCCGCCTGACAGACCCGTGCCGGCGCCGCGCGGCATGAACGGGATGCCGGCGCGGTTAGCGACACGGACGATGGCAGCGACCTCCTCGCTACTCACGGGGAAGACAACAAAGTCTGGCTTCGCCCGGTCGAGAGCGCCGTCGTACTCGTACATGTACACATCTTCCGGACGATGCAGCACCCGCTGGGGTCCGACAATGGCAGCCAGCTCAGTAAGCACGTCGCTCTTGTTCATGCCCGTCCTCCCAATGATTGATTGCCCGCGCCGCTGGCGGCTACGCCCACTTCACAAGGCCGAGGGCCTGGGCGTTAGGCAGGTCAGAGTTCACCGGCAGGATGCGTACGCCGTACGACAGGTTGCCGCCTTCCACGGCCACGATGTCGCCGGTGTACACCTGCGCGCCGTCCTGCTGGGCGCTGCGCGTCAGGCGGTTGACGGCCAACTCCCGCGCCTGCGCCTTCCCGTCCGTCTCCCACACCACGGCCTCTACGGCGACGTCGTCTGGCTTGAGCGAGCCGAGCCAGACGTAAGCGCGCACCGGAATTTTGTCGCCCACGGTGAGTTGTCCCTCGCGCGGCGCATCGACAGCGAACTTCACCTGCGGCCACGCCGCCGCGACCTGGCTGCGCCACTTCATCAAATTCTTGGCGACGGCATAGTCGTCCTTGGTCATGTGCGCGCCCGCCTGGCCAGCCGGGATGTAGAGCTGCGTGGTGTAGTCTTTGTTCATGCGCCGCGCGGTGAAGCGCCAGGTCAGCGAGCGCAGCGATTCCTTAGCATACGCCAGGTAGCGCTTGGGCAAATCGTTGCTGTCGCGCTCGTAGAACGCCGGGACAATCTCGTTTTCCAGAATCTCATACAGTGACAGCGCATCAGCCTCGTTCTGGGTCGCCTCGTCAGGATACTGGCGGCCCTGGCCGATGGCCCAGCCGTTCTTGCCGTTGTACCCCTCGATCCACCACCCGTCGAGGACGCTGAAGTTGGGGATGCCGTTGAGTGACGCTTTCATGCCGCTCGTGCCGCTGGCCTCGCGTGGGCGCATCGGGGTGTTGAGCCAGATGTCAACACCCTGGGTGAGAGTGTGCGCCATCTCCATGTCGTAGCCTTCGAGGAAGACAATCTTCCCGGCGAACTCCGGCGTGCGCGACAGCTTGTAGATATACTGGATGAGCGCCTTGCCCGGCTCATCCGCCGGGTGGGCCTTGCCCGCGAACACGAACTGCACCGGGCGGCCCGGCTTGTTCATCAGGCGCAGCAGGCGCTCCATGTCCTGGAACAAGAGCGTCGCCCGCTTGTAGGTAGCGAAGCGGCGCGCGAAGCCGATGGTCAAGGCGTTGGGATCGAGCAGGAGGCCCGCATCCGCAATCGCCTTCGGCCCCTCACCCAGCCGCGCCCGGTGCGCCGCGACACGAAAGCGCACATCGTCCACCAGGCGGTGCTTGAGTCGGCTATGCACGTGCCACAGCTTCTCATCCGGGATCTTGTCTACCTCTGCCCACAGGTTGGGATCGTCGATGCGGTCGTACCAATCGTCGCCGAGGCACTCCTGGAACAGGTCCGCCAGCGGGTGGCCCAGCCAAGTGGCGGTATGCACGCCGTTGGTGATCGCCCCAATCGGCACTTCCTCCACCGGCGTCTCTGGCCACAAGCCATTCCACATGCCCCGCGACACCTGGCCGTGGAGCTGGCTGACGCCGTTGACGTGGTTCGACAGGCGGAGCGCCAGGACGGTCATGCTGAACGTCGCCCCCCACGGCTGATCCAGATGCGCCAGGCCCATGAAACGCTCGCGGTCGATGCCGAGGCTGGGCCAGTAGGCGCTGAAGAAGGTGTCCATCAGGTCGAGACCGAACGCCTCGTTGCCCGCCGCGACGGGCGTGTGCGTCGTAAAGACCGTGCTGGCCGCCACGACCTGCTGCGCCTCGTCAAACGTGAGACCCGCCTCGTTGATAAGCTCGCGAATGCGTTCCAGCCCGAGGAAGGCCGAGTGCCCCTCGTTCATGTGCCAGACGTTGGGCGAGATGCCCAGCGCCCGCAACGCCCGCACGCCGCCGATGCCGAGCACCACCTCCTGAGCAACGCGCAGCGCGTGGTCGCCGATGTACAGGCGCGCGCCCAGGTCCCGGTCACCCGGCTGGTTGGGGTCCACGTCGGTGTCCATGAGGAACACCGGCACGCGCCCGACCTGGATGCGCCAGACCTTGGCGTACACGCGTCGCCCCGGTAGGTCCACGTGGATGACGACCTCACGACCGTCTGGCCCCGTAGCAACGGTGACTGGCATCTCGGAGAAGTCCATCTTCTCGTAGGCGGCTTCCTGGACGCCGTCCGCATTGATGTGCTGGATAAAGTAGCCCTGCGGGTAAAGGAAGCCGACACCGACGACGGGCAGGCCGAGGTCGCTGGCCTCCTTGCAGTAGTCACCGGCCAGGATGCCCAGACCGCCAGAGTAGATCGGCAGCGATTGGGCCAGGCCGAACTCCGGCGAGAAGTATGCGATGGTGAAGTCCTTGAGGTCAGGGTAAGTGCGGCGGAACCAGGTGTTGTCCGCGCCCATGTAGCTATCGAACGCCGCCATGACGTGGTCGTAGCGCGCCAGGTAGTCGGCGTTCCGGCTCATCGTCTCCAGCCGCTTGGACTCGATGACGCTGAGTAGCCGCACCGGGTTGAGGTTCACCTGACGCCACAGGTCAGGGTCGAGGTCGTGGTAGAGCTGACGCGCGTCGGAGTTCCAAACCCACCACAAGTTGTACGCGAGATCACGCAAACGCCCAATCCGCTCTGGCACAACTGGAAAGACTGAAAAACGACCAAAAGATTGCACTAGACCTCCAATGGGTCTGGGATGAGCTTACAGACAACATGACAAGACACGGCCCCGTCTAAGCTGACAGTGCGCCTATGATACTCCCGTTCGCTCCTATTCTACCACAAGTAAGGGGTGTCGGACAAAGCCAGAATGATACCGCCCACGTTTGTCGAACGCCGATTCATGGATTGCAGATAGACGAAGCGGAGCCACGTGCGTGACTCCGCTCACAAAGCATAACTTAATGGGTTTGATAGGTTGGGCTTATGCCGTCAGCTTCTCGTAGTCAGCGGCCGACATGAGTTCATCCACCTCCGCTGCGCTGCTCGGCTCGACGACGATCATCCAGCCCTCGCCGTATGGGTCGGAGTTGACCGTCTCCGGGCTGCTCTCCAGCGCGGCGTTGATCTCGACCACCTTGCCAGAAATGGGCGAGTACAGGTCTGAGGCGGCCTTGACCGACTCCACCACACCGAACGTCTTGCCCGCCCTTAGATCGGCTCCCACCTGGGGCAGCTCGACGTAGACCACGTCGCCCAGTTGCGCCTGAGCGTACTCGGTAATGCCGACACGTACGAGATTACCTTCTGTCTTCGCCCACTCGTGTTCTTTTGTATACCTGCGGTCGCCAGGCACGTTCCCGGCCATCGTGGCCTCCTTGTGGTAGGGATGCTCGTGTACTGCGGCGTGACACGGCGGGGGTCAACGCACGTCCCCCGCCTGTGCGTGCTAGATGTGCAACGGCGCACCGACAATGCCGAGGCTTGCCTCGTGGATCGTCTCCGACAGGGTCGGGTGCGCGTGAATCGTATGGATGACCTCTTCGACCGTCAGCTCGTTCGTCCGCGCCAGGGCCAACTCGTGGATCATCTCCGTGACCTCCGGGCCGACCATGTGGACACCCAGAATCTCACCGTACTTAGCGTCAGCGACAACTTTCACGTAGCCCTCGGTGTCGCCGAGGGCGCGGGCGCGGCCGCTGGCCGAGAACGGGAACTTGCTGACCTTAACGTCGCCGGCCGTCTCGCGCGCCTTGGCCTCGCTCATGCCGATGCTGGCGACTTCGGGATGGCTGTAAGTGCAGCTCGGAATGTTGTCCCAATGCATCGGGGCGGGGTTGTGGCCCGCGATGTGCTCGACGGCGATAACGCCCTCGTGCATCGCCTTGTGGGCCAGGCGCGGCCCCTTCACCACGTCGCCAATCGCGTAGATGTGGGGGACGTTGGTCTGCAAATACTCGTTGACGCCGATGACATTGCCGCGCCCGATCTCGATGCCCAGCGCCTCCAGGCCCATGTCCTCGGTGTTGCCGACGTTCCCGGCCGCCATCAGGAGCACGTCGCCCTCGACCTCGCGCGTCTGATCGTTGCTCGTAACCTTCACCACCACGCCGTTGTCGCGCACTTCCGCGCCGTCGACGCGGGTGTTGAGGTTGATTTCGACGCCGCGCTTCTGCAGCGCCTTTTGCAGCGTCGCCCCGGACTCCGCGTCTTCGAGGGGGAGCACCTGTCCCATCATCTCGAAGATAACACACTGTGTACCGTAGGCGCTGTAGACCGTCGAGAACTCGCAGCCAATCGCGCCCGCGCCCATGATGAGCAGACGCTTCGGCGGCTCCTGCAAGGCCACCGCCTCCTTGCTGGTGATGATGGCTTTGCCGTCAACCGTCACGCCCTTCGGAACGAACGGACGAGCGCCCGTGGCGATGATGAGGTTGCGCGCCTTCAGCTCGCGTGTCCCGTCCTGGGTTTCGACGCGCATCGTGTTGGCATCGGCCAGACTGCCGCGCCCCTTCACCACCTCGACTTTGTTCTTCTTGAACAGGAACTCGATGCCCTGGCGCGACTGGCGCACGACACGCTCAGCGCGCTTGACGCCGACCGGCCAGTTCACCTGGATATCCTTTGCCTCGACCCCAAACTGATCGGCGTGCCGTACGAGTTCCAGTACCTCTGCATTGCGCAGGAGCGCCTTCGTCGGGATGCAGCCCCAGTTCGTGCAGACGCCGCCTATGTCACCCTGCTCTACAACCGCGACGCGCAGACCGAGCTGGCCTGCTCGGATAGCGGCGATGTAGCCGCCTGGCCCGCTGCCGAGAATGACGACATCGTATTGCTGTTCGGCCACGGAATGACCTCCTGAATGTGACTAACTTCAATTTTCCCGATTATACAAGAGATGTGACGGGGTGACGAAGTGGCGATGTGAAATTACTCCTTCACTTCGTCACCTCATCACTCCGTCACTTCGTCACCGCTCACCCCGTCACCCCGTCACCTGGTTACCATCTTTCACAGCACCAGCCGCCGAGGATTCTCCAGCATGCCCTTGAGCGTCTGTAGGAAGCGCGCCGCCATCGCCCCGTCGATGACGCGGTGGTCGGACGACATCGTGACGCGCATGATCTGCCGCACCCCGATCTCGCCATTGTGCGCCACAACCTCTGGCAGCGTCGAGCCGACGGCAAGAATAGCAGCTTCGGGCGGGTTGATGATGGCCGTAAATTGCTCCACGCCCATCGGCCCCAAGTTGGAGACGGTAAACGTACCCCCGCCCAGGTCGTCCGGCTTGAGCTTGTTCGAGCGGGCGCGCTCGACCAGCGGTTTCACTTCCTGGGCGAGCTGCGAGATCGTCTTGGCATTGGCGTTGCGCACGACCGGCGTCAGCAGGCCCTCCGCCAGCGCCACGGCAATGCCCAGGTTCACTTCGGGATGGCGCGTGATGCCCTGGTCGCTAATCGTGACGTTGATTTCGGGGTGCTTCGCCAGCGCCGACGCAACGGCCTTGAGCACAACATCGTTGACGCTGACCTTGATGCCTTCCGGCTCCAGGATAGCGTTGATCTCCTCGCGCCACGCCATCGCCTCAGTCATGTCAATCGCGACGGTGACGAAGAAGTGCGGACTGGTCTGGTAGCTCTGCTGCAAGCGCTGGCCGATGACCTGGCGCATGCGGGAGAAGGGGATTGTCTCGCCGGTTGGCGCAGGCGCAGGGGCCGGAGCTGACGCTGGCGCCGGGGATGGAGCTGCCGCCGGAGCTGCTGGCGCGGGGGCTGCCGCCGGCTGAGCCGCCGGCGCAGGCGCGGCCCCGCGCTGCTTCTGCGCCTCAATCGCCTCTTCCACGTCGAGCTTGACGATACGCCCACCTGGACCCGTGCCCTTGACCTGGCGCAGGTCGATGCCGGCGTCCTCGGCGATGCGCCGAGCAATTGGCGATACCCGCAACTCACCGCCCGTTCCGCCGTTTTGCGGCGCGGGGGCGGGGGCAGCTTCGGCCTGAGCTGGCGCGGGCGCTGGCGCGGGAACCGTGGCGGTCTGCGGTGGGGGCGTCTCAGCCCCTTCGGAGGGCGGTGGCGCAGGGGGCGTCGCCGTCGAAGACTGAGCGGCGGGCGCGGGGACGCCGCCATCGGCTGCGGCGTCTAGCTTCTCGCCAGCGTGCAGCAGAATTGCGATGGGCGCGCCGACCGGCAGCGTCTCACCGGGCTGTGCGATAATCTTGCCCACCGTGCCGCTGTCGAAGGCTTCGATCTCGATGTTGACCTTGCCCGTCTCAATCTCAGCCAGCGCCTGCCCCTTCTGGACCTGGTCGCCTTCTTTCACTTTCCAGTTAACGATGGTGCCCTCGGTCATGTCGTAGCCCATCTTAGGCATGACAACTTCGCTCGGCACGGCACACTCCTTACGCTTCTGGCAGCGCGCGGCTTATCCCCACGCGACGCTAACATTAACGGATAACGCGCATTTCCCGGAGCTTGTTGATGACATCCTGTGGCTTCGGCATGGCGGCCTGCTCGAGATCGCGCGCATACGGCAGCGGGACCTCGGCCAGCCCGACGCGCTCGATAGGCCCATCCAGGTAGTCGAACGCCTCGCGCATAACCGTAGCCGCGATCTCCGCGCCCACGCCATACGACTGCCAGTCCTCTTCGATGATGACGCCGCGATTCGTCTTCTTGATCGACTCGATGATCGTCTCGGCGTCCCACGGGCGTAGGCTACGCAGGTCCACGACCTCGGCCTCGACACCCATCTTGGCGAGCTGCTCCGCGGCCTGCATAGCGACCAGCACCATGCGCGAGTACGAAATCAGGGTGATGTCCTTGCCTGGGCGGGCGACGCGGGCCGAGCCAATCGGCGTGGTGAAATCGCCCTCCGGCACCTCGCCGCGCGTGCGGTAGAGGCCGGTGCTCTCGATGAAGAGAATCGGGTCGTCCTGCCGCAGCGACATTTTCATCAGGCCCTTGGCGTCGGCAGGGAATGCCGGCGTCAGCACCTTCAACCCCGGTACGTGGGCAAAGTAGACCTCGAAGTTCTGGGCGTGGGTCGCGCCAAGTTGAGCGCCCGCGCCACCGGCGGTGCGGAAGATGACCGGCGCTTTGACCTTGCCGCCGAACATGTAGTGTACCTTGGCTGCGTGGTTGATGATAGCGTCCATCGCCAGCAGGGCAAAGTTGATGGTCATGATCTCGCAGACGGGTCGCATGCCGCCCATGGCCGCGCCCGTGGCGACACCGGCGATGCCGCCCTCGGCAATCGGCGTATCGCGCACACGCTCCGAGCCGAACTCATCGCACAAACGCCCCGTAACGGCATACGAGCCGCCATAGGCGCACACGTCCTCGCCCATGATGAAGATACGCTCGTCGCGATTCATTTCCTCGCGCAGCGCATCGGTAATGGCTTCAAGATAAGTACGTACAGGCATGGAATTCCTCGCGGCTTACTTCGTCCAGCCGTCTTTCGTAAGAATGGCTGCGTTGGGCATCTCAGGCTGATCCACATAGACATCCTGGTAGAGCGCGCTCAACGGCGGCGCGGCGCTGGCTTCGGCGAAACGCACGGCCTCCTCGATCTCGCGGCGCACGTCGTCCTCCATCTTGCGCGCTGTACGCTCGGAGATGACGCCCTCCTCGATGAGACGCTGGCGGAACAGGGCGATGGGGTCGCGGTGGCGCCACTGCTCTTCCTCTTCCTTCTCACGGTAGCGCACCGGGTCGGCCATGGAGTGGCCGCGATAGCGATACGTGACCGTCTCCACGAACGTCGGCCCCTGACCCGAGCGGCTGTACTCGACCGCCTGCTTCATCGCCTCGTAGACGGCCATCACGTCCATGCCGTCCACGCGAACCGCCGGAATGTCGTAGGCCGCCGCCTTCGCCGAGATGTCCTGGACGGCTGAGTGGGTCTTGACCGCCGTCCCCATGCCGTACTGGTTGTTCTCGACAATGAAGATGCACGGGCAGTTCCAGAGCTTGGCAATGTTCAGCGACTCGTGGAAATAGCCGTTCGCCGTCGCCGCATCGCCCATGATGACGGCCACGACGTGCCCCTCCTTGCGCTGCTGGAACGCGAAGGACACGCCGACGGCGAGGGGAATCTGGCCCGCGACGATGGCGTAGCCGCCCCAATAGCCGTTATCATAGTCGAAGAAGTGCATCGAGCCGCCCTTGCCGTGCACCAGCCCCGTCGACTTACCGAATAGCTCAGCCATCGCCGCCTTGACGTCGGCGCCCTTGGCGATGGCGTGGCCGTGGTCGCGGTAGTGGGACATCAGCACGTCGCCCGGCTCCAGCGCAGCGGCAATGCCGACGGCATTCGCCTCCTGGCCGTTGTAGAGGTGCACGAAACCGGCAATGCGGCCGCGCGCATACCACTCAGCCGTCTTGTCCTCGAACTCCCGAATGAGCATCATCTGCCGGAGCATGTCCCGCAGCTTGGCTTTGCTTAACGTGTGGATCTCCGTTGCAGCCGCCATTCGCTTTGTCCTCCCTCGATCCAAGTGTCTAAAACCGCGCCGGTCCGCCGGGCCTCTCGGCGCTCGTAGGCATGGCGCGTGTTAGCGTCAGTCTGACATGCAGCCGCGCGGCTTTGAGCCGCGCGTCACGTTTCCGGTGAGATTGCAGAATCACTCGTAACATAGTGATTATAGGTGACGCAGTCAAACCGGTCAAGCGACTTCCGGGGCGCGAACACTTATCTAGTTCTCATGCCGTGTTTAACTCTTCTTTAATCTATTGGTATATTTTGTCGTGGATCGCTTTTTACACAGGAGACTCCATGCTTCGATCAGTCCTCGTGGTGATGCTGGCCCTTGTCGCTCTCGCCGCTGCTGCATGTGGCGGGGGCAACACCGCTGCCACAGCCTCGGCTCCGGCCGCCGCATCCACCACTGTTCCGGCCGCTAAAACCCAGGCCGATGCGCCCACGACGGCGCCCGCCCAGCCGACGACCGCCCCAACAGCGGCCGGAAAGGCCACTACGCCTACACAAGCAACTGCCGCGCCAACAGGTGCAGCCGCCCCGGCCGCTGCGCCAGCCCAGGCCGCAGGCGGTGGTGTCAAGCTTACCCTCGTTCCTGACAGCAGCGAGGCCCGCTTCCTCGTTAAGGAGCAGCTCGCCGGCAACAACCTGCCCAACGATGCGGTCGGCAAGACCAAGACGCTCCAGGGGACGGTCGTCGTCGGGGCAGACGGCAAGGTTGACAAGGCGCAATCCAAGATTACCGTGGACGTGAACTCGCTCAAGACCGACCAGCCCATGCGCGACGGCTTCATCAAGCAGAGCACCCTAGAGACAGGCAAATACCCGACGGCAGAATTCGTGCCAACTGAGATCAAGGGGCTGCCGTCGCCGCTGCCCAAGTCCGGCGATGTCAATGTCCAGCTGACCGGCGACATGACAGTTCACGGCACGACAAAGCCCATCACCTGGGATGTGACGGGCAAGATCGACGGCAACACGTTCAAGGGCACGGCCAAGACCGCCGTCAAGTTCGAGGATTTCAACATGAACCCTCCGAGGGTTCCGCGCGTCCTCAGCCTCGAAAACAACATCCGCCTGGAGATGGACTTTCAGTACAACATCAGTTAGCTACTCATAGTGAGAGCAACACGAAGGGCGTAGGGTCAGAGTTGACCTTACGCCCTTGCTGTTTTGCTTGTCATGTTGAGCGCAGCGAAACATCCCCGTCAGGACGCTTCGTTCCACTCAGCGGGACAGCCCTCAGCCTACCCTGTCGTCATGTTGAGCGCAGCGAAACATCCCCACCGGGACGCTTCGTTCCACTCAGCGTGACACTGCCACCTGCTTACCCTTAATAGTCAAAGCCCTTCTGCGCCAGGATGCCGCTCTGGTACGGGTGCTTGATTTCGCGCATTTCGGTGACCAGGTCGGCGCGCTCGATAAGCTCTGGCGGCGCGCCACGTCCGGTCATGAACAGGTGCAGGTAGCTCGGCTTCGCGTCGATGAGAGCGAGCACATCGGCCACGGGGACAAGACCCGTTTGCATCGCCACGTTGACCTCGTCGAGTACAACCATGTCCCACTCGCCGGACGCCATCGCGTCGCGCGCCAGCGCCAGCGCCTCGGCCGCCGCCTGCCGGTGCACTTCCTCCGGCAACTGGTCGCCCATAATCTTGTAGAAGCCCGCGCCCATCCGCTCCAGGCGCACGCCTGGCAAATAGCCGATGCCAACCATCTCGCCGTACTGCCACGTCCCCTTGATAAATTGGACGATGAGCACCTTCCAGCCGTAGCCGACAGCGCGCACGACCGTCCCCAGCGCCGCCGTTGTCTTCCCCTTGCCATCCCCCGTATTGACAGCCACCAGCCCCCGCCGCCGCTCGCGCGGTGGGGTGCGTAGCGTTTCCTGCTCGACCATGATGACTCCTTCAGAGATAAACGTTTGCCGCTATTGTGATGTGTGAGGAGCGTGGAATCTTTCGGGAGGAAGATTCAGTCCGACGGGCGGTCGGTGGGGTTTTGAATCCGCGCCGCCTGCTCCTTCTCCTTCGCAAGCTGACGGTACTTGCGGCGGTAGTCACGCCACGCCGTTCGACTCGGATCGGGGTCGATGCGCCCCGCGGCCGCGCGGCGGCGGCGTATCTTCTCCGCCAAACGCTTGCGGTCCTTCATGTAGCTCACGCCAGCGGCCACCGGCCAGAGTAAGAGTACGACAACGAATATGTCAAACAATATCTGTTGCATAATCTACTCCTTCCCGGCGAACACGCGAATCTCGCTCACCCACTTGATCCACAGCCAGCCCCGCAGGTTGGGATGCGCCAGGCGCACCGGCGCACCGTGCGCCGCCGACAGCGCCTCGCCGCCGACGTGCGTCGCCAGCAGCGCCTCCTGCGCCTGTGCTAAGGGCAGAGCTACTCTATGCCCGGTCACTGAGACAATTTCAACGACCGCCGCGCCATCGTAGACACCGGCTCGCGCCAGCACATCGCCCAGCCGCGCCCCCGTCCACTCCTGGGTGCTGTACCAGCCGTTGGTGCAGTCGAGCGTCAGTGTCATCGTTGTCTGGGGCAGCGCAGCCAAGTCCGCAAGGCTCAGGGCCAGGGGCGCGGCGAGCAGCCCTGTGACGCTCAAGCGCCACGTTTCGGGATCGATGGTCTGCACATGGTCCGTCAGGAGCATCGTCACCGGCATGGCGTTGCCGCTGAACGAGTCTCGCTCCCGCGAGCCGGTGAAGCGGCGCAGGCCGTCCACCGTCTGGCGCGCGTTGGCAATCGCCGTCAGCCCCAGCCACGCCACAAGCGCCCCCGCGCCCAACACGCCGAGCCGCAACACCTGCCGCCGCTCGTGGAACAAACGCGCCGTCGGGCGGTGATACCAGTGGCGGTAGATGTGGATGGCGAACAGCGGCAGCAGACCCAGCGCCAGATACCAGTGCAGCAAGAGCGCCGGATAGCCGAACACGCCCCACAGCGGCGTCAGGTTCAGCGTCCACAACACAACGAGCGCGATGGAGCCGAGGAGGGCGGCCGCCAACAGCAGCGAGACCGGGAGGATCGAGCGGCCCACGCCCATGCGCAGCTTGCGGCGCGTCGAGCGCCAGGCAATCGCCACCTTCCAGGGGATGAGCGCGATGAGAGCCAGGCCGACGATGCGGTGAATGTCATACAGCCAGTCCGCGCCCTGGGACAAAACCAGCATCAACAGGCCGGTGACCGTCAGCAGGACGATCAGCGCCAGCAGGCTGATGTTCACCAGTTTCGTCGTCATCCCATCCCCATCTCGAATCGCAAAGGGAGCGCCCCAAGACGCCCCCTTCGTTCTCGCTTACTTCCGCTTCATGACGGGGATGTCATCCGCCATGACCGTGCTCTCGTCAGGCGGCCGGGTGTAGTTGATGACGCTGATCTTGGCCGCAATCTGCTGCGCAATCTTGACGTACGCCTGGGCGGCCGGCGCGTCCGGATTGACGGCGACGATGGGCTGGCCGATGTCGCCGCCCTCGCGCACGCGGGCGTCGATGGGCACCTCACC
Source organism: Anaerolineae bacterium (assembly GCA_039810085.1). Taxonomy (GTDB): domain Bacteria; phylum Chloroflexota; class Anaerolineae; order Epilineales; family JAHCIE01; genus JBDHWG01. Next base: position 92,847 of record JBDHWG010000021.1, read on the forward strand.
CAGAAACGGCACGCCGAGTTTCTTCGCCATGTCCTGACCCCCGCCGTGCCCAAAGATGTCGTAGCGCTTGCCGGTATCGGGCGCGACGAAGTAGCTCATGGTCTCGACAACGCCCAGCACCGGCACCGGCGGCTTGACGGCGTTGAACGCGTCTACACCGCGAATCACATCGTCCAGCGCGACGGCCTGTGGCGTGGTAATGATGACTGCGCCCGTCAGCGGGATGCTCTGGGTCAGGCTGAGCTGCACGTCGCCCGTACCCGGCGGCATGTCCACGATCAGGTAATCCAGGTCGCCCCAATCAACGTCGCTGAGGAACTGGCGAATCGCGCCGTGGAGCATCGGGCCGCGCCAGACCAGGGCCTTGCCCGGCGGCACCAGAAAGCCCATGCTCATGACCTTCAACCCGTAGCCTTCCAGCGGAACAATCTTGTTGTTCTCTGCAAATGGACGGTCGTAGATGCCCAGCATCATCGGGACGTTGGGGCCGTAGATGTCGGCGTCCATCAGGCCGACGCGCGCGCCCTGCCCGGCGAGCGCCACAGCGATGTTCACCGCGCTGGTGCTCTTGCCGACGCCGCCCTTGCCGGACGCAACGGCAACAACGTTCTTCGCGCCCATGTTGATGGTGCGGAAGAGCTGGTTGTCCGTGGGCACGCGCGAGTCGAACTTCAGGTCCACGCTCGTCACGCCCGGTACTTTCATCAGCGCCTCGGTCACGTCGCTGCGAATGCGGTCGCGCAGCGGGCAGGCAGGTGTCGTCAGAACGTAAATCAACGAGACCTTGCCGTTGTTGATGACAACGTCCTCGACCATTTTGAGGGTGACAATGTCGCGGCCCAGCTCCGGCTCCTGCACCGTGCTCAACGCCGCCATCACCTGCTCGTGCGTTGGGCCGCCGTTATTGGATGTGCCCCCGGACTTGGGCGGCTCGGGAGGCTGCTCTTGCTTATTTTTCCCAAATCGAAACATTCAACACCTCTTTGGTGTAATCAGGACATGAACAAACACACGGCAAATATTATAGCATACTCCCGCCCTTTTTAGTATGACGCGCATCATCAAAAAGGGCGCGGTAGACGAAGCGCAGCATCCGCTCCTGGTTCTCGATGGACTCTTGCACCTGGGCGCGTGGGCCGACGTGGCCCGCGTCAAACCAATGCACCTCGATCGGCTTGCCGAGCGCCTTCAACCGTTCCTCATACATCACCATCGGCCGCGCCGGGCAGCGCGTATCGTTGCGCCCCTGGATGACCAGCACCGGCGCACTGACCCTCTCCACATACGTAATCGGCGAGTTGCGGCGGTACTGCTCGGCCGCCGTCTCCGGCGTCCCGCCCAGCAGCGCCACCTGGTAGCCCTTGAGCGTGTCGGCGGTGTCCTCGTACTGAATCGCCCAGTCGGCGATGGCGACGCCGGCCATGCCGCCCGCCCACAGGTCCGGGCGCACGCCGAGGCCCATCAGCGTCAGGTAGCCGCCGTAGGACCACCCGGTCAGGAAGATCTGGTCGGGGTGGGCGATGCCCTGGGCGATGACCCAATCCCGCGCCGCGACCATGTCCTCCACCTCCCAATGCCCCAGGTCGCCGTTGATCTGCTCCTGGAAGGCGCGCCCAAACGTGACCGAGCCGCGATAGTTCACGCTGATGAAGGCGAAACCGTGGTCGAGCCAGGTCTGCGCCCACGGGTCGAACGTCTCCAGCTCGACCGCCGTCGGGCCACCGTGGGTATGCAGGATCGTCGGGAACGGCCCGTCGCCCTCGGGCAGGGCCAGCCACGCCTGGATGGGTGTGCCGTCGGACGAGGGGAACGTGACCGACTGCCACGGCCGTCCGTCGGGGACCTCGCCCGCCGCGAGGACCGTGCGCTTGAGCGCGCCCGTCTCGCCATCCAGGGCGATCACCTGCTGAGGATGCGTCGCGTCAGTCCAGACGGCCAATATCTCATTGCCCGGTGCGAAAAAGGCCGCGCCGAACGAGCCGCCCGGATGCGCCAACCGCGTCAGGACGCCGCTTTCCAGTTCGTAGGTATAGAGCTGCTGCCGCGCCTGGTTGACGTGCATCAGCAGCAGACGCCCGCCGTCGGACGACCAATCGACCGGGATAATCTCACCACTCATGTCGGCCAGGTCTAGGTCGCGCCGCTCGCCCGTGCGCGGGTTCCACAGCAGCGGACGGCGCACGCCGCTGCGATTGGTCGCCGCCAGGAGGCGGATATCCCCGGCCACGGGCGAGAACGTGACCGGCTCGATGCTGGTCTCCAGCCCATCCCACAGGTCATCCAGGACCGCCCCGCTCTCGACGTTGATAGCGACCAGGCTGTACTGCGGCTTGCCGGAGCGCTCCGTCGACGCCATGACCGCGATCTCGCCATTGTATGAAAGCGCGGGGCCTGCCGCCAGCCGCTGCCCGTGCCACAGGGCGCGGGGCATCCCCGGCTCACCGTCAGGGCCAAAGTCCATCACATGCAGGTGGAAGCCTTCGCGGTCGGCAACCGTCAGACCGAGACGCGCACCGGAGCGACTGATGCTGAAGCCTATCGACGCATAGGGCGGCAGGTCCGGCGTGATGTCCTGCGGCGCGCCGCCTTCGAAGGGAACGCGCACGTAGTGGCCGATCTCGTTGCCGCCCGCGTCCTCCAGGTAGTAAACGTACTTTCCATCCGGCGCGAGCGTACCGAAGAGCTTGCCTTCTGGATGGTCGGTTAGCGGTGTCAGCGTGCCAGTCGGCACGTCCCAGGCGTGGAGTTGGTAGACGCCGCCCGCGCGAGTCACCGCCAGGCCGCGCGTCGGCGCTTCGTCGGCCAGGGCCGCGCTCAGCACCACCGACGCCCGAAAGCGCTCCTTCCATGGCGCATTGTCGTCCAACAGCGGTTCTTTGAGCATTGTCTATCTCCCAAGTTGTCACTCTAAGCAGAGCGAAGAGTCGCCGCCCATCGCGGGTTGCTAAGAGGAACGAAACGCAGAGACGCAGAGGCGCAGAGGGAAGAGCTAAGACCTTTTCTTTCTCTGCGTCTCTGCGCCTCTGCGTTGCCAATACGTCTCATCGTTAGTGGCGGCGCCAGCCGGGGCCGCGGACGACGCGCCCCGACGTCGCGCCGGTGTGCTCGCCGTCCTTGAGCACCTGGACGCCGTTGACAAAGACGTGCGACACGCCGGTGGCGTACTGATGCGGGTCGTTGTATGTCGCGTGGTCCTGGATGGTGGCCGGGTCGAACACGACTACGTCGGCGAAATAGCCGACCGCCAGCCGCCCACGCCCCTCGATCTTGAGATTCTCCGCAGGGAACGACGTCAGCCGTCGGACGGCTTCCTCCAGCGGGATAATCTTCTCGTCGCGCACGTACCGCCCCAGGAGCCGCGCGAACGTCCCATAGGCGCGCGGGTGCGTGCTGTTCCGCAGGAAAAGCCCCTCGGTCGCGTACGACCCCGCGTCGGAGTCGAACGCCACCCACGGCAGAGCGATCTGCCGCCGCACATTGTCCTCGGACATGGAGAAGAACACGGCCTGTACGCGGCTGTCGTCCTCCACGATCAGGTCCATGACCGTCTCCTGGGGTGACTTGCCGCGCATCGCCGCGACCTCGGCGAGGCTCCTGCCGATGAGAGGCTTCAGGGCCGGGTTCTTGAAGCCGACCAGGATGGTGTCCTCCGCCGCGTCCACCTCCTTGTAACGTGTGATCTCGTCGATGAGGTGCGCGCGCAGCGATGGGTCCTTAAGCCGGGCGACCACGGCCTTGTGGCCGCCTTCGTGTACCCAGCCGGGCAGCGTCGCATCCAACCCGGTCGACGATGCCGTGTAGGTGTACATGTCCGCCGTCACCGGCAGCCCGGCCTTCTGCTGCGCCTCGATGGTCGTGATGACGCGATCCAGCTTGTCCCAGTTGGGCTTGCCCGACAGCTTGAGGTGGTAAATCTCGCCGCGCACGCGGGCCTCGCGGCAGATGGTGAAGAACTCGTCCAGCGCCTCGAAGATAGCGTCGCCCTCGCTGCGAATGTGGGAGATGTACAGGCCGTCCACCTCGCCGACGACCTCGGCCAGGGCAATCAGCTCGTCGGTCTGGGCGTAGGACGCGGGCGCGTAGATGAGCGCCGACGACAGCCCGACCGCCCCCTCCGCCATCGCCACGCGCACCAGGCCGCGCATCCGCTCCAGCTCGGACGCTGTCGGCGGACGGTTCTCGTACCCCAGCTCGTGAATGCGGACGCCCTCCGACCCGACAAAGGACGTGACGTTGCACGACACGCCCTGCCGCTCCAGATACTCCAGGTACTCACCCAGGGTCGTCCAGGCGATGTCGTATTTTATGTCGCCCTGACGCTCGACCATCTCGGCCTTCATCGCGTCATTGAGCGGCCCCATCGAGAAGTTCTCGCCGAGCACCTCCAGGGTCACGCCCTGGCGGATGTCGCTCTGGGAGCGGCCGTCATGGATGAGGGAGACGTTCGCCCAGCTCAGCATGTTAATAAAGCCGGGGCTGATTGCCAGGCCCTTGACGTCGATTTCGATGCGCCCGTCGCCCGCCACATCTCCCACCGCCGCAATCCTGTCGCCGACCATGGCGACGTCACCCGTGTACGGCGGCCCGCCGCTGCCATCATAGATTAGCCCATTTCGGACAACCACATCGTAGTCCGCCATTCCTCGCCGCCCTCCGTTCGCTCCACGATACTGCGTCGTCGAATCCCCAGCAATCGCCGGGCCAGCCACACACACAAAAATAGCGCGCCCCTATCGGCGCACCATTATGCCGCAAAACTGCATGCGTGGCTATTTAGCGTGAGGGGAGGTTGGACCGCGAAGGGCACGAAAGACACACGAAAGGCGCGAAAGGCCCTCACCCCGACAATCCCTTTCGTGGCCTTCGTGGCCTTCGTGGTCCAGAGGCTCGCCCACCTTTCGAAGCGGAGTTTGACCGCGCGGAGAGCACCTGGCCCGTGGAAGTTCTACCCCCTCGTGCTCAACATTCTGAGAAAATCGGTCGGCGAATAGACGGCGATGCTCGCGTTAGTGTAGTCTGCCAAGTTTCGCGTGATAATCGCATCTAGGCCGCTGGCCGTGGCGGCCGTATGCTGTACTGCGTCCTCGAAGTCAGCAAATGGGAGGGTCAGTGCAGATTGCAGAGCAATCTGATCCAGGGAACATACGGGAAAGGTCGCCAAGATCTCTGCAACCAACTGGTAAGCCGTAGCGCGCCCTTTGATCTTGCGCCCGATGTAGAACACATTCACCGGTGTGACAGGCGAGACAAACCCCTCGAACTCACCTTCACGATGTGCGGTCCACAGCGCTCTTGCAGCTGCGCGGAACGGCTCGCGAGCAAGGAGTAGGTCAAGTATGACGTCTGTATCGAGGAGAGCACGCGTCATGTGTATTTCTCGATCAGATAGCGCGTATAATCGTCCTTCAATTCCTCGTCCGTAGGCATAGGCCCATCAGGCTTGAGAATGCCCTCAACCTGGCTCGCTGGAACACCGCGTGGAACAGGCGTAGGGTGCTCAACCTGAAGAGATGCAGCGATCACTTCCAACAAGCGCAGACGCTCTTGCGCCGGCAGGCGCATCACCTCCGCCACCACCTGCTCATACGTCATCCTCCACCTCCCTTCATCTTCTCCAACCTCTGCCGCCGAAGCCAAGTTTAACTCTTCCAACCGGGACGGCAAATGGCCCATCTGACAGGTGACCCGATGAGGCATACCGGCATCAGTTGTGCCCCATCTTTTGATGTAGGAGTAGAGCATCAACGTGTCGCGCGAACCCCTCAGAGTAATTCTCCTTCAGCCCTTTCCAGATCTCCTCAGGAAGTTGGTGAGCTACAAAACTCCTCAGGTCTTTCTCCCAGGGAGTGTAGAAGACGTCATCGAGAAGTTGCATGTCATGTTGTGCGTAGATGTTCTCGTGCAACATCAGCCACCAGATGATAAGATTGGCATATCTCGCTCGGTAATCAGCATCACGCGTCTGATCGGACTTCTCATACCGTTGACGGCCCTGGCTCCACATTTCGGCCATCTCCCTATCCTTGATTAGTTCTAGATTGAATGGTGATGATAATTCTACGAGTGCTTGAACATTGGCCGCTTTTGTCAGTGTCGTCTGCTCTCGAATCTGTTTCCAGATGAAGAAAAGGGAAACAATGACCGCTACTGCCTGTATGATCGCCGATAAGCCCGACACCATCTCCCAGTTCATATTGCCTCCCTATAGGACGCATGCTGGTTCTTCTGTCCTCGCAGGATTGTCACGCGGATAGGTCGAAGCTGCCCTGGCTGTGGCTGGGGTCGTCCGCCTTCTCCGCTTGCTTGAACGTAATGGCGGCCAGACGCGGCATCTTCACGTCCGCGCCGTGCAGCAGCTCCTGGATGGTGAGTATCTGGATGCGCGGGTAGTCCTGGTTCCAGACCGGAGAATGGTAGAACCCGGCGGATACCGCTTCCTTCCGCATCTCGCTCGTCGGCTCTTCGAGGGTGATGAAGACGCCGATGGCCGCATCCTCGCGCCCCACCGTCCCGACGAGGTCGCGGATGTCCTTGCTGGACACCTTGCCCGACTTCACCTGGACAAGGGCCTGCTTTGGCTTGCCCTTCTCGTCCACGAATGTGATGACACCGTCGATGCCCTTGTCCGCGCCCTTCTTGCCGGTCTTGCTCCCCTCCTGACCGCCGAGGGGCTTGGCGCGAATGAGCGACAGCGCCCACCACTGGAACTGGTAGCGGTCGTCGTGGGCAAGCTGCCGCGCTGCGCCGACGTCCTCCGGCTCGCCGCGCACTACGAACTTGATGTCGGGGAACATGGCCTGGAAGCGGTACTTGAGCAGGGCGATGCTGAGATGGGTGATGTCAATCCCGATCCAGCGCCGCCCGAGCTTCTGCGCCGCCGCGACCGTCGTGCCACAGCCGGCAAACGGGTCCAGCACCACATCGCCGGGGTTGCTGCTGGCGTTGATGATGCGCTCAAGGAGCGCTAGAGGCTTTTGGGTAGGGTAGCCTAAACGCTCCTGGGCCATTGAATTAATGGGGGAAATATCCTCCCAAAGGTTTTGCAGGGGTAATCCTCGCGTCTCATCTAGATAAATCTTGAGCCGAATCCGTCCGCTTGGGTCTTTTGGGAACCATAGTCGCCCTTGTCGGTCATACTCTGCCATTTTCTCGCGGCTTATGGACCACCCATTTGGATGAGGCTTGTAGCCTTTGTACTCGTAAGTCAAATTTGGGCGCGGATTAGGACTGCGCAGATCACGCGTGGTATATCGCCTGCCATCACCATCAGTCATAGTATACTTGGCATCAACATGTTTCGGATCTAGGGGCACAAAGGGTTGATGCCACGTCGCTCTCTCGGTCTTAGCATAGAACAGAATTGTGTCGGTTACATCACCGTAGCGAGAGCGCGAGTCATTGTGGGCACTGCTGCGTTTCCAGATGATTTCACTACGAAAGTTCCGAGGATCGAAGATCGTGTCCAATACTATCTTAAGATAGTGACTGGCCGTCGGGTCGCAATGTAGATAGAGACTCCCTGTTGGCTTCAAGACGCGATGTAGTTCAACCAGTCGGGCTGCCATCATCACCAGGTACGCCATCATCTGGCTTTGACCAAGGAACTGCCGAAAGGCACCAATCATGCGCTGGACTTGCACCGGCGCTTCCGTCACCAACTCGTTGAACGTGCGCTCCGCCGCCTCGTTCCAGTGCCAGGTGTCCTCGAACGCCGTGAGCTGCGCCTCGCTCTCCTTGCCGCTCTCGTCCTTGAAGAGAATGTTGTACGAGCGGTTGGAGTTGAACGGCGGGTCAAGGTAGATGAGATCGACGCTCTCGTCGGGGATGTACTCGCGCAGGATGTCCAGGTTATCGCCGTAGAACAGCGTATTTTCGGTAATGGGCTGGGGCATAGTTTCGCAGACCTATCTGAGTCGAGATCGGGGTCTCGTTCCGGCGCGCACCGACTTCGAGTCGGTGGCGTCGGCTGGCGACGTCCATCACTAAGAACGCAAAACAGCCAGTCTGGTTACGTTGGGAGTGACAGCGAGTATATCACAATGCAGCCACAAAAGCGAGCGCCGGGTGGTTCACACCCGGCGCGCTGCTATCTTCCTTCTTTTCCCCCTCTCCCCTTGTGGGAGAGGGGGCGAGGGGGTGAGGGACTACTTCTGCATCCAGTCGGCGACGATCTCGGAGATGTCGCGGACGGCGACGGTCTCCTCCACGCCCTTGACCTTGGCGGCGTCGTCCAGCATCGTCATGCAGAAGGGACACGCCGCGCTGACGATGTTCGGGTTGACCGACAGCGCCTCGTCCATGCGCAGGTAGCCGATGCGCTGCGTGGACGGCACTTCCATCCACACCTGGCCGCCGCCGCCGCCGCAGCAGAAGCCCTTGTCG
>JBDHWG010000022.1:0-96629 GCA_039810085.1 Anaerolineae bacterium
TCACATCCTTGTTGGCATCCTTGGCGATGACCGCCATCCCGTACAGGACGATGTCGCCATTGTCATGCAGGTTGCGCAACGCGCGCGAGCCTTCGTATGCCGCTTCTTCACTCTCGAACACCGTCACAATCATCTTGTCCATGATCTGTCTCCTTGTTTTGTGGTTAGGTCTTTCGGTATTGTGTGGGGCGGCGACCTTGCCGCCCTCTTGCCATCAACTCAGCACTCATCGCGTACAACATGTGCTACCTCCGTAGAAGTTGTTTCACGCGAACCGATTGAACTACCCCCACTATAGCGGAGCCGAACGGCTTTGTCATCGGTGGGACGTGGATTGTGGGTACGCAAAAAGGGCCGCATTTCAGGCGGCCCTTTTGCACACGCCGGGGTGGCCGTGTCCACGCTTGTGGGGCGAGGCGTACCGCAAATGTTGTAGCTTGCGCCGTTTGTTGCCGTGATCAGGCAGGCGCGGTGATCCCCTACATCTTTATGTACCACAATTCCACACTGCACCGATGGCAAGGGCGGGCCGTTCCAGTATAGTGAGGTTGTCGCCGTGGCGCTTCTCTGGTGGCCGGGGCTGACGTTCGTTATCTCTGCTAATCTTGCACGCCTGGGCCATCGGCTGGTATGATTCGGGGCGTCCACTCCACCCCACTGCATCCCCAGGAGGGCGCCCATGGCGATTTATCGTCCCGCCAGCGTCGAGACCGAGGCGTTCACCCTGCCCGGCCCTTACTACACCTCCGACGCCATCTACCGCCAGGAGATCGAGCGCATCTTCCTGCGCGATTGGCTCTACATCGGCCGCGCCAGCCAGATCCCCCAACCCGGCGATTACTTCCTGGCCGAGATGTTCGGCGAGAGCCTCATCATTGTGCGCGGCAAGGACGGGGCGGTGCGCGCCCTGTTCAACGTCTGCCGCCACCGGGGGACGCGCCTGCTCACCGAGGGCTGCGGCCGCCTCGCCGAGACGGTCCAGTGCCCCTACCACGCCTGGACCTACGGCCTGGACGGCCGCCTGCTCGCGGCGCGGCTGATGGGCGACGCGCCCGGCTTCGATAAGTCGAGCTACCCGCTGCGCCAAGCCGCCGTGTTCGATTGGGAAGGCTTCCTGTTCATGAGCCTGGCCCGCGAGCCGAAGCCGTTCGAGAGCGAGCTGGAGGCGCTCATCGACAAGTTCCCGACGTGGGCGCTGCGCCACCTGGACACGGTGTGTGCCGTCGAGTACGATGTCCAGGCCAACTGGAAGCTCGTCGTCGAGAACTACTCCGAGTGCTACCACTGTCCCCTGGTGCATCCGGCATTGACACAACTGTCCCCGCCGACGAGCGGCCGCAACGACCTGCTGGAAGGCCCGGTCCTGGGCGGCTACATGCTGCTCAATGAGGACGTGCTGAGCATGACCGTGGACGGCGGGACGGCGCGCTCGCCGGTCGGCGATGTCGGCGGCGACGACCTGGGGCGGGTGTACTACTACTCCATCTTCCCCAACTTGCTGCTGAGCCTGCACCCGGACTACGTCATGAGCCACCGCCTGACGCCCCTCGGCCCGGCGCGCACGCGGGTTGTGTGCGAGTGGCACTTCGACCCGGCCGCCGTCGCCCGCCCCGACTTCGACCCGTCGGACGCCGTCGAGTTCTGGGACACCACCAACCGCCAGGACTGGCGCGTGTGTGAGCTGTCGCAGCTGGGCGTGAGTTCTCGCGCCTACGCGCCCGGCCCCTACGCCCACGCCGAGGGCCTGCTGTGGGCCTTCGACCAGGAGTATTTGCAGCGATTGGAAGGTTAGCCCGTCATTGCGAGCGACAGCGAAGCAATCCCCCGCTGGGAGATCGCGTCGCTCCGCTCGCGATGACGCCGACCACACGCAGCCCGTCATTGCGAGCGACAGCGAAGCAATCCCCCGCCGGGAGATCGCGTCGCTCCGCTCGCGATGACGCCGACCACACGCAGCCCGTCATTGCGAGCGGCAGCGAAGCAATCCCCGCCGGGAGATCGCGTCGCTCCGCTCGCGATGACGCCACGAAATGGACTCGCCCATGTCTACAAACTACGACGCCATCGTTATCGGCGCGGGGCACAACGGCCTCGTCGCCGCGTGCTATCTCGCCCAGGCCGGGAAGAAGGTCCTCGTCGTCGAGCGCTATCACACTGTCGGCGGCGCGGCGGTCACCGAGGAGATTCACCCCGGCTTCCGCGTCTCCGTCGCCTCGTACTCCTTCAGCCTGTTCCGCCCGGAAATCATCGCCGACCTGCGCCTGACCGACTACGGCCTGGCGTGGTACGCCAAAAGCCCGTCGTACTTCATGCCCTTCCCCGACGGCCAGCACATCTTCCTCTACGCCGACAGCCGCGCTGGGAGCAAGGCCCAGATTGCGCGCTTCTCCGGGGCCGACGCCGAGGCGCTGGACCGCTGGGAGGACTTCTGGGACCGCGCGTGCGACATCATCGAGCCGACGCTGATGCAGCCGCCCATCACCCTGGGCGAGCTGGCGGAGCGCTTCGACGACGCGGGTTGCATGGATGACTTCCGCCGCGTCATGCTCCTGTCCACGACCGACCTGCTGGACGAGTTCTTCGAGTCGGAGTATGTCAAGGCCGCCATGGCCCCGCAGGCGCTCATCGGCACGGCGGGCGGCCCGATGACGCCCGGCACGCCCTACATCTGGCTCTACCACGCCATCGGCCGCGCCATTGGTCAGCGCGGGGTGTGGGGCTACGTGCGCGGCGGCATGGGCGGAGTGACGCAGGCCCTCGCGGCGGCGGCGCGGGACCTGGGCGTCGAGATCCGCACGAGCGCGCCGGTCGGCGAGGTGCTGGTCGAGGGCGGCGCGGCGGCGGGCGTCGTGTTGGAGAACGGGGAGACGCTGCGGGCGCGGGCCGTCCTGTCCAACGCCGACCCGAAGCGCACGTTCCTGACGCTGACGCCGGCCAGCGCCCTGCCGGCCGACTTCCGGGCCCGCATCGAGCGCACCTACCGCAGCGCCGGCCCGGTGTACAAGCTCAACCTGGCCCTGGACGAGTTGCCGCGCTACAGCGCCGCGCCGCCTGACCTCGCGCCGGAGGTCTACAACCGGGGCACGGTGGACATCGCCCCGACGCTGGACTACCTGGAGCGGGCGTGGGACGATTGCAAGTACGGCCAGCCGTCGCGCGAGCCGTTCATCGAGATATTCACGCAATCGCCGACGGACCCGACGATGGCGCCAGAAGGTAAGCACATCCTGTCGTGCTTCTGCCAGTTCGCGCCCTACGCGCCGGTCGGCCGCTCGTGGGACGACGGGCTGCGCGAGGAGTTCGCCGACCGGGTGCTGGCGAAACTGGCGGAGTACGCGCCGAACATGGCGAACGCCGTTATCGCGCGGCAGATGCTCTCGCCGGTGGACCTGGAGCGGCGCTTCGCCCTGACCGGCGGCCACATCTTCCACGGCGAGATGACGCCCGACCAGAGCTACGACCTGCGGCCGCTGCCCGGCTTCGCCGGCTACGCCACGCCGCTGGCCGGGCTGTACCTGTGCGGGTCGGGGACGCATCCGGGCGGCGGCGTCACCGGCATCCCCGGCCACAACGCGGCCCAGGTCGTCCTCGCCGACCTGGACTTCAACGCGACGCCGACGGCTTGACGGCATCGGGCTGTGGATGTAGATGGGGCAAAGGGCTTGACTTCCCCCAGCGCGGGAGCCTATAATGGCAGTGTGGGATAGTGCAGCTCCCGCCCCACCTGGAGGGGACGTTCGTCATGTCAACCGCCACGAAGGTTGTCGATCTGTTGGCCGACGTCACCGAAGTCGATGAGGTGCGCGACAACCTGGATTTGCCCCTGTACGACACGCAGGTTCTCGACTCGCTCAAGACGGTCGATCTGATCCTCGCGTTCGAGGCGGCGTTTGGCGTCGAGATTCCGCCCGCCGAGTTCGAGCGCGACGAGTGGGCCACGCCGCGCAAGATTATTGCCTACATGGAGCGCCGCATCGGAGCATGAGAGCGCCGCATCTTGTGGCGGCGGCAATGGCTATCGTGCTGGCCGTCGCTGCTGCCCTGCTGACCGCGTCCGTTGCCGAGCGCGTGGAGGACCAGAATATCCACGCCCTCGGCCCCCGCCTGTTCCCCCTGAAGAACCAGGGCAGCGCCCTCCAGCGCGCCGCCCTGCGCCAGCCAGACCTGCTGCCCGTCTATGGCAGCTCCGAGCTGAAGTACCGCAGCCGCTACGACGCGGCCACGATTTTCGCCGACTACCCGACGGGGTTCACCATCGCGCCCATCGGGGCAAACGGCAGCGCCAGTTTGATCGCCGCGCAACACCTCGCCAGCGCCGGGCCATGTCGGGCGGACCACAAACTTGTCATCTCCCTGTCGCCCTCCTTCTTCTTCCACCCGATGTCCGCGCCGGAGGTGTACGCCGGTAACTTCTCCGCGATGCACGCCCACGAGCTGATATTCAGCAGCCACCTCAGCCACGGCCTCAAGCGCGACATTGCGCGCCGCATGCTCGACTACCCGGAAACCCTGACCGACCAGCCGCTCCTGGCGCTCGCCCTGACCGGCATTGCCGACGACTCGTGGCGCGGCCGCGTCCGGTATCATCTGCTTCAACCGCTTGGGATGCTGCGCACGTATTGGTGGCGGTTCCAGGACCACTGGGCCACCCTGGAGTTCATGCAGGCCAACCCGGACATGCTGAAGGACGGGCCTCGCAGCCAGCGCGACATCGACTGGCAAAGGCTCGCGCGTCGCGCCGCCGAGAGCTACCGGAAAGAGTCGGACAATAACCCATTCGGGTTCGACAATGGACGCTGGCTGGAGGAATTCCAGGCCGAGGCGCGGGAGCAGCGCGGCACGCAGAACGACGCGGCGTTCCTGGCGGCGATGGCCGAGTCCAAGGAGTGGACGGACTTTGACCTGCTCATGCGCACAGCGGGCGAGCTGGACTGTGCGCCGCTCGTGCTCAGCATGCCGGTCCCCGAAGTGTACTACGCCTACCTGGGCATCTCGCCGGGCGCGGCGCGTACCTACTACACCCGCCTGCGCGCGGCGGCGGGCGCGCACGCAGCGCCGGTCGTGGATTTCGCGGACCACGGGGCGGACAAGGAGTTTCTGGCCGACCCGCACTATCACCTCAGCCGCAAGGGCTGGGTTCACTACGCCTATGCGCTGGATGCGTTCTACCACGACCGCCTGCCCTACACCCTGCCCGACCCGGCCGTATCGCCACCAGGGACGGACGAATAGATGAAGTCGCTGCACCTGCTGGCTGCGCTCGTCGCCGTCGCGCTGATCACGTTCGGCGCTCTCGGCGCGCGCGCCGTCGAGAACCGCATCTTCGACGAGATCACTCCGGTGTGGTTCATGCTGGGGCAGAAGCAGCACAGCCTGGCCCTGGAGCGCATCGCCTACGAGCGCGACGACACCATGCCGCTCTACGGCAGCTCCGAGATTGCCAGGGCGCAGTCGTACCACGCCAGCGACTTCTTCAAGCCCTTCCCCACCGGCTTCACGGTGTTCCCCATTGCCCGCCCCGGCGCAAGCAGTCTCATCTACGCCCAGCAGATCGCGGCGATGGGCGCGGCGGCGCGGGGCAAGAAGATCGTCGTCTCGTTGACACCCAATTTGTTTACCACGCGCCACGTCAACGATGTTTCGTTCATCCATAACTTCTACCGCCCGCACCTCTATCGCGCCCTCTTCGACACGGGCCTGTCGTGGGACCTGCGCCGCGACATCGCGCGCTACGTCCGCCGCTACCCCAGCGCCTCCCAGGGCGATGTCTTTCTGCGGCTGAGCATGGACCTGATGGCCGACAACACGCCGGTCTCCCGCGCGCTGTACACGGCGCTCATTCCAGTGGGCAAAGTGATGGAACTGCTGCTCGAAGCCCAGGACCATTGGGCCACCCTCGGCGCCATCCCATCCTGGCAGCCCGAGATGGACCCGCTCCCCAACCGCACGCCGACGGAGATCGACTGGCCGGCGCTGGCGCAGCGGGCTGAGCAGGCGGCGCGCGCGCAGTCCACCAACAATGAGTTCGGCATGCTGGACGACATCTGGGCGTGGCACGCGCCCGACCTGTTCATGCCGAAGGGCAGCCGCAGCGATGCCGAGTTCCAGGCGACGGTCAATAGCTCGCGGGAGTGGGCCGACCTGGACCTGCTCCTGCGCACGCTGCGCGAGGTCGGCGCCGACCCGCTCATCATCGTGGCCCCGGTCAACGGGGCGTACTTCGACTACCTGGGCGTCTCGCCCGAGGCGCGCGCCGCCCTCTACCAGCGGCTGCACGCGGCCGCCGCGCCCTACGGCATCTCCGTCGTGACCTTCGAGGACCACGACGAGGACCGCACCTTCAGCATCGACCCGGCCTCGCACCTCAGCCCCAAGGGCTGGGTCTACTACGACCAGGCGCTCGACGCCTTCTACCACACGCCGCCCACGCAATGACCGCCCTGAGCGCTCTTCTCGCCACGCTGCGCCGCCTCGCCGCGATAGGGTGGGTGCGGTTGGCCGCGCTTATCCTCTACTACCTGGCGATTCTCATCATCCTGCTGCTCATGTACGGGCGGGGTGACTTCAACGCGCCGCCGTTTATCTACCAGGGCTTCTAACGCATGGACATCCTCGCGCGCATCGACCGCTGGGCCGACGCCGCCCCCGACCGCCTGGCCCACGTCAGCGCGGGCGGCTGCCTGACCTACGCCGAGCTGCGGGCGCAGTCGGACAGGCTGGCGGCGGTCCTGGCGCGCACCCTGCCGCCGGACCGCGCCCCCGTCGCCGTCGTCGGCCACAAGGAGCCGGCGATGCTGGTCGCGTTCCTGGCGGCGGTCAAGGCGGGCCGCCCCTACGTGCCCATCGACGCCGGCCTGCCGCCGCAGCGCATCGAGCGCATCATCGCCCTGGCGGGCGCGGCCATCACCCTGACGCCGGCGCGTGTCGCGGCGCTGCTGGCCGAAGCGGACGACGCCTCCCCTGCCGCGCTGTCCCCCGTTGGCGGGGCCGACCCGTTCTACATCATCTTCACCTCGGGCAGCACCGGCGAGCCGAAAGGCGTCATCATCACCCTGGCGTGCCTGACGAGCTTCATCGCGTGGATGCTGGGCGAGCACGATTTTCAGGCGGGCGGTGAGACGTTTCTGAACCAGGCCCCGTTCTCCTTCGACCTGTCGGTGATGGACCTGTACCTGAGCCTGGTCACGGGCGGCACGCTGTTCAGCGTCACCGGGGACGACATCGCCAGCCCGAAGCGGCTCTACCAGTCCCTTGCCGCCTCGGGTGCGACGGTGTGGGTCTCGACGCCGTCCTTCGCCGCGATGTGCCTCGCTGAGCGCACGTTCGGCGCGGCCATGCTGCCCCGCCTACGCCGCTTCCTGTTCTGCGGCGAGACTCTCGCGCCCGACGTGGCCGCCTGCCTGCTCGACCGCTTCCCCGACGCCGAGGTGTGGAACACCTACGGGCCGACCGAGGCGACCGTCGCCACCACGAGCATCCGCATTACGCGCGAGACCCTGGCGCGTGACAACCCGCTGCCGGTCGGCTTCGCCAAGCCCGACGCGCGCATCCTCATCGTGGACGAGGCGGGCCAGCCGCTGCCGCCGGGCCAGCTTGGCGAGATCGTCATCGTCGGGCCGAACGTGAGCGTCGGCTATCTCGGCCGCCCCGACCTCACCGCCCGCGCCTTCAGCCGCATCGACGGCGAGCGCGCCTACCGCACCGGCGACCGGGGCACGCTCGCGCCGGACGGCCTGCTGTTCTTCGCGGGGCGTCTCGACACCCAGGTCAAGCTTCACGGCTACCGCATCGAGCTGGGCGACATCGAGGCCAACCTGCGCGCCCTGCCCGGCGTGCGCGATGCCGTCGTCCTGCCCCGCCTCAAGGATGGCCTCGTCGACAGCCTGGTCGCCTTCGTCATCCTCGCCGAGCCGCCGACCGGCTCGACATTCGAGCAAACGCTGGCGCTCAAGAAGGCGCTGGGGCAGCGCATCCCGAGCTACATGGTCCCGAGCCAGTTCCGCTTCCTGGACGCCTTCCCCATGACGGCCAACGGCAAGGCCGACCGGCGCGCCCTCGGCGAGAGCCTGGCCTGAGACCATGCTCCCCTACGCTGACCTGGCCTACTTCGTCCTCGTCGGGCTGCTCGCCGTCCCGGTGCTCGTCCCGCGCCTCGGCGAGCGCATCCGCCGCCCGTGGATCCTGGTCGCCACGGCGATCATGCTCGTCCTCCAGTACAGCGTCGGCGAGGCCGCGCGGACGCGCATCGTCGTCACCGACCTGCCCATCGTGGCCGCCTGGGGCGTCTACCAGCTTGCCCTCGCCCTGGTGTTCCTCCGCCTGCGCCCCCGGCTCACGCGGCGCAGCGTGTTCTACACCGTCCTGGGGCTGTCGCTGCTGCCCCTGGTCGCCGCCAAGGTCGCGCCGCTCGTCGCGCCGCAGAGTCTCGTCGGCTTCCTGGGCATCTCGTACGTCACCTTCCGCGCCCTGGACGTCATCTTCGGCATCCAGGATAAGCTCATCACGCGGCTGCCCCTCGGCCAGGTTGTCGCGTACCTGCTGTTCTTCCCCACCATCTCGTCCGGCCCCATCGACCGCTACCGCCGCTTCGAGAAGGACTGGCAGCCGGGCGCGAACCAGACCCGCCTGGCCGACGTGGACGGCGCGGTGCAACACCTGTTTCGCGGCCTGCTGTACAAGTTCATCCTGGCCGCCCTCATCCAGCGCTACTGGCTGACGCCGGCTGAAGGCGCGCATGGCGTCCTCGGCGTCCTGTCCTACATGTACGCCTACAGCTTCTACCTGTTCTTCGACTTCGCCGGCTACAGCGCCCTGGCGGTTGCGGCCAGCTACCTGTTCGGCATTCACACGCCGGAGAACTTCCACCAGCCCTTCATCGCCCGCGACATCCGCGACTTCTGGAATCGCTGGCACATGAGCCTGTCGTTCTGGTTCCGCGACCACGTCTACATGCGCTTCGTCCTGGCGGCGGCCAAGGGCAAGTGGTTCAAGGGCAAGACTACCGCGTCGTACCTGGCGCTCCTGCTCAACTTCGTCCTGATTGGGATGTGGCACGGCTTGCAGCCGAACTACGTTCTCTACGGCCTGTATCATGCTCTACTGATGATCGGGTACGAGTGGTTCAGCCGTTGGAACAAGACGCGCAAGGTGTGGGGGGAGGGGCCGCTGTGGCGGGCCGCGAGCATCGTCGTCACGTTCAACGTCGTGTGCTTCGGCTTCCTCATCTTCTCCGGCCACCTGAACTTCGCGCGCTAACCTCAAACGAAATGCCGGAAATATCACGCTTCTACGGAATTGTTATCTCGATGTATGCCGAGGCCGGCGAGCGGCACAATACGCCGCACGTTCACGCCCGCTATGGTGAGTACCGGGCGACGTTCGCCGTCGAGACCGGCGACTTGCTCTCCGGCACGCTGCCGAAATCGCAGTTGCGCCTGGTTCAAGCATGGGTAGAATTGAGACGTGGGGAACTGGAAGAGGACTGGCAACTGTTGCAGGGCGGCCGTCTACCCAACCGCATTGCCCCCCTGTCGTAAGAGGGACACAAGATGTGGCACGACATCTATACGGTAACTGGATTTGAAATTGTTGCCCCCTATACGCTCCGGGTGACTTTCGACGATGGCGCGATCAAGGTCATCGACTTCATGCCGATGCTGCGCGGCGAGCTTTACGGCCCACTGCGTGATCTCGGCGTGTTCGAGCAAGTTCGCCTTGACGTAGAGGTTGGGACGCTGGTATGGCCGAACGGGGCTGACTTCGATCCGGCCACACTGCATGATTGGGACGAGGTTGGCGAGGCTATGATTGAGATGGCCCGGACCTGGCCCGAGACCTTATCCAATGTCCAGGACCTTGCTCCGAAGCAAAGGTAAGCAGCCATGGAATGGGAACACAGCCTTGAGGCGGCGATTGAGCGGGCGGGGCGCGAGCGGCGCGTCGTCCTGGCCGACTTCAGCAAGGAGCACTGAGCGGGCTGCGAAGCCCTGGATACCGTGACGTATCCCGACCCCGCCGTCGCCGCGTTCATCGCCGAGCACTTCGTCCCCGCGCGCATCCTGCTCCACGAACCCCAGGGGCAGGCGCTCTTCCGCGCCCACCGCGTCCTGTGGACGCCGACGGTCGCCGTCTTCGACCGGCGCGGCGCGCTGCACTACCAGTCGCCCGGCTACCTCCCGCCGCCCCTGTTCCTCCAGATGCTCCACATCGGCCTGGCGCGCGCCCTGCTCGCCTGGGCGGGCTACGAGCGCGCCGACGCGCTGTTCGGCGCTGTCGCCGACGACGCGGCCAGCGCCCTCGCGCCGGAGGCGCTGTACTGGCAGGGCATCGCCCGCTACCTCCACCAGCGCCGCCGCCGCCCGATGCTGGAAGCGTGGAACGTGCTGCGCGAGCGCTACCCCACGAGCCTCTGGGCCGCGCGCATCCCCCCGAACCAGGACGACGGCTCCGCCCCTTGACCGTGTCATTCCGAGATCCCAAGCCGTGTGACAGCATCCGCCGATACAATAGCATCGACAAGCCGTCATTGCGAGCCGGGGTGCGGTTTTGGGAGTTGCCCCCACCCCTACAACTAGGGCGGGAGTCAACATCGGGGGCAACTCCCAAAAGGGGGCGGTACGCCGCCCCTGCTGGCGAAGCAATCCCCCGCCCTTGCATCAGACGGTCTAGGCGGCTATGGCGTATCTGCCGCCGACCGGGGGATTGCTTCGTCGTTCCTCCTCGCAATGACCCCTACTCCGTCATTGCGAGCCGGGGTGCGGTTTTGGGAGTTGCCCCCACCCCTACAACTAGGGCGGGAGTCAACATCGGGGGCAACTCCCAAAAGGGGGCGGTACACCGCCCCTGCTGGCGAAGCAATCCCCCGCCCTTGCATCAGACGGTCTAGGCGGCTATGGCGTATCTGCCGCCGACCACCAGGTTGCTTCGCTCCACTCGCAACGACCAACCGGCGGCTGGTACGTTTCTTGCGCTAGGGATGGATAGCGGCCTTCCTAGACCGTGTCACCTCTTGCATCACGAGAGGTGCGTTATGTTGCCCGGCCGCACGCAAGAGATGTCCATGTTCATTCTATCCGACCTTCTGCGCTACAGCCTCACCGACGGCGAGCACACGGTGAAGCTGGCCGACCTGTGTGTAGACCCGACGGCGGGCGACAACCCCCCCGTGACCAACGTTCTCTGGCGCGAGCGAAGTACCGGCACGCTATCGCTGCCGTGGGAGGCGGTGCGCGGCATCGACCCGCGCAGGAAGCGGATCCGCGTCGAGAGCCTGGCCGCCGGCCAGCCCCTCGCCGACGCCGACCTGGCGCGGGCGGTGCTCCTCAAGCGCGACATCCTGGACGCGATGGTGGTCGATCTGCAAAGCCGACGCGCCACGCGCCTCAACGACCTGTGGCTGTCGCTGGACGAGGGGCAGCTCCGTCTGGACGAAGCGGACCTCGGCTCGCTGGCGATCCTGCGCCGCGTCACGCGCGGCTGGCTCGGCCGCCGCTCCCACGACCGCGTCCCCTGGAAGTACATCGAGTTCCTGCGCGGCGATCCCGACGAGGCGCTGGCGGCGCAGGACTTCCACGAGCGCATCGCGCGCCTGCCGACCGGCGAGATCGCGCAGCTCCTCCAGCCGCTGCCCTACCTCCACGCGGCGGAGATGGTGGCCCTGCTGCCGGAGCGCGTCGCGGCCAAGACGATGGAGGCGATGACGCCGGAGCGGCAATTACAGGTGTTCGAGGAGCTGCCGGAGGAGCGCGGGGCGCAGCTGCTGTCCCGGATGCGGCCCGACCTGGCCGCCGACCTGCTGGGCTACCTGGAGCCGGCCGCCGCCGAGAAGTATCTCAGCCACCTGCGCGACGCAGCGCGCGTCCGCATCCTCGACCTGCTGCACTATCCGGACAACACGGCGGGCGGCATTATGACCAACGACATCATCATCACCCTGGCCGACCTGTACGTCGGCGACATCGACGACAACCTGCGCGAGCGGCTCAAGGAGCCGGACTTCGTGAACTTCATCTACCTGATCGACACGCCGGAGCGCGCCCGCCTGCAAGGCGTGGTATCGCTGCGGGAGATTGTCACCGCGCGCCCTGACGAGCGCCTGCGCGATCTCATGAACCCCTACCTCATCACCATCTATGTCCTGGAGTCGGCGGACGTGGCGGCGCGGCGCGTCATCGACAGCCAGCTCGTCGCCCTGCCGGTGGTCGACGACGTCGGGCGCATCCTCGGCGCGGTCACTGTCGACGCCGCCATTGCCCGCGTCGCGCCGAGCGCCTGGCGGGCGGAAGCGCCGAGGGTCTTCGCATGAGCACGCGGACAGAGCCGGGCGGGCTTGAACCCGTCGCTACCGCGACACCCACGCCCGTCGCCCCGCGCACCGCCCGCGCGCTCCAGAAGCCGGGCGTGACGGTCAATATCTGGGGCCACCAGGTGATGCTGCGCGGCCTGCGCCGCCAGCCAACCGGCATCTGGCGCTGGCTGCTTCTCCTCGGACCGGGCATTATCGCCGGGTCGGCGGGCAACGACGCGGGCGGCATCGCCACGTACAGCCAGACCGGCGCCCAGTTTGGCTACGAGCTGCTGTGGGTCATCGTTCTGATGACGGTGTCCCTGTCCGTCGTCCAGGAGATGAGCGCCCGCCTTGGCGCGGCGACCGGCCGCGGCCTGCTGGACCTCGTCCGCGAGCGCTTCGGCCTGCGCCTGGCGCTCCTCGCGGCGGCGGTCGTCCTCATCGCCAACGGCGGCCTCATCATCAGCGAGTTCGTCGGCATCGGCGC
Organism: Anaerolineae bacterium; assembly: GCA_039810085.1. GTDB lineage: Bacteria > Chloroflexota > Anaerolineae > Epilineales > JAHCIE01 > JBDHWG01. Next base: position 12,774 of record JBDHWG010000022.1, read on the forward strand.
GGCCACCGAGCTTGTCGGCATCAGCAAGGACATCTCGATCCCGGTCGCCGTCGTCGTGCTGTGGTTCCTCGTCGTCGTCGGCTCGTACAACCGGGTGGAGAAGATTCTGCTGCTCATGACGCTGGCGTTCTTCGCCTACCCTGTCGCGGCCTTCCTGGCGCACCCCAACTTCGGCGAGGTGGCGCACGGCATGGTTGTGCCGTCGCTCAAGTGGAACGGCGACTACGTGCTCATCCTCGTCGCCCTCATGGGCACGACCCTGACACCGTATCAGCAAATTTTCCAGCAGAGCGCGACCGTCGAGAAGGGCGTGGCGCGGCGGCACTACGGCCCCGAGAAGATCGACACCTACGTCGGCATGGTCTTCTCCAACCTGATGTCCGCCTTCATCATCATTGCCACGGCGGCGACGCTGCACGTCAACGGGCAGACGAACATCGAGTCGGCGGCCCAGGCGGCCCAGGCCCTCGCCCCTGTCGCCGGGCAGGCGGCGTCGCTCCTGTTCGGCGTCGGTCTGCTGGGGGCGGCGCTCATGGCGGGCGGCGTGCTGCCCCTGGCGACGGCGTACTCCATCGGCGAGGTGTTCGGCTTCCGCAAGGGTGTCAACCTCAGCTTCCACCGCGCGCGAACCTTTTTCATCATCTTCACCGCGCTGCTCGTCGGCGGCGCGGCGGTCGCCCTCATCCCCGGCGTGCCCGTCATCCAGCTCCTCGTGGGCATCCAGGTGCTGAACGGCATCCTGCTGCCGGTCATCCTGGTGTTCATCATGCTGCTCATCAATGACAGCCGCCTCGTCGGCGATCTCAAGAACGGGCGTGTCTACAACATCCTGGGTTGGGCGACGGTCGTCATCATCACCGGCTCGGTGCTGGTGCTGCTCGGCACGCAGGCGCTGGGCCTCCTCGGCATCAATATCTTTCCGGGGGGCTAGTCCCTCGCGTATACTTTGCGTATGACACAACCATTCGGCTTTCAGCTCGCTATCCTGGCGATGGTGCTCAGCCTCATCGTCGGGCTGCTGCCGGTCATCCCGACCACGCCGCTGATCCTCATCGTCGCCGTCGTGTACTACTTCGCCGTCGGCTGGACCTGGGGCGCGGCGCTGGTCATCGTCATTCTGGCCGTCCTCACCGCCGTCTCCTCCACCGCCGAGCTGTGGCTCGCGCCGGCCGGCGCGCGGCAGGGCGGCGCGTCGTGGAAGACGACGCTGGTCGTGACCATTGCCAGCATCGTCGGCTTCTTCGTCCTGCCCCTCGTCGGCGCGATCCTCCTGCCGGTCGGCCTCGTCCTCGTCCTGGAGTGGCTGCGCGTGCGCGACATTCGGCGGGCGACCAAGGCGGCCGGGGCGTGGTTCGTCGGCTGGCTCCTCTCCAACGGCCTCGAGCTCGTCGCCGGCCTCGCCATGATCGTTATTTTCTGGTTCCACGCCCACCCCTGAGGCGGCTATTATTGCAGCATGACGAGCACCGGGATCTTGCCCTTGCCGGACGGCAGGGACGCCAGGGCCTTGCCGATAATCGCGCCGACAGCCCGCGACGGATCCTGCACCTTCTGCGCGTGGCCGCGCGTCGGGCTGGTGGTCAGGAGGTCGCCCACTTCGATGGCCGCGATGTCGGCGTCCACCTTGCAGTGGGCGAACGCGCCGAGGGTGACCATCTGCCCGAGCTGCTCATTCGCCACGACCGTGCGATCCAGGTCCGGCGCGGCGGCGGTCGCCATGTGCTGGAACGGGTGCGGCGCCGGCGTGGAGGACCTGGCCTTGCCCCGCGTCTCGAGCGCCCGCTGCGCCTGGGCTAGCGTGTCGGCATCGACCTCCGACGCGGCGTCCGGCTCCACGAACGGCAGCTCTTGCTGGGTCACAACCTCGGCGACGATGCCGCAGACGCGCGTGTCGTAGGCGCGGTCGGTCAGGTCGACCTCTGGCAGCGGGATGTTGTTGCTCGTACCGGAGAAGAGCGACGCGGAATTCGCGCCGAGGACGACGACATCCCCCTGTTCGAGCCGGTCGCCGACCTTGTTCACGAAGTGGTCGACCACGTAGCCGGTCTTGCCGCCCGCGAAGTAGGCCGTGCCGTTCTGGTTGACGGAGAACTTCTTGTTGAAGTTGTCGATGAGAATGAACCCCCCGCCAGGGAAACGCCGGACTCCGAATGAGGTATCGCCGACGGCAAACTCGTACGCGGGCGGCGACGATCCTGGTACACCGAAGCGGCTCGCGCCCATGATGACCTTGACGTTGTTCGGCTGGAGGGTGCTCTCGTTGTCGAACGTCGCGTTGGAGAGGCTAACTTCCCCCCCGCCCGTGTTGGGGAAGCGAAACGCGCCGCTGATCTTCAGATCGCCCGTCACGTCGAGTTTGGCCGCTGGCCCTGTGTTGCCGATACCCACGGCGCCGCCCGGGGTTACTGTGAGCTTGTCGCCATTCGACCACAGGCGTGCTGTGCTGCCCGAGGCATACCACACCCAGCGCTCGCCGTTGGGGGGCAGCTCGACGAAAGCCCCTGTTCCCCGATCCGCAAACGAGAAGCCTCCACTCGGCCCGCCGCTATGAATCTCAGAGCCTTCCGTCTGAAGGGTGCGCGCGAGGGCCGTCGATCCCGTCCCGATGCCGACGTTACCGCCGCTGAAGCTGATGCTGCCCGCGCCACTTGTCCACTGCGAACTGACGATGGGCGTGTTGCCCAGCAGGAAGCCTGTCGCTTTGACCGCCCCGGCCACCTCCAACGGCTGCGAGGGCGCGGCGACGCCGATGCCGACGGCGCCGCCCATGAAGCTAATGTTGCCCGCGCCGCTCGTCCACTGCGAGCTGACGATGGGCGTGTTGTTCAGTAGGAAGCTCGTCGCCTTGACCGCCCCGGCCACCTCCAACGGCTGCGAGGGCGCGGCGACGCCGATGCCGACGGCGCCGCCCAAGAAGCTGATGTTGCCCGCGCCGCTCGCCCATTGGGAGCTGACGATGGGCGTGTTGTTCAGCAGGAAGGAACTCGCCTTGACCGCCCCGGCCACCTCCAACGGCTGCGAGGGCGCGGCGACGCCGATGCCGACGTTCCCGCCGCTGAAGCTCAGGTCGCCGCCCGCGCCGGTCGTCCACTGGGAACTGACGATGGGCGTGTTGTTCAGCAGGAAGCCTGTCGCTTTGACGGTCCCGGCCACCTCCAACGGCTGCGACGGCGTCGCCGTCCCGATGCCGACGACGCCGCCCATGAAGCTAATGTTGCCCGCGCCGCTCGTCCACTGGGAGCTGACGATGGGCGTGTTGTTCAGCAGGAAGCTCGTCGCTTTGACGGCCCCGGCCACCTCCAACGGCTGCGACGGCGCGGCGACGCCGATGCCGACATTGCCGCCCGCGAAGTTGACGCCGCCGGCCACGCTCGCCCATTGGGAGCTGACGATGGGTGTGTTGCCCAGCAGGAAGCTCGTCGCCTTGACCGCCCCGGCCACGTCGAGCGCCTGGCTCGGCGTCGCCGTGCCGATGCCCACGACGCCGCCGCTGGGGACGAGCGCCACGCTGCCCACGCTGCCCAGTCGAAGCTGCCTGGCTGTGACGCCGTCCGTCGCCAGCGCTTCGAGGAGCGCCGCGTTCGGGTCCAGGCTGATCTGGAGCGCGGCGTTCGGGCTGGTGTTCAGGGGGTCGGCGCTGTCGGTGAGCCACAGGCTATTGGACGGACTGACGCTGAGCTGCGGCCACGTGTTATTGCCCGCGCCCTCCACCCGCACTTTCAGGCTATCGACGATCTCGTTCACAGGCGTTGTCACGGTTCCTCCTACGGCGGTTGTGGCTGCGATGGATCTTCATCATACGGCAGGCGCTTACTTGGTCTCCACTGGCTGGGCCGCTGACCCGTCCGAACCCTCGGGAGCGGCCAGCAATTCGGCTAGCACCTGGATGGCCCCGCTGATGCGCAGGAGGGTTTGCTGAAGCTGCGCCTGCTGCATCTCCAACAGGCGCAGCTCCTCCTGACCTTTCTGATACTCCTGCTGTAGCTGTTCCAGCCGCGCCCGAAGTTGATCTTGCATCGTCGTATCTCCTCACGTCAAAGCGTCATATAAGGGGTGTGGCGAAGGGGCCGCGAGGCCGTCGCCGTGCGCGGTCCCTTCCCCACCTGTTCAAGCATGACCGACGGCATCGAACGAGTTGACCCAGCGCTCGTACTCGCGCTGGAGCAACGCCGCGCGGGGTTGCGCGGACAAACGCAGGGTGCGCACGGTCGCCAGACTTCCGAAGACGGGATGGGTCGCCCTGAACTTGACCGTGACGTAAGCGTGGCGCGTCCCGTCGCCATGGACATGGCTGCCTTCTTTGAGCACCTCGATTGGCGCAGCGGGTGGGAGCGCCCGCGAGTCTTCCGGGGGCTTCGCCAGCTGCGCTTCCAGCCGTTTCACGCGGCGCAGCAATTCCTGGAGGCCGGCAATGGAGATGCCCTGCAATGCGTCTTGATTGAGGCCCCAGGCGAAGAAGTCACGCTCGTCACCGTCGGTTTCGACGACGCACTCCGGGAACACCTCCCGCATCTCCTCGGCGATGAAGCCCAGCTGCGGGCGAGGCTGCGCCCCGTCGCCGCTTCGCTCGAATGTGACCGGGTTGAGGCACTCGATGCGCTCCAGGACGTCGGCGAGCGGGCGGATGTTCTCTTTGCTCCGAATCGTGGACGCCTTATAGGAGCCGCCGCTGTACACAACATCCCAACACCGCACGCCGCCTGCCAGGCCCGACGGCAGGTCTTCGGGCTGGTAGCCGACGCCGACAAGCCCGCCGAACCACGTATTCCCATTGGCCTTGACAATGGCGTGCGTGGCATTCCCACCGGATCGCAATTGGAGATCATGGTTGGTCATCGTCGAGACGATGCCGCCCGCGCCATCCGCCCCCAGCAGGACTTCATAGGCCCCGTCCACTGCCTTGACGTTCATATATACTCCCCCAGAGCCTTGAATCGTCAGGGCCCGATCGGGCGCTCGCGTGCCGATGCCGACGGCGCCGCCGTTCACGATTGATAGGCGCGGTGTCCAGAGCGTGTAGAAGTCGATGCCGTACTGATTGGGTCCGGCGTTGCGGTTGGATGCGATAAATTCGCCGGTCGGGACGCCAAAGTAAAGACCGGGGCCTGTCTTGTTTTGCCCGATAGCGCCGTTGTTCTTGTTGCCCTCGTCCACGCTTATGCTACCCACGACGCTCAAGTTTTGGGATGGACTTCCTGTCCCAATGCCGACGTTACCGTTGGCTTTGACGGTCATCCGCGTGACGTTACTGCCGGCTCGCAATTGGAGGTCGTGATTGGTCATCGTCGAGACGATGCCGCCCGCGCCATCCGCTCCCAGCAGCACCTCATACGTGCCGTTCGCCGCTTTGACATTCAGGTATGTCCCCCCGCCCCCCTGGACCGTCAGCGAGCGGTCGGGTGTCGCCGTCCCGATGCCGACGTTCCCGCCCGCGAAGTTGATGCCACCGGCCACGTTTGCCCACTGGGAATTGACCAGCGGCGCGTTGCCCAGCAGGAAGGCGCTGGCCTTCACGGTGCCGGCCACGTCGAGCGCCTGGGACGGCGACGCCGTGCCGATGCCGACGGCGCCGCCTGCGAAGTTGATGCCACCGGCTACGTTCGCCCACTGGGAGTTGACCAGCGGCGCGTTGCCCAGCAGGAAGGCGCTGGCCTTCACGGTGCCGGCCACGTCGAGCGCCTGGGACGGCGACGCCGTGCCGATGCCGACGTTACCGCCCGCGAAGCTAATACCACCGGCCACGTTTGCCCACTGGGAGTTGACCAGCGGCGCGTTGCCCAGCATAAAGGCGCTGGCCTTCACGGTTCCAGCCACGTCCAGCGCCTGGGACGGCGACGCCGTGCCGATGCCGACATTGCCGCCCGCGAAGTTGATGCCGCCCGCCCCGCTCGTCCATTGAGAACTGACGATGGGCGTGTTGCCCAGCACGAAGCTCGTCGCTTTGACCGCCCCGGCCACTTCGAGCGCCTGGGACGGCGACGCCGTGCCGATGCCGACATTGCCGCCCGCGAAGTTGATGCCGCCCGCGCCGCTCGTCCATTGAGAACTGACGATGGGCGTGTTGCCCAGCACGAAGCTCGTCGCTTTGACCGCCCCAGCCACGTCGAGCGCCTGGGACGGCGACGCCGTGCCGATGCCGACGTTCCCGCCCGCGAAGCTGAGGCCGCCCGCCCCGCTCGTCCACTGGGAACTGACGATGGGCGTGTTGCCCAGCACGAAGCTCGTCGCTTTGACCGAGCCAGCCACTTCCAGCGCCTGGGATGGCGTGGCCGTGCCGATGCCGACGTTCCCGCCCGCGAAGCTGATGCCGCCCGCGCCGCTCGTCCACTGCGAACTGACGATGGGTATGTTGTTCAGTAGGAAGCTTGTCGCTTTGACCGATCCGGCCACGTCGAGCGCCTGGGACGGCGACGCCGTGCCGATGCCGACGTTCCCGCCGTTGGGAACCAGGGCCACGCCCCCCGCGTTGCCAAGCTGCAACTGTTTGTTGGTCACCCCATCCGTCGCTAGCGCTTCCAGGAACGCACTGTTCGACGTGACAGTGATCTGGAGCGCGGCGTTCGAGCTGGTGTTCAGGGGGTCGGCGCTGTCGGTGAGCCACAGGCTGTTGGACGGGCTGACGCTGAGCTGCGGCCACGTGTTATTGCCGGCGCCCGCCACCCGCACTTTCAGGCTATCGACGATCTCATTCATAGGTGTTGTCATAGCGCGCTCCTGCATTCTCATGGGCAGCGCAGAGCCGTGAGCCGGCTCTGCGCGACCCCCTGGCTGTTCTCGCCTCGAACCTGTTCAACCCGCCGTCGGACCCAAAGATGTCTTGAGCGCGGCCACCTCGCGCCTCAGTTCCTTCACCGCCGCGAGGAGTACGCTGACCAAACCCATCTGGTCCACACTCTTGTAGTCGTCGCCTGCGTTGAAGGCCCTGACAAGCTCTGGGAACACAGCTTCGACTTCCTGAGCGAGCACACCGAGCATGCGATGGCTTGAAGGATCGTCACGCCACTCATAAGCGATGGCGCGAATCCCGTCTAGCCTATCCAGCACGCCCGTCAACGGCGCAACATTCGTCTTGAGCCGGGCATCTGAAAGGTGACTGACACCCCCTTCGGTAAACAAGTTTCGGACGAACATGTTCATGCGCCTTCCCGTCGTCGGGTTCCAGGTGGCGACGTTTTCACAGTCTTGACGGAAACTCCCGATCTGAACATCGTTGCCGAATCCGTCACCCCCGATGTAAACCTGCTCCCCGCCTGCGCCGTCAACCATCACGTATGAGCCGGCGACGTGCAGTTTCTGCGTGGGGAATCGCCCGATGCCGACGTTGCCGGTTCCGCGCGCGAATATAATGCCTTTACTCCAATCCCAATTCCCATTGCCATCGTCGCCGGTGAAATGGAAGAAGTCGCCCGCCGCTTGTCCGCGTGTGTGGAGGATGAACCGCTGTCCATTGGCATCGTTCCCGATCACCACGTCACCGGCGGCCTGTAGCTTGGCGCGCGGGCTTGCCGTCCCGACGCCGACGCTGTCGCCGACCAGGAGTGAGCCAGTTGTCTCGACCTGATCCCACAGCTTGATGCGGCGCGGTGTCGTCGGCGTGCCCACGCCGACGATGCCCAGGACACCGGCGTCCCAGCTTGGCTTGTAGGCAATCTTGCCGCTGTTAATCTCATCCGCCGCATCGCGCGCAAAGGTGATGACCTTCGCGCCGCTGTTACCTTCGTTTAGCCCGATGCGGACGAGATTGCCCACATCCAGAAGCCCATTCGGCGACGTTGTGCCGACGCCCACGGCGCCGGCCGTGTTCCAACTCAGGGCGATCTTCTCGCCACCATTTGTGGAACCTAGCGCGCCGCCACTGAAGCCATACACAACAGGCCCGTCCACATTTGTGTTTGCGAAGAGCTTGCCCGTGCCATGCCAGCCTATCCCGTGGAACGCATCGCTTCCACCCCGCAGCAGAACGTCCTTGTCGTTGAGCCGAATGTTCCCGTTGACATCCAGCTTCTCCCTAGGCGTCGCCGTGCCGATGCCGACATTGCCGCCCGCGAAGCTGATGCCGCCGGCCACGTTGGCCCACTGGGAGTTGACTAGCGGCGCGTTGCCCAGCATGAAGGCGTTGGCCTTCACGGTGCCGGCCACGTCGAGCGCCTGGCTCGGCGTCGCCGTCCCGATGCCGACGTTCCCGCCCGCGAAGCTGATACCGCCCGCGCCGCTCGTCCACTGCGAACTGACCATCGGCGCGTTGTTCAGCAGGAAGCTCGCCGCTTTGACTGCCCCGGCCACCTCCAACGCCTCGGACGGCGTCGCCGTGCCGATGCCGACATTGCCGCCCGCGAAGCTGATGCCGCCCGCCCCGCTCGTCCACTGCGAGCTGACAACGGCTCCCGTGGGGAGCACGAAGCTCGTCGCTTTGACCGACCCGGCCACCTCCAACGCCTCGGACGGCGACGCCGTGCCGATGCCGACATTGCCGCCCGCGAAGCTGAGGCCGCTCGCGCCGCTCGTCCATTGCGAACTGACGATGGGCGCGTTGCCCAGCACGAAGCTCGTCGCTTTGACGGCTCCCGCTACTTCGAGCGCCTGGCTTGGCGTGGTCGTGCCGATGCCGACGGCGCCGCCCGCGAAGCTGATGCCGCTCGCGCCGCTCGTCCATTGGGAACTGACAATCGGCGCGTTGCCCAGCAGGAAGGCGCTGGCCTTCACGCTTCCATTCACTTCGAGCGCCTGGCTTGGCGTGGTCGTGCCGATGCCGACGTTCCCGCCCGCGAAGCTGAGGCCGCCCGCGCCGCTCGTCCACTGCGAGCTGACGACGGGCGTGTTCCCCAGCACGAAGCTCGTCGCTTTGACCGACCCGGCCACCTCCAACGCCTGGGACGGCGACGCCGTGCCGATGCCGACGTTCCCGCCGTTGGGAACCAGGGCTACGCCACCCGCGTTGCCGAGCTGCAACTGTTTGTTGGTCACACCGTCCGTTCCCAGCGCTTCGATGAAGGCGCTGTTCGGCGTGACCGTCATCTGGAGCGCGGCGTTCGAGCTGGTGTTCAGCGGGTCGGCGCTGTCCGTGAGCCACAGGCTGTTGGACGGGCTGACGCTGAGCTGCGGCCATGTGTTATTGCCGGCGCCCGCCACCCGCACTTTCAAGCTATCGACGATTTCATTCACAGGCGTTGTCATCGCGCCCTCCGGCACTTGTCATGAGTAAGGTTATCTGGCTCTCGATTTTGCGCGACCCTTTGGCTGTTCTCGACGCGAGCTTGTTCACCCCGCCGCCGCTCCCGGCGCTGTCTTGAGCGCGGCTACCTCGCGCCTCAGCTCCTTCACGGCCTCGACCAAGACGCTCGTCAGGCGGCTGTAGTCAATGGCGCGGTAGTCGTTCTCGCCCCAACGCAACACCAGCTCTGGGAAGACCGCCTCGACCTCCTGGGCGATCAGGCCAATGGCTGGCGCGCCCGCCGGGCCAGTCAATGCGGCCTCGGCGCCCGTCCACTCGAACCCCACGCCCCGGATTTGTTCTAGTTTGTCCAGGACGCCGGTCAACGGCGTGATGTTGGTCTTCAGCCGGGCGTCGGACGGAGCGCCGACGACCCTGGCAAAGACGGGGCCGTCAATCCGCACCTGACCGAAGTCGTTGTCGTAGTTGACGACCAGGCCGCCGCCCTGGCCCAGGTCGACCAGGGCGCGGCCCCACGCATTGTTGTTCCCGTTGCCGCCGCCGCGCCCCGTCAGGTGAATGTCAGTTCCGTTGACCCATAAATGGCCGCGCACGGTCATGTCGCCACTCTGTAGCATAGTGACGGTTGGCAGGCTGCCAACCACAGGGACGAAGGCCAGCTTCCCGCCACCGTAGCCGCTCTTGTTGTTCGTCGAGTCGATGTACCACTCAATGCCGCCCGCGCCAGTATTGTTGATGCGCACTCCGAGGTCGCCGGCGGCGGATGTGCTGCCCTGGATGGTGATGCCTGTATCAACGGGGCCGTTGGGGCCGATGTCCACCGTCAGCTTGTTCGTCGGATTCGTCGTACCGATGCCGACAGCGCCGCTGCTCGTGTCCATCACCAGCCCCCAAGCGGCCCCAGTGTTGCCCCAGAAGCCGACCTGGTTATCGTTGGCCATACCGACGAAAGCGCGGTCATTGGCCGGCCCGGTTTGGTAGAACCATATGCCAGCCGAGGCATCGCTCCCTTGACGCGCCCGCATGCGCGCACCTACGTCAAGGCTGAAGCCGGGCGATGGGACTCCGATGCCGACGGCGCCGCCGACCAGGAGGGAGCCAGATGTCTCGACCTGATCCCACACCTTGACGCGCCGAGGGTGGTTAGGCGCCCCGACGCCGACGATGCCCAGGACACCGCCGTCCCAGCTCGGCTTGTAGGCGATCTTGCCTGAATTCCCCTCATCCGCCGCATCGCGCGCAAAGGTGATGACCTTCGCGCCGCTGCCGCCTTCGTCCAGCCCAATGCGGACGATATTGCCAACATCCAGAAGTCCGTTCGGTGTGGTCGTGCCGATGCCGACCTTGCCGCCCGCGAAGTTGATGCCGCCGGCTACGTTCGTCCACTGGGAGTTGACCAGCGGCGCGTTGCCCAGCAGGAAGGCGCTCGCCTTCACGGTCCCGGCCACTTCGAGCGCCTGGGAGGGTGTCGCAGTCCCGATGCCGACCTTGCCGCCCGCGAAGTTGATGCCGCCGGCTACGTTCGTCCACTGGGAGTTGACCAGCGGCGCGTTGCCCAGCAGGAAGGCGCTCGCCTTCACGGTGCCAGCCACTTCGAGCGCCTGGGAGGGTGTCGCCGTGCCGATGCCGACGGCGCCGCCGGCGAAGCTGATGCCGCCCGCCCCGCTCGTCCACTGGGAACTGACGATGGGCGCGTTGCCCAGCAGGAAGCTCGTCGCCTTGACCGACCCGGCGACCTCCAACGTCTCGGATGGCGTGGCCGTGCCGACGCCGACGTTGCCGCCCGCGAAGCTGAGGCCGCCCGCGCCGCTCGTCCACTGCGAGCTGACGATGGGCGCGTTGCCCAGCACGAAGCTCGTCGCTTTGACGGTCCCGTTCACTTCCAACGTCTCGGATGGCGTGGCCGTGCCGATGCCGACGTTTCCGCCCGCGAAGCTGAGGCCGCCTGCCCCGCTCGTCCACTGCGAGCTGACGATGGGCGCGTTGCCCAGCAGGAAGCTCGTCGCTTTGACGGTCCCGGCCACTTCCAACATCTCGGATGGCGTGGCCGTGCCGACGCCGACCTTGCCGCCCGCGAAGCTGATGCCGCCCGCCCCGCTCGTCCACTGCGAGCTGACGATGGGCGCGTTGTTCAGCACGAAGCTCGTCGCTTTGACGGCCCCGTTCACTTCCAACATCTCGGATGGCGTGGCCGTGCCGACGCCGACCTTGCCGCCCGCGAAGCTGATGCCGCCTGCCCCGCTCGTCCACTGCGAGCTGACCAGCGGCGTGTTCCCCAGCAGGAAGCTCGTCGCTTTGACCGCCCCGGCTACTTCGAGCGCCTGGCTCGGCGTCGTTGTGCCGATGCCGACATTGCCGCCGTTCGGGACCAGAGCCACGCCACCCGCGTTGCCGAGCTGCAACTGTTTGCTGGACACGCCATCCGTTCCCAGCGCCTCGATGAACGCACTACTCGGCGTGATGCTAATCTGGAGCGCGGCGTTCGGGCTGGTGTTCAGCGGGTCGGCGCTGTCCGTGAGCCACAGGCTGTTGGACGGGCTGACGCTGAACTGCGGCCACGTGTTATTGCCGGCGCCCGCCACCCGTAGCCGCAAGCTATCGACAACCTGGTTGTCAGCCATGGGAATATCTCCTTAGGTTAAGCGGGCATGGTTAGCCGCTCTGCTTCACCAGCTTCTTCTTCTTTGGGTCCACGCGATAACCCTCATGAATTTGCATCAGTTCCAGTTTTTGAATAGCGCCCTCATCCGGCACTTCAACGACCGACTCGCCGTCCGCCAGGTTACTGAAAGGTTGATCCTCTCCTTCTGGCAGTTGGTCTAGTTTCCACACCGACAGGATCTGGCCGCTTTGGTCATACTTGATAAAGATTCGCATCTAGTCCTCCCTCAGAGCTATAGACGGACTACGTAGATCTTATAGTTCACCGTGATTATGGGGGGCGCGCCCCCCCCGCTAGGGGCCAGGCTGAGATTTTGGAATCGCACCCGCTCGTTGACGACAGTCCCATCCTTGCCCGTGTCCGATATCCTCTGCCACCCTACTATGCCTCCATTAGTGACTGTATAGGCGTCGACGATGACCAACAGCAGCACCCCTGGCCTCGTATTGGTGATGTTGAAACCGGGCGCTACCGCTACATCAGCGAACGCGCCAGGCTGTAGGGTGAGTTGGGTGTACGGAACCGAGGGGTCAGGTCTAGGGGTCAGAGCCAGCTTTCCGAGAGTGACAGCGCCATCTCGAAGCGCAGGCGGTGTGACCGCGTTGTTCGCCAACTCGGCCGCGCCGACGCTGCCGTCGGCGATCTTGTCGCCTGTCACGGAGTTTGGCGCCAGGACGGATGACGCCCACTGTCGTTTCGACGGGTCGGGGTTGCCATTGGCATCAAAGAAGGCAAGGATGACTGCTGAGCTGTCCGGTGTCGTCGGCACTTCCGGGAGGACGTTGGGGTTTTCGGCGACGCGCTTGAAGCCCGTGACGCCGCCGCGCGTCGTCTGGTCGGTCTGGTCCTCATGGTACTTCAGGGTGACGAAGAAGCTGCCTGTCGCCGGTTTCTGCACAGATTGCGGCGCTGACATGACGATTTCCTGACCTGACGGATCAATCGCCATGCCCGGGGTCACAGTCACCTGGGCGCCAGATAGGCTCACGACCAGGCCGTTGACGACGCCCGGCGTATGAAGGCTGGAATTGTGCAGGTGGCGCATGTCCAGGTGATACTTCTGTTCAGCCGTGAAGTCCGCCGCCTCGAGAAACTCATTCGTGAAGTAGTTAAGCCGTTTGATGTCAGCCATCGAGAGTCTCCTTTGGAACCTAAGCCGGTATGTCGCCAAGCAGCGTGTCGACGCCCACAGTGGAGCGGACGCCAACCTGAAGGGTCGGGATGCCCCGGAAAGAAAGATGGTAGGATGTGTGCGCAGGCTTCTCCAGGTCTATCACCGCGCGGGTGATCTCGATTTGCCGGCCGCGCTCTTCCTCCGTGAGGTCGGTCGGCAGATTGATGGTCACTGTGAAGAAGTGCGGCGGGTTGTCACCGACGTAGGTATCCACGCCGAGCGTGGAGTGAACGCCGATCTGAAACCCACCCGCTTCCATCTCCTCGACGGTCGGCGTCCCCAGCGTAAAGACCGCCAGCATGTCTTCCAGGTTCTTCTTGGTGCCCCGCCAGAGATAGCGCGGGATGATGTTGGCTAAGAATGTGCGCTGCTTGTCCGGCGCCAAGTCGGAGCGCAGCGTGAACGCCGTCCAGGTCGCCAGCCACGGCAGGAACTCGTCAGGGGTGGCCGCCGGTGTATGCGGGGTGATCGCCGGCACGAACAGTTCAGCCAGGCGGTTAATCTTCTCTTCCAGCCCATAGCCGGGGTGGAACGGTTCCAGGTCAGGCCGCGACTCGATCTGGTCGGCATGACCGCCGACGAGAATCGCCTCAAAAGCCAGCAGAAACTGGCCGACGAACGGGTTGTCCTGGTAGATCGCCGGTAGATAGGCGACGAGACTGCTCGATGGTTGTGGCGCATTGCTTGCCATGCGCGGCCCTCGTCTTGTGACTTAGCTGATCTGACCAACGGGCGAGATGATGGTCAGGTCGGCTTGGAAAGCGGCGTTCGCCGGGTCCTTCGGGTTCACGTAGCGCACCAGCTCGTCCGGCTTCAGCTCCACCGCGACCAGCTGGAACTCGGCTAGCGGCTGCCCCGTATCGTCTTTCTTTGGCACGTCGTTGCGTCTCAGCCGCGTAGCATCGCCGACGACCAGCTCGTCCAGGGGGGTCGCCCTTCCTGAGCCGGTCGGGCTGCTGTAGGTCGGCGTAACATAGTCCACCCCGTCCAGGGTGTCGAGGAGTTGATAAATCTCGGAGACGTAGACGGGCCGCCCGAACGGCCAGCCCTGCTTGTCTATGCCGCCGCACAGGGGATCGAAGAAGTCTTGCAGACATTTCACGGCCTGGTCCGCGACCGCGCCTTTTAGGGCATCCCGCCGCAGGTGCAGCGTCAGTCGGACGCGCAGGTCCAGGTAGCGCGGCCCGACGACATGCACGTGGGTGGTCAGCAAGCGGCGGGTTTCAAGGTCCTGCGCCACGTTCTTCAACGTGTCGGGAAGGTTGACGGAGGCGGCCGGGTCGGGCACGATGACGACGCTCACGTGGCCCGGCTTATCGACATCGGCGGCCTCCGGCCCCCCCAGTTCCAGGTTGCGGCGCGGGACGCAGCGCGCCCGCTTGACGCTGGCGTCCGCATGCTGCGCCAGGAGCTCGAAATCGCCGCAGGTGACCGCTCGATTGGGCCGGCGCAGTGTGAGCACCGCGTCCCGAATCGCGTCGTTGAGGGGCTGCGTGGGCTGCGAATCCGGCCCTTTGAGGAGCCGCAGGAACGCCAGCCGGTTCTCGTCGGTGACGCGGTTGACCCGGTACAGCAGCATCTCATAGAGATAGGCAAACATCTCGACGAGCGTGATGCCCGGATCGGACGGGTTATGGTTCGTCCACTCCGGCGCGTAGTTTGGAATGAGGTCGCGCCCCTCGGCGACAAGGTCGGCGTATGCGCGGTCATCCAGGTTGGGCAGGGGTATCGGCATCGGCCACTCCCTTAGAACCGTTCGGCGGTCAGCGTGATGGTGTGCGTTCCAGAGTAGACCAGGAAGCGGTCGGTGCGGTCCGCGCCCGCCGGCTCCGGCGCCGCCTCCACAATGAGCTTGCGCACGTGGTCCACGTCGGGGATGGCCCCGATGAGCGCGTACAGGTCCGACTGATACGGCGTGCGGCCAAAATCCCACCCCGTCCCGTCCAGGCCACCCGACAGCGGGTGGAGAAAGCGGGTCAGGGCGTTGACGATGTCGCCGCGCACGCGGCTCGCGCCGTCCAGCGAGGCGACACCCACCTCGGCCGTCACGTTGATGCGGACGTACAGCGGCCCCACGACGACAACCCGCGCCGTGGGGATGCTGCGCGCCGTGACGTAATCCTGGACCTGTTGAATCAGGTCGAAGGTCGGCACGGGCTTGGCGTCGTCCGAGCGCGGCACAATCATGACGCTCACCACCCCCGACTGCTTGTTCTTGTCGTCGGGCAAGACCAGCGGGTTGGCGAGCAGATCGTACAGCGGAACGGCGCGCGTTCGAGCGACGGCCGGCGACGCGAGCATGGCCAGGTCGGCGTAATCTTCGACGGTGACTGCCCGGTCGCGGTGACGGATCGTGCGCGGGGCGCGCTCGATGAGCGACGCCTGAGGCTCCGCGTTTGCGCCCCCGCTTGCCGGCTCGCGATTGACGACCTTGTCCACATACGGGATCGTCGTCTTAAGCTGCACAATGACGCCCGCCGGCCGATTGCCGCCGACGCCCCCGCCGGTCTGATAACTCGCCATGCGCACGGCGGCGCCGAGCGGGGGGATCAGGCCGTTCTGTCCGTCGCCGAACTGGAGCGTGCCCATCACGTGGTCAAAGACATAGTGGCGGTCGCGCGGGCCGGAGGCATAGAAGTCGGTGACCTCGTGCCAGCGCACCCAGACGTCAATCGGGCGGCCGGTGCTGTCAGTGACCACGGTGAGGGCATCCTGGCCCTCCTCGGCTTCTATCGTCGCTCGCTCTGCCACAGCCGGCAGCTCGCCCTCGCGGACCACGAGGCGCTGACCGTGCAACACAGGGGCGCGGGTGGTCTGGAATTTCTGCCCGCGGCTGCCGTCGCTCGTGCCCAGGATCTCGTCGCGAATCGTGCGCGTCTGGGCGGCGAGCGTCGTGTTGAGGCTGAGGCCCGCCAGGCGCGGCTTGAAAAGGTATTGCCCCGCTTCCCAGCGAACCCGCAGCCAGTAGCGCGGCTCGCCAAACTCGGCGCTCATCGCGCTGTCGCCCGGCACGAGGAACTGGATCAGCCCTGACTGGGTGAGGTTGCGCGAGTTGTCCTGGACGGTGAGCGGCAGCCAGGTCTGGCCGTTGAAGTATTGCCACGTGAGGCGCGGCGGCGCGCTCGGCGCGGCTGTGTCCGGCTGCGTCCCGTAGACGACATCGGCGACGTGGGCGTAGAGACTTAGGGGCACATTCGGGAAAGTGGGACGGCTCGGCGGCAGCGTGAAGCCAAGATAGAGTGACGGCCAGGTGTCACTCGTTGGCCGGAAGGGCTGGAATGACGACGCCCCCGAGACATCCTTGAACCGGAAATCGTTGTAGGTGACAACGTGGTCGGCGGTGGTGCGCGGCTTCGTCGCCGCGTACTCGATCTTCAGGGATTGCACGATGGGCGGCGACAGGGTCGCCGGGGCCAGGATGTACCCGTCTTCGGGCTTGCCGGTCCTGAGCTGGTAGATGGCGTCTTTCCCATAGTCGCCGCGCACGAGACGCACGCGCAGCCAGACATTCCCGACGCCGTTGACGGTTGTGGTGTGGGGCGGGTTGGGGAACGTGAACTTGACGTCGCCGGTCTTGGTCAGGGCGGCCGTGCCGTCGTCGAATGAATTGCTCGTCGCGGGTGTCGATTTCGGCGAGCCGACGGTGACGGTACCGTCGGCGTTTTTTGAGGCGGGCAGCTCCGACGTCCCGATCAGGCTCCACGCCGCGCCGTCCCAGAACTCCCAGCTCAGCTTCGGGTTGCCAGCATTGAAGGTCGGGGGAGGCGTCGAACCGGCGGACCCATCCGCCGGATTGGTCAGCGTGACGTGGAGAGTCACGGTGGCGTTGGGTTCCGCAAAGCCCTGGCGCTGCGCCACATGAAATGTATCGCCGAAACGCGGCTTCTCCCCAAGCGGGAAGAAGTCCTTGCTGACGTCGATGGGCAGCGTGTTGGTGAAAGCCGCGTCGGGGGCCAATCCCTTGCTTATGAGACTGGCTTCGAGCGTCAGCGTTCGGATTGTCGGCAAGGTCTGGGTCATGGCGGGCGTGATCGGCACTGTGAGCCGACAGCGCAGCCACCGGCTTGTGATGCCGTTCACCATGACCGGCGCAACCTGGGGCGCCTTCTGGAAGACGATGTCGCCGTCCTTTGTGAAGCCAGCGGTTGTGTCGGAAGACGGAGCCATGTCAACCCAGCCGATGCTGTCGCGCCGCTCCCAGCTCACGCTCAGCGGGTTGGGGGCCGCCTGGGCCAGGGCCACGTGCAGCGTCAGGGTGTCGATGCTGGGATAGCTCAAGAGGTCGTCATCGCCGATATAGAGGACGTGCTCGATGGGGGTCGTCACCCAGAAAGGATTCGGCTGTTGGCCCAGGGCCATGAGCGCGCCGATGCTCCCGTATTGGTCGAGGTTGGGGTCACGCGCGTAGAGCGAGGCCAATTGCGCGGCTGTGACCACAAGCTCGTGCTCGGTCTCATAAATGACCGGCTCGGTTTCGCCCGGGCCGGGCGGCGCGGCGACCTGTGTCCCAATCGGCACGCGGCCATCGCTGGCGCTGCCCGTGGCGAGGGAGAAGGTCAGCGGGACGCGCGCCGGCTGCGGTGGCAGCAGCGACGCGCCCAGCAGGTCGAGGAACGCCAGGAAGTTTTTGTCGGGCGCTTGGTTCAGGCGCTGGATGAAGATTTCCGCATAACGCGAGAAAATGCCGATCAGCGCCGCGCTCGTCCCTTTGGACTGGCCGCTGAAGCCCGGCAGGTAGAGTTTCATCAGCGCCCGCACCTGCGCGTCGATGTCGGTCGCCGTTCGTTTGTCGACCTGGGGACTCTGGCTCGCCATCAGGCCGCGTTCCTTTCCACGTAGAACGGGTACACCAGGTTGAAGCGGCTGTTCGTCGTCCGCACAAGGTAGTCGATGCTGACGAGTAGAACCTGGGCGTTATCGCCAACACTGACCTGGACATCCAGAACGTCGATGCGCGGCTCCCACAGCAGAAGCGCCTGGCGTACGGCGCGTGTGACGTGGCCGGCCGTCCCGGCGCTGTTGACGCCGAAGACCAGGTCATGGATGCCGCACCCGAAGTCGGGCCGCATCACGCGCTCGCCGCGCGCCGTACCCAGGATGATTAAGATCGACTGGCGCACGCTCTCTTCATAGCGCGCCCAGGCAATATCGCCATTCTCCAGGCCAAGCGGGTTCGCCCAGCCGACACCCAGGAATTCTTCGCTCATGCGGCCCTCCAGCTTGTCTCAGCCGATGAACACGGTTCCCACCGCAATGACCTGGCCGACCGGCATATCCACCGGATCGTTGCACGTCATCGCCGTGTCGCCGTTGCGGGCGGCCGGCTTACCGTTAATCATGACCGTTGCGCTGCCCAGCGTAATCGTCCCTTTGTTTGCGGGCGGCTTCTGGAAGGACGCGCCGGGCGGCGTCGGGATGTGGGGCGGTGCGTTGTCGGCGGTGCTGTTGACCGTCGCCGCCGGCATGCCCATGATGTTGACGTCGCTGCTCAGCCCGCCGTTGATGATGCCCGTGAAGGGATGCGGGAGCGGCGTCGGCGTCGGCGGGGTTCCCGGCACGATGACGATATGCGTGTCTGTGGCGACAATCTGATCGCCCTGCTTGGCGGCCGGCTGGCCCATGCGCCTCTCCTAGTTGATGTTGACCGTCGCGCCTTTGATGGTCGTCTGCCCGTTCGCCTTCAAGTCGGCGGTGCTGCTGGCCTCGATCTTCACCTCGGCCTGCGAGCTCAGCTCGATGCCCTGGCCCACCAGCTTGACCTTGCCCGTGTTCGATTGGATGGTGATATCGGCGTCGGCGGCGATGGTGATTGTGTTGTCGGCCGCGCTAAACGTCATCTTATTCTTGCCGGTCTTGTCGATAATCTCGATCTTCTCGGAGCCGTCCGTATCGTCCAGGCGCACGACATGGCCGCTACGCGATGTGAGGCTGCGCATGTTGTTCTTGCCGTCGCCGTTCGACTCCGGCTGCGTGTCCTTGCCATTCCACAGCGCGCCGAGGATGTAGGGGAACTCGACCTGGCCGTGCTCGAACGCCACGAGCACCTCGTCGTCGACCTCGGGCAGAAGGTACAGCCCGCGATTCTTGCCCGCCATCGGCGTCGCCACCCGCGCCCAGAAGCTCTCGTCGGTATCCGACAGCCACGGGAACTTAACCTTCACGCGCCCCAACTTCTCCGGGTCCTGGTTGTTCGTCACCAGACCGACGACAACCCCCCAGAACTGGCCGCGACCGTCGCGCATCGACCCCAGGTTCTCTAGAAAGCTCGTGTCCATTAGGTTGCGTTTCTCCTGATTGAGAAAGACGTCCGATAGCCTCGATGGGGCGAGTAGACGTGCGCCGTGGCGGTCACGTAGTAGAGGCCGCTGAAGCGCGCCCCTATCCCCTTCAGCTTGATGACGGAGCCTGCCTTCAGGTCTGGCGTGCCCTCGACCTGGCCCTCGCCGGTGATATAGGCGAGCGCCATGTCCTCGAGCTGGCCCTGGGCAATCTTGTCCGCTTCGGCCCGCGTGAAGACCGGATAGGTGACGAAGGTCATGGTGGCCGCGCCAAACGCCCCGTCGGCGGCCGACGGTCCCGCGCTGGCGCCGCCCATCGTCGAAGCGAGGCCGCCGGCGCTGGCCTGCGCAACGATGGCTTCCTTGTCCTTGACATTCCAGCCGCGCACGTCGACGCCCCCCACCTGCCCCACCGAGGTCAGCCGAGGAGAGAATTCGAGCAGGTCATCCAGCTCTAGAGTCAGCGTCTCAGACTGCGTGTTCTGGAAGGGCTGGAACAAGAGCGTCTTGTCGTCGATGGCGACCTCATAGCCAATCCGACGCCCCCGCGCCTGCAGGAACTCGTAGTCCGTTTGGTTGTGCTGCAGGACGTAGTCGAGGGTGACACCGGTGTCCTCGACCTGGCTGCTCAGTCCGGCGTCGGTGGCAATCTGGGACGCGATATCGCTGTCCTTGACCTGGGTGAACGACTTCGTCTTGCGGCCGCGCATCAGACGGTGGCGGCGGTCGTAGCCGCGGACGATGACCGACGGGACCTCGCCGGCAATGAACTCTGGCTCCAGCCCCGTAATCTCCGCCTTGAGCAGCGACTCGAGCTGATCCACGTACCCCATCTTGACCTCGACCTCGTTGCCGAGGCTCATCAGGGCGTCGTCGGACCACGTCACCGTGCTTTCCGTCAGACTCCAGTTTGCGAAGTGCAGGGTGAACATGCTCAGCGCGTCGACATCCTCGTAGACGGCCACGGACATCAGGTCGGCGTAGGCAGCGCGCGGTAGTTCCGAACCGTTTATGCTGACACGGAAGTCGGCAACGAAGCGCTGCGGGCCGTTCGAATTCAGCATGGCATTAACGCCGCGGAAGCGAGCGTGTGCTCAGCACGGGAATAGTCAGCACCTGACCGGGCCGCAAGTCCCGTGGGTTGTCGATGCCGTTCGCGTCGGCGATGGGTCGCCACAAGGTAATGTCTCGGTACTCCTCCCCAGCGATGCTGCTCAAACTATCCCCCCGTCGAACAACGCGCGATTTGAAGACATCCGAGGAGTGCTGGTCTCGCTGCAGGTCCTCTAGCGTCGCCGATATGCATTCTTTGAATGTACACGCAAGCGTGGCTCGCACCGGAGTGCCGGCCGGCAGAAACATGGTGAAGGTGGTGTTCAGATTGGTGAGGACGCTTCCTTTGAAGATTTCGAGATCGCTATTTCCCCACACTAACCGGCACATGGGTGGACGGTGAAGGTCTTTGTCCACCATAAGAAGGTTGAGGACGCGGTTCGTATACTTCTTCCGAACGTCTTGTTCTTTTTCATCCTCATAGCTATCGAAGAGTAGATTGACGGTGAGGGTCTGCGGCTGGCCTCTTACAAATCGAGCCTCGCCCACGTCTCGCGTCGGCGAGGCGGGGGTGTTCCACTCAGCGGTCTTGATGTAGGCGAGCTGAGTCGGGTTGAATTTGGCCTCAATCGGCTTCAATGTGTCGAACGTCAGAGGCGCGTCAGGCTTCTCGACCAAAATCTGTAGTTTCGACAGACTTCCCGGTTTGTCTGAGCCAAGCAAGCTGCCTATGAGGTCCATCGTGTCAAACCCTTTCGTTCACTTGCAATCGCCAGCCGCCGCATCAGCTTGCGCATCACCCGATCCACCATGTCCTCCACATCCGTCTCGCCCTCGTCGTCGTTCGTCGCTGCTGTCGCAGGCGCAGCCGGCGCGCTGGCGTTGAACGTCGCCGGCGGCGGACTGCCCGTCGTACCCGGCATACCGTCGTCAACCCGCTGGATCACGCCATCCCCCCCGGATCGGGCAAGCATTCGGCTGATGTGTCCATTCGCTGGGCCAGCCAGCACGGCTAGACGCGGCAGCGGCAAATCGACGCTTCGCGCCGGCGCGGGCGACCGGGCCGCCAGGCTCGGGGTGGAACGCGCGTCAGACACGCTGCCGCCCAACGCCGAGCCGGGCCGCGCTGGCCCGAGCGGCGCAGGCGTGGGCGCAACCAGGGGCAAAGACCCGCCAGTGCTAGATGCCAGGCCAGAGCGAGCGCCTATCGACGGCGTGGGCCCGACCACGGGCAATGGCCCGCCGGTGACCATCGGCCTCGGCGTCTCCGTCCCTGGCGCTCTGCCTTCACTGTCTACGGCAGCGGCGCCGGCGGCGCGCTGAACCCGGCGCGCCGCGAGGGGCGTCGCGCCCGGCGGGCGTGCCTCGGGGCGGGGCGTGACGGAAGGCGGCGTGGTCTCGCCAGCGCCTGTGCCCGTTGGCGGCGTGGGCGCGACCACGGGCAATGGCCCACCCGTGACCGTCGGCCGCGGCGTCTCCGCCTCTGGCGCTCTGCCTTCGCTGTCCGAGGCAGCGGCGTCGGGGGCGCGCTGAACCCGGCGCGGCGCGAGGGGCGTCGCGTCCGGCGGGCGTGCCTCGGGTCGGTGCGTGACGGAAGGCGGCGTGGGCGTGACCACGGGCAATGGCCCGTCCGTGACCGTTGGCCTCGGCGTCTCCGTCCCTGGCGCTCTGCCTTCGCTGTCCGACGCAGCGGCGTTGGCGGCGCGCTGAACCCGGCGCGGCGCGAGGGGCGTCGCGTCCGGCGGGCGTGCCTCGGGTCGGTGCGTGACGGCAGGCGGCGCGGTCTCGCCGGCGCCTGTGCCCGTCGGCGACGAGGGCCGCGGCCGGGAAGGCGGCCCACCCATCGGCAGCGTGTCGGCGGGCGGCGCGCTCGAAGGCCGAACGACCGGACGCGCATCGGACCGCCGCTGAGCGGCGAGGTCTGGCGGGCTGGCCGCTCTGAGCTTCGCCTGAACCACCGGAGTTTGGCGAGACGAAGGGCCGGCCGAGGCGCTGGCGCGCGGCGCAGGCTCCGGCAGCGGCGGCTGCGCCGACGGTTGTGGCTGGGCGTAGGTGATGGGCACGCTCGCGCCCCCCGGCGGGTCGCCGCCCGCAACGCGCTGGCTCATCTCGTCCACCAGGGGCAGGCGGTTGATCATCCCCTCCACGCGCTGCACAACGGCCTGCGCGATTGGCGCCCGCGTCTGGGCCAGGGCCATCGGCTGCGCGAGATGTTGGGCGAGTCCCGCATCGATTGTGCCCGCCTCGGACGGGGCAAGGGGCAGCGGCGACGGACCGGCAGTCGGCGCGGCCTCAGCGTCCTTGGCCTGGACGACCGGGACTTCGCCGGCTGATGGGCCGCCTGCGGGCATCGCCTGCGCGCCGCCACTCCCAGCGGGCGCCCGCATCGCCAGGCGCGTCCAGGGTTGCGGCCGAGGGTAGACGATGGGCACGCCTGCGCCGCCCGGCTGGTCGCCGCGCGCCGCGCGCTGGCTCATCTCGTCCACCAGGGGCAGGCGGTTGATCATCCGCTCCACGCGCCGCAGAACCGTCTGCGCGATTGGCGCTCGCGTCTGGGCCAGGGCCATCGGCTGCGCGAGACGCCGCACAAGGGTCTGGTCGATGCCAGCCTGCCAGGATGGGGATGGGGATGACGGCTGCCGCTCTTCCACGTGTCCCTCGCTACAGCAGGCTGACGGACGCGCTGGCGGTGGCCGCGCCGATGGCGCCGGCGACAAGCGCGTCCACCGTCGGCCGGCTGATGCCTTCGTGGACCAGATCGATGGATTCGACCGCGACCGCTGCGTTCGCCGCGCGCAGCTCCGGGCCAACCCACTTGACCGGGTAGGCTTTCTGGAAGTCCCACCACATGGCCGGTATGCCCAGCCGGCTCAGGAGATAGATCGTTCCGTTCTTGCGCTTGAACTTGCCCTTGATGACGTCCTGCTGCCACAACCAAAGACTTGGTACATCCGTCAGGCCGTGCTTGAGCACCAGGTTCTGGGGGTAGCGCGCCGGCCCCGGCAGCTTGTGGATGAAATTATTCTCGCCACCCTCGCGATGATCTGTGACCTCGACCTCGACCTGTAGCCCGGTGACCTCGCTGAAGCCGCCCACGATTAGCCCTTCGATCTCGACGAGGAAGTTGAAGGACATGTAGGGGTCCAGGCGGACTCCCAGCAGGTTCGCTCCGATGGTGAGCGCAGCGTTCAAACCCAGTGTCGGCACACTCGTCTCCTTTGGAAATAACCGGGCGCTTTAGTACCGCTCCTCGAGCAGGCTCTCGTTCAGTCGCTCATGGATATGCGCGACCTCGGCGACCCACCGCTGTCGCTCGCGGTGGTCGAGGGCCATGATCTCGTCGTACCCCCAGTGAAAGTAGTAGGCAAGGTAAGCTACCTCCTGGTGGAGGCGATCCGAGGGGTAGCCTATTCCCCCCCCAGGCTGGCGATCTCGACCTCGAACTCCCCCTGGCAGTGGGGGCAGGTGACCGCCAGCCGCGTGTGGCCGCTCTCGTTGATGCGGCGGTAGAGGTCTTGGAGATACGCCAGGTCGGCGGAGAACAGCCCTTCCATCATCTTCGGGTTGAGCTGCGTCAGCGACCCCAGGCGGGTAATCACGCGCGACAGGAGAATGAGCACCAGGTAGCCTGGATTCGCCTGCACGCGCGGATCCCTCAGCGGCGCAATCTCGTCGTACGCCGTCGCCATGCGCATGACACCCTCGCGGTGGAGATTGCCTTCCGCGTCAACGTAGCCCCGGGGGAGCGTGAACGGGAATTCTGTCTGGAGCATCAAGCCTTCGTCACTCCCTCATGCACGATTTCGAGTGTCTCGATGGCCGCGTCGTTGCTTGTCGCGTTGAAGCTCGGGCCGGTCCACTTGGACGGCCACCCCTCGCGGAAGTTCCAGCGGCGCACCTCTTTGCCGGCCGTATCCATCAGAATAATCGAGCCGTTCTTGCGCTGCACCTTGCCGTCCATGACGCTCTGGCGCCACTCCCACAATTCGGTGTCGTCGCTGATGCCCCACTTGAGGGTGATGTTGGAATACTTCACCAGGCCCGGCAGCTTCCGCGCCGTCGGCCCGTCGGTGCCTTCGCGGTAGTCCGCGGAGTCTGTCGAGGTATCGACGCCCGACACCTCGCGGAATCCGGCGCGGGTAATGCCGTCGATTTCCACGCGGAAGTTATAGCCGCGATAGGGGTCCTTCCGATCGCCAGTCGCCATGATCGACCCTCCTTATTGGCCTGGGCCGATTGGCCCAGTGATGGTGATTCCGCTTGCCCTTCGAATGATACGCAACACCACGAACTCGGCCGGGCGGGTCGGCGCCAGGCCCACCTCGACGACCACCTCGCCCGCATCGCGCACCTCGGGCGGGTTCGTCTCGGCGTCGCACTTGACGTAGAACGCCTCCTGCGGTGTGCTCCCCTGGAGCGCGCCCGCGCGGAACAAATCGGTGAAATAGACCGTCAGCTCGCGGTTGATGCGCGTCCACAGACGCAGATCGTTCGGCTCGAAGACGACGTTGGCCATGCTCTGCTCGATCCAGCGCCCCGCCGTCAGGAACAGCCGCCGGACGTTGACGTACGTCCACGCGCTCTCGGCGCTCAGTGTCCGCGCGCCCCAGACCCGAATCCCGCGCCCCGGAAAGGCCCGCAGGCAGTTCACGCCGACCGGGTTCAAGCGTGCCTGGTCGTCGTTGTTGAGCGCGCCCTTCAAGTCCAGGACGCCCTCGATGACCTCGTTGGCCGGGGCCTTGTGGACACCGATGCGCTCGTCGCTGCGCGCATAGATGCCGGCCACGTGCCCACACGGGGGAACCGCGACGATGGCCGACGTCGCCTGGTCCCGAATCACGATCCAGGGATAGTACAGCGCGCCGTTCGTTCCCTCCAAACCGGCCCGCTGTTGCAACACGTCATCGACACTCGTCACCGTCGCGCTCGCATCCAGGATGGCAAACCGGTCCCCCTGGTTGTCGCAGTGGGCGAGGACGGCGGCCTGCATCGCGCGCACCTCGGCATCGTCCACGCTCGTTCCCGGCTGGGCCGGCCGCATGATGTCAGGCGCGCACACTAGGTCAATCGTGTCGAGGGGGGCGATGATGTCCAGGGCGCGGTTGCAGGCGGCGACCGGGTCGGGCGTCGCGTCCAGGGCGGTCAGGAGCACGTAGCACAGCCGGCCGCCGTTGTCGAAGAAACCGGCCACGGCGCGCGGCAGATAGCTGTCCGTCGCCGCGAATGGGAGGCCAAACAGCCCGCTGAACTGCGGCCAGGCGGTGAGGGCCTGCGGGGTGTCCAGGAGGGCCGCCGCGACCGGGTCGTCGGCGCGCACAAACCCCAGGAAGACCGGCACAGCCGTCCGCAAGCCTGGCGGCGGCGTCAGGAACACTTCCCGCGGGTAGACCCCCGGCGCTCGAAACGTCATGGCTTACCCCTTCTCGCGTCCACTACTTGCCCGGTCCGGCCCACTGGCTGATGTGGAAGATGACGAACTCAGCCGGCTTGACCACGGCGACACCGATCTCCGTCACGACCTGGCCCGCGTCGCGCACGGAGGGCGGGTTGGTCTCGGCGTCGCACTTGACGTAGAACGCTTCCGCCGGCGTGGTGCCGAACAGCGCGCCGCTCCGCCAAACGTTCGTCAGGAACGCCGTGATGTTGCGGGTAATCTTGGCCCACAGGCCCGGGTCGTTCGGCTCGAAGACAACCCACTGGGTGCCCTGGTCGATGGACTTGCGCAGGAACAGGAACAGGCGGCGCACGTTGATATAGCGCCACTCGCCATTGCGGTCACCGCCAACAGTGCGAGCCCCCCAGACGCGGATCGCGCCGTTGAGGTTGCGGATGGCGTTGATCCCCGTCGAGTTGAGGCCGTCCTGCTGGTTCTTGCTGATCAAGTAGCGCAGCCCTGTCGCGCCCAGGATCACTTCGTTCGCCGGCGCTTTATGAACGCCACGCTCCGTATCCACGCGGGCATAGACGCCAGCTATGTGCCCACTCGGCGGCACATACATTGGCCCGCCGGTGGCCGGATCGAACACTTGTAGCCACGGCACGTAGAACGCGCCGTAGTCCGTGTCACTGGGTGGATTGAGCTTGCTCGCGTCGAAGTTGCCTGCTCCGTCCTGTGTGTCGCGGTCGCCGTCGAAGATCGCGAAGCGGTCTTGCGTGTCAACGCGGCAGTGGACGGTAATGGCGGCTCTCACACCTGAGTCGGTAATGCCAGGCGCCGCGACGATGGCAATTTCGTCGATGGCCTGGAACTTGACCAGCGCCGACGTGGCGATATCCCCTATCCCTTCTTGTCGGACCACGTAGCAGCGGGTGCCGCCGTTGTTGAAGAAGCCATACACCGCGTGGGCCAGCATGCTAAGACCCGGGTCGGTCGAGAACCCGCCGAAGTATGTACTGAACTCACCGAAGTTCGTGATGAGCTTAACCTCGCCGGGCGCTGCCCAGGCCGTCAGCCGCTGATATGTCACCGTGACAGGCGTGTCTTTGGCCGGCGCTGCGTCGAAGACAATGCTGGAGCTTCGGGCCTGGTCGTCGTTCTGGAGATGCCAGCCACCCCCCAAGGTCTGACCGCCTTCATGGACGGACGCGCCGATGGCCTGCTCGACTGGATAGTTCTGGAGCGGGAAAGTCGTCTTGGCGCCGTCGACGCCGGTCAGCCGCTCGGTCACAGTGCGACTCGAGACCGCGACCGGGGCCTTGAATACCCCGATAAAGCCCGCCGTGCTTGTCCCGACGCCAGCGATGGGCTGAACCGCCGAGGGAACTTCCTCGACGTACACCCCCGGTGATAGGTACGTTGTCGCCATCTGTCTGCTCCTTATAGCTGAAATTGGGAACCGGTACTCTAGGGTGTGACGGGCCGCAGGGTGACGTTCACCGTTTGGACCGCCCCCGGCTGGTCGAACGTGACAGTCTGCGTAACAGTCTCGTAGCCGCGCGCCGAGACAATCAGCGTTCGGCTCCCCACCTCAAGGCCGCTGAGGGTGTACTTCCCCTGGGCATCGCTGAATGTTTGCTCGCCGCTGCCTTTGATACGCACCGTTGCCATGCGCACGGGCGCAGCATTGCCATTCGTAATCGTTCCTTGAACGGTCGTCGACGTGAGCGCCACGTCGACCAGGGCCAGGGTCAGCCGGCCGTTGGGGGCGCGCACTACGCTGGCCTGGGCCGCCGCTGTCGCGTAGCGCGTGCCGGCGCCGGGCAAGGTGACGCCGAGCGTGTACTGCCCATCCGGCAGGTCCAGGTAATGGTAGTGGCCGTCGGGCCGCGAGCGCACGATGTCCGGCCGCGCCAGGCCCAGAACCGGCTGGAGATAGTCCAGCACGGTCTGGGCGGCGGCCAGTTTCGCCGCGCCATTGGCCGCCGCGTTATCCAGCGTGGCCCGGGCCGCCGCCACGCTGTCCGGGGCAGCCTGCGTCAGCGGCGCAAGTTTAGCCCACGTGATGAACTGGTTGATGAAGGCGTCCGGGCCGTTGGTAATCTTCACCAGCGCGCCGCCGATGACCTGGCCGGTCTGGCCGTCCTTCACTCGCCCGGCTATGGCCGCCTGGTGGCGGATCATCTCGCGCACAACGGGCATCGCCAATACTCCTCACTATCGGCCGAGGCTGGTCTGGCTGTCCGTCACCGGAGCCTCGCCCTCGACCGGCACACCGGCGTCCATGCTGATGGTGACGGTGTAGTTGATGGCGGCCTTCGGCTTGCCGCCGAGCGCCTGCCAGAACTCGCTGATGCTCTGCAACTGACCCGGCTGGCCGACCGAGCCGGGCACGGGCGGCGACTGGCCCTGCAGGCTGCCCTGCAAGATGGCCTCCGGCAGCGAGCCGTGGCGGATCAGCACGCGCATGACCTCGCTCAGCAGGCGATGCTCGTCCAGCATGCGCGTCGTCGACGCGTCGCTCGCCCACGCCGTGATGAGATAGGAGCAGTCGATGCGCATGGGCGGCTGGCGGGACGTGCTCGCGCCGTTGCTCTGACGTTCCAAGAGCCAGTTCCCATCGCGCAGGTCGCGGTTCTCGCGGATGTCGTACAGGAACAGGTCAATCGCCGGCAGCGTCACGGACTGGGGCGGGAACTGGCTGTCGGGCGGCGCGAAGCTGATGGACACCTGCGAGACGAGGCTCGCCGGCAGCTCCTGCTTGAGCAGCTGTTCCAGGCTGCGGTCCAGGTCGTCAATCATGAGCCGTTCCCCTGCCCCCGCTCGTTGAGACAGCGCGGCCAATCCGGGCGGTAGATGTCGGGGTTGACAATCTGCTTCTCGAAATCCAGCCAGATGCGCTCGTCCTGCCGACAGTCATAGGCGCGGCACGGCACCGGGCGGCAGTCGCGTATCGTGCAGCCGTAGCTGGCGCGGTCCAGGTGCGCGCAGTAGCCATCCGCGCCCTGGGCAATCAGGTACGGCTGCCCCAGGTCCCACTGAACGACCCCCTCGCGGATGTCCTGCTTGGACAGGGCGAAGGGCAGGCGGCAGCACGCGGCGTGGCATAGGTGGAGGAGGCTGGCGCAGTCGACCTTCGCCTCTTCCTGGAACGTGTACTTGTCATACTCCGGCTCCTGGAGCGCGACGCCCATCCCCTGGGCCATCAGCCCTTCCGCGAGCCGCTGCCCGACGACGCGCTTGCGCTCGTCCAGCTCCTCGATGCTGATGAGGCCGCGCTCGTTCAGCAGCTCGACCAGGGCGTACAGGAACGACGCCGCCTCCAGCGTCTTGCTGGTGTTCGCGTTCAGCCGGCTGTGGGCATACAGCAGCCCCTCGGCAACTTCCTGCCGTAGATCGTGGCCCAGGTCTGACGCATCGACCTTTTGTGTTGGCTGCATAGAGCACTCTCCCCAACAGTGTTCCGTCGGCCCTTATCTGTCCCCGCTGGCCTGTATGTGTCGAATGGCCGTCGCCGCTTCCTGGCTGACCGCGCCCCACCTTGGAACAACAGCGTCGTCGGTCGCCGCCAGACGCTCCAGGTCGGCCAGGGCCAGCGGATCGCCAAGTTCGCCGAGGGCGAACGCGGCCCAGAATCGTACTTCTGGCGATGGGTCAGACAGGGCGACAATGAGCGAAGGAACCGCTCGGCGATCCCCCAGGTCTGCCAGGGCTTCGGCAGCCATGCCTCGCACTCTGGGATCCTCGGCTGGATTACCCAAGACGCTCATTAGCGGTTCGGAGGCGCGTTTGTCGCCCAGTGCGCCGAGCGCCTGCGCCGCCGCCACGCGGACTTCCCCATCGTCATCGTCGACCATCGCTGCCAGCAGCGGTCGAACAGCGCGCTTGTTACGGAGTTCGCCGAGCGCCTGGGCCGTCGCGCGACGCACGTTGGCATCCGTGTCGCCCACTGCAGCCAATAGCGCGTACACAGCGCGTTTCGCGCCCAGGCGGCCGAGCAGCCAGATGGCTTTTATGCGCATGTCAGTGTTCGCTGTCCGATCTCGCGCCAGCGCGAGCAAATCATCATGCGAACTCACACCGGTTTGCAGGACAGCGTCTATGTCTTGCTCGCCCTGGGCACGAAATTCCGGCGCAAGCTGTTCGACGATTGCCAGCAGGCTGGCCTTGAGATCCTCCACCATGACGCTGCTACGTTACCTCTGGCTGCATTTCGTGTTGCAGTTGCAGTGGCGTTTGTTGCAGCCCTCCGGCACCTTGCTGTTCGCATCCCGTTGAGCTGCCGTACAGGCTTCATCCTGGCTGCTGTAGATATAGTCGCTGTTCCCGATAACCCGATCCGGGCATTTCGCGCCCTCTCGCACGGGGTAGACGTTGCAGCGCACATCCTCGCAGCCCCACTTGCGTGCCAGTGGGCTAACCGTTCCGCCGGTGTCCCCTGTACCCGACCCTGAGCCGCCGGAGGGGAGGGTGCGGGGGGATGGCAGGTCGCGCCAGCTTACCAGGCTGTACGTCGCCATCGCCTCAGCCCAGTTCGTGTCCTCCTGCCCCCACGTCTCCGACTCCACATCCGCATCCACTTCGATCCGCGCCGCTAGATACACGTCCACAGTCGTCTCCGACCCCACCGTCCCTGCCACGTTCTGGCTGTGCGGCGGCGTCAGCGACTGGCTGAACGGCGACGCCTCCCCCTCGTTCGTCCCCTTCAACGGAATGCGGATCGTTGTCGTCGTCCCTCGGAACGGTACCGTGATCTCGATGTCGGCGACCGTGCTCAGCGAGGCCGACGACTTCCCGCCGTCCTTGATGACGAACAGCTGCGTCGGCGTCGGCGTCGGCGACGACGGCGTCCGCACGCGGGTGAAGCCCACCACTGCCGCGCCCGCTTTGCCAAAGTGCAGGTCTTCAGCCTTGGCGCTGCCGTGCAAGTTCCCCGACAGCGTCAGTTCCAGGTAGTTGGTGTCGCGCCCATCGTGGCGGAAGGTGAACTGCGTCGCCTTGAGCATGTACAGCGATGTCGTCGCCCCATGTATGAACGTCGAGGCGACCAGCCCCGTGTTGTACCACGCGGCGTTCTGGTCCGCCCACACCTTCCCCCACACACCCGTTGGCAAGAACACAGGCCACTCGGTGTGTTTGCCCGACAGACCGCTCGTGCCGCTGTCGGTGACGTCGGTGCTGCCAGCGGACGTCCACGCCCCCTGGATACGCGGGCCTGCCGGCCGTCGCCGCACTGACGGAGCTTGCGCATCCTCGGCCGCGACAGCCTGCCCTGGGTCTGCTCCCTCTGGCGACGCCAGGCGACGCATCACCTGCGCGGCCACCTGGTCGGCCTCGCGCTCGTATTCGTCGTCCGGCGCGCCGACGGTTAGCTTCGTCTGCACGCTCCCCGTCTGCTGCACGACGTGGGTCAGCTCGTGGGCCAGCAGCTCCTGCCCGCTCGTTGTGCCGGGGCTGTACTCCCCCTGGCGGAAGAAGATGTCCTGGCCCGTGGTGAAGGCGCGGGCGCTGAGGGAGCGGTTGAGGCTATCGGCCTCGCCGCCGGTGTGGACGCGGACGCCGCTGAAGTCGGCGCCGAAGGCTGGCTCCATCCGCGCGCGCACGCCGCTGTCGAGCGCCTGCCCGCCGCCGCGCGCGCGCTGAATGCTCGCCTCGACTTCGGGCGAAGCCTCCGCTGCGTCTCCCGTCGCGCGGCGTTGCACGGCCAGCCGCTGGCTCTTGCACTGCTCGCACTCGCCACCGGCGTCGGCTGTCCCACCGCACGCGCATTGACGCTGTATCTTAGGTGAAACTGGGGCGAGGACAGGGGATGGGGCGGCGCTGTCACCCTGCCGGCTCATGGCTAACACCCGCTGGACATACTGGTTGCCGTACTGGCGCTGCAATTGGAGGACCGAGTTGGCGCTGCGCGAGGCGCGGCCGGCCGGGGCGCGGTTGAGGACGGACGCGTGAGCGCCGGCGCACGAGCCATCGCCGAGGCGGCAAACGACCTGCCCCAGCGGCCCGCTCGGGGTGAGGACGCGCCCCGCATCGGGCGCCTCTGGCTGGCGCTCCGGCGTCAAGGGCCGCGAATGGGACTGAGGTTCAATATCGGAACTTGCGACATCATGCCCTACGGCCATAAGCCTCTCCTGCACGCTTGAGGAGGTCGGCGACCTCGTTATGTTCCCAATCCGCCGCGTACATCCAGGCTGGCTCGTCATCCTGATCCTTGACGTTGGGATTCGCGCCTCGGTCGAGCAGTGTTATGACCGTATCCAGGTGTCCGCGCGCCGCCGCGCCCATGAGCGCCGTCGCGCCCCGGTTGTCCTGCGCGTCGATGTCAGCGCCCGCATCCAGCAACATATCGACGATCACCGTGTGGCCTTTGACCGCCGCGCGTGTAAGCGCCGTGAGGCCGGAGTCGTCCCTGGCGTTCGGATCGGCGCCGTCGTCGAGCAGGGCCTGCACGATTTCGGGGTGGCCGTAGAAGGCGGCGAAGATGAGCGGAGTCGAGCCGTCTGGCGCTCGGGCCTTTAGCGCATCGCTGCCGCCCATCTCCAGGACGGCTCGCACGCGCTCGACATTTCCACTTTTCACCGCATCCAGCAAAGCCCCTGCGCCTTCCTTACTCATCAAACCCCTCTCCCAGCATCGTCACTTCCCTCTCGCCTCACGCGTCATGGACCCACTAACTGCGGACCAACAAAGTCCAGGACGCGCGGGTGGCCGCCAGGTACTGTCGGTACTGGCTGAGCTGCATGTCCGATTTGGGCATCACCGTGCCGTGCCTCGAGTTGTCGCGGCGGTAAGCCAGCCCGGCGGCCGCTTGCAGCGTCGCTAGCGGTATCGCAAAGAGCGAGTCGGGACTTGTGCCGCCACACGCCCTCGGTTTGCGGTGGGCCTGCAAGCCAGCCGGATCATCCGGCGTGACCGACATGCCGCCGTCATTGGGGTGAACCATGCCTGTGCCGGGATCCGCGTCAATGTCCCCCGGCGACCGCACCCCCAGGCCCCGCGCGCTCTGTTCGACCAAAGGCAAGTCGTCGCTGTCGCGCTTCATCGACCGGAACAGGTAGCCCGCCTGTGGCGCGCAGCCTGGGTGCGTGGCTGAGGTTGCGCCCGCCCCACCGCTTGGGGTTGGCTCCGTCCCCCCGGAGCCGGAGGGGAGGGTGCGGGGTGATGGCAGGTCGCGCCAGCTTACCATGCTGTACGTCGCCGTCGCCTCGGCCCAGTTCGTGTCCTCCTGCCCCCACGTCTCTGACTCCACATCCGCATCCGCTTCGATCCGCGCTGCTAGATACACGTCCACAAACGTCTCGGCCCCCACCGTCCCTGCCACGTTCTGGCTGTGCGGCGGCGTCAGCGACTCGCTGAACGGTGACGCCTCCCCCTCGTTCGTCCCCTTCAACGGAATGTTGATCGTTGTCGTCGTCCCTTGGAAGGGGATGCTGATCTCGATGTCCGCGACCGTGCTCAGCGAGGCCGACGACTTCCCGCCGTCCTTGATGACGAACAGCTGCGTCGGCGTCGGCGTCGGCGACGACGGCGTCCGCACGCGGGTGAAGCCGACGACCGCCGCGCCCGCTTTGCCAAAGTGCAGGTCTTCAGCCTTGGCGCTGCCGTGCAAGTTCCCCGATACCGTCAGTTCCAGGTAGTTGGTGTCGCGCCCATCGTGGCGGAAGGTGAACTGCGTCGCCTTGAGCATGTACAGCGATGTCGTCGCCCCATGTATGAACGTCGAGGCGACCAGCCCCGTGTTGTACCACGCGGCGTTCTGGTGCGCCCACACCTTCCCCCATACCCCGTTGGTCAGGAACCGCTCCGCCTCGGTGTGATCCCCCGACAAGCCGCTCGTGCCGCTGTTGGTGACGGACGTGCTGCCGGCGGACGTCCACGCCCCTTGGATACGCGGCCCTGCCAGCCGCCGTCGCACCGATGGGGCTTGCGCATCCTCGGCCGCGACAGCCTGCCCTGGGTCTGCTCCCTCTGGCGACGCCAGGCGACGCATCACCTGCCCGGCCACCTGGTCGGCCTCGCGCTCATACTCGTCATCCGGCGCGCCGACGGTCAGCTTCGTCTGCACGCTCCCCGTCTGCTGCACCACGTGGGTTAGCTCGTGGGCCAGCAGCTCCTGCCCGCTCGTTGTGCCGGGGCTGTACTCTCCCTGTCGGAAGAAGATGTCCTGGCCCGTGGTGAAGGCGCGGGCGCTGAGGGAGCGGTTGAGGCTATCGGCCTCGCCGCCGGTGTGGACGCGGACGCCGCTGAAGTCGGCGCCGAAGGCCGGCTCCATCCGCGCGCGCACGCCGCTGTCGAGCGCCTGCCCGCCACCTCGCGCGCGCTGAATGCTCGCCTCGACCGCTGGCTGTACCTCGCCCGCGCCGTCGGCCTGGCGAGCAATGTGGAGCACGCGCTGAACATACTGGTTGCCGTACTGGCGCTGCAACTGGAGGATCGAGTTGGCGCTGCGCGAGACACGGCCAGCCGGGGCGCGGTTGAGGACGGACGCGTGAGCGCCGGCGCACGAGCCATCGCTGCGGCGGCACATCACGCCGCTCATGGCGTCGCCGGTCGGCGCCCGCATCAACTGAACGTCCTCCTCCTCGTTGGTCTGGCGGGAGACCTTCGGATGGGAGGCCATCTGGAGTGTCTGGTCTAAATCACGCTGGCTCATGCTGCGTCTCGCTGTGCTCCTCAGGATGTCGGCGTGGATAGGTGATACACGCCGAACTCGCCATCCAACACGACCTTGCCCATCTTCTGGTACTCGCGCTGCGTGGCGCGGATGAGATGCTGCATGCCGATGGGCTGGTCATCCTCGGCCGCCAGGAACGCGGCGGCCAGGGCGATGTTGCGGATGTTGCCGCCGGCAATCTCGAAGCGTTGCGCCATGAAGCCCAGGTCCAGGTCGGCGGCGCGGCGGGCCTGGTCGGGCCAGATGCTCGCCCAGATGCGGCGGCGGTCCCACTCGTCGGGGAACGGGAAGTCGATGGTGAAGTGCATGCGGCGCACGAAAGCGTCGTCCATGTTCTTGCGCAGGTTCGTCGCCAGGATGACGACGCCGTCGTACTCCTCCATCTTCTGGAGCAGATAGGCGATCTCGATGTTGGCGTAGCGGTCGTGGGCGTCGCGCACTTCGCTGCGCTTCCCGAACAGGGCGTCGGCTTCGTCGAAGAAGAGGATGGCGTTGCTCGTCTCCGCCTCGGCGAAGATGCGCGACAGGTTCTTCTCCGTCTCCCCGATGTACTTGCTCACGACGCTGGACAGGTCGATCTTGTACAGGTCCAATCCCAGCTCGCCGGCGATGATGTCGGCGGCCATGGTCTTGCCCGTCCCAGACGGCCCCGCGAACAGGGCGTTCAACCCTTTCCCCAGCGCCAGCTTGCCGTGGAAGCCCCACTCCTCATACACCCGCGCGCGATGCTTGACGTAGTTGCAGATTTCGCGCAGTTGGGCCAGGCGGTCGGGCGGCAGGATGATGTCCTCCCAGCGATAGTGCGGCGTAATCTTCCGCGCCAGGGTCGCCAGCTTGCGGTTGGAGTGCAGGCGGCAGGCCGTGGAGAGGTCGTGGCTGGTGACGCGCCCAGTCCCCGGCTCGCGCCACTGCGCCAGCCGCCGCGCCGTCTCCGCCGCGTCGTGGATCTGGCCCGGCGTGAAGCGGAACTGATTGGCGAGCACCGCGAGATCGACATCCCCTTCCCGGGGCGTGTCGCCGAGCACGGCGCTCCACAACTGGACGCGCTCGGCGTGCGTCGGCGGCATTAGCTCGACGCGTACGAAGGGCACATCGCGCAGCGCATCGGACGGCTCCCAGGCCGTCTCGCCCGCCAGAAACGTCAGCCCGCGCCGGTCCGCTGCCGCGCGCAGCAGCGTCTCCCGCCACGCGCGTTTCTCGTCGGCGAGCAGGGCCTCGAAATCGTCCCAGTAGAGCGCGGCGCGACGCAGACGGGCCTCGCGGTCGGCGAGGGGCGCGACCGTCTCGAACAGGGCGCCCTCGGCCTGGACGAGCTGCCCGCCGTCGACGACGAGCATGTCGGCGCCCAGCTCGCGGCAGACGGCCTCGGCCAGCGTGCGCTTCCCCATCCCGTAGGCTCCCTGGAACAGGAATACGACGCCCCCGGCGGCGACGCCCGGCGACCGGACCAGCAGCGCCAGGCGGCGCTTCAGCTCCGCCGGCAGGAGCAGGTCGTCGAGACGCCGCTGCGGGTGGGTGAGGCGGGCATACGGGGCCAGCCGCGCATCCAGCTCATCGATAGCGAGGAGATAGCTG
This sequence comes from Anaerolineae bacterium, assembly GCA_039810085.1. Taxonomy (GTDB): domain Bacteria; phylum Chloroflexota; class Anaerolineae; order Epilineales; family JAHCIE01; genus JBDHWG01. The sequence continues at coordinate 48,739 of JBDHWG010000022.1, forward strand.
ATTACCCGCTCATCGACCTTGAAATAGCGGGCCAGCAGGGGCGGCTCGGTCGAGGCCGGATCGTTGAACAGGCGCAGCAGCCGGTGCTTGAACAGCGGCGCTTCTGGACTGAACGCGGCCCGCGCCGCGAGCTTCGCGTCGAGCGTGGGGCACAGGAGATTGAGCGCCAGGTCCACACTGGGGCGCTTCTTGGTGACATCGTCCTGCAGGTAGGCGACCAGCCGCTCGTATTTCAGGTCGATCTCGGGGGCCAGGCCGATCAAGAGGATGTCGAGGTCCTGGCGCGTCAGGGAGCACCGCTCGGCCAGGTCCAGCAGGCGCAAGGACACGCCCTGCGAGCGGCTCGCCTCCACGCGGCGGGCGATATCGCGCGTGACGTCTTGAACGGCGCTGAGGAGAGCCGGGTCCTGACGCCCGTTCGCCGACACCGGGCGGAAGTCGGGCGCGATGGCATAGCCGCCGGCGAGAATGTCGTCTACCTCGGCGTCAGGCACGTAGAGGCCCTGGAACTCGTCAGGGTGACGCATCTGGTGGGCGCGCAGCCGGGCAATGGCTTGCTGAATCAACAAGTCGATCCGGCCAAGTTCGTGGAGCAGGTGCTGCCGCGTGTGTGTGTAGTGCTCAGTCAAGACAGACTCCCAAGCTACCGTGACAGGAACTGGGCGGCGACTACACAGACGGATGCGCTATGGCATCATTTTGGCAAAATGGGGATTGCGGAATACACCACGATGGCAAAAATGATCGTGGGGGATGGGACGCCAAGTAGAAAATGCTTGGCCGAAGGGCAGCTATTCCCCTATGCGATGAGTATACCATTTCTTCGTCCACCTGTCAATAGACTTTAAGCGCGGAAATTCGGGTCCCGCGTCGCCCATGCCCCGGCGAGGCGCATGTCATGCTGAGCGCAGCGAAGCATCCCGCCACGGTCGAGGCTCTTCGCTACGCTCAGAGTGACAGCCTGGTCTCACCCGCAACTCATCTGTGACACGGCTTTACGCCTCCGCCATCGCCGGCTGGGTCTGGGGCGCTGCGGCGGGCGTCGGCGTCGGCCACGCGAACCCGCCGATGGCCGCCCAGCGCTGATCACCGGCGTGCTGCCAGCTCCAGAAGTTCACCGCCGGCAGCCCCTGCGCCGCGGCCGCTTGCAGGAACTTTTGGATCTCATCCGGCGTCGCCTGGGCTTCCTTATCCATGACGTAGGCCGCGCCGGTCGGGATGACCGGCCGCGCGTTCGGCAGCGCCGCGTTCTGCGCCAGGGACTGGACGAGCGCCTGGTCCGGCGGGTCGCTGTACCAGTACACCTGCGGCATGTTGATGTCGCAGTAGGCCAGGAACTCCTTCCACGGGAAGTCCTGGTGGAACTTCGGGAAGCGGAAGGAGCTGAGCGCAATCGGCAGCGTGGGCAGGCCCGCCCGCAGCGCCTGCATGTAGCGCGTCGCCGCTTCCGGCTGCCCGTTGAACTCGACCTCGGCGTTGACCACGAAGCCTTCCATCCCAAGCTGCCTGACGCGGGCGATGGCCGTCGCCGCCTGGGCCTCCGGGTCGGCGTCCGCGCCCGCGTAGATGTACTGCCAGCCCCAGACCGTGATGCCCGCGCCGCGCAGCGCCGCCACAACGGGCGCGACGAGGTCGCCCTTCTTGGCATCGATGTTGAAGGGGGCGGCGGCATCGGCGACCTTGATGATGACGTGGGTCAGCTCGGCCGCCTTCGCCAGCTCGGCGATGGCCGTCGGGTCGCCGCCCTCGCAGCGGCCCAGGGACCAGATCCACATGCCCTTGCCGACCAGCGGCCGGGTGCGGTCGGGCTGGGGCTGGGGGAGCTTGCTCACGAGCAGCGCCTTCTCGTCGTTCGTCAGGTTGGGCAGGCTCAGCACGCTCGGCCCGCTGTACGGCGCTTTTCGCGCCTTCACGATGTCGGTCAGGCCCGCCCGGGTCAGCCAATCCCAGCCATTCGCCTTGAGTTGCGTCGCCGCGAAGTACATGGCATTGATGACGTCCTGGTTCGTGAGCGTCGGTCCCCCGGCCGTTGGCGTGATGTCCCGCGACGGGTCGTGGGGGCGATGCGCGCGCGCGGCCAGAACGCGGCGGAGGCGGGCGCTTTGGCGTCTCGGCGCAGGGCCAATGTCCCGCGAGCCGTCCGACGGCGCGGCGCCGCCTCCGATGGCCCTGGTCTCGGCCAGCTGGGCGCTGATGGCCGCCTTCTGGTCGTCGGTCAGGTTGGGGAGGTCGCTGATGGGCAGGCCGGTGTAGCGGGCGTTGCGGGCGCTGACGAGGCCGGTCAGGCCGGCGCGCGTCATCAGCGTCCACGCGCCCACGCCGAGCGCCGGGGCCGCCGCGAAGAAGGCGTTGATGACGTCCTGGTTTCGGTACTGGAAGGCGGCCTGGCCGGGGGCGCACGCCACGCACGCGTTCTGGAACGCGGTGTAGATGGGCTTGGCGTTGTCCAGCGTCAGGTCGCCCTTGCGGAACAGGCCGTACCACTTCTGGCCCGGGCCGCCCGGGTCGCCGAAGTCCTGGGTGCAGAACCAGAAGCCCAAGGCGATGTTCGGCTCGGCCGACATGAGCTGCACCGCGAGCTGCGCATTCTTCGCCTGGAACTCCTCCCGTTCGGGGTTGTACTGGTCGCTCTGCCAGCCCATCTCCGAGACGTAGAGGCGGCGGCGCGAGGCCGGCCCCTCGGCGTCGTGGATCACGTCCATCATGCCCGCGATGTACGACTGGAAGCGCTCGCGGGTCTTGCGGACGTGGTCTTCCCAGTCCGCGTTGTAGCCCTCGATGATGTAGAGGTGGTAGCCGATGCCGTCGAAGGGGAAGGGCTGCCCGCTGCCCCAGCCGAAGAACTCCTGGCCCGCGCCGTAGGTGTTGCGCAGGTAGGGCGCTGCGCCGTTGGCGTTGATGTCCAGGCCCTGGAGCGGCCCGGTGACGAGGGTCACGCCCTTGATGCCGCGCTTGTTGCGCACGTTGTCGTAGACGGCCTGGAGCATGCGGGCGAACCAGCGCGGGTGAATCCAGTTGCGGTCGGCGGCGTGCCAGTCGTCTGGCTCGTTGAACGACTCGACTGTCGTCACCACGTCCTGGAGCTGCTCGACGATCCAGCCGAAGATGTCGGCGTACTCGTCGATCCAGCGCTGGGCGTTCGCCCGCTCGCCGTCGGACATCTCCTCCGGCGGGCGGCGCAACATATCGCCCGGATCGCCCGGTGTGGCCTCGTGGCCGATCAGGCCGTAGACGCGCAGGCCGCGCTGGCGAAACGCGTCGATGGCGGCGCGGTAGGCTTCGAGCCACGTGTGCCCGGCGAACCGCGTGCCGTCGTCCGGCCGCTGCCAGGGCAGGCGGATGAAGTTGACGCGCACCCAGCCGACATCCGTGCCGGCAATCAGGTCGGCGTTGCGGGTCACTATGGATAGATCGCCCGCGCCGCCGCCCTCGGTGACAACCACGTGATTGGTGTCCAGTCCGATCTTCTCCGCCAACATAAGACCTCCTTCTGGCTATCCAGAACCTATCCGTGCGATGACGCCGGCCTTCGAAACGTCTCCTGGACCGCGTGCGCCCGTCCGTCGAGTCTACCCGTCTCGGTCATCGTCAGGCTGTCGTCGTCGAGCCAGGCGAAGACGATCTGCACCTGGTTCGTCTCGGTGCGCTCCTCGAAGACGAGCGTCTCGTCCTCGACGTGACCGACGAGGAAGCGCACCGGGGCGCGGCCGTTGTTGAACTCGTAGAACTCGAACTGGCCGCTGGCCGTGTTGTACCAGAAGTAGCCTTCGGCGGCGAAGCTGTCGCCGTCTAGGGCGCGGTAGCTCATCTTGAGGAAGCGCCCGCCCAGCGCCCACGCCCACGCGGCCTCATCGCGGATCGCCTGCCCGTTCGTCTCCCCCTCGCCGACCCACCGCCCGACAAACCGCGCCAGGCGCTCCCGCGCCGCCGCCTCCGAAATCATCACGCCACCCTCCTCCGCTCCTACGCTCGACCTAGCGACTGAAAAGTGACGTTAGCATTCTACTTTGGGCAGCAATTGACACCTCCTATATATGGTGTTATACTTCTGGATCTATACTTATCTCAAGGTGAAATCCGCAGACCCCACCAACAAGCGCATATAGATCTTACCTTGGGACCAGTTTAGGCCTGCTATCGGTTCGTGTGTACCTCAAAATACTACGGCAGGACCCCGGCGTTGAAGTGAATTGACTTGGGGGGCAGCGTGCTGAAACACCTTTTGCATCCACTACTCACCCTAGCTCTCCTCTGCCTCGTAAGTGCTTGTAGTCCCTCGGCAAGCGTGACACCCCCGCCGGCAACGGCCACGCCCGTCGCTCCTTCTCCCGTCGCAAAGGCAGCCGGCCCGCCATCGGCAACCGCCACGCCCACCCCACCATCGGCAACTGCCACGCCCGTCCCATCCTCGCCGACGGCTGTAGCGAGTCAGGTGACCACCAACACAGCCATGCCATCGCCGACACGGACGGCGACGAAAACTGCCGCCCCAAGCCCGACCAAGACCCCGATCCTCTTGCCGACGCCGACCAAGACCCCGATTCCCCTGCCGACGCCGAAGCCCACATCGAATCCAAGCGGGAATCAGCCGCAGAAGTTCGACGTGACACTGCCCAATCTGTTCCAGGTGATGGCTCGCATCCAAGAGCGGCAGCACGACGGCGACGGCATCGATAATGTAGAATTCAGGATCACTGATACTGGTGACGAGAATGTGTTCTACCGGCACAGTGAGAAGACTTCGCCGTTCTGCACTTTCGGCCAGCAGGGTAATACCTGTGTAAAGAGCAAAGAGATCGTCTACCACCACCTGCCTCCGGGTCTATATCATCTGCAAATCAATGTCACCGGCTCACAGAATAAAGATCCCTGGCTCTGGAAGCGCACGTACGAGATCTCGATCCCAGAACTGCCTTAAGCGCTCGACGGTAGGTCCGGACAGGTCGGGTAATACGGCCAGTTTGAACCGATATACTGATTCCACTCCGACCGGCTCAGGTTGCGGTTGGCGATACGACACACTCGCGCCAGCCACGAGTTGATATCAACATCCCACAGGATGATCTCACCTTTCGTACAGTTGTCTTTGCTGATCTCGGCGCACGACGCTGAGGCGAGGGTCTTGCCGTCCTTACTGAACGCGACACTATTGACAGGGGCCGAGTGACCCATGAGCGGTTGACCGATCTGGCGCGGCTGCACCGGATCGGACACGTCCCACAAGCGAACTGTCTTGTCATCACTGCTGAAAGCGAGGGTCAGGTTGGTCGTGTCCGGGCTGAATGCGACACTCCTGATAGGACCTAAATGACCTGGCAATGGCTCTCCGAGCTGGTGGGGCTGCGCCGGGTTGGACACGTCCCACAGGATGATCCTCTTGTCTGTGCTGCCCGAGGCAAGAATGTTGCGGATTGGGCTGAAGGCGACACTCGTCACGAGGTCCGTGTGGCCGCTAAGGTCCTGCAGCAGCCGCTGCGGATTCGAGACATCCCACAGGCTGATTACGCCCGAGATACATGGTTGACCTTCTTCTTTACGACAGGACGCCGAAGCGAGGATATTGCCATCCGGACTGAACGCTACACTTCGGACAGCGTCGCCGTGGCCCGGAAGGGTGCGTAGCAGCTGTTGTGGATTCGAGACATCCCACAGGATGACGCTCTTGTCTATACTGCCCGCGGCAAGAATGTTGCCCTCCGGTCCGAAGGCGACACTGGTAAAAGGACTCGGGTGACCAGTTAGGGTCTGGTGCGGCTGCTCCGGATTCGCTACGTTCCACAGAGTGATGCTCGTGTCGTCACTCGCCACCGCGAGGGTCGTGCCATTCGGACTGAACGCCAAACCCGTAACAGCGGTTCCATCAGTCGCGAAGGGGTGCCGCGCCTGCTGACTCGCCACGTCCCACAGGATGATGGTCGTGTCATCGCTGCCCGAGGCGAGGATATTGTCCTTCGGACTAAACGCGACACTTCGGATACGGCCTGAGTGCCCCGTGAGGCGCTGCCCAAGGATGGGTGGCTGTTCCGGGTTGCTCACGTCCCACAGGATGATGCTCGTGTTTCCACTGCCCGAGGCGAGGGTATTGCCGTTCGGGCTGAACGCCACGCTCCAAACAGGGGCTGAATTGCCGGCGAGCGGTTGGCCGAGTCGGCGCGGCTGCATTGGGTGGGCCACGTCCCACAGGATGATGGTCTTGTCCCCACTGCCCGAGGCGAGGATATTGCCGTTCGGGCTGAACGCAATACTATTGACAGAGCCTAAGTGACCCATGAGCGGTTGGCCGAGTCGGCACGGCTGCGTTGGGTCGGACACGTCCCACAGGATGATGGTCTTGTCCCCACTGCCCGAGGCGAGGATATTGCCGTTCGGGCTGAACGCAATACTATTGACAGAGCCTAAGTGACCCATAACCGGTTGGCCGAGTCGACGCGGCTTTGCCGGGTGGGCCACATCCCACAGGATGATGGTCTTGTCCCCACTGCCCGAGGCGAGGATATTGCCGTCCTTACTGAACGCGACACTATTGACAGGGGCCTGGTGACCCATGAGCGGTTGGCCAAGTCGGCGCGGCTGCGTTGGGTCGGACACGTCCCACAGCATGATGGTCTTATCATCACTGCCTGAGGCGAGGATATTGCCGTTCCGGCTAAATGCTAGACTGCCGATACGGTTTGAGGGGCCTTCGGGGAGCGCGACCGGTTTTGGCGGTTTTTGCGAGCCAGACAAGTTCCACAGGAATATCTCACCGTTTGTGCAGTTGCCATTTGAGTCTTTGACGCACGATGATGACGCGAGGATATTGTTGTCCGGACTGAACGCCAGGGTGTCGACACCAGCCGAGTGACCTTGCAGGGCTTGCTCGATTTTGGGAGGCTGCTGCGGTTGGGATACATCCCACAGCACGATGGCGCCCTCTTTACAGTCGCTGCTAGAGCCATTCACGCATGCCCAGCCAGCTAGGGTTCTCCCATCCAGACTGAATATCGCATTCCCGACATCGAAGAAAGCATTCGTGGCAGAACTAGACACCCAGCGCCTGACATCGACTGGCCGAACGCTCAGAAACATCCGCATCGCCGGAGTGCGCTGTAGCACGTCAAGTAGAGCGACTCGCGCTTCGATTGTATTTGCTGCGTGGTAAGCTTCACCAGCCAGGAGGAGACTAAGATCGACCTGATTTTCCATCGCGCTCGCCGACTGAGTCGCCAACTGACGCGATAGGGCGATGCGGGCTTGCTCTTGCGCCTGGTTGCGCTGCTCTTCTGCGATTCCTTGCTGACGCTGTGCCTCAGCCGCGTTGGCAACTGCTTGGTTGCGCTGCTCATCGGCGACTATTTGTTGTTGGCGCGCAATCACGGCGGCGACACTTGTGGCAATAGCGAGCACAAGGAGGGCGGCGCCAATAGCTTGAGCAATGCGGGTGTTGCGGCGCTTGCGGGCGACGCTCGCCTGCACGAACGCGGTCTCCGTGGCGTTGAGCCAGCTTTCCGACGACCGCTCGATGTCATCCAGGCGCGGCAGGTTGGGGTTGTCGGTCCACAGGCGGCCCGGCGGGCGCCGGTCGGCGTCCCAGTCCACCGCCGCCTGCGCCACGCGCCGCTGCAAGGGCAGCACATCGTGCGCCTCGCGCGTCCACTCCCACAGCCGGTCCCAGCTCTGCACCAGGGCGTCGTGGGCCGGCTCGACGTAGCTCTGGCCCGTCTCGTCCTGGCCGGTCACGAGCAGGCGCGCCCCGCTGAACTGATCCACCACGGCCGCGACCCGCGCGTTCTCCGCCTCATCGCTGTACTTCAACTCGCTCGACAGCACGCGCCGCCGCGCCCGCTCGCCGCCCTCGGTCGATACCATGCGCAGCATCACCCGCCGCAGCGTCGCCTGGTGGGCCGCGTCCAGCTTGTCGTACTCCTCGTTGGCGCGGCGCGTGATGGAGCCGATGACCCCGCCGAGGTCCGCGTAGTCGGTGTCGTTGAGGGCGCGATTCTGGCCCAGGGCGTCGTGCCGCTCGACGTGGCCCAGGTAGCGGATGTACAGCTCGCTCAGGGTGAAGGAGAGCAGTGGCAACGCCCCCGGCATCTCTACCACTTCGTTGATGAGCCGGTCCACCAGGCTGCCCGGCTCGAAATACAGGGCGCGCTGGGCCGCCGGCCCCTCGATGACCTGGCGCAGCTCGTCCTGGGTCATGGGCGTCGCCACGAAGCGCGCGGCAGACGTCCAGACGGCGGTTAGGGGCGAGTCCTCGCGGGTGAAGTGTGGCTCGAAGTCGGCGCGCACGGTGAGTACCAGGTGGAAGAAGGCGGCGTGCTGAGCCACGGCGTCGGCGAGCTGCCCCTGGAAATCCTTGCGCTCGGTGTCGTCGCGGCACAGGGTGATAAGCTCCTCGAACTGGTCCACGACGAGGGCCAGGGGCGTGTCGGGGTGCTGCGCGCGCCAGGCGCGAATGCGCTCGCTGAGCGGGCCATCGCCACCCGCCGCCGGGGGCAGGTCTACCGTCGCCAGGGTTTGCGTCGGGTGCGCGCCCGGCCGAATGGGGCCGAGAACCTGCCAGCCCGCCGCGTGGAGTTGGGGCACGAGGCCCGCCCGCACCAGGCTCGACTTGCCGGTGCCGGACGCGCCGACGACGGCGGTGAACGGCTGGCCCTTCACCCCGTCGGTCAGGACTTGCGTGACCTTCTCGCGTCCGAAGAAGACGTCCGTATGCGCCTCTTCGTAGGGTTGCAGACCGCGGTACGGGTTGTTCTCCTTGTTGAGCGCGGGCGCGGGCGGCAGCGTGACCTCGCGTCCCGGCGACAGGAAGATGAACTCGCCTTTGTCGTGCTTCCGCAGCGGCCAGAGGCCGGGCGTCTGGCGCTTGTTGCTCTCGATGGTCGCCGGCTCGATCTGGTCGCGCAGGTACAGGTAAAGCTCCGAGGCGCTGATGACGCCGTCGCCCTGCTTAGGGCTGATGTCAGCCTCGCCGGCCAGACCGTTGTACAAATGCAAGGCAAAGGGCGAGTGGGACACCTTATCGCCGACTTGTTCCACCTCGCCCCGCCCGCCGAGGCCCGACAGAACATCCAGGGCGTGCTGGTCGTAGGCGGCCGATGTGAGCACCTGCCACGCCGGGTCTTTGATGAAACGCTCGTAGGTCTCGCGGTACATCGGGCCGATGCTCCCGCGCGTCTCGCTGCTGGCCCAGCGGAACGCGCCCGCGAAGCAGCAGTCGAGGATGAGCAGGAAGTGGCGGCAGTCGAGCTTGCCCAGCCCCTCCGCCACCTGGCGCATCGAGAGAAACGTCTGCGGGTCGTCGCGGTCGGCGTCCTGGGGGATGAGGTAGCCCGCCGGGCCGTCGTCGCTCTCCAGGGCGATGCCGTGGCCCGCGAAGTAGAGCAGCAGGCGGTCGCCCGACGTGACCGTTTGCGGCAGGGTCTCGCCCAGCAGCGTGTCGAGCGCGGCTCGCGTGGCCCCGTCGTCGGTCAGGAGCTGCACCTGGTAGCCGTGGTCCTTGTCGAGAATCTCGGCGAGGCGGCGCGCATCGTTGACGGCGCTGCGGAGGCGGGGGATGCCGTTGCCGTAGCGGTCGATGCCGATGATGTAGGCCAGGCTCCTGGCGAAACCCTGCATGTCCGGGTTCTCCTCACAACAGAGAGACCCGGGGCGATGACGACGCCGTCGGCGTCGTCATCGCCCCGCTCACTTCTTACGGAGGCTGCCCCTACTGCGGGAACAGCTCGCCGAGGGTGACAGGCTCCGGGGACAGGCCGCGCGACGCCGCGACCACGTCGGCGAGCGTGGGCGTCGGCACGATGTCCTTCGCGCCGAGAGCGTCCTTGTACTGCTGATACTTGTCGCGCAGGGCGCGCGCCGCCTGCATCTTGTCCGGCTGGGTCAGGTCGGGCGACTGGAGCGCCTGCACCACGGCATTGCGAATGAAGACGTCGGCGTCGGCGACGCGCGGATTGCCGTTGGAGTCGAACTGCCCCAGGGCGTCGATGGCTTTGTCCCAGTACTCCTTGATGTTGGGCAGCGAGTCCCAGTCGTCGCGGTGCCCGCTCGTCTCCAACCGCAGCAGCATGTAGGCGACGCCGGTGAGCGGCTGGGCGCTATCCAGGTTGTCGCCGTAGAGCAGGTGCGAGTCTTTGACCCACAGCTTCTCCGCCGGGTAGCTGCCGCGCGGGGCGTTGAGAACGGCGATATTGCAGGCGCGCAGGGGCGTGGTTCCGCTGCCGTCGGCGCCCTGGAACGTGTCGTGGTAGCCCAGGATCATGCTGTTGCCGCCGACACCGAGCAGCTGCTCGACACCGCTGCTGACCGTCGTGGCGATGGTCAGCGCCGCCGAGAGCTGCGGGACGGCCAGCAGCTGGCTGAAGCTGCCCACCACCGTCAGGAAGCGTTGCAGCAGGTCACTCGCCTCCATGGCGACCAGCCCGGCCTCGATCTCCACCGTGCCGCCGGTGAAGGGGATCAGGGGCGTCAGGGCCAGGTTCTGCTGGATGACGCGGTCGAGGTGCGACGCGTCGACGTTTTGCAGCCGACCCGGCCCGGCGACCTGGGCAATTTGCAGGTTCGAGGTCCCGAAGTGGAACGAGGTCAGCGACTGGACGACCGGGTAGAAGCTCTTGAACCAGTCGCGGTCGTTCTTGAGGAACATCTCGACGACCCACAGGCGGAAGTAGCCCGCGTTGGCCTGGAGGGCGTTGCTGTCCTGCACGGCCGGCGAGACGTGGTCCGGGGCAAGCACGACTTGCTCCAGGTGCTCCGCGTCACGACGGAAGAGCTGAGCAAGTGGCGACACAAGATCCATGATCCACTCCTTGAGGGTGAGCATGAAGTGTTGGAGCATCGGACGGGTGGCGGCTGGCTACCCCGCCGGCTGATTAGACATTCGGTGGTAGCCCATCTTCTGCGCCTCCTCGGCGGCCTTCTGCACGAGCTGCACAAAGGGATCGAGTAGCCCCCGGTCGCCCGCGTCAATCGCGCGCCGCCGCTTGAGGATGACGTAGACGTTGTTCTGCTTGTACTTGTTGAACTGCCCCCAGTCCCACGTCTCCTTGACCCCGCCCCACGGGTTGGAGCGCGTCACCGAGTGGTCGTCGTAGGCGATCACGGGGCACCAGTGGCCGCCGGCATTCGCCATGTCGCCGCGGTCAACAGCGGCCAGGTCCCAGTAGAACAGGACGATGATGGGGTAGCCCTGGTCGATGGCGTACCGAATCGCCGCGCCCGAATCGCCGCGGTTGCTGTCGTCCACGTCGATGTGGCTCCAGTTGCGAATGAAATCGGCCAGCTGGGTGTTCCAGGTATCGACGTTGACCTTGTCCGGCCCGAGAATGACGTCGGCGATGTAGCCGGCCGGCAGCTCGACGTTGGTCAGGTACATGAGGCACTCGGCGATGGACTCCGGGCCGCAGTTATGGTTCTTGTTGGTGTCTATGCGGTGGTCGGCGCGCACGTCATTGAGCTGGTTCCAATGGGTCGGGAATGCTTCGATGTTGGGAAGAGTTGCCATATGTCCTCCTTATAAGTCGTTCCATTTAGTCGGACGCGCAAGTCTACTGCACTAAGCATAGTATGGATGGACGCGTTGGACATCCCTCTCGCGCCCCCCACAAGACCTATCTTAGACCTAGGTCTATCACCCCTGACTCTCATAATCGGGCCGGGCCGCCGCCTCACCCACCCGGCGCACCCCCCGCCGCGCCGACGCGCTCGATGAGCGGCAGAGCCTCCGGGAAGATGACGCGCCCGCCCAGCCCCCGGACGCCGCCGGCGGTCGCGTCGGGCAGGGTGGCGAACAGGCTCATGTAGTTGCCCAGGATGTTGTTGTACGTCTCCGCCTGCCCGCCGCCGTTGTACCCGCGCGCGAACGCGAGGAAGTCGCCCTGCTGCAACGCCTGCGTCAAGGCGGCGTGGGAGTGGATGAAGTCGAACAGCGCCAGCAACTGGTTGCGCACATCGGCGGAGAAGCGGTCGAACATGTCGTCGACGCTGGGGTAGCCGATGCTGGCGTAGTTGAAGCCCATGATCTGGGGCAGGCCCATGCTGATGGACTTCCTGGCCGCCTCGGCGTCCATCTCCTGCGCGACGCGGAGCGCGTCCCACTCGCTGGCCTGGCTCGCGTGGGAGCGCTGCCAGTCGGCGTCCGGGGCGGGGCGGTACTGGTGGCCCTGCCACTGGGCGTCCGGGTCGAACTTGAACCGCGCGTTGAACTGGTCCGGGTGGCTCTTGCCCCACTGGCTCCAGAAGATGTGGTTCTCGAAGCGGATAATCATGCGCCCATCCGGGCCGAAGCCGTCGCCGCCCGCCTCCGTCGCGCACACGGCCACGGCGACGGCGGGGTCGATGCTGATCTGCGCGGCCAGACGCCCCAGCAGCCCGCCGTAGCTGTTCCAGATGTCGGCCAGCATGCGCTGGGCGGCGACGCCCGCGTCGAGCTTGGGGTCGCCGGGCGCGAGGGCCGCCGCCTGGAGGTCCGCCTGGTCCTTCAGCCACTCGTGGACGTAGGCGTGGTTGAGGAAGCCGTGCTGGCCGCCCACGGCGACCTCGAACCAGTCGCCCTGCTCGCCCAGGATGCTCACCTGCACACCGGGCGGCAGGACCGACATGATGTTGAAGGTAAAGCCCGGCCCGTCGCGGAAGTTCACCGCCCCGCTCGTCGTCCCCACCCGCTCGCCTGCCATCTCACCCTCCTTCGCCGCGCGTTACCCTGCACCTTACCTGGAAGCTGAAGGCGGAGAACCTGCCGACCTCTGCCTGCCGCGCCTCACCCTCGACACTAGCCATATTAATCCCAATACAAAAGCAGCCAAGTCAAGGAAGCCACTGAGAGCGGGAGAAATGCCTATGACGATCACCCCGACCGCGAAGGCGACTAGAGCGAGAATGCCAGGGTTGCGCGCCCATCGAATAACATCGGATATACTGGGTCGCGGCATTCGCCACTCGTTGGTTCTCTGGCCTCTTTCCTCCCAGGAAAGCCGGGCATTGTAGACGAGCAGCCAGATGCCCGCGATGATAGCCACGAGAATTGCCAAGACCGCCACGATGACCAATATAGAAGAAATCCAACTCTGGATACTAGAATTGAGGGCCACCCCCAAAATGGTGGCGCAGAAGCCTATCACCCACCCCAGCGTCTCCGTCAGCGCCAGCCAGCCGAGCTTCCGCAGCCGCTTTTCGGACTTCGCGCTCTGCTCGAGTCGCTCGCGCTCGATGGCATCCGCCGACTTCGCCAGGTACTCTCGCTCCACAGGCAGCAGCTCGGCATCGTGGGCCGCCGCCCACTCCTGGGCCTGCTTGAGGGCATCCTTGCTCATCAAGAGCGTGTCGGCGCGTCCCTGGCTTTCCCAGATCGCGGCCTGCTGCTGGAGCGGGCTGAGGTGCTCCGGGAACCACTCGGCGTTGTTGTCGCGGATGGGGCGCACGAAGCGGTCGTGTACCAGCTCGACCCACGCCCCGCCGCCGCGCAGATCCGTACGGAGGAGGTAGCGCCGCTCTAGACCATTCACAGCCGCGTTCGGCAAGCTGCCAGTCCGCCCCGTCTCGTCGCTGCGCAGGACCGTATTGCGGATGCCGGACGGCGTAATCAATTCCTTGTCGAACCACGTGCGCAGCGTGCGTTCGGTGACGCCCGCCGCCTGGACGTCGGGATCGGCCAGCACAGCCGCCAGCGTGTCCTCGTAGAAGCGCGTCAGGGCCTGGTTCACGTCGCCCGCCGTGCTCAGGTCGCTCTCCGTGATCGGGCCCGCCGGCCGGTTCTTGACGTTCTCCCAGAGCTGGTAGCATACCACCTGGAGCTGCACCGGCTCGACGTACTGGCCGGGCACCGTCTTCTCCTGCCCTGGCTGCCCCGGCACGCGCACATGGCGCAAGTCTTCTACCAGCTTCTCCGCCACGCCTGAATCGAACGGGCGGCCGCCGAGCGCGGCCGGTTCCCGAATGGCCTCCAACGCGGCATCTACGCCCATGCGGCTCATGTAGAAGCGGGCGCGCAGGCGGTCCGCCATGAGCGGGGCGTAGGGGTCCAGCGCGGCGACGTAGTCCTCGCGCAGGGTCAGCACGACCCACAGATTGGGGTCCACGCGCATTGCGTGATCCAACTGGCCGAAGAAGCCCTCCCGGTCTTCCCAGCGGGCCGGATGGGTGGTCAGGATTTCCTCGAACTGGTCGATGATGAGGACGTAGGGCTGGATGGGGGCCTGGGCTGGCGGCGGGCCGCCGGCTGGGACAGCGGCGCTGGCCGCTACCGTCGCCGCCTGCTCCACGGGCAGTGAGGGGTCGTACACCCAGGTCTCGCCGTCGTCGGTGACGAGGCGGGCGAGGAAGTCGGTCAACGACAGGTGGGCGAACTCGGCCGGCGGCGTCGAGCCGTGGTTCAGGCTGAGCAGCAGGTTGTACATGTAGATGTTGCCCACGTCGGTGACGTCGTCCGTCAGCCGACCACTGACGCGGCCCTTGGGCAGAACGGCGAAGCCCTCCGCCTGCAAGCCTGGGATCAGGCGCGTGTTGAGGAGCGAGCTTTTGCCCGCGCCCGATTGGGCATAGAACAGCAGCGCCCGTTCGGAGATGACGCGGGCGAGCAGGTCGCGCGCCTCCTGCTCGCGGCCGAAGAAGAGATCGCTATCGGCGCGGGTGAAGCTGCGCGGACCGACATACGGGTTGGTGGGCAGTGTCGCCCGGGACGCCTGAATCGATGCGCTCATGGTTCGTTCTCCCCCCTACGCCACAGCCGTCTGCCGGATGCCTTGGATCTCACAGGCGTAGTCCGCGATGGTGCCCCAGAAGACGTTGAACTTTGCCTCGCGCCGCACATAGTCTTGCAGATAGGCTTTTTCTTCGTCGGTCGGCGCCAATTGCAGAGCGCACACGCCGCGGTCCTCCTGGCGTGGGCTGGTCTTGATGAGGCCCGCGTACAGGTCCCGGAAGGCCCAGCCCGACAAGCTAAAGCCGAGGAGAATCAGGTCATCCACAAAAGCCTGGCGTACGATGGGCAGCACCCGGTCGCCTGACGCGCCCTGGCTCTGGCAGACGTTCACCAGGAATTCCAGGTGGTCGTCCTCGGTGAGCACCAGCGAGTCGGGGTACGTGTCTAGCCCGTGGAGGTGGTACACCAGTGGCTCACTTGCGGATGCTTTGTAACCAGGCTCCAGGGTGGAGTCGATGCCATCCAGCAGCTTCGACCAGCGGCAGAAGTCGGTGCAGGGCGACTTGCCGGCCGCCTGGAGAGCATCTTCGATGAACGTGTACGGGCTGGTAGTCACATAGATGCGCACCGGCAAGTCGGCCAGGACGAGGAGGGGGTTGTCGACGCCGCCACTGAGGTTAGGGTACGCCAGGCGATTGGCGAAGTCGGACACGGACAGAGTGTCGAACTGCTCGTCAACATCGGCGAGCGTAGCCTTGTCCTGACCCTCCGCTTCAGCTGTTTCATAGATGTAGTTCTTGACCCAGTTGAGGTAGTCAACCTTGAGCGCGTTGTTCGACAGGCTCTTGTGGAGCTGGTGGAACTTGGCGACCTTGACCAGGTTGTCCTTATCGGGCATCGTGTACTTGACCACCTGGTCGGCGTAGCCTTTGACCATTGTTGCGTAGTCGGCCACGCCCATGTTGATGAGCGCCTCGTCGCTGATGACCGGCACGACGCGGCCGGCTCGGACACGCTCGGCGAAACTGAGCTGCATTGGACTCACGCCCTGGCCGCCTGGCTTGTTGATACGTGGCATCGGACCCTCCTGAGAATCGAGCGGGCGCTTGCTGCGTCGCCCGGCTAACGACCCCTATGGCGGCCAACCGCGCCTCCCGCGTCACACCAGTATATCCCAAAGGGGACTGGCCCGGCATCCCTCTTCACCCCTCCCTAAGACCTATTTAAGACCTAGGTCTCGCCGCTTAATTTCTCATCTTCACCCTGTCACCGCATGCGATTTGTGTGGTATACTTGCCTGCGCGCACGCGTCGGGGGCAATTTTCACGCGAAATTCATTTCGGCTCGGTCCATAAGCGAATCTAGTAGCGAATCTATAAGTCTTGCTGTGTACAATGTAAAGCAAGTCTAAAGTTAGTCCGCTGGTGTCCCCGCCTAGGGATGCCAGCCGCGACGCTATCGGCCGCCGAAGCCCTCATTCTAGCCCGGATGCGTCTACAAGGAGGGAGCTCGTGACACCGACTCGTGTGCTGCTCGCGGATGATCATGTGCTGTTCCGCCAGGGCGTCGCCCTCATCCTGACCCTCCAGCCAGATTTCGAGGTCGTCGGCGAGGCGGACCACGGGCTGGCGGCTGTTGAGCAGGCGCTCCAGCTGCGCCCCGACCTCGTCCTGATGGACCTCGACATGCCGGAGTGCGACGGGATCGAGGCGACACGCCGCATCAAGCGCCGGCTGCCGGGCGCGACGGTCGTCATGCTCGCCGAGAAGATCGATCAGGCGAAAATCCTCGAGGCGACAATGGCGGGCGCGGCGGGCTACCTGACCAAGGTCATCACGTCGGCCAAGCTGCTGGAGCTGTTGCGCTGCCACGCCCAGGTCTCCGCGGCCATCGACTCCCCACTGCTCAGCTATTCCCTGGCCGAGTACCAGCGCCTCAGCCCGCCGCGGCTGGCCACGCCGCGCATCCCGCTCTCGCCCCGCGAGCGGGAGGTGCTGACCGTCCTGGCGCTTGGCGCGACGGACCGCGAGATCGCCAGGGACCTCCACATCAGCATCCACACGGCCAAGCGCCACGTCAGCAGCATCCTCGCCAAGATGGGCGTCAGCAGCCGCTACGCCATTCGGGCGGCGCAGGTAGATGAGGGACTCAGGGCTACGACCTAGGTCTTAGATAGGTCTTGCAGGTCCCCCACGAGGGATGCCATTGCCTGCGGTTCATGGTATGCTGGGGCAACCATGAACAATCGTCGCTTCCTCCCGCGCTGGGAGGGCATACAAGGCCACGCTATGCCACACCGCCGGGTCCTGGTGCTCGGGGCGGACTCCCTCTTCCGTGACGGCATCCTCCTCCTCCTGCAACGGGTGGAGGACGTCAGCCTTGTCGGCGCGTGGGAGATGAACTGGGCGGCGCTCCACCGCATCGCCTCGGTCGAGCCGGACATCGTTCTGATTGTCGATGCGGGCGAGGCGTCGGGCGTCGGGATGGCCTTCGCCGAAGACCTTCTGAAACACCACCCCACCATGCTCGTCATCCGCGTCAACAGCCACGATGACGTGCTGAGTATTCACTCCGCCCGCCAGGCGCCCGCTGACCTCGCTACCCTGCTGCACGTCATCCGAAGCTCTTGGCCGGGTGGAACCGGCTAAGGGCGCGCAATGGATACCTGGGCCGACCTATTCAATCGACCGACACAAGGAGGATGGAACGGTGACTGAGCAATCCCAATCAACGAACACCAGCCCGACGCGACGCGCCTTGCTCATCGGGATCAACAAGTACCCCCAACTCATCCCCAACTACCAGCTCAACGGCTGCGTCAACGACATTATCGCCGTGCGCCGTTTCCTCATCGAGCACGCCGGCTTCGACGACGTGCGCCTCCTGCTCTCGGAGCGCGACGAACGCATGCCGCTGCCGGCCGATCTCGGCGCGGTGGGCGAGCCGGATAGCGCGACCATCCGCCAAGCCTTCGCGGACTTGAGCGACGGCATCCGGCAGGGCGATGAGGTGGTCATCTACTACTCCGGCCACGGCATTCGCATCAGCAACCCGCAGAATGATAAGGAGCAGATCGGGGCCATCGCCGCGTCCGACTTCCACTTCGAGAACAACGCATTCGCCATTCAGCCGCTCATCATCAACCGCGAGATGAACCAGGCCATCCAGTCCTTGCTGCGCGCCGGCGCGACCGTCACCGTCGTCCTCGACGCGTGTCACTCCGGCGGGGCGACGCGGGACCTGGGCGATGGCAAAACCCTGGCGCGGGAGATTCTCGGCGAGGTGTCGGCGGAGGGGTGGCAGCAGCTCGTGAGCCGGCACAACCTGACCGCGTCGGACCTGGCGGCCGAGGGCGCGCGCGGCCTGGAGAGCAGCGGCTGGGCGACGGCAATGGCGAGCCAGGACAATCTCATCGTTCTGTCCGGCTGCCGCGACATCGAGACCTCCAAGGAGTTTCCGGCCCGAGCGCCCACGAATGGCGCGCTGACGTACTTCCTGCTAGATAGCTTGAAGAATGTCAAGGCCGAGGAGGCGCGCCAGACGACGTGGCAGAGCCTCTACCCGCGGGTGCGGGCGGGCGTCAACGCCGTGTACGCGGACCAAACGCCGACGCTGGAAGGCCGCATGGAGCGGCCGCTGTTTGGCGGCGACTGGCAGCCGTACGAGCCGGGCTTCACCGTCAACGTGACGGCGGATGGCAAGCTGACGCTCAATGGCGGCGAGATCCACGGCCTGGGCAAGGGCGCGCAAGTCGCCATCTACCCGCCGGGGACGAGCGACTTTGCCGCGGCCGCACAGCAGGCCGTCGCCGAAGTCGACACGGCGGACCTCGTCACGAGCCAGGCGCACGTTGTCGACGGCGGCACGGCTGTCGCCGATAGCTCGCGCGCCCGCCTCACCAAGCCCGCCGCGAGCGCCGCGCTGCTGGGCGTCCAGCTCACGGATGTGCCGGATGAGATCGCGCAGGCCATCGGGCAAGCGCAGGGTGTCAGCGACTTCGTGACCCTCAACCCCGACTCGGGCCGCCCGGACTTCGAGGTGCGCCCGAATCCCCAGGGCGATGGCTGGGTGTTGGTTCCCTATCGCTCGACGCTCGACAATCTCACGCCCAACGATGTGATCGCCCAGGTCCCGAGCCTCAACGAAGACGACGCCGCCAGCCTGGGCTATGCGCTCGGTCTCGGCCTGGT
This sequence comes from Anaerolineae bacterium, assembly GCA_039810085.1. Classification (GTDB taxonomy): domain Bacteria; phylum Chloroflexota; class Anaerolineae; order Epilineales; family JAHCIE01; genus JBDHWG01. Next base: position 67,549 of record JBDHWG010000022.1, read on the forward strand.
CCACTGGGCCAGGTACTGGGCGACCCTCACGCGCCGCAACACGGATAAGACGCTGGGGAATGCCGTCAGCCTGACGCTTCTAACCGGCGCCGACCGCGAGGCGATGTTCCAGAACCCGAACGACGCCAACGTGGCCCAGGCTGTTGCGCCCAACGCGGCGGGCGTCTGTGAGGTCACGACCGCCGACAACCTCATGCTCAAGGTGAGCATCAGCCCCAGCGCCCCCGCCAAGCTCACCGTCGGCGTCATTGTCTGCTCCAACGACGGCAACATCTTCAAGCTCTGGCCGCCGACGAACGCGGAGAGCAGCATGGCGCCGGGCGAGGAAAAGGTTATCGGCTACGGCGCGGACCTGCGCGCTTTCACGCTCACCGGCGGCCGCGACGACCAGTCGGAGAGCCGCTACACATTCAAGGCGTTTGCGACGAATGCGACGACCGCCATCGACCTGTCGAGCCTGGAGCAGCAGCAGACCGTCCAGGACGTCATCGACGCCGCCCTGCCCAGCCGGGGCGGGCAGAGAGGCGGCATCCCTCCCACGCCAGGGTCAGGAGCGCCGCGCGTGCTGTGGACGACAGCGGAGTTGCCGGTGGTGGTGAAGAAGGTGGCCGCGCCGGCGTAGCCATCTCGGTAGAGCCGCCAGCTGCGGCCCGACACTGAGTGCGAGTGAGAGGCGCTCCTGGCCCACGTGGGCGTGGGTCAGGAGTGTCATGCATGAGGAGAGACAGATGCCGTTGAACCTGGGGCGACGGGCGGCGCAGACGCCCGACAGCGCGCTCGAAAGCATTGACATCACGCGGGCCGTGCCGATTATCAGCGATGAGGCCGTGTTCAACCTGGCCCTGACCGGCGCCGCCGCGCCCCAGGGCCTCATGCAGCTGATTCAGAAAGAAAGCGCCTGTCCCGACGCGCTCTCGCCCGGGGCGGTGACCGGCGCGACCTTCAAGGACATGGTCGAGGCGTGGGCGCAGAACGCGTGCTACCCGACGAAGATGGCCGAGCGGGACAACCTGGCGAAAATCTCGCGCTACTACAAGCTCGCGCAGCAGAAGGCGAACGCCATGCTGCCGACCCCCACCATGTTCACCGACAGCGACCTCAAGGCGGATTTCTTCGAGTTCGTGAAGTTGTTCCTCTACTACGTCGCCCAGGCCGATGGCGCGCCGGCTGAGACGCTCGATGATGTCGACAAACAGCGCGACAAGCTCTGGGCCTCGGACTTCGCCGATCATCTCGGCTACCCAAACTTCAACCAGCACCCCGACAATCCCCTGTTGGTTCTGGCGGACCTGCCCTTCTCGACCTATCTGACCACCAGCCCGTACCGGTTCCTCGAGGCCGCCCTGGTAGGGGCGCGCAAGACGCCGCGCTCGGCGTTCTGCGACTGGCACGGCGATTACCCGGACGTGAAGTCACCATTGGCCGAAGCGTGGGAGCCAAGCGCCCATGAGCCGCTCGTCTACCATCTATATGGTCTCGACATGTACCCCCGCTCCCTGGTGCTGACGGACGACGACTACCTGGACTTCCTCTTCAACGTGGCGCACAATAAAGACGATGATCGGAAGGACTTGCTCCCGGCCAAGGTGCGCGAGATGTTTAGCCGCGACCTCCTGGTGATGGGCTACAGTCTGAATACGTCCGCCTTCCGCGCGCTGTACGCCGGCATCATCAAGCCGACGCTCCCGGCCAGCGAGCGCCGTGGCGTGTGCAGCTTGCAGGTGCTGCCGACACAAGAGGAGTTCGGCTATCTGCGCGATTACTTGCAGCGCGAAGCCAAGTTCGACCCCTACATTGGTGATGTCGCCAGCTACGCCGAGGAATTGCGCAAGCAGGTCACGACGCCTGCCGGGGGGTAGCGCCTGAGCGAACAGAGGAGGGCACGTGTCTGCGGCTCCGGATGACCAAGCCAATCCCTACATCGGCCCGCGCACGTTCACCTATGAACAGCGCAACCGATTCTATGGGCGTGACCGGGAGGCGCGCGATCTGCTGTCCCGCATCATCTCGACGCGGGTGCTGCTGTTCTACGCCCAGTCGGGCGCGGGCAAAAGCTCCATCCTCAATACGCGCATTATCCCCGGCCTGCGCAGCCCGGAGGTCGGCTTCGATGTCCTGCCCATCGGGCGCGTCGGCGGCGACCTGCCGCCCGGCGTCGCCGACGTGGACAACATCTACGTCTTCAACCTGCTGACGGCCCTCGACCGCGCCCCCGAGAACCAGGCGCGCCTGGCCGAGCTGAGCCTCAAGGATTTCCTTGCCGGACTGGTGAGCGACGACGGCCTCACCTGGCGCTATGCCCCGAGTGTGGTGGCGAAGGAAGAGCCGGTCAGCGCCGCGCTCCACCGCTACGTCCTCATCATCGACCAGTTCGAGGAGCTTGTCCGGGGCCACCCCGACCGCTGGCGCGAGCGCGAAGCCTTCTTTACCCAGCTCGATGCCGCCTTGCGGGCCGACGCCAGCCTGTCGGTGGTGCTGACGCTGCGCGCCGACTACGTGGCCGCCCTCGACCCCTATGCCCACCTGGTGCAGGACCGCCTGAGTGGGCGCTTCTACATGGAGAACCTGGGGATCGAGGCCGCCCTCGAGGCGATTCGGCGGCCGGCCAAGGAGGCCGGGCGGGAGTTCGAGCCAGGCGCCGCCGAGCTGCTGGCGAAGAACCTGTCGCAAGTCCAGGTTCCCGGCCGCGAGGAGACGGTGGACGGGGAGTACGTGGAGCCGGTGCAGCTCCAGGTGGTGTGCTACCGGCTGTGGGAGAAGGTGAAGGACAAGCCGCCGGGGCCGATCACGAAAGCCGACGTGGAGACGGCGGGGGACGTGGACTCGGCGCTCACCGACTTCTACAACGATGCCCTCCAGACTGTCGTCACCACGCCCGGCCTGGGCGTGACCGAGCCGGATCTGCGCCGCTGGTTCTCGACCAAGCTGATTACCCCGGCCGGGACGCGCGGCATCGTCTTCCGGGGTGAGCACGACACCGAGGGCATGCCCAACGCCGTCGTGGACAGCCTCCAGAATCAGTTCCTGCTGCGCACCGAGCCGCGCGCGGGCGGGGAGTGGGTCGAGCTGGTCCACGACCGCTTCGTGGACCCCATCTTGCGCGCCAACCGCCGCGCGCAGACGCCCCTGGCGCGGGATGCCGACGAGTGGGAGAAGAGCGACCACAACGCTATGTGGCTGTACGAGGGGCAGAAGTTGCGGGATGCGCGCGCGGCCCTGGTCGCCGAGCCGTCCAAGCATAGCGAGATCGAGCGCAAGTTCGTCGCGGCGGGGGAGCAGCGGCGGCGGCGGCTCATCGCCGGCGTCGTCACGGGCGTGGCTTTGCTGCTTATCTTCGCCGGGCTGGCGTTTTGGGGGTGGCGCAACGCCACGTTGGCCCGTGACCAGCAGCAGCTCGCGCTCTCGCGGCAGCTCGCGGCGCAGTCGGCCAACCTGGAGGAGAGTCGCCCCGATCTCGGCCTCCTCCTGGGCAACGAAGCCTATCAGATTGCGGATACTGCCGAGGCCAGGGGGGCCCCGCTGACCGCCTTGCTGCAGAACCCCGCCATGCTGTCGCGCTTGGATGGCGCCAGCGACTGGGTTTGGAGCGTGGCGCTCAGCCCCGACGGCAAGACCCTGGCCGAGGCCAGCGCCGACAAGAAGATTCGGCTGTGGGACGTGTCCAACCCGCGGCGGCCCCAAGTGCTTGGCGAGCCGCTCACCGATGATCGCATGTCGTACGTCTACAGTGTCGCTTTCCGTCCCGACGGCAAGCTGCTCGCGTCGGCCGGTGGCGACAACTTCATCCGCCTGTGGGACGTGTCCGACCCGGCGCACACCTTCCGCGTCGCCGCGCCGCTCGAGGGCCACAAGAGCCAGGTGTGGGTGGTGGCGTTCAGTCCCGATGGCAAGATCCTCGCCTCCGGTAGTTTCGACAACACTATCCGTTTGTGGGACGTGTCCGACCCGACGCAGCCCAAGCCGCTCGGCGAGCCGCTCCAAGGGCATAAGGGCTGGGTGAGGAGCGCGGCGTTCAGCCCGGACGGCAAGACCCTCGCCTCCGGCAGCTACGATACGACCATCCGCCTGTGGGACGTGTCCGACCCGACGCAGCCCAAGCCGCTCGGCGAGCCGCTTGCAGGGCATAGCGGGTGGGTTTGGAGCGTGGCGTTCAGCCCGGACGGCAAGACCCTCGCCTCCGGCAGTTGGGATAACACCATCCGCCTGTGGGACGTGTCCAACCCGGCGCAGGCCCACTGGGCGGGTGTGTCGCTGGAGAACCACACGGACAATGTGAACAGTGTCGCGTTCAGGCCGGACGGGAAGATTCTGGCGTCGGCCAGCGCCGACAACACGATCCGGCTGTGGGACGTGTCTAACATCCAGCAGGCCCACCCCCTCGGCCAGCCGCTCACCGGCCACACGTCGTGGGTCTATACGGTGGCTTTCAGTCCTAACGGTAAGATGATCGCCTCGGGGAGCGCCGACAACACGGGGCGCTTGTGGGACGTCTCCAATCCGGCGCAGCCCCATTCCCTGGAGATCCCCTTGACGGGTCACGCAGTGGGCGTGCGGAGTGTCGCCGTCAGTCGAGATGGTAAGCTGCTTGCCTCCGGCGGCGCGGATCAGACGATCCGTTTGTGGGCCATGTCCGCCCCGCAGCAGGCCCAGCCTCTCGGCGAGCCACTCACCGGCCACAAGGGGTGGGTCTGGAGCGTCGCCTTTAGTCCCGATAGCAAGACCCTGGCGTCGGCGAGCGGGGACTGGACCGTTCGTTTGTGGGATGTATCCAATCCCCAGCAGGCGCGTTTCCTTGGTCCATCCCTTGGCGGTCACTCGGCGGCCATCCGCGCCGTGGCGTTTAGCCCGAACGGCAAGACCCTCGCCACCGGCAGCGACGACAAGACCATCATTTTGTGGGACGTGTCCAAGCCAGACTATCCTCAGCCGCTCGGCGCGCCCCTGGCGGCGCACACGAATGGCGTGCGCAGCGTCGCCTTCAGCCCAGACGGCAAGACCCTCGCCTCCGGAAGTGACGATGGGACGATTATCTTGTGGGACGTGTCCAACCCGGCGCAGCCCCGCAAGCTCGGAGCGCCGCTGACCGGCCACCGGGGTGGCGTCTGGAGCGTTGCCTTCAGCCCCAACGGCCAGCTCCTCGCCTCGGGGAGCGCCGATAACGACGTGCGCCTGTGGGACGTCGCCAGGCCCGATCAGGCGCATGCTCTTGGAGTTCCGCTCACCGGCCACACAAGTCCGGTGTGGAGCGTTGCCTTTAGTCCGAATGGCAATACTCTCGCCTCGGCGAGCTGGGACGACACCATCCGGCTGTGGTATGTCGCCAACGTCGAGCGGGCCGGGGCGCTGGGCGCGCCCTTGGCGGACCATACGGGCCAGGTCGTCGCCGTGACCTTCAGCCCCGACGGCAAGACGCTGGTGTCGGGGAGCGTTGACACGACGATCCGGCTGTGGGACGTGGACCCGCAATCCTGGCAGGCGCGGGCGTGCCGCCTCGCGGGGCGCAACCTGACCCTGGACGAGTGGAACCAGTACATCGGCCCGGACATTCGCTACCACAAGACGTGCCCCGACCAGCCGCCCGGCGACGGCGCGCCCGACTCATAGCGGCAAAGACATCGGCTACCCTCGTCTTGACACACGGGGGTGAGTGTGGGACAATAGCCGCATGGCTATTCCAGCGCACGCCCCCCATCCCCCCCTCGACCCGACGGCGGTGCGCGCCGTCGTCGCGGCGCACATGGCGGAGAGCCACCGCCGCCTCGACGGCCAGACGGAGCCGCTCGGCCCCTTGCTCCTGTACACCCACCCGGCCTTCGGCTGGACGTTCTTCAACACGGCGCGCTTGATTTATCCCATGACCCAGGCGGAGGCCGAGCGCCTGCTGCCGGTCGTCGAGGACTACTTCCGCGCTCGCGGCGTCCTGCCGGCGTGGGAGATGCTCGCCGCCCTCGCGCCGCCGCACCTGGGGAACCGCTTGCAGTTCGACGGCTACACGCTGGACCGCTACGAGAGCCTGATGGCGTGTCCGCTGGATGGCGACCGCGCCGCGCCGCCGCGGCCCATGACGCCGTGGGAGGTGCGCGAAATCGACGCGGCCCACGTCGACACCTTCCTGGCGACGTGGCGCGCCGCCTACGCCGTCGATCCCAGCAGCGATCCCGCGCCCGTGCGCCGCCTGTTCCTGCGCGACCTCGCCGCCGGCTGGCGCTTCTGGTGCGCCGGACGCGGCCGGACCATGCTCGGCACGCTGGCCGCCATCGCCATCGATGGTGTGGTCGAGATTGCCAATGTCGGAACCGCGCCCTTGGCGCGCCGCCAGGGACTCGCCAGCCTGCTGGTGGCCCACTGCCTTGCCGAGGCCCGGCGGCAGGGCGCCCGCCTCGCCTACCTCTACGCCGCCGTCGACAGCGGCGCAGCCCGCCTGTACGCCCGGCAGGGCTTTGTCGCCATCGACACGCTCAGCGCCTACAGCCAGGAGTCCTAGCCATGCCCAGCCTGCGCGTCCTCTCCCGCGCCGACCTCCAGGCCGCCCTCGACATGCCCTCGGCCATCGCCGCCGTGCGCCAGGCGTTCGCCCAGCTCGCCCTGGGCAGGGCACAGGTCCCGCTGCGCGCGGCCCTCAACGTCGGCGCGGACGCTGTTACCCTGGTGATGCCCGCCTACCTGGCCGACAGTAGCGGGCTGGGCCTCAAGGTTGTCAGCGTGACGCCAGCCAATACAACGCGCGGCTTGCCCCTCATCCACGCCCTGGTCATCGTCCTGGACGCGCAAACCGGCGCGCCCGTGGCGGCGCTGGAGGGCGGCTGGCTGACGGCGCTGCGCACCGGCGCGGCGTCCGGCGTGGCGACGGATTTGCTGGCGCGGACCGACGCCGAGACCCTGGCCGTGTTCGGGGCGGGCACGCAGGGCGAGACGCAGGCGCTGGCCGTGTGCGCCGTCCGCCGCATCCGCCACTTGCGCATCTACGACCGCACGCCGGGCAAGGCCGACGCCCTGGCCGCGCGCCTCGCCGGGCAGCACCGCATCCCCGCCGACATCGCCGCCGCGCCCGACCCGCTGTCCGCCGTCGCCGACGCCGATATCGTCTGCACGGCGACCACCTCGCCGTCGCCGGTCTTCCCCGGCAACGCCCTGCGCCCGGGCGCGCACGTCAACGCCATCGGCGCGTTCACCCTGGGCACGCGGGAGCTGGACGAAGGGGTCGTCGGGCGGGCGCGCATCGTCGTGGACGAGCGGGGCGCGGCGCTGGCCGAGGCCGGCGACCTGGTGATCCCGTGGCAGGCGGGGGAAGCCGTCGGGCCGGACGAGTGGACGGAGCTGGGGGGCATCGCGGCGGGGCTGGCGCCGGGCCGCCAGCACGCCGACGAAATCACGCTGTTCAAGTCGGTCGGCAACGCGGTGCAGGACGTGGCGGTCGCCGCCCTGGCCGTGACCCGCGCCGCCGAGCGCAGCCTGGGAACCCTCGTGGCATTGTGATACGCGGTTTGGCGTGACGGCTTCATTATATAGTAGGTAGAAATGGCGAACGGCTCGTGCATACACACGAGCCGTTCATATGTCTCGCTACGCCGTTCGCTTAGCGGGGCGTGACCGATTTGAGGTAATCCACGACCTCGAGGGCAGTGGGCAGGTTGAGGGCATGGGCGGCGATGGCCTGGCACTCGGTCAGCGTCCACTGGCGGATGGCCGCTTTCACGCCAGGAACCGACGGCGCAGCCATGCTGAACTCGTCCAGGCCCAGGCCGAGCAGCAGCGGCGCCGCCAGCTCGTCGCCCGCCAGCTCGCCGCACATCCCGACCCACTTGCTCTGCGCGTGGGCTGCCCGGATCGTCATGTCGATCAGCCGCAGCACGGCGGGATGGTACGGGCTGGCGAGCTTCGACACGCGCTCGTTGGTGCGGTCAACGGCCAGGGTGTACTGGGTCAGGTCATTCGTCCCAATGCTGAAGAAATCCACCACCGAGGCGAAATGATCCGCCAGGACGGCCGCCGCCGGCACCTCGACCATGATGCCGAACTGGAGACGCGCGGCGCACGGCTCGCCCTTCGCGTCAAGCTCGCGGCGCACGTCGTCCAGAATCTCCTTGGCGCGCTGGATCTCGCCCAGGCTGGACACCATGGGCAGCATGATGCGCAGGTCGGCGCCCGTCTGCCCGGCGGCGACGAGCAGAGCGCGGAACTGATTTTCGAGGATGTCGGGCCGCTCGCGGATCATCCGAATCGCGCGCCAGCCCAGGAACGGGTTCGGCTCCTGGGTGAGACCAAGGTAGCTCACCGCCTTGTCGCCGCCAATGTCCAGCGTTCGCACGACGACCGGGCGCGGGCCGAGCGCCTCGAACGTGGCGCGGTAGACTTCGCGCTGCTCGACTTCCGACGGCTCACTCGCCCGGTCGAGGTACAGGAACTCGGTGCGGAAGAGGCCGACGCCCTCCGCGCCTAGCTCCACGGCGTGCTGCGCCTCGGCCGCGCCGCCGACGTTCGCCCCCACCTCGACGCGGCATCCGTCGCGCGTGACGGCCGGCTCCTGCGCCGACGCCGCGTTGCGCGCCTGCACCGCCTGGTACTCCGCCTGCCGCCGCCGCGCCCGCTCCAGGTTGGCGAGGGTCGGGCCGACGATGACATCGCCGGTCGTGCCGTCGAGAATCATCAGGACGTCGTTTTCGATGTCGTCGATATTGAGCGCCACATCCACGACGGCCGGAATGCCGATGCCCCGCGCCAGGATCGCCGTGTGGGACGTTGGCCCGCCGCGCATCGTACATAGGCCCAGGATGTTGGCGCGGTCGAAGCCCAGCGTATCCGACGGGGTCAGGTCCTCGGCGACGATGATGGACGGGCGCGTGAGGGTGTGGGTCTCAGTCGAGACCCCGGCCAGGCAGCGCAGGACGCGGCTGCGCACGTCACGCACGTCCTGCGCCCGCGCCCGGAAATACTCCTCCTCCAGGCTCTCCAGCGCCAGGGCGTAGTGCTCGAAGCCGTCCTGGGCGGCTGCTTCAGCGTTCACCCGCTCGGTGTGAATGGTCGAGCGCACCAGGGTGAGCAGTTCGTCATCTTCAAGAAACATCTGGTGCGCGCTGAAGATCTCGGCCTCGCTCGCACCGACGGTCAAGCGGGCGTGCTCCTCGAGGGCGATTAATTGGGAGCGCGACAAGGCGATGGCCCGCTCCAGGCGCGCCCACTCGGCGACCGGATCGCTGACGCTGCGCCGCTCGACGGTCACGTGCGGGGGGCGATAGACCCAGGCCGGGCCGATGGCGATGCCGCCCGACGCCGCCTGCCCTTTGAACTGGCGCATCAGTGGCCGCCTTCGCCGAAGTTGCCGTCCACGAGGGCTTGCAGCGCCGCCAGCGCCTCCTCGGCGCGCTCGCCGTCCGCCGCGACGCGGATCTTGGTGTTCTGGACGACACCCTGGGTCATGACGCTCAGCACGCTTTTAGCGTTGGCCGGCGGCTTCTGGGTGGTCAGGTTCTGCACGGTGATGGTACACGGAAAGGACGCGGCGAGCTTGACGAACTGCGCCGCCGGTCGGGCGTGCAGGCCCGCCGAGTGTCGAACCACAAGCTCAATCGCTGGCATCGCTTCTCCTCTGCCATAACCTTTACGCGAGTAGCCCGTCCTGCTCGCGGCGCAAGCGCACGATAACCTGGCTCTCATCCAGGGCCACATCCGAATAGTACACCGGCTGGCCCATCTTGACCGGCTTCTCCACCGTCGCGCCAACGACGAGACCCAGCGGCACGATGTTCTCGGCGCGGGCCACCTCGGCGCGCTCGACCATGCCGTAGACGGTGTAGCCGCCCAGGCTGTCGATCTTGTCGCCCGGGTTGAGGTCGCGCTTGGCGTAGGCCACGGTTTCGGCGACGGGCGGGCGGTCCGCAGCGAGGGTCGCTTCGCCGTCGAGGGCCACGTGGGCCACCGTGATCGGGGCCTCCAGGTTCGCCAGGTGGTACGGGCGGTAGAGCACCCAGTAGCCATTATTGCCGCTGAGGTGCAGGTAGTTCAGGTCGCGGATGATCTTGGGCTGGTCGGTGGTGATTGTAATGAAGACGCCCGGCGCGACGTTGCCGACGGCGTAGTCCACGGCGCACGTCCCGTTGAAGATGCCGCCGGCCGACTTGGGGACGAACACCTTCGGCAGGTCCTGGACATCGCAGCGCGGGCCATAAGCGCCGGTGACCTCGGGCGCGAAGCCGACGGCGTTGCCGATGGCCGTCATCTCCACCATCGTCTTCGTGCCGTCCACGAACGAGGCCAGCATCTTGGGGTTCATCATCTGGTCCCGAGCGCGGACAGCGCAGCTATCTGGGTTGGCAGTGCGATCAAGGGGGTTGTTCTTCCCCTTCGCCACGTAGACGATGTCGAAGCCCAGCGCGTCGGCGAAATCGTACAGCTCCTTGAGCGAGCCAGGCTCGTCGCCCGCCACGAGGGAGTAAACGACGCCCTTCTCGCGGGCGCGCTGCGCCAGCAGGTAGCCGATGGTGGCGTCGGTCTCGACGTTCATGTTGACGATGTTCTTGCCGGCTTCAATGGCGGCCAGGCAGACGCGCGCGCCTACCTCCGGCACGCCGGTGCATTCCAGAACAACGTCGAGCGCGTCGATCTGTGTCAGGCACGCCGCGTCGGTTAGGGCGACGCGCTTGCCCGATTGAATCATTTCCGAGGCGTGCTCCGCGTAGCCTTCGACACTGACGACATCGCCGGCCGGCACGTCGCTCTCAGCATAGGCCGCCGCGGCGCGACCGGGGACCACGTCGGCGACGGCGACGACGCGCATGCCCACCATTTTTTCCGTCTGACTGATGAAGCCAGCGCCCATCTGTCCCGCGCCCACTAGCCCCACGCGAATCGGCCCCTGCCCTTCCTGGCGCGCCTGCAAGCGTTGTTTCAGTGACATTATTTTTTCCTGCCTTTACAGAGGGCGAATCGCCTAGGCGACCTCACCCACGATTTTCAAGCTCATGCCCACCGCGACGGGTGGAATCGGCCGGACTTCCAGGCACACATCGCCCGGCATCTCCGGCGTCGTCTGATTGTTGAATTTCATCACCAGGTGGCCCAGCGAAGCCAGGTTGCCGCTGGCGACCTCGCCGACAGCCAGCACGCGGAATCGCTCGTCGCCCAGGACGATCTCGTCACCCGGCGCAACGGGCGCGCGCAGGTCCTGCCCATCATGCAGGATGGAGAACTCGGCCAGCTCTTCCGGCGCGCCCTCGCGGAACAGCACCAGGATGTTGTTGTCGCGGAACTCGTCCACCAGGGGGCCAATGGCTGTGATTCGGGCTTCGTACTTCGTGGCGCTCATGGTTCTCTCTTGTGATAGATGACGTTGTGTGTCGTGACGACTTATGACGGCACTCATTGCGCAGGCTTCATAAGTCGCCACGACATCACATCTATACTGCACGCGCCTTAGCCGATGACTTCGATATCTTCGGGCCGCACGCCGGACACGAACAGGTCCTCGGTGATGAAGCGCATGAGCGGGCCGGCCGGCGACGTGGGGTGGATGTCCACCGTGAGCACCTTCTTCATCGGGTAGACACCGACGCGCGCCGTGCCGCCGCAATCGATCACCGCGACAGCAATCTTGTCGAAGTCGGCCTTCGACTTGAAGCCGTCGAACGGTTTGCCGCCGGTCAGCTCAGCGATCTTGGCCGCGACGGGGTGGATGCCGCCACCCGTCACCGAGTAGATGAGGTCCTTGCCCGGCTTGGGGGCGATGATGAGCGGGCCGCCCCAGCCGCGCGGGCCTTTCTTGATACGCACCTTGCGATACTTCTTTTCTTCCGACATAACTTTCCTCCTTGAAAGTCCGGTGTTACAGTCCAACGCTGGCGAACCAGGCGATGATGACCGCGAGCGGGCCGGTGAGGACGCGGGAGAACAGGACGGATGGCACGCCGACTTCGACGGTCTCCGCCTCGGCCTCGCCCAGCGCCAGGCCGACGGGGATGAAGTCGCAGCCCACCTGGGGGTTGATGGCAAACAGCGCCGGCAGCGCCAGGTTCGCGGGCAGTGCCTTCGAAGCAAACTGCGTGCCGAGCAGCGTCCCGATAATCTGCGCGATAACGGCGCCGGGGCCGAGCAGCGGCGACAGGAACGGCATGGCGATGATCAGCGACATGACGACCAGGCCGACGGGGTTGCTCGCCAGCGGCTGCAAGACCCGGGCGATCAAGTCGCCGATGCCGGTCTTGAGAATGATGCCGATGATCAGGGCGATGAACGCCATGAACGGCAGGATGTTGCGGATAACCTGGTCGATGGACTCGCGGCCCGCCTGGTAGAACGCGCCGACAACCCGACCTGTGCCACGGCCAAGATTCTCGATGAACTTCATGAAGCCTTGCATGGTTATGCCTCCCCGATGTGTGCTGTCTCGGACATCTCAGCGCCGTACTCCTCGGTGTCCTCGGCGTCCTTCGGCCGCTGGCTCCAAAGGATGTTCGTGATCTGCTGCGTCACGATGCCGCGGATGAAGATGACGACCAGGCCGACAATGAAGTAGCGCACGGCCAGGTTGACGGTTTCGCCCGCGCCGTAGCCGGTGGTGACGCCGGTCGCAATGCCCGCCCACACGAAAAGCTCGCCCGGGTTGACGTGGGGGAAGATGCCGAGCGGTGGATGCACGAAGGACACCGCCGCGTCATAGAAGGCGGGCTTGTACTTCTCCGGCAGGAAGCGGCCCATGGTGTAGGCCATCGGGTTGGTCAGAACGAACACAGAGACGACGGGTAGGACCAAATAGCGCAAGGGGAGGTACGCCAGGCCAGGGCGGCCGGCCCACTCGCCGAGCTTGTCGATGCGCTCGGCGCCGATGAGCGCGATGAGCGCGTTGAAGGCGGTCATCAGGATGATCACCAGCGGGATGATACCCGTGACCAGGCCGACGAACGTTGTCGCGCCTTGCTGGAACAGTCCGATGAACCAGGTTGCTGCTGCTACGAGCAAGTCCATAGCAATTCTCCTCCACTCATGGTGGTAACAGGGGTTGGCGATACACGAGAAACACGCGTTAAGGGAATGTTACTCGGTCAATAGACGCCTCCTTGTGAATGGGCGAACCCATCGGCCTGTCAACGGGAAAGAGAAGTACTCATGGCCGCCCGCAACTTGGACTCGGGGTCTTTGGCGGCCGCCGCCGGGTCCTCCACGAGATAGCCGGCGGCATCTTTCAGGGCCAGGCGAAACTTGTTGGACACGGGGAGCGCCACCGCGTCGTCGACCAGGTCGGTCAGGGGGCGCCCGGCCAGCCCCTCGACCGGCTGTAGCCGGGCGAAGATGGTCAGGCCCGACAGGCGCTCCACGGCCACCACGGTATTCTGCTTGTTGACCACCACCACGGCGTACTGGCGCAGCCGCCAGGCGCTGCCGGCCTTGCCAATCGCCACGCGGCCCTTGCGCCTGAGCCGGGCGATGCGCCCGTAGAAGCGCTTCATCTGCCACGTGGAGAGAAGCATCTGGAACATCCAGACGATGCCCAGGCTAAGCACAACGTATCCCATGGGGGGGATGTCGGGTAAGGTCATGGCCTCGCCTCCTCTACCTAGAGTGTCAACAGCTCCGGCTGTTCCAGCGCCTCGCGCACGTCGCTCAGGAAGCGCGCCGCCACCGCGCCGTCCACCACGCGGTGGTCGGCGGCCAGGGTGATGGTCATGATGGGCCGGGTGACGGGATTGCCGTCAGCGTCCGGGACGATGCGCCGGGTGGCCCGGCTCACCGCCAGGATCGCCACCTGGGGAGGGTTGATGATGGCCGTGAAGCGGTCCACACCGAACATGCCCAGGTTGGAGATGGTAAACGTCCCGTCCTGCACGTCCTCCGGGCGCAGCCGCCCGGCCCGCGCGCGCTCGGTCAGGTCCGCGATGTCCGCCGCGATCTCGCCGATGCCCTTGCGGTCCGCGCCGCGCACGACCGGCACAATCAGCCCCTCGTCCAGCGCCACGGCCACGCCGATGTTAACGTCGTCCAGCACCAGGATGCTGTCGCCGTCCAGGCGGCTGTTCAGCAATTCGTGCCGCTTGAGCGCCCACGCGCACGTCCTGGCAATCACCGCCGTCAGGCTGATTCTCGCCTGGCCCGGCTTGAGCCGCGCGTTGGCCCGCGCCCGCAGCGCCTCGGCCGCCGTGACGTCGATGTCGGCGTCGAACGTGATATGGGGGATTTCCTGCGCCGCCTGCTGCAAGCGCGTGGCGATGGTGCGGCGCATGCCCGTCATCGGGATGGTTCGGGCGACTCGCAAGCCACCCACCTGCGGCTGTGGCATGGGCTGCGGAACCGCCGCCGCAGCCGGGGCAACCTGCCGCGCCGTCTCTGCGGCCGCTCGCACATCCGCCGACTGCACCCGGCCGCGCGGCCCGCTGCCCGCGACCTCGGCCAGGGCGACGCCTAGCTCCCGCGCCAGCCGCCGCGCCGCCGGTACACTCCGCACTTTGCCGTCGGCCTCGCGCTCGCGGGACGTGCTCAGGAACTGGGTCACGTCCTCGCGGGTGACACGCCCCCCGACGCCCGTCCCGGCCACCTGCGCCAGGTTCACGCCCGCCTCCCGCGCCATTTTAGCCGCGACGGGCGTGACGCGCGTCGGACGCGCCTCCTCCTCCGTTGTGGGCGGAGCGGGGGGCGGCGGCGTGGCGGCGGGGACAGAGGGCGTTGTCGCGGAATCGCTCTTGGGCAGCGTCTCATCCGGCTTGCGGATGAAGGCGATGACCTGGGTAACGGGCACGACTTCGCCCGCCGCGTACCGCACGCCGTCGAGAATGCCGCTGACGGGCGCTTCGACCTCCATGTTGACCTTGTCGGTCGTCACTTCCAGGATGGGGTCGCCCTGCTCGACCTCGTCGCCCGGCTGCTTGAGCCAGCGCACGATTTCGGCTGTCTCCTGGGTGAAGCCGAACTTCGGCATGATGACTTCTTTAGCCACGGCGTTTAGTACTCCCCCCGGATGAGCTTGCGCGCTTCCGTGGCAATTGTTTCGACCTGCGGCACCGCATGGTATTCAAGATTGCGATTGTAGGGAATGGGGATGTCCAGGCCCGCCACGCGCCGCACCGGCGCTTCCAGGTAATCGAAGGCTTCGCTCTCGTTCAGCCGCGCCACGACCTCGGCCCCGAAGCCGCTCGTCTTCACCGCCTCGTGGACCACCATCGCCCGGCCCGTCTTCTTGACCGACTCGATGATGACCGAGTCGTCCAGCGGGCTGAGGGTGCGCGGGTCCACGACTTCCACGTCCAGCCCTTCCTCGGCCAGCTTGTTGGCGGCCTCGACGGCGCGGTTGACCATGATCGAGGTGGCGACGACGGTCAAGTCCTTGCCGGGGCGGACGACGTTGCTCTGCCCCAGGGGAATGGTGTACATCTCCTCCGGCACCGGCCCCTTGGTCTTGTACAGCAGCTTGTGCTCGATGAAGATGACCGGGTTCTCGTCCTGGAGCGCCGCGAGGAGCAGCCCCTTGACATCGTACGGGCTGCTGGGCATGACAACCTTCAGGCCGGGAATGTGGACGAACCAGTTTTCGAGGCTCTCCGAGTGCTGCGCCGCCGCGCCCGTGCCGGAGCCGGCCGGGGTGCGCAGCACCATCGGGACGCTGGCCTTGCCGCCGAACATGAAGCGAATCTTCGCGGCCTGGAGGACGAGCTGCTCCATGCTCAGGGTGATGAAGTCCATGAACTGGATTTCGCCGACCGGGCGCATGCCCGTCAGCGCCGCGCCGATGCACGCGCCCGTGATGCCCGCCTCGGAGATCGGCGTGTCGATGACGCGCTCCGCGCCGAAGTCCTGGATCAAACCGGCCGTCGCGCCGAACGCGCCGCCGTACACTCCAATATCCTCACCAATCAGAAAGATGCGGTCGTCGGCCGCCATCGCCTGGCGCAGCGCCTCGCGCACGGCCTCGACGTAGGTAATCTCACGCATAGACGCCCTCCGTGATGCGGCTGACCTCCGGCTCCGGGCTGGCCTCGGCGAACGCCACGGCCGCCTCGATGCGCTCGGCGGCTTGCTGGCGCAGCGCGTCCAGCTGGGCGTCCGTCAGGCCAAGGACGTGGGCGAAGCGCCGGATGGGGTCCTGCGCCTGCCACTCCTTGACCTCGTCGCGGGTGCGATAAGCCTGCTTGTCGCTCTTGGAGTGGCCGCGCCAGCGGTAGGTCACGGCCTCGATGAGCGTCGGGCCTTCGCCGGCGCGGGCGCGCTCGGCGGCGTCGCGCACCGCCACGTATACCGCCGCCAGGTCGTTGCCGTCCACCGTGACGCCGTGGATGTTGTAAGCCGCCGCGCGCTGGCTAATCTCAGGAATGTTGAAGGCCCGCGTGAAGGGCATGGACATGGCGTACTGGTTGTTTTCGACCAGGTAAATGACCGGCAGATTCCAGATGCTCGCCATGTTGAGCGACTCGTGGACCGCGCCCTCGTTGGCGCCCCCGTCGCCGAAGACGACCATGCACACCTGGTCGGTCTTGCGCATCTTGATGCTCAGGCCGACGCCAATGGCAATCGGCACGCCGCCGGCGACGATGCCGTTCGCGCCCAGGTTGTTGGCGTCCACGTTGGCGATGTGCATCGAGCCGCCGCGCCCGCGACAGTAGCCCGTCTCCTTGCCCATGAACTCGGCCATCATCAGGTCCGGGTTGGTATCGAACCAGGCCAGGCAGTGCCCGTGGCCGCGATGCGTGTTGAGTAGATAGTCGCCGCGCCGCAGCGCCGTCGCTGCGCCCACCGCCGTCGCTTCCTGCCCAATCGAGAGGTGCATCGTCCCGTGGACGCGCCCCAGCGAGAAGAGTTCTTCCGCCTTTTCCTCGAAGGTGCGGATCAACAGCATCTTCATGAGAAGGTCTTTGGCCGCGTCGTCTGGGATACCCGCATCTTTGAGGCTGGTATTCGTTTCACCATTTGTTGTTATAATCTGTCGGTCAGACCTGTTCGACATGCTTCTTCATCTCCTGCAGAATTCCAATGGCCGCCACTTCATCTGTCACCAACATGTTGATAAGGCCCGCGCGGCTCGCGCCGATAATCGGCAGGCTCTTGAATTGCCCTGCGGCAATGCCAAGCCGCAGGGGAACATGCCGCAGCCCCTCCGCATCAATCCCCACCACGCAGCGCGTGAGCGGCGTGTCGAGAATCTCGCCCGCCAGGGTAAAGTGGATGGAGCAGACATCGCCGACGGCGCCCGCCGCCTGCAACGCCTCTAACTGGGCCAGGTCCAGGTAGCCCGCCCGCAGCAGGCTTGCCCGCTCCGGGGCCACCGTCCCCACGCCCACCAGCGCCAGGTCAATCTCCTTGAACAGCTCGAAGATGCGCCGCAGCCGCTGGCCCGCCATCAAGCCCTGCCGGGTGATTTCATCATCCACAATCAGCGGCGCGGGCAGCGTCGAGTAATGCCCTATGAGCAGCCGCGCCAGCCGCCGGGCCAGTTCCGGCCCATCGATCTCCGTATCCGTCGTCCCCAGCGCGCCGATCATCTGCACCACGCGGCAGTTGGAGGCCGCGCCCGCGCGAATCGCGTTCACCGTCTCCCACAGCCCCGTGCCCCACGACAAACCGATGGTCATGCCGTCGTAGACGATCTCTTCCACGAGGCGAGCGGCCAGGCTGCCGACGCGGCGGAGCATCTGAGCGTAGCTGAGCGTCCCCGACCGCAGGATGCGGACGACCTTGAGACCGAGCGCCTGTTCGAGTTCCCCTTCCAGATTGGTGCGCCGCGCCAGCGGGTAGTTCACCCGGATCTCGACGACGCCCAGCTCGCGCGCCTCAGCCAGAAAGCGCGAGATCATCGAGCGCGAGTAGCCGGTCTGGAGGGCGATATCGGACTGCGACTGGCCCTCCTCGAAGTAGAGTCCAGCCACTTTTGCAAGGAGTTCTAGCTTGTCGAGACTGGCGGTTGTGCCATCCATAGCGCGCAGGTTCCTGGGTGTGAAGGGAGGGGGAAGTTTCAACTGTCGACGATTCACATATGCTATCGGCAGTGGAATATGTTCATGCTCGTTTTGCAGTATACAACTAGAAATATGACTTGTCAAGGAATGATTGGTGGAATTTCAAAAGATGCACAAATGTGCAGCGCCGGGCAACGCGAGGGTGGCGCGAAGGTGTGTCGAGGAGTTTCCGCATGCTGCTTGCGCCCGCGCCGGCCGTCTGCTATACTGGGCCATCGGATGACCTCTAGCGGTGGTAACCATGCAGACGCAGCGGATCGAGGCTTTACACGACGAGATCAGCCAACACCTGGCCGGGGGCATCATCCCCTTCTGGCTGGCGCGCGCCTGGGATGACGAGTTCGGCGGCTACCGCACCAACTTCGACGAGCACGGGGAACCCCTCGACACGTCGGAGAAGTACCTGAACACCCAGGCGCGGCTGCTGTGGTGGTTCTCGACGCTCTATCGCCACCACCCCCACCTGGCGCAGGCGCACGACCTGGCGGCGCGGGGCTTCGCGTTCCTGCGGGCGCACTTCTGGGACGAGGCGCGCGGCGGGTGGTATTGGAAGGTGGGGCGCGACGGCAGCCGCCTGGACGACGGCAAGGTCGTCTACGGCGAGTCGTTCGCCATCTACGCCCTGTCGGAGTACAGCCTGGCGACGGGCGACGAGCGCGGCCTGATGTACGCGGCGCAGACGTTCGACCTGCTGCAAAAGTACGCCGCGGACACGCAGCGCGGCGGATATTACGAGAACCTGGAGCCGGATTGGTCGCCCGCTCCACCGGGCTTCGCCGCCGGCGACCGCAAGAGCCTCGACACGCACATGCACCTGCTGGAGAGCTTTACGACGCTCTACGCCGCGTCGGGCGCGGAGATCCACCGCCGCAAGCTCCTGGAAGTCGCCAACCTCATCGTGACGCGCATGATCGACCCGGCGACCGGCTGCGGGCGCAACCAGTTCGACCTCGACTGGCAGCCCATCCCGGCCATCGCCATCCGGCGGACGTGGAACGCCGAGCGCGCCGGCGACGCCCCGGCCATCCCCACGGACACGACCTCCTACGGGCACAACGTCGAGCTGGCGTGGCTGCTGAACCGCGCCTTGCAGACGGCGGACGTCGATCCCACGCCCTACCATCCGGTGATGCGGCGGCTGCTGGACCACGCCGTGGCGCACGGCGTCGATTTCGAGTTGGGCGGCATCTACCGCGATGGCGTGGCGTCGGGCGAGGCGCTCATCCAGGACAAAGAATTCTGGCAGCACGCCGAGAGCCTGGTCGGCTTCCTGGACGGCTACGAAACCTTCGGCGACGGGCGTTACCTGGACGCCTTCGAGCGCATCTGGCGCTTTGTCGCCGCGCACATGGTCGCGCCGGCCGGCGAGTGGCGGACGCTGCTCGCCCGCGACGGGCAGGTCATCGACGGGCGGCTGGGCAACCCGTGGAAGGTCGCCTACCACACCGGCCGCTCGATGCTCGAGTGCGCCGCCCGCCTGGACGCCCTGCTGAGCGCGAGAGCGCTGCTGTCGCCATGAGTGCAACGAAGGGCCCCGAAGCCCGAGGGATGTAAGGCAGTCACTGCGAGGAGGACGATAGGACGACGAAGCAGCCTCCCGCTATGGGAACGCCCCGCACTTGCCGAGCTGGACCGTCTGATTCAAGGACGGGGATTGCTTCACTACGCTCCTCAGAACACGCCGGACATATCGTCATTGCGAGGAGGAACGACGAAGCAATCCCCCGGCGGGTGACAGCCGCACTCTAGTCGTCTAGACTATCTGTCGCAAGGGCGGGGGATTGCTTCGCCAGCAGGGGCGGAATACCGCCCCCGCATCCCGGCTCGCAATGACAGCATGGCGGTATTCTCTTGTCGGCGCATGCCGTCACGCGGCATTAGGGTCTCGCAATAACAGCCTTTCGACGACCAACTGGTATTACTCTCCTGCCGTATGTCCCATCTCCAAAGTAGACGCGGATGGCGTCGCGGATAAATCGGACACGCCACGAGCCAGCAGCGGCAAGTAGGCCCAGGGCGTTAATATCGGTGTCGCCGTGGGCGTTGACGTTTCCGTTGGTGTGCTGGTCGCAGTAGCTGTACTCGTCGCGGTTGGCGTTGAAGTGGGCGTCGGGGTTTGCGTGGGTGTGCCGGTTAGAGTAGCCGTTGCGGTTGTCGTAGGAGAGGCGGTGGCCGTCGCAGAGACAGTGGGCGTCACCGTAGCTGTGGCCGTGGACGTAGGTGTCGTGGTGGGGCCTTCAACGTCGGCGTGCCAGTATGAAAAGCAGAGCGAGCTTCCATAATAGAGGATGGTGAAGCGGCCGCTAAAGTGCGTATCGGAGGTAAAATCTCCAAATACACGCTTGAAACTAGTAGAGGTATCCGCGACAATTAGATCAACGTGGCAATTATCAATCGGCACGCTAGGAGCTTGCCAATGCTGGTACCCGCACATTGTCCCAAACGAAAGATCGAGATTTTCGACCCGACTGCGATCGGGGACCACGGTGAAGCTCCCAATATCGCTGGTCCAGAGCCCCGGCCTGGGGCTGACAGTGCAAGGCGTGGGGGTAGGGGTAACCGTACGTGTAGGCGTTACAGTGTCAAGCGGCGATGCGGGAGTGGAGCTTGTCTCATCGGCGTGAGCGAGCGAGAACAGGAGACCGGACAACAGTGTGATTGCGAGAAAAAGGACGAGGGCGGAGCGAGCAGTAAAGCTGAAAGTTGGACGCGCCATAACCACTCCTTGGTCCAGCAAGGGACCGTTTGCGATTTGTTTGGGTAGGACACAGCATGAGGCATGATCTCCCCCATTTTGTGAGGGAAAGTCAGTGCCAAGCAGGGTTTGCTGACCAGTATAACATGCCCCCCCTTTGTCAATAACCAGAGTTGCGCAGGTGAGCAAGCCGTTGGATCACAAAGAACGCGAAAGAGGCTCGAAAGGCCGAAAGAAACAGCCTGGCGTATGCCTTTCGCG
Source organism: Anaerolineae bacterium (assembly GCA_039810085.1). Classification (GTDB taxonomy): domain Bacteria; phylum Chloroflexota; class Anaerolineae; order Epilineales; family JAHCIE01; genus JBDHWG01. The sequence continues at coordinate 88,435 of JBDHWG010000022.1, forward strand.
TTTTTCGCGGGCTTTCAGCGAAGCAATCCCCCGCCCTTGCATCAAGCGGTCTAGCCGAGGAATAGCAGCGCTTTCGCCGACCGGGAGATTGCTTCGTCGTTCCTCCTCGCAATGACGGTCGTGGAAAAGCGCCGTACCCCGCCAACATCGGCGGGGTACGGTTTATCTCCCAGGCAGGGACGTCTCAGTCGGTCTAGTCGTCCGGGTGATTGGGCATCACGATGATGAGACGCGCGTTGACGGTGGCAGGCGTGCTCGTGCTGCTCGACGGCGTCATTGTGCCGACAACGCGGACGGTCATGTCATCCAGAAGCCCGTGTGGGTCAGCGGTTGGCGGCAGAATCTGGGTGGTGTCGGAATACTTGACCGCGAACTTCTTCACGTCTCCCTGCCGTGGCGTCACGACCAGGGTAAACGTCTTGGCGGTCTTGTCGAGGTCCGCGATCTTGCCGACCTCGTTGAAGGGGCGGGTGGTGGGCGGCGGCGGGGCGTGGTGCAGGATTCTCACGACCGTCGCCAGGATGGGCGCGGGCGTGTCATCGTCGGCGTTGGCATGGGTCGCGCTCCACACCTCGACCTGGTCGCCCACCTTCAGGTCGGAGAACGCCCCCGCCGTGTTGTTGGGCAGGATGAACTGTGTGTGCGTGTCCACGGTGATCGTGCGGCTATTGCGGCGGCCCACCTGGATATCAAACGACGTCTCCGTGGACGTATTCGTCACCTTGATGACCTTGCCCATCGCGGCAGGCGGTGGGGGGATGACGGTGACGCGGTCCGCGATGTCATGACCGCTCGCGCTATCCTTGTGCGCCTCGACCTCGACGCGCATGCCCTGCGCCAGATCGGCGAAACTCGCGTCGGGCTTGGTGAGCATGAAATACTTGGTGTTGGTGTCGGTGTAGAACGTCTGCGCATCGCTGTGTCCAAATAGGGGCTGGACGCTGAAGGTCTTGTCCGTCGCGTTGACGTCTTTGATGACGCCCATCGCGTGCATGCCGTGCTCCGGCGGCGGTGATGGTGGCGTTCCGTCGTCCGCCCAGACCACAGCGCCCAGGACGACCAGGGCAGCGATCGCCGCCAGCGTCAGAGCTAGGGTGAATCGTCGAAAGGTGTGCATCTCGCTCATGTCTCCTTGTTGAATGTCTATCGTGAGTTGGTTGGCCCTGAGCGTGTCCCCCACCGCCGGGCGAGGCATCGGCCGCCTGTCTCGCCTGCCTGCACCTAACACGACGCCGAGCGATACGCCGGGGATATGGCGAAATTGTAAAAAGGTTGTAAATTGGGCCAGGCGTAGACGCGGGCGAGGCGTGGGCTTATACTTTGCGCGTTGACAGTATTCCGACCTCCATAAGCGAGAGACCCATGAACACAGCCATGTCGCGCACGGCGCTGGGGCTGGCGATGCTGGGCCTGGTCGGCAGCAGCATCGTCTGGTACTGGCGCGCTCTAGACCGCTTCCCGGAGGACTTCACGCCGCCCCTCGACGCGGGCAAGACGGCGAGCCTCGGCCAGCCGATCCGCATCGGCGGCTGGGGCGGCGGGGGCGGGGGCGTGCGGCGGACGCCGGTGATCTTCGTCCACGGCACGACGGGCGCGGCGTGGAACTTTGGCGCGGCGCGGCTGATGTTCCGGCTGTGGGGCTACACGCCGGACGAGATGTGGGCGCTGACCTACGGCTGGGGCGGCGAGCTGCACCGCGACCCCAACGGCATCGAGACGAAGGACGACAGCGTCGACGAGAATCTGGCCGACCTGGACGCCTTTGTGACCGCCGTGCTGGCGTACCTTCAGCCGCGTTACCCGGAGGTGACCCAGGTGGACATCGTTGGGCACAGCATGGGCGGGGTGCTGGCGCGCAAGTGGATGAAGGCGTACGGGCAGGCGCACCTGGTGCGCTCCCTCGTGGCGCTGGACAGCCCGAACCACGGCGTGGACCCGATACGGATGCGGCGGGAGCGCTGCCCGGAGGGGGAGAGCCGCTTCTGCGAGGAGTTCGCGGCGGGCAGCCCGTGGCTGGCCGACCTGAACGCGCCGCCGGAGGTGCCCGACGGCGTGCGCGCCCTGACGCTCTACGATGGGACGGACAAAATCTCGTTCATGAAGACGCCGCTGTCGCCGCGCCTGGAGGGGGCGGACAACATCGCGTATAACCTGGAGCGGGGCGCGCGCGTGACGCACGCCGCCTACGTCTACGACCCTGGCGTCCTGCGCACGGTTTTCGACTGGCTGCAGAAGACGCCAGTCGAGCCGTCCGGCACGGACTAACGAGCGCCGCCCGACAGTCAACTGTCGGGCTACAAGATGGAAGCCCAAGGGGCTAGGGCCTTTTCTCAGCCCGTTGGGCTTGCATTTATTAGCCAGGCGCTTGGAGCGCCTGGCGGTCTTGCTCGTGGGCGGAACACCGCCCGACAGTCAACTGTCGGGCTACAAGATGGAAGCCCAAGGGGCTAGATGGGCTGGGTGCTCGTCTCAGCCCGTTGGGGTTGCATTTGTTAGCCAGGCGCTTGGAGCGCCTGTCGGTCGTGCTCGTGGGCGGGGCGGCGCCCGACTTCGAGCGGCTGGCGGTCTTACGTGTCGTCCGCCGCATCCTCCGTATCCTCGGCCTCGTCCGGGATGATGGGCTTGCCGAAGGGGGCCGGGCGGAACTGGTTCTGGCGCTCTTGAAGCTCGCGCCACTCGTCGGCCGTGACGACGTAGCGCTCGTCGTCCGCCTCGTTGAGCAGGGTCATCGTGCTCTGCATGACGTCGATGTGGATGACCTTGGCCTGGCCGGTCGCCCACTGCAAGCGCGCGCCGACCTTGGGAAACTGGCCCTTGACCTCGACGTAGGTGTCCTGCTCGAAGGTGAGGCAGCACAGCAGGCGGCCGCAGACGCCGGAGATTTCCGGCGGGTTGAGGGGTAGGTCCTGGGTTTTGGCCGTCTTGATGGAGACGCGGGGGAAGTCGGTCATCCAGGACGAGCAGCACAGCTCCAGGCCGCACTTGTCGATGCCGCCCAGGAGCTTGGCCTCGTCGCGCACGCCGACCTGCCGCAGCTCGATGCGCGTGTGCAGGACGCGCGCCAGGTCGCGCACGAGGTCGCGGAAGTCGACGCGCTTGTCGGCGGAGAAGTAGATGGTCAGGCGCGAGCCGTCGAAGGAGTACTCCGCGCGCACCATCTTCATCGGCAGGTCGTGCTCGCGCACCTTCTGCTTGCCAATCGCCAGCGCCTCGGCCTCCTGCACGCGGAAGCTCTCCATCATCGTCAGGTCGCGCCAGTCGGCGGCGCGCTCGACCGGCTTGAGGGGCTGCACGACCTCGCTCTCGTCCACGTCGGTCGGCGGGATGACGACGCGGCCGACCTCGGCGCCGCGGCTCGTCTGCACCACCACGTAATCGTTCACACCGGCCGACACGTCGGCCGGATCGAAGTAGTAAACCTTCCCCGCTCGCTTGAACCTTACACCAACGACAATCATTCTATCCTCTCAAGGCCACTCTAGCAGCAGCACTTCCAGCGTCAGGCGCGGGTTCGCGTTGCGCTCCAGGGCCGCGCTCGCCTCGCGCAGGGCACGCAGGGCGCCGGCCAGCTCGGCCGTCGTCCGCCGACGCGCGATATTGTCGAGGGCGGCGCGCTGATCGATGTTGATGAGCCACTCGTCGCAACCCGCCTGCGCCAGCAGCGCATCGCGCCACCAGCTCTGCCAGATGTCCAGCAGGTCGGGCAGGGCGTCCGGCTTCTTCGCCAGCTCCTCCGCCAGGGCCAGGCGGTCATTGCGGTCGGCGGCGAGGGCGCGCTGGAGGCGCTCCATCGCCGCCTCGCGCTTCGCCAGCATCGCCGGGTCTTTGGCCGCGCTCAGCGCCCAGCCGATGCGCCCGCCGCTCAGGTGGGCCAGGCGCTTGGCCTCCGCCGCGTCCACGCCGCGCTCGCCTAGCGCCGCGCTGATGTCGTCGCTCGGCGTCAGCCCGACGGTCACGCCCTGGCAGCGCGAGACCGTCGTCGGCAGGAGGGCGTCGGCGTCCTCGGCGGTGAGGATGAGCACGCCGTAGGGCGGCGGCTCCTCCAGCGTCTTGAGCAGGGCGTTCTCGGCGGCCTCGTTCATGCTGTCGGCGCGGCTCAGGATGACGACGCGGTAGTCGCCCTGGTAGGGGCGCAGGGACAGCTCGCGCTGCACCTCGCGCACCGTGTCGATCTTGATCTGGCCGCGGCTGGCCGCCTTGCGCGTCTTGCGCTCGCCGCCCGCGCCATCGCCGTCGCCCGCGTCATCACCGCTTGAACCGTCCGGCTCGATGACGCGCAGGTTCGGGTGCGCCAGGGCAGCGACGCGGCGGCACGACGCGCACACCCCGCAGCCAACGCCCGCCGCCTGCGCCGCCGGGTCGTCGCATAGGAGCGCCTGGGCGAAGGCAAGGGCGAGGGTCGTCTTGCCGACGTTGGGCGGGCCGACGAACAGGTAGGCGTGGGCCGGGTGGCCGAGGGTCAGGCTGCGCTGGAGCTGGCGGACGGCCATGGCGTGGCCGATGACGGGCCAACGGGCGGGAGGGGGCGACGTTTCCATAGAGAATGATTTTAGCACACAAAGGCACGCGCGTGAAACGTCAGCGCATGGAACACCCGGCGCAACGACTCTTGCAAAAGCTATGCCTCGGCCAGCGCGTAGGCGACGGCCTCCTCCATCGTCATCGCCCGGCCCTCGGCCCACGCCGCCGTGAATATGTTGGGGTCGAGGCAGGCTTGCGTCGCCGCCAGGTTGTGTTCATATGCCATCCGATCCGCCGGGTCCAGGTGGCTGTGGGCCGCTTGCAGCAGCGCATCGGCCGCGCCAAATAGCTGCGCCGCTCGTACCGCCTGACCGCGCGCCGCCCACACCGCCGCGAGGCCGGCCGGGCAGGGGATCATCACCGGTTTGAAGCCGATCCTCTGCCCAAGAGAGAAGCTTTGCTGGAAAAGTCTCGCGGCGCGCGCAGTGTCGTTGCGGTGCAGCGCCACGTGTCCGAGATTGTGGAGCAGCCAGGCGGCCAGCATATTGTTCATGTTCAATCGGAGCAGCGTCTGTCCCTCCTCGTAATAGGACTCGGCCTCAGCATAGTTCCCCTGGATGCGGGCCACTTCCCCCAGGACATTCAGGGCTTCCGCCAGCCCCATCGTGTTGTCCGTCTGCCGGAAGAGGGCCTCGCTTTCTTGCAGCAACGCCTTGGCGCTTTCATAATTCGCCTGTGTCACCAGTTGGATGCCCAGGTCGATCAGGGCATGCGCAATCCCCGTCTTGTCCCCCATCTCACGATACAGTGCGAGAGCTTTCTCATGTAGCGCCTGCGCCGCGACGAAGTCGCCCTGCGCAAAGGCCAGTGTGCCCGCTGCGCTCCACACCTTGCCCTGGATGACGGGGGAGGGTTGTTCGGGCAGGCGTAGGGCCTGGTCGAGCCAGGCGCGTCCCTCGTCCAAGTGGCTATGCAGATACCAGAACCAGCCGAGCGCCCCGACCAGGCGACATCCTACGTCGGCATCGCCGGTGTCGAGTGACCACTGCAACACGACACGCAGATTGTCGTGCTCTCGCTCCAGCCGTTCCAGCCACTCGGCCTGGCACGGCCCCGACAGCTCTGGCTCCGCTCGCTCAGCCAGGGCTAGCAGATAGGCGGCGTGTCGGCGCTGAACAGCGTCACCCTCCCCGCTCTTGATAAGCTGCTCCTGCGCGTACTCGCGGACCGTCTCTAACATGCGGAAGCGCGTCTCGCCCGCCACGTCGCCCAGCGCCCGCAGCAGGCTCTTGTCCACCAGCGCGGCGAGGCCGTCGATGACCGGCATTCCCAGGTCGCCCTCGACATCGCACACCACCTCCACCGCCGCCAACGTCGCCCCGCCCACGAACACCGCGAAGCGCCGAAACAGCGTCTTCTCCGCCTCGCTCAGCAGGGCGTAGCTCCACTCAATCGTGGCGCGCAGCGTCTGCTGCCGCGTCGGCAGGTCCCGCGCCCCGCCGCTCGCCAGCGACAACCCCTTGCCCAGGCGGGACAGCAGGGCCGTCGGCGAGAGCAGGCGCACCCGGGCCGCCGCCAGCTCGATGGCGAGGGGCAGCCCGTCGAGGCACTCGCAGATTTCTGCCACCGCCGGGGCATTGTCGCTCGTCAGGCGGAAGTCCGGGCACGCATCGCCCGCGCGCTGAGTGAATAGCGCCACCGCCGAATACGCGGCGATGCGCTCGACCGACGGGAGAGCGTGCGGCGGTGGGACGGCCAGCGGCTCGACGGGGAAGACGTGCTCGGCGCGCAGCCGCAGCACCTCGCGGCTCGTCACCAATAGCTTCACCGATGGGGCCGACGCCAGCAGCTCGGCCAGGGTCGGCGCGGCGTCGAGCACCTGCTCGAAGTTGTCCAGCACCAGGAGGGGCGACTTCTCGCGCAGGCTGTCCGTGAGCGCCTGGCGGTAGGGCTGCCCCGCCGTCTCGCGCACGTCGAGGGCGCGGCCCATCGCCGAGACGACGAGGGCCGGGTCGCGGACGGGGGCGAGATCGACGAAGTAGACGCCGTGGGGGAAACGGTCGCGGAGGGCGTCGGCGACGGCCAGGGCCAGACGCGTCTTGCCGCTGCCGCCCGCGCCGGTCAGCGTCACCAGGCGTACGTCGTCGCGGGACAGCAGCGCGCACAGGGCGGCCACGTCGCGCTCGCGGCCGATGAGGGGCGTCGGCGGCGTGGGCAGGGTGGGGCGCGGGTGCGAAGGAAGGGATGGGGGAACGGCGACGCTCTCGGTGTCGAGACATTGCGCCTCGTTCGTCCCTTCGCCCCGCGCAAAGCGGACGAAGCGGGGGCGGTCGTCCGGCGGGATGTCGAGGGCGGCGGCGAGGGCCTCGGCCATGTCGCGCGAGGGCTTGAACTCCTCCGCCTCGACCTTGCGGACGGTCTCGCCGGAGTAGCCGATGCGGCGGCCCAGCTCGACCTGGGTCAGCCCCAACCCGCGACGGCGGCGCTTGAGCCACTCCCCAAACGACAGCTCCGCGCTCATGGCTCACCACCCGATGTGTCACCTATTGTACCGCTTGTTCTACCGCTATTATACCACAAATCGGATATGAATGGACCGCGAGGTGGGCTTTAATGGAGGTAGAAGATCGAGAGCAAGCCCCAAACCGGGGCACTTCATGAAAGGAGAGTGAGCCATGTACGCGACTATCCATCGCACCGAACAGTGGTTCTCCCACCATCACCTGGCCCTCGGCGCGCTCATCGCGCTGCTCGCCGTGGTGATTATCGGGCTGGCGCGCTCGGTCACGCTGTACGCGCCCGCGCCGACCGCGCCGGCGATCAAGGCCCCCAGCGCCGCTTACAGCGCCGCCGTCACGCGCTACCAGGTCCTGAAGGCGGCCCAGGCGGAGGCGCAGGACCGCACGGCGGCCGTCATCGTCCCCGGCCCGAGGGCGCTCATCCCGACCGCCGAGCAGCGCTACCTGGATTTCAAGGAGCGCCAGGCGGAGACGCAGGACCGCACGACGGTTCCGTCCTCTAGCGCGCCGATCCCGGCCGCGCAGCAGCGCTACCAGAATGCGAAGAAGCGGCAGGCGGAGATGCAGGACCGCGCGGCGGCGGCCGGACCGACAGCGGCGCAGAGCGCACAGTACCAGATGGCGATGATGCGGCTGCGGGACCTCAACACGAGCGGCGATCCTGAGCTTGACGCCGGGCTACTGCCCGGGGCGTATGCCGACGCTCGCTCAGGGCCTCACTGAGTGAAAGCGCCTAACACCATTCGCACGCCAGATATTGTCAAGACAATCGCCGCGAGAGTGACATGAGTCAGCAAGACAATCGAATAAAGAAGAAAGGCAGCCCGCTGATGTGCAACGGGCTGCTCTGATTTTGGCCGGATCGAGGGATTCATTTGATGCTGGTCTCCGGCGGCATCGTCCTGCTTCTCCTGGACGCAACCGCGCTGGCAAAGCGCCGCAGGCACGGGGGCCAGAGGGCAGGCGCAGGGCCAGAGGGCAGGCACGGGGGGCGAGAGGGCAGGCGCAAGGGCCAGAGGGCAGGCACGGGGGGCGAGAGGGCAGGCGCGGGGGCGAGAGGGCAGGCATGGGGCGATAGGGCAGGCACGGGGGCCTGCCCGTACGGGCAGGCCCATATGTATCAAGCTAATGGGAGGGAGGCAGGGTCGAGGAGCAATTGATAGGTATGAGGCAGCTTCTTGCGTTTGTTGATGCGACAGCCGATCGTCAAACAAG
>JBDHWG010000023.1:0-85364 GCA_039810085.1 Anaerolineae bacterium
CGTCATGCCGACGGAGGAGGCATCTGGGCCGAGGCGTCTCCCCAGCGAGACCCCTCCTGCGTCGGGGTGACAGGGGGGGCTTGCGGTGGAGGCGAAGGTTGTCAAACGGCGCGGGAAGCGGCGTCATGCCGACGGAGGAGGCATCTGGGCCGAGGCGTCTCCCCAGCGAGACCCCTCCTGCGTCGGGGTGACAGGGGGGGCTTGCGGTGGAGGCGAAGGTTGTCAAACGGCGCGGGAAGCGGTGTCATGCCGACGGAGGAGGCATCTGGGCCGAGGCGTCTCCCCAGAGAGACCCCTCCTACGTCGGGGTGACAGGGGGAGGGCGTCGGGGGAACAGCGTATATTGTCGGTAGGAACGCGAGAGACGCGCCATGGCGCGTCTCTCCTTCCGTGTCTTCCGTGTCTTCCGTGGTCAACCGGCTTGGGCTACGCCGGCTCGGGGACTTTCATCCAGCCCAGGCTGCGCCACATCACGCGCATCATGCTGTGGCCGAAGTCCGGGTTGAGGTACTGGTTCGGGCACGAGCCGGGGATGACGACGATGCCGTGGTCGCGGCACATCTGCACCGCCGCCGGGGAGACGCTGGTCGCGCTCGCCATCGCGCCGGGGCGCGTGCCCATCATGCAGTGCATCCACACGCGCTGGATGCCAAGATCGACGCACTGCTGGACGATGTCGTCAGTGACCTTGGGGTTGGCGAGGATGAACACGCCGTCGGGCGTCTCCGGCAGGGACTTGAGGTCCGGGTAGACCGGGTCGCCGTCGTAGGTCGTGATGTGCGGGTTGACGGCGTAGACGGTGTAGCCGGCAGCCTTGAACTTGCGGTAGGCGGCGTTGCAGCCGGTCTCGCGCTTGTCGGAGACACCGACCACGGCGATTGTCTTCTGAGCGAGGAAGTCGTGGACGAGAATATCAATCGCGGCCATGGAGAAATCCTTTCATTATAGAGGGCCGTGCGTGAGCCAATGCGGCCCGCGTCCCTCGCGCAAATCGACGCTTTCATTCCATTCGGTTTCCTCACATTATACACCCGTTTGGGGCCTTTGTGACACACCCAGGCGACAGAATGCCCACCTTTCGGCGACGCCACTCCCGGGAGATTGGAACCACGGCCGGGTGAAAGCGGCCTTTTAGTTCCGTGTGTTCAGTGTATTCCGTGGTCGATCTCTTGTCGGCTCCGAGGGGCGCGCCTCGATGAGCGGCAGGGACAGGCGCGGCGGCAGGGTGACCGGCTGCCACGTCAGGTGGACGCGGGCTGGCCCGCCCGGGTCGTTGTACTCCAGGCGCAGGGCGTGCTCGCCCGTGTCCAGCCCGGCGAGGCCGCCGCTCGCCACCGTCGGGCCATCCCACTGATCCACAAGCAACTGTCCATCGACCCACAGCCGGACGCCACCCTGTGCCTCGACAGTGAAGCGGTAGAAGTTGCTCTCGAACGGGACGCGGCGGGTGAAGCGGGCGGAGAAGGTATCGGCGGGCAGCGCCGGGTCGGGCGCGGCCAGGCCCCAGTCGAAGGCGATGTCGGCGGTCTGGGTGATGACCAGGGGCCGCGCGGCCAGCCAGCGGTTGGCGTGATACTCGGCGCGCCAGGTGGCGGGCGACGCCGGGCCGAAGACCTGCACGCGCCCATTCTCCGTGTCGGCGACGTAGACCCGGCCATCCGGCGCGACGACGATGCCGGTCGGGCCGGATAGCTTCTGCTCGCTGCTGCCTAGCCCGCCCCACTGATCCATGAACTCCCCGTCGGCGGTGAAGCGCATAATCTGGCTGGTGGCGAGGTCGGCGACGTAGACAGTCCCGTCCGGGCCGAGGGCGATGGCGATGGGCACGCCGGCCGACCAGGCGTTGAGGAAGTGGCCGCTGGCCGTGAACCGCTGCACGCGGTTGTTGCCGGTGTCGGCGACGTAGACCTCGTTGCGTGGCGAGACGACGATGCCGCGCGGCTGGTTGAACTGGCCCGCGCCGACGCCCGCGCTTCCCCACCGCTTGAGGAGTTGCCCGTCGGGGGTGAACTGCTGCACGCGGTTGTTGCCGGTGTCGGCGACGTAGAGTGTCCCGTCGGGGGCCACGGCGATGTCGGACTCGTGGTCCAGCTGGCCCGGCTCAGACCCGAAAGTACCCGGCCACATGCCGAGGTACGCGCCCGTCGGGCCGTAGTACAGGACCCGATCGTTCCAGCGGTCCGCCACGTAGACGACACCGGCCGGTGTCACATCCAGCCCGGCCGCGCCGATGTGGGTCTCGATGCCGGTGTCCTCGGTCGACCAATTGCCGAGGGCGCGCCCATCCATGTCGAAACGGTGAATGCGGCGCGTGTCCCAGTCGCCCACGTAGAGCGTCCCCTCCGGCCCAAGGGCGAGGGCGTGGGGTGTAACCAGCTCGCCAGCGCCGACCACGCCGCCCTCCCAGCGGTTGAGGAGGTCGCCCGTCGGGGTGACGTGGTCCACGCGGTTGACAATCGCTTCGGCGGCATACAGTGTGCCGTCGGGGGCCGCCGCCAGGGCGGCGACATCGTTCGCGGCGAGCCAGCTGGTGATAAAGGTTCCGTCGAGGGTAAACACCTGGATCCGGGTATTATAGCTGTCCGCCACGTACACCCGGTTGTCCGGCCCGATGGTCAGGGCGCGCGGAGTGACAAGGCCACCCGTGAAGCCCACGAGGCCGCCGGTGAACCCCCAACCGCCCACGTAAGCGCCGGTCGGGGTGTACATCAGGACGCCGTAGCCAGGGTGGTTGATAATCCCGTTGTTGACCGCCACATACACGCGGCCGGTGGGCGCGACGTTCACGCGCAGCGGCTCGACCGCATAGCCCGTCGCGTCGCGCGTCGCCCACTCGCCCAGGAAGCCGCCGTCGGCGGTGAAGCGCTGGATGCGGTTGTTGTACAGGTCGGCGGCGTACACCGTGCCGTCCGGCCCGACGGCCACGTCGGTGAGGCCGCTCCCGAAGCCGGAGCTGCCGAACTGACCCGGGCCGCGGCCGGGACTGCCCCAACGCTTCAGGAGCGCGCCGTTGGGGGTGAAACGCTGGATGTCGCCGTGGACGCTGTCGGCGACGTAGACGGTGCTATCCGGCGCCACGGCGAGGCCGACCGGACTGTGGAACTGCCCGTCGCCGTCGCCGAACTGGCCCCACGCCGCGACGAACCCGCCGTCGGGCGCGAAGCGCTGGATGCGGGCATTGGCGGTGTCGGCGAGGTAGATGTCGCCGTGGGGCGCGACGGCGACGGCGCTCGGGGTGCGGAACGCGCCGACGGCGGGCGGTGCGCCGATGGTGTAGAGGTATTTGTTGGGCGCGGGAGGTTGGGGAGACGCGGCCAGGGGGGCCTGGGCGGCCAGGAGCAGAAGCGCCGCCAGGCCGAGAAGGGGAACGAGGAACTTGACAGACATGGCCTCTCCTTGAGGCACATCATTCGCCCGCATCAGGCGCGGGCATCGGATTGGGGTGTCACAATTATATCACGTTTGTGGCATGGTATCACGCCAGTGTCACAACGATAGAAGGAGACTCCGTATGGCATTGACTCTCACAAGCGCCATCGCCACGCTGCGCAGCGAGCTGCGCGACCCGTCGGGGCTGGCGTGGCCGGACGACGCGCTCACCGAGGCGCTGCGGGATGCGCTGGCGCTCTACGGCGGCGTGTCGCCGCGCGTGACCAGCCAGGTCTACACCCTTACGGGCCTGGCGGGGAAGGACGAGGTGACGCTGCCGGCGGCGTGGAACATCCGCGCCATCCTGGCGTTCTGGGCGCCGTGGGACGCGAGCCAGCCGGCGGCGGCGCAGATGACGCCGCGCCCGTTCCAGGCGACGGCGCCGCCCAACGGGATTGTCCTCGTCGATGGCTACCGCTTCGCCGACCCGGAGGTGGTGCGCGTGCTGTACACCACGGACCACACCTTGAGCGGGCTGGACGGCGCGGGCGCGACGACGATCCCGGCCGCCCATGAGCGCGGGCTGCTGCTGGTGGCGCAAGGCCAGGCGGCCCTCGCGCGGCAGCGGCAGGTGGCCGAGGCGGAGAACGTGTCGAGCGCGGCGCGGCTGCGCGTGGAGGCGTGGGCGCGGCAGCGGCAGCGTGAGGGCCGCGACTGGCTGGCGTCGATCACGCGCTCCGAGAGCGCCTATGTGACGTGGGGGTGAGATATGGCAACAATCGGTGTGGATTGCCACTTTACGCTGCGGCACGACGCCGTCAACGGCGGGCAGGCGGTGGGGTTCATCGCCGCGTCCGATAAGCGCGGGCCGCTGGTCAACGTGACGTATCGCCGCGACGATACCTGGGTGTGGGCGGACGCGGGCACGGACGGCGGGAGCGCGGCGCTGGAGGTGACGGCGCTCGGCCTGGGGCCGCTGCTGCTGACGCCGGTCGGCAACGCGTACACCCTGACGCCGACGCAGGTGCGGAGCTTCGCCCTGGCGTTCTGGAACGCCGTCGGGCCGATCACGTACACCGACGCGTGGGGCGCGCTGCTTGTGACGTGGGCGGCGGACGGGCTGACGGAGCGCCGCTACCCCGACGGGAGCGAGCTGACGCTGCGCTTCGCCGTGATCGCGTGAGTCTGTCATGGCGAGGAGGTACGACGAAGCAATCCCTGGGCGGAGGATAGGCGCGCTCTAGCCTTCTAGACCGTCTGTCGCAAGGGCGGGGGATTGCTTCGCGCTGCTCGCAATGACGAGAGCCGTCATTGCGAGGAGGACGATAGGACGACGAAGCAATCCCTCGGCGGGGGATAGGCGCGCTCTAGCCTTCTAGACCGTCTGTCGCAAGGGCGCGGGATTGCTTCGCGTTGCTCGCAATGACGAGAGAGCTGTCTGTCGCAAGGGCGGGGGATTGCTTCGCGCTGCTCGCAATGACGAGAGCCGTCATTGCGAGGAGGACGATAGGACGACGAAGCAATCCCTCGGCGGGGGATAGGCGCGCTCTAGCCTTCTAGACCGTCTGTCGCAAGGGCGCGGGATTGCTTCGCGTTGCTCGCAATGACGAGAGAGCTGTCTGTCGCAAGGGCGGGAGATTGCTTCGCGTTGCTCGCCATGACGAGAGAGCCGTCATTGCGAGGAGGACGATAGGACGACGAAGCAATCCCCCGGCGGGGATAGGCGCGCTCTAGCCTTCTAGACCGTCTGTCGCAAGGGCGGGGGATTGCTTCGCGCTGCTCGCAATGACGAGAGAGCTGTCTGTCGCAAGGGCGGGGGATTGCTTCGCGTTGCTCGCAATGACGAGAGAGCTGTCTATCGCAAGGGCGGGGATTGCTTCGCGTTGCTCGCAATGACGAGAGAGCCGTCTGTCGCAAGGGCGGGGGATTGCTTCGCGTTGCTCGCAATGACGGGAGAGCCGTCTGTCGCAAGGGCGGGGGATTGCTTCGCGCTGCTCGCAATGACGAGAGAGCCGTCTGTCGCAAGGGCGAGGGATTGCTTCGCGCTGCTCGCAATGACGAGAGAGCCGTCTGTCGCAAGGGCGGGGGATTGCTTCGCGCTGCTCGCAATGACGAGAGAGCCGTCTGTCGCAAGGGCGGGGGATTGCTTCGCGCTGCTCGCAATGACGAGAGAGCTGTCTATCGCAAGGGCGGGAGATTGCTTCGCGCTGCTCGCCATGACGGATGGGCGGGTGCGCACAACAATTATAGGAGGTTGCAATGGCGGATGTGGCGGGGGTGACGCACCATCTGGTGCTGGGGTCGCAGGGGTACATGCTCCGGCGGAACGTGGCGAAGGGGGAGAGTGCGTTACGCTGGCGGCGTGGGGAAGCGCCGTACCTGGTCCCGCGTCAGGGTGGGGCGCTGTCGCGGGATGTGCTCAGTCGACCGGAGACGAGCAGTGGCTTCCTCGGCGCGGGGTACGGGCTGACGTGGGGAAGCGGGGTCTACGGGCGGGGGCAGGGCATCGATGCGCGGCTGGACGGCGTCCGGGCGGCAGCGTCGAGCGTGGCGGTGACGAGCGGCGACAAGCAGTGGACATCGGGGATTGACCTGCAGGGGTACGATGCGGTCTTGGCGGGGGTGACGGGGTCGGGGACGAGCCGCGTGTATCGGTACGTGCCTGGCTCTAACTCGCTGTCGGAGATTGCGGGCGCGGCGGCGTCGGGGTCGCTGTCGGTGATGTTTCAGTCGAGCGGGTTTGCGTGGTTTGCGCAGGCGGGGAACACGGCGAACGCGATGACGATCTCCAACGCGGGCACGGCGCTGGGACCTTCTTCGACGGCGAAGGCGGCGGCGGGGTGTCGGGACCAGAGGTATGGGTATCTGGTGCAGGCGGCGAGTGCGACGCAGAAGCTGGCGTATGTGCCGCTGGCGGGGCTGACGAACAGTACGGCGTGGACGGCGACGCCAACGTCGGGGGCGCTGGACGGGGACCGGGAGTATTCCCAGGTGCAGGGGATGTTTGGCTATCAGGACAAGGTGTACCTGGCGCGGCGGGATGGGGTGTACCTGGTGACGCTGGATACGGTTGGGGGGACGGTGGCGCTCTCTCGGGTGTTCGAGAATCGGAACCTCATCAGCGCGACGGCGTATGGGGCGTTCTGCGAGTTCGGCGGGGCGATGGTCTTCACGCTGGGGGACCGGGTGTGGAAGTGGAGCGGGGGGAGCACGTACCAGGACGTCAGTCCGCCGAACCTGTTTGTCTCGTCGTCGGGAGAGGGGACGGTCGCGCTGGCGGTGCGGAGTCTCTCGACGGGCAAGGGCTGGCTGTGGGCCTTGGCGGATAGCGACGAGTCACCGGCGGGGACGTATCTGCTGGCGTACAACGGCGCGCGGTGGGAGATGGTGCGGCAAGTGGTGGCGGGGTCGGGGGCGGTGTCGGCGGGCCTGCATTATTCGGGCATCGCCAACAAGGTGCTGGCGAGCGTCTACAACGGCTCGGCGTGGGCGACGTACAAGATGGACATCAACACGTTCGGGGATCGGCCGGCGGCTGGGACGCCGGCGACAGGCAACTATTGCTATCTACCGGGGATGGACGGCGGGCTGCCTGGGGAAAGCAAGCTGTGGCGCTATGTGTCTGTCCGTGGCTCTGGCTTCTCGGCGTCGCGGCCGGTCGCGGTGGAGTACTGGAACGGGTCCAGTTGGGTGTCTATCGGGAGCCTGAGCGCGACGTATGGGGACATGCTCGTGATACCGAACGGGGGCTATGTCGGGACGAGACTGCTGCTGCGGCTCGACCTCCAGACGGATACAACGGCGTCGGGGTCGGTGCGGGAGGTGGCAGCGGGCTATGTGGTGCTGCCGGACCCTATCCCCCAGACGGAGTTCGAGGTCTTGCTCGGCCCTGTGGTGCGGAAGCTGGACGGGACGGTGGAGACGAGGACGCCGGCGCAGCTGCTGACCACATTGCTGAACGCTCGCGCGTCGGGGCAGGTGGTGCAGCTGGCCGACCCGTACACGAGCGCCCAGGGCCTGAGTAGTCGAGCGGTGCGCATCCAAGAGGTGGAGGTGCGGGCCATGCGGCCGGGGCCGAACGCGGGCGGCGCGTATGGGTGGTATGCCAGCGTGAAGTGCCTGGACGTGTGAGGAAAGGCCTCCGGGCTGCCCCTCCCCCATCGGCCATCGGCCATCGGCCATCGGCTATCTGCTATCCGCCACCCGCCATCTGCCATCTGCCATCCTTAGTCCATCTCCCGCCGCATCAGCTCGATCTTCACCGCGTCGGGCAGCTCCTCCGTCGCGTCGTAGGCGGCGCGGAGTTGCGCCACGTCGCGGGAGGCGAGGGCAGCGTCCACCTGGGCCAGCACCGGGTGGTCGGGCGGCAGGATGTCGCGCAGGTGCTTTTGCAGCGGCAGTAGGGCGTGGGCGAGGTCATCCGCCTCGCCCTGGTACATTTCGTGAGCCATCGTCTCTCCTCACAATAGAATAATAACGTAAAGGCGCAAGGACGCAAAGAGAGATAAATCCTCACTCTGTTGGCGGCGTTGCGCCTTTGCGCCTTGGCGGTCTCCTCTTCCGGGAATAAGCGCCGACTGTCATGCCGAGGCACGCGGTATCTGGGCCGCTGCAGAGCTAAGATTGGAACCACGGAAGGCACGGAAGACACGGAAGGGAGAAGGCAGGCTCTTGTTTCCGTGTCTTCTGTGTGTTCCGTGGTTCCTCCTCTAAGCCCGGCGCTCCAGGGCGGCGAGGCGGGCGGCCAGGCGCGCCTTGTCCACGACAATCTGGATGGTACGCCCGCGCCCAATGAGCGTCGCGTGGTCGGCCGGCTGGCCCGGCGGGTGGCTGTGGGCGACGACGGTACACGTAATCTGGCGGTCCTCGACCGCCGCGACGGAGGCGGTGACGACGACCGGCCGCCCGACGAGGGTCGGCGCGAGGTGGACGACCTCGACGGCGTGGCCGACGGCGTCCTCATCTTCCTCCAGGTAGGGCAGGATGACCTTGCGCGACGCCTCCTCCATGTGGCGGACGAGGTTCCACGTGGCGTAGACCGGGTGGACGGGGCCAAGCTCGTCGAACGTCGCCACCATGTCGGGCGTGACGGTGATGTGGACGGCGGCCGACGCGCCGCTATGCAGGCCGGGACGCATGGGGCCTCAATTCTGGTGGGTGGGGACGCGGCCCACGCGCGGGTCGCCGGCCAGTGTGGCGATGGCGGCGAGCTGCTCGCGGCGGCCGAGGACGATCATCACGTCGCCGGGGTTGAGCGGCTCCGGCGTCGTCCAGTCCACGATGGCGCGGCCCTCGTGGGGCCGCAGGATGGCGAGGACGTTGGCCCCGGTCTGGGCGCGCAGCTCGGCGGCGGTCATCGGCCGGCCGGCCAGGGGGGCCTGGGCGTCGACGACGATCTCCTCCAGGGCCAGGGGCATCTGGCTGTTGACCGTCGTCGTGTCCAGGAAGTTGATCACGTTGGGCCGGACGAGCAGGCCGACGATGCGGTGGCCCGCCATGACATACGGCGAGACGACGCGGTTCGCCCCTGCCTTGAGCAGCTTGGTCTCGGCGTCGGCCGTCGTCGCCCGCGCCACGATGACCAGGTCGCGCTTGAGCGACCGGGCGCTCAGGACAACGAACACGTTCTCCGGGTCGCTGGGCAAAACGCTGACCAGGCCCCGCGCCCGCTCGATGCCGGCGTGGCGCAGCACCTCGTCGTCCGTCGCGTCGCCCTCGATGAACGGGACGTTGCGCTGGACGCACACGCCGAGGGCGCTCTTGTCGTCGTCGACGACGACGTAGGGCAGGCCGAGGCTCTCTAGCTCCGCGCCGACCTGCTGGCCGACACGCCCGAAGCCGCAGATGACGTAGTGGTTGCGCATCCCGCGCACGATGCTCATGACTCGCCTCCGCCGGAGGGTCCGGCCCAGCTCGCCGGTCAGCATGAACTCGGCGGCCGTGGTGAAGAAGTAGGCGGCGGTGCCCGCGCCCATCAGGATGACGAAGATGGTAAAGGCGCGCCCCGCCGGCGAGAGGGGCTGGACTTCGCCAAACCCCACCGTCGACAGGGCGAGCACGGTCATGTACGCAGCGTCGAGGACGCTGTAGCCTTCCAGCGCCATGTAGCCGCCGATGCTGACGACGACCAGCAGCAGGAAGACCACCAGGATGCGGACGAGTTGACGCGGGACGGAGGCGGGCATCATTGCGCCCTCCGAGCTTCTGGCCTGTCATTGCGAGGATGGGGTGCGGGGGCGGTACTCCGCCCCCGCCGACGAAGCAATCTCACGACGGGCAAGAGCGGCGCTATTCCCCGACTAGACGGTCACTCGCAACAGCGGGGGATTGCTTCGCTCCGCTCGCAATGACAGGACATGGCGTCATTGCGAGGATGGGGTGCGGGGGCGGTACTCCGCCCCCGCCGACGAAGCAATCTCACGGCGGGCAAGAGCGGCGCTATTCCCCGACTAGACGGTCACTCGCAACAGCGGGGGATTGCTTCGCTCCGCTCGCAATGACAGGACATGGCGTCATTGCGAGGACGGGGTGCGGGGGCGGTACTCCGCCCCCGCCGACGAAGCAATCTCACGGCGGGCAAGAGCGGCGCTATTCCCCGACTAGACGGTCACTTGCGCCAGCGGGGGATTGCTTCGCTCCGCTCGCAATGACAGGACATGGCGTCATTGCGAGGAGGAACGACGAAGCAATCTCACGGCGGGCAAGAGCGGCGCTATTCCCCGACTAGACGGTCACTCGCAACAGCGGGGATTGCTTGACTCCGCTCGCAATGACAGCTTCTCGCAATAACGGCTCCTCGCAATGACGGCCCTCATGTAAACAGCGGCGCCATCTCCAACTTTTCGGCCAATTGGCGCATCTCCTCGTCCGTCGGGGCGCGGCCATCCCAGCGGCTGGCGGCGTCGAGGATGCGCGGCAGGAGCCGCGTGTCGCTCGCCGTGTTGAGGAAGGCGCCGGGCCGGCTGAGGACGTAGGCGACGGCGCGGTCGATGTCGTTCTGGTCGGTCAGCGGCTCGTACCACGTGGTCGTCGCGTGGGGCTTGTCACCCCACGGGCTGCGGGTGATGCCCTTGATGGTCTGGAACGCGACCTGGCGTTCCTGGCACACCTGGTACAGGCGCTCGAAGTCGGCGGCGTACTGCGGGTTCTGCATCATCATGGTGTTGTAGGGCAGCAGCACCGAGTCGAACGGGAAGCGCTCCAGGCTGCGCAGGTGCAGCGCGGCAATGCCGACGCCGTGGCCAGTGACGCCGATGAAGCGCGTCAGCCCCTGCTCCCGCGCCTCGACCGCCGCCTCCAACGCCCCGCCGGAGGCCATCGCCACGTCCCACTCCGCCTGGGTCGCCAGGTTGTGGAGCTGGAGCAGGTCCACGTGGTCGGTGCGCAGGCGGTCCAGGGAGCGGTGGATCTCGTCCTTCGCCTTCTGGTACGTGCGCTCGCCGGTCTTGGTCGCCAGGAAGAACTGGTTGCGGTAGCGCGCCATCCACGGGCCGATGCGCTGCTCCGACTGACCGTAGCTGGCGGCGGTGTCGATGTGGTTGATGCCGTATTCGAGCAGGACCTCCAGTGTCCGGTCGGCCTCGTCCTGGCTGACCTCGGAGAAGGCGGCGCCGCCGAACAGGGTGCGCGTGCTGTCGTGGCCGGTGCGGCCAAAGGGAAGCGTAGGAATCATCATTGGCTCCTTATTAACGATACTGATGCGGGCCGAAGTCGGCCTCGTAGAACGGCGAGACCATGCGGCCGGGCGGGACGATGCGGTCGATGGCGGCGCGGTCCTCGTCCGTGATGGTCACGCCCACCGCGCCCAGGTTGTCCTCCAACTGCTCCATCGTGCGCGGGCCGATGATGGAGCTAGTGATGCCGGGCTGCATGACGCTCCACTGCAGGGCGAGCTGCGAGATGGTGCAGCCCTTGGCCTGGGCCATCGGCGTCAGCGCCTCAACCGTGTCGAACACGCCCTCGGTCCAGCGGCGCTGCCAGATGGGGTTGTCCGCAATCCCGGCGAAGCGGCTGTCGGCGGGCGGCGGGGCGTTGCGCGTGTACTTGCCGGTCAGCAGGCCGCCGGCCAGCGGGCTCCACGGAATCAGGCCGATGCCATAGGTGCGCGCCAGCGGGATCAGTTCGCGCTCGATGCGGCGGTCGAGGATGTTGTACGGCGGCTGCTCGCAGATGAAGCGGTTGAGGCCGAGCTTCTCCGAGACGCACAGCGACTCCATGAGCTGCCACGCGCCGAACGTGCTCGTGCCGATGTAGCGCACCTTGCCCGCGCGGATGAGGTCGTCCAGGGCGCGCAGCGTCTCGTCGATGGGCGTCTGCGACTCGGGGCGGTGGATCTGGTACAGGTCGATCCAGTCGGTCTGCAAGCGGCGCAGGCTGGCGTCGCACTGCTCGATGATGTGGCGGCGGCTGTTGCCCTGCATGTTGGGGTCGTCGTCGGCCATCGTGCCGTGGACCTTGGTGGCGAGGACGACGCGGCCCCGCTTGCCGTTGCGCTTGAGCGCCGCGCCGGTGACTTCCTCGCTGCGGCCGCGGCTGTAGACGTTGGCCGTGTCGATGAAGTTGATGCCGGCATCGAGGGCGCGGTCGATGATGGCGTATGAGTCTTCGGGCGTCGTTTTGCCGCCGAACATCATCGCGCCGAGACAGAGGACGCTCACTTGCACACCCGTCCGTCCGAGGTAACGAAATTCCATGCCCGATCTCCTATCTTGATAATCCTATTGTACCACACAAACACACGACTCTCACGCCATCACCGCGCCGCCGTCAATATCATACGCCTGCCCGGTGATGACGGCGGCGTCGCGGCTGGCGAGGAACACGGCCAGGGGCGCGATCTCTTCGGCGTCCAGGCGGCGGCCGATGGGCGTCATGCCCGCCTCGTACTCATCCTGCGTCTTGCCGAGACGCTGAGAGTCGTAGGCGACGCGGGCATTGTTCATGTTGGTGCGCACCGGCCCGGGGCAGATGGCGTTGACGGTGACGCCGCTCGCCGCGACCTCCAGCGCCGTGACGCGGGTCAGGCCGAGCAGCCCGTGCTTGCTGGCGACGTAGGCGGCGGCGTGCATCGCGGGGACGCGCCCGTTGACCGACGAGATGTTGATGATGCGCCCGTAACCCCGCGCCATCATGTCCGGCAACACGCGCTTCGTCAACAGGTAGGGGACGGTGAGGTTGACGTAGAGCGTCTTCTCCCAGAAGGCGTCGTCGTAGTTGACGACGGGGTGCAGGCTGGCCGAGCTGCCCATGCCAGCGTTGTTGACAAGGATGTCAATGACGCCGAGGGCCTGCCGCGCCGCCTGGTAGACGGTGTCGGCCGTGCCCGGCTCGCCCAGGTCGGCCAGGATGGGGACGGCTTGCCCGCCGACGGCCTCAATCGCCTCGCGTGTCTTGTCGAGCTCGTCCTGCGTCCGCCCGTGGATGGCGACGCGCGCCCCTTCCCGCGCATAGGCGACGGCAATGGCGCGCCCAATGCCCCGGCTGGAGCCGGTCACCAGCGCCGTCTGGTCCGCCAATATCATGCTCACTCTCCTTCTCACTCTTAACTTACGCGTATTGACGAAACACTCGCGCCGGCGTGTGTCGGCCGCGCTGTCGCGCGGGCGCCAGGCTGAAGCCCCTGTCTTTTACACACATCTCGGCGGCGTGAGAGCCAGCCAGGTTGGACTACCGTTTGCACCAGCACGCATACACCGCTCACCTGTCATTGCGAGCACAGCGAAGCAATCCCCCGCCCTTGTGAAAAACGGTCTAGCGCGGGAAAGCGGCTTTCACCCGCCGGGAGGCTGCTTCGTCGTCCTATCGTCCTCCTCGCAGCGACACCGAGGACTGTAGGGCTGAAGCCCTGGCGCTGAGGGGGCGAAGTCCTGCGGACTGTTTGAGTGGCGACGGCGCGGCGACTACGAATTACCTTGCAGACTATAACACTACCGCAGCGGCGCGGCAAGCTGGAAATTGGACAGGCGGGGGGAGTCGGAGTAGAATTACCTGTCGTTCACATGGACTTATTTTCATGCCGCCGGCATGTGGCATTGGGAGGATTTGAAGTTGGCTAACACGAAAGCTGCTGAGAAAGCCATTCGCCAGAATGATCGCCGCCGCGAGCGCAACCGCTGGTTCATCTCGCGCACCCGCACGTTTATGAAGAAGACGCTCAAGGCCATCGAGTCGGGCGACCTGGACGCGGCGCAGGCGTCGTTCGTCGAGGCGCAGAGCGCCTTGGACAAGGCGGCCGAGAAGGGCATCATCCACAAGAACAACGCCTCGCGGCACAAGTCGCGCCTGGCGCAGCGCATCAAGCAAGCGCAGGCCGGCGGCGGCGTCGCCCCCCGGGCCACGCGCTAGACCACGAGCAGCCTCAAGCAAAAGCCAGGCCATCCCCACATGGGGATGGCCTTTTGGCGTTTCGTGAACTTCTGGACCACGATAGACGCGAAAGGCCGCGAAGGACACGAAAGGCTGACGCTAGCGGTGTCTTTTCACGCCTTTCGCTAGCCTTTCGCGTCCTTCGCGGTCCGAACCCCTCGGTCCGGCTCGGTATCCCCTGACTATAAGATAGCAACGCGAAGGCGCAACGACGCAGGGGCGCAAAGAGAGATCAGTCTTGGGTCTGGTATGCGCCGACACAAGAACACCGCCAAGCCGTCATTGCGAGGAGGAACGACGAAGCAATCCCCCGGCGGGTGATAGCTACGCTCTAGCCGCCTAGACCGTCTATCGCAAGGGTGGGGGATTGCTTCGCTTTCGCTCGCAATGACAGCCTTGCCACGCACACTTGTTATTAAGTTGCCGGCTGGCGCTGCTCGTTTTGGATCGTCACCGTCGGGTTCGGATTCACCGGCGGCACGGGCAATCCCTGTTCAACCAGCAGGGCGACGTGTTCCTTCATGCCTAGCCGCGCCTGGTACAGACAATCCTCGATGGAATGACCGATGCCGGAGAACCCCTCCAAATCGGGCGAGTAGAAGCCGAAGAAATCAGGCTCCTCAGTCGCCTCGATCACCAGCGAGTACGGCAGATTCAACATCCCACGACTCTCCTATGGCTTCTTGATACCGGCGGCCTTCAATATCGCATAACACGTGCCTGTGGGTACTTCCTTCGAACCGTGATAATCGACGCGAATCAATCTCGGCCAACCTGGCTTGCTGTAGTACCGGATTGAACCCTTCTCTTTCACGATGGTAAAGCCATTCTCCTCCAGCAAGCGCACGAGTTCGCTAAATCTCACCTTCGCCTCGCCCTTTGTCTTGAAGGATATGCACGTGAGCACGTCGAGTCAACCGCAGTTTGCACAAGCAGCCACAAGCAAAAGCCAGGCCATCCCCACAGGGGGATGGCTTTTTGGCGTTTCATGAAACTTCTGGACCACGCTCGCTGTCAACGGATGGAAAAACGAATAAACGGATTGTCTCGCCTCATGGAAGAACGCTGGCTATCCGTCAGTATCCGTTTATCCGTTTCCATCCGTTGACAGTAGGGCGAAAGCCACACGTTCATCTGCCGGAGAACCCTTCCAGATCGGGCGAATAGTTGTGATTTCCCTTTGTAATGGTCTTGACAAGGGGGGGGGGGGGGGGGGGGGGGATGATATAATAGGAGCACTTCGTAATTCATTTCGCTATCGGTTTGTGCTCACACGGCGCGTCCAATGCGAGAAGTGAAATCGAACTCAGGGCTTCCTCACTTTCACTACTGCACACCATAAAGGAGGGTGCAATGCATTTTCAACTAGAGACAAAGAGGTCTCTGCGGTACATGTGGAGGAATGTGACGGTACGGTCCATTACATACCCTTTCCTCATTCGACTTGTCATCGCATTGGCACTAGGCATCATCGGGCCGGGCGTCCTCGGTCTTGCACTCGAACCCACGGGCATGTCTCGTCTGGCATATGCCCAAGGTGGAGCCGATACAGCCCTGCTCACTGAAGGTGAGAAGCATCAAGTAATCCAATTCAATCCCGATGCCGCGCTGCAAAAGCGCATCTTCGCGGATCGCTTTGTCCCGAATTCCGCAGAGTTCAGCACGCAGATCGGTGGTACATCGTATACAGCGCAACGAGCTGAAGACCTTGGCACAGGTCGGGTGCGCATGTACTATGTAGTTAACGGCGATTGGGGCAACGTGCAGTTGGTGGAGCGCGGCAGCACCGTAGGGAACGATCTGGGGCAGGCGTTGCTGACCGAGGGGGAGAAGCATCAGGTTATCCAGTTCAACCCCGCTGCCGCGCTGCAGAAGCGTATCTTCGCTGACGGCTTCGTCCCTAACTCTGCTGAATTCAACACAACCACCGACGGCTCGGCCTACGCTGCCCAACGTGCCGAAAATTTGGGGAACGGGCAAGTGCGCGTCTACTATGCCACCGCTGGTGATTGGGGGAATATACGCACGGCAGTACGGGGCGGCGAGAGTGTAGGCGCACCGGCGCCGGCGGCGCCATCGGCTGGTGTTAGGCCGGGCGACTGGACAGCCACGACTGACTTCGGAAGCGTCACCTTTACGGTTACACCCGACGGAACGGCCATAAGCAAAGTTGCCTTAAGGTTCAACAACTACTCCTGCGGTGCGAGTAGGAGTTCCGGCGGCATCTCATTCCAGAACTCGAAACTGTGGCCGATCACGAACGGACAGTTCAACTTCGACCTACCGCAGCCCTTCACTCATTTCATCTTCACAGGACGGTTCAATGGGAACTCGGCGCCAGCGACGGGTACTTGGCGCGCGGAGGCCGGGACGGCGGTCTGTTCAGGAACATGGACGGCGCAATAGTCGCCCTGGGCCCTCTAGCTCCCGGCTAGAGGGCCCAATTGCCGGGGTAGTTCGTCTCGCTTTGCTCATATAAGATGGCAACGCCAGGGCGCAAGGGCGCAGGGGCGCAAAGAGAGATGAGGCTTGGGTCTGCTATGCGCCGACACAAGAACACCGCCAAGCCGTCATTGCGAGCGTGAGCGAAGCAATCCCTCGCCCTTGCATCAGATGGTCTGAGCGGTTATAGCGTGACTCTCACCCGGCGGGAGATTGCGTCGTCGTCCCTCCTCGCAATGACGGCTCGTCCTGTGCGTTCTGGGAGCAGGCAGCAATATCACTGCTATTGCTCACCGTGAGGTTGCTTCGTCGGCAAGGGCGGAGTACCGCCCCCGCACCCCGGTCGTCCTTTTTGCAACGACGCTGCATTAGGCATACGAGGGGCGGCGGAGGCCGAGCTGCGCCATGAGAGGGGTTTTGGACCACGATAGACGCGAAAGGCCGCGAAGGTGTATTGTACCTTAACAAGTTGCAGTGGCGGGTATTGGTGTGTAGACTATAGGGCATGAGCAGCTCTAGCAATCCTCGAAAACGCGTGTACTACCGAGAGACAACAGCACAACAACGGCGGCATCTCTTTGAAGTCTACGAAGAGACAGGCGACGTGGCGAAAGCGTGTCAACAGGCGCATGTGGGAGTGCGGACATTCTACTACTGGCTCGGACGGTTTCGCGAAGGCGGCTACGCGGCGCTGGACACACCACGCAGCCGAGCGCCGCATCGGACGCGCATTCCCCCGACGCCCCGGGCGATTGTCGAGGAGGTCATCGCCTACAAACAGGAGCATCCCGAGGCGGGCTATCGCTCGATCAGCGATGCGTTGCGCGCGGCACACGACAAGCAGCCAACGATCAGTCCCACTCAAGTGCGACGCATCCTGCTGAAAGCAGGGCTGGTGGGTCAGGCGGCGGACACGCCCCAGCGCGTCAAGGCGACACCGGCCGTGCATGCCCCGAACCCTGAGCAAACGCTCAACATCGATCTGTGCGTTGTGCCCATCGTGCATGATGCCGAGACGGCTCTGCCCGCGACCTCTCTTCAGCAAGCGGCTGAGGAGGCTTTCCCCCCCGACCGGCCCGACACCGCCAGCGACTGAGCGGTCGTATCCAGGTCAGGTGTTTGCTGAAGACGGCGACACCTACGTGGCCCAGATGAACGCCTATCGTGCCCAGCGGGATGCGACACCACCCCCTCGCCGTCGGCGCGAGGACAGCGCGACGCGCACCGAGCGGTTGTACTTATGCGCCGACGAGGAAGCGTTACGGCTGCAGCGCCGCCATCAACGCTTCCTGCGCCAAGACGAAGATGCCCACTGGCAAGCGGCACGCGCCGAACGACGGGCGCAGAAGGCGACCTGGCAAGCCCTCTCGCGCGCCGCCAAGCGTCAGCACCAGGCTGACTTCGCCGCGTTGGATCAAGCCTGGCGGCACACGCGCCAAGTTCGTCGGCAACAGCTTGCCACGCGGCAGGCGGAAGATGAGCAGTGGCGCCTAGAGCGAACGCGCTTACGGCGCCGTCGTGCAGCCCTCGTCCCCTCGGTCGAGCCACCCCAGCGCTGGCTGGCCATCTTGGTGGTCGTGGACAACTGCACCCGTCAGTGCCTGGGGCTCCCGCTCTTCACGGCGGGTGTGCATGTCACCAGCCAGATGGTAGTCGAGGCGCTGCGTCCCCTCATCCCCTCCAGCGTGCAGTTTGTCATCTCCGACAATGGCTCCCAGTTCATCGGTCGCCCTTTTGCCGACTTGGCCCAGGCCCTCGGCTTCAGTCATGTGCGTATCGCTCCCTATCGCGCTCGAACCAACGGCATTGCCGAGCGCTTTGTCCGTACCCTCAAGGAATGGCTAGCCCATCATGCCTGGTCACAGCCCCAGGAGTTGGAGGCTCTCCTCGCCGACCTGCGCCCCGCCTACAACGCCCGTCCGCACCAAGGTCGTGAACTGGCTGGACGCTCACCCGATGCCTATGCTCACCATCTTCTCTCTACTGCAACTTGTTAAGGTACAATACAGAAAGGCCGCGAAGGACACGAAAGGCTGACGCTAGCGGTTTCTTTTCGCGCCTTTCGCTTTGCGTCTTTGCGCCCTGGCGTTCTCTTCCCCTAGCCACAAGCATCCGCTGTCATGCCGAGGCACGAGGCATCTGGGCCGCCGCAGCCCAGACCCCTCCTATCGTCGGGGTGACAGCCAATGAAGTCTTCACATTCCGTGTGTTCAGTGTGTTCCGTGGTAGACCTCTTGGGACCCTTCGTGTCGCTCAGGGCGACAGCGGTATCATCAGGCGGAGCACAGCTTACTCTTGCTTGAGATCCGGCGGGTGTCTGCCAATGGCATACAATGCTGCTCGCATGTTGACGGGTCACGCATATTGAGAGCGGCGGAGGCCGAGCTGGGTCATGAGGGTGTCCTCGTTCACCATGTCTCGTCTTTCTCTGTGTCCTACTCTGTGGCAGTCTCCTGCTTTCCCCGTGGGGTGACGTCGCTACAGCCCGGCGGCGCGGGCGGCGGCGGCGGCGTGTCGGGCGCGCGATACGACCGCTGGGTCCGGCGTATTAGCCGGTGGGGCGGCGGCGACATCGGCCAGGTCGCGCAGCAGGAACGCCGCCACCGGCGTCACCGCGTAGCTGCGCTGCCACGCCGCGCGGTCCACCCCCTCCTCCAACAGCGTCGCCATCGCATCCAGGTAGAACTCCCCCGCCGCCTCGCTCGACAGGGGCGGCTCGTGCAGGCTCGACCACAAGGCCCACACATCCCACGTCGAGGGCGCGACCTGGATGCCCGCCCAGTCCACGACGACCAGGTGATCGTCGGCCAGGCCGATGTTAGCGACGGTCGGCGCGCCGTGTACCACCGTCGGCGGCGCGGCGGACAGGCGCTCGATGAGCGCGTCGGGCGACTGGAGCACGCGGTACAGCGCCTCGGCGTCCTCCAGCGGCAGGGCGTCGAACAGGGCGCGCAGGTTCGGGCCGGCGTCGGGCGCGTTGGCCTGGAGCACCAGACTCAGCCGCCCCTCGGGCAGGTCGCCCGCCATCGCGCCGGCGTAGAGGCCCGTCGCGCCGCGCACCCACTCTGCCTGGCGCGTCAGCCAGGGGTAGACGAAATCGAGCACCGACCCGGCGTTCCAGTGTAGGGCGTGCATCTCACCCAGGCGGTACAGCATCAGCCGCACCTCCGGGTCGCTCAGGCGCTCGCTCAGCCGCGCCGGGCCAAGCCCCTCCGTCAGCGGCGACGTCATGATCCACGCCGGGCGGCCTTCGCGGGCGCGGGCGCTGGCAATCGTGGGATCGACGATGCTGGAGGGCAGCACGGACAGCAGGTCGCTCTCCAGGGCGGCGATCTCGGCGGGCGCGTCGAGGCGCGGGTTGAACGCCTCGCTCCACGTCGGCCCCGGCAGGACGCGCAGCACCACGTCCAGCTCGGCCGGCCCGGCCTCGCCGCTGCCGGTCAGGTGGATGCGGTACAGCGGGCCGTCGGTCGGTCGGGCCGAGGGCAGCGGCTCACTTTGCAGGTCATCGAGAACAAGGTCGTCCTGGTCGAGGACGACGCGCATCAAGGCGGTGTAGCCGCCCTTAGATAGAATCTGGGGCAGGTAACTCTCGGACATGGAATCCTCCTGTGCATACTATAAAGCTTACTGACGCCGCGCATCCTGTCAACCAGACGCCGCGTTTGACTCTGATGCAAAAGTCCCTATAATGCGTGCTCCATTCTCTGATGCGCTCCCCATGCCCAGCCTACCCAATACCTCGGCTGCTCAGGAATGGCTTACCCTCCGGTGTCAGTGACCGTGGCCCCTCCCTACGGGCGTTCTTTGACGTGCCTGTCGGCCAGGGCCTCGGTCGTTGTCATGTTCCCCCAGCCTGCCGCGCCAGCGGCACGAACTCAGGAGGCATCGATGAAGAGAGTGCGTTGGACTGCGGCGTGGGCGACCCTCGTCGCCCTGCTCGTCGCCGTGGCGTCGAGCATCTAGGAGGTGAAATAGAGACAAAGCCGCGATGATGAATCGGCTCACAACCTGAACGCCAACGGCTGGCTTCGCCAGCAAGGAGACTTGCCCTATGTCTACACGACGTCTACCGTTCTTGTCTTCTCGCGCTCGGCGCGTGTCTCTTGGAGTCGCCGGAGCCACTTTAGCCCTTCTCGTCGCCCTGGCCTTCCCTGCTTGGAATGCCTTTTCTGCCGCAGCGACAATCGCCACCGACCCCTTCACTCAGGCCACTTGTAAGGCCTCCAACACCACCAACCATCATACCATCGTCGAGCCGGACACCTTCTCGTATGGCTCGACGATGGTTGCCGCTTATCAAGTGGGGCGTATCTATGACGGCGGCGCATGTGCCATCGGCTTTGCCACCTCCACGAACAATGGCGCAACCTGGACGAGCGGCCTGTTGCCTGGCATTACGAAGTGGTCTGGCGGCGGCCCCAATGACCGCGCGACCGATGCTTCGGTCGCTTACGATGCAGCGCATAACGTCTGGCTGATCTCCTCATTGACGCTCTTGGAAGCGGGAGGGGTACACGGCAACGGTGTCGTGACCAGCCGTTCAACGGATGGTGGTCTGACTTGGGGGAGTCCCGTCGTTACCGCGACTGGCGCCGATCTCGACAAGAACTGGATCGTCTGCGATAACACGGCCACCAGCCCCTACTACGGCCATTGCTACACGGAATGGGACAACCACGGGGCCGGCAACCTGCTCCAGATGAGCACGTCCACCGACGGCGGGGCGAACTGGAGCGCGGCTTCCACCAACAACACCGGCGTGATCGGCGGCCAGCCCGTCGTGCGCCCCGACGGCGCCGTGATCGTGCCCATTGCCAACGCTAACGAGACTGCCATCGGCGCCTTCAACTCCACGAACGGCGGCGTCAGTTGGAGCGCGACAACCACCATCGCCACCATCTCGCACCACACCGTCGCTGGCAGCCTGCGCGAAGGCCCTTTGCCCTCGGCCGAAATCGATGGCGCCGGCGCCGTCTACGTGGCCTGGGCGGACTGCCGCTTCCGCCGGTCCTGCAAAGCCAACGACATCGTGTACAGCAAGTCGCTCAACGCCACCGGCACTTCCTGGTCGTCGGTGACCCGCGTGCCGATTGACGGTACCAGCAGCGGCATCGATCACTTCATCCCGGGCCTGGCCGTCAACAAAGCCACTTCAGGCGCCACGGCGCAGCTCGGCCTGACCTACTACTTCTACCCGTCGGGCAGCACCCAGTTGAGCGTGGGCTTCATTTCCTCGACCAATGGTGGCAGCACCTGGAGTGCGCCGCAGACGGTCGCCAGCGGCATGCCCAGCACCTGGGTGGCCACCACCAGCCAGGGCCGCATGGTGGGTGACTACATCTCCACGTCCTACGGTTCGGATAACCTGGCGCACGGTGTCTTTGCCACCGCCTCGGCCCCGACCAGCGGCGCCACTTGTTCTAGCGTGCTCGACAACTGCAATGAGCCAGCCAGCACGTTCTCTAGCGGCCTGGCCAGCGGCAGCCTCTCCTCCGCCGGTGATCCGGTGCTGTTCAGCGGCAACGGCGGTACTAATGCCAACAGCTTGTGGAACGTCGTCGACAATAACGGCGCCAAGCACCGCGAATAGCATCGCCTGAGCGTCATCCGCGCGGATGTAGCCTAGAAACGTAGTCAGTGGGGGAGATTGGGACTCACGTGCTACAGTTATAACACAGGGGCGAGCCAACGTCGGCTCGCCCCCTTTTTCATGCCGGCACACGAACACCACCAACCTGTCATTGCGAGCGTGAGCGAAGCAATCCCCCGCCCTTGCGACAGACGTAGAGACGCGGTATACCGCGTCTCTACCCCCCCGGCAGATTGCTTCGTCGTCCTATCGTCCTCCTCGCAATGACGCCCATGTTTTGCGTGTTCTGCGAAGTGACCTGCCGCGAAAGGAACCGGCCCGCGCCGGACTCAGAATGGCAGGATGCACTGTGATAATGAAGGAAGGGATAGGACTGTGAGCAAGTGGCGCGTGAGCGATATTCCGAGTCAGGCGGGCAAGACCGCCATCATTACCGGCGGCAACAGCGGCATCGGCTACGAGGCGGCGCGGGCGCTGGCGGCGAAGGGGGCGCGGGTCATCCTGGCCGTGCGCAGCGCCGACAAGGGGCAGCGGGCGGCGGCGGCCATCCGCCAGGAGACGCCGGGGGCCGCGGTGGATGTCATGCCCCTCGACCTGGCCGACCTGGGCAGCGTGCGACGCTTTGGCGAGGCGTTCCTGGCGCGGGGCGAGGCGCTGCCCCTCCTGCTGAACAACGCCGGCGTCATGGACCTGCCCTACCACACGACACCCGACGGCTTCGAGGTCCACTTCGGCACGAACCACCTGGGCCACTTCGCCCTGACCGGCCACCTCCTGCCGGCGATCCTGGCCGCGCCCGGCGCCCGCGTCGTCACCGTCAGCAGCATGATGCACCTGCGCGGGCAGATCGACTTCGACAACCTCAACGGGAAGCTGGGCTACGACGCCTACAGCCAGAGCAAGCTCGCCAACGTTTTGTTCGCCTACGAGTTGCAGCGCCAGTTCGCCGCCCACCACGACGCCGCCCTCAGCGTCGCCTGCCACCCCGGCTACGCGTCGACCAACCTCCAGCACGCCGGACCGCGCATGGCCGGCGCGCGGGTGCGCGGCGTCGTGATGCGCGTCGCCAACCGCCTGTTCGCCCAGAGCGCCGCGATGGGCGCGCTGCCGACGCTGTACGCGGCGATTGCGCCGGGCGTCAACGGCTGCGACTACATCGGGCCGACGGGCATGGGCGGCTCGCGCGGCGCCCCCGGCAAGGTGCGCTCCAGCCAGGCGTCGTATGACGAGGCGCTGGCGCGGCGGCTATGGCAGGTGTCCGAAGAGCTAACCGGCGTCCGCTACACCTTCCCCACCCCCGAGGCCGCCACCCCCTGAACCGTTCAGAAGAAGATTGCCACAGAGGGCACAGAGGGCACAGAGAGGAGAAAAACAGTTGTTCCTCTGTGTCCTCTGTGTCCTCTGTGGCTAGTCTCTCTCATACCAAACTTCGCTAGAAAAGTTGCAAGGTCTTCCTGTCCAGGTGTCATTGCGAGGAGGACGATAGGACGACGAAGCAATCTCCCGCCCTTGCGACAGACGGTCTAGACGGCTATGGCGTGGTCGTTGCCTGGCGGGGGATTGCTTCACTCCGCTCGCAATGACAGCCTTTTACCAACAAATGGTATTAGGGGGTGAGCGACAACCGCATTCCCAGGCGACAGTGGCACGAAACGTGTACACTGACCGGCGGCTTTCATGTCATGCTGAGCGAACGCAAAGCATCCCGGTGATCCTGGGAGGCCCTTCGTCGCACTCAGGGCGACAGCGCCGCCGGTGTTTTGTCCTCACGGTTTCTTCATGCTATACTTGGCCGCAGGAGAGACCCCCCTTATGACCGAACTGGCCCGCCTGCACGTCACGATCAACGGGCGCGTGCAGGGCGTCGGTTTCCGCATGGCGACCCAGAAGCAGGCCCGCACCCTGGGCCTCGTCGGATGGGTGGCGAACCGCATGGACGGCAGCGTCGAGGTGGTGGCTGAGGGGCCGCGGCCGCAGCTGCAAAAGTTCCTCGGCTGGCTGTACGGCGGCCCGCCCGGCGCGCGTGTGCGCGAAGTGCAGGTCGCGTGGCAGGACCCGGCCCGTAACCTCGCCGGCTTCCAGGTGCGTTTCTAGCATGGCTTCTTCCCGCTCGACCCGCCCGCCGTCCGCGTCGGCCCCGATTCCCAACGGGCCGCCGGTCGTTCCCAGCGTCGCCGAGGCGCCCCTCGCCGCCCCGGCCCCGTCCGGCGCGCTGGCCCTGCGCCGACGCTACGAGCGGCTGGCGTGGCTGATTCTCCTGGCGGCGTTTGCGACATTCCTCGCCCTGGTCATCGGCGGCCCGCTCGCCGTGCGCTACTACGTCAACAACGCCATGACCGCCCGCACTGCCGACCTGGAGGTCATCCGCCCCATCGTCCAGGTCCGCTCCGCGCCCAACACCGCCCCCCTCGCCGTCTCCGACCAGGCGCGCCTCGACGAGGGGCAGACCATCGTCACCGACAACGAGTCGCGCGGCTTGCTGACCTTCTTCGACAACAGCACCGTCCAGGTCTACCCCAACACCATCGTCCGCCTCGACACGCTGCGCGCCCCGCGCTTCGGCATGTGGGGGCTGAGCAACCGCCACAACCAGATCGCGCTAGAGGTCCTGTCTGGCACGGTCAAGATCGGTGTCGCGCCCCAGATTCCCACCGCCGGCCCGCAGACCGACTTCCGGGTGGGATCGCCCCAGATGACGGCGCAGCTTGGCGACGGCGGCTACTTCTTCGACGTGACCGGCGACGCGACGGACGTGCAGGCGTACAACAACCCGGCCGCGGTCACCAGCCTGGCGGGCGGCGCCCCCGTCAGCGTGCGTCGCGGCGAGCACACCCGCGTCACCGTCGGTCGCCTACCGGACGCCCCGGCGGCGGGTGAGGTGGACTTCATCGCCGACGGCGACTTCACCGACAAGGGCGCGTCCCCGCCGAGCGGCAGCACCGGGCCGTGGGAGATGAAGATCGACCAGGGCAGCGACGGCGGCGGGGTGGATCCGACATGGGAGGTCGTGGACGCGGGCGACCGCCTGGCGCTGCACTTCAGGCGCAGCGGCTCCGAGATGGCGCCGGGCCGCGGCAACTATGCCGCCGTGCGCGCCATCCAGGTGCTCAACCGCAACCTGCCCAACCCGTATTCCTCGCTCAAGCTGCGCGCCGACATCAAGATCGACAGCCAGAGCCTCAGCGGCGGCGGCTACCTGTCCACCGAGTACCCCCTCATCCTGCGCGTTCTGTACAAGGACGTGTACGGCTCCGACGTGGAGTGGTTCAAGGGCTTCTACATTCAGAACGACAACGGCAACCCGACCCTGAACGGCGAGCAGATCAAACCCGGCGTGTGGGTGCCGGTCGAGTTCGACCTGCACAACGAGGCGCTGCTGCCGTTCCAGATTATCAGCGTCGAGGTTCGCGCCGCCGGCTGGGACTTCGATAGCTCGATCTCCAACATCCAGCTCGTCGTCGAATAGCCCCCCTGAGCTAGTGGGTCACCACACTGATTTCGAGTGTCACCCTGAGCGTAGCGAAGGGTCTCGACCGCCGCAGAGGGATGCTTCGCTCCGCTCAGCATGACATTCGGTTGTCAGTTGCTGTGTAGCCGCGACTAGTAACGTTCCTTCATACTAAAGAATTGGCTGAAACGCGCGAGGTATCGTATGCCGGACCGGGGGTATAGCGGGCCATTGGAGAAGGTCAACGCGACGCTGTGGCGCATCCCCAAGCGCTACAAGGAGGGGATGCGCGTCGACGGCCTCATCTACGCCAGCCACGAGCTGATGCAGCACCTCCAGGCGGACCAGGCCCCGGAGCAGGTCGCCAACGTCGCGCACCTGCCCGGCATCCAGGTCGCCAGCCTCGCCATGCCCGACATCCACTGGGGCTACGGCTTCCCCATCGGCGGTGTCGCCGCGACGGACCCCGACGAAGGCGGCGTCATCTCCCCCGGCGGCGTCGGCTACGATATCAACTGCCTCGCCGGCGACGCGCGTATCCTCCACGCCCACGGCTACACCCGACCCATCGCGGAGATGGCCGAGGCATGGCCGACAGCGCGCCTGGCGTGCTACGCCCTAGGCGAGCCGAAGCGCGACACGACCGACGTCGCCGTGTGGTTCAGCCAATCGCCCCGTGCCCGCGTCCTGCGCGTCGTCACGGAGAGCGGCGACGAGCTGCGCGCCACGGCCGACCACCCTTTCTGGACGCCGGACGGCATGCGCCCGCTGGGTGAGTTGCGCCCTGGCGACCGGGTGGCCCTTGCGCCGTTCGAAGGCGTGCCGTACACGCCCCCGTCGGATGACATCATCGTCTCCGCAGACGACGTGCGCGCCCGCCTGACGGCCCTCGGCAAGGGCGGCGGCAACGGCATCACGCAGGCGATGGCGTACCTCACAGGGCGGGGGCTGCTGCCGCTGCGTGCCTCGTCGCCCGCGCTGCCCGCCCTCCTCAAAATCCTGGGCTTCGTCTTCGGCGACGGCACGCTACATTTTGAGGGCGGGAACGGCAAGGGCGTCACCGCGTTCTACGGCGCCGCCGCCGACCTGGACGCCATCCGCGCCGACATCGCCGCGCTCGGCGTCACGCCCTCGCGCCTCTACATGCGCCGACGCCGCCACCGCATCCAAACGGCGTATGCCGCCTACGAGTTCGAGCGCGAGGAGCGCCACTTCAAGGTCGTCAGTACCGGCTTCGCGGCGCTGCTGGCCTGCCTTGGCGCCCCGGTCGGGAACAAGACGCGGCAGGCGTACGACCTGCCCGCCTGGCTCGACGCGGCCCCGCTCTGGCAGCGGCGGCTGTTCCTGGCCGCGCTGTTCGGCGCGGAGCTGGCCGCCCCGGCCACCATCACCAGCCACCCGGCGACGCTGGCTGCGCCGGTGCTCTCGCTCAACAAGCGCGCCGCGTTCGCCGCGAGTGGCCGGGCGTTCCTGGAACACATCGCCCGCTGGCTGGCCGACTTCGGCGTGGAGACCCAGGCGATTGCCGCCCGCGAGGAGGGCGTGAAGGGCGACGGCGAGCGCCCGGTCCGCCTGCGCCTCATCCTCTCCCCGAAGGCCGACAGCCTGCTTGCCCTGTGGGGCCGCGTCGGCTTCGAGTACAACACGCGGCGCGCCGGGCTGGCCGCCCTGGCGGTGCAGTACCTCAAGCGCAAGGCGCGCTGGCTAGCACAGCGCGAAGGGCCTCGGAGGGCAACCACGGAAGACACGGAAGACACGGAAAGGAACCAGATAGGCTCGTACGGCACGTGCCGTCCCCGTGAACTCTCGAATGTCACCCCGACGCAGGAGGGGTCTGGACTGCGGCGGCCCAGATGCCTCCTCCGTCGGCATGACAGCGGACGTAAAGTTCATGAGCAGGGCCGCGCGACGGCGCCGCGCATCGGCGCGGCGTTCCCGTCGTTCGCGGACTTCTGCGCGGAGGCCGGCGTTGGCGGCCCCAGCGGGATGGTGTGGGAGCGCATCGCGGCGATTGAAGCGGTGGACGATGTGGACATAGTCTACGACTTCACCGTCGCCCACGCCGACCACAACTTCATCGCCAACGGCTTCGTCGTCTCCAACTGCGGGGTGCGGCTGGTGCGGACGAACCTGATGCAAGAGGATGTCGCGCCGCGCCTGAAGACGCTCGTCAACCGCCTGTTCGACCAGATTCCGACTGGCGTGGGTCGCTCCGGCAAGTACCGCTTCGAGCGCGGCGAGCTGCGCCACCTGATGGCCGACGGCGTGGGCTACCTCATGCGGCGCGGCCTGGCGACGGACGAGGACATCGCCCACACCGAGGCGGGCGGGCGGCTGGCGGGCGCTGAGCCGAAGAATGTCAGCGACCGTGCCCTGGATCGCGGGGCAGAGCAGTGCGGAACCCTCGGCTCCGGCAATCACTTCCTGGAGGTGCAGGTCGTCGAGGAGATTTTCGACGCCGAGGCGGCCGAGGCGATGGGGCTGCGCGAGGGCATGGTGTGCGTGATGATCCACTCCGGCTCGCGCGGCCTGGGCTACCAGGTGTGCGACGACGCCCTGCACGCCCTGCGCGGCGCGCCCCAGAAGTACGGCATCCACCTGCCGGACCAGCAGCTCGCCTGCGCCCCCGCGCACAGCCCGGAGGGCCGCCACTACATCGGGGCGATGCGCGCCGCCGCCAACTTCGCCTGGTGCAACCGCCAGCTTCTCATGTGGCAGACGCGCGAGGTGTTCGCCGAGGTCTTCGGGCGGACGTGGCAGGCGCTCGACATGGCGCTCATCTATGACGTCGCCCACAACATCGCCAAGCTCGAAGAGCACACCATCGACGGGCGCGTCAAGCCGGTGTGGGTACACCGCAAGGGGGCGACGCGCGCCTTCCCGCCCGGCCACCCGGAAGTGCCGGCGATGTACCAGGCGGTCGGGCAGCCGGTCATCATCCCCGGCGACATGGGCCGGGCGAGCTGGGTGCTCGTCGGGCAGCCGGGCAGCATGGCGCAGACGTTCGGGACGACGTGCCACGGGGCGGGCCGCGCCCTGAGCCGGACGGCGTCGGTGAAGCAGGCGCAGGGCCGCCGCATCGACGAGGAGCTGGAGAAGGCGGGCGTCATCGCCCGGTCCCGGAGCCACAAGGGGCTGGCCGAGGAGCAGCCGCTCGCCTACAAGAACGTGGACCAGGTGGTGGACGTGGTACACCGGGCGGGGCTGTCGAAGGAAGTCGCCCGCATGCGCCCGATTGGCGTCATCAAAGGGTAAGGTCCGGGGAACGGGAGTCCTCCTGGAAGAGAGTGCGTGTCGCTAGGCGACGGCCCAGAATCTGTCATGCCGAGATCTCCAAGCCGCATGACGCCATGCGCCCACACGAGAACATCGCCAAGTTGTCATTGCGAGCGGAGCATTTGGGGGTGCGGGGGCGGTCCTCCGCCCCTGCTGGCGAAGCAATCCCCCGCCCTTGCGACAGACGGTCTAGCGCGGGAAGAGGGAACTTTCACTCACCGAGGGGCTGCTTCGTCGTCCTAGCGTCCTCCTCGCAGCGACATGGGAGACTCAAGCAGTCCGCAGGACTTTGCCCTCTTAGCGCCAGCGCTTCAGCCTGGCGTCCGCGCGATAGCGCGGCTAGCACACGGCGGCAGAGTATCTCGCTATTCTGAGTGAATTGCCGGGATAACGTTAGGAACACACCTATGTCCACCACAAACCGCGAACGTCTCGCCGCCGCCCTGAACGCCGACCCTGCCGGGCGCTGCCCCGACGGCTGCGACGCCACCCGCGCCCGGTTCCCCGCCGCCATCGAGCGCGAGATCGACGGGCTGCCGCCGGACCCCGACCTCTACGCGCGGCTCGACGCGTGCCCGGCGTGTGCCGCCGAGTACATCGCCGCGCTGGACCTGGCCTTCGCCCTGGACGAGACGCCGCCCCACGCCCAGGACGCCCCGCCGCTGCGCCCGCCGTCGGCCCTGCGCTTCCGCCGCCGCGACGACGAAGACGCCCCCCTGCGCCGCGTCGCCGAGGACTCGCCGGACTACGAGGACAAGTAACTTCGGCGTTGCCCCCCGCTTTCCCCGGTGCTACAATTCCTTCCCGTCAACAAGAATATTGGGCACTCGCCGAGGAGGCAGGCATGGCAGGCAGCGCGCAGGCACAGCAATTGGCGGACCGCGTCAACAAGCTCAATCAACAGGTCATCGCGTTGGTGGAGTCCCTGACTGAGGAGCAGTGGGGGATGCCGTGTGGCGACGACCGGCGGCCCATCGGCGTCGTCGCGCACCACATCGCCACGGCTTTAGGCGCCGGCGCCGGCTGGGTGGCGACGATGGCGGGCGGCAAGCCGATGCCGCCGGTGACGATGGCCGACATCGACGCGTGGAACGCGCAGCACGCCGAGGCGAACGCCGGCGTGGGCAAGGCCGACACGCTGGCGCTGCTGCGGCGGAATGGCGGCGATGCCGTGGCGATGGTGAGCAAGCTGAGCGACGAGGAGTTGGCGCAGTCGGGGCCGATGACGCTGGCCGGCGGCGCGACGCTGACCACGGCCCGGCTCATCGAGTTCCTGCTCCTGGGCCACCCCCAGGGCCACTTGCAAGCTATGCGCGCCGCCGTCGGTTAAATCGTCATTGCGAGGGGACCGCGGGTCTTGTCATTGCGAGCAGCGCGAAGCAATCTCCCGCCCTGGCGATAGACGGTCTGGCCGAAGAGTAGAGGCGCGTTCGCCAGCCGGGGGGTTGCTTCGTCGTCCTATCGTCCTCCTCGCAACGACAGCCGTCTTGTCATTGCGAGCCGGGGCGCGGGGGCGGTACTCCGCCCCTGCTGGCGAAGCAATCTCCCGCCCTGGCGATAGACGGTCTGGCCGAAGAGTAGAGGCGCGTTCGCCAGCCGGGGGGTTGCTTCGTCGTCCTATCGTCCTCCTCGCAACGACAGCCGTCTTGTCATTGCGAGCCGGGGCGCGGGGGCGGTACTCCGCCCCTGCTGGCGAAGCAATCTCCCGCCCTGGCGATAGACGGTCTGGCCGAAGAGTAGAGGCGCGTTCGCCAGCCGGGGGGTTGCTTCGTCGTCCTATCGTCCTCCTCGCAACGACAGCGTTGCCAACTACCGGGCCGAATTGAGGCGTAATGCTCGACATCCAGGTGACAGAGGAGTGGCGGCGGGCGTTTCCGGGCGGGCACATGGGGCTGCTGGAGGTGTCCGACGTGGACAACACGGGGCGCTCGGCGGCGCTGGACGCCCAGAAGCGCGCCGTGGAGGAGCGGCTGCGGCAGCGCTACGCGGGCTACACCCGCGCCGACTTCCTGGCGCTGCCCGACATGGCCGCCTACTGGAGCTACTATAAGCGCTTCAGCAAGACGTACCACGTCCTGCTCCAGCTCGAGTCGGTCGTCCTGAAGGGCAAGTCGCTGCCCGATGTCTCGCCCCTGGTGGACGCCAACTTCGCCGCCGAGCTGGACACCCTCGCCCTGACGGCGGGCCACGACGTTGCCCGGCTAATGCCGCCGGTGGTCATCGACGTGACGCGCGACGGGGAGACGTTCACGCAGATGGGCGGGGCGGAGAAGACGCTGCGCGCGGGGGACATGGTGATGCGCGACGCGGGCGGCGTCACGTGTACCATCCTCTACGGCCAGGACGACCGCTCCCCCATCACGCGGGCCACGACGCACGCGCTGTACGTCGTCTACGCGCCGGCGGGGGTGAGCGCGGCAGCGGTGCAGGCGCAGCTTGACGGCATCGAGCGCCACATCGCCCTGTTCGCGCCGACCTACCGCCGCGAACAGTCGCGCGTGCTCACATCCTCGTAATCTCCACTCATCTCTAGGCAATCTGACGCTTCGACCAGGATACAACCGTTTGAGCGAGAAGCAGCGCTTGCTCATACTCCGCTTCCGAGACAGGGGTATAGTCGCCCGGATAGCGGGTCTGAACGGCGTAGTTAGACAGCGCGACGGCGTCACGAATCTCCTCGGGGACGCCGTTGTACTGCTCTATATGCTCGATGAGCAAGCCGATATGGTGGACTTTTGGGTATTCGCCGGTGAGGTGAATGAGAACGGCTTTCAGAGCTTTCTCCGCCGCTTGTTGGGCTTCGAAGCAGAGGTCTTCGAAAAAGACGGCCTCCGTCTTGCCCATTTGGGCGAGACGCAAATTGCTCTCAGCCCGGCGTAGCCAAACATCAGCGGCTTGCCGGGTGTTCATGCACCACGCGTCCCTCGTGCATAGCACTCTGGTAGATGAAGAAGGGGTTATCTTCGTTTCTTGCCAGGACATCATCGCCAACAACGATAATGTCCACCGCGACACCGAGCCGCCGGGATAAGAGCGCGCGATAGATGCGGCTGGCCAGCTCGCGCTCGTTTTGGACATGACGCACTACGACCAGGAAATCATAGTCGCTGTCCTGCCGAGCAGTACCTCTAGCGCGAGAGCCAAAGAGGATAACTTGTTCAGGGTGGCTGACTTCTACAATTGTGTCAATGAGGGCTTGCAACAGATCGCGACTTGCGTCACCATCAACTGCGCGCTCTGCCGCCCCTACGTTCGCTGATGCCATAGGCACTTCTCCCTAGCATTCCATTATAGACAGGTCATCTCATGGACGCAAGGGAACGCGGCGACTATAATCTGTAGGGAGCGGAGCGGAGGAAAGGAGCAAGGGGATGTCAGAGGCAGGACAGGATTGGCGGGAGAATGGCGTGCGCATCGTTCGCGGCGACCAACTCGACTTCAACACGCCCCAGACGCCGGGCATGACGCGCGGCGCCGCCATCAACTACGCCCGCGCCGGCGCCCACAAACTCTGGGCCGGCGCCGTCACCATCGAGCCGAACGCCAAGACGGGCGCGCACCACCACGGGCCGCTGGAAAGCGTCATCTACGTGGTCAAGGGGCGGGCGCGGATGCGCTGGGGCGAGCAGTTGGAGTACTACGCCGAGGCCGGGCCGGGCGACTTCATCTTCGTGCCGCCATATGTGCCGCACCAGGAGATCAACGCCCTGGACGACGCGCCGCTAGAGTGCGTGCTCGTGCGTAGCGATCAGGAGCCGGTCGTCGTCAACCTGGATATTCCGGTGGTAGAGCAGCCCGAGCGCGTCTACTGGGTTGACCCGGCGCACCCGCAGCCTGGCGACTAACCCCATTGTCACGCTGAGCGGAGCGAAGCGTCCCCCGGTGGGCCGGGATGCTTCGCGTTCGCTCAGCATGACAATCCACACTCACGGGCCGAGGCCGCCCTGCTCCAACAGGGCGGCGAACTGCTGAAGCTCGGCCGTGTTCAGGTCCGACACGGCCCAATACGTCATGCCGCCGCCGGTCCAGTGGACGAGATTGTACCCCTGGCGCTGGGCGACGGTCTCCGCCTCGCTCGCCCCGCTCGCCGTGGGCCAGACGAACAGATTGATCGGGTGGCGCTGGCGGTAGTAGATGAGCGCGGCGACCGGGCGGTTGTCGATGTAGTCCAGCCGGCCGCCGGTGAGCGGGAAGCCCTGCCCGGCCAGGTCCACGACCGGCGGCGCGAAGTCGAGCTTGCCGTCGAACCACGGCTTGACCGTGTGCTGGTCGGACGACGGGATGTCGGCCAGGTGGTTGACCATCAGCGACCGCACGTGGGCCGACGCCAACTCGTCGGCCAGGCTGTCGTTCGCCTGCCGCGCCTGCCACGCCGGCGCGACACGCCACAGCATCAGCACCAACACGGCGGCGGTCGCGGCCACGCTCAGCCACGGCCACCACAGCCGACGCGGGCGGCTCGCCCCGCTGGCCTGGCGCACCGACGCGCGCACGTTCTGGCGGAGATGGGCGGGGGCGCGGAAGTAGAGGTCGTCGCCGCTCAGACGGCTATGCAGCGCGTGCTGCGCTTCCACCTGCCGCGCGCACGCCGGGCAATTGTGCAAGTGCTCCTCCACCTTCAGGTTGCTGACCAGGTCTAGCTCGTCGTCAACATACCCGGGCAGCAAAGTGCGTGTTTCCTGGCAATCCACCCCGGTTCTCCTTACCCATCGCCTCAATCAGAAAGTGTTGCAGCCACTGGCGCGCTCGCGCCAGCCGCGACATGACCGTGCCCATCGGCGCGTCGATGATGCTCGCGATCTCTTTGTAGGACAGCCCTTCCAACTCGCGCAGGATAATCACCTCGCGGAACTCGACCGGCATCTCCGCCAGCGCCCGCCGCAGCAGCTGCGTGTCCACCGCCTGGAACACCGCCGCCTCCGGGTCCGCCGCGTCGTCCGATAAGTTCGTCAGCGTCTCCTCGAACGGCACGCTCGCCGCCGCCTCGCGATTCTGGCGCAGCCAGGTGTAGCACGTGTTGCGCACGATGCGCAGCAGCCAGGCGCGGCTATCGCCGCCCCGGAAGCTGTCGACGAACTTGAACGCGCGCAGGCACGCCTCCTGGACGACATCCTCCGCGTCCCGCTCGTCGTGCATCAGCCACCGGGCCAGGTTGTAGGCAGCATCCAGGTGGGGCAAGACAGTCTGATCAAACCGCGCGTTTCGCTCCTGGTCTGTCACCCGCGTGCCTTTCTTCTCCTCCGTCGAGCTTCTCCATCCTATCCAGACTCCGCCCGCCGCTCATTTATTCCCGGCTCGGCCACCTTTTTGGCGTCGGGAATAACTTGCCCCCCGCCTCGGTTATGCTGGGTGAACGAGTGCATGGCGCGACTTACCTGTCAGATGCGAAAGAGAGGATGAAGATGCTTCAGAGACCTTTGGTTGCCCGTGTCCGGTCCCGGTTCCTACGCGCTGGAATGGCGCTCCTCATGCTGGCCGTCGGCGCGCTGCTGCTCGGCGCGTGCGCTGCCGCGCCGACGGCAGCGCCGGCTGCCCAGTCGGCGGCCCAGGCCGCGGCCGCCCCCACCGCCCCCGCGCCGACACAGGTCCCCACGAGCATGCCGACCATGCCGCCGATGCCGACGAGCGCCCCCACGTCGCCGATGCCCACCGCCGCGCCGACGGCCGCCGCCAGCGCGGCAAGCGGCAAGGTGTACGTCGGGCTGTTCAAGGACAACGCCGTCGGCGTGTTCGACCCCGCCGCCAACCGCGTCGTGCGCACCATCCCCATCCCGCGCGGCCCCCACGGCATGGTCATCACGCCGGATGGACGCAGCGTCTACGTCAGCAGCGACGGCGACTCGAAGGTGAGCGTCATCGACACGGCGACGGACGCGGTCGTCCACACCATCGAGGTCGGGCCGACGCCCCACGGCCTCGCCATCACGCCCGACGGCGGCCACGTCCTGTCCGCCGTCTACGACGCCAGCCAGGTCGCCATCATCGACACCAAGACCAACCAGATCGTGGACCGCGTCGCCGTCGCCAACCCGCACAGCCTCAGCATCAGCCCCGACGGGCGGACGGCCTACGTCGCGTCACAGAAGCCCAACGCGTTCGCCCTGGTGGTGATCAACCTCAATGATAGAAGTATCGCCGGCACGATCCCGCTTGACAAAGCGCCGCGCGACGTGACGTACAGCCCGGACGGCAAGCAGGTGTACGTCAGCCAGGCGGCGGTGGATTCGGTGCAGGTCGTGGACACGGCCAGCGCCAAGATCGTGGCCCAGATGCCCACCGGCGCCTCGCCGCACCACATCTTCTTCACACCGGACGGCGAGTACGGCCTGGTGGTGAGCCAGGGGCCGGGCGATCTGGCGATATTCGACCCGGCGACGCACAAGGCGCTCGGAACGGTGACCGTCGGCAAGCAGCCGCACTGGATCGCCACCAGCGCCGACGGCGAGACAGCCTACGTCGCCAACGAAGCCTCCAACGACATCTCGGTCGTGGACCTCAACGCGCGCAAGGTCGTCGCGACGGTTCCCGCCGGCAATGCGCCGCGCAAGATCGTCGCCCAGCCGAAGATGGCGGCGTCGGCGGGCGACGGCGTGGCGGTGAAGATCGACCAGTTCGCCTTCCCGGCGACGGTCACGGCCACCGTCGGGCAGCCGGTGACGTGGACGAACGCCGACTCGACCTCCCACACCGTCACCGAGCTCACGGGGACGTGGGACTCCGGGACTATCGAGCCGGGGCAGAGCTTCACCTGGACGCCGACAGCGCCCGGCACGTACACCTACCGCTGCGCGTTCCACCCGTTCATGCGCGGCGTCCTGGAGGTAAAGCCCAAAGCGTAGCGATCCTGTGTAGGATGTTCTAAGGGGGCGAAGTCCTGCGGCACTCAAGCGATCCGCAGGGCTTCGCGTTCCATGCGGCCTGAGTCTGTCCCCGCTTGTCTGCGTCAACATTTGCAGCGTGCTCCCAAAATTCACGCGTAGCCCTCTAGACAACACGAAAAACAAGGGTATAATGGGAATAAGTTGCCAACGCCCCGCTCTTTATTCCAAAAAGGCGAACTGGACTGTGACGCCAAATGCGTGACACTCCAGTGTACGCCGGTGTTTGGCGCATTCATTCCGTCTAACGAGACGTCACATGGGGAGGACACTACATGAAACTCAATGTCCTGGATGGGCCACTCGCGCCCGCTGAAGGCGAGAGCCTGGTGCGCAGCTACCATTGTACAAGTCTATCGTCGGGTTTTCTGGGTCTCAAGGCGGAGGGGTTCCTGAATGTAACGAACAAGCGCGTCGTCTTCTATGCCGCCGGCAGTTCGTATGGCGGCAAGAGCATCATCCAGAGTGAAGTGCCTATCGCCGACGTATCCGGCATCAACAGCTACAAGGGAACATCGTTCAGCCTGTGGCGCTTGCTCATGGCGCTCGTCGTGTCTTTCGTCCTCGGCAGTGTGCTCAGCGCAATTGTAAGTGCGTTGGTCGGGGCAGTCATCTACCGGTCATCCAGCTATGGCCTGATTGAAGCCACATTCTACATCGTTCCCTTGCTGCCCATCGTCGGCTCGTTCTTCCTGTCTCGAAGCAGCATCCTTCGCTCGGTGTTGGCAACCTCAGGGGTCATGCTCTTTGCAGGCGCTGGGGCGCTTAACTCCTTCGGTGGCTTGCTCGGTTCCTTGACGGGGAGCGGGAGTGGACTGGGCGTGCTGCTGACACCCATCGCCTTCATCTACGCCTTGGTGTGTTACTACTGGTACTCGCGAGGCCAGACGATTGCCCTGACGATTGGCTCCAAGGGCGGCTCGAGTACGCCAATTGCGGTCTCCGGCGTCACGGGTTTCAACAATACAGCGGCGGTTCGCGCCCTTACCGCCGAGCCGGCCGAAGATGCGGACGCCGTGATTAAGGAACTGGGCGCTTTGATTACCGACATTCAGGCGTTGGGGGATCTAGGCATCCAGAAGTGGGTCCAGGCTCAGGCGTCCCAGAGTGGGGCGGCCACGGTTCGTTTCTGAACATCGGCGAGGTGAGACCTATGGAACCAGTCGACTGGACCTTTCAGCTTAGCGACGCGGGCGAGCAGATTGTCCGCACCTACGAATGCACGCGCTTCAAGCATTGGTTTCGACCGCCGACGCCCGGCTATCTGACAGTCACGAACAAGCGCGTCATCTTCCATAGCAGTGGCAAGTCATTGACAGGCCAGAGTGTATTGTCAACGGAAATGCCCCTCGACGACGTGTCGGGCCTG
The DNA here is from genome assembly GCA_039810085.1 of Anaerolineae bacterium. Classification (GTDB taxonomy): domain Bacteria; phylum Chloroflexota; class Anaerolineae; order Epilineales; family JAHCIE01; genus JBDHWG01. Next base: position 36,741 of record JBDHWG010000023.1, read on the forward strand.
AGCATGTATGAAGGGCTGTCGTTCAACTGGCCGCTCTTCCTGGCGTTTTCCGTCGTGCTCTACATTGTGTCGCGGATCGCGTCGTCGATTCTTCCGTCGCTGTTCTTCAACTACTGGTTCGTGCTCCTGCTGGTGTTGCCGTATGCCATCATCTGGCTGCTCTCCAGCAACATTCTCCAGGACAACGTGCGAGACCGCGTGTTTCAGACGTTGGACCAGGTGGCGTCGGACAAATTCACCGTCAGCCGCGATCTCGACCGCTACCGCCCGTATGCGCTCATTCTCCTGTGCATTGGCCTGGCGCTTTTCGCCTGGCGCTTCAGCTTCACCCTGGGTGGCGGCGCGGTGGGGACGGCTCTCAGTTGGGTGTTCCTCCTGGCCGTCTACGCGTTCATCTTCATGAACTTCTTCGGCCGCCAGCGAACATTCAGCCTCCTGATTGGCTCCAAGACGATGAAGGCCTCAGGCATCTTCATCCCCGGCGACACGCTGCAGCTGCTCTCGACGCATGACCGTACCGCGCTGCAGGCGCTCGGCGCAGCGCCGTCTTCGGACTCGAGCCAGGTCATCAAGGAGTTGGGCGCATTGCTACTCGACTTGCAGCAACTCGGCGACCTTGGCGTGGAGAAGTGGCGTCAACCGCAACCGGCCGCGAATTGAGATCGCCTGCTGGAGATGTTGCGCTGGTGGGCGTGAGAGGGAGCCATGTATACGATTGACAAGGAGAAGGCCAAAAAGATACTTGTCACTGAACTGGGCTACCCGCCTGGGACAGCCGACGTGTTTCTCCGCGACTTCCCGCCTCTCCATGATGAGCTTGCCGAACCCGTCAATCGCTGGCTGGAAGATCGCACAGTGCAGGATGTCTCTGTCTGCGGCCTGTCAATGAGCGAGGTCATGCGTACGCAGCGCTACAATGTCCTGCTCGCAGCCAAATACATGAATCGCTTGCTCGACCCGGCCCTGCCGCCCGAGCGACGGGAAAAGCTCGTCGCGAGCCTCCGCAAGCCCGCTGTCCGCTGGTAGGAGGTAGAAACGGGAATGTCATCACTCGCTATCCACGGATTGCATCAGGAGGTTTGGACAGACTCTTCGGTGACCGCTCGCATGCAGGCGCTGCAGGACCTGGAGACCGCTCAGGCGGCGCGGGAACAGCGCAGCGCTTGTACTGTTGACTTCATTCCAGATGACGTTTACCGCTCAGAAGAGGAACGACAGGGGTTGCGGGGTTATCATGAGGGCAATAACATCTACATCAACTCGGCATTGGTCGAAAACGACCAGCCCTATCTTGCCACTGAAACCCTTTTCCACGAGTCGCGGCACGCTTACCAAGAGCACGTGGCGAACAATCCTGAGCAGGCAGAGGATCCGCAACAGGTGCAAGACTGGCAGATGAACGTCGACGCGAAGGGGTATCTACACCCAGAGCAAGTCGACTGGGAGGCCTATCGTTTTCAGCCTATCGAGGAGGACGCAAACCAGATTGCGCGCCAACGCACCGATGACCTGTACATGGGGGAATTTGGCGATACGGAGCATTACCCAGAATATCGCGCCGCGCGTGAAGCGGAAATGGCCGAAGAGCAGGCGCAAGGGGAAGATGCTCTCGGCTCCGACCCGACAGGGAAGGCGCGCGACATGATGATCGAGCAGTACCAGGCCAACGAACTGGCGCAGACGCAAGAGCAGAGCGCGTCACTGAATGGCAGCGGCAGCGTCGAGGCGCAAACGGTCACGCCGTCGGTCCCGGGGAGCGAATCGAATGATGTCCGCGCCAGCGAAGAGAGCAGCCCATCGGTAACCAACCGCGCCGGCCAGTCTGAGGAGCTTGCCTCCCAGCAATCCGATGGCGGCGTCGACTTGGATCAGGATTACGACGCCTACTATGGCTACGGTCAGTAGCGCGCGTGGCAGCCCATGAAGAACATCCAGGTTTTTGAGGGACACGAGCTTAAGCTCAGCCCGCCGACCCTCTCCTCGGCCTCGCCACGCTGCCATCTCCTGGGGCTGGATGCGCAAGGCCGACAGGTCGCCGTCCCACTCAGCGATGACCACCTCAGCCGCCACCTGCTGTTCCTTGGTGGCATCGGGATGGGCAAGACGAACGGACTGTTTCAGCTTCTCGCGCAACTGCGGCGAAGCATGACCCAGAACGATGTCATGCTCATTTTCGATACGAAAGGGGACTACTACAAGGAGTTCTATCGGCCAGGGGATATCGTCATCAGCAACGACGACAAAGCCACCGGACCGAGCGGGCCGGACTACTGGAACGTGTTCCGTGAGGTCGATAAGGGCGACGCGCTGGAAGAGAACCTCATCGAGATCACACGCACGCTGTTCTACGAGAAAGTGCAGCGGTCGAGCCAGCCGTTCTTCCCCAACGCAGCTCGGGACCTGCTGACCGCCATCCTGCTCCACTTCGCCCGCGCCACGGACCAGACGGCGATGAACAACGCACGCCTGCGTGCCTTCCTCGATCAATCCCCGCCGAGCGAGTTGCGGGCCATGCTTCAGACGCATGACGACCTGCGGGCCATCGTGAGCTATATCGCCGACGACCGCTCGCCCCAGACGCAGGGGGTGGTCTCGGAGTTGCAGCAGATGGCGCGCGAGATTCTGGTGGGTAACTTCCGGCGCGAAGGCGCCCTGTCCGTGCGCGAGGCCATTCGCGGCAAAGGCGGGCGCGCCATCTTTGTCGAGTACGACCTGGGGATCGGCAACATGCTGACGCCCATCTACCGCTTGCTGCTTGACATGGCGATCAAAGAAGCGCTCAGCCGGCAGAAGACCGAGGGGAACGTGTGGTTCGTCATTGATGAGTTCCGTCTGGTACCAAACTTGCAGCACATCGACGACGGCGTCAACTTCGGGCGCAGCCTGGGAGCCAAGTTCATCATCGGCGTCCAGAACATCGAGCAGGTCTTCCACGCCTACAGCGAGCCGCTCGCGCGCAGCATCCTATCGGGGTTCATGACCACGGTCGCGTTCCGCGTGAACGACGCCGCCACGCGCGGCTTCGTTCAGGGTCTCTTCGGCAAGAACCGCAAGCGCGAAGCCTACATGGCCGCTGTGCAGTCGCGGGGCCTGGTCGAGCAGGTGCGCGACGCGAACGTGGTCGAGGATTGGGACATCAGCGGCCTGTCCGTCGGCCACGCCATCGTGGGTCTGCCTGACCAGGAGCCTTTCCTGTTCCGCTTCGCGCCCTACGGCGGGTAAGGCAAGCTGTATGGTGGTTGCGCCGCCTTCGGAGTCGCCAAAGAGACTCCGAAGGCGGCGCGAGGTGTTTCTTACTGCGGGAGGTCGCGCATGCCGGGCGTCGCGCCGACGACGGCGAGGACCTGCGCCTCCATCGGCTCCAACGTCACCGGCAGGACGAGCAGCGGGCCGGCGCCGCCCGTGCCGTCGTCGGCGCTGATGCTGACCGTGCCCTGCGGCCGGAACCGCACCGCCTGCGTCTCGCCCGCGCCGGTCGCCTTGTTGCTGAACACCGTGGTGTACACCGTCCCTTCGCGGTTGAGGGACATGTCCACGATAATCTCGCCGCTGTAGCGCTGCGTCGTGGACGTGTTCGCCGCGACGACGACCTCGCGGTCGTTGAGGATGCGCGAGAAGGCGACCACGCCACCGCCGCCCTGAGAGATGGTGAAGTGGTTGCCGCCGTCCGACGTGGCGCGGAAGTACTGGCGGCCGTAGCGCAGCGCGGGCTGGCCGTCGCGGGTGCGACTGAGGCGCTGGATGGCCTGGTAGAACGAGTTAGTGCGGTCGAAGGCGTTCGGCTTGCCCCACAGCGCCTCGCGCACCGCCTCCAGCGTGTCGCCGGACGCGTGCAGCCCCTGCTCCGTCCCGTAGTAGACGCACGGGATGCCCTGGAGCGAGAATAGCAGCGTCAGCGCCAGCGTCGTCTGGTCGTCGTAGCGGGTCGGGTCGGCCGGGTCGCTGTAGCGGATGCGGTGGTACTGGTCGTGGTTGTCGAGGAAGGTGACGAAGTAGCGGCTCGCGTCGCCGTGGTTGCTCAGCACGCTGCGGCCGACCTCGCGCCGCCGGCGGTACATGCCCGCCAGGTCCTCCGCCGTCCTGAACCCCTTCGCCACGTCGGGCAGGCGGAAGAACAGCGGGAAGTCGAGCGCCGCGTCCACGCCGACCAGGTCGCCGCCGTCGGTGACGGTGTTGCGCCCGACGTACGCCTGGATCTTGGCCTCCTCGTCGTACACCTCGCCGTAGGTGAAGAAGTTCTTCTTGCCGATGCTCAGGGCGTACTCGCGGATGGCGTTGCCGAAGGTGCGCGCCGTGTCGGCCGGTAGGTACTTCAGCGTGTCAATGCGGAAGCCGTCCACGTCGAAGCGGGCGATGAGGTACTGGTAGGCGCGGACGAGGGCGGACAGCGCGGGTACGAAGCCGGTGCCCGGCTCCTGGTACTCGGCGACGATCTCCTTGAGGCTGAAGAAGTCGCCGGCCTTCTCCTGCAGGTCCGACGGACGGTCGAAGGCGTTGCCCTGGCGGCGGAAGAAGCGGTTGTCGCGCATCTCGGCAGGCCACACCGCAGCATCGCGGGGCGGGCTCGCCGGCGCCTCGGTCCAGTCCGGCCGGCCAGCGCCGTTCTCGTCGCGCCAGCGAATCGTGTACGGCCCGCTGTCGCGCCAGTGCGCCATGGCCGAGGTCGTCCCGTCGTCGAAGACGTACTCGAACGTGTCGCCCGTGTGGTTGAGCACGATGTCGAAAATGACGTACATCCCCAGGGCGTGGGCGTCCTCGACCAGGGCGATCAGCTCGTCCTCGACGAGGGCCGGGTTCTCCCGCGCCGCCGCCGGGTCCGTCGCCAGGCGCGGGTCGATGCTCAGGAAGTCCTGGATGCCGTAGCCGTGGTAGCTGTCGGGGCGATACTGGCAGTTCTTCTGCACCGGCGACAGCCAGATCGCGCCGACGCCCAGGTCCTTGAGGTAGTCGAGCTTCTGGCGCACCCCTTCGAGCGTTCCGCCCTGGAAGATGGCGTGCGCGCCGTCCCACGACGCCTTTGGCGGGGCGGTCGGGTTGTTGAAGCGGTCCACGAGGACCTGGTAAATCCAGACGTCGCGCCAGTCGGTCGGGGAGGGGAAGGCAGCGGCCGCGAGTTGCGGCGCCAGCTCGCGCGTTCCCGTCGTCACCTGCTGTCGCGCCGCCATCGTCGCCTGAATCGTCGGATTCCACACGGACTCGATCATGGGATCCTCCTTGTTTGAGTCATTGCGAGCGGGGATTGCTTCGTCGTCCTATCGCCCTCCTCGCAATGACAGCCTACGCCATCATTGCCAGCGCCCCGTCATTGCGAGCGTGAGCGAAGCAATCCCTGCCCTTGTGAGAGACAGCTAGCGTGAGATTGCTTCGTCGTCCTATCGTCCTCCTCGCAATGACAGCCTACGCCATCATTGCCAGCGCCCCGTCATTGCGAGCGTGAGCGAAGCAATCCCTGCCCTTGTGAGAGACAGCTAGCGTGAGATTGCTTCGTCGTCCTATCGTCCTCCTCGCAATGACAGCCTACGCCATCATTGCCAGCGCCCCGTCATTGCGAGCGTGAGCGAAGCAATCCCCCGGCCTTGTGAAAGATGGTCTAGCGCGGGAATAGCCTCTCCATCACCCGGCGCGAGATTGCTTCGACGGCAAGACCTGCCTCACAATGATAGCACATGTACGTAAAAAGGGACGAGCATGGCCCGTCCCCCCTTTCCCCTTCTTAGCCTTCCGTGTCTTCCGTGGTTCCTATGTCACGCCGAGAATCCCATGCCGTCACACGGCATGGGCCAATACGAGCACACCGCCAAACCGTCATTGCGAGCGTGAGCGAAGCAATCCCTCGCCCTTGCGATAGACGGTCTAGGCGGCTAGAGCGTGGCTATCCCCCGCCGAGGGATTGCTTCGTCGTTCCTCCTCGCAATGACGGGCAAGACTGTGTTTTGAGCAGAACCCGTTGACAGCGCCCTCGCCCCCTACTTCCGCTTCGTCGCCTTGGCGCCGGAGGGCTTGCGGCTGGCCGTCTTGGCGAAGCGCCCGCCCGGCTTGCTCGCCGCGCCAGCGCCGCGCGTGGCGGTCGGGGTCGTCATCGTCACCGCCGGACCGGCCAGGGCGTCGAACGCCTCCTCGAGCTGCTTGTAGGCCGTGTCGGTGATGCGCTTGCCGCCGCCGCTCACCTCACGGAACTTGTTGCGCAGCGTCTCCGGCGTGGCGACGTTGTCGGCGCAGCCGTCCGCCTCGACCTTCGCCGCCGCGTTGCTGAAGACGATGATGCCGTCCACGGGCGTCGCGCTATCCGGCACGGCCGCCTTCGCCAGCTGCGCCACCTGGGCCATGTCGCGCGCCAGGTCCTTCGTCGGGTTGCCCAGGCGCTCGCGGCTCAGGCCGCTCAGCATCTTCCACAGGCCCTGGCGGTTCTTCCACTTGCCGTTCTGGCACTCGATCACGCCCTCCTGGTTCTTGACCAGGAACACCGTCAAGCCGGCCGGCGACAGGAGGACTTGCTCGCCCGCCGGTAGCGCCCAGCTATACAGCTTGTGCTTGATGTCCAGCGAGGTCAGCGCCGTCTCGAGCGCCTGGTCGGCGCGCGGCCGACCAGGCACCGACAGCCACTTGTCGGCCAGGCCGATGCCGATGGAGGAGCAGATGACGCCGGCGATGAGCGCGCCCCACGCCGCGATCTGGAAGGTCGGGTTGCCCTGCTGCATCGACAGGATGAGGCCGCCGAACAGGAACACGAGGCCGAGGGGCATCAAGATGCGCGCCCACCGCCCCCGCGTCTGAATCAGGTTTTCGTTTTTGACAATACGCATAATTCTTATTCCGTGTCTTCCGTGTCTTCCGTGGTGAATCTCTTAGGCCGGCGAGACTTCGCTCTGCGGCAGCGCCTTCACCCCGGCGGCGATGTTGGCGACGACGTTTTGCGCCACGGCGCGGCGCGCAGCGCGGATGGCGGCGGTGACGGCCTCGGCCTTCGCCCGCCCGTGGCCGATGATGACGATGCCGTCCACGCCGAGCAGCACCGCCCCGCCATACGGCGAGTCATCGGCGCGGGCGCTGACGCGATTGAACGCGCCCTTGGCGATGACGCCGCCGAGCATCGAGATGGGGTCGCGCGTGACCTCTTCCTTGATAATCTCGCGCATCATCTTGCCGATGGCCTCGGCGAACTTGATGATGACGTTGCCGGTGAAGCCGTCGGTCACGACCACGTCGGCGGCGTGGCTGAGGAGCACGTCCTTGCCCTCGACGTTGCCGACGAAGTGAATAGGCGCCGCCTTCAGCAGCGGGTACGCCGCCTGCGCCAGCTCGTTGCCCTTCGTCTCCTCCTCACCGTTAGAGACGAGGCCGACCCGGGGCGTGGCGACTCCCAGCACGCGCTCGGCGTAGATGCTGCCCATGACGGCGAACTGCGCCAGCCACTCCGGGCGGACGTCGGCGTTCGCCCCGATGTCGAGCAGGAACATGAAGCCCTTGAGCGTCGGGAAGACCGTCGCCAGCGCCGGGCGCTTGATGCCCTGGATGCGCCCCAGGCCGAACAGCGCCGCCGCCAGCGCCCCGCCGGTGTTGCCCATCGTCACAAAAGCGTCGGCCTGGCCGTCTTTCACCAGCCGAATGCCGACGCTCATGGATGAGTCTTTCTTGGCGCGCACCGCCGTCGCCGGCTGGTCATCCATCTCGATGACCTCGCTGGCGTGGACGACGCGGATCGTCGCCGGCAGCGAGCCGCCCAGCGCCGCGCTCACCTCCGCCTCGCGCCCGACCAGGATAATCTCGTCGCCGCTCTCCCGGGCCGCCGCGAGTGCGCCCTTCACAATCTCGCCGGGCGCGTTGTCGCCCCCCATCGCGTCTACAACGATGCGCACGCATCCTCCTCCACACGCTATGGGAGAAGTATACAATCACGCGCAACGGACGCAAAACACCGGCCCGCCCCCCCTCGAAACGATGGCTACGCCCGCGACCGCGCGCCCTCCGCCGCGCCCAGGGGCGACTCGTCGAAGTGGGCCAGCAGGTCGGCGGGCGAGTTGTAGATGGCGAGCGCGCCCTTGAGGTCGTTGTCGTCGAACCCGCCGCAGCGCAGCGCAATCGTCCCGACGCCCGCCTTGCGCGCCGACGACACGTCGAACGGCGTGTCGCCGAGCAGAACCGCCGCGTCCGCCGGCAGCCCCAGCTTCTCCAGCGCCACCTGGATGATGTCCGGGTCGGGCTTGGAGTTCTTGGCCTCGCTGGACGAGACGCGCGTCTCCACCAGGTCGTCCACCCGGGCGATCTTGAGCAGCGTGTCGAGCTGCTCCTGGGGCGACGAGCTGGCGATGACGAGCTTCAGCCCGCTGTCGCGCATCCGCTCCACCAACTCGCGCACCTTCGGAAACGGCGCGACCTTCGGCATGTACTTCTCCGTAAACAGCTTGTCCCGCGTCTTGCTGATGCGCTCCCCCTGGGGGCTGTCCTTGTCCACGCCGACGACGGTCGGCAAGAGATTGTCGCCGCCCATCCCGATGGCGCGCCGAATCTTTTCGAACGGCACATCGTAGCCGCACTGCGCCAGCGCCTCGACCCACGACGTGGCGTGCGCGTCGTTGCTATCCACCAGCGTCCCATCCACATCCAGCATAACCCCGCGAATCCGTGACACCCCAGCCTCCTCTGCGTTTTGCGTGTTTCCCGACGCCTAAGCAATTTCGCGGCCAGGCAGCCAAGCTCCGTCGTTCCGCTTTGTCGATACGCGCAAACGGCGGTAGACTATCTCCCGTGATTCCACACTCACGGGAGGTGTCATGCCTGTCAATCTCGCTATCGTTCCCATCGAAAAACCGGACCCGAACCTCAATCTGATCCTCGGCCACAGTCATTTCATAAAGACAGTCGAAGATGTCTTTGAGGCGTTGGTCAATGCCGTGCCCGGCATTAAGTTCGGCCTGGCGTTCTGCGAGGCGTCCGGGCCGCGCCTCGTTCGGTCCGCCGGCACCGACGCGGAACTCACGGCGCTGGCCGAGAAGACGGCGCAGGCGATTGGCGCCGGGCACTCGTTCATCATCTTCCTCGGCAACGCCTTCCCCATCAACGTCCTCAACGCCGTCAAGAACGTGCCGGAGGTCTGCCGCATCTTCTGCGCGACGGCCAATCCGGTGCAGGTCATCGTCGCCGAGACGGACCTGGGACGCGGCATCGTCGGCGTGGTGGACGGCGAGCCGCCGCTGGGCATCGAGGACGAGGCGGCGAAGACGCAGCGCAAGGACTTCCTGCGCATGATCGGCTACAAGATGTGACAGCGCATGTGGCGCGCGAGCGCGTCATCGTCGTGACGGCTGGAGAGACGGGGAAAACACACAACGGCCTGAATGCGGGGGGGAGTTCACATTCAGGCCGTTGAGTCTGAGAGTTTTTCGTTTTTCTGAGAGGTCGGTGGAGGTTAGTCACCGTTAGGGTGTAGTCTATACCCGCCACCTTAAGCGCGGATGAAACGCAGCTTAGGCGAAGATGAATCTTTACCCCCGCTCGGTGCGGTTGCGCCGGCGGTCGTCGTGGCGCTCCACGGCGAGATGCACCAGCCGTCGGCATAGCTCGGCGTAGCCCACGCCGCTCGCCTCCCACAGCCGGGCGTACATGCTCGTCGGCGTGAAGCCGGGCATGGTGTTGATCTCGCTCAGCCACAACTCGCCCGTCTGCCGGTCCAGCAGGAAGTCCACCCGGCTCAGGCCGCTGCCGTCGACGGCCTTGAACGCTGCCACCGCCAGCCGCCGCACCGCGTCCGTCGTCGCCTGGGGCAGCCGCGCCGGGATGACGAGGCACGTCTCCTCGTCGATGTACTTGGCGTCGTAGTCGTACCACTCGCGGGCCGGGATAATCTCGCCGGGTAGGGAGACATCGGGGTCGTCGTTGCCCAGTACCGAAACCTCGATCTCGCGCGCGTCGATGCCCTGCTCGACCACGATCTTGCGGTCGTAGCTCGCCGCCAGGTCCAGCGCGGCCCGCAGCTCGCTCGCGTCGCGCACCTTGGAGATGCCGACCGACGAGCCGCTGTTGGCGGGCTTGACGAACACGGGGTAGCGCAGCGCCGCCTCGACCTGGGCGACGAACGCGTCGGGGTTCGTCTCCCACTGGCGGCGCGGGATCGTCAGGTAGGGGACGATGGGCAGCCCGGCGGCGGTGAACACCGTCTTCATCATCGCCTTGTCCATGCCCACCGCCGACGCCATCACCCCGCAGCCGACGTAGGCCACGTCGGCCATGTCCAGCAGCCCCTGCACCGTGCCATCCTCGCCATACGTGCCATGCAGCACCGGGAAGATGACGTCCAGGCCCGCCAGGCGCGGCGCGCCCTGGGCGGCGACGGCGTGCCCGCCCCGCTCCAAGCGCATCAGCTCGCCAGGGTGCGACGGGTCGGGCAGGAGGGCGACGGGGGCGGAGCCTGCTGGCGTGCCGTCGCTGAGCGCCTGCCACGGGTCGCCGCCGGCGATCCACTGCCCGTCGCGGGTGATGCCGATGGGGACCACCTCGACATCGTCGCCCTGGAGGTTGTCCATGACGGCGCGGGCCGACGCGAGGGAGACGTCGTGCTCGGTGGAGCGCCCGCCGAAGAGGACGCCCACGCGCAGTCGGCGCGGCGTCGGGTCAACGGTGTCGCTCACGACGGCGTCTCCGGCGTCTTCTTGGCGGCGTCGCCGGACTCAAGCTCTTGGAGCAGGCGGTAGTAGAGGACGACGCACTCGTTGCAGATGTAGGTATCGTGGACGCCGGGGATGAGGCGGGCCACCTGGCTCTGGGTCTTCTGGCAGAACGAGCACTGCTTCGTCCATCGTCCTGTCCCGCGTAATCGGTCGGCGGCGCTTTCAGGCATGATAACTATCCTTTTATCCGTCATTGCGAGCGAAGCGAAGCAATCCCCCGCCCTCACGAAGGACCGTCCAGCGCGAGATTGCTTCGTCGGCAGGGGGCTATCGCCCCCCGCACCCCGTTCTCGCAATGACGACCTATCTGGTAGACATCAGGGTATTCTAGCCATATCGAGGAAGCGGGTCAACCGTGCTATAATTGACCCCATGTTTGAACTCGTCTTCCTCGGCACAGCCGCGTCGGCGCCCTCGGCGTGGCGCAATCTCCCATCCACCCTCGTGTTCCACGAAGACCGCCGCTTCATCGTGGACGTCGGCGAGGGCACCCAGCGCCAGCTTCTCAAGAGCGGCGTCGGCTTCAAGCGGCTCAACACCGTCCTGCTCACCCACGGCCACCTGGACCACATCCTCGGCCTGGGCGGCCTCATCTCGACCTTCGCCCGCTGGGAGGCCATCGACACCTTCGACATCTACGGCGGCCGCGCCACGCTGGAGCGCGTGCGCGACCTCATGAAGGTGGTCATTCGCGGCGGCGAGGTCAAGGTCAAAATCAACCTTGTGGAGCTGGAGCCGGGCGTCATCCTCCAGGCCAAGGGGTTTAGCGTCGCGGCGTTTCCGGTCAACCACCGGGGCGGGTCCTCGTTCGGCTTCGCCTTCGACGAGCCGCCGCGCCGCCCGTTCCTGGCCGACGAGGCGACGCGCCTGGGCGTGCCGGCCGGCCCGGAGCGGCGCGACCTCGTCGCCGGCCGCCCCATCACCCTCGCCAACGGCGTCACCGTCCAGCCCGACCAGGTGCTCGGCCCGGAGATTCCCGGCGTGCGCGTCGTCTACATCGGCGACGTGACGCGGCCGGAGGGGCTGGTCGAGGCGGCGGCGGGGGCGGATGCCCTGGTCATCGAGGCGACGTTCGCCGGCGCCGACGTGGAGTTGGCGCGCAGCTTCGGCCACCTGACGGCGACCGAGTCGGCGGAGATCGCCCGGGCGGCGGGCGTGCGGCAGCTCTACCTGACCCACATCTCGCGCCGCTACAACGGGCGCGAGCTAGAGGCCGAGGCGCGGGCCGTCTTCCCCAACACCATCGTCGTCGAGGACCTGGACCACTACCGCGTCACCCGCGACGACCCCCGGAAGCGGGTGCGCGTTACCGACGACGGGTAGGCCCATGCCGGCGATTGCCATCGAGCTGGCCGTCCTGCTGCTGCTTGTGATTCTCAACGGCCTCTTCGCCATGGCGGAGATGGCCGTTGTGTCTTCGCGCAAAGCGCGCCTCCAGCAGCGCGCCGAGGCGGGCGACCGGGGGGCGATGGCGGCGCTGCGCCTGGCCGAGAACCCCGACCGCTTCCTGTCCACCGTCCAGGTCGGCATCACCCTCATCGGCATCCTGGCGGGCGCGTTCGGCGGCGCGACGCTAGCGGCGACAATCGCGCCCTGGCTCGCGCCGTATCTGGGGGCAACCAGCCAGGCCGTCGCCGCGCTGGTCGTCGTCCTGCTGACGACCTACCTGTCGCTGGTCATCGGCGAGCTTGTGCCGAAGCGCCTGGCGCTCCAGAACCCGGAGCGCATCGCCGCCCGCGTCGCCCGGCCGATGACGCTGCTCAGCCGCCTCGCCGCGCCCATCATCGGGCTGCTCGCGCCGTCGAGTACCCTGCTGCTGCGGCTGATGGGCGTGCGCCCCTCGGCGGACCCGCCGGTCACGGAGGAGGAGATTCGCCTGCTCATCGAGGAGGGGACGGAGGCGGGCGTGTTCGCGGCGGCCGAGCAGGACATGATGGAGAGCGTCATCCGCCTGGGCGACCAGCGCGTCAGCGATTTGATGACGCCGCGCACCGAACTCGTCTGGCTCGACGTCGAGGACCCGCCGGAGGAGCACTGGCGCACCATCGACGCGCACCACCATTCCCAGTACCCGGTCATCGAAGGCTCGCCCGACCGCGTCCTCGGCATCGCGGCGCTGAAGGACCTGTGGCCGGACAAACCCGGCGACCCCATCGACGTGCGCAAGGCAACGACGGCAGCGCTGTTCGTGCCGGAGACGCTGCTGGCGCTGAGCCTGCTGGACACGTTCCGCCAGAGCGGGGCGCGCGTCGCCATCGTCACCGACGAGTACGGCGGCACCCAGGGCCTGGTGAGCGTGACGGATGTCCTGCGCGCCATCGTCGGCGAGGTGGCCGCCAGCCCCATCGGGGAGCCGCGGGCGGTTCAGCGCGACGACGGCTCGTGGCTCATCGACGGCGGGCTGAGCATCGACGAGCTGCGCGAGATCGTGGCCGTGGGCCAGCTGCCGGGCGAGGCGCGCGGCGACTTCCAGACCCTCGGCGGCTTCGTCATGGCCCAGCTGGGGCGCGTGCCCCGCGCCGGCGAGGGCTTCGCGTGGCAGGGCTTTCAGTTCGAGGTGATGGACATGGACGGGCTGCGCGTGGACAAGGTGCTGGTCACGCCGCCCCACTAGCGGGAAAGACACAACGGCCTGATTGCGTTGGGAGTACGCAGCCAGGCCGTTGTGTCTGAGAGTTTTTTTCTGAGAGGTCGGTGGAGGTTAGTCACCGTTAGTGTGTAGTCTACAGGAGGCAGCTTAAGCCAGCATTAGGCCAGCTTAAAGCGCAGATTAGTCTTTCTCCTGGATCGAAAAACGGTAGACCTCGTAGCGCACCTCCTCATCGAAGCCGACCTTCTCCGCCACGCGCCGCGACGGTAGGTTCTCCTCCAGGCAGTGCCAGTGTACGCGCAGGCCGCGCCCCAGGCACGCCTCGGCGCACGCCGCCGCCGTTCGCTTCGCCAGGCCGCGCCCCCGGTAGTCCGGCGCCGTCGCCAGCCCTAGCTCGTAGTCCTTGCCGCTCACGAACACCGACAAACACCAGCTGGCGATGGTCTCCCCGTACACCACGCAGTAGCCGACACCCTTCGCCTCGAACGCATCGAGCGACGGCCAGAACGAGAGCACCCAGCCGCGCGCCTGGTCGGCGTTCTCCATGTCCTCCCCCTCTAGCAGCGACGCCGTGAGGGGACGCATCTCGGAGCCGGGCGGCATGCCGATGCGCCAGTTCCAGGCGAGGTTTTCGAGGATGTAGTAGTACCGGGCGACCTTGTGCGGCCCCCACCCCTTGAGCACCATCGTCTCGATCATCGGCTCCCAGGCCGGGCGGTCGTAGTGCAGCGAGAGGAACGGAATGCCGCGCCGCCGGGCGTCGGGCACGATGTCGTCGCGAATGGCGGCGGCCAGGCGCTCGTTGAACGCGAGATTGGCCGAGTCGCCGGCGACGAGCATGGCGTCCTGCATGTCCCAGATGAAGGCGGTCATGGGGCGCTCGGCGTCGTCGGCGAAGACCCAGCCGGGCGTGTTGCCGTCGATGACCGAGCCGACGACGATGTTGTAGCGCAGCGGCTCAAAGATAGCGCGCACCTGTGCATATTGGTCTGGTGCAAGTTTGTGCAGCATGTTGTGTCTCCGTGGCTACTCTTTCTCACGGCGTGAAGGCGGGCGCTTTGCCGTCGAGGATGCCCTGGAGGCGCTCCTCGACGCGGTGGACCGAGTCGTCGTCGTGGGTGAGGATGTAGAAGCGCTCCTCGCGGATGGCCTGGAACACCTTGTCGGCGGCTTCCTCCGGCTGGATGCCCGACGCCAGGGCCTGCTGGATCAGGTTGTAGAAGAACAGGTCCGTCGGCGTCGGCTGGGCTGGCGGGTTCGCTAACTCGGCCGGGCGGCTGCGCTCCGCCTCGATGATGCGCGTCTGCACCCAGCTCGGGCAGAGAACCGAGACCTTGACCGGCGCGTTGCGCTGCGCCAGGGCGAAGTACGTGTTCTCCGACAGGGCGACGACGGCGTGCTTCGTCACGTGATACGCCGCGTTGGGGTGGTAGGCGATCAGCCCGGCCAGGGACGCGGTGTTGACGATGTGCGCCGGCTCGTTCTGGGCGAGCATGATGGGCGTGAAGATTTTGACGCCGTGGATAGGCCCCCACAGGTTGACGCCCATCACCCACTCCCAGTCGTTCCACGTCGTGTCCCACGGCGTGATGCCCGCGCCGACGCCGGCGTTGTTGAACAGCAAGTGTACCTTGCCGAACGCGGCCAGCGTCTTGTCGGCGAGGGCCTGCACGTCGTCGCGCTTCGAGACGTCGGTGCGCACATGGAGGACCTCCGTCCCGCCGTCCTTCAGCGCCGCCGCCATCTGCGCCAGCCCGGCCTCGTCCACGTCGGCCAGGACGACGCGCATGCCCTCCTGGGCGCACCGCCGCGCGAGCGCCTGCCCAATGCCGCTGGCCGCGCCGGTGACGACGGCGACCTTGCCCTTGAAATCGTTCATGTTGAGCCTCGTGTCGATTCGATGTCGTGGAAGAAGTTTAGCACAATCTGGTTGAACTCGTCAGGCTGCTCCATGTTCGGCAGGTGCGCCGTGTTCGGCATAAGGACGACCTTCGCGCCCGCGATGCGCTCGCCCATGACCTTCGCGGCCCCTTGGATGTACGGCACGTCGCGGTCGCCGTAGATGACGAGGACGGGCAGGCGCAGCTCGCCCAGGCGCTCGGCCGCCGGCGGCTGCATCGCCTTGGGCGTGCCCTCGGCATGGCGGGTCAGCGCCAGGGCGTGGCGGTTCATCGCCGCCATCTTCGCCCGCGCTTCCTGGTTGACGTCGCCTGGCGCGCGGCCCTCGCCGTCGAACCACACCTGCGTCTCCAGCTCCAGGAACTTCTCCCACTCGCCGTTCTTCGCCGCTGCTTCGATCTCGTTGAACTTGGCCGGCATGGGCACGTCGAGGTCGAGGCCGCTGGGGCCGCTGCCGACCATGACCAGCGCCGCCGCCATCGCCGGGTGCTCCAGGGCGAAGTCCATGCACGTCCCGCCGCCCATGGAGCAGCCGACCAGGTAGGCGCGCTCGACGCCGAGGAACCCGAGCAGGGCGTAGAGGTCGTCGCGGTTGGCGTACTCGGCGGCGACCGGCTCGGTGTTGCCGAAGCCGCGCAGGTCGAAGCGGATGGCGCGGTAGCGCGCGGCGAACACCGGGAACTGGTCATCCCACATGCGCCGGTCGGCGACGCCGGCGTGGACGAACACCACGGGCATCCCCTCCCCGGCGACCTCGTAGTACATCCGCGCCCCGTTAATCTCCGCGTAGCCGCTTGTATTCTCCGGCATGGCTACCTCCTCGTTAAACGACGTTGCAAGACTCACTTCAGGAGCGAGAGCAGGCGGTCGGGGTAGTCCGTGTTGATGGCCTCGACGTGCATGGCGAGGATGCGCCGCATGTCCTCGACCTCGTCAATCGTCCACGGCTGCACCGGCAGGTTGCGGTTCTGCGCGGCGTCCAGGAAGCGCGGCGTCAGGACGTGGATGCCGCCGCTGACCTCGGGAACCTGGAGCGAGTTGTACGCCGGCGTGAGGACGCGCTCCAGGGAGAGGCGGCTGAGGACGTAGAACAGCAGCACCTCGTTCTGTGTCGCCGACGTCGCTACCTCGGGGCACGCCCGGCGGAAGGCGGTCATGCTGTCGCTGCCGAAGCTGCTGACGAGCACCTTGTCCGCCATGTGGTAGCGGCGCACCAGGGCGCAGAACGCCTCGGGCGTCCCGGCCGGGCTGTCCTTGATTTCGAGGCCCATGCGCATGTTCGGGAACGCCTGGAACACCTCCTCGACCGTCGGCACGGTCAGGCCCTGGCCGCGATAGGGGAACGTCTGCCCGCCGTCGGTCGTGAAGGTGTAGCCCGCGTCGAGCGCCTTGATTTCGGCCAGCGTCAGGTCGGCGACGGGGCCGCGGCCGTCGGTCGTGCGGTCCACCGTGTCGTCGTGCATCAGCACCAGCACGCCGTCCCGCGTCAGGTGCATGTCCGAGTCGAGCACGTCGGCGCCGATGTCCGCCGCGTGGCGCAACGCTTCCAGCGTGTTTTCCGGCCGGATGCCGCCGCCGCCCTGGTGGGCGAAGACGAGGGGCGTGTGCTCGCCGGGGCGTGCGGCGAACCAGGGATGGGCGGGCGCGGGCCGGGCGACCAGCGTCAGGACGACATACGCGGCCAGCAGCAGCACCATGATGATGATGAGGGTAAAGCCCAGACGCCTTAGCCAGCTATTCATAGGGGGTGGGCCTTTGGACCACGAAGGCCGCGAAAACACGCGAAGAACGCGAAAGGAATCTCCTGGAGAGGGGCATTTCGCGTCTTTCGCGCCCTTTCGTGCCTTTCGTGGTCCGGCAGTGCATCTTTGGTCTTTCCTAGAGTGGCGCTTGGGACGGCAGCCCGGCGCGGCGCGGGTAGGCGGCCGGCGTCGGGCGCGTCTTGCCGATGATGACCAGGCTGCGCGGCGCGTCCAGGCCGGGCAGGCTATACTTGGCCAGGCGCGGCGCGGCGCCCCCCAGTGTCTTGATGGCTGCCTGCGCGCGTTCCACTTCCGCTTCGACGCGGCTCCCCTTCTGGGCAATGACGACGCCGCCGACGCGCGCGAGCGGCAGCAGGTACTCGGCCAGCACGGCCATGTCGGCGACGGCGCGGGCGAGGGCGACATCGAACGCGGCGCGGTACGCCCCCGCCTGCCCCATGTCCTCGGCGCGGGCGTGCATCGCCGTCGCGTCGGCCAGCGCGAGGCGGCCGACCAGGTGGTCGAGGAAGCGCACCTTCTTGCCGACGGCGTCGGTCAGGGTCAGGCGCAGGTCGGGCCGGGCGATCTTGAGCGCCACGCCGGGCAGCCCCGCGCCGCTGCCCACGTCCACGACGCGCGCCCCGTCCGGGAAGGCGTCCGGGCAGAGGGCCAGGGGCACGAGGGAGTCGAGGAAGTGCCCAACGCTGACGGCCTCGTAGTCGGTGATGCGCGTCAGGTTGAAGCGGCTGTTCCACGCGACAAGCTCGTGGTAGTACGTCTCGAATTGGGCGAGCTGCGCCGGGGTCAGGTCGATGCCCCGCGCCGCCGCCTCGGCCGCCAGCGTTTCCTGCATTTCAAGTGACTCCGTCATTGCGAGGACGGGGTGCGGGGGCAATAACCCCTGCCGACGAAGCAATCTCAACCCCTTCTGCGTCGGGGTGACATTCGGCTGTCGTGCCAGGGCACGAGGCATCTGAGCCGCCGCAGTCCAGCCCCCTTCTGCGTCGGGGTGACATTCGGCTGTCATGCCGAGGCACGAGGCATCTGGGCCGCCGCAGTCCAGCCCCCTCCTCCGTCGGGGTGACATTCGGCTGTCGTGCCAGGGCACGAGGCATCTGGGCCGCCGCAGTCCAGCCCCCTCCTCCGTCGGGGTGACATTCGGCTGTCGTGCCAGGGCACGAGGCATCTGGGCCGCCGCAGTCCAGCCCCCTTCTGCGTCGGGGTGACATTCGGCTGTCGTGCCGAGGCACGAGGCATCTGGGCCGCCGCAGTCCAGCCCCCTTCTGCGTCGGGGTGACATTCGGCTGTCGTGCCGAGGCACGAGGCATCTGAGCCGCCGCAGTCCAGCCCCCTTCTGCGTCGGGGTGACATTCGGCTGTCGTGCCAGGGCACGAGGCATCTGGGCCGCCGCAGTCCAGCCCCCTTCTGCGTCGGGGTGACATTCGGCTGTCATGCCGAGGCACGAGGCATCTGGGCCGCCGCAGTCCAGCCCCCTCCTCCGTCGGGGTGACATTCGGTGTCATGCCGAGGCACGAGGCATCTGAGCCGCCGCAGTCCAGCCCCCTCCTCCGTCGGGGTGACATTCGGCTGTCGTGCCAGGGCACGAGGCATCTGGGCCGCCGCAGTCCAGCCCCCTCCTCCGTCGGGGTGACATTCGGCTGTCGTGCCAGGGCACGAGGCATCTGGTCTCGCAATGACAAGAACGATTATACCCCCCGCCGTGGTTTTGACAACTGTCACGCCTAATCTATACTTGACTGCGAATGCTGTTATAGGAGGCACGCGAGTATGGCTACACCCGTTCGCACTGAGGTGGCGTCGAGCATGACGGCGTCCCTGTCCGAGATTGACCCTGAGCTGATGCGCGCGATTCGTCTGGAAGAGGACCGCCAGCGCAACAACATCGAGCTGATTGCATCCGAGAACTACACCAGCCGGGCGGTGCGCGAAGCCACCTCCTCGGTGCTGACGAACAAGTACGCCGAAGGCTACCCCGGCAAGCGCTACTACGGCGGCTGCGAGTTCGTGGACATCGCCGAGGACCTGGCGCGGACGCGCGCTAAGGAGTTGTTCGGCGCGGAGCACGCCAACGTCCAGCCCCACTCCGGCTCCCAGGCCAACTTCTCGGCCTACATGGCGCTGTGCAAGCCGGGCGACACGATCATGGCGATGGACCTGGCCCACGGCGGCCACCTGACCCACGGCAGCCCGGTCAACTTCTCCGGCCAGTTGTTCAACATGGTCCACTACGGCGTCAGCCGCGAGACCGAGACCATCGACATGGACGTGGTCGCCGACCTGGCGCAGCAGCACAAGCCGAAGCTCATCGTCACCGGCGCGACGGCCTACTCGCGCACGTGGGACTTCGCCCGCTTCCGCGAGATCGCCGACAGCGTGGGCGCGTACCTCATGTGCGACATGGCCCACTTCGCCGGGTTGGTCGCGGGCGGCGCGCACCCCAGCCCGGTCCCGTACTGCGACATCGTCACCTCGACGACGCACAAGACCCTGCGCGGCCCGCGCGGCGGCATCATCCTGTGCCGCAAGGAGCACCAGGCGGCGGTCGATAAGATGAACTTCCCCGGCAGCCAGGGCGGGCCGCTGATGCACATCATCGCGGGCAAGGCCGTGGCGCTGCACCTCGCTATGCAGCCGGGGTTTCGCGGCTATGCCGAGGCCATCGTGGAGAACGCCCTGCTGCTCGCCTCGGCGCTGGCGGAGCGCGGCCTGCGCATCGTCTCCGGCGGGACGGACAACCACCTGATGCTGGTGGACCTGACCTCGACGACGGTGACCGGCAAGCAGGCGGAGAAGCTGCTGGACGAGGTCTCTATCACCGTCAACAAGAACATGATCCCGTATGACACGCGCACGCCGTTCGTGACGAGCGGCATTCGCGTCGGGACGCCGGCGGTGACGACGCGGGGCTTCGGCGGGCCGGAGATGCTGCGCATCGCCGAGTGGATCAGCCAGATGCTCCACGCGCCCGACGACGCCGACCTCAAGGCGTCGATCCGCGCCGACGTGCACGCCCTGACCGAGCAGTTTCCGGTGCCGTAACGAAGAAGGGAACCACGGAAGGCACGGAATACACGGAAAAAGGAGAGGGAGCCGCGCTGGCTCCCTCTCTTGCTGTCATGATAACATTGGTTGTTTATCCCCAGGCACTCAGATACTCGACGTGGTTCTGCATCGCTTCGGCGGGTTTGGCTGCGATCAACTTCAGTAGCCGCCGCATCTGCTCGCCAACGGTATACCGTTGCTGCTGGACAAGGATGATACCAGCGTGCTGCTTGCCTTGAGCCAGATACTCATTATGCAGCCTGTTGAAGTCGCGGGCATTGAATGAGCAGAGGACGCGCCCTTGAGCTGTGGCATAGTTGAGCTGATCCAGGTCATCGCGGTCTATCATGCCCTGCTCAAGCGCGGTTGTGACATCTACCCCGCGTAATCGGAGCGCATCAACGAGATCATGGTCCATCGAGTCTTCGTCCATGTACAGGCGAATCTTCAACTGGCCCTCTTTGACCTCTCCGCGTGTTGCCGCTCCAACTCGTCGGCCTCGGCTTCATCGGCAGCCAGATCTGCTTCGATTTCGTCCCGGTTCGCGTGGTAGTAGGCGAGAGCGGCGTACACTTGCGCCACCGTCAGATGCCCAATCCGGCGCGCGATTTCTTCCGGTTCGTAGCCGAGCTTGTACCAGACGGCGATCCGGTGGACGCTGACACCTGTCCCGGCGATGCGCGGACGCCCGTTGCGGATTTCAGGCGAGCGCGTGATGAGCGTGCCAATATCAGTTGTTGCCATAGCCTGGCCTCCACCCTTTTGCATCGCTGCGGAACATTGGCCTAAGTATAGGCCGAGAGGTTGATGGGGGGAAGCGGGTCGCGCCAGCATGCCAAAGGCGTGATGGCCTCTGGCATGCTGGAAAGGGGCACGGGCCTATGGGGCGACGAGGCGGAAGGGCGCGCTCTGGCTCCACACGGACGGCGGCCGGCTGCCGATCTCGGCGCGCACCCGCAGGCAGACGCTAGTGCTGGCCGTGTTTGGCGTCGTCCAGGCGTAGGTCAACACGTCCGGCGGGGTGACGGTGATGGGCGTCCACGTCTGGGTGAACGGCGCGCCGACGTGGATGTCGTCCACGTACCAGCCGTCGCGCGAACTCGACGTGTCCGTCGCCAGGCGGAAGCGCAGCCGAATCGCCTGCCCCACCCACGGCGACAAATCGGCGCGGCTCTCGATCCAGCCGCCGCTGTCGCCGCTGAACGCCTGCCGTCCACCGAGCGGGTTGCCGAAGTTGTCCGAGATAGTGCGCGTGTAGCCATTCTGGGTGAAGCGCGGCCCCAGGTCGGCCCACGTCGCGCCGTTGTCGACGCTGACTTCCACCACGCCGCCATCGTAGCCGCGGCCGGTGTCGGCGGTCGAGGCTTCGAGGTCGTAGCGGTGCCAGAAGGCCAGCTCGGCGCCCGTCGTCGGCGTGATCGGCTGGCTGACGAGGTACTCGTCACTCGTCGTGTCCATGTCCTTGGCGAACCAGCTATGGCTTGGGCTGTGGGACGCCGCGTCGGTGATAATCCAGTTGGTTGTCCCGACGCCGTGGGCCGTACCCCAGCCGCCCGGCCCGCTCTCGACGCTGTCGAAGAAGCCGTCGCTCGGCACGCACGCCGGCGAGAACTCCAGCCGGAAGGCGGCGCCGGGCTGCGGCACGGGCATCTGCCAGGTCACGTTGACCGTGCTCCCGGCGGTGATGCTCTCGCCGCCGACGGGATACGTGAGTCTGGGCGGGTTCGCGCCCATCGGCGTCGGCGTGGCCGTGGGCGGCAGCGTGGCCGTGGGCGACGGCGTGATGGTCGGCGTGGGCGACGGCAGCGGCGTCCAGGTCGGCGGCGGCGTGGGCGTGGGCGACGGCGTCTCCGGCGTCGGCGTCGGACCGGCCTGGTTGGAGCCGCCCATAATCCAGGGTAGGAACACGCGCGGCGTCAGGTTCGTCCTGAAGGTCAGCGCGAACGGACGGCCCGTGTTCCACGCCGACGCCTTGTAGTTGTCGCCCTCGCCGCGCACGCGCACGCAGTAGTTGTCGCCGGTCACGTTAGGGACGGTCCAGCGCAGGCTCGTGGCGCCGGGGGCGCTGAGGCCGATTGGCTGCCAGGTGATGCTGAACGGCTGCCCGACGAGAATATCGTCCACCCACCACCCGTCTTTGGCGACCGAGCTATCGGTTCCCTGGCGGAAGCGGATGCGGATGACCTTGCCGGCCCACAGCGACAGCGTCGCGCGGGTCTCGATCCAGCCGCCGCTGTCGCCGGTGAAGGCAGGGCGGCCGGCCAGGGGGTTGCTCGCGCCGGCGCTGATGGTGTAGTCGTAGCCGTTCTGCGTCATCTGGGAACCAAGGTCGGTCCAGTGGGCGCCGCCGTCGTCGCTGACCTCCACCACGCCGCCATCATAGGCGGCGACGCTGTTGCCCTCCATGTTGTAGCTGTGCCAGAACGAGAGGATCGAGCCGGGCGCGACGTGGATGGGCGGGCTGATGAGGGACTGGTCGCTGGTCGTGCTCTGGCTGGGCGAGAACCAGCTATGGGATGAGTCGTGCCCCTTGTCGGCGACGACGCGCCAGTCACTCTGGCCCTGGGCGTGTTGGACCGACCAGCCGTCCGGCCCGTTCTCCACGTTGTCGAAGAAGTCGCCGTGCGGCTGGCACTCGTCCGTGTACTCCACGCGGTAGGCGACATCCGAGGCCACGGCGCTGGTCGACCACGTGATGGTAATCGGCGAGCCGGCCGTAATCGTCTCGCCACCCGCCGGATACGTCAGCGACGGCGTCGCGGCGGTGGGGATCTGGATCAGGCCGCGCTGGAGCATGCAGCTCCGAATGAGGTCATGGTGCGCGCCGCCGAACAGGTTGACGTCGGCGACCTGCAGGGCGTCCACCGCCGTCTCGAAAGCGGTGTCGCTGGAATCGGGCAGCAGGCTGAACTGGTGGTGCAGCACGAGCTTCATAATGTCGTCCCGCGCCTGCGTGTTCGCGCCCATGCCTTCGTAGACACACGTCAGCGCCGCCGACCAGAAGCGCCCGTCGTTGTGCTCCTCCTGGGGATGGCCGGGGTACGCGCCGATATCTTGCCCGCTGCTCTCGTTGCGCCCGTTGATCCAGCGCAGGCAGCCGCCCCCCGGACTGCCGGCCGGGTTGTAGGCCGTCGCGTCCCAGTCGCCGATGCAATACTTGGCCGCCGTCGCCTGGTAGCCAGCATTGCCCTTGCCAATATTCGCCATGCCGGCCAGGAAATCGCCAAAGCCCTCGCCCATGGCGCGCTGCGGCGTGTTCTTCACGGGCCCCCAGCCCGGCACCTGGTTGTCCTGGATGGCGTGGCCGTACTCGTGGACGACGATATCGGCGTCCTCCGCGTCCGGCACGCCGCCGTCGCCGAAGTGCAGCCCGCCGTCCACCGAGGTGTAGTTGGAGTTGTCGTCGGCGATACAGTGGACGTTGACCGGCACCGGGCGGTTGTTCACGTTGCTGAAGCCGAGGGATTGGATCCAACGCTGGACGCTCGTGATGGCGTAGTAGGCCAGCACTTCCTGGAAGCGCGGGTCGTTGCGGCTGTAGGTGTAGACGCGGCTCGGCTCGTTCGCCAGCCCTGGCTGATACGCCTGGGTATACGGCGGGTGAATTTCGGTGTCGCAGCCCTCGATGCCGGGCGCGGTCACGTCCGCGTACGCGCCCTTGAGGGTGCGCACCGCCGGATCGAGGTCGGTCAGGGTAACTGGCACACGCGCCGCGTCCAGCGCCGGGCTGGCCGCGTGATTGTTGTCGCGCAGGGTCGTGTTGCCGGTGTCCTGGACGGCGTTGGGGTCATACGTCAGCGCCGTGCCGGTGTCATGCACGATGCTGTCCCACTGCGCCAGGATTTTGCCGTCCGTCGCCGAGACCATGACGTGCCAGTCGGCCATGGGCGACTGCGTCGGCAGGAAGACGTGCCAGGCGAGCTGTGGGGCCATGCCCTGGGCGTAGATGACCAGCGCGGTCGTGGCCGGCGCGCGCAGGCGGGCGGCGGCCGGTGTGGCCGCGATGGCCGTCGCCTGCGCCTGGCCCGCCTCCATGCGCGGTGTCACGTCCACGTCGGGGTTGGGGAGGGCCTGGTTGAGAATCCACTGCGCCTTCCCCTGGGGCGTGTACTGCACCAGGACCGCGCCCAGGTACACCGGGACGCCCTTGTGAACCTGCTGGAAGCGGACGGAGGTCGCCACGTCCGTCTGATGCACCGTCGTCAGGGCCAGGTCGCGCCCGTCGCGCTGGAGGCCGAGGCGCTGGGCGGGCGCGGCCAGGATGCCGCGCGCCACGCTCTCGGGGTCGCGCCGGGTATCGACCGTGCCGCAGTCCGCCAGCTCGCGGATAGCGCCCGTCGCCTTGTCCGTCTTGACACTGGCGCAGCCCGTGCCGGCGGCCCCGGACGCGGCGCTGTTGGGGGTCGGCCCTTGCGCCTGCGCCGTCCCGAGCGCCAGAATGAACACAAGAATTGGGAGGAGGATGCGAGTCCAACGCACAGCAGGACATCCTTTCAAGTCGGCCGTTGCCTATCATGACGCCGGAAGGGCGGCAAAGAGTACGCCGTCCCACGCGGAGTTCGCCCCCCCCTCCTGGGGGCAAACAAAAAGGGGCGCTCCAACAAGCGCCCCTCCCTCGTGTGCGGGCGGAGAGACTTGAACTCTCACGTCCGAAGACACAGCATCCTAAGTGCTGCGCGTCTGCCATTCCGCCACGCCCGCTTGCGTATTCGATGCCTGGCTCTTCCGTGTCTTACTGAGAGCTAATGTTAGCCCGATTGCCTCCGATGGTCAAGCGCGGCCCTGGTCCTGTCTTGAGGACCTTGGGCCATTTGAGTATAATCCGCTTTAGACGGCCGCGGCCAGGGCGCTCGCTCCTGGGACGCCCGGCGCGGGTCGCCGAAGGGTTAAGGACTTTCTTATGTCTCTCAATCGATTCGCCAAATACGCCTGGTTCGTCGTCGGCCTCAACATCCTCGTGGTGATGTGGGGCGCGTACGTGCGCGCCACCGGCTCGGGCGCGGGCTGCGGCCAGCACTGGCCGCTGTGCAACGGTGAGATCGTGCCCCTGAACGCCCAGGTGGCGACCCTGGTCGAGTTCTCCCATCGCCTGTCCAGCGGCCTGGCGCTCCTGTCCGTCGCCGTGCTCGCCGTCTGGGCCTTCCGCGCCTACGCCAAGGGCGACCCGGTGCGCCTCGGCGCGACGCTCTCGGTCATTTTCATTCTAAGCGAAGCCCTCGTCGGCGCGGGCCTCGTCCTGTTCCAGCTCGTCGCCCACAACGAGTCGGCCACGCGCGCCGTCTCCATCGCCGTCCACCTCGTCAACACGTTCCTTCTGCTCGGCGCCCTGACGCTGACGGCGTGGTGGGCCAGCGGCGGCGCGCGCCTCGCCCTGCGCCGCAAGGGGGGACTGACGACGGCGATGACGCTGGGCCTGCTGGGCATGATGTGGATCGGCGCGAGTGGCGCGATTGTCGCGCTGGGCGACACGCTCTTCCCGCCCGACTCGCTGGCGGCGGGGCTGTCGCAGGACTTCGACCCGGCGGCGCACTTCCTGGTGCGCCTGCGCCTCATCCACCCCATCCTGGCCGTGCTCATCGGCCTGGCGCTGATCGGCCTGGCGTACTACGCCGAGAAGGAATCGCCGGGCCGCTGGGTGCAGCGCTGGGGCAACGCGCTCAAATTGATGGTGCTGGCGCAGTGGGGGGCGGGCGTCGTCAACGTGGCGCTGCTGGCGCCGGTGTGGATGCAGCTGCTGCACCTGCTGCTGGCCGACGTGACGTGGGTCGCGCTCATCCTGCTAAGCGCCGCTGCCCTGGCCGCGCCCGAACCCCAGCGCGCCGAGCCGCCCCTCGCCGCCACCGTTCCGGGCGGCCCACTGCCGGCCGCGAACAAGTAAGCGGCGACAGGCGACACCCCTAAGATTGGAACCACGGAAGGCACTGAATACACGGAAAGGGGAAGAGATGTGTCTTCATTCCGTGTCTTCCGTGTCTTCCGTGGTAGACTTCTTAGGGGCGGCGGTGGGCGACAGACACCGACTGTCATGCCGAGGGACGAGGCATCTGGGCCGCCGATGCGGCTAAGATTGGAACCACGGAAGGCACGGAATACACGGAAAGGAAAGAGATGTCTCTTCATTCCGTGTATTCTGTGTCTTCCGTGGTAGACTTCTTGGGGTCGCGGCGGGCGACATCGCCGGTTGTCATGCCGAGGCACGCGGCATCCCCCGGCGGCGTTCAGCCGTCGTTGCGAGCAGAGCATTGGGGGTGCGGGGGCGGTACTGCGCCCCTGCTGGCGAAGCAACCTCCCGCCCTTGCAATAGACGCGCGAGTGTCGGACCACGAACGGCGCGAAAGAAGAAGAGGGTTGAAACGCAGAGGCGCAACGGCGCAAAGGGAAGACAAGAGCGCCGTTGTCATGTTGAGTAGAACGACGTATTCCCCGGCGGCGGCGCAGACTCGAAGTCTGCGCCTGAACAGGGCAAAGCCTGCCGAGGCAGGCTGGGATGGGCGTGTCATCGCCGAGCCAGCCTGCTTCGAGCAGGCTTCGTCGTCTCAGACGCCGATTTCGAATCGGCGGCGTCGGCGAGCGACAACGCCGCTAAGATGGGAACCACGGAAGGCACAGAAGACACGGAAAGGGAAGTTGATATCCTCCTTTTAAGCAGGCGCTTTGCGCGTGACTGGCGCCGGTGCTAGAATTTAGCTGTGCTGTCAACGGACGAAGGCATGGATTGGGAGGTGGAGCTTGCCAATGGGGACTGATGAACGAGCAATCCGCGAGGCGCATTCCACCTGGATCGATGCCGTCAACGCCGGCGATCTTGTCCGCTTGCTCACCATGATGACAGATGATGTCGTGTTTCTCACTCCGGGTCAACCGCCGGCCGGTCGGGACGAGTTTTCCGCCGCCTTCCCGGCCGCTCATCGACAAGCGCAGATCCGTTGCGTCAGCGAGTTGGAAGAGGTCGTGGTCGTTGGCGACGTCGCCTACACGTGGAGCCGGGATTTGTTATCCGTGACCCCGCTCGACGGCGGCGAGGCGGCGCAGCTGGCCGGTCATCGTCTCACGGTATGGCGTCGACAGCCCGACGGCCGCTGGCGCCTGGCCCGCGATGCCCACACGTTGACCCCGGTGGAAAGCTGAGGTCGTGAGAGGGTCGTGCGCGATGGATCGTTTCGACACGTGTGACCGCTGCGGGCACCCGTTGGAGCCGCGCAACTGCAAGGAGGTCTGCCCGCGCTGCGGCGCGCGCCTCGACTGCTCCGACGTGCCGACCGTCCATCGGCCCGGTGATGCCCGCGCCTCGCGCCCGGACAAAGAGACCAGAGCATAAGGAGCGCATTGTGTACCGTGGCCCGAACCTGGATACGGCGTGGCAGCCCGCCCTCGATGTGTGCGAGACCGCCGACGCCTACCTCATCAAAGTCGACGTGCCGGGCGTGCAGGAAAGCGATCTGCGCCTGGACTTCGCCGACAACGTCCTGAAGCTGGCCGGCGAGCGCCGCCGCCCGTACGAGGCCAACAGCACGCGCATGCACCGCATCGAGCGCGAGTATGGCGCGTTCGAGCGCCGCGTCCGCCTGCCGGAAGACATCGACCCGAGCGATGTCGAGGCGACGCTGGAGCACGGCGTGCTGTCCATCCGCGTCGGCAAGCGCGCCGAGACGGGCGTCGTGCATATCCGGGTGAAGCGGGCAGACGGCGGGGCGGAGGAGGGCGAGGCGTGACGCTACGCGTGACGGTGTTCGGCGACCCGGCCCACGAGGTGTGCCTCATCAGCGGATGCGGCAGCCGCGTCTCCTCGACCGAGGCGTTCCCGGCGACGGCCAAGGCGCTGCACGACCTGTTCGGCGAGCACGTCAGCCTGCGCTACTATGACCTGAGTGACCCGACTTTGCGCGCCCGGTTCGCCCGCCTCATCGACGGCGCGCGGGCGCGGGGGCTGCGCTTCCCCCTCGTCGCCATCAACGGCGCAATCGTCGCCGGCGCCGACGAGTCCGCGCCGTACCCCATCGCCGTGGACCGCATAGTGGCGCTCATCGACGCGGCGCTGCGCGAGCCGGCGGCGGACGGCGCCGGCGCGGAGCGTCAGGGGTGAGCGTGTTCAAGACGCCGTGGTGGTGGCCGTTTGGCCGCGTGCCGGAGATTTCCCCCGAGGGCCTCGCCGCGACCCTGGACAAGACGCCGCCGCAAATCGTGGACGTGCGCACGGCGCAGGAGTTCGACGGCGGCCACATCCCCGGCGCGGTCAGCCTGCCCATCACGTCGTTCCCTGCCAACTGGCGCGGCCTGGGCCTGGACCCGAAGCGCCCGGTCGTGCTTATCTGCCTCACCGCCCACCGCAGCGTCCCGGCGACGCGCCTCCTCCTGCGCCACGGCTTCGACGCGCAGCAGCTCGCCGGCGGGATGACGGCGTGGCGGGCGCGGCATCTCCCCGAAACCTGACGGAGTACCCCATGACCACCGACCGACCCCGCTTCACCCTGGACGACATGTTCAAGGTCAAGCTCGCAGGCGACCCCCAGATCTCGCCCGACGGTCGCGCCGTCGCCTTCACCTACGGCCCGCTCACCAAGGAAAAGGACCACCCGCGCCAGAGCGCCATCTGGCTGGCCGACGAGAGCGGCGCGCGCCAGTTCACCGCCTCCCCCTCCAGCGACACCGCGCCACGCTGGTCGCCGGACGGCCGTCGGCTGGCGTTCATCTCCGACCGCGTCAAGGAGGGCAAGGGGCAGCTCTATCTATTGGACCTCACGGGCGGCGAGGCGCGGCAGCTGACGGACACGCGGGGCGAGCTGCGCGTCCCGATCTGGCTGCCGGATGGGCGGCTGGCCGTGCTGATGACCGAGGCCGTGCCGGAGGAGGTGGAGAAGCAGCGCGGGGAGGGCGACGACCCGTTCATCGCCGACGACAATCGCCAGTGGACGCGCCTGTTCCTGGTCGATCTGGACAGCGGGGCGCTGACGCCGCTCACGCCGCCGGGCATGCAGGTGTACGAGGCCGCGCCCGCGCCGGATAGCGCGCGTTGGGCACTGGTCGTGAGCGACGACCCGGGCCGCCAGGCGTGGTATCGCAACCGCCTGGTGCGCCTGGACGCGCCGGACGCCGCGCCGGTCACGCTGTACGCGACGGCGACGCTGCCCGAAGGCGTGAGCGCCGCGCCCGTGTGGTCGCCGGACGGCAAGAGCATCGCCTTCCTGGCCGGGGCGTGGAGCGACGAGGGCATCAACTCCGGCGACGTGTGGCTCGTCGGGAGCGACGGCGGCGCGGCGCGCTGCCTGACGCCCGGCAGCGACACGTCGTTCGGGAGCATGGCGTGGCTGCCGGATGGGCGGCTGCTGGCCGCGGGCCTCCGCGACGGCCACGCGACTCTGGCGCTCATCGGGCAGGATGGGACGGTGACACCACTGTGGCAGGACCTGGCGATGCTTATGACGCCGTTCTATGGCCCCCTGAGCGTCGCCGCCGACGGGCGGACGTTCGCCGTTCTGCGCGAGGACCCGACCCACCCGCGCGACGTGTGGGTGGGGACCATCGACGGCGCGTGGCGGCAGATGACGCGCCTTCAGCCAGAGCTTGAGGCGCTGGACATCGGCCGCGTCGAGAACATCCACTGGACCGCGCCCGACGGCCTGCGCGTGCAGGGCTTTCTGCTCACGCCGAGCGGGTGGACCGGCGAGCGCCGGCCGCTGGTGGTCTACGTCCACGGTGGGCCGAGCGGCGCGTGGCGGCCGGCGTTCCTGGGCGCAATGGGCGCGATTGGGCACGTGCTCTCGCTGGGTTACGCCGTTTTGCTGCCCAACCCGCGCGGCAGCGTTGGCCTGGGCCGCGCCTACGCCGACGCCAACCACCGCGACCTGGGCGGCGGCGACCTGCAAGACATCCTGGCCGGGGTGGACCACGTTATCCATATGGGCGTGGCCGACCCCGCCCGGCTGGGCATCGTCGGCTGGAGCTACGGCGGCTACATGACGGCGTGGGCCATCACCCAGACGACGCGCTTCAAGGCGGCGGTCGTCGGCGCGGGCATCGTCAACCTGGCGAGCCACTGGGGGCAGAACACCATCCACAACTGGCAGCTCGTCTTCTTCGACGGGCGTTCGCCGCTCGAGGACCCTGATGCCCACCGCGCCCGCTCGGCGTGGACGTACCTGCACGCCGTGCGGACGCCGACGCTCATCCTCCACGGCCAGAACGATACCGACGTGCCGGTCGCCCAGGCCCACGAGCTGTATCGCGGCCTGCGCTCCCTTGGCGTTGAGGCGCGGCTCGTCACCTACCCCCGCGAGCCCCACGGCGTCCAGGAGCGCCTGCACGTGGGCGACATGACCGGGCGCATTCTCGAATGGTTCCGCAGCCACCTGGCCCCTTAAGCCGCCTCGGCCGCATCGCCGCCCTGGGCGCGGTCCTCGTCGCGTTCGTCCTGCGCGTCCTCGACCTCGGCGGGCCAAGCCTGTGGTATGACGAGGGCTTCGCCGTCCAGACGGCGCGGCTGCCCCTGCCCGACCTGGTCGCGCGCCTCATCCGCGAGGACAACCACTCGCCGCTGCACTACCTCGTGCTGCACGTGTGGATGCTCCTGTCGGGCGACTCCGAAACCGCGCTGCGCTTCACCAGCGTCGTGGTCGGCGTGCTCATGGTGGCGCTGACCTACGCCATCTTCCGCGAGATCGTTCACGGCCGGCCGCAGTCGGGCATCGCCGCCCTCGTCGCCGGCGCGCCCGCCGCCTGGCTCGTCGCCCTGTCCCCGTTCCTGGTGTACTACGCCCGGGAGGCGCGCATGTACAGCCTCCTGGCGTGCTTCACCCTGGCCGCCGCCTGGACCCTGCTCATGGCGACGCGCCGCACGCTGGCGCAAAACACGAATGCAACGCCTGTCATTGCGAGCGGAGCGAAGCAATCCCCCGCCCTTGCATCAGAGAGTCAAGCAGGGGAGAGCGGCCTTTCGCCTACCGTGGGATTGCTTCGTCAGCAGGGGCGGAGTACCGCCCCCGCGCCCCAAGATATCGTCCTCCTCGCAATGACAGCGGGCCGGGTCATTGCGAGCGAACGCGAAGCAATCCCGCGCCCTGATGAGGGACGGGCGAGTCCGGCTAAAGCGGCGCTCTCACCAACCGTGAGATTGCTTCGTCGTCCTATCGTCCTCCTCGCAATGACACTTCGTCGTCCTGTTGTTCCCCCGCTTTGGGAGTCTTCTTCTCTTCCTCTGCGCCTCTGCGCCTCTGCGTTGCCAAATCCGATCTGGCTGCTCAGGAACGTCACGCTCGGTGTCATGCCGAGGGACGAGGCATCTGGGCCGCCGCCGTCCAGACCCCTCCTGCGTCGGGGTGACATTCGGGGGTCTTCATCTCTTCCTCTGCGCCTGGGCGTCTCTGCGTTGCCAACTCCGATCTGGCTGGCGCATGGGGCGCTGATGGCGCTGATGCTCTACACCCAGTACATGGGCGTGTTCTTCATCCCGGCGTTTGCCCTGTTCGCCCTGCTCAGCGGGCGGCGCGTGTTCGTGCGCTGGCTGCTGGCGGCCCTCGTCGGCGCGCTGCTGTTCCTGCCCTGGCTGCCCTTCGCCGTTCTCCAGATGCGCCGCCTGTTCGGCTCGACGCCGGAGTACTTCCCGGCCTACCTGGACGCGAGCGCCGTCATTCAGAACGGCCTGCGCAGCTTCCTCGCCCTGGACACGCCGACGCTGGCGGGCGCGGCGGCCCTGCTGCTGCTGGCCGGGTCCGTGGCGCTCCTGGTGCGCGATGCCCGCCGCGACCCGACGCTTGCCAAGCGCGAGGCGCTGCCTATGCTCGCCGCCTGGCTGCCGCTGTTGCTCATCGCCGTCGCCAGCAGCGCCATCGCCAAGTTCGTCGCCCGCTACGCCATCCCGGCCGCGCCGATGCTCACCCTGAGCATCTCCCTGGTGCTGTTCGGCCTGCTGTGGCGCAAGGCAATCGCCCTGCGCGTCGTGTACGCCGTGGCCGTGGCGGCGCTGCTGGTGTTCCTGGGGCGCGGCGGGTGGAGCGCGACAACGACGCCGTGGGTTCCCCACGAGGACGCGCGGGGCATCGCCGAGTACCTCAACGAGCGGGCGCGGCCGGAGCAGGACATCATCTTCATGGACGCGCGGCCCGACGCCTTCGACTACTACTACCACGGGCAGGCCGCCGTCCACCCGATGTACGTCGGCTTCGACTTCGCGGCGGGCGCGGACCAGTTGAACGCCATCCTGTCGCGCCAGCCGGAGCGCATCTGGCTCGTCCTCTGGCAGCACGAGGCCGCCGACCCGACGGGCATGGTCATCGACGAGTTGCAGCGGCGCAGTGCCCAGGGCCGCGTCACGCGCAGCGCTTACCGGGAGTATACCCTGCTGCGCTTCGACCTGGCCGACTGGTCGCCCGTTGCGCCGGTCCCGACGCCGCAGCGGCCGGTCGGCGCGACGTTCGGCGGCCGGCTCACGCTGGTCGGGGTGGACCGGCTGAAGGACGACCCGGGGACGCTGCGCTGGATTCTGTACTGGCAGGCGCAGCAGCCGTTGGCGGGCGACCTGGCGGTGACGCTTCAGTTGACGGATGCGGCGGGGGCGGTGCGGGTCAGCCGCAGCCAGGGGCCGAGCGCGCCGTGGCTGGCGGCGGCGGGGCTGCCGGTCGGGGTGACGGTGCGCAGCCTGACGGAAGTCGGGCTGCCGAAGGACCTGCCGCCGGGGACATATACGGCGAGCGTGCTGGTGTGGGACCCGGCCGCCGGGCGCAACCTCGACGCTGTCGGGAGCGACGGCGCGGCGCTGGGAACGAGGGTGGCGCTGGGAACAGTGGACATTACGCCGGCGCTGCTGCCCAAGTAGACCGGACCGGCGCAAAACAGGGTCTTGTCAAGCGACGACTTGTGCTATATACTGGAAGGGTCAGGTAGCTGACCCGGCGGCCCGGGTCTGTCTCCCCGGTCTGAACACGCCCGCGTGCATCGCAAAGGCGCACCTGGAGGCTGCATGCCAAGACGACGTCCCCCCCTCGCGCTCCTCGGTCTCCTCGCGGCCATGGCCCTGCTCCTCTGCCTGTCGGCGCCGCCGGCCTTTGCCCAAGGCCCCGGTGGGGCGACGGCGGTCGCGCCCCCGCCCCCCACAGCCACCCCGGTCGTGGCGCCGACCCAGGAAGACCTGGTGTTCGGCGCGCTGGCCCCCACGCCGTGGGATTGGGCCTTGCGCCTGGCCTCTGTGTTCGTCATCTCGGCGCTGGCGGCCTGGGCGATCTACCGAGTCTTCAAGTACATCACCCTGATGCAGAAGCGGTACTATACCGTCGCCGACCACATGGCGCGGCGGGGAACGGCCACGCGGCTCGTGCCGGTGAGCGCCCGCATGCCCAGCGGGGGTGGTGGCGACAGGGATTTAGGGGGAAAGGAGTTGCAGGTCAAAGGGCCAAACACGCTGACGGTCGGCGCGACGGACGAGTATAAAGCCGTCGTCAAGACCGACGATACCGAGACACCGGCGGCGGAGGCCACGTGGCAGGTCGCGCCGGAGGGCATCGCCACCCTCGACGCGACGACAGGCGCGACGGTGCGCGTGACGGCCAAGCAACAGGGAGCCTTCGAGCTGGTGGTGAGCGTCAAGGGGGCAGCGGCGACGGATCAGGCCACCGAAGTCCACTTCCCCGTCGCGGTGATTGCGCCGACGGCGCAGCCGATAGACCTGCCGTTCGTGGGCGAAGGCTGGGGCACGATCATCCTCGCCATCCTGTTCGGGACCATCGTCGCCCTGCTTGGCCTGAGCCGCGTTCTCAGCACGTCGCTGGTCGGCACGCTGCTGGGCGCTTTGTTGGGCTACATCTTTGGCGTCGCCACGTCGGGGGGAACCAAGGCAGCCGGGGAGGGCGCTGCCGGAGGCTCCAAAAGCGGCGACACCGGGCCAAGGTGATAGCCCCCGCGCCCCTCGCTCCGACGCGCCGTCGGGCATGGCGGCGGCCGGACCCCCCAGCGCGCCGAGCCGTCCCGGCCGGGCGGTCGATATCGTGACACCCAGCGCGAGTCTTCTCGCGCCAATTCCAGAAAGGCCACCGACCATGACAGAAAATACGCCCCGCGGCCCCATGTATCACGCCTTGCTCATCGGCATCGACGCCTACCCGCCGCGCTACAACTCGCTGGCGGGCTGCGTCAACGATATCGACGCCATCGCCCACATCCTGCTGGAGCCGCCGGGCATCGGCCTCCCCCCGGAGCAGGTGCGCATAACCCGCCTCGTCGCGCCCCGGTCCGGGACGCCCTCGGCCTCGCGGCCGCAGGACGTGGTGGCGGCGCCCACCCGGGAGAACGTGGTCGCGGCGCTACAGAAGCTCGCCGGCCCCGACGTTCAGCCCGGCGACCGCGTCCTGATTTACTACTCCGGCCACGGCGACCAGAAGACGTGGCCGAACTCGCCGGTATCCCACGAAGCGATTGTGCCGCACAACGGCCAGGACATCCAGTACCTGTTCGATGTGCAGCTGAATAGCCTCATCAACGCCATCACGGCGCGCACGGGCGATATCACCGTCATCCTCGACAGTTGCCACTCCGACGGCGCGACGCGCGGCCTGGGCGATGGCGAGGAGCAAGGGGCCACGCGCCGGCTGGAACGCACCGACGGCGGGGCCGACGATGAGGTCGTCGCGCCGGATTTGGACCTCGGCGACGGCAGTCGGGGCGTGGGCGGCGCGGCGAGCAGCGCCGGGCTGTTAGTGAGCCTCCAGCCGCAGTATCTGGGCGTGATGGCATGCCAGGGGGAAGAGCGCGCCAACG
The DNA here is from genome assembly GCA_039810085.1 of Anaerolineae bacterium. Classification (GTDB taxonomy): domain Bacteria; phylum Chloroflexota; class Anaerolineae; order Epilineales; family JAHCIE01; genus JBDHWG01. The sequence goes on from JBDHWG010000023.1 coordinate 71,441, forward strand.
AGGGCGTGCTGGGCGACGCCCCCCGTCACGGTGTCCTGACGTACAGCCTGTTGCAGCTTCTCCGCGACAAACCGGATCGCGCCGGGCTGCGTTGGGCGGACCTGTGGCCCGACATCATCGGCCATGTCTCCCAGGGCTGCCTGAGTCTCAACCGCGAAATGCAACACCCGCGGCTGATCGGCGCGTCGGCGCGCCATGTCTTCGGCGGCCCGTGGGTTCCCCAGGACCCGGGCTATGCCGTGACCCAGGCGGCCGACGGCGCGTATACAATCGGGGCGGGCGAGCTGATGGGCGTCACCAAGGGGGCGGTCATCGGCGTCTACGGGGCGGAGCCGGCCATGTTCCCGACGTTGGACTCCGAGGCGGACAAGGCGGCGCGGCGCGGCTGCCTGAAAGTGACAGACGCCCAGCGCGCCTCGGCCACGGCGCGTCCCTGCTCGTGCGACGGCAAGGACGACGCCGACGCGTTCCCATTGCCGCCGGGCGCGCGCGGCCGGCTGGTCAAACCCGGCCTGGCGCTGCGCATGCGTGTGCTCCTCGCGCCGCCGGATGACGTTGTGGCGGCGAAAGTGAACGAGTCGCCGCTGCTCACCGTGGTGGGGCCGGACGCGGCGAACGCCGAGGTGCGCGTGAACGGGATGCCGGACGGCAGCTGGCGCATCATCAACGCGCTCAAGGAGGAGGTCGGTGTCGTACCGGCTCGGGAGGTTGATGCCCTCGTCGCGGGGCTGAACGCCTACGCCGGCTACAATCAAGTGCTGCGCACGGCGCACAGTTGCAACGATGCTCAACTCAGCGGCGCGCTCAGCCTGCGCGTGCTCGACGCGAGCGGCGTCGGCCAGATGTCGGCGGAGCAGCTGGCGGACCCACCGCTCAATGAGGTTCACCGCGACCCGGCGAGCGGCGCCTATGCCGTCCCAGCCGGCACGCGGTTCTGCGTCCAGATGGCGAATACGTCATCCAAAGCGCTGAAGGTCACGCTCTTCGAGTGCGGCGCGGGGGGCGCGGTCGAGAGCATGGGCCACGTGTCGCTGAACCCGGGCGACCGGCAAATCGTGTGGCGCAACGGGGTACGCGGCAAGCCCTTCGGCGTCAACCCCGATTTCCCGGGCCGGTGGAACACCGACCAGCTTGTCGCCATTGCGACCACCCGCCCCGACGTGGACCTGAGCTATCTGGCCGCGCCGCAAACGGTGCAGCAGGCGATTGATGATGCCTTGGGCGGGGTCGACCGAGGTCTCATCCCCGACGAAGACGCCGGGCCGGCGGAGCTGTGGACCGCCGTCATCGTGCCGCTCCGCGTCGGCCCAAAGACGTAGCCGCGCTGTCAGGAAGATGTAGATCTAGATGTGTCTGGCAGAACCACATGCAGTCGATGATTAGGCGGCTTAGGGCGAAGAACTAAGCCGCCAGTAGGACATGCGCTCGCCTTGGGTCTTACGACATTCCTTACAGGCTCTTTTCTAGAACGGGATTTCGCTAAAGTCAACCTCGTCGGCAAAGGCGAGACACTCATCTAGATATAAGCGTACTTCCCCTGCCTTCGCATCACCTAACCCGAACGCAAAGGCTCTAGGTAAGCGTTGTACCTGATCTGTCCAAACTGCTTGCTCAGGTGTTTCAGTTTCTCGGTACTCGAAGCGCACATTAAATGGGCCTTCAGTTCGCGTGTTAGGATTCATCTTAAATGTAACTTTTCCACCAAGAGCGGTAACTGTTTCGACATAAGTCCATTGACGCTCGAACAATCCCTCCATGCCCAATCTTATCTTGCTTCGCCATTCATCTCGAAGGTCAGGCGGCAAGAGATAGAGCAACATCTGCATTTCTGCGAACGAGCGACAGGCTATCATCCTCAAGGCCGGGACAAGCGGCAAGGCATCCGGTACAAGGACCTCGGCGTGGCGGTGGAATTTCACCGTTTCGTTGTATCCCTTCGCGCCCTGATGGTAGACATATTCGAAAGGGATACTCTGAAAGAACTCCCTGGTCTTAGCATGAATGGCTCGGCTCGCACCCATATTACCATCGGAGAACTCTGTATTGTCCTGACCTAGAACCTGAATGGCATCAAAGCAGAAAAACACCGGCACGGGACAGTGCGCAGGTCGCGGATCATTGTTTGGTCGCCAACGGGCGTGAAATGGCCGAATCCCTTCATTGCAGTACTGGGTGGGCGTGCGAGGGCGGAAGTACAACCTGGCGTATCGGGTATGTGCTGGCGCTGTATTCTCGATAACCGCTGGGCTAGCATTCTCGGTTTGCATCAGTTGCTGTGCAATTGCCTGAGCTCTGCTGTATATTCGACCATGCGTTAGAATACCTATTGCGTTGTGTATGTCGGTATAGTGATACACGTAGCGGGGCCACCACCCTAGGCCGCGTGACTCCAGCCGGATGGACCATTCGTGGACGTGTCGCCGTATATCTTCTATCCACGGCTTCACGCTCAGATCTCCACGGTCGTAACCGGCGGTTCATCTTGCCTTGGTGGCAACACAAGTTGTACGCCTGGTACGAGAGATCGTCCTGATTGGGTTGTTTCAACAAACTGCGTGGCTTTAATGTAGTCTAACTCTAATAGTAGCTGCATCACATCGACTGCTTGTTCTCGTAGTTCGCCCGGAAAGTTATCCTGACGCAATGCTCCGCGTAACCGAAGACTATTCCAGAGGTCTTCGAGATCCTCCGGCGAGTATTTGTTTACTTCGTGATCGTCCTTATCAAGAAGGTCTTGCATAAATTGGCCGAAGCTGATATCTTGCCGTGCCTGCCAGGCGTGGTTTACCAGGTGCAGGCTGTGATGCTCGGGCATGAAATCAGGACGACGGGTAGCTATATGGACAAATACAGGAATCTGTAATTCTTTGAGGTATTTTTCCATAACCGGACGCACTTGCTGCCAAGGGAGATCGCCATTACCGCATCCGAGTTGAGGAAATGAGATGCTGGTGATGCCCAACTTCGTGTAAGTTCCAACAAACTTCTCTAGCCCCGCTTCAATGTACTCAATGCGAGAGGGCCTGCGCCAGTGTTCTTTTGTCGGGAAGTTCAGGATCCACTTGTTGGGCGTGCGATAGAGATATAGCTTACCAATACTTAGTTGACCATTCTGGCAAAACTCACGGTAACGAATGAACATGTCTGGATATTGGCGCTTGAACTCAGCCGCAATCCCTTTACCCATTACACCTACGGTGTTCACTGTATTCACAAGAGTCTGGGCCGGCGAGTCAAAAAGGCTCGTACTCAAATATTCCAGCATCGGCCCTCCCTTCTACACGCTTCAAGCAGGGAATCGTAGTTACTCAAATAACCAGAACGTATGTTCTGATTATACACCCCAATATTGGCTACGTCAAGAGGTAGAAGTCCAGAACCATCAAACTATACTCCTGGTCCGCTTCCGAATCAAACACCTGGCCTACGCGGCGTGCGCTCATGGCGATGAAAAGCATGCACCGTGTCAACCGCGATGCGTATCTTTGTCGACAGAGGCCAGGATAGCGTCGTGCAGGGCTTGCTCCAGCCCCGACAGGACCGCGCCGCTGGCGTCCCAATGCGCCGCCGCTGCGCCGAAGAGTTCCGCCGCCTTGAGCGCGTTGCCCTGCCCGGCGGCGGCCCGCGCCAGGCCCTCCAGGGCGAAGGCCAGCCCGCGCTCGTCGCCGATGTCCTGGGCGATGGCGAGCGCCTCAGCGTAGATGCGCCCCGACGCGGCATAGTCCCCCTTGAGCCACGCCAGCAGGCCCAGGTCGTTGAGGCGGTAGGCGAGCGCCCAGGCGAACTTGTGCCGCCGCCAGATGGCCGCGCTTTCGCCGAGCAGGCGCTCGGCTTCGCCGTAGTCGCCCTGCGCCAGCGCCACCTGCCCCAGCCCGCCGAGCGGCCAGGCCAGGGGCATCTCCGCGCCGGTCTGGCGGAAGTATTGCAGACACTCCTCGAAGTAGGCCCGTGCCGTCGGATAGTCCCCCCGCCGGTAGTGCAGCATGCCCAGGTTGTTGAGCGTCTGGGCAGTCCACCACGCCTCGCCTTGCTCGCGCTTGATGGCGAGGCTCTCCGCCAGCACGGCCTCGGCCGCCGCGTACTGCCCTTGCCACATCAAAACGCTGCCCAGGTCGTTCAGGGTCAGCGCCAGGCCGCGCCGGTGATCCAGCGCCCGGTACAGGTCGAGGCTCTCAGCCAGGACCGCCTGGGCCGCGCGCATCGTTCCCCGCCGCAGCGCCATGCGCCCCACCCAGTACAGCGCCTTGGCCCGCAGCGCCTGGGGCGCATCGGCGGCCCGCGCCAGCGCCCGCGATAGAATCTCCCCCCCCACGAACAAGGGCAGCCGCACCTCCCACATCGTCCCCAGCGCCGTCGCCAGGCGCAGCGCCCCGCCCGGCGCGGCCTCGATGGCCCACTCCAGGACGGTGCGCAGGTTGTTCTGCTCGGCGTCCAGGCGCGCGAACCACAGCGGGCGCTCGGCGCTGGTGAGCTTCGCCTCCGCCTCCTCGGCCAACTGCGTGAAGTAGACGAGCTGCCAGCGGCGCACCGCCTCGGTCTCGCCGCTCTCGTCCAGCTTGAGGCGGGCGTACTCGCGGATGGTCTCCAACACGTCGTAGCGCGGCCCTCGGTCGGGATCGCGGGCCTCGTCGGCCCCATGCGCCGTGTGGACCAGGCTCTTGTCCACCAGCGTCGCCAGGCGCTCCCGCACCTCTGCGCCCAGCGCGCCGTCGGCGTTGCAGACGGCGGCGACGGACGCCAGGTCGAAGCCGCCGGCGAACACGGCCAGGCGGCGGAAGAGGGTCTGCTCCAGCGGGGCGAGGAGGGTGTAGCTCCACTCGATGGTCTGCCAGAGCGTCTGCTGACGCGGCGGGAGGTCGCGCCCGCCGGGGGGCAGCAGCGTGAAGCTCTGCTTGAGCCGGGCCAGCAGCTCCTGGGGCGCGTACGTCCCGGCCCGCGCTGCCGCCAGCTCGATGGCGAGGGGCAGGCCGTCGAGGCGGGCGCAAATCTCGGCGACCGCGCTGGCGTTGGCATCCGACAGGCAAAAGGCGGGCGTCACGGCCTGAGCGCGCTGGACGAACAGCTCGACCGAGGGGAACGCGGCCAGCTCGGCCCCGCTGCGCGCGCCTGTGGATGGCAGGGCGGGGGCGGGCAGGGGCGCGAGGGGCAAGACGTGCTCGCCGTACAGGCGCAGGGCTTCGCGGCTCGTGGTCACGATGACCACACGCGGGCAGCTTTCCAGCAGCTCGCTCACGATGGGGGCGTCGGCGATGAGGTGCTCGTAGTTGTCGAGCACCAGCAGCATCTCCTTATCCCGCAGCCAGGTCAGCACGCGGGCCTTGACGTCGGCGCCCGTGGGCACGGGGATGTCCAGCAAGTGGGCCAGGGTCGGCGTCAGCAGGTCGGCCGACGTGAGCGGGGCGAGCGACACGAAACACGCCCCGTCCTGGAAGGCGAGCGCGTCGCGCCGGGCCGCCTCCACCGCCAGCCGCGTCTTCCCCGCGCCGCCCGGCCCCACAATCGTCAGCAGGCGGCTGTCGGGGTCTTGTAATTTGTCGCCGATCTGCGCCAGCTCGGTCTCGCGCCCGATGAACGACGTGCGGCGCGGCGGGAAGTGGCGGGCGAGGGCGGCGGCATCGGTGAGAGCGGGCGGGGGCGCGCCGCGCCGGATTTGCTCGTACAGCGCGACCGTCTCGGCTTCCGGCGCGATGCCCCACTCGGCCGCCAGGATGGTGCGGCACCCCTCGTACTGCGCCAGCGCCGCCGCGCGCCGCCCACTTACCCAGAGCGCCCGCATCACCACCCGGTGAGCGCCCTCCAGCCACGGCTCCAGGGCCAGCTGCCGTCGGGCGTATTCACTCGCCGCCGCATGGTCGCGCCGCCCCTCCCAATACGCGGTCAGAGCGCCGAGGGCGTCCAGCGCCTGGACGTGGAGGTGTTCGCGCTGCACGGCGCTCCACTCGTCGAAGGGCGGGCTGTCCTTGAGGGTGAACCCGGCCAGGAAATCGCCACGATACAGGGCCATCGCGCGCGTCAGGCGGTCGGCGCACACGCGGCACGCCGTGAGGCGGCGGTGGCGGTGGCGCTCGGTCTCGGCCAGGAGCGCCTGGAAGTCGGTCACGTCGACGGCGACGTCGCTCGCGGCGTTGAACTCGACCGTCTGCGGGGTCACGCTGAGGAAGGGCCGGTCGGCGGCATCGCCATCGCGGAGCGTCTGGCGCAGGCGGCTCAGCGTCTTGCGCAGGTTCTGGAGCGCGCTCTTGTCGTCCTGCTCCGGCCAGAACAGGGCGGCCAGCGCCTCGCGGCGCAGGGGGTGGCCGGCGGCGAGGGCCAGGTAGACCAGCAGGGCGCGGGCCTTATCGGACTCGAACTCGGTGAGCGCGCGGCCATCGAGGGTGATCTGGATAGAGCCGAGCAGCGACAGCTTGAGGTACGCCAAAGCGCCGTCTCCTTCATGGGGGACAGGCCCGTCACGTTTTCCCGACGCCGGGCTGGTAGAGTGACGTGCGAAGGACGCCGCCGGGCGTGCGGCCATTATAGCAGACTCCTGAGGAGGCGGCCATGTCACTCTTTACATCTTATATCCTGCGCATCGTGTATGAGAGGGACAACGAGCGGCCGACCCCGCGTGTTATGGTGCAGGCCATCGGCACGGAGGAGTGGCTGACCTTCGGCGATCTCGCCGACCTGGCGGCCTACCTCGACGCCGAAGCCCGGCGGCAGCACGTGTCATTGCGAGAAGACACGCCCGGCGGTGTCATTGCGAGGCGGGCCTTGCCGCCGAAGCAATCCCCCGGCGGGGGATAGGCACGCTCTAGCTGCGTAGAGCGTCTGTTGCCAGAGCGGGGGATTGCTTCGCGTTCGCTCGCAATGACGGGAGGCTCGCGGTGGGAGCGGTGTCATTGCGAGGCGGGCCTTGCCGCCGAAGCAATCCCCCGGCGGGGGATAGGCACGCTCTAGCTGCGTAGAGCGTCTGTTGCAAGGGCGGGGGATTGCTTCGCGTTCGCTCGCAATGACGGAAGGCTCGCGGTGGGAGCGGTGTCATTGCGCGGCGGGCCTTGCCGCCGAAGCAATCCCCCGGCGGGGGATAGCCGCGAGGGCGAAAGTCGCACGTTCATCGAAGGAGGGAATGCATGCTCAACCTGAACCACCCGCGCCCGTGGCTGCGCGCATGGCTCGCGCTCGTGCTGGTGGCAGTCGTCCTGGCCGCCGGACGGCCGGCCCTCGCCGGCGGCGTCGTCTACGTCGTGCCCGGCGGCGCGGGCACGAAAGATGGGTCGTCCTGGGCCAACGCCAAGGACCTGGCCACCGCTCTCGCCGCCGCCAACAGTGGCGACGAACTGTGGGTCAAGGCCGGCACGTATAAGCCGGACACGACGGGCCTGACCGACCCACGCAAGGCCACGTTCACCCTCAAGACCGGCGTCGCCGTCTATGGCGGCTTCGCCGGGACGGAGACGACGCGCGCCGGGCGCAACCCGGCGGCCAACGTTACAACGCTCAGCGGCGACCTGCTCGGCAACGATACGCCGAACACCCCCGCTACATTGAACGACAACGCGTACCACGTCGTGACCGCTGACAGCGTCGATGCGACAGCCATCCTCGACGGGTTCACCATCACGGGCGGCGTCGCCTCTGACACATCGCGTACCTTCTTTAGTCTTCGGGGTGGAGGCATCGTCAGCAACGGCGCCGACGCCACCTTCAGGAACCTCATCATTACCGGCAACAGCGCTGAAGCCAACGGCGGCGGAATGGTGCATTATTTCGGCAGCCCGACGCTGACGAACGTTACCTTTAGCGGCAACTTCGCGGACAGCGGCAGTGGGATGTACATTACGGGCGACACGCCCCATTTGACGAACGTCAGCTTCATCAGCAACGGCAGCCCTGTTGCGACCTACGGCGGCGGCCTCGTCATCAGCAACGGCTCGTCGGCATCGCTGACCAACGTGACCTTCAAGCTCAACGAAGCCGCGTACGGCGGCGGGCTGTACGTCACGACCGAAGGCACGCCGACGCTGATCAACGCCTCGTTTATCAACAACCAGGCCGACTACGGCGCGGGCCTATACTCGGATTCCCTGGGCCTCGTAACGTTGTATAACGCCCTGTTCATCGGCAACTTCGGGTCCTACGGCGCCGGCGTGGCGAGCCAGGGCAGCCAGGTGAACCTGGTCAACGCCACATTCAACGGCAACTCCGCCGACAAGGGCGCGGCGGTGTACACCGACAACAACACCAACCTCACGACAACCGTGCCGACCCTGACGAGCAGCATCCTGTGGGGTGATGGGGCGCCGTCCACCCTCATCACACCAACCGAAATCTACAACGCGCGCGGTAGCGCCAGCGTAAGTTATAGCATCGTCCAGGGGGGCTACGCCGGCACGGGCAATCTGAACGCCGACCCGAAGTTCATTTCGCCGGTAGACCCGAACACGAGCAATACGACGAACGCGAACCTGCGCCTCGGCGCGGGGTCGGCGGCCCTGGACGTGGGCGACCCGAACGCGGCGATCCCACCGCTACCGGCAGGCGACCTGGACGGGAAGCCGCGCATTGTCGGCCGCATCGACATGGGCGCGTACGAGACGCCGGATACGACGTCGCCCACGGTGACGCTCAATCCCTCAGGGAATAGCTGCACCGTGCCCGGCGCCAACGGCTGGTGTCGCGGGACGCAGACGGCGGGCTTCACCGCCAGCGACGCGGGCAGCGGCGTCGCCAGCCCATGCAGCGGCGCGTCGTGTACCTTCACCCAGTCCACGACGACCAACGGCAGCAGCGTCAGCATCGCCTCGGGACAGGCGTGCGACGCGGCGAACAACTGCAATCCTGGCATCAACGCCGGCCCGTTCAAGATCGACTCCGCCGCCCCGACGGCGAGCATCACGACGCCCGCCAACGGCGCGAACTACACCGTCGGCGCGTCGGTACTGGCGAGCTACACCTGCGGCGACACGGGCGGCTCCGGCGTCGCCACGTGCAGCGGGACGACCGCCAGCGGCAGCGCCATCGACACGGCCACGCCCGGCGCGAAGACGTTCAGCGTGAGCGTCGCCGACAACGCGGGCAACACGACCAACGTCCAGGTGAGCTACACCGTCGGCTACACGTTCGTCTACTTGTCGCCGACAGTCGGCCCGCCGAGCGTCAACAATCTCTACCCGTCGGGCCTACCGCCGTGGTACACCACGGCGAAGTGGCGGCTGGCGAACGCGGCGGGGACGCCCGTGGCCGCCGGTCTCGTCGCCGCCGTCCGCTACACGCCCATGACGTGCGGAGCGGCGCTGCCCGCCTACAGCGACAGCTACCCGACCGCGAGCGGCGGCCTCGTCCCCGTCCCCAGGCCCGAAGTGTACCAGGGGCCGTGGCTGTTCAACTGGCAGCTGCCGATGACAAGGGGGTGTTACGCCCTGTACGCTAAGTACGCCAGCGGCCAGATCGTTCCGTTCCTGTACCGCATCAACTAGCCTCGTCTCTACATCTTAAGAGTTCGATAAGCGCCAGCGCCACAATGGTAAAATAAGGGGCGCTGGCGCGTCTATAAAGGAGGTGAACAACGTCTACACCTACGGTTGTCAAATCATTACGCCCATGCAGCCGAGCGTGTGCTATACTTGACGGGCAATCGTCCAACGTGCCACCCGTCACATTCTTGATGCGACAACCGTTATAAGCTAAAGATACCTACATCTCGCGTTGGAGTCACGGCATGGTCGACCGAGTGCGGGCCTCGTTGAGGCTCCGCTACCTATACAGGGTCGCGCTGGCGCTTGTGTGCCTGGTCGTTGCGGGCCTGGTGATGAGCGCCACGCCGGAGGTGAAGCGGTCCGCAGAGGCGACGGTAAGCCCGACGCCCGAAGTGACCGCCGTGGTGTCTGTCCCCGCCATCGACATTGAGGACATTCGCGCCCAGGCTATTCGCGCGCCCGAGGATGTCGCGGCGGCGCAAGCGGCGGCATCCGTCGCCCTATCGCGCACGCCGGAGTGGATGACGGGCGGCGACGGCGTCGCCAATACCCTGGCGAGCGCCTTGCTCCAGGTTCCTCCCCCGCCGGACGCCACGCCGCCCGACGCGACGGTCGCCGAGGCCACCCCCGATGCCCCGGCCCACGTCCTGCTGGACCCCGTCGGCCGCGTCTGGCAGACGCTCAACAACTGCGGCCCGGCGTCGGTGTCCATGGTGCTGGCCTACTACGGGCACCCCGTCACGCAAGCCGCCGCCCAGACCGTGCTGCGGCCGGACCCGGAGCAGTGGGGCATGCTGCCGGGCGCGGTCCCGCCCTACGTCGTCCAGTTCGGCCTGGACGCGCGCATCCTGGATCACGGGACGGACGACGACGTCAAGGCGCTGCTGGACAAGAGCGTGCCGGTCATCGTCGCCCAGTGGCTCAGCGAGGACAACCCGCTGCCCCACTACCGCGTTGTCGTCGGCTACGACGACGCCAAGGGCGTGTTCATCGTCAACGACGGCGACCTGGGCTTTGGCCGCGACATCAGCTACAAGGATTTCGACGGCCTGTGGGACGTGTACAACAACCTCTACCTGCCCATCTACCCCCACGCTGACGCGGCCGAGGTGCAGAGCATCCTCGGCAGCCAGTGGGACTACACCGTCAGCGCCGTCGCCCTGTTCAAGTCGCGGCCGGCGTGGGACGCGCTCCTCGCCGCCGGCGGCCCCAGCATCAGCGCGCGGGCCGGCGCGGCGGAGGCGACGCCGACGGAGGGCGAGGACCCGGCGGCAAAGGCGACACCGGAGCCGACCGCGACGCTCGTGCCCAACACAACGGCCCAGACCGCGTGGACGCTGGCCCACGGTGCGACGCAGAGCGGGACGCTCATCGGCTCCCGGGCGGGCGTGTATGCCTTCTACTCGGTGACGGTGGATAAGACGGCCGGGACACTGCGCCTCCACTACTCGCCGGACGATCCGGTGGTCGAGAAGGGCGTCGGCCTCAAGGTCTACGGGGCGAATGGCACCCTGGTCGACCAGGACGCCAAGGCGGGCGACGGGACGGGCGATCACATCGTCATGCTGCCCACCAAGCCGGGGACGTACCTGGTGCAAGTCTTCAACTACCTGCCCGACACCCAGGTGGATTTCAATCTAGCGTGGAAGTAAGCCAACCCAGAAACGCGCCGCCCGTGGAAACAAGAGTCCACGGGCGGCGCGTTTGCGTTGAGCGGGCGAGTCGGTTAGCGGCGCGATTCGCGCCACTGACGAATCATGGCGGCGATCTGCTTCCGGAAGACCACGATCAGGATGATGGCGACGATGACGGCCAAGTACAGCAACTCGAGCGAGCCATTCCCTCCATCGGGCGAGATGCCAAACCATTGCTCGAAGAAGTCCACAGTACCTCCTGTTGCGCTGAGCGACTCTAGACGTACACTGTGACCGACGCGCAGACCAGGCCCCGGTTTCTCGCGGCCATGCGTGAAGTATAGCACGGCTAGGGACGCGATGTCCAAACGCCGCCAGGTCGATAGTCAGCGCCCACGCTCCCAGTCCCACCCAAACACCCACGCCAGGTAAGCGTAGGCGTCCTGGCTGCGGAACTGGAGCGCCAGCTCGCGGTTGAGCTTGTGGCTGACCTCGGTCCCATTGAGGCTGCCGACGTGAACGTAGCCCGCGCCGTTCAGACGGACGAGGGCCATTTTGTTGTGGATGCCCAGGCCGGTCGGGTTGCCGGTGCGGCAGCCGAGGTCGAGGCCCTCGGCGGCGGCCACCGCGTTGAGGGTGATGCACGTCGCCGTGTTCGAGCGCGGGTCGCGCGGGTCGTCGAAGAAGCGGTCCAGCAGGATGCGGACGGACGCGCCGCGCCGCGCCGCCGCGATGAGCGCGTCACGCCGAGGGTTCGGGTCAAGCTCCGGCGTGCTGCCTGCCGCGCCCCACCAACCCGGCTCCGATAGCTCCTCCACGAGAATCGTGTCCCCCGCGCCCGCCCGGCCCAGCAGCCCGATCAGGCTGTCAATGCGGCGCAGACTGTTCTCCGGCGACTGGATCAGCTCGAACTGGTCCGCGACTGTCGTCAGCGGCGTCGTCACGAAGGCCGGGTAGCCCACGCCGCCGGAGACGCGGGGCGGCTGGTAGTCGGACGCCGGCGGGCCGAACTGGGTGTCGCCCTCGCTCCACGGCACGAGGTCGCCCCAGCGCGGGTCGGTGTCGCGGGCGAAGATGCCCTCGGCGTACGCCACCAGGTCCGGCTGCGGCGTGACCAGGACGACGCCGCGCCGGCCCAGCGTGCCATCGCTCTTGTCGTCGTCGGGCATGGCGTCCGGCGTCAGGTTCTCCGAGCCGAGCAGCAGCCGCGCCCCGTCGACGATGGCGAACTTGGCGTGCTGCGACTTGAAGCGCGGCCGCCGCGTCCCCTGCGCCGCCATGTAGAGCACCTGGCCGCCGGCGCGGGCGATGCGCGTTGCCGCCCAGCGGTCCTCGTCGGTCAGGCCGCCGCTCGGCGCGCCCTCCAGGAGCACGCGCACGGTGACACCGGCCGCGGCGCGCTCGGCCAGGAGGTCGGCCAGGGCCGGGTGCTCGATCTGGTACACCTCCAGGTCGATGCGCGACGTGGCGGCGGCGAGAGTCTGGCGCGTCAGCTCGAAGGCGGCGTCGGGCGCGAGGGCGACGGTAACAGCAGAGGGCGTGTCGCTGCGGAACGGCTGCCAGGCTGCTACGTCCCAGGCCGGGAAGCGCACCCGCCGCCCGTCGAAGATGTCGCTGGGGTCGGACGCCCAGGCGCTCGCCTGGCTCACGTCGGCCAACGGCTCGCCGGTGCTTTCGTCGATTTTGCGCGTGAGAATCTGCCCCTCTTCGCTGAAGCCCAGGGGATGCCAGGGGAAGACGCCTGCGCCGGCCCAGCCGTCGGCCGCCTTGCCGTTCTCGTAGACCAGGGTGTCAACCGACGCGCCGCCCGGCGCGAACAGCGTCAATCGGCCGCCGGTGTTGGGGAAGTGCAGCGCCGCGCCGGACAAATGGGCGAGGCTCTCATCCGTCGCCGGGCCATACTCACAGGCGGGCGCGGCGACGAAGGTGAAGCGGAAGGCGCTGGCGCTGTAGGCGCACCAGACGCCGGCCTGCGGCGGGACAATCAGGTCGGGGAAGGTCACGCGATGCGCGCCGTCGCTCACCGACCAGCCGACGAGGGAGACCGGGTCGTCGTCCAGGTTCCACACCTGGAAACTTTCATCCGGCTCCGTGGCGATGGTCGTGTCGTAGTAGAGGGCGTTCAGGCGCAGGCGGGGTTTGAGGGGGTTGCGCCTCACAAAGACCGCTGGTAGGGCAAGGCCGTAGGGCCGCCGCAGCTCGGCGTCCGAGACGCTGCGGACGGACACAACGGGGAGATACAGGAGGGTATCGGCGCGGGGGTGGGCCAGGGCGCTCGCGGCGACGCCGAGCGCGAGGAACAGCAAGATTGCGACAAGGCCCACTCTGCCCATAGCGTGCCGTTACCCACTGTGGGCGGGGAGGAGGCCGAGCTGGCGGAAGAAGCCCAGGTGGTCACTGTACTCGATCTCCTCGACGATCTGGCCGTCCTTGAGGTAGTCGAACGTGCAGCCGATGAGCGTCAATTCCTTCGCCATCATCTCTTCAGGTGTCATGGCGCTCCTCCTACGGATTGCGTCCCAGGGTCCATTGTACCCCCTTGCCGACGTCAGCACAATCGCCCAAATGGAGGACCCCCCCGGCCCGGTTTTGGGCCGCGCCGGGGAATGTGTGCTATACTGCGTGTCGCGCCGTTGCGTGTCGTGTCGTTGCGTGTCGTGTCGTTGCGAGCGTGAGCGAAGCAACCTCGCGCCCTTGCGGCGGGCCGTCTAGTTAGTGCCTATCCGAATAACGCAAGATAATGTATACTTGGGAGCATGAGTACACCATCGACGACTAAACGGACACGGGCGCGAACGCCCAACAATCGGACGACCACCGGGTTCCGCATCT
>JBDHWG010000024.1:0-82423 GCA_039810085.1 Anaerolineae bacterium
TCACCACCATTCACGCTTGTTTGACGATCGGCTGTCGCATCAACAAACGCAAGAAGCTGCCTCATACCTATCAATTGCTCCTCGACCCTGCCTCCCTCCCATTAGCTTGATACATATGGGGGTACAAAGCGCCCTGTCCCCCGCCATGTTTTCCTCCACTTTCACCGCTGCCGGCCTACTTCAAGGGTGCGTAGCCGAGCGCGTTCAGAGAATTGGCGATAATCTGGTAGCCGGCGTCATTCGCGTGCAGGCCATCTGTGTAGATCAGGTGATTGGCGACCGGATCGTCCGTGCCGGACGCGCCATTGAACGCCGTGTACACGTGGGCGTATGGGATACTCTTCGCGCTCGACGTTGTCGCAATGTAGTTGTTGACGTCGTCGAGATACGCTTTGAAGACGACAAAGTCATTGCCCGCGTCGCCCGGCCACGTGTCCGCCGCCTTATCGGCGGCGACATACGGGTTGTACAGATCCATGGTGCGAATGATGGTGTTGTTCGTACTGCGCAGCGCCAGCACGCGGGTGAGGATGGCGCTCCAGTTGGTCTTGAACGTCGCGACGGCCGTGCGGAGGCAGTTCTGGTTGTCCGTGCCGCCGCAGGTCTTGCTCTTGTAGCTCTGCCGCGCGTTCTTGAGGTCATTGCCGCCGATGTCGAGGGTCACTACCTGCGACGCTTTGACGTTGTTGGTGAAGGTCGAGTTGGTATTGAGGGCCTTGAGCAGATCGGTGCTCGTCCAGCCGCTCTGCCCCAGGTTGGTCAGGCTGACCGAGACGCTCGCGCCCGTCTGCACCGCGTTCTTGTAGCGCGGCACATAACCATTGCAGTTGAGGATCGCCAGGATGCACGAGCTAGACCCGACGCCCACGGCCAGCGAATCGCCCAACGCCGTATACTTCCATGTGGTCGCGGTTGCATTGGCCTCCGGCTGGGCGGCGCTCGCCGGTAGGGCCGCAACAAACAGAAGGATTAAGAGAGGCAACAGAATGAGGAGCTTCTTCATGGTGGCCTCCTTAGGCCAAGCGCCTTTCATCAAGGCATAGTCACAACATGTACCCACCATACCTACACATGGGTGTCCAGCACAATCACTGTTCCACTTCCCAGTCCTCGGGCACGACCGGCTTCATCGGATCAAGGTAGGTGACCGGTGTTCCCCGAAGCGAATAGAGCTGCTGTGGAGCCACCCTGGTTTCCTTCACCAAGATAATCACCTCAACTGACTCGCCAGCTTGTAACGGCCGATTATCCAGAGTCAGGTGACCATCCTGCTCCAGAGTCGCCTCGACTCGGTACACCTCCATACCACCCTCCTGTTGTCCCGCCGCTTCTCGTAACCACGCATCTCCTTGTATTATACTCGATCACTCAACAAAAGCGCTGGTCCAGCACGTGGGGACAGATTGATCGACGGAGAACCTTTGAGCGTTACGTCTCACGAGAGTGGTTGAGAATTCTCCACAAAATCCGCGCCCAACTCTATTGACAAAACGGAGCATAGGGAGTAGAATAGGGTCATATTGCTTCACCTTTCTGGCAACCGTATATACCCTTTAGACCCAGTTTGTTTGGCTCGCAACCTTAGTAGTTGTAAAGGTAGGGCCAATGTGCTTAGGGGAAGGCGAAGTCAGGCCGACTCTGATTCTCAGTCTACACTGAGGACGAGTCGGCTTTTGCGTTTTCGTCCGCGCGGCCGTTGATAGATACTTACAGATGTTGATATTATGTCCAATCTCGTTCCCGAAATTGGCCGCCTTGTCGCTACCTACCCGCAATATGCGCTCATTCTGGGTAGCATCTTCTGCTTCCTGGGCTGGCCGATATTCCGCCCGAGTATTGCTCTACAAGGCTTCATCATTGGCGCATATTTTGGTATGCGATTTGCCCAAGCGGCCGGTTATGGCTCATCCCAGGTAACAGTTGTTGCTTTGGCTGCGCTTGTCGGCCTTATCCTCGCTGGTGTTGCTCTAAGCCTTATTGGCGTATATGCCTTTCTGTACGGCTTCCTACTCGGCTTCTGGTCCATGATCTTCCTCGGCCTCAATGGCGCTGATGTTGTGTCAGTGACAATACTAGCCCCCATCGTCGGGATCATTGCGGGATTTGTTGTTGTTCGATATCTGGATTTGGGTGTGATCGTCGTGACCGCCTTCTTTGGCGCCTCTCTTGTCGTCGAGGCCCTCCAGCAGATGGGGAGGCTACCACCGATTGGCTCATCCACCGCCGTCACCGTTGGTCTAGCGATGCTAGGCATTCTCGTTCAGTATGCCATCAGTCAGAAGATGTAATACTATGCGTAACGTCGCCCGGCTCTTCCGTGACCTGGTCCTGTTCGTGATAGTCCTTGCATGCACTTTACATGTGAGCGGCTCGTCCGCTCACGGGCAGAACGAATGGCAGGTAGGTCACATTGTCGGCTTGCGCGAAGGAACCTGCATTCGCGAGGGGCCCGGGTTTCGTTTTCGCGCCCATACTCGTGTCCCTGAAAATGATTGGGCAGTACAAATCATCGACGGCCCAAGAACGGCCGACGGGCGGACATGGTACGATACGAGCCGTCGTGCAGCGGGCGATCCTAGTGGTGGGACGGGCTGGGTGGATGCCTCTCAAACCGACGTATGCCCTAAGAGCGAACCCCCATCAGCACCACCTCCTGCGCCTGCGCCCGCCCCTGCGCCGCCGACTAGCCCATCTGACCGCTGGCACGATATAGAGCGCTGGTGGAATGAGTTACCCAGCATCATGAAATGGATGGGTTTGGTGCTAGTGGTCGCTGTTCTCATGGCCGGAACTCGGAATGGCGCTCTCCTGAAGTTCGTTCTGCTCGGGCTGTTGGCCCTGCTCTGTTACTGGTTCGCCGATCTATCACGCTCCACTTGGGAACCTATGTGGCGCACTCTCGTAGGCCGCGATGCCCCCGACCTGGCACTGTTATTCGCTGCGGTCCCCTTCCTCATATGGTTCGTGGCGCGACTGAGGCGTTAAATCGAACAACGACACATGGCAGGAGGTTGGCATGGAGCGAACGTGGAACATCGAGCTAGATGGCTATGCACACAAAGTCGAGATGGTCATTCGACGCAATTTCGTTGGGCCTCACAAGCTATTTCTCTATTTTGACCATGATCTCATCCACACGTCGAATCTATTGGTATATGCCGGAACCTTCCACCAATTTGAGAAACAAGGGCACGCCCTGGAAGTCAAATGGGACGGCGTCGGTGTGTTTGGTGCGCCAATCCTCTGTGTGGATGGTCAGAAAGTAGAGACTTCTGGTGACAGGGGTGCCAGCCCATCAGCTGTTGAACCAACACCACCGCCTGTCGCGGCGCAAGCGCCAGTAGCCTTTACTCTTCAAGAAGACTCGGTTACAACTAGCGACTGGGAGTATCAGGAATTCGTGTGGACGCCGAGTTCACAACGGTGGGTGCTTGTTGGCCCTTACAACCAGCTTTCCGCCAGTCAAATGTGGTGGCAAGAGGACAGAAATGCCATTCTGTCCCAATTACAGACCTGGTTAGAGCAGGGATGGGAACCCATCGGCAACATTGGCCCTGAATGCTATCAACTTCGCGAATATACCAAGCCGAAGATATCGAACGTGTCTGCCGCAGGTTGCCTTGTCGTCGCCATCTATACGATCACGACCTTCGGGCTATTCTTATTGTACGTGTTGATAGCGCAAGATAATTTTATTGAGCCGATCCGCTTCCGTATCCCTATGCGACGACGGCGAAGATAAGTCCTCAAGCTCTACACCTCTCTATGCTTGCACTTTTAACAATTAGGCGGCGAGACGACGGTACAGGGCATCACGCGACCCGCCGCCGCCAGATGGTTCGAGAGCCAATCGATCAGATGGCGACGGTGGCACCGCTGCACCTCGCGCCGCGCCGCGCCAATCGTGACGTGGCACTGCCGCTCGTTTGCAAGCCGAGCACGCTCCTCGTCGAGGAAGAGGTACGCCGCCATGACCAATGTCCAGAAGCGGACAATGGCCGTCGCGCTCATGAGTTGATACTGGTCGAGACCGAGTTCCTCCTTCGTGTCGGCGAATAGGGTTTCGACTTCCCAGCGCGCCGCTAGATGCGCCACGAGCTGCGCCCGATCCGCCGCCAGATCCGACGAGGCGAAGTAGCGCGCCTCCGACAGTGGGGCGTCCAGGCTGTCGCGCACGATGATGAGTTGGCAGCGATAGAGCTTGCGCACGCGGGTCTGGAGGGTGTGGACGTAGACGGTGCGCGGCTCGGTCTGGCTGGGCCAGGTGTGGGCGCTATAGTCCTCGGCTTTCAAGCGGGCGGCGTAGTCGCTGAGCCTCTGCCATCCCCAGCCCTGAGCCGTCGTGGGATCGTCCACGCGCAGGGCGCGGTTGACCTTCAAGCCCGTGGTGATCAAGAAGCCACGGTGGCGGGCGGCTTGCCACAAGCGCTTGGCGGCGTACCAACTGTCCAGCAGCACGTGCGTCTGAGGGCCGACCACGGGCTCGAAGCCGAGGATGAGTGCCTCCATCAGGTCGATCTTGCTCTGAAAGGCGACGCCCTCCGCCTCACAGGTGGCGCGTTGGCGATACAATTGCGGGGCCAAGGGACAGCGCCGCCCCAACAGGACATACAGCCCTTGCACCAGACTGTGACCCACAACGCGCTTGCCGTCCGTCGTCGAGTGATGCCGTCCCAACCCTTCCATCTGGCGGCCCTTGCGCTTGTGTTGCGTCGAGTCGTCCCCAATCAAGTACCCGGTCACGATGGGTGGCTTGGGACGACCGCGCTTCTTGGGCCGCCGCTGGCGCTGACGGCGCTGTTCGGCCTCGACCAACGGCTCAAGCTGCTGACGGAAGTACGCTAACCACGTCTCGGCGACGCTCTCCGCCGACCACGGCGCGTCGCTGAAGAACCGACTGAGGCCCGACAGGCTCGTCTGTTCGGCCACCTGGCGCTGCAATGCTGTGAGGGTGCGGTGTTCCTGACACAGCATCAAGCCCAGCAGCACGATGACGAAGTACTGCCTCTGGGGCCGATTGAAGCAGCGACGGAAGATGAGGGCGAATTGACGCAGACGCCTATCCAGGCATACAATCGGAACTGGCATAGCGCACCTCCTGGGGCTGAAGTGAGTTTCGCACCTCTGCTTTTACCCCAAGGTGCGCTATGCTGCAACTCGCCCGCTGTCAATTGTTAAATCTGCAAAGATAGAGACCCAATTAAAGCGGCGTCAAACCGAGCCAAACACGGTATTGCATTTCCAGACGCGGAAGCCGTTCTGTTCGATCCTCAGGCCATCACCCGCGAGGATGCCTCTGTCGAGGATGCAGATCGCTACGTCACCGTGGGCATGGATGCGCTAGGACGCGTGGTTGTCGTCGTTTACACGTATCGTGGTGACACCATTCGGTTGATCTCAGCGCGGCGGGCAACTCGCAAGGAGACAAGAACTTATGAAACAGGAGTATGACTTTACAGATGGTCAGCGCGGTCCGGTGATCTCGCAGCCAGGTAAGACGCGGATCACGATCTACGTTGATAATGACGTGCTAGAAACCTTCCGTAGCCGTGCCGAAGCAAGCGGGATGGGCTATCAGACGATGATCAACCAGGCGCTGCGCGAGTATCTCGATAAGTCGGGTATCGTGACGGATGAAACGACGCTCCGTCGTGTGATCCGCGAGGAGTTGGAGCGAATGGATTAGAATTGCGCCTAGCCCCACCTCATTGGAGCACGCTTGTGCGTCGATTGATATTTCTGATACTCCTGGCGCTGCTAGGCGGCGGGTTGTTTGTGTGGCTCGATTCGCGGCAAGGGCCAGGAGACAAAGTCGCGGCGTATGTGAGCGCCGTGGCAAATGCAGACGAGCGGAGAGCACTGGCTACATGGGAACTTCCCACATGGGCGTTACCGAATGACCCCCATTCAGCTATGCTGGCAGAACGTCGGCAAGCGGTTACACAGGAATTGCTTGTGTCCCACATTGGAGCGGATTTCACCGTTTTGGAGACTGAATGGTGGGACACCTGCTGCGAGCCGCATCTTGCCCGAGACCCCGGTCAGGCGCGCCTCGCTCGTCTGCGTGTTCAACTTCGTGGGCAAAGCCAGGGAGACCTTGTCTATGTATTCGATGTTGCCAGGGTCGATCGGGTGGGATGGTTTCCGGCCTCCGACCTTCTCCCTCGCCGCTGGGTGGTGCATGATGTCTACCCGGCCAATCAGATGCCTCTTACCTTCCGCTGGGTGCGAACGAGCGAAGGTAGCTCGCATCCCCTGCCCTAGTGGACGATAACATTACTCATCTTGCGATGATCTTTGTATATCAACTGGAGTAGACAAAAGTTTTTGGTACAACTGATCGCTGAGCCAAAAACCATTTGCTCTTAAGTCATCGAGTACACGTTTGAAGTCTGGAATGAACTCGGCGCGATACGCAGCAAGCAAGACACCAACTGTTCCCTTCACAGGGAGTCCAAGCCGTTGAGCATGCGCTCGCCCCAGGTCATCATCCAGTAGTAACCACGAAGCGTTGATCTCGCGCGCCAGCACGATCGCTTCAGACTCACCCGCGCCTAGCGTCGCCTGTAGAGTGGCAACCGCGAGTTGATCCTGCACCGAACGCCGATGCAGCCATCCCTCCTCCACTGCTCTGATAATCAACTGAGCATCTAGCTTTCCTTCACCCCGGATGACAACCTCGTGCCACACAGCCTCAGGGACTACGATCTCTGTGAATAACGGACGGAGTACCGAAAGAAGATCAAGTCCGGCAAGCGCGATAAGAGGGCTCGAGTTCGAGACGATTGTCATCCCTGACTCGCCTGCGTCGCGTCGCCGAGGGCTGTGGCCTCCCGCAGCTCGCGATCCAGCTCATCATCTGTGTAGGCGACCCACGGAGTGCGATGTTGCCTCGTGAGAGCCATGAACTCAGCGAGGGAAATGCCGGCGATCTCAGACGCCTTACCTGCGGAGACTCTGCGCACGCGAAACAATTCAAGCGCGACCCAGACCTGGACCTCGCGTTCCAACTCCTGCCGCGACATACGAAGCAGCGCCGGCAAATCGTCGGGGACTTTGATCTCTAGTGAAACTATGCTCATCACACTTCCTCACAGCATGACCATCGTGTACCACATATTCTAGCACATGTCCGCTACAAGCGCAGGGGCGAAGCGCGGGTGTAACCCCAGGCTTCGCCCCTATGCAGGACAGATAAGTGCTGGACCGCGCTCTACCGCTTGGCGCTCCCGGAGGTATTACACCACACAAGGAGGGCTGAGACGACTAGGATTACGATTAGCGTTTCCATGACTCTCTCCGGACACTCGATTGCGGCGGGCGGGTTCTTGCCCTTATAAACGCGCTCGCTTCCGGGAAGTTACGGCCCTGCGCCTTAAATTCCAACGTTTGCCTTACATTCGCCCTACGTTGTGCTCTCGCGCGTATCGCCCGCGCCCCTCCTTCGTCTCTACTCATGATGGTTGCCATCCATTTCGCCTATTCCACCACCCAGTAGAAGGACTCCCAAATGCGCATATCCCCCCGCATCGCGCTTGTGTGGGCGGCGCTGGCCTGCCTCAGCCTCGGCTGGTTCGGCCGCATCGCCCTGGCCGCCACCTCAACGGCTGACGCGCCGAGTGTTGCCGCGCCGACCACGCTCGGCCCCAATCTGCTCAACAACCCCTCATTCGAAAACGGCTTCGACCCTGCCGCCATCGGCGTATCGTCCGGCCTAGTCGGCAAGGGCTGGCACGGCTGGTACATCCCCGCTGCGCCGAACGAGGAACTAGGCTATCACTTCGCGCCGGAGTATTCCCCGGAGAACATCTGGAAGCCGAGCATCATGGTGCATCGCGGTGACCTGGCGCAGACGATGTTCAACACCTTTGCCACCCACGACGCGGGCGTGTGGCAAACCGTCGGCGGCCTGACGCCCGGCCAAACGGTGGAGTTCTCCGCGTGGGTGCGCGTCTGGTCCAGCGAGTGCGACGACCCGTGTGTCTCCCCGACCCAGCCGTGCGTGAACGGTGATAACAACACCAACGGCAACTACCAGGTCGCCGTCGGCATCGACCCGACGGGGGCCGACCCGCGCGTGCCGGGCAACGAGCGGCAGCCCATCGCGCCGCCATCATCCGTTGTCTGGTCACCTTTCGTGCAGCACTACGACGAGTATATCCCGCTGACCATCCGCGCCGTGGCTCAGAGCGACCATGTCACGGTCTACACACGCGGCAAGGTCGAGTGGAAGGTCCATTACAACTACTCCTTCTGGGACGACGCGCGCCTGTCGGTCGTCACGGACGACACAGTAACGCCCGAAGCGACGCCAACACTCTACCTCACGGTGACCCCGCAAGCTACGACGACCTCGACTCTCCCCGCGCCGAGCGCCACGCCCACGGCCACATCGACCACCGGTATCCGGGACAAGATGGTCTACCTGCCGCTATTGGAGCAGGCCAAACAGCTGCCGCTTACGTCAACGCCGACCACAACCGCGACCAGCACGGCGACAACACCGCCGACACACACGCCCACGCCGACGCCGACATGGACTGTGCTCATTCCTACGGTTGTGCTGCCGACGGTCACACCTACCGCTACATCGACTGAGTCTGCGCCCACGGTGACCACCACCGTGACGCCTACGGTAGAGCCGCCGACGGTAACACCAACGGCGACCCCAACGGCCAACCCCATCACGTGCAGCGACGTCATCGTCAACGGCGGCTTCGAGGCCGACAATGCCTGGCAGATTCAGGCGGCTGTCCCCTATCCGGCCAGCATCGAGAGCGGCGTCGCCCACGGCGGCCAGCATGCGCTCCAGCTTGGGCCGACCGGCGTCGCAGCCAGGGAGAGCTGGTCGTATGCCTGGCAGGTGGTGAGCATATCGGCCAATGCCCGGAGCGCCCGCCTGCACTACTGGGTGCGCGCTGCCAACGCCGACAACGCCGACCACGTCGAGGCCATCATCTACACCGCCCAGGGCGTGCCGGTGCAGCGCCTGCTCGATACGCAGGGCACGTCCGACCAGTGGCGCGAGTACACGGCGGACGTAAGCAGCTGGGCTGGCGCGACCATCCAGGTGCTGTTCAACGCCTACAACGACGGCAAGGGCGAGACGCTCCGTGCTTACGTTGACGACGTGGGGCTTGACGTGTGCGCGCAGCAGAGCGCAAGCGCGGAAGCTGTGGAGAAGGCGCTCACGGCGCCGCTTGCCATCGTCGCGCCGCAGCAGCCCGCGCGGCGGGTCGAGGGCTGGCCCAACGTCCACTTCACCTGGGTCACCTATTCGGCCCATCAGATCGGACGCTCGAGCAAGTGCGCTGAGTGCGATGTAGAGTGGGCCTTCCTGCAGAACGACGGCGACCCCGTCGACCTGGCAGGCTGGACCATCACCAATGAGAAGGGCGACCGCTACACCTTCCCATCCCTGCTCTTGCAGACGGGCGAGGGCCTGCGCTTGCACACGCGCAGCGGCGAGATCACGCGCACGTCGGGCGCCTACAACTTCGGCTACCACGGCTCGGCTGTTTGGGACGTATTCTGGGGCAGCGCAACCGGCCTGCTCGCCGATCCCGATCAGGGGCAGTCTGGACGCCTGACCATCACCGACCCGCAGAACCGGCAGCCGCCCGGCAGCATCTGTTGGGGGCCGAACCAAACGACGGCCGGGGCCTGCCCAACCCCTTGATCTGAGAGCGTGGAGCGCGCCGGCCCACTCACCGGCGCGCTCTTTTTGTTGCGTGCGCCATCGGCTTATGCTAGACTCGTTGAGGCACGCGACTTGCGCCATGCCCAGCAGGAGATCGAGCCATGTCAGGACGGCCACGCGGCCGCATCGTCTATTCCACCGACCCTGAGCCGGACCCCGAGCCTCAGAAACCGGCCGCCCCTGCGTCGCCGAAGAGCCAGACGCTCTACGTCGAGCGCGACCGCAAGCGGCGGCGCGGCAAGACGGTGACGGTGGTCAGCAACATCGTCGCCAATGAGGCAGCGCTGCGCGACCTCTTGAAGACGCTCCAGAAGCGGTGTGGCGCGGGCGGCACAGCCAAGGACGGCGAGATCGAGATTCAGGGCGACCACCGCGAGCGTGTGGCTGAGTACCTGACTGAGCTAGGTTATAAGGTGAAGTTCAAGGGCGGATGACAACGAGACCTGACAGGTTTTGAAAACCTGTCAGGTCTGACTCGCCAAGGAGAGGGCTATGCGGCTGGGCGTTGTGTTTCCTCAAACCGAAATTGGGCCGGATGTGCAGGGCGTTCACGACTACACTCTGGCGGTCGAGGAGATGGGCTACACCTATCTCCAGATTTACGATCACGTCCTCGGCGCCGACACGAGCAAGCGCCCCAACTGGAGCGGCGCATACCGCCTGGAGAGTCAATTCCACGAAGTGATGGTCGTCTTCGGCTACATGGCCGCCATCACGCGCAGCATCGAGCTGGTCACCGGCATCCTGGTGCTGCCGCAGCGACAGACGGCTCTCGTCGCCAAGCAAGCGGCGGAGGTTGACCTGCTGAGCAACGGGCGGCTGACCCTGGGCGTCGGCGTCGGGTGGAACGCGGTCGAGTTCGAGGCGCTGGGTGAGGACTTCCACACCCGCGGCCGCCGCATCGAGGAGCAGATTGCGGTTCTTCGCGAGCTGTGGACCAGGCCGAGCGTCAACTTCCAGGGCCGCTCTGTGACCATCCCCGACGCCGGCATCAACCCACTCCCCATCCAGCGCCCGATCCCCATCTGGATGGGCGGCAACTCCGAGCCGGTGCAGAATCGCGTCGGGCGGCTGGCAGACGGCTGGCTGCCTCACTGGCGCGCCTTTCCCTCGGTCGAGCAGATGCGCGCTGCTATCGCCCGCGTCCACGACGCGGCCCGCGCCGCCGGTCGTGACCCGTCACACCTGGCTGTGGCCGGGGTGATGTCCATCGGGCGCAACTCGCCCGACCAGTGGCGGCAGGAGGCGCTGGACTGGATGGCGGCGGGCGCGACGCACATGGCCGTCAACACAATGGGCGCTGGTCTGGCCTCACCCCAGGAGCATATCGACGCGCTGCGCCGTTTCGTTGACGAGGTCGTGCCGGCTGTGGAGGAGGCCGATGCTCAGCGATCCTGAACGCGAGGTCTGGCGGCGCGTGCTGACCTTTGACGAGGTGAGCCACGCGTTCTGGGCCAATCGCGAGGACTGGCCGGGTGTCGCCGTGTTCACCAACACGCTGGACGACGCCGGAAACGTCGCCGTTCTGCACTCGACGCCTGAGGATGACGTTGATGCGCTGATTGAGCGGCTCATTCGCCACTATCGCTCGGTCGGCATGATGCCACGTGTGCGCGTCACGCCGCTTTCGGAGCCGACCGACTGGCCGAGCCGCCTCGCGCAGCATGGCTTTTTGGAAACGACGGAGCATGAGGTATTCATGCGCCTGGTGGGCGACCTGGCGAAGCCGGCCAATCCGTTGGTCTGCGTGCGGCGCGCGCCGCAGGAGATCAGTGTTGAAACGTTCGTCGAAACGCAGAGTGCAGGCTTTGGTTTCGGCGGCAACGCGGAGCGCAGCATCGAAGCCGCCTATCGCAATCTAGAGACGCACGACTACTACTACTTCGTCGCTGAGCTTGGCGGTGTCTCCGTCGGCGCAGCATCGATGCTATACGGCGACGGCGTCGTTGGTTTGTGGGGCCTGGCGACGCTGGAACCATATCGACGCCAGGGTATCAGCACGACCCTTCTACACAGAATCGTGGCCGAAGGGCGGCAGCGGGGCGCTGACATCATCTACCTGTCGGCCGAGCCGAACAGCTACGCGCACCGCTTCTATCGTACCCTCGGCTTCGTAGACCTTTTCACGGTGGATACGTTCGAGCTGCCGCCCGGCGAGACGCACTAAGACAAAGCCAACTCACGATCCTTAATCACTAAACGCCACAATCACTGGCTGTCACGCTGAGCGGAGCGAAGCGTCCCTAAAGCAACCGGGATGCTTCGCGTTCGCTCAGTATGACGTCCGCCGCCATCACTTCGTCACCCCGTCACTCCGTCACGACTGCCGGAATGTTTTGCATCGCGATGCTATACCGAGGCAACCTCGTCGGCAGCGCGGCGCGCGACGCGGACATGGCTATCCGGCGTCTCGACGGAGATCGAGCAGGCCGGGCCGAGGATCCAGCGCCGGTCGCCCGTCTCCCGAGCCGCCGCGCGCGCCTCGTCCAGGATGGCCGCCTCTGGTCCACTCAGCAGCGTCTCATTGTGGAAGCCGCCCACAACCGCCGCCTTCGTCGCCTTCTGCACCTCAACCAAGGACGGGTTGCCCGGCGAGCCGACCGCCCAGTTGATGGCGTGAACGGGATAGTCGGCGAGCTTGAGGGCCATGTTGTTGTTCTTGCAGACGTGCAGCACGTTGAGCGGCGCGCCCTGGACAACTTCTAGGACGCGTAGGTCATACGGGCGGCCGAACTCGGCGTACTGCTCATCCGTGAGCAGGTCGTAGCTGGCCCAGTGAGTGGTCGCAAAGAAGAGGCCGCTCGCGCCCGCCTGGAGGACCTGGCGCACGAAGGCGCGAAACGTCTCGGTGATGACTTCCAACGCGCCGTGGAGCGCCTGCGGGTCCTCTTTCATGTGCGTGACGAGCGTCTGCTTGTCAGCCACCATGTCGCCCGCGATGGACACAGGGTTGAAGACCGTTTCGACGGCGTAGATATCGGGGCCGAGGCCCTGGCGAATCAGCCCGATGGCTTCGAGCTGCTCCGCGAGCTGGCCCGAGTCCGGCGGCAGCGGCTTGAGCTTGGCCCAATCCCGCGTGCTCTGGATTGGCACTTTGAGCGTTTCGGGCTTGACGAAGGCATTCCCGCTGAAGCGCAGCTTGACGCCCCAACCTTCGACGTGGTACGAGGCGCGCGGGTTGATTTTCATCCAGTCCCAGTCGTAGGTGTGCTGCCAGCGCAGCATCGACTGGGCCAATCCCTGGGCGGTTTCCTCGGTCTCATAGAAGTGACGCCATAGGCTCACCGGCGGCCGGTCCACCGGCTGCCCGCGCAACGCCGTATCCATGCGTTCTTTCTTCGTCATGGTCTTAACTTCATTCATGCTTATCTCCTTGGGTAAAGGCGCGATACCGTCTGCCACTCTCGCTGGCGCATAAATTATAGTCAGGTCCCGCCGTCGTCACTTCAGCGCCTTCACAATCTCATCCACATCATAGCGCATCATCTTCACGTAGCTGTCGCCCGCGCTGCCCGGCTCACCCAGGGAATCGGTGTAGAGCGTGCTTACCACTCTCGCACCGGAATCCCGCGCAATCTGCTCGGCGAGGCGTGGGCTGACCGTATTCTCCGCGAACACAGCGCGCACCCCGGTCTGGCGCACGGTCTCAACGAGCCTGGCGATGTCCTGCGCCGAGGGCTGGGCCTCCGGGCTGAGGGAGGGGATGACGGCCCCGACCACGTCGAAGCCGTAGCGCGCGGCGAAGTAGCCGAAGGTATCGTGGTTCGTCACCAGCTTGCGCCCCTCCCTGGGAAGCGTCCCCACTTGCTGCACAATGCTATCGTCTAGCTCCTTGAGCTGCCCCAGGTAGCGCTCGGCGTTGGCGCGGTAGGCATCGGCGTGGGCCGGATCCGCGGCGGCCATCGCGTCGCGGATATTCTCGACGTACTTCATCCCGTTCGCCACGTCGAGCCACAGGTGCGGGTCCACCCGCTGGTCGCTCGCCGGTGCGGCTGACGCCACGCTCTCGTGCCCCCCCTCGTCCATTTGCAGCAGCTTGAGGCCATCGGAAACGACGACGCGCTTTGCCTTCGTGCCGGAGCTTTCGACCAGCTTGTTTAGCCAGCTCTCGAAGTTTGCGCCGTTTTCGAGGAGAATGTCGGCCCGCGCGAGGGTTTGCGAGTCGCGCGGGTTGGGCTGGAACGTGTGAGGGTCGGCGCCGCGCGGCAGGAGCGAGACGACCTCGGCGTTGTCACCGGCAACGTTCTGGGCCATGTCAGCGATGATGGTCGTCGTAGCGACAAACGTTAGACGCTTCCCCGTTCCCCCACTCGTGCCCGTCGTTGCAGGTGGCGCGGCTGGCGCGCACCCGGCTAGAACAAGCAATGCTGTAAGGATGGCGAGGCCATGCGCCCACCGACGATTGAGAAGAAACCGCATCTAGATATCCTTAATTGAAAAAATTTCTCAATACGCTCGCTCAAATTATATGCCCCTTGCACGTGACGGGCCAAACCTCGGCGGCCCACGAGACGCATGCGTGTATAATTGGAGACCTTGGTTGCCCCAATCATTCCGAAAGCGAGAGACTATGCCCGCCTCACCCCTCCCGGCTTCCGACCCTTCCACGACATCCCCTGCTCGTGTTGCGCTCGTTACCGGCGCAGCGCGGGGTATCGGCCGCGCGGCGGCAATCGCCCTTGCCGAGAGTGGCGCGGATGTCGCCGTCAACGACGTCGCCCACCTCGACCAGCTTGAGGTCGTCGCGACCGAAATCGAAGCCCTGGGGCGGCGTGCCTTGGTGTGCCCGGGCGACGTGGCCGACGCGGCGCAGGTCGTCCGTATCGTCGATAGGGCGGTCGCTCACTTCGGGCGGCTCGACATCGCCGTTGCTAACGCGGCACGTTCGATCCGCAAGCCATTCATCGAGTTGACCTGGGACGAGGCGTGGGCGACGTTCTCCGTGACGCTGTTCGGGGTGTGGCATACGTGCCAGGCGGCGGCGCGACAGATGGTGCGACAGGGGCAAGGGGGCAAGATCATCATTGTCGGCTCGGTACAGGCCGAGGTGCCTGTCGCGGGGGCAACGGCGTACGGGACGAGCAAGGCGGGCATCACCCATCTGGCGGAGATTCTTGCGGTGGAGCTTGCGCCCCACCGCATCAACGTCAATGTGATTCATCCCGGCTGGACGGACACGCCGGGCGAGCGCGACCACTACTCCGAGGAAGACTTGCGGCGGGCGGGCCTCGCGCTGCCCTGGCAGCGGCTGGCGCAGCCGGGCGAAATTGGCTGCGCCATCCGTTTCCTCGCGTCCGACGAAGCAGAGTACATCACGGGCGCCGCCCTCCGCATCGACGGCGGCTTCATCCTCCGCCCGCCAGTGTAGTACCAGCCAAAAGAAGAGCAGTCATTGCGAGCGAGAGCGAAGCAATCTCCCGCCCTTGCGACGGATGGTCTGAGCGGTTATAGCGTGACTGTCACCCGCCGCGAGATTGCTTCGGCGGCAAAGGCCGCCTCGCAATGACGCACATTCTGTCATTGCGAGTACAGCGAAGCAATCTCCCGCCCTTGCGACAGATGGTCTGGCGGTTATAGCGTGACTGTCACCCGCCGCGAGATTGCTTCGGCGGCAAAGGCGGCCTTGCAATGACCGTTCCAAAACTACGCGAACGAGAATTCCTTTCCGACGCCACGCTGCCGCGCCGATTCGTAGGCCCAGCGTATGAGCGGCGCGTCCCAGGCAAAGACCCCGAACTGGCTGTACAACAGCGTCTCGTCCGACCTCCGGCGCACCGGCGCACCGCGCAGCACGTCGGCCAGGAAGAGCACGTCGGGGGGGAGACCTTCGTCCCCGCGTCGTGGTGGCCACGGCTCCCAGCCGGTCGGTCGCGCTTCGGGCTGAAAGCGGTCGGGCAGCACGAGGCGGGCCTGCAGGTCGTAAGGCACAATGCCCCAGGCGATGCTGGTGACGATTGCGCCCGGCCGAACTGCGGACGCCTCGAATAGTGGGCGGCCGCCTGCCGAGGCGCCGATAATTACATCCGCGCCCTCGACTGCGTGCCGCGCCTCGTCGACGGCGCGCACGAGTAGCGCCTCCGTCGTCATCTCCCGAGCGAACCGCTCACGATTAGCCGGCGTGCGGCTGTGGACGCGGACTTCGGTCAGATCAGGCATCGCCACGCGCAGGGCGCGCAGAAACATCGTCGCCTCCTTCCCGCTGCCCAGCATGGCGGCGGTCCGAGCGTCCTCCGGCGCCAGCGCGGCTGTTGCGACAGCCGCCACGCCGGAGGTGCGCCAGGATCCCAGGTCGTGCAGGTCCATAATCGCCGCGACCCGCCCGTCCTGGTCGAACAGCATGGCGAGCGAGTCTCCCGACTGCGCTGTGGGTCCAACCGGCGGCGCGAACGCCCGCACCGACGTGCCCGACGGCGAGGCCAGCAGATTCACGTGGACACGCGCCTCTTTGGAGGTCCCCAGCGGGTAGGCCAGCCACGACTGGTGCTCGTCCGGCTCCTGGACGGAATTCCGCAGCGCCTCACGAATCACGTCGAAGCTGGCGCGGATCGAGTCCGGGTCGGTGAACAACGGGGCGAGGTCTGAGTGGGTTAGCAGTAGGGTCATGCAGCCTCCTGCCCAGGAATGGGTTACCCGGAAATAGCGGCCTCGACGAGGCGACGCGCGTCGTCGGCGTTCTCGATGGGCGCTAGACCGGTGCGAACCTCCCAGATCTCCTGGTGGTAGGCGCTCTGCCCCGGCTCCAGGCGCACCATCGGTCCCAGCGTCTCCAGTTCAACAAACTGGTCGTTGCAGTAGACCTCGGTGTTGCAGCCGAAGTCCGCGTGGATGCTTTCCGGCTGTGGCGTGAAGTGCTTGACGAACAGCACGTTGTCGATGGCATAGGCCAGCCAGCCGCGCCGGTTCAGATAGCCCACCTTGAACGGCGGCAGGGCCGCCTCCGCGCGCAACACGAGCATCTGGTCGTCGGGGAAGAAGCGCGGGTCGGCCAGGCGCGTGTAAGGCCAGAGGACGAGCTGGCGGTTAGGCAGAAGACCGACGCCGTCCAGCGCCCACTTGGTTTGGGGCAGGACGACCCACCCGCCCAGGCGCATCTGGGTGATGGCCCACGGCGCAAGCTCGACCGGCCACGGACCGTCGTTGGTCAGCGTGTGGTTGAGGGTAAGCGAGGGCGCGTCCGGCGTCAGACGCAGCTCGATGGTCTTGCGGATACCCGTGACGGACTCGGGCGGCTGGATCAACCGCACGCCGTGGGCCAGGTTCTCGACGCGGAAGCCGACGTGGTCGGGCATGTAGGTGCGGGGCATCGCTTCGGGCGAGTGCCACAGACGGTGGCCGCCGCGGAAGAAGTAGTCACCGTGAGGCGTTCCCACCTTCATGTCGGGCATTTCCGCCAGAAGATTCTGGTTCGAGTCGCCGACGAAGAGGCGCACGATGCGGGGACCGTCTTGCGTCAAGAACTCGACGCGCAGCTTCCCGTTGTCGAGGGCGCGGGTGGGCAGGCCGTAGAAATCGAGACTTGTGGTTGTGGTCATGCTGCTACTCCGTGGAATGTGGGCTTGAGAGCCGTGTAGAGGCCGTGATAGACGGGATACTGAGCGCGGTAGACCTCGGCCTGTTCCGCATCCGGGTGGTCCTCACCCATGACCAGAACGGTTTGGGCAGCCGCCGTCGGTACATCCGGCCAGACACCCGCGCCGACCCCGGCCAGCAGGGCGGCGCCGAGGGCCGTTCCCTCGGTCGTGTTGACCGTAGCAAGGGGAGTGCCGAGGACGCTGGCGAGAATTTGCCGCCAGAGGGCGCTGCGAGCGCCGCCACCCGACACACGCACCCCTTCGATGGGCGGGAGGCCCGCGCCGGCCATCAGCTCGAAGCCATCCTTCAGCCCGTAGGCTACTCCCTCCAAGACGGCGCGGGTCAGGTGGCCGCGGCCGTGGCGCACCGTCAGCCCTACCCACGCGCCGCGCGCTAGGGGGTCGGGGTAGGGCATGCGCTCGCCGGTGAGATAGGGGAGGAACAGCAGGCCCTCCGCCCCGGCCGGGGCATTGGCAGCCTCAGCGAGCAGCGCGTCGAAGCTCATGTCCGGCGCAACCGTATCGTGGTGCCACTGTAGGCTGCCCGCTGCCGACAGCATGACGCCCATGAGGTGCCACATGCGCGGCACAGCGTGGCAGAAGGCGTGCAGCCGCCCCTGCGCCTCGACGCGGTACTCCTGGGACGCCGCGAAGACGACGCCAGAGGTCCCCAACGTCATGGAGACAAGGCCCTCGCGGACGATGCCGTTGCCGACCGCCGCCGCCGCCTGGTCGCCCGCGCCGCCGACGATGGGCGTCCCGGCCAGCAGGCCCGTCGCCTGGGCGGCCGCTGCGCTGACGCGGCTGCTCACCACAGGCGACTCGGTCACCTCGGGCAGCCAGGCGCCGGGAATGTCGAGCGCCTGGAGAATCTCGTCTGACCATTGGCGCTCGCGCACGTTGAGCAATGACGTGCCGGACGCATCGGAGACGTCGCTGAAGAACTCGCCGCTCAAGCAGAAGCGCACGTAGTCCTTGGGCAGAAGGATGTGAGCAATGCGGGCGTAGTTGTCCGGCTCGTTCTCCCGCGTCCAGACAATCTTGGGCGCGGTGAAGCCGGTCAGAACCGGGTTGCCGGTAATCTCCAGCACGCGCTCGGCCCCGACAATCTCGGTGATCTCGGCGCACTGGCGCGCCGTGCGCTGGTCGTTCCAGAGGATGCAGGGGCGGATGACCCCATTCTGCCGGTCCAGCAGCACCATGCCGTGCATCTGCCCCGTCAGGCCAACAGCGGCCACGTCCGGGCCGCGAGCCTGTGCCTGGTCCAGCGCGGCACGGATGCTCTTCACTGTCGCGCCCCAAAAGAGGGTTGGGCTTTGCTCAGTCCAGCCGGGGCGCGGCGTCTCGAAGCCGTAGCCCGCCGAGGCCACGGCGACGACGTTGCCGTCGGTGTCGATGAGAAGCGCCTTGGTCGCGGTGGTGGACGTGTCGATGCCGAGCAGGTAAGGCATAGGACCCTCTAACGCACACCCAGCAGCAGCTCGATGGTAAGCTGGTCGAGGCGCTCGTAGCCCAGGCCGCGCCGGCCGAGCGCGACCCGGTCGAACGTGCGCGCCTTGAGCGCCTGCGCCCTGTCGCGGCTGTAGCGGCCGGGGTACTGCGCCATCGCCGGGTCGCCGGCGTTTATCTCGGCCAACAGGGCCTGAATCTCCGCGTCGGCGTTGAACCGCGCCGCCTTCTCCTTGAGGATGAGGTACGTCCGCATGCAGCCGCGCGCGAAGTCCTTCACCCCCTCGTAGTCCTCGGTACGGTAGGCGTGGGCGTCGAAGTGGCGCGAGCCGCTGTAGCCGACATCCTCCAGGAACTTGACCAGAAAAAAGTTCTGCTTGATGTTCTGGGACGCGAAGCGGAAGTCCTGGTCGTAGCGCGCGTAGTTCTGGTCGTTGAGGTCGATGTGGAACAGCTTCCCCGCGTCCCACGCCTGGGCCACGTTATGGAGGAAATTCAGCCCGGCCATCTGCTCGTGGGCCACCTCCGGGTTCACGCCGACCATCTGGGGGTGGTCCAACGTGGCGATGAAAGCAAGCATGTGGCCCGTAGTCGCCAGGTAGAGGTCGCCGCGCGGCTCGTTGGGCTTGGCCTCCAGGGCAAACTTCAGGTCGTAGCCGTTGTCGATGGCGTACTCACACAGGAAGTTCAGCGCCTCACGGAAGCGCTTCGTCGCGTCGAGGGGGTTCTTGCTGGCGTCACTCTCCGTGCCCTCGCGCCCGCCCCAGAACACGTAAATCTTCGCGCCTAGCTCAACGCCTAGGTCGATGGCGCGCATCGTCTTTTGGAGGGCGTAGGCCCGTACCGTGGGATCATTGGACGTAAACGCGCCGTCCTTGAACGCCGGGTCGGTGAACAGGTTGGTTGTCGCCATCGGGACGACAAGCCCTGTTTCATTCAGCGCCTTCTTGAAGTCGGCGACGATGCGGTCGCGCTCGCTCGGCGTCGCGGTGATGGGGACGAGGTCGTTGTCGTGGAAGTTGACACCATAAGCGCCGACGTCGGCGAGCAGGTGGACAAGCTCGACCGGCGCGAGGGGCTGGCGCACCGGCTCACCAAACGGATCGCGGCCGGTGTTGCCCACGGTCCAGAGGCCAAACGTAAACTTGTCTTCGGGTTTCGGCTGATAAGCGTCGGACATAGGGATCTCCAAGAAACAGGATTTCTGAGGAGATGATACACCAGCGCGGGGCATTCGTCCATACGCAATGACCTAGCGCCCAGCGCCCGCGCTATGGCGGACAGCCAGGCGCTCAATATAATGGGCAGTAGCGGTCGATTTTGTTCGTTGAAAGTTTCACCGTGGTGAAACTTTCGCGCAGGGTTCGTCGTGGTAGTAGGTAGAACCTGGCGTCCCGCCGGGCGGTGGTTTGGCTTGCCTGCCAGCGGCGGGCGAGCAGACATGAGTCGGTACTTGCCTGGAAAGGAAGACTATGAGGCGAGCACACGCAGTACGCATCCTGGGCGTCGTCCTGGGCATCCTGTTGCTGTCGCTGGCGGTCATGCCGGCGTGGGCCAATCCGGCCGAAGACGAGACCATGCCCAACGCCGTCACGCCGAAGCCTGCGCCAGCGGCGTACTCCTTGGGACAGCTCAAACACAGCGTTCAGACGCTCAACAACTGCGGCCCGGCGTCCGTCGTCGCCGTGCTGGACTACTACGGCTTCAACGTCTCACAAGGGGAAGCGCGGCAGGTGCTGCGCCCGTACTCCGACAGCCGGGGGATGGGCTGGCAGGTGATCGCGCCCTACGTCGCCAAGTTCGGCCTGGAAACGAAGGCGCGCATTAACGGCAACAACGACGTCATCAAGCAGCTCGTCGCGAACGACATCCCGGTCATCGTGCTGCAAAACGTGAGCGAGAGCTATCGCGTCGGCCACTATCGTGTCGTGCAGGGCTACAACGACAAGGCCGGCGTCTTTTATGTCGACGACTCCCTGCTCGGCCCGAATATCGCCATCTCCTACGATAGCTTCGACGCGCGCTGGGAGGGCCTGAGCTACAGCTGGAACCCCTACATCCCCATCTACCGCCCGGACCAGGCGCCCCTCGTGGCAGCCATCCTCGGCCCGGACTACACCGATGTCGGCATGTACAGCCGTGTCCTGCCCGACCTGCGCGCCGCCGTCAACACCAACCCGAACGACCGCATGGCATGGAGCCGGCTGGTCGAGGCGCTCGCCGGAGCCGAACGCTGGCAGGAAGCGTTGACGACATTGGACAACATGCCCAGCATGGGGCGCGGCGGTTTCGGCGGCTATGGCGACCGAAGCTTTGGCGGCTCGTCCAACAGCGCCCTGCGGCTCAAGCTGCTGAACAAGCTTGGCCGCTACCAGGAGGCGCTGGACGGCGCAGAGACGGCGCTGGCGCGCAGCAGCGGCAACGGCTTCGGCTTTGGAGGCTCCGGAACGGCGGCGCTCTGGCTGCAAAAGGCGGAGGCGCTGCGCGGGCTGGGGCAGATCGACGACGCGCGCGCCGCCTATCAGCAGGCGCTGAAGCTGGACAAGTCGCTGGTCGAGGCGGCGGACCGCCTGGCCTCGCTGGGTAATTAAGGCCGCTACACTCCTACTCCATTCACAGTACACAGTCGTAAGCGTGACTTCCGCCGTCGTTCACATCGAAGCGGCGGAAGTCATGCCTGCGAATTGTCACGCTCATGACAGACTTATGGGAGATACGCTTTGAGTGACGTACAGGGAAGGACACCAGGACGTTCGTGGGGTTGTTTGACAAGTGGGTTGATAGGCCTGGTGATTGGCGGGCTGATTGTGTTGTTGGGAACCGTGTTTGTGGGGATGCCGCTGGCGCTCGGCCACCGCAACGACTTGCCCCTGGAAAGGCTGTACGGTGATCTCGCTGTCGGGATCGCGTCGCGGTCGGCGACGGGCTTGCAGAATCCGGTCGCCTCGAACAATCGGGCGTTGGAGGCGGGGCGCAACGCATACACCGGCTCGTGCGCCGTGTGTCACGGCGCCAATGGTGACGGTCAGGGGACATTTGGCCTCGGTCTGTATCCACCGGCATCAGATTTGCGCGCCCACGATACGCAGGAGAAGACCGACGGGCAGTTGTTCTGGATCATCAAGAATGGTCTGAGCTTCGCCGGCATGCCTGCCTTCGGCGACAAGTATGATGACCAGACGATCTGGGCAATGGTCGCGTACACACGCGCCCTCGGGAACGGCAAGGCCGGGCCGGCCGCACAGATCCCCGCGCCTACGCCGGAGCAGCTCGCCGTCGCCAACCCGGCTGGCGACGCGGTGGGGCGCGGTGCGGCGGTGTACTTTGCCCAGGGCTGTCAGTCGTGTCACGGGGCAGTCGGCAATGCGCCGGGCGAGTTAGGGCTGCGGAATACCCGCGAAGCGCAAGAGGCTGTGCGCCAGGGCCGCCAGGGCATGCCGCATTACGACCAGAACTACATCTCGGACGCCCAGCTCACCGATCTCGTCGCCTACATCAACACCTTCGCGGGTCAACGACGGTAGGAGAGCACACAGTATCTCATGGATGCTGAGGCCCTACCAGCGCATCAGTTCATCAAAGCTCCACTACAGCGCGGCAGTGGAGCTTTTGCTTGCACGAAGGGCTTACTGGCATCACTTTTGCTTTGTCTTGTTGAGAGTTAGTTTGTGATAGGAAAAGGAAGTGTCCAATGAACAAACAAGTGACTTATAAGAGTTCAACGACCCCGTGGCGAAACGTTCTCATCGTCCTCTTCACGATGGCGCTGATGCTCGTCGCTACAGCGTGTGACACGGCCCAGACGAGCCAAAACCAGAGCGCCCCTTCCTCCAGCTCATCCACGACATCGACCAGTGGACAATCGGCTAATAACACCTCATCATCCGCCTCCACATCCAATAGCGGCCAGACCACATCGACGAACAGCGCATCGGCCCCCGCGTCTACCACGGGGCAGAATACCTCCACCAACACCACATCCGCTTCTAACAACGGGCAGAACACTGCGGCGACAAGCAGCCAGCCCGCATCAGGAAACCAAAACAGCGCCGCTCCTGTCTCCGCCGGCGATTTCTCAACGGCGGTGCGCCGCGTCACTGACCAGGTACGGCCCGCCGTTGTCCAGATTACCAACGAGCAGACGCAGGTAGACCAGACTAACCAGGCGCTCAGCGTTCCGGCCGGCGTTGGCTCCGGCGTCATCTACGACAACCAGGGCCACATCCTCACCAACAACCACGTCATCGCCGGCGCGCAGCAGCTCCTCGTCTCCCTGCCCGACGGGCGGTCGTTCCCGGCCAAGCTCGTCGGCGCCGACCCGCAGACGGACCTGGCCGTCGTCCAGATTAGCGGCGACAATCTGCCCGTGGCGCAGTTGGGCGACTCAAAGCAGCTCGGCGTTGGCGACTGGGTTGTCGCGATTGGCAACGCCCTGGCCCTCGAAGGCGGCCCCACCGTCACCGCTGGCGTGGTCAGCGCCATGGGGCGTACCATCCAGGAACCGGGCGATACGCCCGGCAGCGCCGGCCCGTTCCTGTTCGACGTCATTCAGACAAGCGCGCCCATCAACCCCGGTAACTCCGGCGGTCCGCTCATCAACCTGAACGGCCAGGTCGTCGGCATCAACACGTTGGTCGCCGGGCAGAGCGAGCCGGGCGTTCCCGCCCAGGGCATTGGCTTCGCCATCGCCATCTCGACGGCCAAGCCCATCGCCGATCAGCTCGTCACCAACGGCCGCGCCGTCCATCCCTACGTCGGCATCATGTACGCGCCGCTCAACCCGGCAATCGCCCGCCAGCTCAACACGCAGCAAACGCAAGGTGTCGTCATCCAGCAGGTCATGCCTGGCACACCGGCCGCCAGCGCCGGTTTGCGCTCGCGGGACGTTATCACGGGGGTGGACGGCAACACCATCAAGGGCGGCACAGACCTGGCCGAAGCGCTCAACGGCCACAAGCCCGGCGACACGGTGACACTGACGGTGAACCGGGGCGGCCAGACGATGAACGTTCAGGTGAAGCTGGGCGAGATGCCGCAGTCGTAGCATTCTCTCGGCGCAAGCCTTTCCGCGAACTCGCAGGCCGCGGCACAAACGTGTCGGGGCCTGTTTGCGTTTCCGTCTGGAAACTGTAAAGGCCCTATGCGGGATATCAAATCAGCCAAATCGACGATGACGCTGACCTCGTATTGGGTTATCATCGTACTGACTCACTATCGACGGAGGAAAAATCTGCATGTTAGAAAAGATTGAGACAGACATCGCCCAGGCATTCGTCGATGCCGTCACGGGCGCAGTACCGTGGGAGGATGTGGCGGCAAACGACGTAGGGATGCGCGCCTATGGGAGCGAAGAGATTGCTATCCTGCGCCCGCTGCACCGCGTGCGCGCCTATTTTGAAGCGGCATGGCCTGCTGAGCCAGACCTGCGCGGCGAGGTGTTGAGCAGCCTCAGCAATGGCGAGCGCGTGAGCGTTGAGTTCCGTATGCAGTATCATGTTGCGGGGCGCTACGTTGAGGAGTATTGCGTCGCCGTGCTCCAGGTGCGCGAGGGGCAAGCCCACACGATTGACCTCTATCGAACGACGCCCATGCCAAGCTCTCACCGTGGCGAGTGGATTGCCCCGCCGACCCTGACCGATGACGAAATCGCGCACCTCTTCGAAGAGGGTTCCTATAGCTGGGACCTCCGCGACCGCATCAACCCCAACGCCCAGTTTCGCGGCAATCTCCACGGCGGCTACGGCGGCTCCTACGACCCGCACCCGGGCAGCAACTGGGTCGGTGGATTTCACTGGCCGGCCGACGTCGCAGACGAAAAGATCGAGGCGATTATCGAACACTTTCGTTCGCGCAACTGCGGCTTTGCCTGGTTCGTCGCGCCGTTCGACGAGCCGCAGGACTTGCCGGAGCGCCTGGAGCGCCACGGCCTGCTGCTGGCGGGCGACCAGATTGCGATGGCCCGCGTCGGCTTGGAGCCGGACGACATTCCCATCAACCCGGCCGTCGAACTGGAACGCGTCGATGGCAGCTCGGCGGAAGCCGTCGAAACACTGCTCCAGATGACGGGTCAGGGCTTCAACTGGACGCCGGAGCAGATCGACGAACGCCGCGCAGAGTACCGCGAGCGCTTCAGCGACCCCAAGGAACTACAGCGCCGCACAGCCTACCTGGCGCGGCTAAATGGACGGCCGGTCGGCCAGGCGCAGGTCCTCTACATGCCTGGCGCCGCCTACCTCGGTGGGGCATCAACGCTGCCGGAGGCGCGCAATCAGCGCGTCTACTCAACGTTGCTGGCGCAGCGGCTGCGCGATGCCCACGAGCGGGGCTACCACATCGCCGCGATCCACGCTGAGCCGATGAGCCGCCGCGTCGTCGAGAAATACCGCTTCAAGCCTTACGGCCGCTATATGATATACGGATGGATGCCCGTACTGGACATCGAGGTGATTCGCAGCCTGGTGCCCCAGGACTGAGGGAATAGGACCGATTCAATGACCGCGAACGAGCCGCGTGGCTTCCGTACCTTCTTCATCATCTGGCTGACCCAGTCCATCTCTACGCTGGGCAGCAGCCTGACCTTCTTCGCGCTGACCATCTGGATGACGGTCACGCTCTACCCCTTGCCGGAGCAGAAGGCCGAGCTGGCGTTCGCCCTCTCCGCCGTCGGCATCGCCTTTGGCGTTCCGGTCGTTTTCGCGGCGCCAGTGGCAGGCGCGTGGGCGGACCGCCACGACCGCAAGCGCACCATGCTCGTCGTCAACTTCCTGAGCGGCGGCCTGAGTCTCGTCCTCGCCAGCCTCGTGCTAAGTGGCACACTCCATCTCTGGCCCGTCCTGGTCATCACCGTTCTGTTCGCCATCTTGGGCGCATTCCACCTGGCCGCCTTTGATACGTCTTATGTCATGCTCGTCCCATCGAAGCACCTACCGCGCGCCAACGGCATGATGCAGACGACCGGCTCGCTGGCCGGCATCGTTGCGCCTGCCATCGCTGCGGCCGTCATTGCCCTGCCGACCCTCGCCCGCCAGGGACTGCTGCCCTTTCCCTCTCTTGCTTCCTTGCAGGACGGCACGGCGCTGGTGATGCTCATCGACGCCGCGACGTTCTTCCTCGCCGGGCTCGTGCTGCCGTTCCTCAACGTGCCGTCGCCGCGCCGCGCCGACCTCGACGACCCGCAGGCCGCCGCGCCGAGCTTCTGGTCGGACGTTGTCTTCGGCGGGCGCTACATCTGGCAGCGGCGGCCGCTCCTCTGGCTGCTGGGCACGTTTACCCTGGTCAACCTGCTCTTCGCCCCGGCCGGCGTTCTGACCCCCTTGCTGCTGAAGTTCAACCTCGCGCCGGATTGGACGGCGCGGGGAATGTCCTACGAGGCCGCGCTGGCGCTCATCAACTCGATGGGGGGCATCGGTGGCTTTGTCGGCGGCCTCATCATTAGCACGTGGGGCGGCCTCAAGACGCAGCGCATCTACGGCGTCCTCGTGCCCATCGCCTTGAGCGCAATCGCCGCCATCGCATTCGGGTTAACGCCGTTCCTCTACATCGCGGCGGCCATGGTCATTGTACGCGGCATCATGATGCCCTTGATGAACTCCCACTCCCAGAGCATCTGGCAAACCCAGACACCGCCGGAGCTGCAAGGGCGCGTCTTTGCCGTGCGGCGGCTCATCGCCCAGTTCACCTGGCCGCTCGGCACGGCCATCGCTGGCCTGGTCGGCGGCATCTTCGACGTAGGCGTCTTCATCGCCCTCTCAGGGGCCATCCTGCTTGTCTTCACCCTGGCGCAGTTCTTCAACCCCGTCCTGCTGCGCGTCGAGGACAAGGCGTGGCTCGACGGCATGGCGGCGCAAACAGCCGCGAAGGCCGGCTCCTGAGTCTCCATCCGAGGACAGGGCATCCAGCACAAGCATACGTGATACGGGCAGGCGTCCCTCGCGGGGCCTGCCCGTATTCATGTCTTGTCTGGCCCGTCTATCACGGGATCGGTATTGTCTGTGTCGGTGTCGGCGTTCCCGTTGGAGCCTCGGCCGGCGTCGTCGCTGTGACCGTGGGCGTCCCGGTCACCGTCTCCAGCGGCACGGTTGTCGCCGTTGCCGTTGTCGTCACGGTGGCCGTCTCGGTGACATTTGCCGTCGGCGTCGTGCTTACAGTCGGTGTCGCCGTCGCCGCTACCGTTTCGGTCGCCGTCACCGTCGCCGTCGCCGTTTGGGTGAAGGAAGCCGTCGGCGTGCCGGTGGATGTCGCCTGGGCGGTTGGCGTTGGCGTATGCGATGGCATCGCGGTGCTCGTCAGTGACGGGCCAGGCGTAATAGTCGCCGTTGGCGTGCTGGTGCAACGCGGCGGTGGTGTCGGAAGCGGCAACATGCCAGTAAAGGTGTTGTTGCCCTCGTTCGGCTCGACGACATCGTTGTTACTATCGACAACGATGGTGACCGATTGCCCAATAGGCACATACTCACTGGTAACGATGTAAGCAACGCTGCCGGCCGCCAGTCCCGGAAGAGTAGCGAACGACGTCCCGTTGATTGACACGACGAACGAGCCAGCCGCGCTGCGGCCGATGTTGGCGATGTCGACGTAGAGCAACAGATTGGAATGGGAAACCGCACAACCACCAGTATAGCCTTGCAGGCTCACCCGAACATTGGCAATCGTGAGATCCGGCCCATTCCAGTCCACTGCCTTCTCGATGAGAGGCAGGTAGAGATGGTGGCTCTGGGCTGCTCCTCCGGTGGCCGTGGGTGTGACCGTCATCGTTGTCACCGGCGGGGCCAGCGTGGTCGTGCCGGTTGGCGTCGGAGATGTTGGGGTGGTTGGCGTGATGGTCGTGGTTGCTGTGGTCGTGCCCGTGAGCTCCGGGGCCATTGTCCCAGTCACCGTCGGGGTAACAGTCTCCGTGATTACTGCTGTTGTCCCTGTGGCCGTAGGGGTGACGGTTGCTGCGACGGTGGTGGCCGTGGCTGTGGCCGTTGTCGTGGCTTCACCAGCGGGGACTGTCGCCGTGGGTGTCTCTGTCTCCGCCGGACCGGCCTGATT
Organism: Anaerolineae bacterium; assembly: GCA_039810085.1. Taxonomy (GTDB): domain Bacteria; phylum Chloroflexota; class Anaerolineae; order Epilineales; family JAHCIE01; genus JBDHWG01. The sequence goes on from JBDHWG010000024.1 coordinate 27,754, forward strand.
GTTGCCTTGCTGGACCTGGGCGTCTGCCGCTGGTCCACTCCACGCGGCCACGGCGCTGTTCGCGCCCCACGCCAGGAGCAGGCCGAGCAGGGCCAGGGCGGCAATGCTTCTTCGCATACATCCTCCATGTCTGATGGTAAGCGCCCGTCGGAGTCGTTAGCCCCCGGGGCGCAAATTTGTCTGGTGCAATGTCTATGCCACCGGCAGCTTGCGTCAGCAACGCGCTAGGCGCGCATTCGCCACGGCCCGTGGATTGCGTAAAATAGCGCGAGACCGTAGTTTTCTGATTCGCAGGGCAAATCTCAACCGAGGATTCTGTAATGAGCGAGCTAGAACACGTACTGCGTGTGGAGGCAAAGTTGGGCGAAGGGCCGCTGTGGGACCCGGCCGAGGGCGTGCTGTACTTCGTGGATATTGAAAGTCACTGCTATTACCGCTACGAGCCGAAGACCGAACAACTCGAGCGCGTTGACGTGGGCCTTCCCGTTGGGGTCATGGCGCTCCGGCAGAACGGCGGTCTCGTCCTGGCGACCCGCGACGGTTTCGGTTTCTGGGATCCGGCGGCCAAGCGCCTGACGCCCATCGCGGACCCCGAAGCCGACAAGCCGCACGCCCGCTTCAACGATGGCGCTGTGGACGACCGGGGGCGTTTCTGGGCCGGGACGATGGGCGACGACGACCGCAACAGCCTGTACCGCCTCGACCCGAACCTCACGGTGCATACGATGGAGACCGGGCTAGGAACGTGCAACGGCATCAATTGGAGCCCGGACCGCAAGACGATGTACCTCACGAACACGCCGCACCAGGTCATCTATGCGTATGACTTCGACCTGGACAGTGGCGGCATGAGCAACCGGCGCATCTTCGTGGATAGTTCGGGGGAGTCGGGCTACCCCGACGGCCTGACCGTCGACAGTGAGGGCTTCGTGTGGAGCGCGCGATGGGGCGGCTCGAAGGTGACGCGCTATGATCCCCAGGGGCGCGTCGAGCGCGAGATCAGGCTGCCCGTCGAGCAGGTGACGTGCTGCGCGTTTGGTGGGGCTGACTTGGATGAGCTATACATGACGACGGCATGGACCGGCCTGAGTGACGAGGGGCGCGCCAAACAGCCGCTAGCCGGTGACCTGTTCCGCGTTCGTGTGGGCGTCAAGGGGATGCCGGCCGCGCGGTTCCTGGGCTAGCTGGGGACCTGTCGTGGCGATTTGAGGCGCTCGCTGGCCCCTGGCCGCGCTACACACGACGTTACCAATGAATCTATCCGTCATCATTCCCACCCTCAACGAAGCGGACAATATCGCCGCGTGCCTGACCAGCATTCGCTATCAAGCCGTTGATACGGAGATCATCGTCGTCGATGGCGGCAGTAGCGACGAGACAGTACGTCTTGCTGCGCCGCATGCCACCGTTATCGCCGGGCCGCGCGGCCGCGCCAGGCAGATGAATCTGGGGGCGCGCCACGCCACGGGTGACGTCTTCCTCTTTCTGCACGCCGATTCGCGCCTGCACCCGGCGGCCCTGGCGTACCTGGCGCAAGTGATGCGCGACCCTCGCATTGTTGGCGGGACCTTCACCCTGTGGTTCGATACAGACCACGTGTTGCTGCGCTTCTTGGCGTTGATGACACGCCTCGAAGGGCGACTCTTTCGCTACGGCGACCAGGGTATCATCGTTCGGCGCTCGGTGTACGACACGCTCGATGGGTTCAAAGAGTTTCCTCTGATGGACGACGTCGACTTTCTGCGCCGAATGAGCGCCGCTGGACCAACAGCGCTCATTCCCCTGCCGGTGACGACATCGGCGCGGCGCTTCCTGAAACGCGGCGTCGTGCGTCAGCAATCCATCAACATTGCGCTCGTCGTAGCGTGGCTCCTGGGGGCAAAGCCGGAAGCCCTCGCGCGGTGGTACTACGGGCCGTCCAAGCAATAGACGTCCTTCGGCTCACACGCTATGTAAATGTTGCCGCACCATCAGCGCATAGTCGCGCCTTAAACAGTGATGGCGGTTGTTTACCTTTTTGTGGTTGGCTGCGTAACGAAGCGGTAGCCTCGCCCGCGGTCCGTGATGATGTAGCGCGGGCGATCGGGATCAGGCTCGAGCTTCTGGCGAAGCCGCCAGATGTAGAGCTTGACGTACTTGCCGCGGTCGTCCTCGCTCTGCTCGTCGCGCCAGACCTGCTCGACAAGCTCATCGGTTGTGAGCGTCTGGTTGGCGCTCTCGACGAGGTAGAACAGCAGGCGGCGCTCCGTGGCTGTCAAGGCGACGGCCTGACCGCGCACCAGGACGCGCCAACCGGCGGCGCTGATGCTGAGATGGGCGTCCTCATACAGCGCAGTAGTTGACGGCAGGGTAGCCACCGGCTGGGTGCGGCGTAGAACAGCCGCGATGCGCAGTTCCATCTCGCGGAGGCTGAAGGGCTTGGACAAGTAATCGTCTGCGCCCAACGACAAGCCGTTGACACGGTCGTTCGTCTGCGTGCGAGCCGACAGGATGATGATGGGAACATCCCACCGTTGGCGAATGCGACGGCACAGGTCCCAGCCGGTGGTGTCGGGCAGCATGACATCCAGCAAGATGAGATCGGGCATCTGGCCCTGGAGCCAATCCATCGCCTCTTGTCCGCTGTGAGCTTGCTCCACTGTGTAACCGACGTGGCGCAAGAACGTGCCGACCATCTCGGCTAGTGGACGGTCGTCGTCCACCACGAGAATTGAACGAAGGAGTGGAGCAGTCGTTGTCATGGTTTGCACTGTGCGTGGTTTTGACGTGATCAACATTGACGGGTTGCCCCCTAAAAAACGCTGGGGAGGCGCCCCCCGGATTGGCCTCCCCAGCGGTGAGCAGGGAGGTATCCTTAGGTAAGCCTCCCCGCTATGGGTGATATGCGAGAGCTAGCGCCGCACTTGGGACCTATCCCCAGTGTTCCGTTCTCCGGACGGGGACCAGTTCAAGGTCACTGTCTAATCTCATCATACACCAGCAAGTTTACGAACCATATTAAGATGCAGCCCCACAATGAGGAATTAGGAAAACTCGTTGTCGGCATCGAACGTCGGCAAGGTGACGTGGAAGGTCGAGCCTTTGCCAACCTCACTCTCGAACCAGATGCGCCCGCCGTGCAGCTCAACCAGGGAACGGGTGATGCTCAAGCCCAGTCCTGTACCCGGCGCGTCCGTCTGAGCCGCCGTTCGAGCACGGAAGAAACGGTCGAAAATCCGGCCCTGCTCCTCGCTTGGGATGCCGATGCCATCATCTGTCACGCTCACCTCGATATAGTGTGGCTCCGAGGCGAGCGCCACGCGAATATGGATGTGCCCGCCGAACGGCGTGTACTTCACGGCGTTGCTGACCAGATTGCCTAGAATCTGCGTCACTCGCTTTGGGTCGCACAAGGCCAGCGGCAGAGTGCCATCGCTACCCATCGTGACGAGCAACTTGCGCGTCGTAATCTGTGGCTCGAAGTAGGCGATGACGTCTTGCGCCAGGCGAACGATGTCGAGTGGACGCAGGGTGAGTTGCAGACGGCCAGCGTCAATGCGCGTTATCTCTAGCAGCTCGTCAATAATCGCCTGCAGGCGCTGGGCGCTCTCATCCATAACGCTGAGATAGTGCCGCTGCTCGGTTGTCAGCGGGCCCGGCAGCTCCTCCAGGAGCATTTCCAGGAAACCACTCAAAGTCGTCAAGGGTGTGCGTAGCTCGTGGGCCGCCACTTCGATGAACTGAGACTTGAGGTCGTCCAGGTGATGCAGCTCAATATTTGCCGCCTCCAGGGCCAGGTTTCGCTGCGCCAGCTCATCTCGCAGGAGACGAAGTTCATTCCGGCTGTGCGTGACTTGTTGCTGGGCAACGCCCTGGCTTGTGACGTCCTCGAGCGTGACAAACAGCCCGGGCTGTGGCAGCCCTTGATTCGGAAACGGAGCAGATTGAAGGCTCACCCGCAGATAGATTGTGTGGGCGTCTCCCATCTCTCGATTGATCCACGGCAGCTCTAGCTGCGGGCTACGCTCCTCGGCGACGCTGGTCATGACCGCTTCGTAGCCAATCAGTTCCGGCAAGACATCTGTGACGGGCATGCCAAGGTGATCAGGGCACAGGTAGGCGCTCGGCGCGCCACCGACCTCCACGATACAGAAGCGGGCATCGGTGATCGCGTAGGTGATGCGAAGAGCGGACAGGAGGCGTTCAAACAGACTGGGTGTCATGGGTAGTTGGATAGCAGGCCATGGCGGCCTTTGGCCTGCCTATCTCCTCTAGTCGCCCGCCACAAGCAGGCGGCCGAGATGTCGGAAAGTCTCCTCGACCTGATCCCCGGTTTTGGCGCTCGTCAGGTAACACGACGTGTGCAGTGAGGCGGCAAAGGCATCCACTTCCGCGTACGGCAGGCGTGCGTCCGGCAGGTCGATCTTGTTGACGGCGACGACGAAATGGGCGTTCGGCGCAACACGCCGCATGTCATCGACATAGGCGGTCAGACCAGCCAAGGTGTCAGGGCGCGTCACATCACAAACAAGGATAGCGCCCGCTGCGCCACGCAGATAGCTCGCCCGCATGGCGCTAAACTCCTCGCTACCTGCCAGGTCCCACAGAAGCAATGCCAGCTCGACAAGCCCATCTCGCACGGGCAGGACGACCGTCTTGCGGCTGACCTTGACACCGATAGTGGCAAGGTACTTGTCCTCGAAGGCGTTGTAGACAAAGCGCCGCACCAGGCTCGTCTTGCCGACGGCAAAATCGCCAAGCAGGCAGACCTTCTTGCTAATCCTGGGCATGGCGCTCACGGCCCCGCTGTCGGTGTAACTAACTCTGGTGGGATGGGGCTAGTGGTTCCGACCCACTCGGCCTGCACCCACCCCACAATCTCGGCCCCGCCGGGCGGCGTCCAGCGTATCTCAAACCAGTCGCCGGCCTGGGCAAGAATCTGCACCGTCCGGCCGCGCTCCACGGCGAAGTTCAGGCGCTCCGAGTCCAGCGACGGGCCGCTGCGCAGCCAGGAACTGCCGGTCATGACGGCGAGAACGGGGGATTGCGTCGGGGTCGAAGTCGGACTTGATGTTGGCGTGAGCGTGGCCGTCGCCGTGGCTGTGGCCGTAGCCGTGGCCGTCAGGGTGGGCGTCGGCGTCGCCGTCGGTGTGGGCGTGGCAGTCGGGGTCGCTGTCGGCAGCGGCGCAAGCGCAGCCTGTACGGTTCGGATGGTCCAGACGCTGCCAAGGCAGGTCATGCAGATGCACACCGTCAGAATTCCAGTGGCGACAAGCAGGACCCGCTTCTGCGTTCGGCTCAAGCCCGCTGGCGGCGCGGGCGCAGCCGCCGAGCCAACATCGAGCAGCGGGGCGAGCCGGTCCGCCACCCCGACCAGATCGGCTGTGTTACCGGAATAGCGCCGCAACACCTCGCCGTAGGCAAAGTCGATGCCGAAGAGGGTCTCGCGCAGTTGATTACGAAAGCCCGTCGGCTCGACGCCCGTTGTGACGGCCGCCAGGTAGGCCAGGCGTGACGATTCGATAAGGATGCACTGGTTGCCGTAGAGAATCTGGTCGATGTCTCCCTCGCGCCCCTGTCCAAACGTGTCCTGGACGAAGTCGCGGATGGCCGTCAGCATCCCGCTGATGACGTCCGAGTCGGACGCGGTCTCTGGGTGGCGTGAGACGTGGCTGAGCAACAGCCCGGTCTCGCGGTGGATGAGAAACACCTCGTCCACGGCGAAGGGTAGCGCCTGGCGCAGAAGCATCTCGCCCGATGAGACGCCCCGCAGTCGCCCCTGGAAGCGATGCCAGACGGCCCCAGGTTTGAAACTCGTCCGCATCTGCGCGTCAACGGAGCGCGCCAGGTCGCGGATGGCCTCGGCCACGGCGCGCACGACGAGACCGCCGATAATCGGGTAGAGCGCCTCGATCATCTCATCGCGGTCCTCGCGGATCTTGCGGCGAATCGCGTCACCGAGGATAGGCGACACCATCGCCGCCAGCGCATCCGGGTCGTTCACCCGGCTTTCTAGCTCGCCGATGCGCCGTCGGTCGCCGCTAAACAGGATGTCCTGGAGCGTCTCGAACTCGGAGCCGTCCTCGCCAAACGCGCCGGACCCGGTATCGGGTCCGGCGTCGGTGGTCTGTGCCACGATGGCGGCTTAACTCCCGATGCCCAGGTTCTTGAACATGTCGGCGAGGGAGCCGCCCGCCTTGAGCTGGTTGCCCATCTCGATGAATAGCTCGCCCAGCGCCAGGCGGTCTACTTTCTCGTCACTCAGACGCTCAGCGGTATGCCGCAGCTCGCCGCGCAGGTCGTCGTCAGCCTGGCGCGCCTCCTTGCGCAGCGTTTGCAGCTTCTTGTCCTGGTCGCGGCCCTGGTCGGTAAGCTGCTCGTTCAGGTTATCGAGCGACTGCTGGAGGCGCTCCAGGTCGCGCTCGATGGCGTGGAATCGCTGCGCATACTCGCGCATCTGGCCGCCAAAGATGATGTCGCGTATGCGGTCTACTTCCTTCGGCGACGGTGTCGCAGCCGCAGGAACCTGCTCGGTCATAGTACCCTCCTTCAACGAAGACCCCGGGGCGCTGCCCCATTGATTTTGCCCGGCGCTGGAAAAAGGTAGCCCATGCCCCGCTCCGTGATCAGATAGCGCGGCTGAGCGGGGACAGGCTCGATCTTCTGGCGGACGCGGTGAACGTGGACGCGCAGGCTATCCTCCGCGACCTCCTCCAGGGGCCACAAGCGCCGCAGGAGAAAGTCGGTCGTCACGGTACGTCCAGCGTGACGCATCAAGATATACAGCAGCTTCGTTTCTGTCGGCGTCAGGGAAACGGGCTGCTGGTTGACGGTGGCCGTCTGACGCGCGAAATCCACGGCCAGGCGGTCATCGACGGTGACGACAGGCTCCAATGTATACGCGAAATCGCCGATGCGGCGCAGGACGCGCTCCACCCGCGCTACCAGCTCGCGCGGGCTGAACGGCTTGACGATGTAATCCTCGGCGTAGCGCTCGATGCCGGCGATGACGGTGTCTTCGTCGTCCACCGCCGTGAGAAGGATGATGGGCAGGTCGGAGAACTGCTGCACGGCGCGGCAGAACCCGAAGCCGTCCAGCACCGGCATGCGGAGGTCCACAATCGCCAGGTGGGGCAGGCCGCGCTGACCGATCAGGCTCAGGGCCACGTCGCCAGAGGGCGCCGTCCAGACGGCATAGCCCGCGTGCTCCAGACGGGAGCGCACGAGCAGAAGGATTTCGGCGTCATCATCCACAGCCAGGATTCGTTGGAGCGTCATTGGGCGGCACAAGATGCGCGCGTCAACACCCGCCGTCCCCACAGGCGACGCCGACGCAGCTAGAGCATCCCTTGGACTAAAAATAGAAACCCCCTAGACGGGATGATACCAGCGAAGCACCATCAAGTCAAGGGGAATTTCTGTGCCTTGCGCAAATTGGTCAGGCAGGGAAGCTGCGGCTAGAAGCCGGCACACGTCGCCGCGTGAAATGGGTCGGCGCCGCCGCGCAGAACGCCGGCGTCCTCGTCCACCAGGATGCCGACCGGGCTGGCAAACTGGCGCGGGCTGAACGTCTCCTCGACGGCCACCACCGGCATGCCCAGGCTCGCCAGCCCGTCGAGTGTCGCCGCAGGGATGCGGTCGTCGGCGATAAGCTGCGGCGTGCTGACGTCGATGCGCGGCGCGGCGATGGCGTCCTGCATGCCCATGCCGTAGGACACAAGGTTGACGGCGATTTGGGCCATAGCGCCGATGATGCGCCGGCCACCAGACGCCCCCAATGTCGCCAAAGGCCGACCGTCGCGCAAGAGTAGGATGGGCGCCATGTTCGCCAGGGGGCGGACGCCGCCGCGCACTGAGTTGGCCTTGCCCGGCTCCGGGTCGAACCAGTACATTCCGTTGTTCATGAGGATGCCCGTGCCGGGGATCGTCACCCGCGAGCCAAAGCCGGACAGCAGCGTCTGGGTCAGGGATACCATGTTGCGCTGCCCATCCACTGTGCAAAGGTGCGTTGTAGAGCCGTCGGCCGGCCCGCGATTCACCATCGATCCGCCACTCGCCCCCTGCCGTGTCAAGCGCTCCTCGAACACAGCGCGCGACGCGTTGGCGAACGCCATCAGGGCGGCCAGGGAGTTGTGGCCCTGCTGCGCCATGTACATTGCGTCTAGCGCCGCCAGCGTCGCCGCGACGGCCGGACCGCCGCTCGGCGGCGGCGTGGCGACGAGGGTCGCGTCGCCGTACGCCTGCTGCACCGGGTTGTCGACCACGAGCGCTTCGTACGTCGCCAGGTCCTCGGCGCTGATGAGTCCTTCGTGCTCCTCCATTGCCGCGACGATCTGTCTGGCGATGGAGCCACGATAGAAGGCGTCGATGCCTTCATCGGCCAGGGTGCGTAGCGTGCGCGCCAGGTCCGGCTGCTTCAGGCGGGGCAACTCCGGCCCCATACCGACGAGGCGCGGGAAGCCGTTCTGGAAGAAGACCTCGGCGGTATCGGGGAAGCGGGCGATGTTCGGCGCGTCGGCGGCCACGCGCAGCAAGGTGTGCCAGTCCAGCGGGAAGCCTTCCTCGGCGAGACGAATGGCGGGCTGGAGGACGGTGCGCAGGTCCATGCTGCCTGCCTCCTTGAGCGCCAGCGCCAGACCGGCCGGAACGCCGGGCACGATGATGGACTGGTAGCCCATCAGGTTGCGCTTACCCTCGACGGCCCGCCAGGTGAACAGCTCCTTCTCGTAGCCCTCGCCCAGCGGAAACATGTCCTCCGTCGCCGCCAGCGGCGACCGCCCGTTGAAGTCGAAGACGCGAACGCGCCCCTCCTTCGCGGCGTAGTACACCAGCAGCCCCACCCCGCCCAGGCCGCTCATCCAGGGCTCGACGACGCCAGTTGCGAAGGCCGTGGCGGCGGCGGCGTCCACGGCGTTGCCGCCCAGGCGCAGCATCTCCAGCCCCGCCTCGCTCGCGAGGGGGTGCTTCGAGGCGACCATGCCATGCGCGGCGACCGCCTCCGTCTTTTCAACGCGCAGATGATTCCGATACACACCGTCAGCCATCATTCGCTCTCTCTCTGGGAGATCGCCCAGCGAGCGACCTCAAGGGTTGTCGTAAACCATACACGGTCGAACGTCAGCATCAGCTCGATCAGCTCCCGCACGGCGTCGAGTCGACCGGCTCGGCCGGATATCCACGGATGCATCGTCAGCATGAAGCAGCCATTCTCGGCGTAGAGGGCCTTGAACTCGCGCGCCCACATGCCCAGGACGCGGTCGGGGTCGGCAATGCCGTTGCTGGAGCCGTAGACGTGGCGATACAGCGGCGCGTCGTCGAGCATCCACTGCACCGGCACCTCAACCAGTGGGCCATCGGGCGTGTCCAGCCAATACGGGATGTCGTTGCCCATCAGACTGCTATCATAGACAAAGCCGTTGCGCTTGAGCAGGCCAGGTGTGCGCAGGTTCAGCTCCCACGACGGCGAGCGGTAGCCCTGCGGACGCAGCCCCAGGCTGTCCTGGAAGATGCGTAGTTGCTCGGCCATGACCGCCGCTTCCTCAGCCGCGTCCAGCCGGTCCAGGGTCTCGTGGACGTTGCCATGCGCGCCCAGCTCGTGCCCCGCGTCGCGGATGGACTTGATGGCATCCGTGTGGTGGACGATGGTGTAGCCTGGTACGTAAAACGTTCCCTTGATGCCGAACGTATCGAGCAGGCGCAGGATGCGCGGGACGCCGACGCGTGGGCCGTAGCGCCGCTCCTCCATGTCCGCCAACTGCGCCGCCGCCTTGGCAGGGGAGTTGAACACGAACGCGGACTCAGCATCGACGTCGAACGACAGGACGACGGCACACTGCGCGTCGTCCGGCCACCTGTAGCGCATGCTCCCTCCTAGCGTGTCGTGCCCCAGCTATCCCAGAAGGTGCGCGGTCCGGCGGGCAGGCGCTCCGTCGGCTTGAAGTCGGCGCCGGTATAGTAGGCGACGGGCAGCAGCGCCGTCTGCATCACCTTGTCATACGGAATGCCGAGGATCTCCGCCGTCTCTTTCTCGTAGCGCAGGTGGAGCGATGTCCACGCCGAGCCGAGGCCGCGCGCCCGCAGCGCCAGCATCAACGACCACGCTGCCGGCAGAATAGAGCCGAACACTGACGCCTGCATCCAGATGGGCGCATTGTCCGTGCGGCCCTCGATACAGGGAATCACCAGCACAGGCGTCTCGTGCATGTGGTCGGCCAGGTATTGCGCCGAGCTTGCCACGCGCCCCATCCGCTCTGCGGCGTTAGGGTGCTCACGCAGGAACGCCGATTCCACGGGTCTCGCCGACGCGTAAGCGTACCAGGATTTGCGATATAGGTCCGCGATGGCCTTCTTCTTGTCGGCGTCGGTGACGACCATGAACGACCAGTCTTGGCGGTTGCTGCCGCTGGGCGCGTGGGTGGCAATGCTGATGCACTCTTCTAGCACTTCCGGCTCGACCGGGCGCGTGAAGTCCAGGCGCTTGCGCACCGAGTGGGTGGTCGTCAGCAGCTTATCGACGGTAACTAGGTCCATTATGTCTCCGATTGTCGTTGCGAGTAAAGCGAAGCAATCCCTCGCTCTGACGATAGATACTCTGATGCCGCAGGCGCATTGCTTTCGCCCGTCGCGAGACTGCTTCGTCAGCAGGGGCGGAGTACCACCCCCGCACCCCGGTCGTCCTCCTCGCAGTGACGGGCAAGGATGGCATCTATCGTAGCTCGCTATACGGCGGTAGGTCAATGCACCAGAAGCGGGCGCCGGGCGCGACCTCGCGCCACGCCAACAGCGGCAGGTCGCCGTGGGTGACGAGACCGACGCGGAGGCCAAGGCTCGCGTCCGCTGTGACCGGCAAGGGAGCGCCGAACGTGCCGGGCAGCACATCGGCCAGGGCGTCCACCGTCCAGCCGCTCTCGGCGCGCACGGTGCGAATGATCTTCGGCTGCGAGAACAGGGCGTTGGCGCCGTCCAGCGTGCCGAGCAGCTGGCCGCTCACATCTTGCGCGGCGTCGCTCGCCAGATAGGCGACAAGCGCCCCCACGCCAGTGCCTTCCGTGGGCTGGCCCATCTCGTGATCGCCAACTACAACATTCGCCGTCACGTTCGAGGCCCGCATGCTGTTGGCCGTGGTCCAGGTCAGTCCCAGCAGGCCGGCCTTCGTCGGCGCGTCGGATCGGGTCGGCAAGCCGAAGGACGCCAGGGACGTGACATTCACAATGCGCCCGCTCTTCTGCTCGCGGAAGCGCTTTGTCACCAGACTCGACGAGTTGAAGGCCGTCTTCAAGTCGGCGGCCATCAAACGGTCGAACTCGGCCTCGGACAACTCGAACAGCGGCGTTTCGGTGCGAACCCCCGGCGCGTTCACGAGGATGTCCAGCCGCCCGAACGTGTCGTAGGCCATCTGCACGACGACGGCCATCGTGTTGTAGTCGGCGAGATTGCCGACGAAGGAAACCGCGTGCCCGCCCCCGCCGCAGATATCGTCCGCCGTTCGACGCGCGCCCTCGCCGATGCAGGACGCCAGCACCCGCGCTCCCGCGGCGGCCAGGGTCTTAGCGATGTGCCGGCCGACGGGGCGCCCGGCATGAATGACCAGCGCGGCCTTGCCCTCTAATGCGCCCATCGTCATGCCCTCCCTGTGTCGAAGTAGTCCTGCCATGACCAGGCCTTGATACCCGGCGCAACGTCGCGCCACTGGCCCGCGTCCTCCTGGAGCGCCTGAGTGCGCGTCTTGGGGCGCTCCTTCGTGGGGTCCGGCGGCAGGGGCGGCGGCGTCAGGCCCTCCGCGAGGGTGGGTTGGGCCAATTCGGCCAACGTGTCCAGCCCAAGGGCATGGTCGCCCTGCAAAATGCGCACCGCCTCGACCTGGGAATACAGGTGCAGCGAGTAGCCCTGGACGCCGATGAAGCAGCCATTGAGGTACGCCGCCTCATCCGTGGCAAGGTAGACGACGATAGGGGCCAGGTTGTCGGGGTCGAACTCCGAGCCTTTGGACACCTCGCTCAGCGGCTTGCCCGTCTCCTCCAGCACCTGCCGCCCGCGCGGCGTCGAGTCGGTCATGCGCGTCGCCACGAAGCCGGGCACGATGGCGTTGGCGGTGATGCCGTCGTCGGCCAACTCGTTGGCGCAAGACAGGGTCAGGCCCAGGATACCGTACTTGGCGGCGGCGTAGTTGGGCTGGCCGGGGTTGCCCCACGCCGAGATCGACGAAAAGTTGATGATGCGGCCATATTTCTGGCTCCGCATTGGACCAACGGCGTGGCGAATAGTATTGAACGTGCCCTTGAGGTGGACCGCCAGGACAGCATCCCACTCGGCCTCGCTCATGTTGAAGATCATCCGGTCACGTAGAATGCCGGCGACGTTGACCAGGATGTCGATGCGACCGAAGGCGTCGATGCACTGTTGGATCATCGCGCCTGCCTGCTCGAAGTCGGACACCGAGCCGTAGTTAGCGACGGCCTTGCCGCCCTCGGCGGTAATCTCGTCCACCACGACCTGCGCTGCCCGTGTATCCGCTCCGCTGCCGGTGAGGCTTGCCCCCAGGTCGTTGACGACGACGCTCGCGCCTTCGCGCGCCAACAGCTTGGCGATGCCGCGGCCGATGCCGCCGCCCGCGCCGGTAACAACGGCCGCTTTCCCGTTCAGTCTACCCACGCGTCCCTCCAGGTATCAGAAGTAGAAGCGGCCGAGCCACTCGGCGACCAGGCCCGGTTTGTTGCTGCCCTCGATCTCGACGGTCTGCTCGCGCGTAATCTGCACCCATCCCCCCTTCGCGTCTTCCTCGATGGCGAGGAGGCGCGTGTGGTTGCGGATGCGCTTGCCGACCGGCACCGGCGCGGGGAAGCGCACGCGGTTGAGGCCGTAGTTGACGCTCACCCGCACCGGCAGCTTGAGGCGCAGGCCCGACTCCTGCTCGCGCAAGAACCCGGCGAGCATCGACAGGGTGAAGAAGCCGTGGGCGACGGTCCCGCCGAACATGGTTTGCTTGGCCCGCTCCGGGTCGACGTGAATGAACTGGTGGTCGCCTGTCGCGTCGGCGAACTTGTCGACCATCTCCTGGGTGACGAGTACCCACGGGCTGACCGCAATCTCCTGCCCGATATATCCCTTGAGCTGTTCAATGCTGGTGATTTCAATCTTATCCATACTAGCAATCCCTTTCACCTCCCGGAGCCAGGCAATTGCCACAGAGACACAGAGAGCACAGAGAATAGAATGAATGACCTATCTTCTCTCCGTGTCCTCTGTGCCTCTCTGGCATCCTCTTCAAGCCCGGGAAGGACGCTCGTTGTGAACGCGTCAATGCGCGGCGCCAGCGTGCTGGGCGAGCTTCTCGCGGTGGAACTGCGTGTCGCCGTACAGCGCCTCGTAGTGCTTGGCGCGCTTGAAGTACAGGTGCAGGTCGTACTCCCAGGTGAAACCGATGCCGCCGTGCGCCTGGATGGCCTCGCCGCAGACCTTGCGCGCCGCCTCATTCACGTAGGCTTTGGCGACATGGGCCGCGGTCGCCGCCTCGTCGCCGTGGTCGTCCTGCGCCCAGGCGGCGTAGTAGGTCGCAGCGAAGGCCGCCTCAGCATCCAACAGCATGTCGGCGAGCTTGTGCTTGACGGCCTGGAAGCTGCCAATGGGCTGGCCGAACTGCTCGCGCGTCTTGGCATACTCGACGGACATGTCCAGGCTGGCCCGCGCCGCCCCGTACATCTCGGCGGCAGCCGCCACGGCCGCCCGCTGCACCACGGCGTCGATGACCGCCGCGCCGTTGCCCGGCTGGCCCAAGACACACGCCGCAGGAACCATCGCATTTGCGAACTCGATTTGAGACGTTTTCTCAGTCAGGTCGAGGCTCACCAGCGGCGTCACCGTCATGCCTGGCGTCGCGTGGTCCACCAGGAAGAGCGACACGTCGCCATCCGGGCCGCCGATGCGCGCCGGAACAATGATGAATTGGGCGACATTGGCGAAGGGGACGAACAGCTTGCGCCCGTTCAGGCGGTAGCTGCCGTTGTCCGGCGTCGCCTCGGCGTGGACGCCGCTGGCGTCCCAGGCAATGACGTCTTCCAGCAACGCGAAGGTGCCGATGAGGTCACCCGAGGCGATGGCCGAGAGGTACTGCTGCTTCTGGGCGTCGGTGCCGCCGTTGAGAATGGCCGTCGCGGCGAGGACCGTCGTGGCAAGGTAGGGGCCGGGGCAGAGGGTACGGCCGATTTGCTCCAGGATCAGGGCGTGCTCGACCATGCCCATGCCCAGCCCGCCGTATTCCTCTGGAATGGCGACCGACAGCAGGCCCAGGTCGGCCATCTGCCGCCACACGTCCGAGCTATAACCGCGCTCGTCGTCCATCATCTGCCGCACCAGGGACATGGGGGACTCGTTGACGAGGAAATCCCGCGCCTGGTCGCGCAGCATGACTTGCTCAGGGCTGAAATCGAAATCCATAGCTCGCTCCTATTGCGCCTTGGCCTTGAGACGGTCGGCGCGGACTTCCTTCGGCAGTCCGAGAACGCGGTCGCCGATGATGTTCTTCTGAATTTCGGACGTGCCGGCAAAGATGGTCGGCGCGCGCGACCACAGGAAGTCGTGCGCCCAGCTCGGGTCGCTCTCGGCGTCGCCGCCCATGCCCTTCTCCAGTTCGGCCGGCGCCCCGATGAGCAGTGTGCCGTAGGGGCCGAGGATCGACATGACAAGCTCGTGGTAGCGCTTGTCGAACTCGCTGTAGTAGAGCTTGGCGACGGCGGACTCTGGCCCCGGGTTGTGGCCCTTCTCCATGCCGGACAGGATGCGCAGGCCGATGTAGCGCAGCACCTCCAGCTCGGCATACGCCTGGCCGATCTTCTGGCGCGTCACCGGGTCGTCCCACGCCGTCCCGCCGTTGCGTTGCAAGCTCTTACACACCTGCACCAGCCGCTCCAGCGAGCCGGAGTACACGGCGAAGCGTGAGAGGATGCTGCCGCCGCGCTCGAAGCCCAGCGTCGTCTGGGCGATCTCCCAGCCGTGGTTGACCTCGCCGATGACGTCCGCCTTCTCGACGCGCGCGTCGGTGATGAACACTTCGCTGAACTCAGAGCCGCCGGTGAGCTGCTTGAGCGGACGGACGACGATACCCGGCTGCCGCATGTTGATGATGAAGCAGGTGATGCCCTTGTGCTTGGGCACGTTCGGGTCGGTGCGCGCCAGGAGAATCGCCCAGTCCGAGATCGGCCCGTTCGTCGTCCAGACCTTCTGCCCGTTCACAATCCAGTGGTCACCGGCGTCAACCGCGTTCGTGCGCAAGCTCGCCAAGTCGGAGCCGGCATTCGGCTCGGAGTAGAGCTGGCACCAGATTTCCTCGGCGCTCAGAATCTTCTGCAGATGACGCGCCTTTTGCTCCTCCGTCCCGTGGACGATGAGCGTCGGGCCGATGAAGTTGAGGCCCAGGTGGTTGACCGGGCCGGGTGCGTTCACGTGCGCCATTTCGGAGGCGACGATGGCCTGCTCCATCGGGCGAGCGCCGGCGCCGCCGTACTCCTTCGGCCAGCCCATGCCGATGAACCCGGCCTCGTAGAGCTTGCGCTGCCAGGCGATACGCTCCTCCAGCGTGTGCAGCTCGTGGCGGGGCAGGTTCTCCGCCAGCCAGGCGCGCACGTGCTCACGAAATGCTGCATCTTCAGGGGAGAGATGTAGATCCACTTTTTACCCTCCTGGGTCACTTTTGTCTGTCATGCTGAGTGCAACAAAGCATCCCCTGGTGTCGCAGCCGGGACTCTTCACTCCGCTCAGAGTGACAGTTCACTTCTCATACAAGGAACTCGCGCAAAACAGTAATAAGCGCATCTGGATTATCCAGCGCAATGTTGTGGCCGCTATACGGAATCTCCACCAGCCGCCCATTCGGCAGCTCACGCGCCATGCGCTCGGCCGTCTCCCGCGCCAGCACGTCGCTCTCCTGGGCGCGGATGACCAGCGTCGGTGCCCCGATGGCGCGGAGCATCTCCCAGCCCTTGACCGGGTCGGGACGCGGCAGCGGCTGGTCGGGCGAGCGAAACGCCTTATCGTAGCGCCACGTCCACAGACCATCCTCCCGCTGAACGAGGTTGTGGTAGACGCGGGCGCGTAGCACGTCGTCCGGCGGGCGCGGATTGCCGAGGCGCGTCAGGCGGAAAGCGTGCTCCGGGTCCTCGAACACATCCGGCGCTTGCACCGCGCTGCGGACACGATCCGTCCCGACGGGCATCAGCTCCGGGCCGATGTCCATAATGACCAACCGCTCGATTCGCTCCGGATGATCCGCCGCATACATGTAGCCGTTGCGACCCCCCATCGAGAAGCCGACCAGGGTGATCCGCTCTAGGCCCAGCGCATCCACGAACGCGGTAACGTCCTCGACCATCGCCTCGGCGGAGTAGTCGTCGGCCCAGTCGGTCTCGCCGTGGCCGCGTTGGTCGGGCGCCAGGGTGCGGTAGCGGTCGATGAGGGCCTCGGCCACTGTATCCCACGAACGCCCCTGCGAGGCCAGCCCATGCAGAAACACCAGCGGCGGCGCCGTCGGATTACCCGCCTCGCGGTAGTGGAAGCGCAGCCCTCGAAGCTCAATGGTGCGGTCGTTCATGCTCATGCCTCGCGATTGAAAATCTCGCCGTTGAGCCGCCGCATCCC
Source organism: Anaerolineae bacterium (assembly GCA_039810085.1). GTDB lineage: Bacteria > Chloroflexota > Anaerolineae > Epilineales > JAHCIE01 > JBDHWG01. The sequence goes on from JBDHWG010000024.1 coordinate 44,362, forward strand.
GCGCAGCCAGCGCTCGTAGTCGTCGCCCTTGTGCTGGAAGTACGTCGCCACCTCTGGGTGCGGCAGGATGAGGAATCGCTCCTGCGCCAGCCCATCCACAACAGCATCCGCCACCTGCTCCGGCATCAGCGCGCTCGGCAGCAGGAAGCTGTCTTGCGTGCCGTCCTCGCCCAGCAGCATCCGCGTCCGCACCCCCTGGGGGCAGAGGCACGACACCTTGATGCCCCGGTCGCCATAGGTGATGGACAACCACTCGGCGAAGCCAACGGCGGCGTGCTTGGTGACGGCATATGGAGCCGCACCCAGCATCGTCAACAGACCTGCCGCCGACGCCGTGTTGAGCAGGTAGCCGTGGCCGCGTTCGAGCATCTGCGGCAGGACGGCGCGGGCGGCGTAGACGTGGGCCATGACGTTGATGTCCCAGATGCGCTGCCAGACGTCATTCGCTATCTCCGGGCCGCCCTCTTCGCCGAAGATGCCGGCGTTGGAGCAGAACAGGTCGATGGGGCCATAGGCGTCGGTAGCGCGCGCTACGAGGCGCACGACCTCAGCCTCAACGCCCACGTCCATTGGGACGGCCAGGCCGCCAACCTCGCTGGCGACACGCTCGGCCGCATCCGCCTCCACATCCGCGACGACGATGCCCCGTGGCGATTCCTGCGCGAACCGCCGGCACAACGCCGCGCCAATGCCATTTCCGCCGCCCGTCACCACAACCACTTTATTGCGCAGCAGCATGCTTTTTTCCCCTCCCTCTCTCGTCATTGCGAGCAAAGCGAAGCAATCTCCCGCCCTTGCATCAGACAGTCTCTTCGAGGAATAGAGCCGCCTTCACCAACCGAGAGATTGCTTCGTCGTCCTATCGTCCTCCTCGCAATGACAGCCGGTCGTAGCTCTCACGAGAACCGGCGCAGCTCGATGCGGGCGACGTCGCGCATGTGGACCTCGTCGGGGCCGTCGGCCAGGCGCAGCGTGCGCACGTTGGCCCAGGCCCACGCCAGGTCGAAGTCCTGGCAGACACCAGCGCCGCCGTGAATCTGGATCGCGCAGTCGATGACCTGGCAGGCGACATTCGGGGCGACAACCTTGATCATCGCGATTTCCTGGCGCGCGGCCTTGTTGCCGACCGTGTCCATCATGAACGCGGCCTTCAACGTTAGCAGCCGCGCCTGCTCGATCTCAATCCGCGAGCGGGCAATATCCTGCTGGATGCTTTCCATCTCCGCGAGCGTCTTGCCGAAAGCCGTCCGGCTCTTGGCGCGGCGCACCATCGCCTCCAGGGCGCGCTCGGCCGCCCCGATGCAACGCATGCAGTGGTGGATGCGGCCCGGCCCCAGGCGGCCCTGGGCAATCTCGAAGCCACGCCCCTCGCCGAGGAGGATGTTGGACGCCGGCACGCGCACATTGGTGAACGTCACTTCGCCGTGGCCGTGGGGCGCGTGGTCGTAGCCGTAGACGGTCAGCATCCGCTCGGTCTTGACACCGGGCGCGTCCATCGGCACGAGAATCATGGACTGCTGGGTGTAGCGCGGCGCGGTTGGGTCGGTCTTGCCCATGAAGATGGCAATCTTGCAGCGCGGGTCCCCCGCGCCGGATGTCCACCACTTGCGGGCGTTGATGATATACTCGTCGCCGTCGCGGACGATGCTGCCCTGGATGTTTGTGGCGTCAGAGGAGGCAACCTCCGGCTCAGTCATGGCGTAGCAGGAGCGAATCTCGCCTTCGAGCAACGGCTTCAGCCAGCGCTCCTTCTGCTCGTCGCTGCCGTAGCGCACCAGGACTTCCATGTTGCCCGTGTCCGGCGCGGAGCAGTTGAACACCTCAGACGCGAACGGCGAGCGGCCCATAATCTCGGCCAGCGGCGCGTATTCGAGGTTGGTGAGGCCGGCGCCATACTCGCTCTCTGGCAGGAAGAGGTTCCATAGACCGCGCGCTTTGGCGATCCCCTTGAGCAGTTCAATGATGGGGACAGGCTCCCAGCGCTGCGGGCCGTTGACGTGCTCCCAGTAGACCGGCTCGTTGGGGTAGATGTACTCATCCATGAACGCGAGGATCTGCTCGCGCAGGGCCTGGCTTCGCTCGGAGTATTGAAAATTCATCACCGCGATCCTTTCGACGTTGATTGGGTTTTAGCGGTACGTGACTAATGTCGGATCATCCAGATGGGGGATGGTGTTGAGCGTGTCCAGCGTAACCTTGTCGCGGGTGAACACCATCTCGGTCAGGGAGCCATTGCGAATGCGCCAGTTCAGCTCGATGGCGAGGGACGGCGGAGCGCGCATCGCAAGTGTGACGGCGATGGAAATGACGCCGCCCGATGTAAACACGGCCACGCGCCGCCCGCTGCCCTCGGTCGCCATGATGTGCCGCAGGGCGTGCTTGACGCGGTCGTGGAACGTCTGCCACGCCTCCACCACCGGCGACTCGACTTCGCCCGCCACCCAGTAGGCGATCACCGCCTGAAACATGCGCTGGAAGTGGCGATAACGCTCAGGCCCGTCGCGGTGCTGCTCCCACGCCGCCGCCAGCCGCCGAATCGCCGGGTCGCGCTCCACCAGGACGAGCAGGAACTCGCGCAGAACGCCGTCGCCGTCGTACTCGTCCAGCCCATCCAGCATAACCGCTTCGGGCCACGGGCAGCCCGCCTCGGCGTAGACCTGGCGCACCAGCGCTTCAGTGCCCTGCTGGCGGCGGCGCGGGCCGACGTAGACGGCGTCGAAGGTTACGCCGCGCTGCACCCAATACTGGCCGAGGCAGCGCGACTGCGTCTCACCGGCGGGCGAGAGATGGTCGTAGTCGTCCGCGAACATGCTGGCCTGGCCGTGGCGCACGAGAACCAGGTGACTCATGGACGGCTGGTAGCGTCCTCAAGTATCGTCACCTCGACCAGCGGACTCTCCTCCACCCAGCGCTCAATGTCAGCCTGCCGCCCCAGCCGCGCGAGAATTGGAGCCAGTGTCGCCCGCTTTTCCTCTGGATCGGTAATGGGGCGGGCGCGGGCCGGCAGGTCCGCCTGGACGCCTTCCTTCAGGTGGAACGTGAAGTCAGGGTGGGCGACCAGGTTGGCGTACCAGTCGCGGTGGCCGGGTGTACCCGTTATGTAGAGCCGCCCGTCGACGTTGTGGAACCAGATTTCGATGCGGCGCGGCTGCTCGCTCTTCCGCCCAATGGTCGTAATGTCGATGGTCCGGCCTGTCGCGAGTGCCTGACGTATCTTCTCGTCCATGCGTTGCTCTTATTCCTTAGCTGTCAATCCATAGAACTTGCCGGTCGATGGATCTCTGGACCACGAAGGTCACGAAAGGCCGTGAAAAACGCGAAAGACACACGCTACGCGACTCTTTTTCGTGCCTTTCGCGTCCTTTCCGAGCCTTTCGTGGTCCAACGACTTGCCCCACCGCCGTCAGCCCTTTCACTCCAGCGACCGCCACAGTCGAGCCGGGTCTAGAACAAACCCCGACAGGACGGGGCTTCCGGAGACGGCGCGGGGCTCGGCGAGGACCTCCACCGCCGCGTCGGGCCGATAGACATACACGCGCTTGTATGACGGGTCTATCAGCCAGGCTAACTGCGCGCCGTTCTCTATATACTCCTGCATCTTGTCTTGAAGCTCGCCCAGGTCGTCAGACGGGGAGCGAAGCTCAGCCACGAAGTCCGGACAGAGCGGCAAGAAGCGTCCGCGATCCAGCGGCGAGAGGTCCGCTAACCGCTGTTTGCTCACCCACGCCGCATCTGGTGAGCGAGTCGCGCCGTTGGGCAAGTTGAAGCCCGTGGACGAGTCGAAGGTCTCGCCGCTGCCGTCTTGCCAGGCCCATAAGGTGAGCATGGTAATGAGCGCCGCACTGCGGTTACCTGTCGTTCCGCCGGTGAGTGGCAGGATGATGAGATCCCCATAGGATGTGCGCTCGACGCGCACATCTTGGTTGCGTTGGCAGAACAACTCAAACTGTTCGTCCGTCAGCTGCGGCACGACAATCGTCACGCACGTTCCTCCTAATTCCTTGAAAACACGCCCCATTATTATGGCGAAGCACCAAGCCGTATGACAGCATGCACCAGCACGAGAACACGGCCACGCCGTCATTGCGAGCGTGAGCGAAGCAATCCCACGCCCTTACGAGAGGCGCCTTCGCCGCGTAACCCAGCTCTTGTCCACCGCGAGGTTGCTTCGTCGTCCTATCGTCCTCCTCGCAACGACGGTCCATCCTGTATTCTTAGCAGCGCAGCAAAACCTCGCCGCCGTGGAGACCCTTGGCGCTTCTTCGCTTCGCTCAAGGACATGGCTCAGAGCAACACCTCGACAATCACTTTCCCCATCGTCTGCCGACTTGCAAGGTCGCGCATCGCCTGCGGGACCTCGTGCAGGCCGTAGACCTTAGAGACGGCGGGCTTGATAAGTCCCTGGCGGTACATGTCGAACAGGGCCGCCTGCGCCTGAGCGACGAACTCCGGGTGGCGCTCGATGTAGCCACCCCAGTAGACGCCGACGGCGGACATGCTCTTGAGCAGCAAGCGGTTCGCCGCGATGGACGGGATGCGCCCGCCGGCGAAGCCGATGACAAGCAGCCGCCCTTCGGGCGCGATACACTTGGTGGACAGGTCGAAGATGTCGCCGCCGACCGGGTCATAAATGACGTCGGCGCCGCGGCCGGTCATCTCCATCACCTGCTTGACCCACGACTCGTCACGATAGCTCAGGGCGTGGTGGGCGCCCTGGGCGCGCACGAAGTCGAGCTTCTCGTCGCTACCCGCCGTCCCGATGACCCGCGCTCCCATCGCCTTACCGATCTGGACCGCCGAGCTACCCACGCCACCCGCCGCCGCATGCACCAACAGCCACTCGCCCGGCTGGAGCGCGCCGCGCACCATGAGGGCCAGGTAGGAGGTCTGGTAGACGATGGGCATTGCCGCAGCCTCGGCGAAGGTCATGCTGTCGGGGATGGGGAACGTCATGCGGGCCGGGGCGAGGCAGTACTCGCCGAAGCCGCCAAGGGAGGATATCGCCAGGACGCGGTTACCGACGGCAAGCCCATCGACACCGGGGCCGACGGCGTCGATGACACCGCCGACCTCGGCGCCCGGTATGAAGGGGAAGGGCGGCCGCACCTGGTACTTGCCCCCGATCTCAAGGATGTCGAAGAAGTTGAGGGCCGCCGCCCTGTTGTGAATGCGCACCTGGCCGGCGCCGGGGTCGGGCACGGCCACGTCGGCCAGGGTCATCCCTTCAGGCTCGCACCACTCGGTTACCTGCCAGGCGCGCATAGAAGTCTCTCCGCAGGCGACTTAGTGCGCCGGCACGTGAGTCCCGCCGAACACCGTCACGCCGCCGCCGCGCTCGGACATGCCCTTGTAGTCGCGCTTCTCGGCCCCGGTGTAGAGCTGCTGCGGGCGAGCGATCTTCTGCTCCGGATCGTTGAGCATCTCATTCCACTGCGACAGCCAGCCGGCCGTGCGGGCGATGGCGAACAGGACGGTGAACATGTCGACCGGGAAGCCCATCGCCTGGTAGATGATGCCGGAGTAGAAGTCCACGTTTGGGTACAGCTTGCGCTTGACGAAGTAATCGTCTTCGAGGGCGATGCGCTCCAGCTCCTGGGCGATGTCGATGAGCGGGTTGCGGCCGGTCACCTCGAACACCTCGTCGGCGTGGCGCTTGACAATCTGGGCGCGGGGATCGTAGTTCTTGTAGACGCGGTGGCCGAAGCCCATCAGGCGGAACTCACCCGCCTTGACGCGCTTGATGTACTCGGGGATGCGGTCCTTGGAACCAATCTCGACCAGCATCCGCAGCACCGCCTCGTTCGCGCCGCCGTGCAGCGGGCCGTAGAGGGCCGCCGCCCCGCCCGCGATAGCTGAGAACGGGTCCACGTGAGAGCTGCCAATGCCGCGCACGGCGTTGGTGCTACAGTTCTGCTCGTGGTCGGCGTGCAGGATGAACAGCACGTCGAGGGCGCGCTCCAGCACCGGGTGCGGCTTGTAGCGGTCCGTCATCTTCGCCATCATGTTGAGGAAGTTCGCCGTGTAACTCATGTCGTTGTCGGGATACACGTACGGCTTCCCGGTGCTATGACGGTAGGCGAACGCCGCGACGGTCGGCACCTTGGCGATGAGGCGATAGATTTGCTTCTGGCGTACCTGCGGGTCGAAGATCTGCTTGGCGTCGGGGTAGAAGGTGGACATGGCCGCGACGGTTGCCATGAACATGCCCATCGGGTGGGCGTCATGGTGGAAGCCGTCCATCAGCTTCTTGATGTTCTCGTGAATGAAGGTGTGATAGGTGATCTCGTGCGTCCACTCATCGAGCTGTGCAGCAGTCGGCAGCTCCCCGTACATCAAGAGGTAGGCAACTTCCAGGAACGAGCTTTTCTCGGCCAGCTGCTCGATGGGGTAGCCGCGATACCACAGGATGCCTTTGTCGCCGTCGATGTAGGTGATGGCGCTCTTGCAGGACGCGGTGTTCATGAACGCTGGGTCGTAGCTCTTCAAGCCATAGTCATCGTCGTCCACTCGGATCTGGCGCAGGTCTGTGGCACGGATTGCGCCGTCCTGAATGGGAAGGTCGTACTGCTTACCAGTTCGGTTGTCGATAACGGTAAGGGAGTCGGCGGCCATCGTTCGTCACCTCCAGAGATTGATTATGTTGGACAGCTCTGATTTACGAAACTAGCTCTGCCATCGCGCGCAGAGTGTTGATATCGAACGTCCCGCAGATGAGCGTCTGCACGCCTGAGTCGCGCCACGCAGTCAATCGTTCGGCGATGCGCTCCTTGGGGCCAACGAGCGCCACCTCGTCCACCAGGTCATCGGGGACGGCGGCGATTGCCTCGTTCTTGCGGCCACCCAGGTAGAGGTCCTGGACACGCTCGGCGGCCTCTTCATAGCCGTAGCGTCGCGCCAGGTCGTTATAGAAGTTCTTGCCCTTAGCCCCCATTCCGCCGACATAGAGGGCGATGAACGGCTTGACCATGGCGCGGCAGGCGTCCAGGTCCGGCCCCATCGCCACCTGTACGGTCGGCGCGATGTCCAGGTCCGCCAGCGTCTTGCCACCACCGGCTTTCGCCAATCCTTCGTTGAGGGAGTCCTGGAAGACGGACATGCGGAAAGGCGAGAAGAAGACGGGCAGCCAGCCGTCGGCGATCTCCGCCGCCAGCGCAATGTTCTTTGGCCCGATGGCCGCCAGGTAAATGGGGATGTTGGCGCGTAGTGGGTGGAGGATGAGCTTAAGCGGCTTGCCCAGGCCGGTGCCATCGTGAACGGGGATATCGTAGTACTCGCCGTGGAACTCCAGGGCTTCCTCGCGCTTGAGGATGGTGCGCACGATCTTGACGTACTCCCGCGTGCGCTTGAGGGCATTGCCGTAGACCACACCGTGCCAGCCCTCGACCACCTGCGGCCCGGACGCGCCCAGGCCGAGCAAGACACGACCCTTGGTGAGCATGTCGAGCGTTGCCGCCGTCATGGCCGTCATCGCGGGCGTGCGGGCCGGCATCTGCATGATGGCCGTGCCCACGTTGATGCGCTCGGTCTTGGCGGCCAGCCAGGTGAGCGGCGTGACCGCATCCGAACCGTACGCCTCGGCGGTCCACAACGAGTGGTAGCCGAGACGGTCCGCTTCCAGCGCGAGGGCCAGCTGATCGACCGGGGCCGCGCCCCAGTAACCAAGATTCAAACCCAGCCGCATAGTGTCTCCATGACTATATTATAGGCGACGGTCCGCAGAATGGTGACCGGCGCGGGCGAGCGTGCAGGAGACTCGGAGCTTCGACATTGAAAGGCGCCTCATTCGTCGAGACATGGTTGCAGCAATTGCGTCTACGAGTCGAAGGGAATCTGCAAATCGAGCAACACGGGACGGCCTACGGCGAAGGCGCGCTCCAGCGCCCCGGCAAAGTCCGCCGTTGCGGTGATGCGCTCGGCGGCCACGCCAAAAGCGTCGGCGAGCTTGACGAAGTCCGGCGTGTGGAGATCGACGCCGATCTGACGCCCCGCCATCTGTGCGTTCTGGAGGTGGCGGATCATGCCATAGCCGCCGTTGTTGAACAGGCACAGCACAACCGGCAGGTTGTTCTCCACCGCCGTCGCCAACTCCGCCGCGTGCATCATGAAACCGCCGTCGCCGGCAATACACACGACCGGCTGCCTCGGTGCAGCAAGCTGCGCGCCAAGCGCCATCGGGTAGCCGGGGCCAATCGCCACGCTGCGCGGGTACACGTAGCCGCGCCGGGCGTAGACCGGCAGGTATTGATGCGCGCCCCAGTAGGCGGGTAGCGTCGAGTCGGCGACGAAGATAGTCTCGCGCGGCGCAACGGCGCGCAGGGTGTCCATGAGCGCCGTGTTCAGCGGCCAACGCTTCCGCGCCCCGGCCCGCAGTGTCTCCCGCAACGCCGCGAACTCCGTCGCGTATGCCCCATTGGCCGGCGCGCTCGCGCCCAGCCGCTTGGCCAGCCCGGCCATGGCCGACCCTGCGTCGGCGGTCATTGTCACCGCTGCTGGCTCGCGGTGCGCCTGCGCCGCATCCAGGTCGATGCGGATGGTATTGGCGGGCAGACGGAGCTGCCAACGGGCGGTGGAGCTTTGGCCGAAGCGTGTCCCGACGGCAACCAGGCCATCCGACGCCTCGATGAACGCCCGCGCCGGCGCATCCGCCGTGTAGTTGCCGATGACCAGGGGATGGTCGTCGGGAATCGCGCCCCGCCCGCCGCGCGTGTAGAAGATGGGTGCGCCCAGCCGCTCCGCCAGCCGTCGCAGCTCGTCATGCGCGCCTGCCGCGTTGACGCCGCCACCGACCCATACGACGGGCCGCCGCGCCCTATGAAGGATATCGGCTGCGCGGTCCAGCTCCGCATCCGTCGGCGTCGGACGATTGACAGCATACAGCTCGCCCAGGTCGATGTCGGCCTGGACGTACTGCTGGTCGATAGGCATCTCGAGGACATGGGGGCGGGGCCGCTCGGCGCGCAGCGTATAGAACGCTTCATGGAGAACGCGCGGCGCGTCCTCTGGCCGAACGATGCGCTGGGTGCAGGCGCCCATCGCGTCGAACATGCCAAGCTGGTTCGGCACTTCGTGCAGCACACCTAGCCCCCGGTCGAGATACTCGCTCTCAACCTGCCCGGTAATTTGGAGCGTTCGCGTGCTGCTGATCCACGACTCGACGATAGCCCCTGCGCTGTTGGCTGCCCCCGGCCCGGTACTCGTCAGGTAGACGCCGGGCCGCCCGCCGACGCGGCTGTAGGCGTCGGCCATGAAACCGCCCGCCATCTCGTGACGGGGAACGACGAGGCGAATCGACGGCTCATCACGCAGGGCATCGTAGACGGGCAGCATATGGACAGAGGCAATGCCGAAGACAACGTCAACACCCTCTTGCTTGAGCGTCTGGACGATGGCCTGGCCGCCGGTCATTCGAGAGCTTGGCATGGGACTCAACTTTCGCTAGCGATACACGGATTATAGCATCATTTCGCACTGCGTCAATGTATTCAATTCCGTGTGTTCAGTGTATTCCGTGGTAGCCCTCTTAGCGCCCCACGCGTGTGATGCTATAATCAGCGTGAAGCTCTGCTACGAGAAGCGGGACACCGAGAACGGGGCGATGTCGGCGGACGGCGTCTGGCCCAGGATAAGCTCGGCGACGAGCTTGCCGCTGAAGGGGCCGAGTGTCAACCCCGTCGGGCCGTGGCCCGTTGCGAGGTACACGCCACCCACGCCCGGCACAGACCCAAGCACTGGCAGGCCGTCGGCGGACAGAGGCCGCAAGCCGACGCGGGTCTCCAGCACCGTGGCCTCGGCCAGCCCTGGCGCGACACGCATGGCCTCGCGCAGCACCTCCGCCACGCCGCCCGCCGTGACGTAAGGCGCAAAGCCTGAGCCGGTCTCGCGGGTTGCGCCGACGACCATGCGGTTCGGCCACGGAACCATGTAGTGGCCGCGAAAGCTGTTGACGACCGGCCAGCCCTCCGTGTCGGCGCCCGGCAGGCCCAGGTGCATGATCTGGCCGCGCTGGGGCGCGACGGGGATGGTGACGCCCAGCGCCTCGCCAAACGCCGCCGACCACGCGCCGCCCGCGATGACGACGTTGCGCGCGGCGATGGGCTGGCCGTCCACGATGACGCCCGTCACATCCTTGCCGCCCAACGCCAGTCCCTCAACGGTGGCCTCCTGGATCGTAAGGCCGCTGTGTTGAGCAGCCTGGTGCAACGCCTGGGTCAACAGCCGGCCGTCGAGGCGGGCCGCCTGGCGGTGATACAGGCCGCGGGTCACGGGAGCAAGCAGCGGGAACAATTGCTGCGCCTCGTCCGCCGTCACCTCGCGCAGATCGTCGCTCGACGGCTGGCCGCGCTCGCGCTGCCGAGCGAAAATGCGTGCTGTGGCCTCGTCGTAGGCTGCTGCGTCCTGGGCGTCCATTGCCACCAGCAGCAGGCCGACGCGGGCAAAGCCTGTGTCGCCCGCGCCCTGGTCGGCGAGGTCCTGGATAAGCGTGGGGTAGTCGGCGGCGGCGGCGGCAGCAAGATCAAACCACGTCCCAGGGTCGCGGGAGTTCGTCTCCGGCGAGATGATGCCTGCGCCAGCGTCCGTGGCACGGCCCGCCGTCGGCCGGTCGATGAGCAGGGTGTCGGCGCCGCCCCGCGCCAGGTGGTAAGCCGTCGCGACGCCGACGATGCCACCACCAATCACAATCGCGTCATGCATTGAGACTGTTTCCTTTCAAGCCCGGCAGCACATTACTTCTCGCGTGTTTTCAAGAGGAAGGGAACGCAGAGACGCAGAGACGCAGAGGTTGAAGACTAAGCATTTCTTTCTCTGCGCCTCTGCGCCTCTGCGTTGCCAGATATTGTAATGAGGGATAAGCTTCGGGTAGTGTAGGCGCAAGGTGGAGCGGGGTCAAGTAGGAGTGTTATCCCAATGGATACTGAGACGACCAACAATCTCAAGGCGAGCTATGACCGTATCGCTCCCCAGTACGTCGAGCACATCTACGGCGAGCTGGCGCACAAGCCGCTGGACCGGGCGCTCCTGGACCGCTTCGCCGACGCCGTGCGTAGTCACGGACAGGTGTGCGACATGGGCTGCGGGCCGGGCCACGTCGCCCGCTACCTTCACGAGCGCGGCGTCGATGTGCTGGGTATGGACCTGTCGCCTGGGATGGTCGCCGAAGCGCGGCGGCTGAATCCCGGCATCGCGTTCCACGAGGGGAGCATGCTCGCCCTGGACGAGGCAGACAACGCGTGGGCCGGCATCACCGCCTTCTATTGTATCATCCACATTGGGCGCGATGAGGTCGCGGTGGCGCTGCGCGAGATGCGCCGCGTCCTCCAGCCGGGCGGCCTGCTGTTCCTCGCTTTCCACGTTGGCGACGAGATTTTGCATCCCGACGAGATGTGGGGCCAGCCGGTCGCGATTGACTTCATCTTCTACCAGCCCGACGCGATGGTGGGCTACCTGACAGAGGCGGGGTTCGTGGTCGAGGACGTCATCGAGCGCCCGCCGTACCCTGATGTCGAGCACCAGAGCCACCGCGCCTACATCTTCGCCCGCAAGCTTGCGTAACTTTCGGGCTGACGGCAGCGTCTTTCATCATATGCGGGTCACAGAGCGGCCCGCCTAAATGCATTAGTCGCACATCCCGAGAACGCGAGGCTCCATGACTACCCGAACGACTCCCCCGACTCGCCTCACACGCTGGATTCGTGTTGCCATCCTCATGGCAGCCCCCGTTGTACTCGCCGTCGCCGCGCTCACGACGTTTCGCGTGGTTCCCGCCGCCCAGGCCCATCCGACCCGCGATACCACGATCCAGATCACCGACTCGGGCTTCGTCCCACAGGCCATCACCGTTTCGGCTGGATCTTTGGTCGTGTGGGAGAACGACTCCGATAGCGCCTCCCACCGAGTCGCCTTCAACGACGGGCCGACATCCCCCGTCCTCCAGCCAAGGGATGCATACCAGCGCACCTTCGACACAGCGGGGGATTACCCCTATCACTGCGCAATTCATCCGAGTGAGACAGCGGTCGTACACGTCGTCGGCCACGTGCCGCCGAGCGAGCCGGCCGAGCTGTCGGTCACGTCGAGCCGCGACCAGCCGGTCACGCCCGGCGCCGCGATTGACTATCACATCACCTATGAGAACCGCAGCGATGCGACCGTTGCTCAGAACACCGTCCTGACGGTCACGCTGCCCTCCGGCGCGGTGCTGCTCTCCTCGCAGCGCCGGGGCGTTCCCCTGCCGCCGACTTCCCAGGTCGGCCAGGACCTGGTCTACGCCCTTGGCGCGGTGCCGGCCGACTCTGAGAACCAGATCGACCTGCGCGTCCAAATGCCGTCGCCGCTGCCCGCGACTGGCGACGTTACCCTGACCGCGCGCATCTCGGCCAGCAATGTCGACAGCCGAGGCGACCATTACACCGAAGATAGCAGCCAGGTAGCCGTGCCGCGCCTGACGCTAGGCGTGCGTCCGGCGGAAGATAGCGGGCCCTTTGTGGCTGGTGGCGTTGTCACCTACACCCTGGAGTACGCCAACCGCGCGGATGATGTCGCCGCGCCCAACGTGACGGTCACGCTCCAGTTGCCAGCCGTAGCGACGTTCGTCTCGGCGACGCGCGACGACGAGACGGGACAGACAACGGTGAACAGCAGCGTCGCCGGCAATATTGTCTCATTCTTCCTCGGCACACTGGCGGCGGACAGCAGCGGGCGCATCTACGCCCGGGTGCGCCTGTCTGACTCACTAGCCGCCGGCCAGCCGATATCAATCACAGCGCGCATCAACGGGGCTGTGGCCGGTGTCGTTGGCGGAGAGCCGGAGCGGGACAGCGAAAGCTCGGATAGCCAAATTGCGCCAGGCCAGGGCCCGAACATGTACGTCCGTCTGTCTAGCAGCGGCGACAACGAAATTAGCGGACGGCGCGTATACCAGGTCGCCTACGGCAATATTGGGGTCGGCGACGTCGCCTCGGCGCGCGTGACCCTGACCCTGCCGAGCAGCGTGAGTGGCCCCGACTTCGGGGCAACGCCGCCGACGTTCTTCAACAACAACACGGCAGTGTGGCAAATTCCCCTGCTAGATGGGCAGACTGCGGCCATCCCATTCTACGTGCGCGTCACGCTGCGCGACTCGGGCAATATCACGGCGACGGCGACGATCACTGGCACGTCGGAGGCCCCAGACATCCAACCGGCCGACAACGAGGCGGTTGACGTCGAGCCAATTCTTCCGCTCGCCCGACCGACCGTCTACACGCCCAAGACCACCATCGTCGGCCCACGGCCCACCTTCCGTGGGCTTGGCACGCCCGGCGCGACGCTGTCGGTCTTCCTGGCAGCCAGCGCGAGCGGCCCGACGCAGAAGCTCGGCAGCGCCGTCGTCCGCGCCGACCGCACATGGACCATCACGCCGACGACTGCCATTGCGGTGAACGGCTGGCATTGGGTCACGGCGACGCAGACCCTGAACAACCACGTTAGTGGTGTGGCAGGCGCATCATTCGCCGTGACCTCGACCACGGCCATTGACCCCGACAGTCTCACGCGCAACGGTATCCCCCTCGGCGGTCTCAACCCAACGCTCGGCTGGGCCCCCAACCACGTTTACAAACTAGGCATGAAGCTGCCAGCGTGCGCTACGCCAATCTCGCCCACGCTGCAATCGTCGCTGTTCAATGCCGCGGGCCTGATGACGGGCTACAAGCGCTTCCCCGGCGTGCGGCCAGCGGCCGACCCGCAGCACGTCGACTTCGACTTCACAACGCCGATCAGCACGCTCGGCTTCGAGCTATATGTAGACTACGACTGCCCGGCGGCAACGCCCGCTGGCCCGGTGGTTCACATCCACACATGCATTGACGGCCCGAGTTGCTCCGACGATCCGCCCGCGCCGCCCCACGACTGCGAGGACTGCGTACCGGGCAAGCCGCCGCGTCCCCGCGCCATTGACCCAGACGGCTTCGTCTACGACGCGGCGGCCGTGCGGGCCGGCGCTACCATCACCCAGTCTATCATCACCCGCGCCTGGGTGACGGCAACGCGCCAGACCGCGCCCGGCGCCTTCGCACCTTGGAACGCCCTGGAATACGGCCAGGTGAATCCTCAGTACACGGACAGCGCCTACCCGGACAAGGTGCTCACGCCAGGCTACTTCTCGTTCCGCGTGCCGCCCGGTGCGTATCGCCTGAACGTCGCGACGCCCGGCTTCCTGCCGTACGACAGTCCGGTGCTCCAGGTCATCGAAACGCCAATCACCCACAACGTGCCGCTAGAACGCAGCGGCGGCGTCCAGCGCAACGTCGCGACTGTCCCACCTATCCGCATCTTTCTACCATACGTCCGGCGGCAGTGACCGATGAACCCGACGATCCAGAGCTATCTGAAAGACCACGCCGACGAGCACGTCCGCGACCTCCAGGCGCTGCTGCGCTTCCCTAGCATCGCCGCCCGCACCGATGACATCTGGCGCTGCGCCACCTGGCTGGCCGACTTCATGGCCGGCTTCGGCGCGCCCCCGGAGCTTATCGCGGATGGCGGCAACCCGGTGCTCCTGGCCGAGATGCCCGGCCAGTCGCCCAAGACGCTGCTCATCTACCTGCACTACGACGTGCAGCCCGCCGACGAACCCGACTGGCTCTCCGACCCTTTTGGCGGCGAAGTGCGCGACGGGCGCATCTACGGGCGCGGCGCGGTGGATAACAAGGGGCCAGTGATGGCGGTCCTGGAGGCGCTGCGGGCCTATCACGCCTGCGGCATGCAGCCGCCGGTCACGGTACGCTTCCTATGTGAAGGCGAAGAGGAAATTAGCAGCCCCACGCTGCCGGGCATCCTGGGCCGCTACCACGACCGCATCGCCTCGGACGCGCTGGTGAACTTCGACGACAACGTCTGGGTGGACGGCCGACCGCGTGTGGTGTGCGGCATCAAGGGCATCGCCAAGATTCGGCTGGAGGTGCGGACGCGGCGCGAGTTCCACGCCATGATGTCGCCGCTCATCGAGAACGCGGCGTGGCGGCTGGTGTGGGCGCTCAATACGCTGGTCGCGCCCGATGGCCGCATCCTCATCCGCGACTTCTACGACGAGGTTGTCCCGCCCCAGCCGCGCGACGTGGCGCTGCTGGCGGACCTGGGCTGGTCGGGGGATGAGTTACTGGCGGCAAGCGGACGGACGGCGTTCGTCGGCGGCGTCAGCGGGACCGAGGTGCTGACGCGCCTGTACCTGGAGCCGACCATCAACCTGGGCGGCATCAGCGGCGGCTACGTCCTGCCGGAGCAGAAGGGCGTCGTGCCGGCGTTTGCGGCGGCGGAGATGCGCGTCGGCACCGTCCCGAACCAGATGCCGGAGCGTGTGCTGGCGCTCATTCGGGCACACCTGGACGCGGCGGGGTTCGGGGACGTGCAGGCGTCGCTCATCTCGCGCAACCCGTGGGCGCGGACGCCGGTGGACAGCCCCATCGCCCAAGCATTGCGGAAGAGCCTGGCCGGGGCGTTCGAGCGCGACGTGGTCTTGTTCCCGACGTATCCGGGTAGTGGGCCAGAGGGCGTGTTCCAGGAGCTATTCCCAAATATGCAGCAGGCGTACAGCGGCTTCGGCCCGACCGAGGACAACCTCCACGCCCCCAACGAGTACATCGTCATCGACGACTATCTGCGCGGGATCGAGACGGTTGTGCGGCTGTTGGAGGAATACGCGAGGGTGTAATGGCGTGCGTCAAAGGGTGTTGGACCACGAAGCGCACGAAAGGACCACGAAAAGCGCGAAAGGTTGCCGCGCGGCGATTGTCTTGCTCTTAAAATAGCGGCGTAGCAGACCTGACAAGTTTTAGAAACCTGTCAGGTCTTGCCGTCATGCTGAGCGAAGCGAAGCATCTGGGCCGCGTTGCAGCGCAGTCCATACCCCTCACTTCATTCGGGGCGACAGAGATGCTCACCCGACTGCAGGTGAAGTAAGTCTATGGCTAACTCTCGTGCCCTTCGAGGGCTTTCGCGGCCTTCGCGGTCCAGAGTGTCGCGTGCATCAGCGTGCTGCCGCAGGAGCGGCGGGCTAAAGCCGCGCCGCTAAGAATACAAAGTCCTACAGACTGCTTGAGTCCCAACGGGACTTCGTCTTCTTAGCGCCAGCGCCCGGAGCCTGGCGTCCACATGGTAGCGCAGTCCAATCACCGGTTTGACGATTCTTTCGGCAAGCGTATCATACCGCCGCACACGGACGATTACGGCGATGGGAAACGCGTGAATCATGACAACAGATCTGGCCTCGCCTGAGTATCGACTCGCTATCTGCATCCGCAATGACGACTATCCGGCCTCGCTGGAAGTGCGCAAGATATACCAGGTCTTGCCTGACGCCAAAGGAGCCGAGCACGGCCTGATTCGCGTGATCGACGAGTCGGGCGAAGATTACCTCTACCCCGAAGACTACTTCGTCGTCGTCGAGTTGCCACCCTCCGTCCGAGCCGCGTTGCAGTTCGCCGCCTGACGCCATACAAATCAGCAGATACTCACGCGTGCTTGCTGCCATCGGGCATCGTCGCGCCTTCAAGCGACTTGGCTACTGCTAGCTCCTCATTAGTGACTAGATGACGGTTACCATCCTCATCAACGGTATATACCCCCTCGAGATTCACTCTGTGGAGATAGGCTTCTCGCAGGTCCGCGTCGCCTAAATAAGCCGCGCAGAGGTTAGCGCCAGTTAGTCTTGCTCCCCTAAGAGTTGCCCCGCGCAGGTTTGCCCAATGGAGGTTTGTCCAAATGAGGCTCGCGCGCTGGAGATTAGCTCCGCTGAGGTTTGCTTCACGCAGGTTCGCCCGGTTAAGGTTCGCTTCGCAGAGGTTCGCCTCAAATAGGTTCGCCCCACGTAGTTCTGTACCCCTCAAATCCAAGAACTGATCAGCCTTCTCAAGTTTGGTGGACCGGCGGCCAATCACGGTAAGAATAGCTTGAATATCGGTGCGAGGTTCCATCTCCCCCCATATCGAGGCAGTTGATCCTACCTTCCTTTCAGGATGCTCCGCTTCTTGCTTGCGCGGAGCATTTTCGCGAACGAAAGCCGTCAATACCTCCATAACCGGCCAATGATGGGTCTCAGAATCTTCAGCAATGCGCTCCAAGGCATAGATTCCGCCCAGCCGAATCGTTAGGTCGTCGCTGCCCAGGTGCTCTACTGCTTTGTTGAAACGCTCGGTGATCTGGCCTTCGCGAGCAATCTCAACCTGCTTCTGCGTCGCCTCGACCTGTTTCTCGGTAGCTTCCACCGTCCGTTGTGTCGCTCGAAGGGTACGCCAGGCCGTATAACCGCCGAACAGGATCGCTGCTCCACCGATAAGTTGCAGTAGGGTTCTAAAGGCTTCATCTTGGGCGGTAACACGGTCTTTGGGGTCAAGGAGCGCCGAGGCCGGCTGCCAAAGGAAGAAGTACCAAACGACGGCTAGCGCGAGGACAAGGACAATGATGCCCGCGCTTCTGAAGTAGGGGCGGAGACGGGACAGATAGGAGCTGAGTCTTTTGCGCATCATAAGCGAGGAAACAGTACTACCAGGGTTAACCTACCGTAATTGGTGAGCGCGAACGCCGTCGCCCCACAGGGCCTTTTCGATCTCAGACCACGGTACGACCTTGCGTATAGCGCCCGACTGCGCCATCATCGATGTACCCTGTGATGCGTTCTCTCGCGCCGCTGAGACCAGTTCTGGCTTTATGCCGGCTGCTTCAATGAGCCAGAGCAGCATCGCCGGGTTGACGACATGATTATAGGCAAAGCGAGCGTCCCGTTTCGTCGTAGTCTTGCGACCGTATGCTCCTGGCCCGCCATACTCAGATAGCCAGCCCAGCCAGTGCTCTTTCTGGGTTCGGTACCATTTGCCGGGAGTGACGTGCGGCTCGTCGGAAGGAAGCGCTTCGATGGCTCGGATGAATTCTTTGATGCTTACGCTCTTGCTCATATAGCCCATTCCGTCGTTTTCCGTGGTCCGTTGAAATGTGCGGCAGTTCGATGTAAAGCGACATTGTGTTCCAGGACGGCAGTTTAGCACGGTTGAATGCGTGCGTCAAAGGCTATTGGACCACGAAGCACCGAAAGGTCGTTGCGCGGCGAGCACGAGCGGCGCGCTAAAGCCGCGCCGCTAAGAGAGCAAAGTTCTGCGGACTCATTGAGTCCCATCGTGACTTTGCTCTCTTAGCGCCAGCGCCCGGAGCCTGGCGTCCGCACGATAGCGTGGCCCAACGCCTGGTTGCACACTTTTTCCGTTCAGCGTGCTAGCGTGTCCCTCGCAAGGGCGGGGGATTGCTTCGCGTTCGCTCGCAATGACGGCTTGGCGGTGTTCTCGTGTCGGCGCATGCCGTCACATGGCTTGAGGGTCTCGCAATGACGGCTCTAAGCGAGCAGCGAGCAGAGACACTTACGCCTCTGCTCGCTGCATTCGTTCCGACTCTGGCCCCCTTCTCACCAGGCGGGAGAAGGGGCGGGGGGATGAGGGAGGGTTCTACCCCGCCACCTTCGTCGTGAACTCGGCACCCAGGTGGAGGGCGCGGCGGTTGGCGTGCAGCACCTCCGGGTTGGCGGCGAACTTCTTTGCCAGCACCGCCTCGACACTCGCCAGCTGCACGACGCCCGTCGCGGCGACGAGCGCGCCCAGGGCGACAACGTTGGCGGCGCGCGGCTGGCCTAGCTCGGCGGCGATGTCCTTCGCCATCACGTCGAACTCGTGGATGTCCGTGCGTCCAGAGCGCGTCTCGATGAGCGAGGCGTCCACGACGAGGACGCCACCCGGCGCGACGAGGGGCGCGTAGCGGTCCATGGACGGCTGGTTGAGGACGATGGCCGCCGACGGGCGCTTCACCAGCGGCGAGCCAATCTCCTCATCCGAGACGACGACGGTGCAGTTGGCCGTGCCACCGCGCATCTCTGGGCCATACGAGGGAATCCACGTCACGTGGCGACCCTCGGCGAGGGCGGCGTAGGCGATGACCTGGCCCGCGAAAAGGACGCCCTGCCCGCCGAAGCCAGCGATAATGATTTCCTGCTGCATGGCTTACTCCTTCTGACGCCCGGCCAGCGGCTTGACGGCGTCGATGACCTTGTAGTCGCCCAGGGGATAGAACGGGACCATCGTGTCCTTGACGAACTCCATCGCCTTCGCCGGGGTCATGTCCCAGTTGATGGGGCAGGTGGACAGGATCTCGACCATAGAGAAGCCGAGGCCCGCGAGCTGCACCTGGAACGCTGTCTTGATGGCCTTCTTGGTGCGGTTGATGTTGAGCACGTCATGCACCGAGCGCCGCACGATGTAAGACGAGCCGTCCAGGGTCGCCAGCATCTCGGACACGTGGATGGGGTGGCCCATGACCGCCACGTCGCGGCCAAGCTGAGACGACGTGGTCTGCATGCCGGGCAGGGTCGTTGGAGCCATCTGGCCGCCGGTCATGCCGTAGACGCCGTTATTGACGAAGATGACGGTGATGTTCTCGCCGCGCGCCGCCGCATGCACGATCTCCGCCGCGCCGATGGACGCCAGATCGCCGTCGCCCTGGTAGGTGAACACGACGTGGTCCGGCAAAACGCGCTTGATACCCGTCGCGGTCGCAGGGGCGCGGCCGTGGGCGGTCTGGGTGAAGTCGCAGTTGAAGTAGTTGTAGACGAACACCGAGCAGCCGACAGAGGCAACACCAACAGTGCGCTCGCGCACGCCCAGCTCATCCAGTACTTCCGCCACGAGGCGCTCGATGACGCCGTGGGTGCAGCCGGGGCAGAAGTGGGTCACGACGTCGGTCAGCGACTCGGGCCGCTGGTAGACGACGCTCAGTTCATTGGTAAGCATTGTAAATAACCCTCCTGCCCTCGGCTAGTTGATAAAGATAGGGCTGACGTGCCCATTCTGGACGAAGCCACCCAGCCGGGGCGACGGCGCGAGGGCGACCGCTTCAATGCGCTCCAGGATTTCGTCCGGCATCGGTACTGCGCCGCCGGTCCGCCCGTAGAACTCGACCTGCGCCTGTCCGTTAACGGCCAGCCGCACGTCCTCCACCATCTGGCCCGCGTTCATCTCCACGACGAGCATGCGGTGGATGCCCTGGGCCAGCTCGGCTAAGCGCTTCGACGGGAAAGGCCACAGCGTCACGGGGCGGAACAAGCCGACGCGCAGGCCGCGGGCGCGCGCTTCGCGGATCGCCGACGAGGCAATGCGCGCTGCCGTGCCAAAGGCGACAACCAGGGTGTCGGCGTCCTCGGTAAAGCGTTCGACGTACTGCACCTCAGTCGCCTGGATGGTGTCGTACTTGGCCTGCAAGCGCAGGTTCATGGCTTCGAGAACTTCAGGCTGGAGGCCGATGGACAGGATGATACGATGAGCGCGGTCCTTGGCGCCGGTCAGCTCCCAGCCGTGGTCGCGCTTCTCGATGGTGCGCATCGCAGGCATCTCGACCGGCTCCATCGACTGGCCGATGTTGCCGTCGGCGGCGATGACCACGATGGTGCGATACTTCTCCGCCAGGTCGAAGGCAGTGTAGGTCAGGTCGGCAGCCTCCTGGACGGAGGACGGCGCGAGGACGATGGAGTGATAGTCACCGTGGCCGCCACCCTTAACGAGCTGGAAGTAGTCGGCCTGGGCCGCGCCGAGGTTGCCGAGGCCGGGACCGCCGCGCATGATGTCGACCATGACGCAGGGCACTTCCGAGCCAGCGATGTAGGACATGCCCTCCTGCATCAAGGAGATGCCGGGGCTGGAGGATGACGTCATCACCCGCGCGCCAGCGCACGCTGCGCCGTAGACCATGTTGATGGCGGCCAGCTCGCTCTCAGCCTGGACGAAGGCGCGCTTGAGATCGAGCATGCGCCTGGATAGGTATTCCAACAATTCAGTTTGGGGAGTAATTGGGTAGCCGAAATAGGCGTCCATGCCGGCCCGGACGGCGGCTTCTGCGATCGCCTCATTTCCCTTCCAGAGTTCTTTTGTCATTGTAATCTCCACTCGACAGACAACAATTTAGCCGCCCCCTCAGGCGGCCGCCATTTCTTTCTTGGCGGCCCCTCGGTGGACGGCTTCACGATAGACGGTGATCGCTACGTCCGGGCAGATGGCCGAGCATAGCAAACAGCCTGTGCATAGTCCCTCGGGGTCTACCAGCATCGCCGGTTGATACCCGCGAGACGTGAAATGCTCGGCCATCTTGATAAGGTTCTTCGGACACACCGTCGTACAAAGCTCGCAGCCCTTGCAGCGGCTCTCATCAATGAGGATCGTCCCTCGCATCGCGACTCCTTTGGCGCGGATGACGCAGCGTTGCGCCGTTTATACGAGATACACGGATACCGGGTCGCTGTCTACACGCCTCCGCTCGTTTTTGACGGGTCTCCCGCGAGAACCCGTGGACCGATTAATCCACCTACTATCATAAATCCAAATCCTGCGTCCGGTTGATAAGAAGTCTTCTTAGTGGGATAAGAAGTCTTCACCTTTGCCGTCGAGGTTCAGGGCGTACGCAACCGCCTCTTCCTGGCTCATGGCGCGCCCCTTGCCCCAGGCAGTGGTAAAGGTCGTCTCATCGAGCGCAGCCTTGAGTTGGGGCATCGTCCGGTCGTACTGGTCCTGGGCGTCATAGGTGAGCGGCACGCCGACGACCTCGCGCAGCTCCTCGGCGGCAGCGAACAACTGCGCCGCGCGCTCAGGATCGCCCTGGAGCCAGGCCAGCTCGCCCAGGTTGAGCAGCAGGGTTGCTACCAGCGTCCTTCCGCCCAGCCGCTGGAAGATGCGCAAGGCATCGCGGAACAACCCAGCCGCTTCGGCATAGTCGCCGCGCTGACGCACTAGCTCGCCCAGGTTATTGTTGTAGATGCCGACGCTGTAGTCATCCTTGAGCGCCCGGAAGATGTCGCGCGCCTGGCTCCAGAAGTGCTGCGCGCCGTCCAGGTCACCCTGGAAGTACGCCTGGTCGCCCAGGTTGCCGTAGGCCAGACCGACCGTGTTCTGGTCGCCTAGCTCCTGGCCTATCGCCAGCGCCTCCTCGATGCACGCCCGCGCCTTCGGGAAGTTCTTGAGGCTGACGTTCACCGCGCCCAGATTGCTCAGCGATTGCGCCATGCCGCGCTTGTCGCCCAGTTCGCGCCGCAAGGCCACCGTCTGCTCAAAGAACGTCGCCGCCGTTGCGAGCTTGCCCAGGTTCCACGCCAAGCCACCGGCGCAGTGCAATGCCTGAGCATGCGCCGCCGAGTGATCGTCCGCGGACGTTCGAGCAAGAGCCGCCGTCACCGCCTGCCAGCCCTCGGTCAGGTGGCCGCGCATCCACCAGAAGAGCAACAGCCATCCGGCCAGCGCCAATTCAAGCTCGACGGCGCTGTCAACGCCGTGGCTCCAGGCGAAGGCCACTCGGAAGTTGCCCTGTTCCATCTCCAGGCAATCCAGCCATTGAGCCTGGTCAGGGCCGGTCAGCAGCGGAGATGCCTGCTGCGCCAGCGCCAGATAGAAGCGAATGTGGCGCTCTGCTACCGTCGCCAGGTCGCCGCTCTCCACCAACTGCTCGTGGGCGTACTCGCGCAGAACCTCCAACATGGTGTAGCGCGGCTCGCTCTCTGAGGTCGGCGCGGCGCGCACGAGACTCTTGCCGACGAGGGACGCCAAGCCATCCAGAACGTCGATGCCTAAGTCGCCCTCCACATCGCACACGCTCTCAGCAGCCTCCAGAGAGAAGCCGCCGACGAACACGGACAGGCGGCGGAATAGCAGCTTCTCGCTCTCATCGAGCAGGTCGTAGCTCCACGCGATGGCGTTGCGCAGCGTCTGCTGGCGGGCGGGCAGGTCGCGCGGGCCGCCCGTGAGCAGCTTGAGCGGGTCCGACAGGCGCTGCAGCATCGCCGCCGGCGTTAGCATGCGGATGCGGGCGGCGGCCAGCTCGATGGCGAGGGGCAGGCCGTCCAGGCGGTAGCAGATTTCGGCAACGGCTGGCGCGTTCTCGTTGGTGACGCTGAAGTCCGGCCGAATCGCCGTCGCGCGCTCGATGAACAGACGCACGGCCTCGTACTGGCTCAGGCGCTCCGGCGGCGGCAGGTTTGCCAGGTCCGGCAGCATCAGTGGCGGGACGGGGTACTCGTGCTCACCGCGGATTTCGAGGCACGCTCGGCTCGTCACCAATACCTTCAGCCGTGGCGAGTTGAGAAGCTCGGCCACGACGGGCGCGGCGTCAAGCACCTGCTCGAAGTTATCCAGAACGAGCAGCATCTGGCGGTCGTGGAGCGTCTGCTTCAAGGTTTCCAGGAGCGGCGCCGGGGGCTGCTCGCGGACGCCAAGCGCCTCGGCAATCGCCGAGGTGACGAGATCGGTGGCGAAGATGGGGGCCAGGTTGACGAAGAATGCGCCGTCTTCAAACTGGTCGATGACATCGCCGGCGATTTGCAGCGCCAGGCGCGTCTTGCCCGCCCCGCCCGGCCCGGTTAGTGTCAGCATTGGTACGTCTGGGCGCAGGAGAAGGCCCCGCGCCGCCGCCAACTCCGTCTCGCGTCCAACGAGGGCGTCGCGCTGCGGCGGCAGGTTGTTGGGCAGCGTGTCGAGCGTCTTGAGCTGGGGAAACTCGGAGGGTAAATCGGCGGCCACCGCCTGGAAGACGCGCTCCGGGCGAGCCAGGTCCTTCAGCCGATGCTCACCCAGGTCGCGGATGCCGGCGCCATCCGGCAGCTCGTCGCGCACCAGCTCATAGGATGGCAGGGAGAGGAGGATTTGCCCACCGTAACCGGCGGAGAGGAGACGAGCCACGCGGTTGACGGGCTGGCCGAAGTAGTCGCCATCGCGCTCGATGGTCGCTCCCGTGTGGAGCGCCATGCGCACGCGGAGGGGGCCGGTGACGCCCCACGGCTCAGCCGCCAGCGCGCGCTGGGCGGCGAGCGCGGCGGCGAGAGCAGAGGCTGCCGTCGGGAACGCCGCGCAGAACGCATCGCCAACCGTCTTGAACACGTACCCCTGGTGGGATTCGATGACGGCGCTGAGGATAGCGTCGTGTCGGCCGAGCGCGGCCTTCATCGGTTCGGGGTATCGCTCCCAGAGCTTGGTGCTGCCCTCGATGTCGGTGAATAGGAATGTGACCGTGCCGGTCGGAGGCGTCATGTCTCTCCAGACTAGGGCGAGAGCACGACCCTCCCTCCGCGCTCGCCTGCGATAATTATAGCACGAATCGGACTTTGAGACGGGAAAGGCTAGGCAGCGACGGACGGCAACGAGTGCAGCGAGGCGATAGGGATGATCTCGGTGGCCGATGGGGTGTAGGCTGACAGCGAGAGGAAGTCGCTGACGGGAGGAGTCTGGACGATGTCCAAGACGTGCGCCCGAAGTTCTGGCGAGAGGGTAGCAAGGCCAGTTAAAGGAAAACTGCGGGGGCCAAGTTCAGTTCGTTGGGCAAGCACCGAGTATTCAAAGAAAGAGAGGCCGACCGCCTGCCAGTCGTCCTTGTCAATGCGCAGCAGGATGTGATCGTTCAACTCTATGCCAGTCGCGGCCTTGTCCGGCACAAATGATACGTACAGTGTATCGCCCAATTCATCGTAGGTTATTGTTGGCATTGACATAGGTTCATCCGACTTCCTTCTGATAAGCGGTTGTAACATAGTTGTTAGGGACGAACAATTTTTCTGCGCTTTCAATGAAGCCGAAGAGGACGATAGCAACAATGTGGGTGTTACTTGGCACCAAATCGTCAAAGGCTTTGCTATATCGATATTTGCGAGGATTCAACGGGTCTTGCCTTCGGTCACCATAGCGCAGTACTTCCTTCAAGTACTCCTCATACTCAGCCATTTCAGGATGATTCGCGGGACTAACAATGTGTTCCCACCGTTCGTCGGTGAGGTAGATTTCGTGACCATAGCGATCACGCACAGACCATCGGCGTCCCCAAGAGGCCATATCTGCTTTCCATGTTGGCGTAGTTGCCAGAAACCGTATCCCGCAAGATTCTACACTGCTTTCCCTGCTATAGCAACGCGACGCTAATGTCCATGAGAGAAGGGCTAAGGTTTGGTGCCTAAACAGCTAGGTCTAGTTGGGCGAGGTCACGCGCATAGTCAAGGCAGGCGGCAATATGATCGCAAGTCAAGTCAGGGAACTCTCGGATGATGCCGTCAAACGTCTCTCCGGCTGCCAGGTAGCCAAGGATTAGACTCACAGCAATCCGAGTGCCTTTAATGCGCAGCTTGCCATGCAGAACGTCTGGTGTCGCTACGATATGCTCTCGCCAATCAACCGGCATCGCATGTCCTCCCTAACGATGAACAGCCCTATCCCCTATCGTTGCCTCTGACCACGCCAGCGCCTCCGCCTCACGCGCCTCATCCTCGGCCATCGCACGGTAGCCCGCGTCCAGGTCTTGGCCAACCACATAAGGACGCACCAGCGCCTCAATGAACTCGCTGATGTGACGCCGACCAACCACTCGATGCAGACCCTCGTAGACTTCCTCGTCAACCATAATCGTCAGCTTCTTCTGCATCTCCCACCTCCTCAATACGTATTATAGCTGCAATTTGTTGGCTAACAATGTCCAGAGGACACAACGCGGCCCCCAGCAAACACCAGCTGGGGGCCGCGTTGAGGAGTGGGAAGCGCCGAGGTTAGTTCGGGGCTGGCTGCTTAGCGGCGGCGAGGACGCGCTGGAGGAGCATGCCCTCCGGCACCGCGCCCTCGACGTGGAAGTCATCATTGATGACGGTGCGCGGGACGCCCATGACGCTGTACTTGTTTGCCAGGTGCGGGAACTCGATGGCCTCCACCATGTCGGCGGTGATGTGGGGGTTCTCCATCGCCATTTGGTGCGCCATGTGAACGGCGCGCGGGCAGTAGGGGCACGTCGGGGTGACGAACACCTGCAAGCGCAGGGGCGTCTTGATCTCGGCCAGGGCGGCGCGGGTCGCGGGGGCGAGGCCCGAGTCACCCCGGCTGACCATCAGGATGTCCTGGATGAGCGACGCGAACTCGTAGCCGGACGGAATGCCGTAGTAGCGGATGCCATAATCGGCCGGCTGCGGGCCGTCGGCAAGCATCACCATGCCCGGCGCTTTGTCGATGCCGAATGCTGCCGCCTGGGTGCTCTCCTTCTCCATGTCGAGCACCTGGACGGTGATCTTGTCGGACAGGCCCGCGACTTCCTCGAGGATCAGCCGCGTGTCGGGGCAGTACTCGCACTCGTTCTCCCGGGTGAACAGGACGAGCTTCACCGGGCGGGTCAGGGTCGCAAATTCCTTTCGCAGCTCTTGCTGGTCCTTCTCTGACAATAACGCCATGATGCCTCCCTTGACCTAAATCGTGGCCTTGACCGGCGCCGGCTCGATACGGTAACTATTTGTGATCGTCGCCGTGCCTTTGAGCGTCGCGGAGACGCCGCAGTAGCGCTCGTCCGACAAACGGATGGCCTTCTGAACGTTCGCCTCGTTGAGGCCGGCGCCATAGACCACATACTCGACGTGGATCTTGACGAACTTGTGGGGGTGCTCCTCGGCCTGCTCGCCCTTGACGATAACTTCCAGGCCCTCGACCGGCTCGCGCATCTTGCGCAAAATCGAGATCACGTCCATGCCGGTACAGCCGCTGAGTCCGGCGAGAACAAGCTCGGTCGGGCGCGGCCCGTTGTTCTCCCCACCGCCTGTCTCCGCCGCGTCCATGAAAATCGTGTGGCCGGAGGGGGTCGTCGCCGCGAACTCCATGCCGCCGATCAATACTGAATTGATAATTTTCTCGTTTGCCATCGCTCCTCCTGGTTTCACCTATCTAGCAAGTTAGATGCACAAGCGCCGGAAAAGTAACACAGCGGGGGCGCAATGCTTGAGCGCCCCCAACGAAGTGGTCTGGAATAATGCTCCCAAGGAGCAATTAGTGGGCCGAGTTGACGGTGTAGGGAACCTCGGTGAAGTAACCCGCCAGCTGCTCGCGTAGAATGATGCGGGCGCGGTGGATGCGCACCTTCAGCGCCTGGGGCGTGATGTCCAGCGCCTTGGCCGCCTCCTCGGTGGATAGCCCCTCGACCTCGCGCAAGACGAATGCCTGACGCAGCGACTCGGGGAGCAAGGCGATGGCCTTATCCATCGCGCCACGCAGCTCGGTGGTCAGGGCGACGATCTCCGGGTCCGCGCTGACGTCGTGAACGTGCAGCTCACGCGTTATCGCCATGCTGTCGTCGGCTGGTGTTTCAAGCGAGACGGTGGACAGCTCGTGGCGGCGGAGGCGCATCAGGCCGCTGTTGGTGGCGATGCGGTGCAGCCATGTGCCAAGGTTTGAGCGGCCCTCGAAGTTATCCACGCTACGGCAGGCGTTAACGAAAGTGTCCTGGAGGACTTCCTCGGCGTCGTCGGGGTCGCCTGTGAGACGGAGGGCCACATTGAAAACTTGGTGCGAGTAGCGCTCGACCAACTGCGTACAGGCGCACTTCTCGTGGCGGTGCAGCGCGTCTACCAATGCCTTCTCGCCCTCGCCAGGGTAGCCCGATGCGTGACCCATGCCCAACCTCTTCGCGGTCTGCTGCTGTATTGATCGATTCCACTTTATCAATTGTAGTCCCGCGCAACCGTTTGCGTCAATCCTTCTGCCGCCATCACGGGTGAACAAGCCTCCAAGAGGGGTTGCGGCCTCTTCACGTTGCGCCGCTCAAGTCGGTTTATAATGTAAACGGGAGGCACGATGCGGTGGCTCCGAATAGCCGCGTCCTGACTGGACAAGGAGAGACGGGATGCGCGCGCGGTGCGATACGTCAGGTCGTGACCCCTCCGGCGCCTGCGGGTGCACGGAGGTTTTGGCGTGTCTTGACGCAGCCAGACGAAGGAGGCGCTATGTTTGAAATCGTTGCCGCCAAGCGAGCTGGTATTGTCGAACTGAAGGCTACTGACGTCAGGCGAACCGTGGACCCCGCAAGCCTGCCCTTTGAGAGCACGGCCTCCGTCGCGCCGCTCGAGGGCATTATCGGCCAGCCGCGCGCCCTCGACGCCATTGAGTTTGGCCTCGAAGTGGCTGCGCCAGGCTACAACCTCTACGTCGCCGGCAGTCCCGGCTCGGGCCGCGAGACAACGATCCGCGCCTACCTGGAGCGCTATGCTCCCACGCGCCCAACGCCTCCCGACTGGGTCTACGTACACAACTTCGCCGACCCGTACCGACCGACGGCGATTGAACTGCCGCCGGGGCGCGGCGTCGAGCTGGCGCGGTCGATGAACCAGTTTGTCGATAGCGCGCAGCGGGAGATATCCCGCGCCTTCGAGAGCGAGGACTACGAGCGGCGCAAGCAGGCCATCCTCAACGAGCTGTCGCACGCGCGTGACGCTCTATTCAATGAGCTTCAGGCGTACGCCCACGAGAATAACTTCGCCCTGGAGCAAACGCCCGTCGGCGTCGCCAGCATCCCGCTGGTGGACGGCCACGCTCTGTCGGTGCAAGAGTTCGAGCGCCTGCCCGCCGAGAAGAAGGCGGAGTTCGAGCAAAAGGGCGAAGCGTTGCAGGCGCGCATCGCCCAGGCGCTGCGCCAGGTACGGCAGATCGAGCAGGAGACACTCGACAAGCTGCGTGGGTTGGAGCGCGACGTAGCGCTGTACGCCGTTGGACCGCTGCTCGAGGATCTGAAGGAGAAATTCCACGCTCAGCCGAAAGTCCTGGCCTACCTCGACGCCCTGCTGCGTGACCTGCCGGAGCACCTGCAAGACTTCCGCCCTAAGAGCAGCCAGGAAGGTGAAGGCAAGGGCTTGGAGCAAATCGAAGCGATGGCGCGGCAGGACGAAATGGGCCGCTACCGCGTCAATGTCCTGGTGGATCACTCGGCGTCCAACACTGCGCCGGTCATCATCGAGGCGAACCCGACGTACTATAACCTGACGGGGCGCATCGACTACCAGCCGACCTTCGGCGCGGTGGTGACGAACTTCCACCAGATCAAGCCAGGTGCGCTGCATCGCGCCAACGGCGGCTTCCTGGTTGTCCGTGTGATCGACGTGTTGAACATGCCATTCGCGTGGGACGCCCTCAAGCGCGCGCTCGTCAGCCGCGAGATACGCATCGAGAACCTGGGCGAGCAGTTCACGTCGATTCCGACGACGTCGCTGCGGCCGGAGCCGATCCCGCTCAACCTGAAGGTCATTTTGATTGGCACGCCGCAGGTCTATAGTTTACTGTATCAATTGGACGAAGATTTCCAGGAGTTGTTTAAGGTCAAGGTCGACTTCGCGCCGGAGATGGCGTGGACCGACGACCACACGCTGAACTACGCCGCGTTCATCAGCCGCCGCGTCGCTGACTATGGGCTGCGGCACTTCGACCGCACCGCTGTGGCGCGGGTGGTGGAGTACGGGGCGCGGCTGCGCGAGGACCAGCGGAAGCTGTCCACGCGGCTGTTGGACATTGCGGATGTGGTGACGGAGGCGAGCTTCTGGGCTGGGCGCGCACAGCATGAGCTGGTGACGGCGGCGGATGTGGACCAGGCGATTGAGAAGCGGGAGCACCGCTCTGACTGGATCGCCGAGCGCATCCTGGAGATGATGGCCGACGGCACGCTCATGATCGAGACGACCGGCAGCCGCGTCGGCCAGGTGAACGGCATCGCCGTGCTGGATCTGGGTGACTTCGCGTTCGGGCGGCCCTCGCGCATCACGGCGCGCACGTCCCTCGGCCACGGGGCCATCCAGAGCATCGAGCGCGAGACGCACCTGTCCGGCCCGCTCCACACCAAGGGCTTCCTCATCCTGTCGGGCTACCTGGCGGGCCAGTACGCCCAGGAGCATGCGCTGGCGTTGGGCGCTACACTCACCTTCGAGCAGGGCTACGAGGAGGTCGAGGGCGACTCGGCATCGGCAGCGGAGCTGATTGCGCTGCTGTCGTCCCTGGCCGACACCCCGATTGACCAGGCGATTGCCGTCACCGGCTCTGTGAACCAGTACGGCGAGATTCAGGCCGTAGGCAGCGTGACGCAGAAGATCGAAGGCTTCTTCGAGGTCTGTCGGGCGCTGGGGCTGACGGGGCGGCAAGGGGTCATCATACCGGCCGCTAACGCCCCGCACCTCATGCTCAAGCACGAGATTGTCCAGGCCATTGCGGACGGTCAGTTCCACGTGTGGACCGTGCGCACGATTGACCAGGCGCTTGAGCTTCTGACAGGCTTACCGGCAGGGGAGCGCGGGCCAGACGGCAAGTACCCGGAAGGGAGCATTCACCGCCGCATCGAAGAGAAGTTGAGGCATTACGTAGAGCAGGCCCGAAAGGGCGAAATGCCGGACAGGGATAGACCAAAGAAGATACGCAGACTACGCGCATAACCAAGGGAGAGAGGCATGGCGACATTGTGGGATCACCGATTCGCGCAGCGGACCCAGCGGATGACCAGCTCCGCGATCCGCGAGTTGTTGAAGCTGACCGAGCAGCCGGACGTCATCTCATTCGCCGGTGGGCTGCCCGCGCCGGAGGTCTTTCCGGTCAAGGAGTTCCAGGCGGCGTGTGAGCGCGTCCTGAATCAGTTCGGCGCTCAGGCGCTCCAATACGGCACGACCGAGGGTTACGGCCCGCTGCGCGATCTCATCGTCCAGCGGACTGTGGCTATGGGTTTGAAGGTTACACGGGACAACATTCTCATCACCTCGGGGTCGCAGCAGGCCCTGGACCTCATCGGCAAAGTGTTCATCAATCCAGGCGACCACATTCTCGTCGAGAACCCGACGTACCTGGGCGCTCTCCAGGCGTGGAACGTCTTCGGCGCGGAGTACGTCACCGTCCCCCTCGACGACGATGGGATGCAGACCGAGCGCCTGGAAGCGGCGCTACGAACCGGCCCCAAGTTCATCTATGTCCTGCCTAACTTCCATAATCCGGCTGGCGTGACCCTGTCGCTGCCACGGCGGCGCCAGCTGGTGAAGCTGGCCGAACAGTACGGGATCCCCATCATCGAGGATGACCCCTACGGCCAGCTTATCTTCGAGGGTGAGAAATTGCCCAACATCGTATGCCTCGACGGCGAGACGTGCGGCGAGCCACACTACGAGGGCAATGTCATCTATCTCAGCACGTTTTCCAAGATCCTGGCGCCCGGCCTGCGCCTGGCGTGGGTCGTTGCGCCGCCGGTCGTTATCCGCCGGTTGGTGCAGGCCAAGCAGGGCGCGGACCTGCACACGTCGACCTTCAACCAGATGGTCGCCTACGAGGTGGCCCGCGAGGGTTTCCTCGACGAGCACGACAAGGTCATCCGCCAGATGTACCGCGAGCGCCGCGATGTGATGCTCGAAGCGATGGCGGCTCATTTCCCGCCAAGCGTGCGCTGGACGCACCCGCGCGGCGGCCTGTTCCTTTGGGTAACGCTCCCGGAGAACATCAACGCCGCCGATGCCCTTCGCCTGGCCATCGAAGAGCGCGTCGCCTTCGTCCCCGGCACGAGCTTCTTCGCCGAGGGCGGCGGAAAGAATACGATGCGTCTGAATTTCTCGAACGCCCATCCGGATCTCATCCGTGAGGGCATCGCCCGGCTCGGCCGGGTGTTGTGGACCGTTTGCGAGGGCAGCGATGCCCCGCAACCAGCAAGCGTGGGCCAGACCGCCCAGAAGGTGACCGCACCGTAACGGTCAGGCCAGGGCAACGACGCCATTGAGCCAGAACATGGAGGCACCATGTACCGAACTATTCTTGTACCTCTCGACGGATCGCCGTTTAGCGAGCAGGCGCTCCCGCTGGCGACGCGTGTGGCCCAGGCCGTTGGCGCGCGCCTTGTCCTTATGCAAGCGACGCGCTGCCTTGGCGAGCCTGGCCCCCAAACAAGCGCTCTGCAAGCGCGCATGACGGAGCACGCTCGTCAGTACCTCGGGCTAATCGCAGACCGCCTCGTCGCCACAGGGCTGACCGTCGATGTGGCGGTCCGCAGCACCGCGCCGGAGGAAGCCATCCCAAGCGCCGCGGATGACATTGGCGCCGATCTTATCATCATGACGACGCACGGCCGCTCCGGGCTAGGCCGCATGGTTCACGGCTCGGTGGCGGAGGCGGTGCTGACGAACTCAGTTCTGCCTGTGCTGCTCGTCCGCGTGGTCAAGAAGCCACGCGGCGCGCCGGAGCCAGCGGAGCACGTTGTGGTCGTGCCGGTCGACGGCACACCCTTCGCCGAGGCTGCACTCCCCCATGCCGTGGCGCTGGCGAAGGCGATGGATGGCGTCGTCAGGCTGCTGCGCGTCATCGTGCCGCCTGGAGCCGTCTCGCCGCGTTATGTCGACGAGCCAGATGTGGTGATGGAAATGGTCAAGCAGGACCAGTCTGAAGCGCAACGCTATTTGGAGACGACCGGCGAGGCGCTGC
The DNA here is from genome assembly GCA_039810085.1 of Anaerolineae bacterium. Taxonomy (GTDB): domain Bacteria; phylum Chloroflexota; class Anaerolineae; order Epilineales; family JAHCIE01; genus JBDHWG01. The sequence continues at coordinate 76,626 of JBDHWG010000024.1, forward strand.
GCGTTCAGGGTGTGCCGGTCGAGGTCTCGCTGCGCATCGGCTCGGCAGCCCCGTCCATTCTCGACGAGAGCAAGACGCCTGGCGTGGAGTTGGTTGTGATGACAACCCACGCCCGCACCGGCTGGGACCGCGTGCGCTACGGCAGCGTTGCGCAGGACGTGCTGCGGCGGGGCGAGACGCCCGTTCTCTTCGTGCGGCCCGCCGCTGTGTTCGAGAACATGTCTCTATCGTCCACCGGGCGGTAAGAGATTGCATATATGAAATGGGAGAAACGCAAATGTACAAAACAATTCTAGTTCCTTTGGATGGCTCGGAGTTGAGTGAGCAAGCTCTGCCCCTGGCGAAGTCTATCGCCCTCGGCATGAACGCGCGGCTCCTGCTCTTGCAGGCAGTCCACCCGGTTGGCTTGCCGCATGGTCCTCTCACCGGCCATCAGATTCACGCGATCAACGAGGCAGAAGCGTATCTTGCGAAAATCGCAAGCGACTTGCTGAGCGACGGCATTGCGGCAGACACGGCGGTGATGGACGCCTCCCCGGCCCATGCTATCCTGGACGAGATCAAGCTGCGCGGCATCGACCTGGTGGTCATGACCACGCATGGCCGCTCCGGCCTCGGCCGATGGGTTTATGGGTCGGTCGCCGAGGCGGTGCTGCACGGCAGTTCGGTGCCGGTGCTCCTCGTCCGCTGTAACACGTGGCTTCCGGAAGGTGTTGTCGAGCAGACGTACCCGCGCTTCCTGGTCCCCCTGGACGGCTCCGAGGTCGCAGAGTCCGCCATACCCCACGCCATCTGGGTAGCGAAGCAGCTGGGTGGAACGGTCTATCTGCTCCACGTCCACGAGCCGCCGGATCTCACCAAAGAAGACATCGTCCTGCGGCCGGACAAGACGCAGGAAGTCCTGGAGCACGATCGGGCGGTCGTTGAGAAATACCTGGACGCGGTCAGCGAGAGGTTCAAAGCTGAAGGCATCAATACCCACGTCCTCGTGCGCTCAGGCCCAGTCAGCCAGACCATCCTCGAAGAAAGCTGGGACCTTGGCGTCAGCCTGATCATCATGGCGACGCATGGGCGCGCCGGCCTGTCGCGCATGTTCTTCGGCAGCAAGGCGATGGAAATCCTCCATTTCGGCATGCTGCCTGTGCTCCTGGTGCGGCCGGGCGTCCCGGTGACGTTTGAGGAGAACGAGCAGGAGCTTGTCCACGCTTGACGTGTGAAAGTGGGGGCCCATGTACCGAACACGGCTCGTCCCCCTGGGCGGTTCGGCGCTGGGCACCAATGGTTGTCGTCCGGCCTCACCAAGCCGACGAGGTGCTCGCCCTGGTGTATGACTTGTGTCTGCACGACTTCGCCAACTGTCTAGACGGACTACCAGCCTGAGCAGGCCAGGAAGAAGAGATTGCCACACAGGCACAGAGAGCACAGAGAGAGGTAAAGTCCTCTATCCTCTGTGTTCTCTGTGCCTCTATGGCAATCTTCTCGTCAGTGGAAAGAGGAATGCGTCATGTTGCAAATAACAACTGCTGTAGATGCTCTGCTGGTGTCAGAGGAGCCGGCGGTGCGCTACCTGGCGCAGATGCGCGTCCTGGGCGAAGACCCATCCTCCCCGACCATGACTGCGCTGCGCGAGGAGGTCCGCCACTCGCCACGCGCCGTTACGCTGCTGGCGCGGCAGCACAAGGAGTCCGGGCAGGCGTTCGATCCCTACCAGAAGTGGCATGGGGCGCACTGGGTACTGGTGATCCTGGCGGACCTGGGCTACCCGCCCGGCGACGAGAGCCTGATTCCCCTCCGCGAGCGCGTGCTGGCGTGGCTGCTGTCGGACTACCACTTCCGACAGATCACGACCATGCAGGGCCGCGTCCGCCGCTGCGCCTCGCAGGAGGGCAACGCCATCTACGCCCTGCTGAGCCTCGGCCTCGCCGACGAACGCGTGGACGAGTTGGCGCGCCGTCTCGTTGCGTGGCAGTGGCCGGACGGCGGGTGGAACTGCGACCGCAATCCGGACGCCTGCCACTCCTCGTTCATGGAGAGCCTCATCCCCCTGCGCGCCCTGGCGCTCCACGCTCGCGTCACAGGTAACGCGGCATCGGCGGCAGCAGCAGAACGGGCGGCCGATGTGTTCCTGTCGCGTCGTCTCTACCGGCGGCGTAGCAACGGTGCAGTGATAGATGCTGACTTCGTCAAGCTGCACTACCCGTGCTACTGGCACTACGACATTCTGTTTGGTTTGAAGGTGATGGCGGAGGCGGGGTTCATTGGCGACGAGCGCTGCCGTGACGCGCTGGCATTGTTGGAGAGCAAACGTCTGCCGGACGGCGGCTTCCCCGCCGAGGCGCGCTACTACAGTGTCTCAACCTATGGCCCGAACACGTCGAGCGTGGATTGGGGCGGCGTCAGCAAAGGACGCATGAACCCCTGGGTGACGGTGGATGCGCTATACGTGCTGCAGGCAAGGGAGAACCTCCGATAACCACTCTAGCACCGCCCGAAGCTGCCGTGCTGGAGTGCAGGTCGTCCTTAGAGTCGGCGCAGTGCCCAAGTAACTCTGCAGCAACAGATGCCTTAGGGTCATAAGTTACAATTCTTATACTATTATGACGAGTGTGGTAAAATATAGTACCATGCACGTTATCAGCATGCCTTATCACGTCTATGCATAAGGTGAAACCCGTAGTCCCCGCCGGCAAGAACATGTAGATTTCACCTTGGGACCAGTTTAGGTGAGGAACATGCCTGTTCAACCCGAAACCCGGTTCGCTCCCAGCAAGACTGAGCTTGAATTACTCAAGAATCGTGCGGCGCTCTTACTCGAGGCAGGTAATCGCGTGCAAGCAGTAGGAGAGACCGAGATTGCTCAGCAGCGATATGAAAAAAGCATAGTGCTTTATCGCCAATTGGGTGACCTACCAGGTCTTGCCGAGGCTCTCTTTCAACTTGGGAATCTGATTACGGCGCATGGTGACTATGAGGCGGCGCGTCCACTACTGCGCGAAAGCCTAGACTTACGTCGGGGTTTAGGCGACAAGGACGGAAGCGCTTATTGCCTGCTGACATTAGGGTTGATTGAACGGCAGCAAAATCACTACGCTGATGCACGGCGGTTGCTAGAAGAGAGTTTGGACCTGATGCGGCGGCTGGGCGACCAGCAGGGCGAGGCTATGGTCTTGAATAATCTGGGCTACGCGGCGCTAGCCCTAGGCGAGTATGCCTTAGCACAGACTCATTTCTCTGCGAGCTCGACTCTCTTTAAGAATTTGGAAATTCCGTGGGGTGTTGCAGGGACACTGAATGACTTAGCGCATGTGGCGCGCAACCAAGGCGATATTGAAAAAGCCCGTGACCTTTACGAAGCCAGTCTGGCTGAGTGGCGTGCGCTAGGACATAAGGCTGGTGTTGCCTGGGCACTACGCAACTTGGGGTACACCCTTCAGAGTCAAGGCCAGAGTAATCAGGCTGCCCCTCTATTACAGGAAGCCCTGACGCTTTTCCAGGAGCTAAATCATAGAGATGGCATGGCGTGGTCTCTGCTCAATCTCGCCTACATTGCTCATGCCGACTGCCAGACTGAGCGTGCCTATGACCTTCTGTTTGAGGCGATCAGACTGTTTGAGGTAATGGGAAATCTTCGCGGCCTGACCGAGTGTCTTATAGGTTTGGCGCACATCGTATCCGCACAAGGTCATTATGTCCAGGCCATAGAGTATCTGGCAACGGCTAACACATGGCTGGCAACAAGTGGAGTTGCTCTCACACCTACTGACCGCAACGAGTATGAGCACCTTGAACAGACACTGAAGGACAACGTCGATGAAGCCGTGTACAGGGAGGCGTGGGAAGCAGGGTGCTCTACGAGTGTGGAGCAAGCTACCCTCAAATCGCTTGACAGCGTAGGGATGCGAGGTCAAGAGAAGCCCTCGCTACCGTCTCCGAGTTGGCGCTACCATAATGTCTGTATTTTTTCACTTGGCCCGGTGCAAATCTACCGAAAGGGTACGCTACTGGCTGCTGCCCACTGGCGCTACAGTAAGGCACAGGAGCTCCTATTCTACTTGCTATGTGTAGGACAAGCGACTAAGGAGCAAATTGGACTTGCCTTATGGCCTGATGTATCGCCAGCCCAACTTCGGCGTCACCTCCACCGTACACTGCGGGCCTTACGCCAGGCTCTTGGTTATACAGGGGCAGTTATCTTCGAGGCTGACGCCTACGCCTTCAACCGCCAGCAGCCATATTGGTTCGATGTCGAGAAACTTGAAGAGCAGTTGGAGTTAATAAGCCAGTCCAGAGTCTCAGAATCATCGCGTGTCTTCAACCCATCGAATTCTCTCCAAACACTTAAGCAACTCTACCACGGCGACTTCTTGGCCGACCTTGATGCTGGCGAGTGGGCGACACTCATGCGTGAGCGACTGCGACAACAATACCTGGCAGCTCTCGTAACCCTCGGCCAATATCTCCTTGAACAAGAGGACTACAAGCAGGCTATAAGCGCATTTCGTCACGCCATCACGCACGATAGCTACCTCGAAGCCGCGTATAGAGGTGTAATGATCTGCTTGGTCAGGATGGGGGAGACGGCCCAGGCGGTTTGCCACTATCATGACTTAGCTAAGCATCTCGACACAGAGTTAGGCGTCCAGCCGTCGAATGAAACGGTGGCACTATACGAGCGCATAAGAGTTGGGGGGGAATTGGAGCTTTGATCCCGCCGTATGTCTAGCACATACGGCGGGATGCTTTAGAAGCCGTGCGGTTTATAACAGCGAACGAGTCTGGGAGTCACTTTGGGATGCAGCGGGTGATAAAGTTAATTTACGCGCGCCGAACACATAGAAAGAAAGGAGCTTCATCATGTTCGAGGTTTCTGCTCTCTGGGTCACCGTTGTCCATCCAAATTTACGCAGCCTCAGACTTCTATGCCTGGCAGCTGTTGCTGCTATCACTCTTCTCCTATCATGCTATCCTTCCACCGCCCACGCTCAAACCAACAATCTGCTCCTCAACGCCAACTTCGAAGCCGGGAATGTTAGCTACTGGAGCAAGTGGCCTGCCTCCGCCCCAGGCTACATCTACGCCGAAACCTGTTGTGCCAACCACACACCCAATGGAACATGGGATGCAGTGCTTCAGCCGAACGGCCAGAATATTGTGATGTACCAGACGGTATCTGTGACACCTGGCCGCAAGTACTACCTTGGTGCCTGGGTTCATACTGATGGTTTAAACGCAGCGCTCAAGTGGTGGTCAAACGCCAACGGAGGTATAACGGGAGACTGCGGGTCCAATTACTTAACAAGTTATAAGCTCTTGTCGTGCGAATTGACGGTTCCATACGGCACAACTAGCTTCAATGTCCAGCTATGGGCATATCCGGGCAACGGCACGTGGGCTGTCACTGATGACTGGCACTTCGCCGAGGTGCCCACAGCCACAACCAGCCGATATATGAGTACCATCAACACATCCACTCTCTACAATTTGGGTTGTAGCACAGGCAGCGCAAATCAAGGCGGAATTGTTGTTCTTGATTTTGGTCAGCCGGCGTATTGGAACGGCAACTATGGAACCCTTCTTCTCGCTGGTGGCAACCCATTTGCATCTACAACAGAGATCGAGGCCGCAGCGAAAGAGTTTGCACATGGATTGTATAACTGCTCTCCTTCCGGCCCTTTTATAGTTAGTGTAAAATGCTTTCTGTAGAATTGGATGGGCCGCCGAGTTGAAAAGGCGGTAGGTCAGGGTGTATCCTCAGGTTCTCTAAGCCGAAAGGAGACACACCATGACCTACCAGCCGA
>JBDHWG010000025.1:0-76097 GCA_039810085.1 Anaerolineae bacterium
TCGCCCGTGCCGACCTCAAGCATAATCGCAACCCGTCTGGCTGTCCATCACGCGGGCGGTCGCGCCAGCCATTTTCATACTTACGGGTGACCCTAGGGTCATATAGACTCCGCTCGCAATGACGGGTTGTCGCTCTCCTCACAACGGCTTGCTGTCAACAGATGGACGGCGGCCCAGATGCCTCGTTCCTCGATATGACAGCGTATAGCGCCGCCGGCTCAATTTCTCAAACTCGGCTCGACTGCCGATGTGGTGATAGCGCTCGGCTCTATGTCAGGGACGCCGGTCGCTGCGTGGCCGTTAGCCGACGGATAGAACGACGTGTCCACGCGATGCACCGAGACATCCGCGCCGCCGAACGCGACAAGCTCGATCCACATGCGCGAGATGTCGCGGAGGACGCGCATCAGGCGCTTCCAGTTAAAGAACTGCGAGATGCCGTAGACGCGATGATAGTGGTGGACCGGCACCTCGTCGAATACGAAACCGGCCCGCGTGAACTTGGTCACCATCTCCAGCGGGAACGTGCCGTCCTTCTCCTTCAGCGTCACTTGCTCGAAGCAGCGGCGGCGCATCAGGCGGAAGTCGCAGTCTACGTCACGGATTTTGAACCCGAAGGCCATTTTCATCAGATGGTGGTAGACGCGGCCCAGGATGATGCGGTGGATGGGGTCATTGCGGCTAATCTTGTAGCCGTTGATGATGTCCACGCCTGGGCGAACGCGCGCGGCGAGCTTCACCATCTCCCGCACGTCGTACTGCCCGTCACCATCGGTGTAGAAGATATACTCCTTGGTCGCCTGGGCGAACAGGAAGCGCAGGTTGCCGCCGTAGCCCTTGTTCTTCGGATGGTGGAAGACGCGCAGGTGCGGGATGTGCCGCGTTAGCTCGTCGAGCACCTCGCCGGTGTAGTCCGAGCTTTGGTCGTCGCCGACGATAATCTCGTAGTCATCGGAGATCTGGCGGAGAATCAAATCGGCCATAACGACCATACTGGCAATAGTGCCGCCATCGTTGTAGGCAGGGAAGCAGCACGAGATACTGGGTCGGGACATGCAAGGCTCCTCTCACAAAATCGTCAGAATGTTACCACGGTATCCAGTGAGCGGCAAACCTTAGCGCACCGGGCTGCTTCACGCCGTTCAGCATGACAGTCGCGTGGGTTTTGTCGCAACCGTCACGCGCAATTAGAATTACAGAGAGTAACTTAACCCGGGCTAGAGGAACTATGATTTACATGTCCCCCAAGTCATTGCCGAACAAGACCGAAGTGTCGGATATGATAGCCAACTCGGCGCGATTCGTGATGAACCGCCGCCGAAATCTGCCAAATCAGGCGCCGCCCGACTTCGTCATCCTCGACCTCCACGGCGCTTTCACCGAGCGCAGCGAGACGCAGCCGCTACTCCTGCGCCTGCTGCCCCAGGCCCGCCGCCCCACCATGGAGGGCCTCAACCACATCCTGGACCTCATCGCCGCCGATCCCGACGTGAAGGGCGTCGTCCTGCGCCTGCGCGACCTGGATGTCGCCCTGGCAACCGTGCAGAGCATGCGCGACGCGGTCAAGCGCTTCCGCGAGTCGGGCAAGCGCGCCGTCGCCTACCTGTCGCAGATGGACGTGCGCACGTACTACCTGGCGTCCGCCTGCGATGAAATTGTCGCGCCGGAGAGCGCCGAGTTCGGCGTCCTCGGTCTGGCGGCCCAGGTCGTCTACCTCAAGGACACCCTAGCGCGCTGGGGCATCCAGGGCGACTTCCTGGCCGTCTCGCCCTACAAGTCGGCGGCGGACCAGCTCGTGCGCTCGGACATGTCCGACGAAGTGCGCCAGCAGTTCAATTGGATCCTGGACGTGAACTGGGACCAGATCATCAACGGCATCGCCGAGGGGCGCAAGATGCCCCGCGACCGCGTGGTCGAGCTGCTCAACAGCGCGCCGATGCTGGCGACTCGCGCCGCCGAGGCCGGCCTGATCGACCGGGTGCTGTACGAGGACGACCTGGGCGAGTTCCTGGGCGGCGTCCCGAAGGTGCTGCCGCTGGCCCAGTCGTTCCCCCACCTGTACCAGCCCTACGAGCGCCACACCAAGGAAGCCATCGGCATCATCAGCCTGGAGGGCGCAATTGTCCAGGGCGACAGCCGTCGCCCGCCCTTCCCGACGCCCCTGCCCATCTTCCCCGAGGCGACGGCCGGCTCGGAGACGCTGCTGCGCGCCTTCCGTCACGCCGAGAAGGACGACAGCATCAAGGCCATCGTCTTTTACGTCAACTCCGGCGGCGGCGACGCCGTGGCCTCCGACCTTATCTGCCGTGAGGTAGAGCGCATCCGCCGCACCAAGCCCGTCGTCGGCTACATGGGCGACGTGGCGGCGTCGGGCGGCTACTACGTGCTGAGCCAGGCCGACTACATCGTGGCGCAGCCGCTGACCCTGACCGGCTCCATCGGCGTCATCATGGGCAAGCTCGTCACCGGCGGCCTGTTCGAGAAGCTGCGCGCCCACCCGGTGACCATCCAGCGCGGCGAGAACGCGACGATGCTGTCCAGCGAGCGCCCGTTCACCGACCGCGAGCGCGAGCAGCTGCGCCAGCTCCTGTTCGACATCTACGACATGTTCAAGGCGCGCGTCATCAGCGGCCGACGGCTCGACCCGGCCCACGTCGAGGAGATTGCGCAGGGCAAGGTGTGGACCGGGAAGCAGGCGCTAGAGATGGGCCTGGTGGATGAGCTGGGCGACTTCGAGGCGGCGGTGCGGAAGGCGACGCAACTCGCCGGCCTGCCCTCGGACCGCAAAGTTCCGCTGGCCGCCGTCCACGCCGGCCGGGGCTACACCGTTCCCGCCCGCCTCGCCGACCCGCAGAGCTGGGTGGAGTATGGCAAGCAGAGCTTGAGCCTGCTGTTCCGCGGCAACGCCCTGGCGATGATGCCCTTCGACGTCAAGATCCGCTAAGCGAAACTTGTCGGACAAAGCGAGCGGAGGATGCGCTGTTTGCCGCACCCTCCGCTCTTTTGTCCAAACAGTGAGGCGCTTTTGCGAGCCAAGTAATGTTCGCGGATCAGGAACCTTACCCTCGCTGTCATGCCGAGGAACGAGGCATCTGGGCTGCGGCAGTCCATCTCCCTCCTCCGTTGGGGTGACATTCGGGCGTTTCTTGCGCGAGCGCATGCCGTCACACAGCATGGGCATCTCGCAGTGACAGCGTTTCCTTCCTCTAGTGCATATGCTGGCGCTGGGTGTCGGTCAGGGCCGCTGGGCGGTAGAAGCGGTCGTAGAACTCCACGTCGACGTGCGTCGCCTGGTAGCCCAGCAGCGTGCCGAACGGCGCGGCGTAGGCCGGGAACCGCCCGTAGCGCCCGTAGATGTACTCGCAATAGGCGATGGTCGCCTCGACCGCCGCGTCGTCGAGGGGCGGTATCTGCGCCGCCGCGCCCGCCGAGTCCTGCCAGGCGCTCTGCGTCGCGCCGCCGCGCCACACGCCCCCTGCCCCGAACTTCTTCTCCACGAACGCCAGGACGGCGTCGCGCATCGTCGGGTAGTACGGCGGGCAGTAGGGCTTGAGGAGCACCCGACCATCGCGCTCCAGCCCCAGCGGGTACGGCACCGGCTGGTCACGGTGCAACAGGTTCAGCAGGGTGGACACAAGCGCCGGCGCGCCGAGGTACTGGCTCGCCGGCATGTGGCCCATCGTGAAGCCGAGCGCCTCGAACCAGCCCCAGGGGTGAGCGGCGTAGTTCGGGTAGCCGCCGAGACCGAGCGCCTGGCTCATCAGCCCCAGGTTCTGCAGCATCATCCCCGCTTCGATGGCCCCGGCTTCGGCCAGCGACGTCTCGATCACGTGTACTGTGCCGACGTGTCCCGACCTTGGCTCGTTGTCCAGGTGGCCGCCCTTCGTCTTCCCGAACTTGCGGATGCCAGCGGGCTGAAAGTTGTTGCGCTCGTCGAGGACGAATAGCCCCATCTCCGGGCTGAACGCCTCCAGCAGCGCGTTGATGTAAATCTCGGTGCGCTCCATGATGGGGACGAAGTAACTACTGCCCGGCGCGTAGAGCGCCCACTTGTTGATGTTGAAGTTGTAGCCCGGCGTGACCGGCGGCGCGGCCCGCCCGTCCATGAGCTTGACCCGGCTCCGGCGGTACATCTCGGTCAGCTCGCCGCGCTGCGCCAACTCGACCATCTCAGTGTACTCGACAGGCGCGAAGTCCTGGGGACGCTTGAGCAGATAGGTCGCCTCATCGTTGGTCACGACCACAGCGACACTGTTGATGGCGTCGGCGCTGGCGACCGTGCGCCCCAGCAGCCCGGCCAGCATGGCGCCACCGTCGCCCCGGCCATACGCCAGGTCCGCCAGGGCATAGCCGGTCACGCCGCATGCCGCGAACGCCAGCGCCGCCTCCTCGTCCTCGGCGAGGGGCAGCGGCGGGCGCTGGCTGGTGTAGGCGAACGGGCCGCTGGGGATGCGCATGCCGACGCCGAAGCGGCGCGAGCGCCGGCCGCGCAGAGCGTCGAGAAGGGAGGAGTGCGCGAGGCGCTCGGTAATGGTTGGCTGCGCAGGAGAAGAGTCCATCTGACCTCCGTAGAGTATCGAAGCCACAAGGGTCTCTGATTATAACACACAGCGGGGCGAATTGGATTTCAGGCAGCGGAAATCTTAGCCACGCGTGACGCGTCTAGTGTATGATACGTTCCGTAATACGTAATATGTTACCGCGTCCAATCCCGCCGCATCCAACAGGAGTCCGACATGTTCATACATCCCACCCGGCGGCTGGCCCTCGTTCTCACCCTCTCTGCTATCCTCGTCGCCGTGCTGGCGGCGTGCGGCGGCGGCCCCGGCGGCGGACAGCAGGCATCCGCGCCGACAGCGCCCCCACCGACCCAGGCGCCGGCTGCGCCAAAGGCGGGCCTGCCCCCTGCCCCAACGCCAGTTGCGAAGGCAGAGGCGGCCACTGCCGCGCCGACGAAAGCGCCGACCAAGAGCGCGGCGAGCGCCGCGCCGACCACAGCGCCCACGACGGCGGCCTCCGCTTCAAGCGCGATGCCGACCCCCAACGTGTCGGGTGACGCCAAGGATGCGCTCCTGAAGGTATTCGCCGCCCAGCAGGCGGCCAAGGCGTACCGTGTCACGGCGACCGTCGACAGCAACGGCAAGACGACCCACCGCACGGTCGAGTATGTCGCGCCAGACCGCTACCACATGAAGACGGACACGGCGGAAGTCATCATTATCGGAGGGAAGGCGTATCAGAACGCCAAGGGCACGTGGACGGAGAACGCGGCCATCGCCATCGCTTTCCAACCGGTGCTGGAGGAGTTCAAGAAGCTGCCGGTGGATCTCACCGACGTTAAGATGGTGGGCGCCGAGGATGTAAACGGCGTCAAAGCGGCCGTCTATCAGTACAATGCATCGACCAAGGTCGGCGACCAGACTGTGAACAGCGCGGTGAAAGTCTGGGCGAACCCCGCCAACAACCTACCGGTCAAGCAGGAAGTCACCGGCGAATTCGGCGGTGTGAAAAGCACCACGACGCAGACATTCGACTTTGACCCCAACATCAAGATCGACCCGCCGATGTAACAACAGTGGAGGCCGTCGTCAGCTAGACAACGGCCTCCACTCGCTTAGCCACCGCACCTGGCCGACCCAGTCGTCGGCCTCCGTCTCCGGAAGGGCGCGGTCGAGAGCAGCAATCAGCGCCGGCAGGTTCCAATCGCGCTGAACAGCGAACAGCAGGCCTTGATGATTAGGGTAGCGACGGGCGAGGATTGCGAAGTCGCGAACGTTGAACGTGAAAACACAGCGGCCTTGTGATGAAGCGCGGAGCAGTTGGGTTTCGTCGCTCGCGTCGAGCAACATCCACTCATTGGGGGTGCGCGTGACGTCATGGCCGCGCGCCAGTAGCGCTGCCTGGAGCGCCTTGCTAGACGTGTCTGCGTCCAGGTGAAGCTTGAGCTTAGTCACGCGCTTTAGCCAGCGATTCCTCGGCGGCGAGGGCTAGGTCAATCTCAGCTTTATGGACGTCGTAGAAGGCCTGCGCCTCGCGGACCTGACTCTCGTGGAGATCGTATTCGTCGGCGATCTGGGCAGGCGACCATTGCCACGCCTGCGCAGCCACAACTAGTGTCTGCACGCGAATCCCCGTGCCGCGAACAGTCGGCGTCGGATAGCCAGACGCGCCACGGCGGTAAGTGATCTGCGGGAAATTGGGATCGTCCAACTGTTGGTTCAGCGCTCCAACTTTCTCCGCGACTGCCCAGAGGATGAACTGGTTGAGCGAGATGCCTTGCCGCTCCGCCCAGCGTTCCGCGTCGTGCTTCAGTTGTTCCGGCAGATTCAACGCATACCGACCCATAATCAGCCCTCCAAACAAATATACGATGTCTTATAAGACATCGTATATCATATCATATTTACTGAGCGACTGTCAAGAGCGACGGTTGAACGATTTACACCAGCGTCGTCTGAACGTTGAAGGCTTTGACGACCGCCCGCAGCTCGTCCAGCGTTAGGCCCTCGCCCTGGCTGTGGTTCACCAGGTCCATGTACTCGTACTGCGCCGCCGTCTCCGCGTACTCGATGCGGTCGGCGGCCCGCGTCACCGACACGTCGGAGCGGGCCATCACGCCGTGCTTGCTCCACACCACGATGCGGTGCTCCCGCAGCCCGGCCACATTCGCCGCCATCAACATCGACGAGCCGGGTAGCATGAACGGCAGGATGCCGATGCCTTCGGGCAGGTTGACAATCGTTTCCGGCTCCCATCGCAACAGTTGCCGGTTGAAGAATGTCTCGTCGCGGTAGGCCGGGATGTGGCTCAGGTACGTCAAGCGCGGCGGCTGGGCGTGAATGAGGGCGTGGAAGTTCGTTCCCGTCCGCGCGACCTGGTCGTCATGCACGGCGAGGTGCGAGTTGAACTCGCTCGTCACGCGCTCGAACAGGCGGCGCGGTGAGGTGTACAGCCGCGCGTTCTGCCCATCGGCGTCGATGATGACCGCGCCGAGGTTGGCCGCCGGGTCGGAGCGGATGTCGCGCAAGCGGCGGCCGGAGCCGGTGACGATGACCAGCTTGCCGGCCAGGGCGGGTACGGGATCCGGCAGCTCCAGCGGCTCGGACAGCGGGAAGTGGCGGCGGACTTCGAGGTTCCAGCCGATGTAGATGGAGATGTTGCCCGCCGCGCCCTCGCTCGCCTCCATGCTGCTGACGCGCAGACCGGCCTCGCCGATGGCGTTGAGAAGCTCGTCCAGGTTCGGGTAGGGTTCAGTCAGGGGCATCCTATTCTCCTCACGCTCGCCGGGCCAGGGCGCTCTTCTCGTACGCCTTGATCTCGCCCAGGAACGCCATGCCGACGGGCGCGCCGTGCTCCTCGCAGAACATGTCCCACACCGCCGTCCAGGGCATCCCCTTCAGCTCCTCCAGGATCGCCAGGCGCGCTGTGTAGTCGCCCGCGCGCTCCAGCTCCCGCAGGCGGTCGGTCGGCTCCAGCAGCGCCAGGAGCGCCGCGCGCAGGGCGTTGCGCGCGCCGATGACCCACGCCGCGATGCGGTTGATGCTGGCGTCGAAGAAGTCCAGGCCGACGTGGATGCGCTCCAGCTCGCCGCTGAGGACGACCTCGCGCATGATGGCGGCCAACTCGTCCGTCAGCGTCACGACGTGGTCGCTGTCCCAGCGCACGCCGCGGCTGACGTGCAGCAGCACGCCGGGCACGTACATCAGCACCGAGGAGAGCTTGTCGGAGATCACCTCGGTGGGGTGGAAGTGGCCCGCGTCGAGGCACAGCAGGACGTCGTTGCGGCTCGCGACGTAGCCCAGGTAGAACTCGTGGGAACCGACAACGTAGCTCTCCGAGCCGAGGCCGAACAGCTTGCTCTCCACGGCATCCAGGTTGTACTGCATGTCCACCGGCGCGTCGAGAATCTTATCGAGGGACTCCTTGAGCAGACGGCGCGGCGCGGCGCGGTCAACCGGCGTGTCCTTCATGCCGTCGGGAATCCAGATGTTGGTGACGCACGGCGTGCCGAGCGCCGCGCCAAACGATGCGCCGATCTTGCGGCAAGCGATGCAGTGGTCGATCCAGAACTGGCGAATGGTCGGATCGTAGCTCGCCAGGGTAAAGCCGCTCGCCGACAACGGGTGGGAGAACAGCGTCGGGTTGAAGTCGAGGCCGTGGCCGTTGGCTTTGGCCCAGTCCACCCAGGCGGCGAAGTGCTCCGGCTGCAAGTCCGTGCGCTCGACCTTGTGGCCGCCGGTCTCGGCGTAGATGGCGTGCAGGGCGAGCCGGTGATGGCCGGGGATGAGGCGGTAGGCCAGGTCGAGGTCCTGGCGCAACTCGTCGGCGGTGCGCGCCTTGCCCGGGTAGTTGCCGGTCGTCGCGATGCCGCCGGTCAGCTCGCCGCCCGGCGACTCGAAGCCGCCAACGTCGTCGCCCTGCCAGCAGTGCAGGCTCAGCGGAATCTGCGCCAGCGTCGCCAGCGCCCTGTCGGTATCGACGCCGAGGGCCGCGTAGCGCTCGCGGGCCAGGTCGTACGCCTGGCTCAGCAGCGCCGAGGACGGGGAAATCTCAATCATGGCTCGCCCCTTTGAGTTTAGTCCAGGTGAAATACCTCGGTCAGTTCGAGGAACATCTCGTCGGGCCGCGCGTTGTTCGGCGACTCGAAGAACGGCGCCATCTCTTCCTGCCAGCGCGTGTTGACCTCCCGCGCCGCCATGCCCGCCTGCGCCGCCGCCAGGCTCTCCCGCGTCTCGAAGTAGCCGAACAGCAGGCCGTCGTCGCGCAGGAACAGGGAGTAGTTGTGCCAGCCCGTCTCGCGCAGCGCCTGGAGCATCTCCGGCCAGACGGCCGCGTGGCGCTGCTTGTACTCTTCGAGACGCTCCGGCTTGACCTTGAGCATAAATCCAACGCGCTTCATGCATTGCCTCCGGACGCGCCCCTCATCCCCTGGCCCCTTCCCCCACTCAGGGGGGAAGGGGAATGAGAGACAGGTTCCCCTCTCCCAAATTGGGAGAGGGGTTAGGGGTGAGGGACAAGCCGCTTAGAAGTTGAAGTTGTCGATGTTCGACTTGTCGAAGACAGTCGGCTTGCCGAGCAGGACGTTGCCATCGTTGTCGATGGTGTAGTCACCCAGGCGGCCGGCGGTGAACTTGTCGCCCGGCTTGCCCTGGATCTTGCCCGTCGCAATCGCGTTGAGCGTCTGGATTGTCAGGTAGCCCAGGTCGGCCGGGTTCCACAGCGCGAACGCGGGCGACGCGCCGTTCTTGACGTACTCGCGCATCTGGTTCGGCGTGCCGAGGCCGGTCACCGCAATCTGGCCGATCTTCTTCGCGTCCGTGACGGCGCGGGCCGAGGCGGCGATGCCGACGGTTGTGGGGGCGATGATGGCCTTGAGGTCGGGGTAGGTCTTCATCAGGCCCTGGGCCTCGTTGTAGCTTTTCTCATCCTGGTCGTCGCCGTACACCGTCGCGACAAGCTCTAGGCCCGAGTTCTCCGGCTTCTTCAGCTCGTCCTTCATGTACTCGATCCACTTGTTCTGGTTCGGGGCGGTGGACGTGGCGCTGAGGATGGCGATCTTGCCCTTGCCACTCAGCAGCTTGTTGACGAGCTGGATCTGGCCGCGGCCGATGTCCTCAGAGTTCGCCTGGTTGACGTGTACCGTGCGGCCGCCGGCGGCGATGGCCGAGTCGAAGCTCACCACGGGGATGTTCTTGCCCAGGGCCGTCTTGCCGACGGGCACCAGAGCATCCGAGTCGTCGGCGGAGATAGCCAGGCCGCCCGGGTTCTGCGCGATGAGGGAGTTGAGCAGCTGGATCTGCTGCGTCGCGTCGGCGGTCGCCGGACCCTGGTAGGTCACGGTCACGCCGAGTTCCTTGGCGGCTTCCTGCGCGCCCTTGTTAGCGGTGTCAAAGTACGGGTTGCCGAGGTTCTTCGGGACGAAGATGTAGGTCTTCCCGCCGCCCGAAGCCTTGGCCGCCGCGGCGGCGGCCGTTGGAGCGACGGCGGCAACGGTCGGGGCAGCCTGTTGGGCGGCGGCAGCGACGGTTGGCGCCGCAGCAGCGACAGTCGGCGCCGCCTTCTGGACGGCGGCAGCGGCGGTTGGGGCGGCCTGTGCGGCCTGCTGAACGGCAGCAGCCACCGTGGGCGCAGCCTGTTGGGCGGACGGCGCTGCCGGAGCGCCGCCACACGCCGCGAGAACGGCGAGCAGAGCGGTCGCAAGCAGTAGGGCAATGATTCGGTTACGCATAGCAGTTCCTCCTAGGGTGTTGATGGGAGTAACAAGGCCAACAATTGGCACAAGTGACGCATAAGCCGGGAGTTGTCCTCCGAATAAGCGGCTCCTTTCTCAATCCCCAGTCATTGCGAGCGAGGCGAAGCAATCTCCCGCTCTTGCGAAAGACGGTCTAGCAGCGGCATAGCGCGCTTCTCCTCACCGCGAGATTGCTTCGTCGTGCCTCCTCGCAATGACTGGCAGTAGTCACGGGCCTAAAATCAGTGAGCGCGACCAGAAGAAGAACAGCCCGAACAGCACGGCGGCGCTCGCGCCGATGGCAACGCCTCGCCAGCTCCCCTTCTGGGGCGAGCGGACGGCCTGGGCCACGCTGCCGAGCTTCGGCACCAGGATGGACAGGATGAGTAGCCCGCCGATAACGATGTCCTGCACCTGGCCTTGCAGGTTGATAAGCCCCATCCCGAAACGCAGGATGCCCACCAGGATGAGCGCCAGCACCGCGCCGACCATTGTACCACTACCGCCGTAGATGCTGATGCCGCCGAGCACCGTGACCGTGATCACCGTCAGTTCCAGGCCCGTGCCGATGTCAGGGCGCGTGCTGCCGAAACGCGCGGCCAGGATGAAGCCGGCCAGCGCGGACATGGCGGCGGAGAGAACAAAGAGCGAGAGCTTGATGCTGTCAACCTTCACGCCGGAGTAGCGGCTGGCCGCCGCGTTGTTGCCCATCGCGTACAGATAGCGCCCGAAGGTCGTCTTGTGCAAGATGAGGCCAAATACCACGGCCAGCGCCGCGAACACCAGCAGCGAGAACGGGATTTGCGTGTCGCCGAGTGTGCCCTGACCGAGATAGGTAAACGCGTCCGGGTAGCCCCGCGCCGCCTGGTCGCCGAGGAGCACGTAGGCCAGGCCGCGATACAGCGACAACGTGCCGATTGTCACGACGAGGGCGGGCAGCTTCACCCGCGCGATAAGCCAGCCGTTCAGCAAGCCGGCAAGCAGCGCGACCACAAAAGAAACGCCCACCGCGAGCCAGATGTTCCAGCCGTTCATGAACAGCCAGCCCATGAGGGACGCCGTCAGACCAAGGGTCGAGGCCACCGACAGATCGATGTCGCCGGTGATGATGATGAACGCCATCGGCAGCATCATGATGCCGATTTCCACGAAGTCGGATGACGTGCGCAGCAGGTTGTCGGTGTCCAGGAAGAAAGGCGACAGCCGGGCGTTGAGCGCCGCGACGACGATGATCAGAACCACCAGGAGCCACTCGCGGCGCAGGAAGAAGCGGGCCAGGTTGCTGTTCGCGTTCATTGAAAGTCCTCCGCCGTTAGCGGGTCCGCCGCGTCTTGATGCGTTGCAGCCGTCGCAGGATGGCCGAATCCAGGATCACCGCCAGCAGAATCAGCAGCCCCTCTGCGGCAAGCTCCCAGAACGGCGAGATGCGCGCCAGGGTCAGGCCGTTGTTGATGATGCCGAGCAGGAATGCCCCCATGATGATTCCCAAAACACTGCCGCTCCCGCCGAAGATGTTGACGCCGCCGACAACAGGCGCGGCAATCGTCTGGAGGTGGAACCCCAGCGCCGTGTTCGTCTGCGCCGACTCGAAACGCGATGCCCACAGCACGCCCGCGAGGCCGCAGAGTATGCCGGAGATCAAGTAAACCAGGAAGATCGTGCGGGTGATGGGAATGCCGGCGAAGCGCGCCGCGTCCGGGTTGCTGCCCACCGCGTAGATATCGCGGCCGGTGCGCGTGTAGTTGAGGAAGTAGTACACCGCAAGCGCGACGACCACGGCGAACAGGATGAGGTTGGGGATGCCGAGGAACGGGTCCCCCTTGGCAAGCTGGCGGAAGCTCGGCGGCATCTCATAGGCGTTGATCCACTGGCCGTTGCTGTAGAGGAAGACCAGGCCGCGGTAGATGCTGAGCGTGCCGAGGGTGGCAATGATGGGCGGCACGTCGAACTTGGCGATGATGAGGCCGTTGAACGCGCCCAGCGCCGCGCCCAGCGCCATGCCCAGGGGAAGCGCCACGACGGGCGGCAAGCCCGGATACGCTACGATGAAGTACGAGACCATCATCGCCGTCAGTCCGATGATAGAGCCAACCGACAGGTCGATGCCGCGCGTGATGATGACCATGCTCTGGCCCAGGGCGACGATGATGAGGATGGAGATGTTCAGCAGAATGTCGCGGAAGTTCTCCGGCGTGAGGAAAGCCGGGTTGCGGAGAGTGATCATCGCGCCAAGCACCAGGATGAAGACGAGGATGCCCACCTCACGGAACTTGACGACCGCCTGCACGAGGCTTGTTCTGGGGCGGCTGACTTGTGCTTGTGTGACCATCCCGCGTCTCCCGTAAATACCGTCTCAAAGTGTCATTGCGAGCGGGGCCAGAGTGTCATTGCGAGTGGAGCGAAGCAATCTCCCGCTGGCATGAACGACTGTCTACTGCGCCTAGAGCACCCGCGTCTTCTGCGTGGGATTGCTTCGGCGGCAAGGCCCGCCTCGCAATGACGGTCGCTACGCCGTCGTCGCTGCGGCCATGATCTTCTCTTGCGTGGCCTCGGCGCGGCTGAACTGGCCGGTCAGCCGCCCCTCGCGCATCACCAGGATGCGGTCGCTCATCCCCAGGATTTCCGGCAGCTCCGAGGAAATCATCAGGATCGCCATGCCCTCGGCCGCCAGGGTACTCATCAGGCGATGCACTGCCGCCTTCGTGCCGACGTCGATGCCGCGCGTCGGCTCGTCGAGGATGAGCACGCGGGGCCGCGTCCCCAGCCACTTGGCGAGCACGACCTTCTGCTGGTTGCCGCCGGAGAGCTGGCCGACGAGCTGCTCGACGCCGGTCATCTTCACTTCGAGCTGCTGCGAGCCGACCGCCGCCGCCTTCTGCTCCTGCTTCCGATTGAGCCAGCCCAGCCGGGCGAAGGACGGCAGGATCGGCAGCGTGATGTTGTCGCCGATGCTCATCGGCAGCACCAGCCCATGCTCCTTGCGGTCCTCGGGCACGTAGCCGATGCCCAGGCCCATCGCCTGGTCCGCGCTCTTGATGGTCACGGGCTTGCCGTCGAGCTTGATGACGCCCGCCGTGGCCGGCTCGATGCCGAAGAGGGCACGGGCCACATTGGTGCGTCCGGCGCCAACCAGCCCGGCCATGCCCAGGATCTCGCCCTTGCGCAGCTCGAACGACACGTTGGAGAAGCTGCCCTCGACGGTCAGCCCCTCGACGCTCAGAACCACGTCGCCGGCGGCCACATCCTGCTTGGGGAATAGCTCGCCCAGGTGGCGGCCGACCATCATGCGGATCAAGTCCTCGGTGGTGACTTCGGCCATCGACCGCGTCGCCACGTACTGGCCGTCACGCAGGATGGTCACCCGGTCGGCCAGGGCGAATAGTTCCTCCAGCCGGTGCGAGATGAACACCACGGCCGTACCGGACGCGCGGAGCTGGCGCACGATGGCGAACATCTCCGCGACTTCGTTCTGGGTGAGGGACGAGGTCGGCTCGTCCATGATGAGCACGCGCGCGTTGAGGGACAGCGCCCGCGCAATTTCCACCACTTGCTGTTGCGCCACGCTCAGCTCGCGGGCCTTTGTACGCGGATCGAGGGCGAGGCCGAGGCGCTCGAGCAGCGCCGACGCCTCGGCGTACATTTGCTTCCAGGCGATGCCGCGCCGCGTGCGGGGCTGCCGCCCGACAAGAATGTTCTCGGCGATGTCCAGGTCGGGGAACAGGCTCGGCTCCTGGTAGATGGCGGCGATGCCGGCCGTCTGCGCCTCGCGGGTGTTGCCGAAGCGCACGACCGCGCCATCCAGGGTCAACTCGCCGGCGTCGGGCTGGTAGACGCCGGTCATGATTTTGATAAGGGTGGATTTGCCCGCGCCGTTCTCGCCGAGCAGAGCGTGGACTTCGCCGGGGACGATCTCGAAGTGCACATCTTGCAGCGCGTGGACGCCGCCGAAGGACTTCGATACATGGTCAGCCTGGAAGATGGGGCGACGCTCGGTCATAGGACAGCTCCGCAGAAAGGCGGTGAGGCGACTCGAAACGTTTTCGAACTGTATCAGTTTCGTTCGAGGTCATTATACCGCGAATCAAGGCGCGTGTCAATAGAAACGAGCAAATTCAATTACGAATTTTGTTCGAATCCCTTGATTTTCGTTCACACTCGCAGTATAATGGAAAGGGAGCCGACTAGCAAGTCACAACGATGTGTCGCGCGAGGCAGGAGTGCGTATGTCGCAGGGTGATCAGGCAATGTCGTCGGAGCGGCGACGGCAGGAGATCCTGGCCTATTTGAGTGCGCGTGACCGCAGTACCGTCGGGGAGCTGAGCCAGGCGCTCGGCGTCTCCGAGGTCACTGTGCGCCGCGACCTGGATGTGTTGGAGACGCAGGGCGTGCTGGAGCGCGTCCACGGCGGCGCGGTCGTCTCCGGCCGTGGCCGGCTGGAGCGCTACTTCGCGGCGCGGGAGCAGGAGCACCTGGAGGAGAAGCGCCGCATCGCCCAGGCCGCCGCCGCCCTGGTCCGCTCCGGCCAGCGCATCTTCCTGGACGCGAGCACGACGGCGGCGCAGGTGGCCCGCCTCATCAAGGACCGCGAGCAGCTTGTCGTCGTCACCAACGGCCTCTACACCGCGTTCGAGCTCAACTTCTGCGACGGCATCACCACCATCGTCGTCGGCGGAACGATGCGCCGCCGCTCCAGCTCCCTCGTCGGTAGCTTCAACTACAACTCGCTCCAGCGCCTGCGGCTGGACATCGGCTTCTTCGGGGCGCGGGCGGTGACGCCGCGCGACGGTCTGATGGAGGCGGACCTGGAGGAGTCGCAGCTCAAGGCGCTCATGGTCGGCTCGTCGGCCCAGATCGTCGGCATCGTCGACTCGAGTAAGTTCGGGGCGATGGGCTTCAGCGCCTTCGCCCTGCCCCACGAGATCGACCGCATCATCACCGACGCCGCCGCGCCGCCGCAGTCGGTGGCCGAGTTGCGCGCCCACGGCATCACCGTCGAGCTTGTGTGAAGCCCAGGCTGCCGATATAATCATGTTGGTTGCGGATGGGGCCGCCGAATGGAATTCGGCGTCTGGACATGGGAAAGCCTGCTCGAAGCAGGCTCGCTCACCGGTATTGTCGTCCCGCCTAGCCTGCCTTGGCAGGCTTCGCCATCTCAGGCGCAGACTTCCAGTCTGTGCCGTCGCTGGACGACTTGCCCCCATTCACGGACGAATGGAATTCGTCCATGTCCTTTTCGCGTGCTTTGTGGTCCGAAAATTGAACCGCTATTTACGAAGTGTAAATGGAAAAGCTGTCATTGCGAGCGAAGTGAAGCAATCTCACGCCTCTGTTGAAGATGCTCTATTGCGGGAATAGCATGCCTATAGCCCGTTGGGAGACTGCTTCGTCGTCCTACTGTCCTCCTCGCAGTGACGCCGTAAGACTGTAAAGCCTTGGAGGGGTTCATGCGTATTCTAGTCACGGGCGGGGCGGGGTATATCGGTAGTCACACGTGCGTCGAGTTGCTCAACGCGGGCTACGACGTCACTGTCGTCGATAATCTGGCGAACAGCAAGCTGGAAGCCATCCACCGCGTCGAGGAGCTAGCGGGGCGGAAGGTGGACTTCCACATGGTCGATCTGCTGGACCGCGACGGCCTGACCGCCGCATTTGACGCCGCGCCCATTGACGCCGTCATCCACTTCGCCGGCCTCAAGGCCGTCGGTGAGTCGGTTGCCCAGCCGCTGCGCTACTACCACAACAACATCACCGGGACCCTCATCCTGCTCGAAGTGATGGGGGCGCACAACGTCAAGGACATCGTCTTCAGCTCGTCCGCGACGGTGTACGGCGACCCGGCCCGCGTCCCCATCACCGAGGACATGCCGCTCCACGCGACGAACCCCTACGGCCAGACCAAGCTCATGATCGAGCAGATTCTACGCGACCTGTGGGTCGCCGACCACACGTGGAACATCGCCCTGCTGAGGTACTTCAACCCCGTCGGCGCGCACCCCAGTGGGCGCATCGGTGAGGACCCCAGCGGCATCCCCAACAACCTGATGCCCTTCATCGCCAAGGTCGCCGTCGGGCAGTTGCCGGAGCTGCGCGTCTTCGGCAATGACTACCCGACGCCCGACGGAACGGGCGTCCGCGACTACATCCACGTCGTAGACCTGGCCCTCGGCCACCTGAGCGCCCTGGACAGGCTCAAGGAGAAGCCAGGCGTCGTCACGTACAACCTCGGCGCCGGGCGCGGCTACAGCGTGCTGGAGATGGTCGCCGCGTTCGAGCGGGCGTCTGGGCGCAAGATTCCCTACCGCATCGTCGAGCGGCGGCCCGGCGACGTCGCCGCCGTCTACGCCGACCCGGCCCTCGCCAACCGCGAGCTGCGCTGGTCTGCCGCGCGCGGCGTCGACGAGATGTGCGCCGACACCTGGCGCTGGCAGTCCAACAACCCCCAGGGGTACTAAAATGTGCGCGTGTGACAGCTTTATCGTCCGCCGCCGCCACCGACCCAAGTCGGTGGCTGAAACAACCAAGCCTGCTGAAGCAGGCTGCCCAGCCCCCTTCAGGGGGCTTCGCCCACTCAGCCTGGCACTTAAGTGCCAGGCGTCGCAGGGCGAGAGGTCATGAGCGTCTACCATCGCCTCCGCCCGCTGTTCTTCCGTCTCGACCCGGAGGCGGCCCACAGCTTGGTGACGACGCTGTGGCAGGGTGGCGCCCTCATCCCCGGCACGGGCGCGCTGACCGCCCCGCTGCGCTACAGCCACCCGGCCTTGCGCGTCGCCGTGGCCGGCATGAGCTTCGCCAATCCGGTCGGCCTGGCGGGCGGCTTCGACAAAGACGCCCGCTACATCGAGTCCTTCGCCCGGCTGGGCTTCGGCTTCATCGAGGTCGGCACGGTCACGCCGAAACCGCAGCCCGGCAACCCTCAGCCGCGCCTGTTCCGGCTGCCGGAGGATAGGGCGCTCATCAACCGCCTGGGCTTCAACAACGGGGGCATGGAGGCGATGGCGCGCAACCTGGCCCTGGCGCGGCGGCCCGTGCCCATCGGCGTCAATATCGGCAAGAACAAGGCAACGCCGCCGGAGTCGGCGGCGTCGGACTACCTCGCCTGTTTCCAGATGCTCGCCCCGCTGGCCGACTACATCGTCGTCAACGTCTCCTCGCCCAACACGCCCGGCCTGCGCGACTTGCAGCGCGGCGGCGCCCTGGCCGACATCCTGGCCCTGCTGCGCGATGCGCGGGAGACCTATCAGCGACAGCGGTCGGGCCGCGCCGTCCCCATCTTCGTCAAGCTCTCGCCCGACGAGACCCCCGCGCAGCTCGACGCCGCGTTGCAGGTCATCCTGGACACGGGCGTCGATGGCATCATCGCCACCAACACCACGACCGAGCGCGCCCCAACGCTACGTGGCCGCTATCGTGGCGAGGGGGGCGGGCTGAGCGGCAAGCCTTTGTTCGATCGCTCCACCGCCGTCCTGCGCTACCTCTACCGCGCCGTCGACGGCCGCCTGCCCCTCATCGGCGTCGGCGGCGTGGACGGCCCCGAGACGGCCTACGCCAAAATCCTCGCCGGCGCGAGCCTGGTGCAACTCTACACCGCCTTTATCTACGAAGGACCGGGCCTCGTCGCGGCCACCCTCAAGGGCCTGGTGGGGTTGCTGGCGCAGGATGGCTTCAGCCACATCAGTCAGGCCGTGGGCCAGGACGCCCGAGGATAAGTTAACCTTGCCCTCATGGCGCTCCGTGCCTTCCGCGATTCCGCGCGCCTCTTAAGGTGTCGCGCCGGGCGTTGGCGCGGCGATTGGGGCGCCGGGCAGGACCGTCAGCGCCGGCGCCGGCGTCGGCGGCAGCGGCGGGCGCGACAGCATGTCCGTCGCCGCCGAGACGGTGAAGGTGCTCAACAGATAGGCGGCCGGGTCGTCGGCCTTCTGAACGTAGTCCGAGGACTTGTCCGGCGTCTGCCCACCGACGGTCAGCGTCTTGTCGCCGGCCGTCGTACCCAGGGTAATGATGTACGCTGGCTTGTCTAGCCCGAACGCAGCCTTGTCCACGTCCTTTGCCTCGATCTTGCGGCTGGCCTTCGTTCCCGCGAGCTGCTGCACCGCGCTATCGACGCGCGGGCTGTCGGCCGGCCCCTGGCTCGGCGCGGTCAGCGTCCACGCGTCGCCGCTCTTGGTGACCTCGACCGCCTTGCCGCTGTTGTCCGCCACCTTGAGCCGCGTCACGTCGGCCGCCTTGAGGTCGAACAGGGCGACCGGCGCGCCGCTGCCCGTCGCCGCCGTCGTGTCGTCGGCGTTGTCGCGCCGCACGACGAAGAAGTAGACCCCCGCGACGAGCACCGCCGCGACGAGGACCAGAGCGCCTGTGAGTCGAAAGTTCATGCTGTCACCTCGCTAACGCCGCTGCCACCACACCCAGCCGCCCCAGGCCAGCACAATCAGCGGCAGGAAGACGACCGAGGCGAAGAACAGCCAGCGGCTCTGGTCGCCGCTGATGATGACCTGGCGCGTGTCGGCCGTCTTGGCGCGGATGCCGTTCAGCTCCTCGGACTGGGCGAGCCAGTTGATGCCGTTCATGAACAGGTCGGTGTTGGCGCTGCCGCCCACCTGCTGCAAGACGCTATCGGCGAGGAAGGTCGCGTTGCCCACGACGACGATGCGCGTGGTGATCGGCGGGTTGGCGCTCCCGTTGGAGCTCTCGGCCGTCGCCATGATCGTCAGCGGCCCCTTGGCATCGTTGGCGTCGGGGCGCGCCTGGCCGCCCCGCAGGCCCGCGAAGTCCGTCTCGCCCCAGCTCTGCGGCCCAGTCTGGATGAGTGGCGTCACCGTGACGTTCGGCGGCGCGGGTGACACCTCTTCCAGGGAGCGGGCGCGCGGGAAGAACGTCGTCGCGCCCGCCAGCCCGTTGGTGACCGTGCTCGACGCGTACTGCGTGACGAGGGGCGTGAGCTGGTCGCCGGCCAGCGACAGGCCCGGGTCGGCGATGATGACGTCGCTGCGTGGCCGGAGGCCATACTGAGCCAGCAGGTCCACCAGCGGGTCGCGGGCCGTCGGGTCGGCCGGCGGGTCGAGCAGGAACATGGCGCGGCCGCCCTTGTCCAGGTAGCTCTTGACGGCGTTGGTCTCGGCGTCGCTGAATGCATTTTGCGGCCCGGCCACGACGAGCGCCGTCGCATCCGACGGGATGGTGTTGCTGATGGCGAGGTTGACCGTCACGACGTTGTAGCCGTCCTGCTGCAACTTGCTTCCGGCGCCGGTGTAGCCGTTGCTGCCGCCGCTCTTCGGATCATACTCGCGGTGGCCCGTCGTGAAGACCACCGTGCGCGGCTTGTCCTGGGTCAGCTTGATAATCGCGCCGGTGATGCTCTGCTCGTCCACCGAGATAATCGTCTGCTGCTTGCCGCCGGACGAGAGGACGATGGACGGGCTGGTGACGCCCGCCTGGCGCGCCTGGGCCGGGCGCAGGACAGGATCGACGGTGTCATACGTGATGAGGTTACTGCGGCTGGTGTACTCGCGCATCAAGTCGCGGGCCGTCTGCGCCTGGGGGTCCTGGTCGCTGTAGTAGCCGACGGCCTGGATGGGCTGCTTGAGATTCTTGAGGATGTTGACCGTCTGGTCGGCCAGGCTGAACTGCTGGTTGGCCGTGGTATCGTAGCGCTTGCTGTAGTGCGTCGAGAGGTAGCCCAGCGAGCCGAGGATGGCGACGACGGCAACGGCGAGGACGACGGCATTCGTGCCGTACTTCGCGCTGCGGCCGGTGATGCGCCCCATGACCCAGCTCGGCTCCAGGAGGACGAACAGCCCGGCCAGCAAGAGCGCGGCGACCAGGGCGATCTGGGTGTATAGCTCCCAGCCGCGCAGGGCAAACAGAACGATGGCCGCGAGCAGGGCCAATCCGGCCAGCCCGGCGGCAATGATGCTATAGGGACGGTTCAATGAGGACATACGGCTATCTCCACCGCCTGGCTTCCACAACCCGCGTCGCCAGGAACAGGAACAGCGCGGTGAGGATCAGGTAATACGCAATGTGCTGGGTGTCGACGACGCCGCGCACGAAGTCGTCGAAGTGGCTGTTGATGGCGAGGTAGTCGAACAGGCTGCCCAGCGCGCCGCTGCCGACGGCCTGCGCCGCCGCGCCCAGCAGCCACAGGATGATGAGCAAGGCGAAGGCGACGAAGCCGGTCACGATCTGGTTCTGGCTCAGCGACGAGGCGAACAGGCCCACGGCCAGGCACGTCGCGCCGATAAGCAGCACGCCCAGGTAGCCAGTTGCGATGGGGCCCCAGTCGGGCGAGCCGAAGCGGCTCAGCAGCAGCGGGTAGACGAGGGTCAGCGCCAGCATAAACAGCAGGAACGCGAGCGCGCCCAGGAACTTGCCCAGCACGACCTGCCAGTCGCGCACGGGCGACGTCAGCAGCAGCTCGATGGTGCCCATGCGCTGCTCCTCGGCCAGCAGGCGCATCGTTAGGAACGGCGTCACGAACAGCAGGATGACCGCCATGTTGCTGAACAGTCCGCGCAGGCTGGCCTCGCGGCTCAGGACAAGAATAAGGTAGAAGAAGTAGCCCATCACCAGCATGAAGAACGCGGTGACCACGTAGGCGACGGGTGAGGAAAAGTAGGTGTTCAGCTCTTTCTGGGCGATGGTGAGGGCGTTACGCATCGGTCTCTACCTCCTCTTCCTCGGCGTCGGCGTCGGCCTCCTCGACCTCGGCCGGCTCATCCTCGGTGGTCAGCTCGAGGAAGATATCCTCCAGGCTCATGCCAATCGGCGTCAGCTCCAGCAGCCCCGCGCCCGCTTTGACCACGGTCTCGGCGATGGCGGCGCGCGGGTCCTGGTCCTGTTTCATCTCGATCTCGAACACGCCGTTCTCGCCCGCCTCGACGCCGAGCACCCCGTCGATATCTGTCAGGCGCGGCGCGAGGCCGTCGGCGTTGGCGACGACGAGGCGCACGCGGGCGTTGCCGCGCAGGCGGTCCTCCAGGGCGGCGATGGTGTCAACGGCGACAATCTCGCCCCGGTTGATGACGATGACCCGGTCGCACACCTCGCGGACTTCGGGCAGGATGTGGGTGCTGAGGATGACGGTGTGGGTCTCGCCCAGCTCGCGGATGAGGTCGCGCACTTCGATAATCTGGCGCGGGTCGAGGCCGACGGTCGGCTCGTCGAGGATGAGCACGTCGGGGTCATGGACGATGGCCTGGGCGATGCCGACGCGCTGGCGGTAGCCGCGCGACAGCTTGCCGATGAGCTGCCCCGCCCGGTCGTCGATGCGGATGCGCTCCATGACGTCCCAGATACGGTCGCGCCGCCCCCGGCGCACGCCGCGCAGCTTGGCGACGAAGTCGAGGTAGCTCTCGACGGTCATCTCCGGGTAGAGCGGCACGGTCTCCGGCAGGTAGCCAACGCGGCGGCGGCACTCCAGCGACTGCTTGAAGACGTCGAAGCCGGCGATGCGCGCCGTCCCCTCGCTGGGCGGCATGTAGCCGGTCAGGATGCGCATTGTCGTCGTCTTGCCCGCGCCGTTGGGGCCGAGGAAGCCCAGGATTTCGCCCTTGCCCACGTCAAACGTCACATCCCAAATCGCAGCGTTCGGCCCGTAGTACTTTGTGAGGTGGTCGACCTCGATCATGTTCTCAGCGGCCGCCATCGAATCCTCCAATGAACAGCATAGATAGGGCCTGGCTCATGCCAGACCCGCATTGTCTAAGCGTAGTCAGCCCGACTGAAAACTGGCTGAAAGACCGATTAGAACTAAATGAGAAAGGCGCTGGAGATGGCTCTCCAGCGCCTCGGCTCGTGGGGCAACGACGTGCAGACTTCTAGCTGCCGCCCTCGTACTTGAAGGACACGTTGATCCGCGCGCGGTAGGCGACGACCTTGCCCTCCTCGAGCTGCATGTCCAGCTTGACGACCTCGGCGATGCGCAGGTCGCGCAGGCTCTGGGAGGCCCGCTCCACGGCAGCGGCGGCCGCCTTGTCCCACGACTCGGTGCTGGTGCCGACCAACTCGATGACTTTGTACACGCTCTCGGCCATTTTGCACTCCTTTGTAGATGATCATGGGTCAGTTACATCTGCAAGTATATGGATTACAGATGTAATGAGAAGCGCATTCAGGATTCTATTCCCAGTATACCCGATTGCGCGGCCAACTACCGTTGAGATATCGCAACCTGATTGACATATAGGAACCGCGACCGTTTAACTTGACGCCTTCCGGCATCCGTAATATACTGCCACGCACTCTTGAGGCCGGACCGACTGCGCCGTCGTCCCTGTGCCTTCTTCCCCGTCGGCCCACCCCGTGTTCAAGCCCTATACCGCCATGAAGGAGGAGATGCCATGTCCCAGCGTGCCCTTCGATTCGTGGTCATCCTGTGCGCCTTCCTAACCGCCCTGGCCGCCGGCTGTTCCAGTCAGCCCGCCGCCCCTGACACGTCCAAGGCCCAACCCCCTGCCGCCGCTCAGCCGGCGCAGCAGGCCGCGGCGACCCAGCCCGCGCAAGCCGCCGCGCCGCAGCCCGCCGCAGCCACCAAGGCCCCCGAGGCCGCCAACGCCAGCGCAAGCGGCGGCAAGACCTTCACCTTCTCGTTCACCGCCAACGACCCGACGACGATGGACCCTGCCATCGCAAACGAGTCGCAGGCCAACCAGATCGTCCTGGCGACGTACGAGCCGCTGGTCGCCTATAAGCCCGGCACGACCGACATCGTGCCCAAGCTGGCGACGGAGTGGAAAATCTCGGACGACGGCAAGACGTACACGTTCAAGCTGCGGCCCGGCGTCAAGTTCAGCTCTGGCGAGCCGCTCAACGCCCAGGCCGTCAAGTTCTCCTTTGACCGCCTCAACAGCATTGGCAAAGGCCCGGCGTTCGTGCTGGCCGGCATCTACGACCGCCTCGACGTCGTGGACGACATGACGGTGAACGTCGTGCTCAAGACGCCCGTCGGCCACTTCCTCAGCATGCTGCCCAAGGTGTTCATCGTCAACCCGAAGTTCGTCCAGGATCATGCGACGCCGGACGACAAGTGGGCGGAGAAGTACCTGTACGACCACGTCAACGGCACCGGCCCGTTCGACATCGAGAAGTGGGACCACAACCAGCAGGTCGTGTTCGTCAAGAAGAAGGACTACTGGGACACGGCGAACGCGGCCAAGGTCGACCGGGCCGTCTTCCGCGTCATCCCCGACCAGTCTACCGCGCGCCTGCTGCTGGAGAAGGGCGACCTCGACTTCTGGGGCTCCGGCATCCCGCTCGACGCCGTGGCGCAGCTCAAGACGAACCCGAACGTCAAGGTCTCCGAGGACCCCGCCATCACCGCCCTGTACATCCAGGTGTCCCAGGTCAAGCCGCCCCTGGACAACCCGAAGGTGCGCGAGGCCATCTCCTACGCCTTCGACTATAAAGGCTTCATCGACGGCGTCTATCTGGGCCACGCCGAGCAGTCGCAAGGTGTGATGGCGAAGAGCGCGCCGTTCCACGACAACAATCTGCCGGTGCGCCAGAAGGACCTCGCCAAGGCGAAGCAGCTCCTGGCCGAGGCGGGCTACCCCAACGGCGGCTTCGACCTGGAATACGTCGCCGTCCAGGGCGACCCGCCGGAGAAGGGCGCGGGCCTCGTCCTGCAGGAGGGCCTGAAAGAGCTGGGCATCAACCTGAAGGTTGTGGAGCAGACGTGGCCGACGATGGTGGGCCGTATGCAGACCAACGACAAGAACCAGCTCATGCACCTGTACGGCTACTACCGCTTCCCGCCCTACGCCGACGCCGACGCGTACTTCTTTGGCCCGTTCCACACGTCGCAGCAGATCAAGGGCTATAACGGCACTTTCTACGGCAACGCCGAGACCGACGCCCTGATGGACAAGGGCCGCACCACGACCGACCCGGCGGAGCGCGAGAAGATTTACAAGCAGCTCCAACAGCGTCTGCTGGACGATACGGCGGCGCTGTTCATCGCTAACCCGACGTCGATTGTCGCCTTCCGCAACAACGTCAACGGCTACAAGTACACGCCGGGCTGGAACCAGACGCTCAACCTGGCGGACATCTCGGTTAACAAGTGATTCGCTACGTTCTGCGCCGCCTGCTCTGGCTCGTCGTCGTCGTGCTGGGGATGACGCTGCTCACGTTCGTCGTGACGCACCTCATCCCCGCCGACCCGGCGAAGGCCGCTGCCGGGCTGGACGCGACCGCCGACCAGATCGAGCGCGCCAAGGAAGACCTGGGGCTGAACCGGCCGCTGCCGGAGCAATACCTCATCTACCTGCGCAACCTGGCGACCGGCGACCTCGGCACGTCCATCGTGACCAAGCGGCCGGTGCGCGACGACCTGCGCGACTACCTGCCGGCCACGATTGAGCTGGCGCTGGCGGCGTTCCTCGTCGTCGTCGCGCTAGGGATACCCCTGGGCATCGCCGCCGCCAGCCGTCGCGGCGGGGCCGTGGACATCATCACGCGCTTCCTATCGACCGTCTGGGTGGCGATGCCCGTCTTCGTCTTCGCGCTGCTGCTTCAGCTCATTTTCTACGTCAAGCTCGGCTGGCTGCCGGCCGGCGAGCGCCTGGACGCGGGCATCAGCCTGGAGCCGATGACGGGCATGGTCACAGTGGATGCCATCCTGCGCGGCAACGTGGACGCGCTGCTGAGCGGCCTCCGCCACCTCATCCTGCCCGTCACTGCCCTGGCCCTCGCCCGGCTGGCCGTCGTGTCGCGCATGACGCGCTCCAGCATCCTCGACCTGAGCGGCGCGGACTTCATCCGCACGGCCCGCGCCAAGGGGCTGGCCGAGCGCACGGTTCTCTACCGGCACACCCTGAAGAACGCGGCCATGCCCATCCTGACCACCCTCGGCACGCAGCTGGCGTTCCTGCTCGGCGGCTCCATCCTCGTCGAGGCCATCTTCCAGTGGCCGGGCATGGGCCGCTACGCCGTGTCATCCATCACGAGTGTCGACTTTCCGGCCATCATGGGTGTGACCGTGGTTATGGCCATCATCTTCATGCTGGTCAATCTGCTGGTCGACGTCTCGTACCTGTTCATCGACCCGCGCGTTCAGTACTGACCGCCATGAGCACCACCACCCTCCCCGACCAGACCGCCGCGCGCCTCCAGTCGCCACCCACCCAGCTCCGCCGACGCTGGCGGCTCCGCGTGCGCGGCAACGAGCTGGCCCTGGCGGGCGCCGTCATCCTCATCTGCCTGGTGCTCGTCGCCATCTTCGCGCCGCTGCTGACGCCGTATGACCCGGTCAAGCTCAGCCTCGCGTCACGCCTGCGCCCGCCTAGCCTGGAGCACCCGCTAGGCACGGACGAGTTCGGCCGCGATTTCCTGGCCCGCGTCCTGTACGGCTCGCGCATCTCCCTGCTCATCGTCGTGACGGTCATCGGTCTAGCGGGCGGCGTCGGTATCACCCTCGGCGCGTTTGGCGGCTATCGGGGCGGGCGCTGGGACGACGGCGTGATGCGCACCGCCGATGTCTTCATGGCCTTCCCTGACCTTGTCCTGGCGATGGCCCTCTCGGCGGCGCTCGGCGCGGACCTGCGCTCGGCCATCATCGCCGTCGCCATCGTCTCCTGGCCGACGTATGCCCGCCTGGTGCGCGGCCAGATGCTCACCCTCAAGCACGAGGCGTTCGTCGAGGCGGCGCGGGCCAGCGGCGCGTCGGAAGGGCGCATCATCCTGCGCCACCTGCTGCCCAACACGCTGTCGCCACTCTTGGTGCGCATGACGACCGATGCGGGCTACGCCATCCTGTACGCCGCCAGCCTCGGCTTCATTGGGCTGGGCGCGCAGGAGCCGCTGCCCGAGTGGGGGCGCATGGTCGCGACGGGCCGCGCGTTCATGATCGACCAGTGGTGGTATCCCTTCGCGCCGGGCATGGCGATTTTCCTGGCGGTGCTCGGCTTCACCTGGTTCGGCGACGGCCTGCGCGATTGGCTGGACCCCCGGCTTCAGAAGTAACCAAATGTCATGCTGAGCGGGGCGAAGCATCTCGGTGCGGCGGTCGAGACCCTTCGCTGCGCTCAGGGTGACAGCCGAAATCTAACCATTCTATACTCTGGCAGGATGCATGACGACGACAAGCACTTATCGCCTGGGCTTCGACATAGGCGGAACCTTTACGGACTTTGCGATGCTCGACGCGGACACCGGCGAGCTGCGCATCTACAAATCGCTCACGACACCGGCCGCCCCCGCCGTCGGCGCGCTTGACGGCATGCGCGCGTTCCTCGCGCGCGACGCCATCAGCGGCAGCCAGGTCAGCCACGTCGCCCACGGCACAACCCTGGTCGCCAACGCCC
This sequence comes from Anaerolineae bacterium, assembly GCA_039810085.1. Taxonomy (GTDB): domain Bacteria; phylum Chloroflexota; class Anaerolineae; order Epilineales; family JAHCIE01; genus JBDHWG01. The sequence goes on from JBDHWG010000025.1 coordinate 26,530, forward strand.
TTATCGAGCGCAAGGGGGCGACCGTCGGCCTCATCACGACGCAGGGCTTCCGCGACATCCTAGAGATTCGCACCGAGCAGCGCTACGACATCTACGATCTATTCTTGAAATATCCTGACCCCATCGTCCCGCGTCGGCTGCGGCGCGGCGTGCGTGAGCGCACCGACCGCGATGGCCGCATCCTTGCCACGCCCGATGAGAGTGAGGTCCGCGCCGTGGTCGAGGACTTCCGCGCAGCAGGCGTTCAGGCAGTCGCCGTGTGCTTCCTGCACGCCTTCCGCAACCCGGCCAACGAGCGCGCCGTGCGCGACATCATCCACGCCGCGTGGCCGGAGATTCCGGTCTCCCTCTCGTCCGACGTCGCGCCGGAGATCCGCGAGTACGAGCGCACCTCGACGACGGTCGCCAACGCCTATGTCCAGCCGGTCATGCACGACTACCTGGACCAGATTCAAGCGGGGCTGTCGGGCATCGGCTTTCGCGGCGCGTTCTACCCCATGCTCTCCTCCGGCGGCACCGCCTCGGTGCAAACGGCGTCGGCCATCCCGGTGCAGCTCGTCGAGTCCGGCCCGGCGGCGGGCGCGATGGCGGCGGCGTACTTCGGTGAGTTGAGCGGGCGCAGCGAGCTGATTTCCTTCGACATGGGCGGCACGACGGCCAAGATCGCGCTCATCCAGGAGGGGCGGCCTGGCATCGCGCCGAGCCTGGAGGTGGCGCGCGTCGCTCGCTTTAAGAAGGGCAGCGGCATCCCGCTCCAGATCCCGACCATCGAGATGCTGGAGATTGGCGCGGGCGGCGGCAGCATCGCCTGGATCGACGGCCTGGGCTTGATGCGTGTCGGGCCGCGCAGCGCGGGCGCAGACCCTGGCCCGGCGTGCTACGGGCGCGGCGGGACCGAGCCGACGGTGACAGATGCCGACCTGCTGCTCGGCTACCTCAACCCCGACTACTTCCTCGGCGGCGCGATGCGGCTGGACGTGGCGGCGGCCGAGGCGGCATTGGGCCGCCTGGGCGCGGCGTTGGGCATGACGCCGGTCGAGACGGCCTGGGCGATTCACCAGATCGTCAACGAGAACATGGCGGGCGCGGTCAAGATTCACGTCATCGAGAAGGCGCAGGACCCGCGCCGCTATGCCCTGCTGGCCTATGGCGGCGGCGGCCCGGTCCACGCGACGGGCGTCGCCAGGGCTTTAGCCATCAAGGGGGTCATCTGCCCGCCAGCGGCCGGCGTCGCGTCGGCGGTCGGTCTGCTGGTCGCGCCGAACGCCCTGGAGCTGGCGCGGTCGTACCCCGTGCTGGTAGACGGCCTGGACTGGAACGAGATTGCCGCCCTGTACCGCGACATGGAGACCCAGGCGCTCACCGCGCTGGCCGAGGCGGGCGTTGACGCCGCGCACGTCCAGTTCGAGCGCAGTGTGGACGGGCGCTTCGCGGGCCAGCTCCACGAAATCAACATCGACCTCCCGACGAGCCTGCTCGAAGGCGGCGACGCCGCACCCCTGCTGGACGGATTCCGCGAGCGCTACACCGTTCTGTACGGCCACCTGCCGCGCGGCATCCCCATCGAGTTCCTGAGCTGGCGGCTGACGGCGCGCGGCCCACGCCCGCCGCTGCGTCTGCCCCGCGCCGAGGCGGGTGGCGAGGACCCGACCCCTGCGCTCAAAGGCCACCGCAACGTCTACTGGAGCGACCACGCCGGCTTCATCTCGACCCCGGTCTACGACCGCTACGCCCTGCGGCCGGGCATGCGCATCGAAGGCCCGGCCATCGTCGAGGAGCGCGAGTCGACAACCGTCGTTGGCCCCAAGATGCACGCGGCGCTGGACACGGCAATGAACCTGCTGGTGAACCTGGAGTGACCATGCTCAAAGCCTTCGATCCCCTGACCCTGGAAATCCTGTGGAACCGCCTCATCACGACGGCCGACGAGATGGCGGCCATCCTGGTGCGCACGTCGTTCTCGACCGTGGTTGGCGCGGCCAACGACTTCGGCTGTGAGATCATGGACGGGCGGGGCCGCTCCTTGGCCCACGCCACGCGCAGCATGCCCGTCTTTAACCGCACGCTGCCGACCGTCACCGAGGCGTTCATCCGCAAGATCGGCCTGGCGAACATGCGCCCCGGCGACGTGTTCATCACCAACGACCCCTGGCTCAGCGCGGGCCACAGCCTGGACATCGCCGTCGTGACACCGTTCTTCCGTGGCGACAGGGTCATCGGCTTCACCGCCAGCATCGCCAACGTGACCGACATCGGCGGCGTGCTCAACGACAACCTGGCCCGCGAGTCCTACGAGGAGGGCCTCATCATCCCGATGACCTACCTCTTCCGCGAGGGCCAGGTCAACGACCTCGTCCTGGAGTTCGTGCGCTGGAACGTGCGTGTGCCGGACATGATTATCGGCGACATCTACGCCGAGGCCGCCGCGAACGACGCGGGCGCGCGCAAGGTGCTGGCCCTGCTGGACGAGTACGGCCTGGACAGCCTGGAGGAGCTATCGCGGGAGATCCAGGGCCGGACGGAGACGGCGATGCGCCGCGCCATCGAGGCCATTCCGCCGGGCGAGTACAGCTACGAGGTGGAGTTCGACGAGATTAACGTGTGCCACCTAAAGGCGACGGTCATCTTCGACGGCCACGAGGTGACGGTGGACTACGCCGGCTCGTCGCCGCAGCAGCCGATGGGCGGCATCAACTGCACCGAGGTCTACACGCGCGGCCAGACGTACTACGCCATGAAGTACCTCCTGCTGCCCGAAGCGCCAGAGAACGAGGGCTGCTACAAGCCCGTGCACGTCAAGGCGCCGGTCGGCAGCGTCCTCAACTGCGTCTTCCCGGCCTCGGTCCGCACCCGCACGCGCTCCGGCTGGTACATCCACTCGGCCATCGCCGGCGCGCTCGCCGAGGTGCTTCCCGACCGCGTCATGGCGCCCAACGGCCTGCTCGGCAGCACCACGGGCTACGGCCAGACGCCGGACGGCCGCGCGTACTACGCCCACTTCTTCAGCGGCGGCGGCATGGGCGCGGGGCGGAACAGCGACGGCGGCCACGCCCTCATCTTCCCCAGCAGCGCGTCGAACGTGCCGGTGGAGATGTTCGAGGTGGCGACGCCGCTCATCGTGCGCGAGAAGGAGTTCATCACCGACTCTGGGGGCGCGGGCGAGCATCGCGGCGGCGCGGCGGTGCGCGTCTCGGCGTCGCGGCTGCCCGGCTGGAGCATGCCCGTCGTCGCCAACTTCATGTCGCACCGCATGCGCGTCCCGCCGTTCGGCCTGCTCGGCGGCGGACCGGCGACAGCGGCGCGCATCCTCATCAATGGGCGCGAGCTGACCCGCGAGGAGTTCCTGCATCAGAGCGAGGGCCGCTCGCTGACCGACGACGAGACCATCGGGACGACGGAGTTGGCGGGCGGCGGCGGCTTCGGCGATCCGCATAAGCGTCCGGCGGAGAAGGTGCTGGCAGATGTCCTGGACGGCCTGGTCTCCCTCGACAGCGCCGCGAGGGACTACGGCGTCATCATCGACCCCGCCACCATGACCATCAACGAGGAAGGCACACGGGCGCGGCGGGCGAGTCAATAGGGATTAGCGACGAAATCGTGCTAAAGCATGAAGGTCTATCAGCTATTATGGCCGCAGGACCGAATTGATCACATTGCACGGCACGATGTGACGCCGGAGGAGGTTGAGGACGTTTGCTTCGGTTCGGCTCTTCTCCTGCGCGCCAAGTCCGAAGGCGCCAACCCCGTCTACTACGTCCTAGGGCAGACTGAAGCTGGACGCTACCTGTTCTGTGTCGTGATCCAGTTTCCTGATGGTAGAGGTTATCCGGTTACTGCCCGGCCTATGACCGACAAGGAGAGACGACGCTACAGCCAGTGGAGAAAGCGATGATTCCTCAAACCGATTCCATTCAAGAGCTTGCCCAGTTCTGGGATGAGCACGACGTGACCGACTTTGAAGACCAGCTCGAGGAGGTCACCGAACCCGTGTTCGAACGCGCCGCCGTCGTGAGAGTGTATCTAGAGCAAGACGAGGCACAGGCCGTGACGGAGCTAGCCCGGGCCAAGGGGATAGCGGCGGCCGAGTTGATCCACGAGTGGGTCCGCGAGAAGATCGCGTAGTCGTGCGAGATTAGCGCTACTTGCGCTTCTTCTTCGCGCGGTTCGCTTTGCGCGAGGCTTCAGCCGCCTTGCGCTTCTGCTTCTGCTTGGCCTTGCCGTCCTTCTTCGGCGTGGGCGGCGCGGGGGATCGCGCCGGTCGAGCTGGCTGCGGCTGAGGCGCGCGATAGCCTGGCTCGAGAAAAGCCAGGGGCCACGAGGGTTGAAACGATGGCTTCTTGAGTAAGGGGTCGTCGGGGTCGGCCTCTTGCCCCAGTTCGTGCAACACCTCTTCCCAGTCGCCGGCGACCGACTCGTCGATCAAATCCCGCTCGAGCGCCGACCGAATAACGGGGAGCGATTCGACGGCTTTCAAGTCGAGCAGATCGGCCAGGAAGGAGCCGTTCACCGTCGGGTCGTTCTCCTCGGCGTGTTCGAGTTCTTGGGTGAGGATTTGAACGGCTGCGTCGCGCAACTCCGGATGCTGCTTGCTGACCTCCGCCAGGGCCTCAGACGCGCTCGCCCGTCCCCAGTTCCAGCGAGTCCGGTCGTGGATATAAGCGCTCAGGGGGTTCAGGGCTGGCGCGCCCACGTGCCCCAAGGCCCTGGCTAGGGAACCTCCGTACCAGTCACTATCCACGTCGAACAGCGGGATCAGATCGGGGACGACTGCGCTGACGTCAAGCCCTTCAAGGGCCGTCATGGCGTGGATGGGCGCCCACACGTCGTCTGCGTCGCTCCATGTGGTGTTGAGGGTCCGGTCACGGGCCATCCGCACCAGGCCGGGCACGTGCGCCTGGGTGAAGCCGAGGGCCGCGATCCGCGCCTCGATGTCTTTCTGATGGCGTGGATCGCCCAGGTGAAGAAGCTGGTCCACCGGCGGCGGGTAGGGCGCATCCGTAGGAACAAGGGCGGCCTCGACGTGAGCGCGGACTGGTTCATTGAGATTGCTGCCGTCACCACCCCACGGGTATTCCGGCTCGTCCACATCCAGATCGTCCACCGCCTCATCCTCGCTGTCCTCCTCGTCCTCCCACATCTCATATTGCGGCGGCGGCGACACCGGCTCGCGCTCAATCGCCCAATCCGGCCGCGGGCGGTTGAGAGGGGTGATACGCTCGACGCGGACGCCGAAAAGGTGTTCGTCGCCGTAGTCGAACAGGTACAGGAACGTCTGGCCAACCTTGAGACCCAGGTCGCGCAGATGCGCCTTCTCCGCCAGCTTCTCGTGCAAGCTGGCACTGCGCATGGCGGCGTACTCGGTGGCGCGGTCCCAGAGTTGCCCGCTCATGAAGAACGAGTACAGGTGGTCGGCATCGAAGTTGAAGGCGTCCTGAATGGCATTGTGCAGGTCGGCCAACGTGTGCTGTCCACCAAGCGTGACGATCGCGGGGTCATCCGGCCGCGACTCGTGCGCGACCTGAAAGGTATAGCTAAAGTGCGCCATAATGCCTCCCACTACTTTGCTGAATGTTTTTGGCGCGGCACGTCGAGGGTGCGCTACCCCAGAATTATCGCCATCACGGTGATGGCGTCAATTGGGCATGCGTCTGAAGCGCCTCAGATGCGGCGCCCCATCCTGAGGCATCGAGCGACCGGAATTGCTGCGAACCGTCGGCGAGAGTAAAATTCCAGTGTACAATAGCCGCCGTGACCTATAGGGACCCTTTGTGATTAACTGGAAGTACGTTCGTCGGTTCGACTGGCTCCTGCTCCTCGCCGCCCTGGCCCTGATGGCCTTCGGCATCGTCATGATTCGCGGCGTCGAGATGAACGCCATCTACGAGGCGCGGACGGTGCGCCAGAGCGCGTATGCCGGGCTGGGCGTCGTCGTCTTCATGGCCGCCGTCCTGATCGACTACCGCCTGTGGGGCAACCTGTGGCGCGTCATCTACGTCGGGCTGCTGGGCTTGCTGGGCGCGGTGCTGGTCGCCGGGAGCGCCTTCGGCGGCGCGCGCAGCTCGTTCGATTTGAAGCTGTTCCGCGTCGAGCCGTCGGAGATGGCGAAAGTGCTCCTTGTCATCGTCCTGGCCCGCTACATGGCGGACCACGACATGCGCCAGATCCGCCACGTCGTCATCACCTTGGCGATGACGCTCGTCGTCATGGGGCTGATCTTCGTCGAGCCAAACCTGGGCGGCGCGCTGCTCCTGGCCCCCGTGTGGCTCGTGATGGCCTTCGTGGGCGGGATGCGCATCTGGCACGCCAGCACCCTGGGCCTTGCCGCCGTCGCCGCCATTCCCGTCGGCCTGCGCTTCCTGGAGGGCTACCAACTCCAGCGCATCATCACCTTCCTGGACCCGAACAGCGACGCCGCCGGCAACGGCTACAACACCATCCAGGCGCTCATCGCCATTGGGTCGGGCGGCTGGACGGGCCAGGGCTACGGCCAGGGCATCCAGAGTCAGCTGCACTACCTGCGCCAGCCGTACACCGACTACATGTTCTCGGTCATGGCCGAGCAGCTTGGCTTCGTCGGCGTGTGCGTCTTCATTATTGTGGTGACGCTGCTCCTGCTGCGCCTCATCCGCGCCAGCAGCATCGCCACCGATAGCTTCGGGCGGCTGATGGCGGTCGGCATCGCCTTCAACATCTTCCTGCAAACGGCCCTCCACATCGCCGTCAACCTGAACCTGGTGCCGACGACGGGCGAGCCGCTCCCCTTCATCTCCTTCGGCGGCAGCTCGCTGGTGACGTTCTTGTTCGGCCTCGGCATCGTCGAGAGCGTCGTCATGCGCCGCAAGCTGCTAGAGTTCGACTGGTGACCCATGACGAACGCATCGAACCCCTTCCGGGGCCGTGTCGCCCCCAGCCCGACTGGCTTTCTCCACATCGCCGTGGCCCGCGCCGCCCTGTACAACTGGCTCAGCGCCCGCAAGCTCGGCGGTCAGTTCATCCTGCGCATCGAGGACACCGACCGCGCCCGCTACGTTGAGGGCAGCCTCGACAACATCAAGAGCGGCCTGCGCTGGCTGGGGTTGGACTGGGATGAGGGTCCGGACGTGGGCGGCCCGTATGGCCCCTACGTCCAGTCGGAGCGCCTGCCCATCTACCACGAGTACATCCAGAAGCTCCTCGCCAGCGGCCACGCCTACGAGACGTATTACTCGAAAGAGGAGCTGGACGCCATCCGCGAGGAAGTGGGCGAGGCCGACCCAGTCACCTTCAACCGCCGCATCCAGTCGATGCCGGAGGAGGAGAAGGCGCGGCGGCGCGCGGCTGGGGTGAAGCCGGCGGTGCTGTTCAAGATGCCGGAGGACGGGGAGACGGTCGTCTACGACGAGATTCGCGGCGAGATCCGCTTCCCCAACAAATCGCTGCGCGACCCGGTGCTGCTCAAGTCCGACGGCTTCCCGACGTACCACTTCGCCGCGATGGTGGACGACGGCCTGATGAAGATCACCGACGTTTTGCGCGGCGTGGAGTGGCTGCCGAGCCTACCGCTCCACGTCCAGGTCATCCAGGCGCTTGGCTGGGAGACGCCGCGCTTCTACCACCTGTCGCTGTTCCTCGACCCGTCGGGGAAGGGCAAGATGAGCAAGCGCAAGGGGTCGAACGAGTACCCCATCTTCGTCCACCAGCTGCGGGAGATGGGCTATCTACCGGAGGCGCTGCTGAACTGGATCGCGCTCATGGGCTGGGCCGAGGCTAGCGGCGACCGCGAGGTGTACACCATCCCGGAACTGATTCAGGCATTCGACCTGGGCCGGGTGCGCGCCGCGCCAGCCGCCGTGGACTACGACAAGGCCGAGTGGCTCAACGGCGTCCACATCCGCATGCTCGCGCCGGACGACCTGGCGCGGCGGCTCGTCCCGTTCATGCAGGCGGCCGGCTTCGACGTGACCGCCGAGGGGATCGCGCCGATGGTTCCGCTCATCCAGGAGCGCATTGCCAATCTGACCGAGGCGGTGGACTTGCTGGACTTCTTCTTCGTGACGCCGCCTGCGCCCGACCCGGCCGAGCTGACGCCGAAGAAGCTCACGCCCGCTGAGGTGGTGAGCGAGCTGTTGGCGGCGCGGGAGACACTGGCGGGGCTGGAGCCGTTCGACGCGGCGAGTATCGAGGCGGCGCTGCGAGGCATGGCCCAGGCGCGGGGCATCAAGCCGGGCGACCTGTTCACCATCCTGCGCGTCGCGCTGAGCAGCAAGCGCGTCGCGCCGCCGCTGTTCGGCGCCATCGCCTGCCTCGGCCGCACGACAACCCTGGCGCGCATCGACCGCGCCCTGGGCATCCTCCAGCCGGCGTAACGCTTTGAATCGTTAGGAGAGGTAGGTAACGATGGTTTCAAAAGAATTGCTCGACCAACTGCGCGAATTGAACCGCGCTGACAAGCTGCACGTCATCCAGGTCTTAGCATCACAACTGGCACAGGAAGAGGACGAGCTTCTCAAACCAGGCGCTGATTACCCAATCTGGTCGCCTTACGACGCCTATGAAGCGGCAGATGCGATGCTGAAGGCGCTAAAGGTCGCCGAGAGCCGAGACGATGCATAATGCCCAACGCTACGCCTTCACTACTGTAGAAACACAGCTTGGCGAGGCGCGTTTCCGCCCTAATCTGCCTCTCACACTCGCTTATCAAGACCGCTCAGTGGCTGTGTCGGGCTTGCTCGACACCGGCGCGGTGATCAATGTGTTGCCTTATCAAGTAGGGATTGATCTCGGCGTCGTTTGGGAAGAACAAACGATAGCCATCCGGCTTACAGGGAATCTAGCTAGATATGAAGCTCGCATCTTGATAGTACAGGCAGTAGTCGGGCGTTTTGAGTCTGTGCCTCTGGTGTTTGCCTGGAGCAAGGCCCCCGCCGTGCCTCTTCTATTAGGACAGGTCAACTTCTTTATGCAGTTTGATGCTTGCTTCTACCGCTCTGAGCTGTATTTCGAGGTTCGTCCGCACCAGACTCCTGCTTAAGCTTGGGGTCAAGGCCGTACACCATACCTGATATGGTGAAGCCTGCCGAGGCAGGCTTTCCCGTATCAGACACCGACTTGAGTCGGTGGCATCGCTCGGCGATACTCCCTCAACCCGCGTTATCTTGTCGCAGGCCCCGCGTCGCCCCAATCGCCAGGCAGACCGGGCAGCAAGCGTCCATCCAGTCGCCGATGCTCTCTGCCGTCGCCGCCCGCGCCGCTGCCCGGCTCTTCCCCCGCCGTCGCAGCCACAGCCACACCACCAACCCAATCACCGCCAGCGCCACGAGAACCAGCAGCGCCGCCAGGCCGCCGGCATTCATGATGAAGCTGATAATCGGGCCGCCGATATAGCCGATGGCGAAGTGCAGCGCCAGGAAGATGCCGCTGCCCACCAGCGCGCCGAGCAGGAAGCTGGGCAGCGGAACCTCGGCCAGGGCGCACGCCGGAACCGTGGCGATGCGGACGCCGGGCGTCGTCAGCGACGTGGCGATGCCTATGGTTCCGCCCTTGCGCATCAAATCCGACGCCTTCTCCACGCGCTCCGGCGGCAGCCCGACGTAGCGGCCGACGCGCTCGAGCAGGGGCCGCCCGAAGCTGCGCACCAGCAGGTACTGCACCCACGCCCCGAACACCATCGCCGCCAGGATGATGGCGAAGCCCTCCCACAGCACGTAGCGGCCGGCGGCGGCCTGGGCTGCCGCAGCGAGCATCAAGAGGTCGCTGGGGATGGGAATCGGGAGACCGATTTCCTTCAGCAGCATGATGGCGAAGATAGCGATCAGCCCATAGGCATCCACATAATGCGACAACATCGGCCCAATCTGCTCAGCCATTACCAAACTCACTTTCCGAGTCATTGCGGGCAATCTGTCCCGTCATTGCAAGCAATCTATCTCGTCATTGCGAGCAATCTGTCCCGTCATTGCGAGCGCAGCGAAGCAATCCCCCGCCCTTGCGACAGACGGCCTAAGAGGCTGTAGCGTGGCTATCACCCGCCGGGGGATTGCTTCGTCGTCCTAGCGTCCTCCTCGCAATGACCCTAAACGAGCGTGGGCGAAGCGATCCCCCGCCGCGCGGACCGCTTCGCCACGCTCACGATGACGACGCTGTCTTACGGCTGCTTGAAGCCGCTGGCCTTGCCGACGCCAGGCAACATGATGGTGTTCGTCGCCACGCGAATACTCCCGACGTTGAAGAAGTCCGTCGACACCGTGTTGTTCTGCTCATCCTTGTAGAAGATGTCGAGGAACTGGCTGTACTCCTGGAGCTGGGCGGGCTGATGGAAGGTGAGCACCCACTGGATGTCCACGGCGGGGCTGCCCGGGCCGTGGGGCGTGATGCTCATCTGATCCACGCGCAGGGTGACGTAATCGGTCGAAATCGGGGTCGCGCCGTTACCCGGTGTTTCGCCGCCAAGCCACTGGTCCGGATGCGCCGGATCCTGGACGTAAATCTTGCCAGTGCCGTTCGCCTGGGGCACGTAGCGCCCGACAAAGACCGTCTGCTCGTCATTCGCCAGCTTGAACTGAATCTCGGTGATGTTGTCCCAGCCGTTGACGTGGTCGCACGTCGTGACGAGGGTCACCGGACCCATGTCAGGCGCCGCGCTGGCCTTGTCCGCAGCAAGCGGTAGGGTGTTGTTCAGCGCGACGGCGCGCGTGCCAGAGATGATGCGGATGTAAGGCGGGTAGTTTCTGCCCCAGGCCGGGCCGTCGGGCATGCGCTTGGCCTCGAAGACCGAGGAGTCATTGAGATTGTAGAACAGGTCTTCCTGCCACGCAACCATCGGCGTCGTCTTCGTGCCGCGCAGCGCCGGGCGCTCGGCCGGATTGAAGGCGGCGACGTTGATGCCGCGATACGGAACCGCGTCCAGGTCCCAGCGCTCCTGGCCGGGCCGAGCGTCCGCCAGGTGGCTCACGAACAGCAGCTTCTGACCACCGCGCTCCTCGATCCACGCTACGTGGGGGGTGTTGCCGACGAAGTAGATGTCCGGCGTCGAGGCATTATCGAACGTGTTCACGTTCAAGCTATCGCCGACGGGGAGCCAGTTGGTGCCGTCGAAGCGGCTGACAAAGATCTGCCAGTGGGCGCCGTCGAACTCCTGCCACACCGCCCACGGCTTGGGCTTGGTCTGGTCTTCCTCGGCCAGAGCGCCGCTAGCGATGCGCGGGTTCATGGCGTCGCGGAAGAAGTTGCGGTTCAGGGCGCAGTTCTGGCCCGCGCCTGTGCAGGCGGGCTGGATGTCCCAGCGGAAGCCGCCCTCGGCCGTTCCATCGGCGACCGCCTTGGAGGCGAAGATGCGCGTGACTTGCTGCCCTGTCGTGTCCTTCTCCTGCCAGATGGTCCACGGCACGGTGTTGTTCGGGCCAGAGAAAACGATGTCGGGCTGGCTCGCATCGCTGGCGGGGTTGAAGTTCAGCGAGGGGCCGACGCCGGCGACCGTCTTGCCCGTCGGCAGCCATTGCAGGCCGCCCAGGAAATTGGCGCCGCTCGCCGTCGCGCCGCGCGACACGAAGATCTGCCGCTTGCCGTTCTCGACCGGGCTATCCTCCTGCCACGCAACCCACGGCGCAAACGAGGTCGCGCTCGGGTTGACCGAGCCGGTGGCGATGCGCGGCTCCTCCGCGTCCTGCGCCACATCGTGGTTGAGGCTGGGCGGGTTATGCACAGACGTATCGCCCGTTAGCTGCCAGAACTCGCCGCCCGCATCCTGCGAGAGCACGCTGACGAAGATGTTCTCCTTGTCTTGCAGCGTGCGCACCGGCTCATACCAGGCCACGAACGGGATCGTGCCGTGGCCGTTGGCGACCGGGCCGCCGAGGGCGATGGCCGGGTCTTCGGCGACGGCGTTGGTGTCCACGTTCAGGCTGCCGCCGTTGCGCGACGCGCCGCGCGTGACCCACTGGCTGTTGCCCGCGTTGAAGCTGCGAACGATGATGTTCTGAGCAATGCCGCCGCGCAGCGCCTCAGCGACGGCGACCCAGGGGACGGCTGTCGCCGAGCTTTCGGCATTGGCGACGGCCAGCGCGGGCTGCTTGCCAACGTAGTTGGTGCGGTCCACCGTCGGGTTCCCGGCGGGACCCTGCACGTTGAAGCCTCCCATCACGCCACCCACTTGCGGCCAGGCGAGGGCCACGACAGCCGTCGCGACCACGGCGAACACAATAAGAAGCGGAGTTATCCAACGCAGATGTCCAGACAAACGCATACTTCCTCCCTGTTGAGTTGACGGGCGTCCTACTTACTTAGAGTGACGAATGCCGGGCGCGGTTGGATTTCGCTCTACGGACCGACCGGCTGCGCCTGTCGCAGCATGGGGTAGTACACGCGATAGGAGGCAGTGGGCACGGCGGCGCAGCCGAAAGCGTCGATGGCGGTGGTCATCTGGGCCAGTGTGGGCATGGCAACCTCGCGCGGGCTGGCCGGGCTAGATGTCAGGAAAGGCGCGATGGCCGCCTGGGCGTCGGCCAGGCAGGCGTAGCGCGCCACCTCCATGCACAGGTCATTGGGCGGGTCCTTCCCGGCGATGATGCGACCGAGGATGCGGTGCTCCGCCTCGACGCCGAGAATCTGGCCGACAGTCTGCGCCAGGAGGGGCAGACCGAGCTGCGCCAGGCGCTGCGTCGCCGCCAGGTACGCGCCGATGAACGTGTTCTCCAGGGTGTCCAGGATGTTCAGGAACGTGGGCAAATCGTCGAAGGCGTTCTGCGGGAAGTAGAACGTCGTCGTCGAGGGCGCTGCCCCGTTTTGCTTGAGGAAGTCCAGGTGGTGGCGCTCCTCGTCCAGCGCCGCCTGGAGATACCACTGCCGCGTGGCAGGCAGCGCCTGGAAGAAGCCGCCCTGGATGCCGGCGTAGTAGAAGGTAATGCCCAGCGCCTCGGCCGTGGCCGCGATGTTGAAGATGCGCAGGAGGTCTTCATCGCACGTCGTCGGCGCGGCGGGCGCGATGGCCTGGCAGGTGTAGCCGCCGATGACCGCGCTCATCTGGTCCGTCGTGGGCATTGCCACCGGGCCGACGTAGTTCAGGCCGCCGTGGATGTACAGGCCGAGCTTCCCGATAATCTGGGACGGGCAGTCGATGGCAGCGCGCTCGAAGCACACGTTATTGGGCGGCGGTGGGCTGTTGCCGGACAACTCGCGCCCCAGGACGCGGTGCTCCGCCTCGATGCCGACGATCTGGTTGGCGACCTCGGCCATCGCCGGCTGCCCCATCTCGGCGAAGCGCCGCGCGGCGGCCAGGTAGGCATCCATGAAGCCCGTCTCCAGCGTTTCGATGGCGGCGATGAACGTGGCGAAGCCGCTGAAGGCGAACGTGCCGGGCGGGAAGTAGAAGGCAGTGGATTGGGGAGTCGCGCCCTGTTGGAGCAGGTACTTGTAGTGGGACCATTCCTGGTCCAGGGCGGCCTGGATGTAGCCCTTCTGGTAGGCGGGCAGGCGCGCGAAGAAGGCCGCCTGGGTCGCCTGGTAGTAGAACGTCATCGCCAGGCTTTCCAGGGTCGCCGCGACATCCAGCACGCCGGTCAGGGTCTCAACGCATGTGCTCGGCGGCGGCGCGACGGCTCCCACAGCGCCCGCGGCCCCGGCGAGGCCGGGTGGCAGAAGCAGCCCGCCTGCAGCCAGGGCCGCCAGCTTCAGAAACTCTCGACGGCTTACCTGCGACATGTCATCTCCCAAGCTCAAACAGGATTTCAGTGGCAAGACATGCCTCCCCCATATCATACAACGCAGCCACCGACGTGCTGGATTTCGCGAGCAGGCCGTCTATCTCGTCTGACGCCAGCTTTCGGGAAAATGGCAACGCAGAGACGCAGAGGGGCAGACAGGTTTTCTTCTTCCTCTGCGCCTCTGCGCCTCTGCGTTTCGAACCTCTTATCGCCACAAGCGGTTGTTCCACCGTTCGAGCAACGCCAGGCCGCCGTACAGCAGCGCAAACAGGACGGCGCCGAAGAGCGAGCAGCCGAGCGCGGCCAGGGCGACCTGCCCGCCGAAGAACAGCCAGACCAGGGCGCTGCCGATAACGGTGAGAAACAGGACCACCGCAATCGCCAGGCGCAGCTCCGTCGCCCGCCGGAAGGCGCGCATGTTCGTCGGTTTCTCATCTCGCGGCCTGTCATCCATGGAGTGTCTCCTCCCTGACAGAATTCGGTCATCCGTTCAAGCGACGAAGCCTACGGCGCGATGGAGAGCGTCCCCAAATCGACCGCGTTCTCGCCGCTGCCGGGTACGGGGAGGCGCTCGCCCGTCGTGCGGCTGTACCAGCCAATCTGGACGTGGTACGCGCCGGGCGGCAGCGGCGGCAGCGGGCGACTCTCCACGATGCGCTCGCCGACACGCCAGCGTGATGTGGGGTACGTCGCCCCCAGCGGCTCGCCGTCGGCCTGGGCCACAGTCTGCCCATCCGGGCCAAGCACGTGGACGAACAGCGTCAGGTCGTCGGGCAGCGGCTGCAAGGCGCGCCACATGAAGGTGACGCGGCCCGGTTCCACGCGGTAGCCCGCCAGGCCAATCGCGTCGCCGAAACGCACCTGGCCCGGCGTCATCCCCAGCGCCGAGCGCACCGTCCCTGGGTCGGGGGGCGTCCCCAGCGTGTACTGGGTCAGCAGCGGGTTGCCCTGCGCGTCCATGACCGTCTGTGGTGTTGCCCAGCGACCGATCTCCGTCGGTGTCTTGTCCTTCGCCCACATCACATAGGTCGCCGGGCCATCCGCCAGGACGAACCCTTTGCCGAAATCGTAGGCGCGCACGTCGCGGTCCTCGGTCAGGGCGCGCACCGTCGCGTGGTCGGCCAGGTCCGCCGTCGCGTAGACCACGCCCCGCGCCCCGTTGAGGACCGCCGCCGCATCCGCCTTGTCGGCGTCGTAGGCGTAGTACGGCTCCGGCCGGTTGGCGAACACGCCGAAGTAGTCCCACGTGGTCCACGCGAAGCTCAGGGCGATGACGCCGACCAGCGCCGCATCCGCCAGGACGCGCCGCCACTGCGCCAGCCACCCCCACCCCTGGACGAGCGCCGCCGCCGGGACGATGCACGCGACAGGCAGGATGCCGATGGCGCGCGAGAAGTTCGGCGCGTTGTCGGCGGCAATGGTCGGGAGCAGCATCACGGCGAGCCAGAGGAGTAGGAACAGTGGGACTTGTCCCTCTCCCCCGGCCCCTCTCCCAAAATGGGAGAGGGGAGTAAGACGGCTCTTCTCCTCCCCCTCCTCTCCCTTTATGGGAGAGGGGGTAGGGGGGTGAGGGACGAGCCGCCACACCAGCAGCGCCGCGCCCGCCAGGAACGCCAGGCCAACGAGCGGGTCGAACACCGGACGCCCGGCCAGGTTGCGCCACCACGCTGTATCGCCCTGGACGTTGAACATTCCCAGCGCGCGCACGACATTGGCGGCAACATCGGCCGGACCGACGGCGACTTCGCTCAGGTGCGAGGTGAACTGCGACGGGTGGGCGGCGAAGTAGACGGCCAGGGGCGCGACAGTGAGCGCAGCGACGCCAAGAGTCCACGCCAGCCCCGCCAGGTAGACGCGGCGGCGCGGCCGGTCGAGCCAGGCGAACAGGGTCAGGCTGACGAGGGGGACGAGGGGTAGGAGGCGCGCTGCCGTGCCGGTGTACACGGCGAGGCCAAGGGCCAGGCCGGCCAGGGCGAAGCACAGCGGGCGCGCGCGAACGATGCCGCGCCACAGCCAGCCCAGGAGGAGCGCTTCGAGGAACGGTAGGCTGATGGCGCGGATGCCGAAGCGGCTGAACAGGACGTGCCAGAACAGCGCCGCCAGGAGCGCGGCAGCGACGGCGGCGCTGAGGCGGGCGCGGGGCCAGGGCAGCGCCCTGGCGGCCCAGTAGGTGAGCGGGATGGTGGCGATGCCGATGAGGGCGGACGCCAGCCGCAGCGGCAGAGCACCGGGGCCGAGGACGGCGACGAGGGCGGCCTGTCCGTAGCTATACAGCGCCTCGCGGCCGGCGTTATCCGGCAGGAACAGGGGCCGCGCGCCGTCGAGGATGCGCTGAGCGTCGATGAGGTTGTAAGCCTCGTCCACGGAGAGGCCGGGCGGGAAGCGGTCGAGGCGCCACAGCCGCAGCGCCGCCCCGACGACGACGGCGACGCCGACGAGCCAGGCCGCCCACCGCGCTATCCCGCTGTCCTTCTCAACCTCCGTCTCAGGAGCCATTCATATCGCCCCTGCGATGCGGCCCGCTGTCAACGGATAGAAACGGATAGCCACAGATAGACATGATATTCTCACAAGGCCACCCGTTCATCCGTTCCCCCATCCGTTGACAGCCCGATCGCAGCCCAGATGCCTCGTGCCTCGGCATAACAGCGCGCGTGAGCCGCCAGAAGCCAACCACGGAACACGCGGAATACACGGGAACAGACAGAGCCTATCCCGTTTCCGTGTATTCCGTGCCTTCCGTGGTAAGCCTCTTAGTACACGCCTTGCCGGCTGACGCCACCGAATGGGAAGTATACTCGCGCTGTCTTAGCGGGGCTAGTCCTTCTCGCCCTCCAACAGCGCCTTCGCCTTGATAAGCTCCTCGCGCTGCTGCTCGGTGATGGTCGGGTACTGCGGGTCGATCTCCTGGAGCTTCGCGCCAACGATGGCAGCGACGGCGAGGCGGGCGAACCACTTGCGGTCGGCGGGCACGACGTACCACGGCGCCCACTCGGTGCTCGTGTTGTTGAACACCTTCTCGTAGGCGTCCTGGTAGTCGTCCCAGAAGCCGCGCTCCCTGACGTCAGCGGCCGAGAACTTCCAGTTCTTGTCCGGCTTGTTGATGCGCTCCAGGAAGCGCTCCTTCTGCTCCTCTTTAGACACGTTCAGGAAAATTTTCACGATCTCGATGCCGTTGCCGACAAGATATTTCTCGAAGTTGTTGATGTCCTCGTAGCGGCGCTTCCAGATATGGTTCTCCAGCGTCTCCTTCGGGAGCTGCTGCTTCGCCAGGATCTCCGGGTGAACGCGCGCCACCAGCACTTCCTCATAGTAGGAGCGATTGAAGATGCCGATGCGCCCGCGCTCCGGCAGCGCCCTGAAGCTGCGCCAGAGGAAGTCGTGGTCCAGCTCCTCGCTGCTCGGCTGCTTGAAGCTGTACACCTGCACGCCCTGCGGGTTCAACCCGGTCATGACGTGCTTGATAGCGCCGTCTTTGCCCGCCGCGTCCATCGCCTGGAGGATGACGAGCAGAGCATAGATGTTCTGCGCGTACAGCTTGTCCTGGTACTCGGCGAGCGTCTCAATGCCTTCGGTCAGCAGCTCGTCCGCATTGTCCTTGTCGATCTTGATATCTTCGGGGAGGAAGTCGGGCTTGTAGTCCTTCTTGAGCGATATTTGGTCTCCCGGCGGCACGATGAAGGGCTTGACAAATTTCTTGAGGTCCATATGACAGCGACTCCTTGCTATTCCCAGGGGATATCCAGCGCCTCCGCCAGCTTGCGCAGGGTATGCCGGTAGAGTTCCTTTGTAGCAAGGTTAGGACCTTGGTGCAATGCTCCACGGCCAACTGAGTGATCCGGTCGGTATCTTTGAGCGTATCTTGGGCTGCCCCATGACGTCAGTATATCAGAGACCACCCGCCTCCGCAATCTCCCTGCTCACCTTTACAACATCCCCCTTATTTTTGTCACCCGTCTGTAAGGGCATCATTGACAAGAGTTGATTTTTGAGTAAACTGATGGCGCGTCGGTGGATGGTCGTATCATAATCATGAATGGAGATCATGATGAAACAGAAGTCTTTTTGGGTTGGGGCGCTCATTTTGGCGCTAGCACTGCTAATCGGGGCATTGGCGGGCGTTGTATTGCCGACGGCGGCGCACGCCCAGGGCTGCGAGTATCGGCTCGGCTTCAAGGCCATCCACGACCAGATTCCCAACATCGTTGGCGCGTGCAAGACCGATGAGAAGTACGACGAGCGGGGCAACTCGCTCCAGGAGACGGCGAACGGCCTGATGGAGTGGCGCAAGGCCGACAACTTCACCGCCTTCACCGACGGCTACCGCACCTGGGTCAACGGGCCATGCGGTATCGAGCAGCGCCTGAATACCCAGCGCTTCCCGTGGGAGGCCAACCCGGAGGGGCTGACCGTCGTGTCGAGCCGCTGCGGCGCGGCCCCGGCGGTTCAGGTGGCCCCCGCGCCACAGGCGCCGGCGCAAAGCCCGGTCGTCACCTCAGACGCCGACACGGAGACGATAACCGAGGGGAATTATAAAGTCACCGCCGTCCGCCGGCTTTCGCCTCCGCCCGCTCAGCTCACCGGCGACGTGAGCAAGCGCGTGGATGAAGCGACGGTGCAGCTCGTCGTCCTCACGCCCAATACCATCGCCATCGGCACGGGCACCGTCGTCGGCGCGGACGGGCGGACCATCCTGACGGCGTTCCACGTCGTCGGCGACAATGACACGGGCAAAATTAATAGCCCGATGGTGATCGCCGTCGGCCCGTACCTGGACTACACCCTGCGGGCAAAGGTCGTCGCGGCCGACGCCGAGAATGACCTGGCGCTGCTCCACGTCGAGGACAAGCAGGGCTTCAACGGCTTCACGCACCTGGCCCTGACGGACTCGGACGCGACGCAGCTCGGCCAGCCGCTGTACGTCTACAGCTATCCGGGCCGACGCGAAGGCGGTCTAGCTCGCTCGACCGGCGGCCTGGTCATGGCCCTGGCGAACACCGGCGGCTCCCGCCTGACCCTGTTCACCGAAGCGCAGGCCTCGCCCGGCTCCAGCGGCGGTGTCGTGGTCAACGCGCAGGGCGACGTGGTGGGCATCATCACCCTGGGGGTGAAGCTCGTACACGGCATCGACCGCCCCGGCTTGCCGACGATCACGCAGCTGACCGGCTTCGTCCCCATCAACCTGGCGAAGCCCCTGCTGGCCCAGGTCGGGCAGTAGGGCGCCGCCGCGAAGACTTTGGACCGCGAAGCTCACGAAAGGCCGCGAAAGGCGCGAAAGGGATATGCCGCAGCATGTCTCTTCGCGCCTTTCCGTCTCTGCCCCTAAAACAAGCTGTGGTTGTCATGCTGAGCGAAAGCGAAGCATCCCCTCGCTGGCGGCTGCGCTTAGTCTGCCCAGGGAGTGCGCGGGCGTGGCGGCTGCCCGTTTGTGGAACCTGAGCCATAGGACCACTCCTTCCCACTCAACAAGTTGAGCGCAGGCGCTGGCAATGTGCGTAGAAAGGTCACAATGAGGACAGCCAGCGCGAGATGGAGGCTACCTGATTGATCTCGTTTAGGTTGGCGGCGTTGGACAGCTCTCCGCTTTGGAGATCTCTCCAAATCTCATTCGCCATGCGCTTTTCGATAGCGGCTCCAATGAAGAAAGTATGTGGCGAGTATTCCGTGTCTGCGAAGGCGTCGCGGATGCGGTTGAGAGCCGTCCGCGCCGTTTTCCAATGCTCGTCTGCGCCGGCCGGGTCAATGCCGCCCTTGAGCTCACCGAGCGCAATGTAGAAAGCAGGCGTGTCGTACCCGTAGGCCTTGAGCCGCTCGGGGCTAACGTCGAACAAGCACATGTCCACGTTACTCTTGACCATCGGCGCCCAGAGATTATAGAGCAGGGTGCGCGGCTGACCATCCACTTCCCATGCCAGCCCGCGCACAGACGTATCTATCTCCCAGTCTCCGTTGGGCATCAACGACCACTGCGACTTGGCATCTTGCCATCTATATTTGACACCCGCGATTCTGAGAGCAGCGACAATGGCTTCCGTCAGTTTTCGCTGCGCCAATACACCGCCGACGTTCCGCATCGAGCCGCCGAGAGTATCGCCGCGAGTTAGTAGAAACCTAAAGACCAGCTCCTCAACGAACTTATCGCCAGCCGGTTCAAGAAAGCTCTTGATAAGCTCCTCGATGGCTTTGAGCTTGTCCTGCGGCTGCAAATGATTCAAAGCTTTGTCGGATAGCCCAGCGGCCGTAAGAAGCCCCGCCTCAATGCCTTTGATAGTCAACAGATCGGCAGGCGTCTTGGCTTGTGACGCAGCTTGTTGGAGTTGTCTGGCTTGGGCGACAAAAGGAGTAGCTCGTCGGTTCTTCTCTAGCGCCAGTGAGACAAAGCCAGCGCGCGTAGCTTCATAGCTTGTTACAAGATCATCGCTAGAGCGAAGGTGGCTGAGATAGGGAGCGTTTGGAGTCAAACCTTTCTCCACACGTAGACGCACTTTCGCAATGCTTCCCGTCCATGCTCGCCCATCTGCTGACTGCTGTTGCCTTTGCCATTTGGGAGCACAAGGATATTCTCGACGGCAAAGCCAAGCTGTTCAGCGATAGCAGACAGTATCATGTCAACTGAGATGCTGGCGCCTGCGTACCGAACATTGTCGTTGACCATAAGCAGTGGGGCATTGGGTTTCAGAACACGAGAGCACTCGGCAATTACACAGGCCATCTCGTAGAAGTAACCCCGAACCATCCTGGGAATACCATTATTGTTCAGACTACCCTGTGCTTTCTGATTCTCTAGATATTGAAGGATAGTCTGCAAGAGATGCTGCTGGTCGGCCGCCGCCAGCGCTTTAGTCCACTTCGGGTTGATTGCCAACAGGTCTTTGGCGCGGTTCTCGACGGTGCAGCTAAGCATCTCTTGCCTTAACTTGGTCAATTCCTTCTCGCTTGTACCAAGTAACGCTAATTCGAGAGCATATGTCCTGGTATAGTCGTATCGGTTGCAATAGGGAGGTGAGGTAATAATGGCATCATACTCATTGTCGACCAAACTCGGCATGATCGTTAGGCAAGAACCCTCGATGAGCGAGATGCGACCGGGGAGCTTTTCAACGGCGAATAGGTCTACCTGCTTCGCAGATGGCTTTAGGTCAGCGATGATTTCTTCGAGTTTACTACAAATAGCCTGCTCGAAACTCAGAATCTCCCCTTTGTCAAAAGGCTTTGTCCCCTGTCTGCGTCCGGAACGGTAATCCCAGCGGAGGTACTGGCCGTCTTTTCGCGTGTAGCTGATGGACTCTAATACGCATAGGAGTGCGAAGCGCAAAACGGCACGAACGCGGGGAGCTTCGCTGTCCGAAGCGCTCAAATACCTCTCGATTGAGGTCTTAGTCTCTGATGGATAAGCCCCGCCTGTAATTCGCAGTTCATGTAGGGGGATTGTAGCGTTGACCTGCGCCCAGGGACATGACCTGGACCACGTGCGCAAGAAGTCAAGGTCTTGCCCTGTGAACTCCGTGTCTAGAAGCGTCTTCGTCTCGATAATCTGTTGGCCGATGGGCAACAGTTCGATGCCATCCGCATCAAGCCCCATCAATGACGCCGCGAATAACGCAGTACCACTACCTGCGAACGGATCCAGAATCTTGCCGTCGACTACTTTGTACTTTTCAAGCAGGTACTCGACAAGAGATGCTGAGAATGCCTCCTTGTACTTATACCAGCGGTAGACAGGCCTATTCTTGTTAGCCTGGAAGCTGACGAGAGGGCGCGTGAGCGCTGGTTGAACCCGAAACTTCTCTTTGAAATGCTCCAAAAGAAGCTGATCGAGGTGATCAATTTCACCCAAGCTAACGTCTTGAGTCGTGAGCGACATGTCGAGAATCTCTAGAGTGGGCGTCTACAGCCCCAGGGTGGACTGGGTGGGGGCAGCGGGGGCGGGGTGGTCCGTGGCGGTGGGGGAGGTGGCGCGGCGGCGCGGGCCGATCCACTGGGCGGCGGCCTGCGGCAACTCCGACAGCGGACTCTTGCGGATCGTCGTCGGCGGCAGGGAGGCGACGAAGTGCTGGCCGTAGGTCTTGGTCAGCAGGCGGCGATCCAGCACGACCACGATGCCCCGGTCGCTCTTGGAGCGGATGAGGCGGCCAAAGCCCTGGCGGAAGCGCAGGATGGCCTGGGGGATGGCGTACTGGTTGAAGGGGTCGTCGAACGTCTCGGAGCGCGCGGCGAACACCGGGTCGCTCGGCACGTCGAAGGGCAGGCGCGTCACGACCAGGCAGCTCAGCGCCTCGCCCACCACGTCCACGCCCTCCCAGAAGCTGCGCGTGCCCAGCAAAACGGTGCGCTCGTTCGTCTTGAACGTCTCCAGCAGGCCGCGCCGCCCGCCGTCCAAGCCCTGGCCGAGGACGAGGATGCCTTCCTCGCCGAGGGGCTGACTAATGGCGCGGTACGTCTGGCGCAGCTGGCTGTGGGAGGTGAACAGGACGAGCGTCCGGCCCTCCGTAGCGCGGCACAGCTCGATGAGCGCGTTTTCGAGGCGCTTCTGGAAATACGGCTGCGTCGGCTCTGGCATGTCCGTCGGCAGGTAGAGCAGCGTCGAGCCTTCGTAGTCGAAGGGCGAGCCGACCGAGTCCTCGATGCAGTCGTCCAGGCCCAGGCGGTCGCGCACGTAGGCAAAGTCCTCGTTGGTGCGCAGCGTCGCCGAGGTCAGGACGACGGTCTCCTTCGCGCCGAAGAGGCGCTGGTGCAGCAGGTCGCCGACGTGGAGCGGCGCGCTGTTCAGCTCGATGGTGTCGCCGCGCGGCTGCACCGACACCCAGTACACCATGTCCTGGCGCGGCTGGGCGAGGATATCCAGCACAGCGTCGCACATCTCCATGATGGCCCGGCGTCGCGCGGCCAGCTCCCCCATCCACTCGTCGTGGCGGGCCAGCTCAAAGTCGGCGTCGTCCAACCCGTGCCAGATGCGGCCGAGGACCTCGCTGATGTGCTCGAGCTGGTCGTGCAGGTCGCGTCCCTCGGCCTCGATGGTCTCCCAATCGGGTGAGACACGGACGCCGTGAGTCAGGCGAATTTGGATGTCATACGGCGTCTGGCCGCGCCGCTCGGCAAGCTGATCCTCCAGAAAGCGTTGCAGCAGGGTGAAGATGTGGGCAAGGCGGCGGCCGGCGCGCTCGATGTCGTTGTGCAGCGGCGTGATGAGCCGGGCAAAGTGCGCCTTGGTCTCCGGCGCGGCCTTGCTCAGCCGCAGGATGGCGTCCAGGTCGCCCAGGAAGCCGCCCCAACGCTCAGCCGGCGTGCCCCCACCCGCTGCCGCCGTTCGGGCAACGGCGCCGCGCACCGGGTGGCTCAGGTCATGGAGGACGGCCTGCGCCCCGCCCTGGGTGAGGTTCTGGCCGAGCTGGTCCGTCGCCCGCGCTTCGAGGTGGTGCGCCTCGTCGATGATGACGTGGTCGTAGTCCGGTAGCACCTGCCCGCCGACGGCCATGTCCGACAGCAGCAGGGCGTGGTTGACGATGAGGATGTGGGCCGCCTCGGCCTGGGCGCGGGCGCGCCAGTAGAAGCAGCCCTCACCGCACACGTCGGGGCGGCAGGCGTCGGGGTCGGAGCATACCTTCGACCACACCGCCATCTCGTCGCCCATCAGCGCCAGCTCGCCCATGTCGCCGGTCAGCGTCGAGGGCAGCCAGGCGAGAATCTTCGCCAGGACGCGCACCTCGGTCGTGCTCAGGTCGTCGCGGCGGCGGAAGGCGGCCAGGCGCGTGCGGCACAGGTAGTTGTTGCGGCCCTTGAGGACGGCAGCGCGGAAGGGGATCGGCAGGACGCGCTGCAAGTCGGGCACGTCCTTGGCGAAGAGTTGGTCCTGGAGGTTGATGGTGTTGGTGGAGATGACCACCCGCTCGCCGTTCTGCGCCGCCCAGTAGATGGACGGGATGAGATAGGCCATGCTCTTGCCGGTGCCCGTGCCCGCCTCGACCAGGAGGTAGCCGCCGTCGTTGAACACCTGGGCCACGTCGTGGAGCATCTGCACCTGCTGCGGGCGGTGCTCGTAGGCCGGGAAGCGCTGGGCGAACGCGCCCGTCGGTCCCAGTAGCTCGCCAAGCCCGTCACTGTCGAGGAGCGTGCGCGTCTTGGTCTTGCGCAGCGGCTCCAGCTTCTCCTCGCCGGACAACAGGCCGACCGCTCCGCTGCGCATCGCCCCCTTGGCCCGGAGCTGCGCCCCGATGGACGTGCCGAAGGCGCTGCGCGTGCGCGCCCGCTCGGCGTCCTGGAAGACGGTCTTGAGCGGCCAATCGATGCGCGCCGTCAGGCGGTTGATCTCGCGCAGGATGTCCAGGTCCAGGTCTTCGGCGCGGCGCATGAGGGCCAGGAACAGGTCCCGCGCGGCGCGGGCGTCCTGCAGGGCGCGATGGTGCGTGGGGAAGTCAATCGCCAGCTCGTCCATGAGCGTCGCCAGGTTGTAGCGCGAGGCGAACGGGACGAGGATGCTCGCCAACTCGAACGTGTCAATGCTGGCGTGGCCGACGAGGACGCCGGCGCGGCCCAGGTAGCCGAGGTCCTGGCCGATGCTGTGGCCGACGACGGTCGCCCCGCCGACAAAGCGCTCCAGCGTGCCCTTGACGGCGTTCAGCGCCGGCGCGCGGCGCACTTCGGCATCGGTGATGCCGGTGAGTTGTTGGATGCGGAACGGGAGGGGGCGGGCCGGGTTGACGAGCGTCGACCACTCGCCCAGGCGCTCGTCCTCCCGGAACTTGACCGCGCCAATCTCAATGATGGCGTCGCGGTCGACGTTCAGGCCCGTGGCTTCAATGTCCAGGGCGACATAGACGCGGCTCATGACAACACGAAACCCCCTGCGGCGGAAAAAGCGCGGCGGAGGGATTATACACCAGTATGGTGGAGACGCAAGCCGGAATGAGGCTTTGCACCGCGCCTCCGTCCGTGCTAAGATTGTAGGGGAGATTGTTTATGTCTAAGCTGTCCGCCGCCAGGACACCAGAGTGTATCTAGACTATGATCGGCGCAAGCCGCGCCGCTGGCCGTATGTCCTCGCCATCCTGCTTCTCGCCGCCGCTGCCGCCGCGGGCTATGTCGTCAAGTCGCGGCCCGACCTCATCCCCGTCAACCAGATCCGCGAACTGCCGCTGCCGGACCCGCTGGCGACCCAGGTGGCCCTGCGCATTGCGACGGTCGTCCCGCCCACGCCCACGCCCATCCCGACGCCGAAGATCGACTACCTCATGCGGGGCGATGCCTTCTTCCACGAGGGCCAGCTCAGCGACGCCCTGACCGCCTACGAGACGGCGGCCCAGCTCGACCCGGACAACGCCGTCATCTACGCCCGTTGGTCCCGCGTGCTGACGCTGCGCCGCTCGTTCAACAAGGCCATCGAGAAGGCGAACCGCGCCATCGAGTTGAACCCGAACAGCGTCGAGGGCTACGCCGCGCTGACCGTTGCCCTCGATTGGAGCGGGCAGTACGACAAGGCGCTGGCAGCCGGCCGCAAAGCGACGCAGCTTGGCCCGAACTCCTCCGATGCCTGGGCGCTGTTAGCGGAGGTCGAGGCGGACAAGGGGCTGTGGGAGGAGTCGATGGACACGGCGGAGAAGGCCGTGTCGCTGGACCCCAACAACTGGGCCGCCG
This sequence comes from Anaerolineae bacterium, assembly GCA_039810085.1. Classification (GTDB taxonomy): domain Bacteria; phylum Chloroflexota; class Anaerolineae; order Epilineales; family JAHCIE01; genus JBDHWG01. The sequence continues at coordinate 51,837 of JBDHWG010000025.1, forward strand.
TGCGCAACCTGGGCTACGTCTGGGAGACGCGGGGGGAGTGGCGCAAGGCCATCGAGCAGTACGAGAAGGCGTCCCAGCTCGAGCCGCGCCTCAGCGCGCTGCGCCTGGATGTGGCGCGCAACAAGAAGGCGCTCAAGGACATGGACGGGGCGCGGGCGGAGCTGATGCGCGCCATCCAGCTCGACCCGCAGGACCCGCAAGCCCTCGACGACCTGGGCGTGATGTACTACTCCAACCAGCAGTACAAGCTCGCCGCCGACAATTTCGAGAAGGCCATCCAGGCCAACCCCGACTTTGGCCCCGCCTACGGACACCTCGGCTGGGTGTACTACGCCCTCAAGAATTGGGAGGAGGCGGTCAGCCACTTCGAGAAGGCCATCAGCATGGGCGAGACGAAGCTCGACTTCTACTATCAGCTTGGCCTGGCGTATGCCTATCTCAAGCAGTGCGACAAGGCCAGGGTGTGGTTCAACAAGTCGCTGCAAATCGAGCCGAACCTGGACCTGGCGAAGCAGGGCTTGAAGCTGTGCGAGTGACCGACCGCCCTGCCGAAGTCAGGACCACGGACGCCTGCCCCGCGCCGCCGTCCGACCTCATCGCGGGCATCGACTGGGACGCGGCGCAGGCCGAAGCCGTGGACCTCCTCAGCCGTCTCATCCGCATCGACACCACCAACCCGCCCGGCAACGAGAGCCGCCTGACGGAGCGCCTGGCCGACGAGCTGGTCGCCCTGGGGCTGGAAGTTCAGCTTCTTGGCGCGACGCCGGAGCGCCGGAACCTGGTCGCCCGCTGGCGCGGCACGGGCGTGGCCGCGCCGCTGCTTTTGCTCGGCCACGCCGATGTCGTCTACGCTGACGGCGCGCTGTGGACGCAGCCGCCCTTTAGCGGCGTCGTCAGCGACGGCTTCGTCTGGGGGCGAGGGGCGGTGGACATGAAGGGCCTGGTGGCGATGCAGGTCATGGCGCTCAAGCTCCTGGCCCGCGCGGGCCGCCGGCTGCCCCGCGACATCATCCTGCTCACCGCCGCCGACGAGGAGGATAGCGGGCGCTACGGCGTCGGCTGGCTGGTGGACCACCACTGGGACGCGATTGCCGCCGAGTATGCCTTCGGCGAGGGCGGCGTCGGGCTGAGCCTCGACGGCCATCCGACGTTCCTGGTGGCGACGGCCGAGAAGGGCTACGCCGACTTGCTGCTACGCGCGCGCGGCACGGCCAGCCACGCCTCGACGCCCCTTGGCCAGAGCGCCCTTTTACAGATTGCCGAGGCCGTGCGGCGTATCGCTCAGCACCGCTCGAACGTTATCATCACCGAACCGATATGGGAGCACCTGCGGGCGATGGAGGCGGTTCTGCCGTGGCGCTACCGCCTGGCGGCGCGCCTGCGTGCCGTCCCCGACATCGCCGCCTGGCTGCTCGGCCACGACGCGTTCCCGACGATGAGCCACGCCCTGCGCAACACCCTGACCCCGACCATGGTTCACGGCGGGCGGCAGGCCAACGTCGTGCCAGAAATGGCGGAGATGACGCTGAACTGCCGGACGCTGCCCGGCGTGGGCGTGGACGATTTGCTGGCGGAGGTGCGCGAGGCCGTGGGGCCGCTGCCGCTGGAGATTGCGGTCGAGCAGTTCAACCCGGCCAGTGTCTCGCCCGCCGACACGCCGCTCTTCGCGGCCATCGCAGCCGCGATCCGCGCCGATGTACCGGATGCGCTCGTGGCCCCGTACATGATGCCGGGTGCAACGGACGCGCGCTTCTTTCGCGGCAAGGGCATGACGGCCTACGGGCTGATGCCGGTCGGGCTGTCGCCGGAAGAGATGCTGACGATCCACGGCGTGGACGAGCGCCTGGCCGTCGAGCGGCTGGGGCAAGGCACGCGGGTCATGCTGCGTCTATTATGTAATATGTAGACGCGACATGTCGCGTCTCTACCATCCACGCCGCTATTTGTGTATACTATCCTGGTACGTGATTTGCGAGAGAGCGTAGAGTTACCGCCGCCCTGACACATCTCATCGAGCGGGTAAGAATTATGCGTAAGCGACAAGGGTTTCGGCTTCTGCCGTCTGTCTCCACCGTCCTCATCATCATCGGCGTCGTGCTCATGGGGATCGGACTCTGGACAGCGTATCAATACCGCCCGCGGCCCCTGACGGCCACCGAGCAGGCGGCGCTGCAAGAGGGCGAGCGTGTGTCCCGGGAGGGGTCGAGCGCCGACGCGCCCGCGCCCCTGCTGCCCGCGCCCGGCGCCGACCACATGGCGGATCGCGGCGACATCACGACTCTGGATGATAACTCATCCGCCAAGCCGAGCGACGCCGTCGCCCCGGACGACTCGTCTAGCTCCGCGTCGGTCGCCCCGACCGCTGTCCCATCCGGCCCGGCAGCTGCGGCCGGTGATACCATCGCCTCGGTTGCGCCCCAATCGGCGCCCGCCGCTGTGCAGCCGCCCGCGCCGGCCGCGCCTCAGCCCGCCGTCAACGCGCCTCTACCCGCCCAGTCTGCGCCGACGCGCTTCGTCGCGCCGACCATCGGCGTCGACTCGAAGGTCATCGAAGTCGGCTTCAAGACAATGAAGCAAGGCAACCAATGGTTCAGCGAGTGGGAGACGGCGGACTACGCCGTCGGCTTCCACAAGCTCTCGGCCCTGCCCGGTCACATCGGCAACACGGTGATGTCCGGCCACAACAACATCAAGGGCGAGGTCTTCCGCAACCTTGTCGACCTGAACGTGGGCGACCCCATTAGCCTGTGGGCTGATGGCCGCGAGTACAGATACACCGTCACCGACAAGTTCATCGTTCAGGAAGTCGGCGCGACGATGGAGCAGCGCATCGCCAACGCGCGTTGGATCGCTGGTACCGACGACGAGCGCCTGACCCTGGTCTCGTGCTGGCCCTACTGGACCAACACCCACCGCGTCATCGTCATTGCCCGCCCTGTCGCGTCCAACGGCAGCATCCAGGCCCGCGCCACGACCTACACCGGCGCCGCCGACAACCCGGCGAGCTGCGCCCTTAAGCCCGCGCCCGGCCCGTTGGCCGATGCCTGGCTGAACATGCCAGACCTTCGCCGCCGCTTGGGATGCGCGTCTACACCGACCATGTCGACGCAGGCCACACAGCAGCCGTTCAAGGGCGGCCGCATGATCTGGCGGCCAGACACGGCGAGCATCAGCGTCCTGTACAACGACGGCCACTGGCAGAATGTCCTCAGTGTCACGGGCCTCCAACCCGAAGCGCCGCCGGAGGGCACGGAGCCGTGCGCCCAGGAGCCGAAGCTCGGCTTCGGCAAGGTCTGGTCCAGCATGGGCAGCGTGCGCACCAAGCTCGGCTGCCCGACCGGCAACGAACTGGGCGTGAGCACCGGCGTGCAGGGCTTCAACGGCGGGACCGCCCTTTTCTTTGCCGACTCCAGCGCGCCCGTGCTGCTCCTGCGCGACGGGACCTGGCAGACCATTCAACCCTAACTCTGTGACCTTGGCCAGCCTCCGCCAGCTTCCCAGCGTTGACCGGCTGCTTCAGTCGCCGGACATCGTGCGGTTGGTGGAGGTCCACGGCCGAGGCGTCGTGACTGAGGCGCTGCGCGCCTCCCTGGACGAAGCCCGCACCGCTATTCGCGCCGGCGCTCCGCCCCCCGATAGCGAGGCGCTGCTCGCCGCCGCCGCGCGCCACATCCACGCCATCACCGCCCCCTCCCTTGTCACGGCCATCAACGCCACCGGTGTCATCATCCACACCAACCTCGGCCGCGCCCCCTTGAGCGCCGATGCCCGCCGCGCCATGCTGGACGTGGCTCTCGGCTACTCGAACCTGGAATACGACCTGGTCGCCGGCGCGCGTGGCTCGCGCTACGTCCACGCGGCGCGGCTGCTGGCCGAGCTGACCGACGCCGAGGCCGCGTTGGTCGTCAACAACAACGCCGCTGCCGTCACCCTGGCCCTGGCTGCGCTGTGCGCCGGCCAGGAGGTGCTCATCTCCCGTAGTGAGCTGGTCGAGATTGGTGGCGGCTTCCGCATCCCGGACGTGCTGCGGCAGAGCGGGGCGCGCCTGGTCGAAGTCGGCACCACCAACCGTACCTATGTGCGCGACTACGCGGCGGCCCTCACCGAGCACACCGCCGCCATCCTGTGCGTCCACTCCAGCAACTTCAAGATCGTCGGCTTTACCCACCACCCGACCCGCGCCGAGCTGGCCGAGCTGGCCCACGCCCACGGGCGGCTCCTCATCGACGACGTTGGCTCCGGCGCGCTGCTGGACACGACCGCCTATGGCCTGGCCCCGGAGCCGACGCCCCAGGCAAGCCTGGCGGCGGGCGCGGACCTCGTGACGTTCAGCGGCGACAAGCTGCTCGGCGGACCCCAGGCCGGCGTCATCGTCGGCCGCCAGACGCTCATCGACCGCCTGCGCGCTTTCCCTCTGACCCGCGCCCTGCGGGTGGACAAGCTCACCCTGGCCGCGCTCCACGCCACGCTGCTCCACTACCGGCGCGGTGACGTGACCCGCATCCCCATCTGGGCGATGATCGCGGCGACGCCGGATGACCTGGGCGCGCGAGCGCAGGCGTGGGCCGATGCCCTCACAGCACGCGGCCTAAACGCCGCAGTCGTCGCGGCCCAGAGCACCGTCGGCGGCGGCTCCCTGCCAGGCGAGAGTTTGCCAACGCGGACGTTGGCGCTGGCCGTCCCGTCGCCGGACGACATGGCCGCCCGCCTGCGGCGCGGCACGCCGCCGGTCGTCGCCCGCATCGAGGCCGACCGCCTCCTTTTCGACCCCCGCACGGTCCTCCCCGAACAGGATGATGCCCTCCTCGCGGCCATCACCGCCGCCCGCTAAGACATTTGCCACAGAGGCACAGAGGACACAGAGGTCAATCTGTGTAATACTCTTCTCTCTGTGCTCTCTGTGCCTAAGCGACGCCTGGCACTCAAGTGCCAGGCTAAGGGATGGAAGCCCACTCAAGTGGGCTGAGCAGCCTGCTTCACCAGGCTTGCCCATGTCAGCCACCGACTTGAGTCGGTGGCGTCGCTCAAGTGCCAGGCTAAGGGAGGGAAGCCCACTTAAGTGGGCTGAGCAGCCTGCTTCACCAGGCTTGCCCATGTCAGCCACCGACTTGAGTCGGTGGCGTCGCTCAAGTGCCAGGCTAAGGGAGGGAAGCCCACTCAAGTGGGCTGAGCAGCCTGCTTCAGCAGGCTTGCGCATGTTAGCCACCGACTTGAGTCGGTGGCGTCGCTCAAGTGCCAGGCTAAGGGAGGGAAGCCCACTTAAGTGGGCTGAGCAGCCTGCTGAAGCAGGCTTGCGCATGTTAGCCACCGACTTGAGTCGGTGGCGTCGCTGGGTAATGCTCGGCTCCATCGCGGTCGCCCTCCTCCTCGCCGCGCTGGCCGTCGCCACGGCGCGCGTTCACGCGGCGGAGCCGACCGACCCGCACGCCAAGATCGACCCGGCGGTATGGCAACTCTTGCAGCGCGGCCCTGCGCCGGTGCTGGTCGAGATCGCTAGCCCCTCATCCCCCTTCCCCCACTCAGCGGGGAAGGGGAGCGAGACTCTGCCCCCCCCTCTCCCAAAATGGGAGAGGGGGCAGGGGGGAGAGGGACTGGCCGCGCTGGAGGCCGACGCCGAGGCATCGCAGGCCGGCGTGCAGCGCGTGCTGGCGGAGGCGCAGGCGCACGGCGCGGCCTCCCACGTCGAGGGGCTGTGGATCATCAACGCCGTCGCCGCGACGGTGGACACCGACACCCTCCTGGCGCTGGCGGCGCGGCCCGACGTCACCGCCATCCGCGCCGACCGCCCCTTCCGCATCGTCGAGGATGAGGCTGTCATTGCGAGCGCAGCGAAGCAATCCCCCACTCTCACTATCACAGGCACGGTGACGGCCTGGGGCGTGACGCGCATCGGCGCGGACCGCGTGTGGCAAGACTACGGGCTGCGCGGCGAGGGTGTGAGGGTGGCCGTGGTGGACACGGGCGCGCAGTGGACGCACCCGGCCCTGCGCGGCAGCTATCTCGGCGCGGACGGCCATCACGCCTACGCCTGGTTCGACGCGACCGGCGAGTCGCCGACGGAGCCGGTGGACCCCTTGCAGCACGGCACGCACGTCCTGGGAACCATCGTCGGTGAGGACGCGACGCACCACCTGGGCGTTGCGCCCGGCGCCCGCTGGATGGCGGTGCGCATCTTCGACCACAACGGCGTGTCGTCAGAGTCGCGCGTCCACCGCGCCTTCCAGTGGCTACTTGCCCCGACAGACCTGGACGGCCAGAACCCCGATCCGGGCCGCGCGCCGCAGGTGGTCAATCTCTCGTGGGGCAACCTCAACGGCGCGAGCGACCTCTACGCGCCCGACATCGCCCGGCTGCGCGAGGCGGGCATCGTCGCCGTCTGGTCGGCGGGCAACAACGGGCGGCTCGGCGCGGGGACGGTCGGCACGCCGGCCGGCCTGGATGACGCCTTCGCCGTCGGGGTCGTCGCCGCCGACGACACGCTCGACCCGTCCAGTGGTCAAGGCCCGTCGTTTTCCGGCCGCCTCAAGCCGGACGTCACCGCGCCCGGCGTCGCCATCCTCTCAACCGTTCCGACCGACACATTCGCCCTCGGCACGGGCACGAGCATGGCCGCGCCCCACGCCGCCGGCACAGTTGCCTTGCTCCTCCAGGCCAACCCGCGCCTGTCCGTGGACGACGTGGAGCGGCTCTTGCGCCTGACGAGCGTGGACCTGGGCGACCCGGGGCCGGACAATCGCTTCGGGGCGGGGCGCATCGACGCTTACAAAGCGGTCACGTGGGCCAGGAGCGCCGGGCAGATGGGGGGGCGGGTAGCGGGGCTGTTGCCAACGGAGGCGGTGTCCGTCACGATACGCGGCGTGCGGTCGTCGGACGGCACAACGTTCTCTAGCCTGGTGAACGCCGAGGGCCGCTATACCGTGACGGTTCCGTCGGGTGTGTACGACGTGACCGCCGAGGCGCTGGGCTACATATCGCCTGCCCCCGCCGCTGTGACCGTCGAAACGGGTGGTGTCGCGCGCGTCGACCTGGCTCTCGCATTAGCGCCACGCTATAGGGTGACCGGTTCCATGACGCGGCAGGCGACGGGCGAGGCGTTAGCGGCAACAGTCGCCGTGCCCAACACGCCGTTCATCGCCCAGACCGACGCGGCGGGACGCTATCACCTCGACCTGCCGGCGGGCACGTACACTCTGGAGGTGCGCGCGCCGCACGCTCGCATCGAACGCCTGGCGGTGACGGTGGACGCCGACCACCCCGCCGCCCACGCCGACGCCCTGTTGTCGGACGCGCCGTCCATCCTGCTCGTGGACGCCGACGCCTGGAGCGGCGACACCGTCGCGCCGTACTACCGCCGTGCCCTGGCCGACGCCGGTTTCGTCCACGACACCTGGGGTGTCAGCGACACGCGCGCCTTCGGCTCGATGGCGACGCGCCCGGTCGTGCGCCTGCCCGACGCCGACACGCTGCGGCGCTACGACATCGTCGTGTGGGCGCATGCCACCTACTCGCCGGGCATGCTCAACGCCGCCGTGGATGGAACGCACGACGCCCTCGGCGCGCTCCAGGGCTACCTGGCTGGCGGCGGGCGTCTACTCCTCATCGGCCAGGACATCGGCTTCTTCGACGTGCAGGGCGGTTGGGCGAACAGCCCTCTCGCGCCCGACTTCTACCGCGACGCGCTCCACGCCCGCTTCGTCGCCAATCATGCGGGGGCGGACAGGGCCACGGGGACGCCGGGCAGTCTCTTCGACGGGCTGACGGTGCATCTATCGGCGCCGGGCGGCTACCGGCGTGACCCGGACTTCACCCTCAGCCCGGACGTGATCGACGCCCTGGGTGGCGCGCATATCGTCATGGGCTACAACACGGTCGATGGCGCGGCGCTGGCGGTGACAAATGACCCGGCCCGCCTGCTGTACCTGGCCTTCGACCTGGACGGCGCGGCCCGCGAGGAGCAGGCGGAGACGCTGCGCCGCGCCCTAGCCTGGCTGAGCGCGCCGCGCACCTACCACGTCTACCTGCCCATAGTGGAGCGGTAGACAGATTCGTTGCTCTGGCGGTGCTTGATAATCTGGCCGGGGGCGACGACGCCGCTCAGGACGGTGTGGTCATACGTCCACACACCCGGGCCGACGAGGGTGCCGGGGTTCATCGTCGTGACGCAGCCGGTGCGCACGTCATCCCCGACAATCGCGCCGAACTTGCGGAGGCCCGTGTCCAGCGTCTCGCCGCCGACGCGCACCTTCGGCGCTTTGCCGTCGTGGCGCAGGTTGGACAGCGTCGTCTTGTCCGCCAGGTTCACCCGCCGCCCGACGAGGGAGTCGCCGGCGTAGACGAAGTGGGCGGCGGCGGAGCGCGGCAGGAACACGGCGTTCTTGATGTCGGCGGAGAAACCGGCCTCGGCCTCCTCGCCGATGATGACGTTGTCGCGCAGCCGCGTGTTGACCAGCACCTTCGCCTTGCGGTCTACGATGATGCGCCCCCCCTTGAGCCACGCCCGCTCCACCAGCGCGCCCGGCCCGATGTAGATTTTCTCCCCCTTGAGGTACGCGCCAGCCTCGATGACGGCCCCCTCGGCGATGACGATGTTGCGCCCGCGGATCTGTGCCCCGGCCTCGACAATAGCGCCTGGCGCGACGTGGATGCGCTCGCCGCGAATGATGACGCCCTCCTCCACGTCGCCCAGGATGCCATCCTCTATCGTCAGCGCGGCGAAGAAGCTGTCGATGTACTCGCCGATAGCCGCGATAGCTTCCCAGACGTACTGCTTGCCGTCAAAGAGGGCGCGGTGGGCGAAGTCGCCCAGGTCAAAGAACGCGTCGGGCGCAAGAGCCGCCAGGCTATCGTCACGCATGGGGAATCTCCTTCGTGAAATTGAGGTGAAATATTATACATCCAGGGCCATCAGGCGTGCGTCCAGTAGACATTATACGTTTCTTTCAATATACTACGCCGCTCGCAGTATCAACGACTCACACCGGAGAATTGCTGCATGTCCCAGACAATCCTGACGTTCCTGATGTTCTTGATCCCGTTCCTGATATTCGCCGTCCTGCTGTTTCTCGCCTTGCGTATTCGCCGCCCCCCCCTCAAGTGGATCGGCGTCGTCGTCGCCGGGCTATTGACCCTCGTCTTTGGCGTGGCAACGGTGCTCGGCGTCATTGCGATTGCCAAGCTCAACAGCACGCAGCCCAACCCGGTATCGAACATCAAAGCCAGCACGTCGCCCCAGGACATCGCGCGCGCCCAGCGCCTCGCCATCCTGTGCGGCGACTGCCACTCCAGCAACGGAACGGCTGTGTTGGATGGGAGCAAGGAGAGCACGATTCCTGACATGCTCGCCACGATTTACGCCCCCAACCTGACGCCGGGCGGCGACCTCAAGAATTGGAGCGACGGGCAAATCGCGCGCGCCATTCGTGAGGGTGTGGACGACGAGGGCAAGCCGCTGTTCATCATGCCCTCCGAGGCGTTCCACAGCATGAGCGACGCCGATGTGGCCGCCTTTGTGGGCTATCTGCGCTCCATGCCGGCCGTAAACCATGACACGCCGCCGAAGGCCATTGCCCCGCTTGGCCTGCTCCTACTCGGCGCAGGCCAGGTGCCCAGCGCGGTGCAGCCGCCTATCACCCAGCCCATCGTGGGAGCGCCGGAAGGGGTCACGCTGGAGTACGGCAAGTACCTGACCGACACCGTCGGCTGCCGCGACTGCCACGGCGCCGACCTGGCCGGCGGGACGCCCGGCGGCAACGGCCCGCCGCCCGGCCCGAACCTCACCGTCCTGGTGCCAAAGTGGAGCGAGGCCGACTTCATCAAGACCATCCGAACGGGCACGGACCCGACCGGCCACACGCTGGACCCCGAGCAGATGCCGTGGAAGAGCTACTCCACCGCGCTGACGGACGACAACTTGCGGGCGCTGTACATGTACATCCACAGCCTGCCGCCTATTGTGAAGCCAGCGCCATAGTGCATGTTTTTTGCCTGGGCCATATATAATTCTGAGAGCGCCAGATGCTCGGGTGCGCAACCCCCATCCCAACGCTCGCATGGCCCGGATTAGCCTCGAACACGTCAGCAAGACCTACGCTCATAGACCAGCCGTCGACGATGTCACGTTTGATGTCGCCGACGGCGCTTTCTTCGCCGTTCTCGGCCCGTCCGGCTGCGGCAAGACGACGACGCTGCGCCTGATCGCCGGCCTGGAGACCCTCGACGGCGGCCGCATTCGCATCGGCGAGCGCGACGTCACGCGCGCCGCGCCGGGCGAGCGCCAGGTGGCGATGGTCTTCCAGGATTATGCCCTCTATCCCCACATGACCATCGCCGAGAACGTCGGCTATGCCCTGAAGGTCCGGCGGCAGCCGCGCTCCGAGATCGAGGCGAGCGTGTCATACATGGCGCGCCGCCTCCAGATCGAGGGGCTGCTCGGCCGCCGCCCCGGCCAGGTGTCGGGCGGTGAGCAGCAGCGGACGGCGCTGGCCCGCGCCCTGCTGCAACGCGCCGACGTGCTGCTCCTTGACGAGCCGCTCAGCAACCTCGATGCCAGGCTCCGCTTCGACGCCCGCGCGACGCTGAAGCATCTTCAGCATGAGTTCGGGCGGACGATGATCTACGTCACCCACGACCAGGCCGAGGCGATGGCCCTGGCGGACCAGATCGCGGTGATGGAGCAGGGGCGGGTCGTGCAGGTCGGGCCGCCGCTGGATGTCTACCGCCGCCCGCGCACGGCTTTCGTCGCCGGCTTCCTCGGTGGGCCGCCGATGAATTTGCTGCCGGGCCGCGTGGATGCCGCGAAGGGCGTTTTCGCGCTGGACGACGCGGACGAGGCGGTGATTGACGTGGCGGCGCTCATGCAGAGCCTAGGCGGTAAGGGGACGGGGGCGCGAACGCTGGGCGTGCGGCCGGAGCACGTGACGCTGGCGAGCGAGCCGGTGGGCTGTGGGATTCGGGGGCACGTCAGCGTTGTGCAGCGGCTTGGGGCGGAGACTTTGGTCACGGCACAGCTTGGGACGCACACGGTCATCGCGCGCCTGTTCACCGACGGCTCCGATCCCCTGCCCGACCCGTTCTGGCTGCGCTTCGACCCTGCCCGCCTCCACCTCTTCGACGCCACCGGCCTCCGCATTGAGTAACACACGGCGCGTCATTGGGATGTCGCCACACCGTCATTGCGAGCGTAGCGAAGCAATCTCCCGACCTTGCGACAGACGGTCTAAACGGCTATAGCATGTCTATCACCCGCCGAGGGATTGCTTCGTCAGCAGGGGCGGACTACCGCCCCCGCACCCCGGTCGTCCTCCTCGCAATGACGGCCTGCCGAGAGGTGGACGAGCGCCACAGTTCGCGGCAGCACGAGAGGCCCTAAGAGGTCTACCACGGAAGGCACGGAATACACGGAAAAGGGAGGGAACGTCCGCTGTCATGCCGACGTAGGAGGCATCTGGGCCGCCCCAGTCCAGTCCCCTCCTATCGTCGGGGTGACATTCGGACGTTTTCTAGATCAGTCTCTTCTTTCCGTGTGTTCCGCGCCTTCCGTGGTAGAAAATCTTGGACAGCCTACGCGGGAAGCAGGCGCAGGGTGACGATTTCGTAGGGCTTGATGGGGAAGCGGACGCGATTGCCCTCGACGGGCAGCGGCGCTTCCACTTCCTCCAACAGATTGCAGCGCTCGGCGGCGGCCAGCGGCAGCGCCGTCGCCAGCGTCACCTCGCCCCGCCCCCGATGGCTCTCGTACAGCCGCACGATGAGTCCGCGCCCATCCTCCGCCGCCTTTACCGTCTCGATCACCACGCCCGGTCGGTCCACCGACACCAGCGACACCACGACGCTTGCCGCGCCCTCCGCGCTCCCGCCAACCCACACGACCGGCTCGACATTCAGAGCGTAGCCCTCGGCGATGGTCTGGTCGCGCCAGTCACCCCTATGGGGCAGCAGGCTGTAGCGGAAGACGTGCTCGCCCTGGTCCGCCTCCGGGTCGGGCGAGACCGCGCTCTTGAGCAGGGTCAGGCGCATGACGTTGCCGTGAATGTCGTAGCCGTACTTGCAGTCGTTGAGCAGGCTCACGCCGTAGTCGCCCTCGCTCAGGTCGGCCCACTTGTGCGCGGCCACCTCGAAGCGCGCCCAATCCCAGCTCGTGTTGCTGTGGGTCGGGCGGGCGATGTTGCCAAACTGAATGTCGTAGGTCGCCTGGGGCGCGAGGATGTCCACCGGGAACGCCACCTTGAGCAGCGTCTGCCGCTCGCGCCAGTCGATGTGGGTGTCGAAGTCGAGACGCGCGCCCCCCGCCGTCAGGGAGACGCGCTGGATGCACGCGCTGTGCAGAATATGGCGGCGAATCTCCAACGTAGCGCGTAGCGGCCCGGCCTCGACAAGCTCGATGGCCGTCGCGGGTTCGGCGAACCACATCTTGTCGGTGTAGAAGATGTCGATGTCCCAGGCGTCGTTCGCCAGCGGGCGGTCCTCGAACGCCTGGAACACGTTGCCTAGCTGCCCCGGCGCCAGGACCTCGCGGCGCGCTTCCTTATCGTAGACGCGGGTCACGTCGCCGCCTGCGTTCAGCTCGACACGCAGCCGCCCGTTCTCCAGCCACGCGCCACCCGCGCCAACGCCCGCCTGGGCCGTGTCTGCGGGTGCGCCCTCACCCGTTAACGCAGCGATGCCGTAGGGCGGCAGGCCGGGGTTGGGCGCGAGGAAGCCGCCGACCGTGGGTTGGCTCCCGACCGGCGGCGCGACGCCCAGGGTTTCGGGGACGAACAGCGGCTCGTGCCGCCAGAACGACGTCGGGTTGGCGGCGAGGAGCGCGCCGGCAGGGGCCAGCGCGCTGAGCCGCGCCCGCGCCTCGGCCGCGATGCCCGACGCGATGCGGGCGATCTCGGCATGCTGCGCCAGGCTCTCCTCATAAACTGCGCCGATGGACGAGCCGGGCAAGATGTCATGGAACTGGTTGAGGCACAGGAGCTGCCACGCGCGCCCCAGGTCGGCGTAGGGGTAGGCGTATACCTCTGGCCCCTCTCCCTCTGGGAGAGGCTGGGTGAGGGTCCCGAAGACCGACGCCCACGCAGCCAGGAACTCGGCGGTGTGCAGGGCGATCTCGTTCTTGCGGTTGGCGCGCTTGACCCGCGCCTGGCCGGTGTACGTGCCGCGATGGTATTCCAGGTACAGCTCGCCGTTCCAGACCGGCAATCCGTCGGCCTGGGCGGCCAGGCCCTGGAAGAACTCGTGGGCGCTGCCCTGGCGGACGCGGGGCAGGCCGGGATGCGCGCGCTCGTGCCGCCCCATCTCGATCATCTCGCGCGTCGGGCCGCCACCGCCGTCGCCGTGGCCGTAGGCGACGAGGAGCTGCTTCGGGCCTTCCTTCTGCTGGTACGTCGCCCACGCGCCGTGGACCGTCCACGGGTTCAGCTCGGCGTTGTACGTGGTGATGTAGTGGTTGGGGGACGGCTTCCACGTGCTGGGGCCGGTCAGGAAGTGGGTCAGGACGCGCGTGCCGTCTAGCCCCTGCCACCAGAAGCTATCGTAGGGGATCCAGTTGTACTGGCTCCAGCTCATCTTGCTGGTCATGAAGTATTCGAGGCCCACGCCCTTGATAAGCTGCGGCAGGCACCACGGGAAGCCGAACGTGTCGGGCAGCCAGAGGATGGGCGTGCCGGGCGTGCCGAAGTTCTCCTGGTAGTAGCGGCGGCCCAGGAGCACCTGGCGCACCAGGGACTCGCCGCCACTGATGTTGCAGTCGGCCTCGATCCACATGCCGCCGGTCGGCTCCCAGCGCCCCGCCGCCACCTGGGCCTTCAGCTGCTCGAAGATCTCCGGGTAGTCTTCCTGGAGGAAGGCGTAGAGCTGCGGCTGGCTCTGGGTGAAGTGGAACTCAGGGAACTCGCGCATCAGGCCCAGGACGTTGCTGAAGCTGCGCGCCGTCTTGAGGCGCGTCTGGCGTAGCGGCCACAGCCAGGCCACGTCGATGTGGGCGTGGCCCGTCGCGACGATGTCCACGTCCATCGGCGCGCCGGCCTCGGCCAGCCCTTCCTCTAACGTCGCCAGAGCCACGCAGGCGCTTGTGTAGAACTCGTCGCCGATGGGCTGCTGGAGATTGAGCTTGTTGATGGCGCGGTCGAGGGCGTTCAGCAGGCGGTGGCGCGTCGGGTCGTCCTGGTCGAGCAGCAGCGCCGTCTCGAGCGTGACCGAACCGGCGATGTACAGCTCGCGCGTGGGCGGGTCGAAGCGGCCAATGGTCGGCGAGCCCATGCGAGCGTAGTCGTCGCGCCGCCCGTACCAGCCATACAGCGCGAGGCTGTGCTCGCCCGCCTGCGCCCACGGCGGCAGCCGCAAATCGTAGTGGAACTGATCGACGCCCATCCACGGCCGCCCGTCGATGTACGTCAGGGCCTCCGGATGGACGAAGTCATCGCGGACGACGCCGATGGGGAGGGAGAGCACCCCATCTGTCCAGCCGTCGGGCACGTGGAACCGCGTGCGCAGGGTAAACTCGCTGCGGGGGACGCCCCACACCTGGCCCGGCTCGGCCGTCGGCCAGGCGCTGTCGTCCACGTCCGGGGCAACGAGGGCCTCTGACCCCAGGTGGTAGCGGAAGGACGGCAAGGGGCGGCACTCACGGTAGAGCAGCCGCTTCAGCAGGGCAAGTCTCGCCTTGAGCTTGTCCGCCGTCAGCCGAATCTGGTGCATGACACACTCTCTCTAGATGAGTTTGGAGCGCCTACGCAGGAGAATGCGGGCACTATGTCTTACATAACGGAAACAAATTGACAATCGATACGCGCCACGGAACGGGTTTGCAAAACTCGTATAGCCTTTGTCCGCCCTAACGTTATACGTCAAGCCGACGGAAAAGTTGCCTTCCTTTCAACGGGCCAGCGCCTCGGCCTCCGCCGCCGTCGCCTGGCCGGCGATGCCGCCGATAGCCCGCGTCGAGAGCGAGCCGCAGGCGCACGCCACGCGCAGGCAGCGCGCCAAATCCCACCCCTGGAGCCAGCCATAAATGAACCCGGCGTCGAACGAGTCGCCGGCCCCCGTCGTGTCGGCGACGGCGACCGGAAACGACGGCGCGACGACGGTCTCCCCCCCGCGTCGCGCCATCGCCCCGGCCGCGCCGCGCTTGACGGCGACCGTCGGCGTGATGGCGGCGAGGGCCGCGAGGGCCGCGTCGGGGTCTGCCGCGCCGGTGATGGCAACGGCCTCTGTCGCGTTGGGAAGGAAGATGTCGGCGCGGGCCAGGGCGTCGTGCAGGCCGCCGTCCCATGTTTCCGCCGGGTCGTAGTTCGTGTCGAGGGAGACGGTCAGGCCGAGGGCGTGGGCCTGGTCGAACAGGCGGGGCACGTCCGACCGCAGGCTTGCCAGCAAGAAGTAGCTCGCCAGGTGGAGGTGGCGCGCCCGCGACAAGAGATTCATGTCGATGTGCGCCAGGCGCAGCGCCCCGATGGTCCCGATGTGGGTGAGAATAGCGCGGTCGTTCACGCGGGAGAGGATGACGCTGACACCCGTCGTGACGTCGTCGGTGACGACGATGCCCGACGTGTCCACGCCCCGCGCGGCCAGGGCGTCGCGCATGAACGCGCCGAAGGCGTCATTGCCGACGAGACCGGCGAACGCGACGCGCAGGCCGAGACGCGCCGCCCCGCACGCGAAGATGCCCGCCGAGCTGCCAACAACCACTTGCGCGTCGTCGATGACCTTCTCCGTCTGCCCAAAGGCCGGCACAACGTCGCCCGTCAGCACCACGTCGGGGTTGAGGTCACCGACTACAATGACATCGTAGTCTCGCATTGTCGTGTGGCCCAAAGAGTTCTACCACGGAACACACGGAATACACGGAAGGAGAAGAATTCTTAAGCTCCTCTGTGTCCTCTGTGCCTCTGTGGCAATCTTCGATCTTAGTCCGACGCCGGGCTGGCGCTGGGAGCAGGCGCGGGCGTCGGCTCAGGCGCTGGCTCCGGCGGGCGGTCGAGGCTGCGCTCGTCGTCGTAGTGGCGCAGCGTCTGGCTGAGGTAGCCGACGCCGAGCACGCACGCAACGCACGCCAGCCCGCCGATGGCAACCGACAGGGGTGTGCCGACGACGCCCGCCAGCACGCCCGCCTCGAGCTCACCCAGCTGCGGCCCGCCCATGAAGAAGATCATGTTCACCGAGACCATGCGCCCGCGCAGGCGGTCCGGTGTGGCAAGCTGGCGCACCGTCTGCCGAATGACCGTGCTCACGATGTCCGCCGCACCCGTCACCGCGAGCGCCGCGAACGTTAGCCAGAAGTTGCGCGACAGGCCATACACAATCGTCGCCAGGCCGTAGATACCGACGGATACCAGGAGCAGCGGTCCCTGCCGCCGCAGTTGGTGGATGAACGAGATGACCACGCTCGCCACGACCGCGCCGATGGCCGTCGCCGAGTAGAGGATGCCCAACCCCTCGGCCCCGACGCCCAACGCCTGGGCAAAGATGGGCAAAAGCTGCTGCGCCGCGCCGAAGAACGTGGCGACGAAGTCGAGGAACATGGTCGAGCGGATGATGGGCGTGCTGAAGACGAAGCGCAGCCCTTCCTTGAGCGCGCCGAAGCTGACGGTCTGGGCGCCGCCGGCCGGCACGCGCGTCCGCATGAGCAGAAGCGCGACGAGCACGGCGACGAACGACGCCGCGTTGATCCAGTAGACCGTCGCCAGGCCCAGCCGCCCGATAATGAGGCCGGCGGCGGCCGGGCCGATGATGTTCGCGCCCTGCCAGGCGATGGTGTTCAGGCTGGCGGCGTTGGCGAAGTGCTCGCGCGGAACGAGGTTGGGGATGAGCGACTGGCGGGCCGGGTTGTCGAACGCGACTGCCGCCGCGCCCAGCATGGTCAGCAGGTAGACCATCCACACGGTAACAGCGCCGGTCGCCGTCAGGAACGCCAGCGCCGCAGCCACAGCCATCATGAAAATCTGGGTCACGAACAGGAGCCGCCGCCGGTCCACGGCGTCCGCGACCAGGCCCGCGAACAGGGAGAAGGCGATGATGGGGATGACGCGGAACAGGCCGACCGCGCCCAGGGCGACGGGCGACTGGCTCATGTCATAGACCTGGTAGTTGATGGCGACGAATTGCATCTGCGTGCCGATGCCGGAGATGAACACGCCGATCCACAGGAGCCGGAAGTCGCGGGATTGGAAGGCGGCGAAGCGGGTGCGCCGGTTCGCCGTGTCTTGAGAAGGGGGTAGACTAGACATGGCCTCTTTCGTAACCGAACTCTGCTATTGCGGCTTAGGGGTTCCCTTAATTGTGTGAATTTAGGTTCCTATGCGCAAGAATCGGTCCTAACCGCGCCTGCTTGCGGCTATCATCGTCCTCGGTCATAATATCCCCCAGCAACAACGCACACGGAGGCTCGATGCGCCCTGACATCAAGGTTACGTCCGATGAAGTCCTCGCCACGCTGTCCGACCTGATCGCCATTCCATCCATCAACCCCGACCTCATGCCCGGCGCGATGGGCGAAGCGCAAATCGCTGAGTATTGCGCCACCTTCATGCGCGCGGCCGGCCTGCGCGTCGAACTCCAGGAGGCCGCGCCGGGCCGCCCCAACGCCATCGGCATTCTGCCGGGGACGGGCGGCGGGCGGGCGCTGATGCTCAACGGCCACATGGACACCGTCGGCGTCGAGGGGATGCCGGAGCCGTTCACGGCCCGGCGCGAGGACGGCCACATCATCGGGCGCGGTAGCGTGGACATGAAGGGCAGCATCGCCGCCATGCTCTGGACGGCCAAGGCCATCGCCCGCGCAGGCATCCGGCTCAAGGGCGACCTGATTATCACGTGTGTCGCCGACGAGGAGTACGCCTCGGCCGGCACCGAGGCTATCGCCCGCGCCTACACCGCCGACGCCGCCATCGTGACCGAACCGACCGACCTGGACCTGTGCCTGGCGCATCGCGGCTTCATGTGGATCGAGATCGAGACGCGGGGCCGCGCCGCCCACGGCAGCCGCCCCAACGAGGGCATCGACGCCATCGCCCACATGGGCCGCGTCCTCGTCGCCCTGGAAGCCTACGCCCAGGAGCTGGCCCAGCGCCCGCACCCGCCCCTGGTCACGCCGCCGTCCGTTCACGCCTCCATCATCCAGGGCGGGCGGGAACTGAGCGTCTACCCGGATCAGTGTATTCTCAAGATCGAGCGGCGGACGGTGGCGGGCGAGACGCCGGCGAGCGTGATGGCGGAGATGGACGCGCTGCTGGCGCGGCTGGCCACAACGAACTCGGCGTTCCAGGCCCAGGCGCGCTTCCTGTTCAGCCGCGAGCCGTTTGATACGGCCGCCGACGAGCCGATTGCGCGCAGCGTCGCGGCGGCCGCCGAGGGCGTGCTGGGCCGGCCGCCGCAGGTTATCGGGCAGACATTCTGGACGGACGCGGCGCTGCTCCAGGCGGCGGGCATCCCCACGGTGCTCTTCGGCTGCGCGGGCGCGGGCCTGCACAGCATCCACGAGTGGGTGGACGCGGCCTCGGTGCTCCAAACGACCGAAGTCCTGATTGCGACAGCCCTGGACTGGTGCGGCGTGAGCGAGAGGGCCTAAGAGAGAGACTCCGGAAGGCACGGAAGACACGGGAAGGGGATGAAGGTAACGCACGTCGCTGCCGCCGGTAGAATATTGGGGGCGGGTCTATGAACTTGTGGCCTTCGCCCTACTGTCAACGGATGGAAACGGATAAACGGATACTGACGGATAGCCAGCGTTCTTCCATGAGGCGAAACAATCCGTTTATTCGTTTTTCCATCCGTTGACAGCGAGCGTAAACTTCATGAGCAGGAGGCACGACGAAGCAATCCCCCGGCGGGTGATTACGGCACGCTCGTCGCCTAGACCGTCTGTCGCAAGGGCGGGGGATTGCTTCGCTCACGCTCGCAATGACAAGTCGTAGGGTCATTGCGAGGAGGCACGACGAAGCAATCTCACGGCGGGTGATTGCGGCACGCTCGTCGCCTAGACCGTCTGTCGCAAGGGCGGGGGATTGCTTCGCGTTCGCTCGCAATGACAGCCTTACCCCGTCACTTCGTCACCTCGTCACTTCGACCCAAGGAGATTCGATGCGACCTGAAATCTACGCTATTCTGCGTCAACTCGACGCGGCGCTGCCGGACGTGTTCTGGGTCATCACGGGGAGTGTGGGGCTGGCGCTCCAGGGCGTGCCGCTGGAGCCGAACGACGTGGACATCCAGACCGACGCGGCGGGCGCTGACGAGATTGCGCGCCGCCTCGCCGACCACGTGACCCAGCCGGTGGCCCTCGTGGAGCGCGCGTGGGGGCGCTCGTACTTGGGCAAGCTAGAGATGGCGGGGGTGCAGGTCGAGGTGATCGGCGACATCCAAAAGCGCAGCGGCGATGGCTGGGACCCGCCGCCCGACCTGGCGAGCCTGGCGCAGACAATTGAGGTCGATGGGATGCGCCTGCGCGTCCTGCCGCTGGCGTACGAGGCCGATGCCTACCGCCGCATGGGGCGACTCGAAAAGGCCGCCCTCATCCAGCAGTACGCCGACGCGGTATAGTAGAGACGCGCCATGGCGCGTCTCTACCGCCTTTTCATCTTATTTTATTGCGGCCCGTTGCGGTGGGCTGGCTCAGGCTCTCGCGTCGCGGTCGTTGTCGGGAGCGGCGTCACGGACGGCGCGGCTGCGCTCGACAGCGTCGGCGCGGGGGTGGCCGTGGGCGACGGGCGCGGCGTCGGCGGGGCAACGTCCTGCGCCACCAGCGGCAAGAACACGCGGTGCTCGACGCGCGTCGCGTCGGGCGCAGGGGGCGTCGCGGGTGTCGGCGTCGCCGGTGTCAGGTCGCCCAGCTCGCCATTCACCTCCAGCCAGCTGAGCCACTGGTAAAGCGTGACCTGGCTGATGCCGAGCTGGTCGGCCACCTGCTTGCTGGCGGCGGCGCGCATCTCCGGCGGTAGACGCATGAGCGCCTGGAGCACGGGGATATGCTGCCGCGCCTCCTCCAACGAGGGGATGCGCACGAGGATGTCCAGGACGCCGGGTGTGGGCGTGGCCGTCGCGGCAGCCGGCGTGCTCGTCCCAGTGGGCGTAGGCGTCGGCGTGCGCGTGGCGTAATTCGCCGGCGCGCGGTCCTGGTTTGTGGCGCTGAACAGGTCAACCGCCTCGGTATCGAGCAGGCGGAAACCGTCCCAGGCGAAGCCGTCAAGCAAGAACGGCACCTGGCCGATGACATAGTCGTCCTTCTCGATCTCCCGCTCCAGCCACATATAGTCCTGCACCACGTCGCTGACGCCGGCCTTGCCCTTCCACCCGCTCCACGTGCCGGTCTCGGTCAGGACGAACGGCTTGTCGAAGCCCGCCGCGAGGGTCGCCGCGCGAATCTTGCGGTAGCGCAGGGCGTAGTAGTCGCGGTCGGGGCCGCTCATGAAGAAGTCTTTCTCCGAGCCGTAGGCGTGAACGCCGATGTAGTCCACCAGGGGTAGGCTACGCGGGAAGAGACGTGGGTAGTCGCCCGGCTCCAGGACGCCGACGCCGAAGTCGAAGCCAACGACGCGCCAGCCGTGGGTGTGCATCCGTTGAGCGAACGCCGCCTGGGCCTGGTCGAACGCCGCTGCCTCGCCCGGCTTCTGAACGCCCGGCTCATTGTAGAACGTCCACGCCGTAATCGCGCCCTTGAGCGAGCCGAACTTGGCGTCGATGGCGTCGGCATAGCGGATCGCGCCTTCGGGCGTCACGGTGTCTTCGACGGAGTAGCGCCCGATAATCAGGGTCTTGGGCAGCTTTTCTTTGATCTCGTGGGGCAGCTTCAGCGACGGGTCCTGCATGAGCACGACGGCGGGATGCATCTGGAAGATGGCGTCCCGCGCGGCGTAGCTCTCCAGGTAGAGACCGATGCCGAGCTTGGTGGGGGGAGAATCGGCGCGCGCTGCTGGCACAGCAAACAGAGACACGAGCACAGCGGCAAGCACAGCAATGTGGACAAACCGTAGCGGGCTGAAAGTCATGCGGCTCCCGTCGCCTGGTTCCAGGTATCGAATCATGTAGGCGTGCGGCGGCGGTTGCACGCAGTCGGATAGGTCACGCTTAGAGCGCCCGTGCTATAATTATAGCCGGTTTGGCTCTGTCGCCTAACCCCCAAGTCAATATCTATAACGCGGCTGCCGCGCAATAGTTACTGTGGTTGCAAGGTTATGCCGCAAATCTCACACCCCATCCCGCTTTAAGGAGAACACCCATGCATCGCAGCGAGGCGCAGTGGTACAGCACACGCATCGGCATCGACATGCCCATCGTCGCCTACGGCCACGCCGGTCCGGCCCTACTCATGCTCCCCACCGCCACCGCCGATTACCTGGAGTACGAGCGATACCACCTCATCGGGGACCTCGGCCATCACATCGACAACGGGCGCGTGCGCATCTTCTGCATCAACAATATCACGAAGTGGGCGCTGTTCGACCACGGCATGCCGGGCTGGCAGCGCACGGCGCTCCTCGCGGCGTACGACGACTACATCGTGTCCGAGGTGTTGCCCTGGATTCGCATCAACACCGGCGACCCGTGGATTCAGCCCGTCATCGCCGGCATCAGCATCGGGGCGTACTCGGCGGCGAACACCTTCCTCAAGCACCCTGACCTGTTCCGCGGCCTCATCGCCATCAGCGGCACGTACGACATTGCCTACTACCTGGACGGCCACTTCGACGACAACCTTTACTTCAACAACCCCGCCAGCTACCTGCCCAACCTCCACGACGACTGGCACCTGTCGCGCATGCGCCAGCGCGCCATCATCCTGTGCTCCGGCCAGGGGCCGTACGAGGAGCCGGGCCGCACGGTTCACCTGTCCAACATGCTCAACGACAAGGGCGTCAACCACTGGCTCGACCTGTGGGGCTACGACGTGGCCCACGACTGGCCGTGGTGGCCCAAGATGCTCGACCACTACATCCACAAGCTGCACGAAGCGCACGCCTGGTAAGGTCGTCCCATGTCCTGTCCCGCCTGGCTGACCTTCTTCCAACGCACCTTCCCCAGCGCCAATATGGCGCTGGTTCACGGTCCTCGCCCAATCCTGGTCGATACGGGCTTCGGCAGCGACCTGGCCGAGACCGAGGCGCTGCTGCGGGGCGTGGGCGTTCCGCCGGAGAGTCTGGCGCTCATCGTCAACACCCACTACCACAGCGACCACGTCGGCGGCAACTGGGGCTTGCAGACGCGCTACAATCTGCCCATTGCGACGCACCACTGGGAGGCGGCGATGGTCAACACGCGGGACCGGGACGCGTGCGGGGCGGAGTGGCACGATCAGCCGGTGCAGCCGTACACTATCACGCGCTCACTCGCCGAGGGTGACACGCTCGACACGGGGCGCGTCACCCTCGAGGTGGTTCACACGCCGGGCCACACCCTGGGCCACATCTCCCTCTACCACCGCGAAGAGCGCGTGCTGCTCCTGGGTGACGCCGTTCACGGCGACGATGTGGGCTGGATCAACACGATGCGCGAGGGAGCGGGGGCGCTACAGCGCGGGCTGGACACGCTCGACCGGCTGGCGGCGCTGCGGCCCCGCTGGGCGTGCTCCGGCCACGGCGCGGCGCTGACGCACCCGCTGCGGGCCATCGACGACGCCCGCCGCCGCTACGAGGGCTGGCTCAGCGCGCCGGAGAAGATGGCCTGGCATGGGTGTAAAAGGATTTTCGCTTACCAGTTGATGCTGCGGCAAGGGATGGCCGAGGCAGACGTTGCGCCGTATCTGCTCGGCTGTCTGTGGTACCAGGACTACACGCGCCACGTCTTCGAGGTCACGCCGGAGGATTTCGTTGCGACATTTCTGGCCGAGATGCTGCGCTCCCGCGCCGCCGCCTGGCACAATGGCCGTCTCATTGCCCTGATGCCTCACAACCCGCCGCCGATTGGCTGGGCCGTTGGCCCCACCCGCCCCCGCGACTGGCCGGTTATCAGTAGCTCCCGCTAAAGGGTTCTTTCCCACCGAGAGCTTCTCAAACGTTGAGGGTGGATCTGGGAAGGGCAAGATTATACCCTCGAATAGCTCGACCTGAGCCAGGTGGAAATGAGAGCGACAAGGGGCTGAGAGTTCTTCTCCGACGAGTAGCTTTTGGGCGCTCTTCGCACGGCAGGGTTCAACGGCCCGCCGGCTGAGGCGGGGTAGCCCACTACCCTGCAACCCTGACCACGCGGACTGGGTGTTGGAGTTTCAATCCCTCTCAGGAGGGGTGGACGGAACATAAGATTGGGGCCAGATCGTGGCCCCCAAGGGCGGACAGGCCGCGCCTCAGTCGGCGGAGTTGGCACGAAACATAAGATGCGAGCCAATCGCCCCGTCCAGCAGAGGGTCTCCTTCGGCGGTAGAATAGGTGTTATGACACCATCCCCCACGACCGCCAGAAAGGAGACCGTCCCAATGTTAGCCCTTCTGCGTCCCGTTGGCAAGTGGCTCTCCCAGGCGGTTCGCCACACTCTGCCCCCCCTCGCCGTCGTCCCCTCGCCGTCGCTCCCGTTGACCCTCGCCGAGGCCGATCTCCCCGCCGCCATTCGCGCCTGCCCCGTCGCCCTGAAGTACTACCGCCTCCTCCACGACCTCGACTGGGCGCACTTCCCCGAACGTGACCCTCATCGCGCCTGGTCTGGCCCAACCCCCGACCACCCCCGCGCCGCCTACGTCGCCGCCTTCCTCGTCAAGCTCGACCAGCAGCACCGCTACTTCTCCAACCTGCGCGCCTACCTCGTCGAGCATCCCGCCCTGGCCTGCCTGCTCGGCTTCACCCCGACCAAGCCCCTGCCTTCCCGCAAGCACCTCGGCCGCGTTCTGCGCGCGTTGCCCAACGACAGCCTCCAGTTCCTTCTGGACGCCACCGTGTCCCGCATCGCCGACGCGCTGCCGCCCGACGAGCGCGCCGCTTTCGGCCACATCGTCGCTGGCGACACCAAGCACATCCTGGCTTGGGTCCAGGAGAACAACCCCAAGGCTTTCGTCAAGGATCGCTACGACAAGAGCCGCCGCCTCAAGGGTGACCCCGACTGCAAGCTCGGCGTCAAGTCCCGCGCCAACCGCTCGCCTGAGGCCGACACCCCGCCCACGCCCACGACCAACCCCCAGCCTGCCTCGCAGCAGGTCGGCGATGCCGAACTCTACTGGGGCTACGCCTCGGGTGTCGTCGCCACCCGTGTCGTCGCCCCTGACACGACCCCCATCGCCGAGGTCGTCCTGGCCGAGCGTACCCAGACCTTCGACACGGCCGACATCACCACCTTCCGCCCCCTCATGGCCGACACCCAGCG